>DASXDM010000014.1:0-206834 GCA_036490655.1 Verrucomicrobiia bacterium | reverse complement strand
TCCGCTTTTCCCCGGCGGATTTACCGTTGTTTACCCTTGTTTACCAATTTTTTTTAACTCTTTTTCCACCCCAGACTTCGGAATGCGAATTGTTCCTCGTCATCGATTCTGGAAATGTGTTGCGCGAAGTTACGCGAAATTACGCGAAATTACGTTTAAGGCACCCTCCTGCCAAAATGATCTACCGCAAAAACGGCTCGCCCAGTGTGCTCCCGTCGCCAGTTCGAAAGAGCCATTGGTCCTGGGCGAGAGGATCATAGGTGAAACTGTAGGTATAGGCCAAATTGGTGGCTACCAGGTAAAATTTTTCGGGATTGTTGTCTTCCACGGTGCTGGTCTGCCGATTACCGGCAGAACTCGCGCCGGCGGCCAACAAAAACAGAATGCCGACGGCAGCAAGCGCAGCCGCCATCGATGCTTTGACCTGCGAATCACGGTCCATTCATTGAAAAGACACCGCCGATGGAATTTTTGTATATAAAAAAAGAAAACAGCTGGAAACAGGCAGTTCCAGCTGTTAGGGGGAGACCAACGCTTGTTGAAGGCGCTGGTTTACTAATAACAGTCGAGATACATTTAGCAATAGGTGTGCCGCAAATCTAAACAGGGAAAAACATCGAATATAAAGGAAATTCACATGAACAGGTTTAGGAGTAATTGCATGGCGCAAGTTTTCGGCGCAAAAGTGTATGCAGGATGCATGGGAAAAGGTGGAACCACCCAACCTCCAACGTTCAATGAGGCAGGAAGTCGGCGCCTTTTTCTTCCACGTAGCGCAGGCCGTGAATGCGGCGTTTGCCAAGCAGCAGGACGGCCAGGCCGATCCATGAAGTGAGGGCCATGATGAGGGCTACGGGCATCAGAGTGTGCGAATTGAACACGCCAATGGCGGCGGAGGCGACGACCGAAATGCCGATTTGCAGGAAACCGAGCATGGCGGAAGCGCTCCCGATGTTCTGTTCAAAGGGTACGAGGGAGAGAGCTGCCGCATTGGGGAACGCCAATCCCAGGCTTGAAAGGATGATGAAAAGCAGGACTAGCGTTTCGGACAGGTTGAACCATCCAAAAATGGTCCCGGCCAGCAGTAAAGTCACCATCGGACAATCCACCAGCAAAGTGCCGCGAAAAATCTGTTCGCTGGTAAATTTGCGGAGCAGGAAGACGTTGATCTGGTTGCTGCCGACAAAACCGACAGCCAATACGGCAAAGATAGTACTGAACAACTGCGGGCTGACATGAAAATATTCCATAAAAACAATGGGCGAACTGGCGACGTAGGCGAGCAGGCCGGAGAACACAAACGCCCCCGAGAGGGCATACGTCAGGAATTGAGGTTCGCGCAGGACGATGAGGTAATTGCGCAGGATCGGCATAGGCCGCAACGAAATGCTTTTATCGGGTTGATGCCCGGTGGGCAATTTCCAGATGGAAATGACAAGCATCAGGAGAACAAACGACGCCAGGACAATGAACACCGCCTGCCAGCCAAAATGTTTGGCCACGAAATATCCCACCTTCGGCGCCAGGAACGGCGATACGCTGAGGATGAGAATCAGCAGGGAAATGATCTTGGCGGTCTCATCGACATGGAAAAAGTCGCGTACCATGGCCATGGCGGCGACTTGCGCAGCGCATCCTCCCATCGCCTGCAGGACACGACAGGCGATCAGCCATTCCACCGATTGCGAAAAAAGACAGAGAATGGATGCGACCATGAAAATGCCGAGGCCCGCGTACAGGGGCAGTTTGCGCCCAAACCGGTCGAGCAAGGGGCCGTAACAGAGTTGGCCGATGGCCAACCCCGCAAAGTAACTGGAAATGGACAGGGAAAGATGCGCGGTGGTGGTGTGCAGAGCGGCGGCGACCTCCGGGAACGCAGGCAGATACATGTCGATGGCGAACGGGCTAACGGTGGATAGTCCGCCCAAAATCATGATGATCAGGTATCGATTTCGTGATTGGGACATAAATTGTGCCTCAAAGGGACGGGAAAATGACAGCAATCTCGTAAAGTGGCAAGCTGCCACTGGATCAAACTTCAACCTGTCTCGCACCAGGCCTTGACTCCCACGAACAAAACTTCAAAGCTGGAAGCCGTAACGTACCGGATGGAATTTTGATGAAGGAAAAAATCGTTTTTTGCTGGAGCGGCGGAAAGGATTCCGCGCTGGCGTTGAATCGTGTGCTGCGCGAAGACCGTTATGAGGTTGTCTCCCTGCTGACGACCTGCAATGAGCATTTCCAGCGGGTATCGATGCATGGCGTGCGGGTGGATCTGCTCGAGCGACAGGCGGCTTCCATCGGTTTGCCGCTGGAAAAGATCTTTTTAAGCCAGCGCAGTTCGAACGACGAGTACCATCAAAAGATGTCCGCCTGCCTGCTGGCCCACCAAAAACAGGGCGTCGTCGGCTGCGCCTTCGGGGATATCTTCCTGGAAGATTTGAAACGTTGGCGCGAGCAAAACCTGGCCGGCATCGGGATGCGGGGAATTTTTCCGCTATGGAAAAATGATTCGCGCGCCTTGATCCGGGAATTTTTCGAGCTGGGCTTCGGCACGGTGATCTGTTGCGTGAACGATGCCTATCTGGATGAGTCGGCCGTGGGCCGTAGCATCGATGCGGAATTTATCCGCACGCTGCCGGCAAACGTCGATCCGTGCGGTGAAAACGGCGAATACCATTCCTTTGCGTTCGCGGGACCGGTCTTCAAAGAGCCGGTGAAGTTTGCGCTGGGCGAAAAAGTCTATCGCGCGGTCGAGGTGACCCATCCATCTGATTCCCAGGGGGCTTATGTGTGTCCCACGACGGGGCCGCGCGAGACGAAAGGATTCTGGTTTTGCGACCTGTTGCCCGCATGAACGTCCCCTCCCCTTGCATCCAAATCTGCCGCTTAAACGAAGCCGATATCTGCGTGGGTTGCGGGCGGACGAGAGACGAAGTCGCCCGCTGGATGGAAATGAGTGACGGTGAAAAATTTCGGGTTGTTTCCGCGCTGGCGGGGCGCTCCAAACTTGAAAGATCCCCTATCGGCGGACTTGATGAATGAAAGAACTGCGTTTGATATCGTTCTTGCCGGCGGCAACCGAAATGGTTTTCGCACTGGGACTGGGCGACCAACTGGTAGGGGTAAGCCATGAGTGTGATTTTCCGCCCGCCGCAAAGACTAAACCGGTGGTGGTGCGTCCGGCAATGGCATTAGAGAGCATGTCACTGCGGGAAATCGATGTGGCGGTCGCAGCGCGCATCGGCAGCGGCCAGGCGCTGTACCAGGTGGACGAGCGGTTGTTGGAAGAGCTGGCGCCGACGCATATCCTCACGCAGGCGCTTTGTCAGGTCTGCGCTCCATCCGGCAATGAGATCACGCAGGCATTGGCGGCGTTGCCGCTCAAACCTGAAATCCTCTGGCTCACGCCACATCGCATCGCGGAAATCTTTGATAACCTTCGCGAGCTGGGCGCAGCCACGGACCGCGTGGCACAAGCGCAGGCGGTTTGCACCGCGGCGGAAGCGCGCCTGAAAAGAACGGCTGAACTGACACGGAAAGTGTCGCATCGACCGCGCGTTCTTTGTCTGGAATGGATCGATCCTTATTACTGTTGCGGGCATTGGGTGCCGGAAATGGTCGATCTGGCCGGCGGAGAGGATGCGTTGGGGCGCAAAGGCGTCGATTCGGTGCGCATCTCGTGGAAGGATATCGAGGAGTGGTCGCCGGAAATCCTGATCGTATCACCGTGCGGTTTTGGTATGAAGGACGCAGCCCGGCAGGCAAGTGTATTATTGCAACAGGACGGTTGGAGCAATTTACCCGCTGTGCGGAATTGTCGCGTGTTCGCCATGGATGCGAATGCTTACTTCGCCCGGCCCGGCCCGCGTGTGGTGGATGGAGTGGAACTCCTCGCGCATTTGATCCATCCCGAGGTGTGCGATTGGCACGATGTTGCGGACGCTTACAGGAAAATATAGGGTGGCCACGCCAACGACCGGCATTCACTACCGTTTGAGGACCATGGGGAATTGATTAAAACGAAAGTTCAGTGCGTAGACAGATCCGCCTTTGCCTAACTACGTCGCGACAAGGACGACGGGGAAGAACGGCAAGGAATCAATCCAGCCTGAACGGAAATCGTTGGCGGCATGATCTTCGTCTTCCTGCCTGGGGAATGCTTGATGGGCACCTGGAAAATGATCGCATGGAATCGACTCAGGCGGATGGTGGAAAAAATTCGGGCGGCTTTCATTGTAAAACATGTGGTTCTGCCGGGGCTTTATCCGGCTCGAATTCCAACTGGAACACTTGTCCTTCCTCCATTTCCGGTCCGGCCAGGCAACCCCGGATGGTTTCCAAAAGGAGCGGAATATCCAGGGGCTTTTCCATAAGCAGGACGCCCAGGCGGGTGGCCCGGCTTTGCTGCTGCGATAAGGCGGTGATGAAGATGACCGGCACGGAAGGATGGGTTTGATGCAGCAGTTCGAAAACCTCCCAACCACTCCGGTCAGGCATATTCAGATCCAGCAAAACCAAATCCGGCGTTTCGGCAAAGAACAGGGCGGCCGTTTCACGCCCGTTTCGGGCGCGCACCACCTGGTAGTGTTCGAGTTCGAGGACGTTGCCAAGCATTTGGCATACACTGGCGTCATCGTCTGCTAATAAAATTTTTTTCATAAGCATAGGATCGTCATCTCTTTCCATTTCTGCCGGAGACAGCCTTGGGACGAGGCGGCGACTTGGGTTTAGGTTCAATTTTAGCAACGGGGGATTGAACTTTTGGTTCTACTTTTGCGGCGGGCGCCTGGACAGATGCCACGGTTTCCGGGGCCATCACCGGCGCCTGGGTCTTAAGGACTAAAATAATGAAGAGGCCGAGCAACAATAACCCGATGCCAACGGCGATAACGCTGACATAGAGCAAGCCTACCGGCGGTTCAAATTTGAACTCAACCTGATGCATGCCGGGAAGAAGATAGACGCCGCGCATCAGGAAATTGCAGCGGAACAATTGCCCTAATTGGCCGTCCACGAAGACTTTCCAATTCGGATCGAAATGGTCGTTTAGCAGCAACACCGAGGGTGCAGTGGCATCGGCTTTGAGCAGGATGTCTTTGGGCGCGTAATGGACGTAATCCACGGTTCCAGCGGATGAGCTGGCTGGATTGGCGGCCTGGGCAATCGAAGTGGGCGGAGGGCCATCCATATAGACCATCGAGTGTGGGTCAAAGTCAGGGTCTGCGATGTGGTTCAACACATCAGGAACATTGGTATCAACCTGCCAGCGGGAAAAAAGGCTGGCGCGCGGCAGGGCCCCGTCAAATTCAAACAGGGCCAAAGCCCCTTCAGATGAAGGAATAACGGTGACCTGATCGGGGCTGGTGACCTCTACGACTCCAGGCCTGGTAACCATATCAAACTGCATCACGGGCCGGAGCGGATATTTTCCCAACGGATCCGATAAGTTCCAATATGTGACCAAATTGGCCGGGCCCAGTACGTACCGGGTATTCTCCAACACCCACATGCGCCTCGTCTTCGACATGCTTAATCCATTGGTCCCGAGGAATTGCTGCCTGAAAGCCAGGTAATCTTCGGGAATTCGCGGCATATCCACCACGTCATACGATTGGATGTCATAATAAGGAAATTGTTGCTGCAACCATCCGACCCGGTAAATCTGGGAGAATGTCGAAAATTTCCCTGCCGATACAGCGACCGGAGCGATCGCAACACGATGCTCATAAGGTTGGTCCTTCAACAGATCGACAACTGCATTCGACGCATATTTGTCCCGGTAATTCCAAAAAGTGATCCAGGGCAGGTTCGCCAGGCCCAGGTCCGCCACCAACAATATCGCCAGCAAAACGCCGCCGGATTGTTTGCCGACAAACGCGCCGCTCAGGATCAAAATCAAGAGGCTAACCGCCAGAAAAAACGACACGACGAACCATCCCACATGATGGATGCTATAATCGGCAACAGAATCCAAATTACCGCCCACACGATTGAATTGCAGATAATGCACCAGTTGATCGTGGTGTTGCGCATAAATATACCAACCGGCCAGGCTGGCGACCCAGACCAGGCCGCAGCCGTAAACCCAGGACTTATCAAAACCGCTGGCGCGTTTCCACCAACTCTCAAATCCCGCCCACCGCGAGATGACGCCTTTTTTTAGGGGCATCTCCATATAACGGCGCTGTAACGCGTCAACGCCAAAGGCGAAAAGCGCGACCATGCCGACGCCAAACGGGTAAAGGTATTTGGTCGGATTGCGGATGGTGGAGAAATACGGCAGCGAATAAACCAGACGATAAAAAGGCGCGTAATGTCCCAAAGCGAGCAATAAGGAGAAAACCGCGATCGCCAGCCAAAACCAAAGCCAATAACGCTGGCGATCATTAAAGACAAAGTTTTTTCTAAATAGCGATTGCGCCGCGGCCCAGAGGGCGATGAGAACGACGAGCGTCCCCACATAATTGCCACCGCCGGTGTAACGCAAAAACCCGTGCGGCGGCGTGCCCTGGCCGCCGGCATCAAGATATTTTTGCAACAACGCATCCCGGCCCATCTCACCCCAGTAATTGCCGCCACCCGCAGTATCCAGGCGATCACCAAAAAGACCGGGCACGACGAGGCTGAGCATCTCTTTTTTGGGCAGGCTCCACTGCGTGGCCCAATCCCATCGCTTTTGCGCGGTGTTGGTATTAACCGTTTGTTGCGACGTCACCGCCACACCTTCGACAGTGGTCACCAATCCGTAAATGGCCTGCGAGGCAAAAAAGAGGGCGCAAATGGCCACGACCATCAGACGAGCGATCCCGATCGCCAGGTTTTTTATACGCGACCCTTCGGCAATCCAGGCCTGATAAATTACAAACGCCCCGAGGTAGAGGCTGAAAATAGCGCCGACATCAGCGCCTTCGGTGACGCCCATGCCCACGGCGAATCCCGCCAAAATCACCCGCAACCAGCGCAGCGGTGACGAAGTGTCCAGCAAGGCCGCCATCGCCAGGAAAAACAAAGCGATGGTCAGGACATGCGCGGAGATCCCCCAGGCCGCCACGGAAAAAAACGTTGAATTCAAGATGGCGGCCAGCGCCCCCAGTGAACACGCCAGCGGCGCCAGGCGCGATTGCCGGAAAAAAAGCCACGCTGACATTCCCAAAATGAGCAGAGAAATGATGGCATACGATTTGGAGAACAGGACGGGGCCCAATAACCATTGCAAACCGAAACTGATGTCCGGCACGGCGGAGCCGCCATTGAAACCAACGTTGTTGAGATCCTGCCAGCAACCCGTAAATCGTTCGGGCAGGTGATGACTTTGCGTCACTAATTCGCTCAAGGGACCGTCATTCGAAAATAGGGTGTATCCCGGGAGGAAAACGCCATAGAACAATCCGGACAACAACACTAAAAACAATAAACAAGCGGCTCTCGGCCCTCCCGTCAATGCCCTGGCGATGGTTGAGAACCAATTCATAAGATCAAACGGAAGCTCCGATGCGACTCGAATCCGATTCCAACGCCTCCGGTTCACGCCAGGCCGTGGATTTTCCATCCGGACTGCACCAATGAGTCAGGTCCCGCCGCAAGAGCGCGCTCAGACGTTCCACTTCCGGCGCAAAATCGCGACGCAGTGACTGTTCTAATTCCTTTGCCAGGGGTGACCGCTTTTCCCGGCTGTTGATAAAATTGAGCGCGTTGAGGCGCAGCCCGACATTTTGCACCAAAGAAAAGGCCGACCGCGGCAACCAGGCACGCAGGGTGATGGCCGTGCCGCGCACCAAAGGATCATTCAAGATGGCCCGCACAAACGAACTGCGGACGGATTCGTTTCCATTGACGTTGGCATTGACCGGATCGAAGGCCGGAGCCGGGCCTTGTGGCGCCGCGCCCAGGAACTCAAGGGTTTTGCGATAAACACCCTCGGTATCGGTCCGAAAATCGTCGAAGATAATCACATGCACGCGGTCGCGGCCAAAGACACCGAAATAGCGCTGGACCTGTTCGGTGTAACGGGCCGCAGCGTGGTAGACTAACGCCTGCGGCAAATAAGCCTGTCGTCCAATGTATAGTCCCATCTGCCGTTCATTCTCTGCCGCCAATGCTTTCTCGAAAGTGGGAAGGTTTTCGTTGCCATCGGCGCGAAACGCGCAAAACAGCGCGTGAAGCATGGACACCGGATTGCGCAACATGATGATGATGCGTGCGTCGGGATTGAATGCCTTGATCTCATCCGCGGCATAGCGGGAAAAAAGATACCAAACGGAAGATTCGCCGATGAAAGTTTGGTCCTTACAGGATTCAAATTCCGCCATGTAAGATTTGTGGCTGCGGCGATAAAATTGCGGGCCAAATTTGAGGTCCGAACCGAAGAAATGCATCTCCTTTCTGGCCATGAAAATGTCCGGATGCTTGCCAAGGTATTGGTCCAAGGCGGTCGTGCCGCACTTGGGAGCGCCCACGATAAAGAAATTCGGCTTTTTTGGCATGTTCCCCATTGCCGCGAGGATTAAAGCTTTCATAAGTAATGAAAATTTTAAGTACCCGGCACAAAAGATTAAGATCAATAAGCACGAATTGCGCCACCGATAAAGTTCACTGGTTATAGTGAAAAATGGCCTAAAATAGAAAAAACGATGTCCCTCAAAGTCGAAATGTTGTAAAGATAATATGCTGGCCTGCAAACCAAGTATGCATGGCATCTTTGTAGCGGTTCTTGTGGAAAACGGCCTGTATTTTCAGTTAATCTCTTCACAGAAAAATGAATTTCGGAATGAAATTACGTTTGATCGCATTGGGCCTGGCCATGGTCTCCATGGGCGGTTTGATCGCCCTCGTCACGATTGAATCCCAGGAACAGGCGGCTCAAATACGCACGCGCCTGGAGCAACTTCATTCTGAAAGCTCTGATATCTCGGAAAAATTCAGGGACACCTTTCGGGTGGCCAGCGACAAACTGCTCCACTATCAAGCAGACCCCACGGCAACCAACTGGAATGATTTTCTGGATGCCAGCCAGGAGATGAAAACATGGATCCAGGTCCGAAAAGACAAATTGAGCACATCCCGGGAAAGAAAAATCCTGCAACAAATCGACGCCGCCTACGATGATTTTCTACAGAAAGTCAAAGGCCTGCATGACACCCTGCAATCATCCAGCCAAACCAATGGCTTTACCCTGGCGCAATGGGATTCCCTGACGCCTTCGCGCCGGCATCTCTTTGATGTGGGAGAAGATTTGGCCGAGGCCCATTCAGATTTGATCGAAGGCCTGTTGACCCAGGCAAATGAGTCGCTCGTGGAACTTCGCCGGTCGGTCTTGGGTTTGTTGGGACTGTTATTTCTTTGCGGCATCGCCCTGGCGATCATGGTTTACCGGGAAATGATCATGCCGATGCGGATCAAGCTCGTGGAAAGCGTGGCCCTGGCTGAACGCCGGGAGAAGCTGGCGGCGCTCGGCCTGTTGGCGGCCGGCGTGGCCCATGAGATCCGCAATCCGTTGACGGCCGTGAAAGCGGCGCTGTTCATCCAAAAGAAAAATCTCCAGGGCGTTTCGCCGGAACGCGACAATGTAGAAGTGGTGGAGCGTGAAATCCTTCGCCTGGAACGGATCGTCAATGACTTCCTCCTCTTTGCCCGGCCCGCTGAGCCTAAATTCGCGACGATTTCATCCGACCTCCTCCTCCTGGAATCGCGAACGTCTTTTGCGCATCAACTGAAAAAGAACGATATCCAGGTTATCCTGGAACCTTCCGAACCTTTATGGGTGCGGGTGGACCCGGCGCAATGCCGGCAGGTGCTGAATAATTTGATCCAGAACGCGGCTGACAGCATTGGGCAGAACGGCAAAATCATTTTACGCGCGCGGGGAGGCCGAAAGCGGCTGACCAATGGAGAAGTGCCGGTGGTCATCCTGGAGGTCACCGACACCGGTAAAGGCATTCCGCCAGACGTGGAAAGGCGCCTGTTTGACCCATTCTTCACCACCAAAGCAAACGGCACGGGCCTGGGCCTTTCCATCGCAGCGCGGATCGTGCAACAACACGGCGGTGAATTGCAGTATCAAACCCAGGTGAACCGGGGCACGACCTTTGGTATCATCCTGCCCCAATTGGCCGAATGAACACGAAGATATTGCTCATTGAAGACGATGCGGGTATTCGCGATACCCTAAAGCGGGCATTGGCGGGAGAAGGATATGAGGTGGCCGTGGAAAGCCAGGGCGATGAAGGACTGGCGCGCGCCACCCGGGAACCGTTCAACGTGGTGATCACGGATTTGAAATTACCGGGTCTCAACGGTTTGGATTTGGTGCGCCAACTGCATGCGCTCCAGCCTCATCTGCCCATTATCCTGGCCACCGCTTTTGGAAGCACGCAGACGGCCATCGAAGCGACGAAACTTGGCGCTTATGATTATCTGCTCAAGCCGTTCGACATGCCGCAATTATTCGAACTGATCGGCAAGGCGGCGGATAGTAACCGGCTCATGTCCGAACCGGTGGCGCTCGGCGAGGCGAACTCCGGAAGGGACGCGTTGATCGGAGAGAGCGCGGTGATGCAAAATATTTACAAGGAGATCGGCCGCATCGCCGCCAAGCCGGTGAACGTGCTCATCCGTGGTGAGACCGGCACCGGCAAGGAATTGATCGCCCGGGCCATCTACCAGCATAGCGACCGTGCCAACGCGCCCTTCATCGATATCAATTGCGCCGCCATCCCGGAAACGTTGCTGGAAAGCGAATTGTTCGGCCATGAACGCGGCGCCTTCACGGGGGCGCAACGCCAACGCATTGGCCGTTTTGAACAGGCCGATGGAGGAACGATCTTCCTGGACGAGATCGGGGACATGACTCCCGGTACCCAGGTCAAACTGTTGCGCGTGCTCCAGGAAAAGTCATTCCAGCGCCTCGGCGGACGGGAATTGATCCGGGTGGATGTCCGGGTCCTGGCGGCGACCCATCATGATTTAGAAACAGCGATCCAAACCAAATCGTTTCGCGAGGATTTATATTACCGGCTCAACGTGGTGACCCTCACCCTGCCCCCGCTCCGCCAGCGCAAAGAAGACATCCCCCGGCTGGTCCATTATTTCCTGGGAAAATATGGCTCGGAATTGGGCATCGTTGCTCCGTCGATCCGCCCCGAGGCCCTGGAAATACTCCAATCCCATTCCTGGCCGGGAAACGTGCGTGAATTGGAAAATGTCATCCGCAAAGCGCTGCTGCAGGCGCAGGATTTTGCCATCAATGCCAGCCACGTACGCGTTGCCCTGAACAATGACGCCACCTTGGGCGATCTGGCCAAACGGCCTTTGGGCGAATATATCGGCGACCTGCTGGCCTCAGCCCAGCGCGGCCAATCCACGGACGTCCATGCGCGCTTGATGGAATTCACTGAACAGGAACTTTTCAAGCGGGCCATCGACCTGGCCCATGGCAACCAGGCCAAGGCCGCCCGATGGCTGGGCATTTCACGGATCACCATGAAAGCGAAACTGGTCCAGTTCGGACTCCATCCTAAAATAGATAGCGAATCCGAGGCGTGAGGTTCAAATCGGACCGTTTTAAGAACCCGGCACGGTGAGAGGTTTGCCGTTATCAGCGGCGGAAATTTTCAAGAGGAACGGCACGGCGCCTTTCGCCCATTTTTCGGGAGCGGGATATGCCGAAGCGGAACCGCCAAAACAACTTTTCAGCATGTCGGTGGCGATGATACCCGGATTCAGCGGCACGGCTGCCATGCCGGAAGGCAATTCCTGCGCGAGAGATTGGGTGAGACCTTCGATGGCCCATTTGGTCGCACAATACGGGGCCACCCCCGAATCGGTTGACCGGCCCCAGCCGGAACTGAAATTCACAACGACTCCACGACGGCGCTTGATCATGGCGGGCACGAAATGGCGGATGACATTGGCCACCCCTTTGATGTTCACATCGATCACTTCGGAAAATTCCCGGGCAGGCACTTCCCAGAGCGGCGCAGTTCGGTTTATAAGGGCGGCGTTGTTGAGCAACAAATCCGGTGCCTGGTGCCTGGCCAAAACATCCAGCGCCCAATTGGCAACGGTCTGGTCGTCCGCAACGTCTACAACGGCGAAATCATGCGGCGGCTGGAATTGGGTTTGCAATTGGATGATTTCTTTTTCAGACCGCCCGCAGCCGATGACCGTGTGCCCGAGGCGGATGAATTCCTCAGCCATCGCCCTGCCCAATCCGCGCGAGACACCGGTGATCAAAACAGTTTGTTGTGTCGCGGGCATACTAAATACCCGTCAATGCCCGGGAACGAATTTGGAATCGCGTTTAAGCTGTTCCCATAATTTCTGTTCGGCGGCGGTGATTTTGGTGGGAACGGCGATTTTAGTGACCACAAACAGATCGCCTTTGGTGCCGTCCCGGCTCGGCAGGCCCCGATTACGCACGCGCAGTTTTTGTCCGCCGGCTGTTCCCGCAGGAATCTTGATATTCACGCGCCCATCAAGGGTGGGAACGGAAATTTCTGCGCCGAGCACGGCGTCCCAGGGTGCGATGTCCGCTTCGTATACCAGATCGTGGCCGTCGACATCGAAGTCAGGATGCCGGGCAAAGCGGACACGCAGATACAGATCGCCGGAGACCCCGCCGCCGGAACCGTGTTCGCCGCGGCCGGCCAGGCGCAGGCGTTGTCCCTCGCCGACCCCTGCGGGAATCTTGACCTGGTGCGTCTCAGCGTGCGAATCATGGCGGACGGTGACGGTGCGCACCGCGCCGTGTGCCGCTTCATCGAGGGTGACAAGGATATCGCCCTCGACATCACGCCCGCGCTCGGCGGACTCCCTCTCGTCGGCATTGGAAAATCCGGAAAAGCCGCCCTGCCGGCCGCGGGCGGAGCCGAACATTTGTTCGAAGAAATCACTGAAACCGGTGCCTCCAAAATGAAATTCATATTCGCCGGCATTCGAACCGCCGGGGCGTCCCCCGCGGAAAGTTTGCTGGCGCCCGGCATTTCCCCAGCCCGGCGGCGGACGGAATTCGGCACCGGATTTCCAATTGGCGCCAAGCTCGTCATATTTTTTCCGCTTGGCGGGGTCGCTCAAGACTTCATACGCCTCGTTGATCTCCTTGAATTTTTCCTCGGCGCGCTTTTTGTCCTTGGCAACGTCGGGATGATATTCCCGGGCGAGCTTGCGAAAGGATTTTTTGATGTCCGCGTCGCTGGCATTGCGCGGCACCCCGAGCGTTTCGTAATAATCTTTGTATTGAACGGCCATCGGGAAAGACATTAACCGCGAAAGGCGCAAATTTCACGGAGAAAATCTGCAACCATCCGCGATGGGTTGATTCAGGAAATGATGATCACTGTTGCGGTTGCTGGCGCTTGGCATTATCCACGGAGATAAACGTGGTCATGGCCTGGTCGCCCATGCGCCGCCAGATCTGCAACAGGATATGGTCGCCTTTGGCACTGGAGCAAAGTTTCACTGCGTCGTCGGCGCTGGCCACGGGCTGCTGGTTGATCTGCAGGATGATATCGTTTTCCCGCAGACCGGCTTCAGCGGCATTCGATTCCTGGTCCACGCTGACAACGATTGCGCCATGGATGCGCTGCGGAACTCGCAATTGTTCGCGCACATCGGTGGTCAGATCGTCCACGGTGACGCCATCGAGCGCATCGGGGACGGTTGCCGGGGTGCTGCTCGAGCCATTGTTATTCGCAGTGAAGCTGCCGGGCAATTGGCCCAGGGTGACCGTCACCGTTTGGGTGGCGCCTTTGCGGATCAATTGAATGCTGGCGGTCGTACCCGGAGGGCATTGGGAGACCATCAATTGCAAACTGTGGGTATCATCAATGGCTTTGCCATTGAAGCTGGTGATCACATCGCCGGCTTGAATGCCGCCCTTCTGCGCAGGCGAATTATCAAAGACATCATCCACGAGGGCGCCGTTTTGGTTGGGCAAATTCAATTCCGCGGCAAAATCAGGCGTGATATCTTTAAGGATCGTGCCGAGATAACCATGCTCGATCTTGCCACCGTTACGAAGGAGGCTCTCCATGACATAGCGCGCCATGTTGACCGGCACGGCAAAACCAACGCCTTCATTGCCGCCGCTACCGCTCTCGATGGCAGTGTTGATGCCGATGAGCCGGCCTTCGGCATCCACCAGGGCGCCGCCGGAATTGCCGGGATTAATAGCGGCATCGGTCTGGATAAAATCCTGGATATGCACACGCTGGTCTTCGCCGAGGTCGGGAATATTGCGGCCCAGAGCGCTGATGATCCCCATGGTCACCGTCTGGCCGACACCAAAGGGATTGCCGATGGCCAGGGAGATGTCGCCCACTTCCAATTGATCACTGTCGCCGAGAGTGATGGCGGACAGGCCGGTGGCATCAATTTTCAAGACCGCCATATCCGTAGGCGGGTCGGTACCAATGACTTTGGCGGTATATTCTTTCTTATCGTCCGCGATGGAGACTTTGATCTGGTCGGCACCCTCGACGACGTGATTTGCGGTCAGGATGTAACCGTCGGGCGAAACAATGACACCCGAGCCGAGGCTTTCCTCCTTGCGAGTGATCTCACGACCGCCGCCCTGAGGCATCTGGCCGCCAAAGAACTGGCGGAAGAGCGGATCGCCAAAAAAGGGATTATTGTGATAAAGACGCTGGTGGACAAAATGGGTTGAGTAGATATTAACGACGCTGGGCGCAGCTTTTTTGACGATGGGGGCGAAGCTGGTGATGCCGCTGGTATTGCGGGCGATGGGCGTGCTATCCACGTTGATGGCCGGCATGATGTCCTTGGCCCACGCATTAAAATAAACCAGGGTAAGGATCGCGATGGTGCCAAGAGCGCCCGCAAAAAATCCCGTCAATGATCTGGAGACCGTTTTCATAAATTGTTGTATCAGTCAATGTTCAGCCAGGGGGCAAAAACCTTGCAGTTGGTTTAAGCTTTCAGGAAGCATCATGCTCGCGAGAATGCCCGGCCATACACCAATAACCGACATCGCCGGGGGAAAAATGTTCAAATCGGCCGGATCAAAGCCGCCTATTTCACCTGGTTGGTCTGGGCTTGCGATTGCATTTGTCGGACCTGTTCAGGGGTCAGCGTATAAGGCTTTGCCCCGTTTTTGATGTCCTGGGCGGAAGGCACGGCGATGATGTCGCTGGTCAAAGGCGCCGGTGCTGGAGGTGCCGGAGTGCTGCTGCCGATGCCGATAACCTGGATATGGAATTTCAACGCGGAATTCGCCGGGATCGGACCACGACCGCTAGGACCATACGCCAGGTCTGAGGGGATCCAAACATCCCAGACGGAGCCGACCGGCATGTTCGTAAGCACTTCCTTCATTCCCGGAATCATCGGCGAGCCCAGAGCCAGCGGGACTCCAGCCTGTGGTGTATTTTGGATGGACGTACCGTCCAAAAGGGTCAATTCATAATTCACGGTGAGCGTGTCAGCAGGTGCCGGAAGCTGGCCGGTACCGGCGGTGATGATTTTGTATTGCAGTCCATCAGGCTGGGTCACCACCCCGGCAGCGTGGCCGTTTTCGGCAAAAAACGTCTTGTTGGCGGCCAGATTTTTTGCCGCGACCTGCTGTTGCATTTTTGTCCGATTGGCCGCCAGCACCTGTTGGTTGTCTTTTTGAA
Organism: Verrucomicrobiia bacterium; assembly: GCA_036490655.1. GTDB lineage: Bacteria > Verrucomicrobiota > Verrucomicrobiia > Limisphaerales > UBA11358 > UBA11358. The sequence continues at coordinate 191,202 of DASXDM010000014.1, read as the reverse complement.
AATCAGTCAAAGCCTGGCTCATTTCAGCGGGAGTGAGCAGGGTTTGTCCGCCGGAGATCGAATCGTTAAGACCCCGGACGACCGCGTCAGGATCGATCACGGTTGAATCCATGCCGCGCTGTTGCAAATAGTGTCCGTAATACATGCCCATGGCATAGCTGGCCCGCTCGCGCTCATTGGGCAGAGCATTCGTGCCCTGCATGGAATCGTCCGCCAGCAAAGGCAGGACGTTCAGTGACAGGGCCAAGAGCAAAATTGTATTTTTCATAAGTTTTTCGGGAGACACATTGTGTGAATTTTAAAAAAAATTGCAAACAAGATTTTGCGGATTGCCATTGACGGCATCGGTCGGGAATCAGAAAATCATCTATTTAAGACGCAAAAAGTTTTCTTTGCTGAACAAATGAGGTTAGAGTACGTCAAATTGTGCCAATGCGAATATCCCTGAAGTTAAAAATCTGCGGCGTTCTTGCCGTATTTGCCACCGCTGTGATCCTGTTCACGGCAATCAACCACGCCGCAGCAAAAGATTCCCCGTCCAATCCTGATAGCGCAAAGCAGAGCACCGCGCCGTTATTGCCGGGCCCTAATGATTCCCGGATCGCTTATCTGACGGCGCGATCCCTGGAAAATAATCATTACTTGCAGGAAGAACTTAATGAAAAGATTTCGGCAAAATTTTTTAATCAATATATCGAGATGCTCGATCCGCGCCGGGAAAACTTTTTGCAATCAGACATGGATGAATTTGCGCAGTACCGGACGAAGCTGGGAGACTACACGATCGCCGGACGCGGACGCTCGGACCTGACACCAGCTTATGTGATTTTTGAGCGTTTCCAGGAACGGTTCCAACAGCATACGGCATACGACATCGCATTATTGAAGCAGGATCATCTTAATTTTGACACGGACGAGCGCATCCTGATCGACCGTCGCCACGCGTCCTGGCCCAAAGACATGACCGCCGCGCAAAATTTATGGCGACAGGAATTGACCTTCGATTTTTTGCAGGAACGCCTGGGGCGGGAGATCTCCAGCACGAATGCCGCGGTGATCCTCCCCCTGCCCAAAAACGCGGATGCGGAAATCGCCGACAAGCTATTACGCCATTACAACTGGGTATTACACTTGATCAATAATTCGGACAGCGACACTATTTTGGAGGACTATCTTGACGCGTTGGCGCATGCCTACGATCCGCATTCGGATTATATGAACGGGGAAAGCGCCCAGAGTTTTATGATCTCAATGAGCCTGGGGCTATTTGGCATCGGGGCGCAATTGAGGGAGGACGAGGGCTATTGCACAGTCGATTCGCTGGTCGAGGGCGGCCCGGCCAAGCGAAGCGGACTCATCCACCAGGGCGACCGCATCGTGGCGGTAGCGCAAAGCAACCAACCCCCGGTCAATGTCGTGGACATGGACCTGCCCAAGGTGGTGGAATTGATCCGCGGACCCAAAGGAACTCAGGTGAGGCTGACGTTGACTCCGGCTGACCACCCGACGATGCAACGCATTGTGGCGTTGACGCGCGATGAAATCAAATTGGCGGATGAGCATGCCCGGGCGGAACTCATCGATCGGCCTGATGGTCACGGGGGAACAAACCGCATCGGCATCCTGGATCTGCCTTCATTTTACGCTTCCATGGACCTCGCGGGCGGACCCCAATTATCGCCCAGTTATACGACGGTGGACGTAAGAAAATTGATCACCAAGCTTAAACAAGAAAACGTTTCGGGAATCATTTTGGACCTGCGAAGCAATCCCGGCGGATCATTGCAGGAAGCAGTCAGCTTTACAGGCTTGTTCACCAAAGGCGGCCCGGTGGTGCTGTCCCGGGACAGCATGGGACAGGTCAATATCTATTCGGATAACAATACAAACCAACTATTTACCGGGCCGATGGTGGTATTGGTCAATCGCCTGAGTGCTTCCGCGGCGGAAATTGCCGCTGCTGCGTTACAGGATTATGGACGGGCACTGGTGGTGGGCGATGTGAGCACGTTCGGTAAAGGCACAGTGCAGGATATCGAACAGCTCAGGCAAACATTGGTTCCAGCCACGCTCACGGCGACCAACGACCCGGGCGACATTAAGATCACCATCAGCAAATTTTATCGCGTCACCGGCGCTTCGACGCAGTTCAAAGGGGTGGTCCCGGACATCGTCCTGCCGGACGTATTAAATTATTCGACTGAGATCGGTGAAACGAACCTGGAAAATGCCCTGCCCTGGGACACTATGTCCAGCGTGCCATTTGACAAGCAGGACCTGGTGACAGCTTATGTTCCGCGATTGCGGGAGGATTCCAATGCGCGCATCGCCACCAACCGGGATTTCAGCTATTTGCGGCAGGACATCAATGAATTCAAAAAAATGCAGGCCGACCAGACCACGACGCTCAATGAGCAGCAGGCCTTGCGTGACCGGCAGAAGATCGCCGAAACCGACAATGCGCGCGATGCCGAGCGCGCCCTGCGCCCGGTCCCGAACGAGACAAAATATGCAATCACTCTGGAGAATGCAGTGACCAACGGCTTGCCAGCCCCGGAATCACTGTTGATGACCAATTTCGATGCGACCGTGATCGAAACCAATGCCAACGGCACGGTCATGGCGATGAGCACAAACCAGGACATCATCGTGGGCATCAAAATGGATTCAGGAAAGGATGACGCGAAAGCCACGGTCGTCACCCGGGCAGGAACAGATACAACGCTCGAGGAAACAGAGCGGATCCTGCAGGATTATATCTCGATGTCATCATCGAACACTTTATTGATCGCCAATCCATGAATGAACGCCGTAAAGAGACGGCCTGTCCAACATGCAAGAAGAGAGGGGAATGGTTGAAGGGCGAATTTTCTCCCTTCTGTTCGAAGCGGTGCAAATTGATCGACCTTGGCAAGTGGCTGGGCGGCGAACATGCGATTTCCGAGCCGTTGCGGCCGGAGCATTTTGAAAAGTATGCTGATCTGCCGCCGGGTAAGGACCTGGACAGTCCGGAAGAATAAATATAATGAAACCGTACCATATCTTATGGGTTGCCGTGACGCTGAGTTTTTCAGCCGCGGCGCAACCTGCCTTATTTATGAATGTGACGAATAAAACTGAAGGCGCCGTCCCAAAAACCGAAACGGCTGACCTGGGCGGAGGTTGTTTTTGGTGCATGGAAGCAGTCTTCGAAAGGTTGCCCGGGGTCATCTCCGTGACCAGCGGTTTTGCGGGCGGTCATACGGATAATCCCACCTACCCCGAGGTATGCACCGAGACAACCGGCCATGCTGAAGTCACCGAGATCGTTTTCGATCCGTCGAAAATTTCGTACAACCAGTTGCTCAACGTCTTCTGGCAGGCGCATGATCCAACAACATTGAACCGGCAGGGCGCCGACGAAGGCACATCCTACCGCTCCATCATCCTGTACCGGGATGAGAAGCAAAAACTGGAAGCGCAAAAATCGATTCTGGAAGCACAGAAGAATTTCAATAACCCGATCGTCACGCAGATCGTTCCGTTAAAAAAATTCTATCCAGCCGAAGATTATCACCAGAAATATTACGACAATAATTCCAACGCAGGTTATTGCACCTACGTCATCGCGCCTAAACTGGACAAGTTGGAAAAGGAAAAAGTGATCCAGGAAAAGCCACAGACGGTGAAGTGATTGGATAGAAGTCAGCAATCGCGGCCAATCGCTGACGCATTGCCGACTTAGCCCCCTGCCCTATCGCCTTTCCCGGTATGGCTTTTTCGCCTGATAGAGTTGAAAGAATTGTTCATCAGCGGAAACCATCCGGGTATTGCCAGCGGCAGCGGCCACGTTGACGGCCATTTGGGCGGTCGCCATGGCATTGGAAAAATCACCCATTTCAGCCTGTGCCGCCGCCAGGGCACTGAGCATCTCCGGACGTTTGAAAGCGGTCAGGCGGCAGGCTTTTTGGGCGTCGATCTCGGCTTCAGGTCCGTTGCGAAGCGAATCTTCGGGTGCTGTGGCTAAAATCCAAGCCAGGTCATTTAATGCCGTCAAATTATCGGGATCCAAAGCGAGGGCACGCCTGAACACATTCACTGCCTGGCGGGAATCGCCATCGGCATAAAGCCACGTAGCTAATTCCAGGTCCGTTTGCAGGTCAGGCTGCAAGATGGTGGCCCACTGCAATTGATGGTACGCCCCGGATTTCTTTCCCTGGAGATATAGTGTTTCGCCATAGGCCTTGTGGCAGGCGGCCACGCCCGGATCGATGATCAAGGCGGTTTGAAATTGCGCATCCGCCGCCTCGTATTGTCCTACCAGCGAGAGGGCATGCCCAAGATTCATCAACTCGTCGACATTGTTCGGACGATATTGGAGAGAGAAGATGAATTCCTGGATGGCGCCGTTATAGTCTTTTTTCCCTGCCAAAATGGTGCCCATGTCATTGTGCGCAGCCCAGGCGGCGGGATTTTTTTTGAGCGTGTCCCGCACGAGATTTTCTTCCGAGGTAAAGACCTGCGCACGTTGGAAACTCAAAATAAAAAGCATTGTCAAAAGGACCGCCCCAACCATTGGAAAAACCAACTCTTTCACCCAGACCGCCAGCGCAGCAGCCGCTAACGCCACCATCGCTGGAAGGGAACAGTATTGCAGATGGTCGGAAACGTTCCACATCGTCTGATATTGGGCGTTAAAGAACCCGAGGGCGGGGAACAACGTGACGATAAAGCATCCCAGTGCGAAAAGCACTTGCCATCCCCACGTGCGACGATACCGCCAACAAATCAAAAAGGTGACACCGATCGCCAATAAGGGTAGATACGCGGTCCAGGCGCCGGCATCCATTTGGATTGGAGGATACGCGACACTCAAATTGACCGGCATGAATGCTTTGCCCAGATAAAACCAGAAAACAACTCCCGCGGCGGCCAATCGTTGCCAGAAAGTTTCTGGAACTAATGTCAGGGGCGTGGTCAGCAACGCCTGATGTTTCTGGAACCAAACCGACATCAAGCCGAAGGCCAGGGAAAGCATAAAGTACGGAATCGCATGGAGCACATCCTTGCGCGTAAGTCGTCTTCGCCGCCAAACAGCGTAAAGGAGCAGGACGAGCGGCAGGGTGACCGCAGTCGTTTTGGCGAGCAATGCCAGCACGAACGTGACCAGCGATATCACGAGCCACAATGGGCCGGACCATTGGCATCGCGGTTTTTCTGGAATGCTATTTTCAACGGGGTATAAAGCGATTGCTTCATATCTCAGGTAAGCCAGGAAGCTGAGAAAAAAGAAAGGCAGCGAGAGCGTGTTTTTCATCTCGGCAATCCGCGCCACGGAATTGACGCACACGGGATGGACTGCGAATAAGGCTCCGGCCAGCCATGCCCCGGGGATCTTCAATCGCGCGAGCAGACGCCAAAGCAGGAGGCAACTCGCCGCATGGAGCGCGAGGTCCACAATGTGATACCCCATGGGGTTGTTTCCGAACGCCATCTTCTCTAGCCACCACCCGAAGGTCGCCAGCGTAAAATCCGTCCCGAACCAGAGCGTATGCAGGTTAAGATTTCCGTTCACAAGCGGATTATCGCCACCGGTCAACCGCTCATCGTCCATCACGAACGCTCCCGGGAGAATGGGCGAATAGGCGATAAAGATGAGCACTATGATCGTGAGCGCACCCGCGATGGCGCGAATCCGGCTTTGCCGTGGTTCTGTTTCTGAACTCATGGAATGCGACAGCAGACAGGCGGGATGAAAATCAGTCAAACAAAAAGGCGGCCCGTTGCCGGGCCGCCTCAAGATCATTGGCGATTTTCAATCGCGGTTCACAGGCCTTTGCCAATCATGAATTTCAGCAGGTCGGCCACGCGGCAGCTATAGCCCCACTCATTGTCATACCAGCTGATGAGCTTGAAGAAACGTTTGTTCAATTCAATGCCTGAGCCCGCGTCAAAGATAGAGGACAGCTTGCAATGGATGAAATCGCTGCTGACGACTTCGTCGTCGGTCCAACCTAAAATGCCCTTGAGATAGGTCTCACTGGCTTTCTTCATGGCCGCGGAAATCTCAGCGTAGCTGGTTTCTTTGACCGTGCGGACGGTCAGGTCCACGACAGAGACCGTCGGGGTCGGCACGCGGACCGACATGCCGGTCAATTTGCCTTTGACTTCGGGACAAACGAGGGCCACAGCCTTGGCTGCGCCAGTGGTCGAAGGAATCAGGTTAATCGCCGCACTGCGGCCACCTTTCCAGTCTTTTTTGCTGGGGCCGTCCACGGTTTTCTGCGTGGCGGTATAGCTATGAATGGTGGTCATCAAACCTTCCTCGATGCCGAAGCCTTCCTTGAGCAACACATGGACGAGCGGCGCCAGGCAATTCGTCGTGCAGCTCGCATTCGAGATGACGTGGTGCTTGGCGGCGTCGTACTTCTCATGGTTGACACCCAAAACGACGGTTATGTCTTCGTTCTTGGCCGGGGCGGAAATGACGACCTTCTTGGCACCCGCGGTGATATGGCCATAAGAAGATTTCGGATTATCCTTGGCGGCGTCAGTGAAGAGGCCGGTGCATTCGATGACGAGATCGATGCCGAGCGCTTTCCACGGCAATTCGGCCGGGGTCTTGGCGCTGACGACTTTGATGTCTTTGCCGTTGACGACCAGAACATCGTCCTCGGCTTTGTCGGCGGCAGATTTCTTGGAGCCGACTTCGCCCTGGAAACGACCCTGGATGGAATCGTACTTGAGGAGATAAGCGAGGTTATCCGCCGGCACGATATCGCCGACGGCGACGATTTCAAGATCTTTGCCGATCATCCCCTGCTCCGCGATGGCGCGAAACACGAGGCGACCGATGCGACCAAACCCATTAATTGCAACTTTGACTGCCATAATTTTTTCTGTTTTTGGTTAAATTGTTTGGTTAACCGAGAAGATAACTTAACACATGGGGAAATATCCGCGCAATGAAGATTTCAAAGCCCTATTCCCCGATTGCCAATCCTCATCATTTTTTGACCTGTCCCCTTCCCCAGTAAAGGGAGACGCCGGGTATTCCAATGAAATTAATTTCCTGCGGGTTGCGTTGCCGTTGGCGAATTGGTCTGCGGCTGGAGAAAGGCCGGCACGTTGGTGACGCCGTCCACGGTGAGTTGGTCCATGTTGTTCAATTGCATTTCGGGCTTGTCATGGTATTTAGTGACCTTGCCTTTGATTCCGATCGAGGTTCCGCGCAACGCGGTGGCATCCCCGGAAAAGCTGCTGTGCCCCTTTAAGATGACAATCGCAAAGGGCGATTCCGGATAGCGTTTATCAAGATTGATGAAGGTGATGTCCGAACGAACACTCACCTGGGCCACTTTGCCGGTCACGACGACTTCCTGATCATAATAATTGGCGGCTTGCAATGTGCCGATGATGGGCACGTTGGTGGCGGTCATCGGCACGGAATTCGTGTCCTGCGCCTGGATCTGTGCGCCAAGTAGAATCAAAACCGGGATCAGGAATGAACCTCTCATGGGGAAACAGGATGTTTAATCCGGGAACTTAGGCAATGAAATTTTTTCTGACAAATAAAGCTCTCATTGCCCATCGGCGGTATCCGCCCTGCTTTTCCTGACATTGGTCTTGAAACTGCCATCAAGGTAACTCTTTTGCGTGTCTGGCACGCACAGATATATGCGGGTTGAAACGGTATTCTGTTCGCGTCCGCCAAATTCCAGCTTCATCGCATAGCCGCTGTCATACGATTGCGTAAAGTTTTCAGTGGCGCCCTTGTTCCACGTCATGGCGATCCGGGTGGAATTTGTGCCGGCTCCATCCTGTGGAGAAACGATATACGATTTGTTGTCTAATGTCTCTTCATCCGTCGTGGGAAAAGTGATCTGCCATTCACGCGTATTGTCGCCTGTCCCAGAGCGGATCCGCAATGTCCCATTTCTATAATTGGCGCGGGAGACAGAGAAATATTCACCGCGAAACAACCCCAGCGCGGGTCCGGAGGAAATTTGGCGGCTGCCCAAATCGAGCGTCCACGGATCATCGGCTGACGCCGGCCGGATTGCCACTGCAGCCGATGACGAATGGTCCGTGGTGACAGTCATTGTTTGCGAATGGTCCGGCGCTGAGATGACTCTCGAAATGATGATCCACGCCCCGGCGATCGTAGCGAACAAAATCACAAACATAGCGCATCCAGCAATCCTCAATGCTTTCTTTAGCCGCGCCGCAGTTACAGGATCCGGGCAGGCCACTGGTTCCTGGCTTTCAACAGCCGCCGGCGCTGTCACCGCGACCGGGCTGAACTTTTCCCGTTCTTTCTGATGCCCGGCCAGGTCAAAAACAGTTTTCAACACCACGAGCAGTGCCAGCCCGGCAACAGGTGAATGCAATGCCATCAGCAAAAAGCCGCCGATCAGGATCGTCACGTGCAATGCGATGATGCGACCGTAGGGCCGTGTCATTTGCACCATCACATTCGTCTGGCGAAATTCGCCCCGCCACAAGTAATCGTACCCAAAAGAGAACACATGGCTGGCCACGAGACCGAAGATTGGCCAGGCCAAATGATTGTCGCGAACAACCTGGACGATCAACGATGGGTTTAGAAACTCCGTGTGATACGCGCTGCCTCCGAAGATGGCCATCAAAATCGTCCCATGGACGAATGTGAACATCCCGTAATGGACACAAAAAAAGATAGAGAGGCATATTTTCCCCATCCAGCTAAAAACTGAAAGCACCGCCCCATCGACCACGAAATCATCGTGCCGCCCTTCGGCGACCCTTGTTTGGATCAACTTTCGAAAAATGCTCTGCTCGAAAATACCCCCGGCCAGAAGCATCTTCGCCACGTTAAGGATCCCGATGATAACATTCTCCGCCCAAAACAGGAACAACAGCGGAAAAACTTCCCAGTGAAACAGAAACACCCCCGCCAACGGAAATGCGTTCGCAAGGACAAGGACGATGACCGAAGGCTGCGCCCAATCGATGCGTCGAATTCTTGCGATGGGATTTGCGTTTGGCACAGCGACTCTTTACCGGCGCCTGGGCATCGCGTCGATTATAAAATGAAACCGGATTTATAATCGCGATGATTGCCTTATTCGTTCCGGGCAGCGAGGAAGCGTTCGGCATCGATCGCCGCCGAGCAACCCATGCCCGCCGCGGTGATCGCCTGGCGATAGACATGGTCCGCGCAATCCCCCGCGACAAAGACACCGCGAACACTGGTCATGGTGCCGTGTTTGGGAATGACGAAGCCGTTTGAGTCCATGGCGATCTGGTCCTTGAAGAGGGTCGTGTTCGGCGAATGACCCACAGCGATGAACACACCGGCGCAGTCCAGGACGCTTTCCGCGCCCGTCTTCAAATTTTTCAATTTTACGCCGGTCACTTTGTCCTGCTTCACATCGAGGATTTCGGTGACCACGGAATCCCAGATCGGCTTGATGGTTTTGTGCGCATGAACGCGTTCGGCCATGATTTTGGAGGCGCGTAATGAATCGCGGCGATGGACGAGATAGACTTCCTTGCCAAATCGCGTCAGGTAAAGGGCCTCTTCGCAGGCGGAATCGCCGCCGCCGACCACGACGAGCGGTTGATTGCGGAATACCGGCAATGCGCCGTCGCAGGTGGCGCAATAAGTAACGCCCTTGGTTTCCAGCAAATCTTCACCGGGGACGTCCAGATGTTTATGGCTGGCGCCGGTGGCGATGATGACGGTCTCGGCCACAACCTTCTCGCCATCGACGATCAATTCGAACGGTGCTTTGGAGAAATCCACTTTTTCCACGGCGGCGAAGGTGCCTTTGGCGCCAAACCGCTCAGCCTGCTTCTGCATGCGCGACATCAGTTCGAAGCCGTCCACGCCCTCGGGAAAACCGGGGAAATTTTCGACGATACTGGTGGTGGTGAGCAGGCCGCCGGGCTGCGCGCCCATCAGGACGAGCGGTTGCAGATTGGCGCGCGCTGTGTAGAGCGCCGCCGTCCAACCCGCGCACCCTGAACCGATGATGACAACTTTATGCATTGGGATTGAAAGAATGGGAGTTTTTTGAAGGGCTTTCAAATTTTATTTTGAGGGGAGCCTTCAGTATGCTCACTAGAAAGATCTTAAACGTAACTTCGCGTAACACCTGAAGGGGCTGAATCCGCATCCCGCAGGACGGGAGCAGAACAACGCAGATGATTGAGGCAGAAACAGCCAATATTCAACGGCCGATAGCCAAATCACCCGGATGGATTTGGGTTCGTTTTGACGGCGACCTATTTGAGAGATGAATTTCACAAAGTGTTGATTCATAGTTTTTTGTGCTGGATATTAGGGTCAAAAAGTTTGGGTTCGTTTCGCAAAAATGGTATATTTGGAATTAGGAGGCCGCCAGACGCGGGGTTTGAGGCAACCCTAAGGGAAAAAGTTAGAGCCTCGTTACCTCGTCTCCGACAAATATATTTTGATACACCGCGCATGGGGCGATTTAAGCATGAAAAGCGATGAATGTAATGTTGACCGGCAACAAAAAGCGATCCATCTGCGGCAAAGCTATGGTGGACAGGCGGCGAGAAGGGAGAATGGTAGTGATACAAAAAGCGGCGCTAAAGACGACGCAACCCAAACGCTTCGCGATTTGTCAGCACCTTCAGCCCAGTGTGAATGAAATCCCGACGAGGGCCGGTTTAGGCGACGGCAGCGGAACAAAAGAGGCCTCAGGCCTTCTTGTGATGGCGATGGTGCGCCTGCTTATGGTGCTTGTGAGCTTTGATACCGTGTGTCGTGGCGGCAGAAGCCGACGACACGAAACAGCCGAACACAAATGCCAGCAACACAAGAGTAAGAATTTTTTTCATAAGGCTTTGAGCTAAATAAGGTTTTGAGAATGGAATGTCAACGGGGAAACACAGCATAATGTAGAATTTTCCCTGTGATTATTCTGAGATGATGGTAGCGTTTAGAAAGTTCAGACAATCAACAGGTGGAAAATTCGACGACATTCACGAAACGACAAAACCGCAATTTTCGGCTGATTTGCGTTGTCTGGGCTTTGTTTATGCTGCTTCTACAATTTATGGAAGCTCAAGCTCTCCCTATTGGTCCGGGACAACCAACTTCGCCTCCGATAATACTATTGTATTATACCAATTCATTTGGAATTTGGATTTATAGCACAAATGGCGTTGGAGCGACGATTCTAAACTATATAAACATTCCTGGCTCGAGTGGAAACGTGACCATTCCAAGTCAAATTCCAATTTTAACTTCTGGAACATCATTTCCACACCATCCTAATTTTATTCCAGTCTTGAATATCGGAGAGGGAGCTTTTTTTACAAGTTATGAAACGAATGTTACAATTCCAAACACGGTAACAAACATTGGTGATAGAGCCTTTTCCTTAACTTTTTTAACAAGGATTAACATACCCAACAGTGTCAGGAACATTGGAGCGGAAGCTTTTAGCGGATGCTATTACCTAGCAAATGCAGCGGTCGGGAATGGAGTAACTTATATAGGAGAAAATGCCTTTTCGGATTGCCGATCGCTCACAAACGTAGTTTTGGGACAAAATATTTCTTATATCGGTCTCGAAGCATTTGAAAGTTGCGCCCTGAAAAAAGTCGTCATTCCAAACAAAGTAACTTTCCTCGGACAACAAGTATTTTCTGGTTGTAACGACCTAAATAGCATCCAAATTGGGACATCGGTAACTAACATTGGACCGTATGCCTTCTGGCTGTGCACCAGTTTGACCAATGTTGACCTCGGCAGACATGTGACCACAATTAGTGATTCAGCCTTCAATATGTGCCCGGATTTGACAAGCATCACCATTCCCCAAAGTGTTACCAATATCGGGTGTGATGTGTTTGAAAATTGTACCAGCCTAAAGACCATCAATGTGGACCCGAGAAACCCCGCCTATATCAGCTTGAATGGGGTGGTATTTACAAAAGATTTTAATACGCTTGTTGACTTTCCAGACGGCCAAAGCGGAGGTTATACAATTCCCAGTCGCGTCACTAATATTGGATCAGGCGCATTTGAATATGGTGCCCTGACAAATGTGGTGTTCCCAGAATCAATCACCACAATAGGGGCTAATGCTTTTTTCGATTGTACAAATCTTTTACAGGTTACCATTCCTGGCAGTGTAACGAATATTGCACTGTTTGCATTCGGCGATTGCCTTTCATTACAAAGTGCCACCTTCCTTAATGGGGTGAGCTATGTAGGCGAGCTAATGTTTTTCTATTGTTTGAATCTAACAAATGTAATCCTGCCCAATAGCATCATGGCGATTGATGATAATGCGTTTGGTGATTGTAAACTATCGAATATCAGCATTCCAAACAGCACGTTGAGCATTGGGTCGGGCGTCTTCACGGGCTGTGATCTGACCAATATAACTTTCGGAAATAGTATCACAAATATTGGTGTCGCCGCATTTTCCGGATGTCCATTTAGCAGCATCGTCATCCCAGCCAGTGTTCAAAATATTGGCCTTGGAGCATTTGCCACCTGCCCGAACCTTAGAAGCGCATATTTTGAGGGCAATGCTCCAACTGTGAGTTGGGATTCTTTTGATTATGATGATGCGACAATTTACTATTTATCGGGAACCAGTGGTTGGGGAACAACTTTTGCGAACATGCCGACTGCTTTGTGGATATTGCAAACTCTGGTCAATGCCGTGGAACCCGAGATACAAGAAAAGCAGTTTGGTTTCACTATCAATTGGGCCAGCGGGAAAACTGTGGTTGTGGAGGCTTCGACTGATATGATCCATTGGATGCCAATCGCGACGAATTATCTGGGGACCGGTTCTGCGTATTTTTCCGATCCGCAATGGACGAATTACCCCGGACGCTACTATCGGCTGTGGTCGCCTTAAATCGCCAGCAGCAGCCACTTGATCTCTTTCAATCGCGCCTTGGGTTCCTTTTTGGTCAGGCGCGGGAATTTTCCGCCGAGGGTGATGTAATCGCCATTGCGCGTGAGCATCAGTTTGTCATCGGCCACTTCAATTGCCGTCACCGATTTGTCGGCAGCGAGGATTTTTAGTTCGCCGATCTGCAGGAGTAATTCCACCGGCGGCGGGATGGGGCCAAAGCGGTCGCGAAGTTCTTTCTGTAGATTTTCGAGGGCAGTCTTTTCGTTGGCTTGCGCGAGTTTGCGGTAAATCTCAATGCGATGGTGCGATTCGGTGATATAATTTGCCGGTAAACCGGCATGGCGGACCCTCACCTCTCCCTGACCCTCTCCCCTCCCACCTGACCCGCCTTTGTCCAACTTCGGCGCGGCAGGTGGGAGCGGAGAGGGAACAATAGTCGGATCGCTATTGTCGCTCGATCGCCCGGCATTCATCTCCAGGAAATCGAGTTTCACGCTGACTTCGACGCGTTGTTTGATTTTTTCGCCCTTCAGCGATGAGACGCTTTGCTTGAGCAATTGACAATACAGTTCAAACCCAACGGCGGTGATATGACCGCTTTGCTCGGCGCCGAGGAGGTTCCCTGCCCCGCGGATCTCGAGGTCGCGCATGGCGATCTTGAAGCCGCTGCCGAGCGAGGCGTATTGTTTCATGGCGCTGATGCGTTTACGCACGTCGGTAAGCAGGCGGGCATGGCGCGGGAGCATTAAGTAGGCATAGGCCTGGTGCTTGTAACGGCCCACGCGCCCGCGCAACTGGTAGAGGTCGCTCAGGCCAAAGCGGTCGGCGCAATCAATGATGATGGTGTTGGCATTCGGGATATCGAGGCCGCTCTCGATAATGGTGGTGGAGAGGAGGACATCCGCCTTGCCATCCACGAAGCTGGCCATGACTTCCTCAAGCGTGTCCGCATCCATCTGGCCGTGCCCAACGACAAGGCGCGCGTTGGGAACGAGCGCCTGCAATTTGGCGCGCATGGTGTCGATGGTCATCACGCGGTTGTGGAGGAAGAAGACCTGGCCACCCCGGCTGATCTCGCGCAGGATGGCGTCGCGGATAACGCGTTCATCGTATTCCATGACGATGGTCTCCACGGGTAAACGATCATGCGGCGGGGTCTGGATGGTGCTCATATCGCGCGCGCCGGTGAGCGCGAGGTAGAGCGTGCGCGGGATGGGTGTGGCGCTCAGGGTGAGCACATCCACCAACGTGCGGAGGCGTTTGAACTTTTCCTTGTGCAACACACCGAAGCGTTGTTCTTCGTCAATGACCACGAGTCCCAAATCTTTGAAAGCGATGTCGTCCTGCACGATGCGATGGGTGCCGATGACGATGTCCACCGAGCCGGCGGCGAGGTCCTTCACGACGCGCGCCTGTTCGCGTTTGGTCCGGAAGCGCGAGAGCAATTCGATGCGGACGGGATAATCAGCCATGCGCTCACGGAAATTATTGAAATGTTGCTGGGCCAGGACCGTGGTGGGCACGAGGACGGCGACCTGGCGGCCATCCATCACGGCCTTGAACGCGGCGCGGATGGCCACCTCAGTCTTGCCGAAACCGACGTCGCCGCAAATAAGACGATCCATGGGCTTGGGCTTTTCCATGTCGGTTTTTGTTTGGGCAATGGCGGTGACCTGGTCCGGCGTCTCTTCATAGATAAAGGCGCTTTCAAATTCGCGCTGCCAGTTGGTGTCGGCCTTGAACGGATGGCCGACCTGCGTTTCGCGCGCGGCCTGGATGCGGAGAAGTTCCGCCGCCACATCGCGCACGGCGTGCTGGGCCTGCTCTTTGGCCTTCATCCAGCGCGTGCCGCCAAGAGTGTTCAACGGCGGATGCGCTTTGCCCGCGCCAACGTATTTGCTGACGAGGTGAGCTTCACTGACAGGCACGTAGAGTTTGGGCGGCTCATCGTCGGGATTGGCGGCGGCGTATTCGATGACAAGGCATTCGATCTCAGCGGGTGCGGCGCCGGCAGGAGCGGACGATTTGGTAGAAGTGGGCAAATTTTTCAGGCCGAGAAATTTGCCGATGCCGTATTGCAGATGGACGACCAGGTCGCCCTCTTCCAAGTCCGTGAAATCAATGTCCAACGCCGAACGGGCGGCAAGCGCGTGGGGCGATTTCAATTTTCGCGGGCGCTGGATACGATAACGTCCAAAAATCTCGGCATCCGTCACGATGACCCGCTTCAATTCGTCCGAAATAAAGCCGCGGGAGAGAGTGCCGAGGTGGAGGCGAAGATTCTTTTCAGGCTCGAAGCCGCTTTCTTTCCAAATCTCTTCAAACCGCTCGCGTTCTCCGTCGTTGTTGCAGATGACGTGGATGACATAATCCTGCCGCAGCCAGCGATGAAGTTGCGCGAAAAATTCGCGGCGTTGCGCCTCGGCGATCTGCGGATCAAGGGCGCGCTCGGCCATCGGACGAAAAGCTTCAAGGGAAGTGAATTGCCAATCAGGAGAGGTGGCCTTAAACCCAAGGGCGGTAGGGCGCGTCACTCCGTGCGCGTCGTCCGGAATCAAAGGGTTCCCTTCCCGACTCGCGGCGCGCAGGGGACTGCGCGCCCTACCAGGTTCATGGTGAGAAGTGCCGTCTTCTACCTCGGTAAGATTGGCGATGGTGATCTTTTTTTGGGCGGCCTCAGTCAGAAAATCATGCCAGGAAGAGAAGAAAGGATCATCCGCCGGGATTTGCGCCTCGTATTCTTCGGCGCGCAACTTGAGTTGTTCCGGCTCGCAGACGATGAGAATGGTTTCCGGCGGGAGATAATCGAGCAAGGTCGCGAATAAGGTTGGTTGGCTTGGAGCATTCTCACCCCTCACCCCCGTTCCCTCTCCCCGCAACCCATCTTCGCAAACGCTTCGACGGGGCAAGGGGGAGAGGGAGGCCGGCGTTGGATGCGTGACTGAACTTTGGAAGGGTTGCGGCTTTTTTGTCTGCTCACTTTCAATTTTGACCAGGCGTTTCAAGATGCCCAACTCGCCCGCAGGCGGGAGGGTGATTTCTGTCAGTGGTTGGCGGGAGATCTGGGTGGCCGGATCAAATTCGCGGAGCGATTCCAATTCGTCACCAAAAAACTCCAATCGCACCGGCCAGGGACTGGTCGGCGGGAAAATGTCCACGATACCGCCGCGCAGGGAAATCTCGCCCTTCTGCGACACCTGCGCCTCGGGTTCGTACCCCTGCTCCTCCAGCCATTCGATCAAATCGAGCGGCGCGATCTTATCGCCGCGCTGCAAATGGCGCGTGCGCTGGGCTAAATCCTGCGGCGAAAAAGTCTTTTGCAACAGCGCCACTACGTTGGTGACGACGAAGGTGGCGGCCTGGTCGGAACGCGGCTCTGTGAGCCGCAGCAACTTGGAAGCATCGTAGCCGCTGCGGGTCACAGATCCGCGCTCCGAAGATAGGTTCAAGGATAGCGCAATGAGCGTTTGCAGCCGGTCACTGATGATATCGGCGTGGGGTAGTTTGTTGTCGTGCGGGAAAAGTTCCCATTCCGGATAGTACGATAACGAGGCGCGAGGCATGGGGCCTGGGGCCTCAGGCATGAGTGAGAGCCAGGTTTCCAAATCCTGCTGGAAGCTTTCCTGCGTTTTAAGGTTATCAGTGACGACGACAATGGGCCGTTGCGGAAAAAGTTTGGCGATGAGCGCGGCGAAAAAGGGCTGGGCGGATGGGGTGATGCCGGTAAAAGACTGCACTCCGCCATTCTCCAGACGTCGCGCCAGGGATTGCGCAGCGGGAGTGACTTCAGCGAACAAGTTGCCTGCCGCCTCGACTGCGGAATTTTGCGCCAAGCTAAGAGAGATTAGCCTGAACAATCAACGCCGTCAAACGGATGGCAAGCTGCCATGGGCCACCGCTCGCCCCCGCGGCGAGCAAAGATGAAAAAGAAACAGAAGATTTTAACGCAAAGGCGCAAAGGCGCGGAGGTGGATAAGGAACACGGAATAGTGACAGGGCGCGTCACTCCGTGCGCGCCGTCACGAACAGTTGAGATTCCTCACCAACTCGCGGCGGGCAAGGGACTGCCCCACTATCAGCGCATCGCGAGCAGTTGCTTCGATTATGGGATATGAATAAGCTGCGCGGGTTCTCATGAAACTTTTTATCTTTATTTTCTTTGTGATGTTTGTGTTTGGCCGTCTGGATGCGCAGACGAATATCTGGCAGCCATCGCCGGGCCATAAGCAAGTGTTGATCTGGCCGGGGGCGGTGCCGGATACGCAACCGGTCCCTGGGCCGGAAAACACAACTGTATCAGCTGGTCCGCGCAGCAATTCAGTGCTGTTTGCAAACAATGTTTCGAAGCCGACGATGACCGTCTATTCGCCCCAAAGAACGAATACGGGCGTGGCGATGCTCGTGTTTCCCGGCGGAGGCTACAATCAACTGGCCATGGACCTGGAAGGGACGGAGATCTGTGATTGGCTGACCTCCCGGGGCATCACGGCGGTGTTATTGAAGTATCGCGTGCCGACTCCGCACCGGATGAGTGAGTATGGGGAGTCGCTGCCGGCGCTGGAAGACGCGCAGCGGACGCTGGGGTTGGTGCGTCTCCATGCCGTCGAATGGAAGATTGATCCGCATAAGATCGGCGTGATCGGGTTTTCGGCGGGCGGCCATCTGGTGGCCGCGATGAGCACGCATTTTGACAAGCGCGCGTATCCGGCTGTCGATGCGGCTGACCGAATAAGCTGCCATCCGGATTTTGCGATCGCCTGTTATCCGGGACATCTTTGGAATGACGATGATGGTTTCAAGTTGAATCCGGACATTGCCACGAACATCACCCGCCAAACACCGCCGACATTTATCCTACAGGCGGAGGATGATCATGTGGATGGGATCAATCAATCGCTGGTTTATTACATCGGGTTAAAGAACGCCGGAATCCCCGTGGAGATGCATCTGTATGCGCAGGGCGGGCATGGGTTCGGGCTGCGGAGCTCGAAGCCGGTATCAAAATGGCCCCAATTGGTGGAAACGTGGCTGGGGACCATCGGGATGATTCCGGCGCCTTAGATGGCTTAAATGTTCGCTCCGCCATTCTCCAGACGTCGCACCAGGGATTGCGCGATGGACAGGGATTTATCACAAAGACGCGGAGAGACAGACAGAATTAACAGAATGGACTGAATCAAAGACGGAAAGGGAGAATGAGGCGGCAGGCTCATCAATAATAAGAAAAAGTATTAGTGACAATGCGATAATTCGCACCGACCATGCGAATCATATCCTTAGGCCAGTCAGGAAATGGTGCAGAAGCGAATACGGCTTTCTCACAGATAGCTGCTTGCTCATGGCCCACCTTATCGTCGAGAACTTTCATATCGGTAATGCTGCCGTCATCATTTAGATGAAATGATAACACTACCTTACCGGCTCCGAAAGATTCGTCTTTATCCAACAGGGCGTACCAATGTCGCGTGACAGAATCCGTAAGGGCTGTATCGTAATTGTTGAATAGATTACTTTTCTCCCCGCGCAGCGAGATCTCGCTATTCACGCAGCCGTTCAACGTAGAAATGAGGCAAATAACCAAAGAAACCCTGAAACAACTATACGCTTTGCAAATAGATTTCATCATAACACTCAAAGCCATCTAACGCTTCAAAGTTGAGCCATGGCACCATAAACGGCAAGAGCGATTTGATTCAACCTTTTCAAGGTTGAATTCCTGCCTGGATGTTAACCCGGGGTAGCTTCGCAACCTCGGGCTGAGTGATATAATCCCGTTGGGATTATGCAGAGATGAAAAATTTTAAGGTTCGACGTCCGACTTCGCCAAGGCTACGACGTGACAAGAAGTCTCGCCCTGCCATCAATGGCCGGTGGTCACGCCCTTCGTGGAATTTTGCCAACCATCGGCCACGGCTAATTTCAAACATTCCGAAGCGTTCACATTCAGGTTCGTGGTGGCGTAAACCATCTTGAAACTGGTGCAGTGATTGCCCAAGTACTGGGTGACTTGTTTTTCCCAGACGATGTCGTAAGGCCGATCGGACCAGCCGGAATGTTTCAAGGGCGGGGGCAACGGATTGTCCGGAACCGGATCACCCGGTTTGGGCGGCTCGATCTCAGCGACGATCCAGACACGATGCCCGGCTTGCAGGGTTGCGGAAATCTTTTCCAGAACGGGTTGCATCGCATCGGGCGTTTTCATCGCCTGGAGCACGAGGTCGTAGCGATGGCTGGAATGGTCTTTCATCGGCGGCAACGTGTCCCACGGCGCAGGGCCCTGGTAGTAGCGGCCAAAGGTGATGCCGCAATACCAGGGGCTGACGATGACGAGATCATCCGGCGCGGCTTGCGCCGAAACCTGCCGGGCCACGAGATCGAGATTGGTGAAGCGCTGGTCCAGGTTGCTGCCCGCGAAATACACCGCGCCAAGGGCGATGGTGAAGGCGAAACCAAAAATCCCGGCCCGGTTGTGGGGCGCGCGCGGAATCGCCATCTCAAAACAAACTGCGCCCAGCGCCATCAACGGCAGAAAGTACCAAGGCTCGGTGGGCATGGCCGCATACCAAAGAAATCCCCCAAAGGCGGCCAGCGCCGTCAACAGAGTTACGCCGCCAAAGAGTGAAAAATTATCGAGGCCGGGTTGCGGTTCCCCATCGGCGGCGGCAATGGATTGGAAAAATTTCAGCCACCGTCCGGAATCCAGATAAACGATCACAAGCGCGATGGCCGGAAGGAAATACCAGCGGGTCTCGGGTGAGACAATGAACCAACTGACGCCAAAGGCCGAAGCCAGCGCAACCGCCAGGGCAGTTCGCTGCGTCACCGGCAAACTTTCCACCGGAATTTTTTTCCACCGACAAAAAAACACGCCGATGGCGCAAACGACTGTGACCAGCGCAAAGAACGCCCAGATCCAGATGTATTGTTCCAGCGGCAAGCCCAGGGCTTTGTCGAGATTGATGCAGACCAGCATCGGGTCGAAGCCGCTGCGCAAGCTTACGGCCGCGTTTGGCAGAGTGGAAATTTGTTTAAAATAGGGCAGCAAAGACGCCGCCGAAACAATGGCAACGACGAGTATTTTCGCCGCAGCACTCCAATTTTTCCCGCGAAGGCAAACTGCCCAGGCGCCGAAACAGATGGCCGCCACGAAGGCGGCATTTTGATACAGCGCCTGCACACTCAAGGTGGCGAGCACGGCCAGAATCACCGTCTGCCGCCAGGTCGGTTTTTTTAAAAACAAACCGGCGGCGAAGGCAGCCAGCACAATCATCAGGGTGCCGAGGCCATAAGCGCGCAAGGAGTCGCCGTACATGATGAGCGTGAAATTGAGGGCGAGCAGCGCCAGGCCAAGCACCGGCGGCGAACGGCGGAAGCGCCAGGCCGCCAGCCAAAGCACGGCGGGAATCCCCAGGCCGATGAGCGTTCCCAGGATGCGGATGCCAAAATCATTCCCTGCCGGGACCGGCGTGGACCAGAGGCTCACGAGCAGCGGCATCAGGATGGGAAACGAATCTTTCTCCATTTCCGCAAACGAATGGGTATTGGACAGGTTGATGAGATTGACTTCGTCACGCCAAAATCCGCCCGCATGCAGGAGGAGATAGATATGCATCCACAGGGCCACCGCAGTGAGGGCCAAAGCCAGGAGCCAGTCAGGCCGGCGCAAAAATTTGGGGAACTGCGGGATGTTTGCCATCGCAGCGAGGATAAACATGGACATCGGCGAGCACGAAAGAAAAAATCACGTCGCCGCGCTGCCGAACCGGAAATTTACCCGGTCCTCGTCAATGGCTGGAAGCGGTGGTATCCGCTTTTCCGGAAGATTTGGCGTTCCAAATGGCCATGATATCGGGCGAACCCTGGCTGCGGATGCCGTTGTCCTCGAGAATTTCGTCGGTGGCAGTGAGCATCTCCGCCCGCGGAAAGACCAGCGTCTCGCCCCGTTTGCCTTCCATTTCAAATGAGACGAATTCATCCCTGGAATCGCGGAGCAATTGCACGAGATGCGCCAAATTCTTGACGGCAACGCCATTGACTGACTTGACGACGTCGCCGATGGGGTCGGAATAGCCTTCGGCTAAATGGTGGGGAAAAAACGGAGATGAAATGATCACCAGCCGTTCACCGGGGAACCGGGGTTTATCACCCATCCGCGTCACCAGCGGACTGCCGGCCATGCCGAGGGCGCCCAGGATATTATACGCCGTGCTGGCGCGGCCGGGGGTCAGATAATCCTGGGTGCTTTCTGAAAAAACGAGCGGGCCGAAAATAAAATACGATGGGTATTGGTCGTTCAGATAAGGGACCAGCAGCGGCGGCTTGATGGGCACGGGAAGCTGGACCTGGATCTCCTTGCCATTGCGCGCCACGGTCAACGGCACTTTCCCATCTTTGATAACTTTTTGGATCTCGTATTGAAAGGCGATACGCAGGTCGCCATCCACGGTGATCTTGCCCTGGTCATCCACCGGCACGTCGCCAACTTTAGTGATGACGTCCCATTTCTTCAGCGGATAGGCCGGGTCCGGATCGTAGGGCTGGCGCACTACCATGCCGGTGATGGATTTATCCAATTTCAGAGAGGAGCGCAGCGCCGAATTTTCGAGCGTTTGGAGCTGGTCCATCATGATCGGTTTGCCGGTATAACTGCCGCTGGCGATCTCTTTGAGAAACAGGTCGATCTCGTCGCAGGGAATGATGTAACCGATATTCTGGGCTGAATCGCCCGTGAACCGGCTGAAGGCGATCCCGATCATTTTGTCGTTCACGACTGCGGGGCCGCCGCTGTTTCCGGGATTGACGGCAGCGTCAATTTGGATCCGCAAGCCCTCGGCAGGATAATTGTAAGACGTAAATTCGATCCGGGAAATGATTCCCCGGGTGATGGAGAGGCTGTCGCCGCCCAGCGGAAAACCATAAACGCGGACGGGATCGGCAACTTTTGACATCGTCTCGGCCCTCGGCAGGGCGTGGTGTGTGTCAAAAAATGAATTGTCGTCCAGTTTAAGAATTGCCAGGTCGATATCCGGCGCAATGGCTTCCACCGTGGCGAAGATCTTATCTGCCGACTGGTCCGCCTGGATCTGTACCTGACTGGCATAAGCCACCACATGGGCGCAGGTCAGAATCCTGTTTCCATCGATCACGACACCGGTGCCGGTCAATTCGGTGGGGGTTTGTTTGCTCCACGGGCGGTAAAGATCCGGATAACCCGCGGTGGTAAAAATTTTGACCACAGAACTGGCGACGCGGTCGGTATCGGATGGAGATTCCACTGGCGCAGCCGGAGCGGGCACCGCCGCGGGGGTCGCGGCCGGCTGATACGGCACTTGTGCCCCGACCGGCATAATCAATCCGGAAACGAGAGCGATCCCGGGAAGAACCTTGCGCCAAAAGTTGGACTTCATGCCCCCAGACAATGATAAACCCATATCAAAGCCAAGTCCTATTTTCTCCGTTCCCAGGACATCGGGCGCCGGCCAGCCAATCCCGCAATAAATAGTACTTGCAAAGTCCCGGCGCGTGGCTATGATTTGCGGCTCTTTAATTAAAATTTATGGCACGCATTTGTGAATTGACCGGCAAACGCCCGATGAAGGGCAGCATCATATGGCGCTCTGGTAAAGCCAAGAAACTTGGCGGTATCGGCACGCACATCACCGCCATCACCAAGCGCAGGTTCTTCCCGAATTTGCAACGCGTGAAGGCGATCATGCCCAATGGCGAAGTCCGCTATGTCCGCGTTACCGCCAATGCCATCAAAAAGGGCCTGGTCACCAAGGCGCCCAAGCGGACCTGGAAGAAAGAAACGGCGAAAGCCTAGTTTTCTTCCGCAACTTAATCGTTGCCAAATAGCCGGGCGCAGATTTCAATGGCGGACAAATCGCCTATGCACTCATTCCGATGGTTGAAATCTGTCTGCCTCATCCTGGCCTTAGCACCGGTATTTACATTACTTTCCCGCGCCGATACTTCCCTCGTCTATTTCGGGACTTACACTGATACCGGAAGCAAAGGCATCTACGTTTCCCGTCTGGATACGTCGACAGGTAAGCTCACTACGCCCGAACTGGCTGCGGCGACCACCGATCCCTCGTATCTTGCCCTCACGCCGGACCACCGGTTTCTTTTTGCGGCCAATGAAGTTCCCAAAGTCGCCGGTTATGTCACCGGGTTCAAGCTCGACGCGGAGACGGGAAAATTGGATCCATTAAACCAGGAGCCGTCGGGCGGTCTAAGCCCTTGCCATCTCATCACGGACCCGCGCGGCAAATTTTTGATCACTGCAAATTACAGCAGCGGGAACGTGGAAGTTGTGCCGATCCAAACCAATGGATTTCTCAGCGCGCCGGTCTGCGTCATCCAACATCACGGGTCGGGCATCAATAAAGCGCGACAGGAAGGCCCCCATGCGCATTGTGTCGCCATGGATGCGCAGGGCCGGGTGTACGTTTGCGACCTGGGCATGGATAAGGTGATGATCTATCATCTGGATCCGAACAGCGGGCAACTCACGACGAACGAAACACCGTGGGCGGAAGTGAAGCCCGGTTCCGGCCCGCGCCATATCGTTTTTCATCAAGACGGAAAATTCGCCTACGTGGTCAATGAGATGGGTGGAACCGTGACGGCATTTGCCTACGATGCGTCGAGCGGCAAGTTGACCGAGATTCAA
Organism: Verrucomicrobiia bacterium; assembly: GCA_036490655.1. Classification (GTDB taxonomy): domain Bacteria; phylum Verrucomicrobiota; class Verrucomicrobiia; order Limisphaerales; family UBA11358; genus UBA11358. Next base: position 167,655 of record DASXDM010000014.1, on the reverse strand, counting down.
ACAGCCTCGACGTTGCCGGACGATTTTCACGGAAACAATACCAGCGCAGAGATCGCCATCCACCCGTCGGGGAAATTCCTGTATGCCTCGAATCGCGGAAATGACAGCATCGCGGTGTTTGCGATCGATGAAGCAACGGGGTTGCTGACACGGGTGCAGATCCAACCGGTCGCCGGGAAAGTCCCACGCGGTTTTGCGATCGATCCCACCGGGCAATTTTTGGTCGAGGCCAATCAAAATTCCGACAACATCGTTGTTTATCGCATCAATCCTGAAGATGGCAAATTAACTGCGACGGGCCAGACTTTTGCGATGGGAAAGCCGGTCTGCGTGATGTTTGTTCCGGCGGAATAGTTCCATTATTTCAAACCGGCCCGGCGTTTGATTTCATCGATGTCCGCTTTCTGGATAAAAGTGATGAGATTATCCCAGACCGGACTGAACCGGAATCCGCCGTGTTTCATCTCATCAATCGCCTGCTGTTTGGTCCAGCCGCAAACGACGATGCGATACATCGCGCACATCATGCCGGTGCGGTCGGCACCCCGCTCGCAATGAACGAACACCGGCAGGTCGTTGGTATCCGTGGCCACTTTTAAAAATTTCACGACATCATCCTCGTCCCCATGCCAGGGGTACATCTCGAAACGAACGTCTTTCAAGCCCGCGCCCGCCACCTTGTTGTCATCCGAATGAAAGGCGCGCAAATTGACGATGGTCTTGATCCCCATGGCCTTCAATCGTTTCATGCCTTCAACGGTCGGCTGGGCGCCGCGATAAAGATTGGTGGTGACCTCGTAACAATTCGTCACTCCGGGCACGATGACCGGCTGCGCCCATCCGGCCGGGCGGTTGGTGGATGGTTGAGCAAAAGAGGACAGGGTCGCTGCCAGCAACAAGACTATGGCAATGAGGAGATGATTATTTCGATAACGGTTCATTTGCCTTTGATCTCTTTCATCGTAGCCCGTTTCAGTTTCCGGTCTGATTCACTCCGTTTTAAGGCTTCGCATTGAGCGCCAGAAATTGACGAATCCTTGGGCACGGAAAAACATCCAAAGGCCAAGCCCGGCTTTTAAAATGATCCCAATCGCTGTTAAAATCGCGCGCACCTCAGCAAGCTGCGATGTTGGATATTGGGTTTTCTCTCTGGTTTGATCCAAGTAAAATAAAAGCGTCCAGACGCTGTTCAATAACTGAGGAAGGGCTCCCGCAAAAATCAGCGCGCCGACAACCGCAAAAGCCACTACTTGAACCTGCTCAAACGAGACGGCAACAATGTTTTCATCGTTCGTGATTTGCCGGGTTAGTCTTTCACCCAATGGAACGGCTTTGATAATCAGTAAAATCCCGATCGTGATCGGCAACACTATACCCAAAAAGAGGACCAGTACCTTAGTCAGCGCGGTTATATTCCACCCCTCCTCCAAAAAGATGAACAGAGTACTCATTGGCGAGAGTGAAAAAAATGAGGACTCAAGAAGAAGATAAATCCCCAACAACCTCAGGACCAGGGCCGCCAATTGATTTGCTTTCATATTTCGCCTTTCACTGAATTAACAAAGGCTATTTCAATTATTTTGGCGGCGCAAGCGTCGAGGCTTCAACTATCGTCCCTTGATATTTTTCATTGTGGCCCGTTTCATTTCGCGATCTGATTCGCGCTGCTTCAAGTCTTCCCGTTTATCGTATTGCTGTTTGCCCTTGGCGACGGCCAGCGACACTTTCACTTTCCCGTTCTTCCAGAAAAACGCGAGCGGCACCAGCGCATTGCCCTTGACCGCGCCCAGGCCGAACAACTTTCGGATCTCGGTTTTGTGCAACAGCAATTTGCGGGGCGCCTTGGGCTGGTGATTCTCGAGATTGCCGTGGGAGTATTCGTCGATGTGCGCATTATAGAGCCAGACCTCTTCCTTCTCGACGCGCGCAAAGGCATCGGTGATCTGGCCTTTGCCGGCGCGCAACGATTTGACCTCGGTGCCATGCAGCACGATTCCCGCCTCAAAGGTCTCGAGGATGTGGTAATCGCGCCGGGCCTTATGATTGGTCACAATGTCGGCCATGGGGAAAGCTTAACCGCGATCGACGCGGATTTCACCGATTAAAAATGGATGGTCTCCCACCCCTTAAAAAGAAAAGCCGGAAATCATTCCGGCTTAAAAATTGATGCCTGCGACTACTTTTTCTTGCGCTTCTTGGCTTGCGGACGGACCAATTCGGTGACTTCGGGCATATCCCAGCCGATCTTTTCCTCGATGATCTCGCGCAAGGCGATGTCCGCGGCACCCAGGTTCCCGACGTCGGCGATCAAGGGGCGGTTCAAGCCTCCGCCACCCGAGTTAAGCTGGCGGACACGGCGCGAAACGAGATTGACCAGTACGTTTGGATTCCCCACCTTTTCGGCGGCCTTTTTACAAAGTTCAGCGTTCATTAAATAGCCGAAAAGATTAATCGTTACGGATTTATAACGCAACAGCAAAAAATTCCTTCAAATCAGGCCTGTCTTCAGGCATTTTCCGTCTGATTTATGCCCGCAACGAAACACCCCTTTGATTTGCAGGACTTTCTGGCCACGCGCACCGAGGCCGTCAATCGCGCGCTTGATAAATTTTTGCCATCGGAGTCCGTCAAGCCGGCGACCATCCACAAAGCGATGCGGTATTCGCTCTTTGCCGGCGGCAAACGGATGCGCCCTGCCCTGTGCCTGGCCGCGGCACAAGCCTGCGGCGGTTCTGAGAAAGATGCCATGCCGCTGGCGTGTGCCGTTGAGTGCATCCATACTTATTCGCTCATCCATGATGACATTCCGGCGATGGACAACGACGATTTCCGCCGCGGCAAGCCGACCAACCACAAAGTTTTCGGCGAAGGCATCGCCGTGCTGGCGGGCGACGCACTGTTGACGCAGGCGTTTGAGATCGGAGCGCAGTGCAAAAATTATTCGCGTTATCCGCATCGCACCATCATCCTGGAAATCGCCAGGGCGTCCGGATCGCTGCAATTGATCGCCGGACAGGTGGCGGACCTGGAAGGTGAAGGCAGAAAAATTTCCGAAACGGAATTGAAATTCATCCATGAGCGGAAGACCTCCGCCCTGCTCTGCTGTTCGGTGCGGCTTGGCGGGATGAGCGCCAATTGCACGCCGGCGCAACTGGCCGCGCTTACCCGGTTCGGCTATCACGTGGGGCTTGCGTTCCAGGTGATCGACGACATTCTCGACGTGACCCAGACCAGCGAGAAGCTCGGCAAAACAGCGGGCAAAGACGTGGCCGAACAAAAGGCGACCTATCCGGCGATCGTCGGCCTGGAGAAATCACGAAAGATCGCCACTCAACTGACGGACAAAGCTTTTGCCGCGCTCAAAATCTTCAAGGGTCGCGCGGTGGCGCTGGAAGCGCTGGCGGAATATCTCCTGAAGCGGGACCGGTAAGTCAATTTCCAGTCCATTTGTAATTATAGCCCGCGGGTGGTTCATAAAAAGCGGGAAACCCGCCCAGTCCCACGGTACCGTTCCAATACATCCGGATATAGTCCGCGTGGCCATCCACAAAACCCATCACGTTGGGCGCATCGGGAAATTGCAACGGTTGAAGACGGTTGTGGCTGCTGAGTCCCATGCCACCGGAAATCTCCCCGATAAGGACGGTCCGATCGGGTCCATGCACCGAGGTAAAAGCTTTTTGCGCCATACCCAAATCATTCGTGTCACCGCGGAGAGCGCCGCCGTTAAACCAATAGCTCGAATAGTCCGACCAGACCTGCGTGTAAAAACCTTTCCCATTGACGCCGTCTGACAGCCAGGTGCGGATAGGCCCGGAAAGATCGAAATCATCCGCCGGACAGCTATAAACGGCATTGGTGGACGAAGAGATTCCCGGTCGCCCAAAATAAGGAGCGATGATCTCTTTATAATCGAAATAGATGGAATTGGTATAGTACGAGAGCGCGTCACCATGGTCATCGGCATACATATGCAGGGCGAGATTGATCTGGCGTACATTGTTGAGGCAGTTGATCCGTTTGGCGGATGATTTGGCGCGATTCATCGCCGGCAAGAGCAACGCCGCCAGGATGGCAATGATGCCGATGACGACCAGCAGCTCGATCAAAGTGAATGCCCGATTCATTATCTTCCGGGGAATGACTTAATGTTTCGCGGGATTGGCTGTCCAGCACATTCCCTGGCCGGTTTTTGATTGAAGGCGGCCAAAAAAGGTGTATCCTATGCACAGTCGTGAGGTTTTTATTCGCCATTTTATCCGGTTGTTGCCTGTCGTTTGCCTTATTGCCCGCCTCCGCCCAGGTCGATGTCTGGACTTATCACTATGATAATGCCCGCGACGGCGCCAACACTAACGAGAGCATCCTGAATCTCACCAACGTCAGCTCCGCGACGTTCGGCAAACTCTTTACCGTTCCGGTGGATGGAAGCGTGTATGCTGCGCCGTTATATATGCCGAACCTGACGGTCGGCGGCCAGACGCACAACGTCGTTTTCATCGCCACGGAGAACAACACCGTTTATGCCTATGATGCCAATAGCGCGGGCGCATCGGGCGGATTGTTGTGGAAAACCAATCTCGGCCCGGCAGCGGTGACGACGACCGGCACCTTCACCAATAAGAATTTCGGCACGCGTTACAACGGCAATGCCTATACCGATATCATGCCCCAGGTCGGCATCACGGGAACACCGGTGATTGATACCAGTTCGGGTACGCTTTACGTGGATGCCTTCACCGGGGTGGTCGGCGGCGGCAAGACCAATTATTTTCATACTCTCCACGCGCTGGACATCACGACCGGCCAGGAACAACCGTACAGCCCGGTGGTCATTTCGGCCAAAGTGACCGGCACCGGCGTGGATAGTTCAGGCGGGTTCGTGACCTTTAATGCAATCCAACAAAACGAGCGGCCCGCGCTGACGCTGGCCGGCGGCATTGTTTATGTCAGCTTCGCCGGTTATGCCGACACCGACCCGTATCACGGCTGGATCATCGGATACAACGAGACCAACCTGGCGCTGTTGACCAATTATGTTTTTAACACCTGTCCGAATGCCTCCGTAGCGGTGTTTGGCACCGATGCCGGCGAGGGAGGCATCTGGATGAGCGGCGGCGGATTGGGCGTGGACAGCCAGACCAATTTGTATCTGGAACTTGCCAATGGAAGTTTCAGCGCCACGAACGGTTCGAGCGGCGTGGATTATGGCGATTGCTTCCTCAAAATTTCCACGACGAATGGTTTGAAAGTGGTGGATTACTTCGCGCCCTGGCAGCAGCTCACATGGCAAAACAACGACACGGACCTCGGTTCCGGCGGGCTTGTCCTGCTGCCGGACCAGGCGGGAAAGTATGCCCATGAATTACTCGGCTCAGGCAAAGCGGGAGAGATTTTCGTGATCAACCGGGATCAATTCACGACCAATAACGCCCACTTCAACGCGACCCCGCACGATGATTATGTCGCCCAAACCAACATCAGCCAGATCGGCGCCTCGTTCGATACCCCGGTCTGTTTCAACGGGCGGATCTACTATGCCGCCAGCGGTGATTATCTGAAAGCCATCCAGGTGACCAATGGCTCGCTGAACGATAAAACCATCGTCACGAATAAAAACCGCACCTATAGTTTTCCCGGTTCCACGCCAATCGTTTCCGCAAATGGGACGAACAGCGCGATTGTCTGGACGTTGCAAGTCGCTTCTGCCCTGGGAAATCCCGCCACGCTCATCGCCTGCAATGCTACCAATGTAGCCACCGATCTTTATACCAGCGTGACCATCCCCAACCGCGATCAATTGGTCGGTGGCAGCGTCAAATTCGCGGCACCGACGGAAGCAGACGGACAGGTGTTCGTGGGCAGTTCCAATTCGTTTTCCGTTTTCGGCCTGCTCGCAGGCACCTATTCATTCAGTTCACCGGCATACAGCATCCTGGAAAACAATACCAACGCGACCATCACGGTAAACCGGATCGGCGGGACCAATGGCGCGGCGCAGGTCTCTTATGCAACGGTCGCGGGCGGAACGGCGGGGAGCGGCACTAGCTATACGAGCGTTTCAGGGGTGTTGAATTGGACAAGCGGTGATTCGGCTCCGAAGACGTTCACCATCCCGATCATGTCTGATGGCCTGGCGGAACCGAATCCCACGATCAATCTCGCGTTGAGCAACCCCACGAACCTGGCCTCGGCGCTCGGCCTGCAATCGACCGCCGTGCTGACCATCATCAAACCGCCGATCAGCAGTTGGAAACTGAATTACTTTGGCGCCAATGCGAATAATCCCGCCATCGCCGGCGATTCGGCTGATCCTGAAAACGATGGCATCGTCAATCTGCTCGCTTACGCCTATGCCTTCAATCCACTCACCGTCAATACGAACCCCTTCTCCGGGGAATTGGCCGGCCAGGGATTCCAACTCCAATTCCTGCGCAACACCACCGCCAGCGACCTGACGTACATCGTGCAATCGTCGTTTGACCTGTATGATTGGAGCAATCTTCTGACGTTCACCGCCCCTGGCGGCTGGATCACTAACATGCCGGGTTCCGTCGTCTCTGAATCTCCGACCAATGGAACACCGCCGAATCAAAATGTCACCGTCACCGTCACGGTCTCAACCAATACGGCGGCCACAACCAATCAATATTTGCGGCTCGAAGTGCAGCCGTAGCGCTAAGTTTGGCTTGAAATTGCGCTCTGCCTGAAATGAAAGCTTTTTGAATTTTCTGCCTGGGCAAATCATGTACGGTTCCAGCAAATGCGTATCCCGGCATGGGGTCCGCTAACCACCAATCCGTTCGATGGGAGCGGCAATTTCATCTTCACCAATCCCATCAATCGGGACGACCCCGCGCTTCTCTATCTGCTCCAACTACCGTATAACCTCCCAGTTTATCCTTCTTTTTCGAAGGCCCTTGTCAGGACTTTGATGAAACATTTTAGAAACAAAGCCAACCGCGGCTTGATTTCGCCGGGATAAGGGGCTAAACAGAAAGCGGTTCTGTAAAAGTGCGAATTCGCGCATAGTCCAGATTGTCATTGTAATATGAAAACCAATAACTCCGGCGAAGAATCCAGTCCTTCCATTGGCGGAACGAAGATGACCCGCCGACGCTTGTTTGGAACTGCCGCACGGTTCGCTGCCCTGGCCGCCGCATCATCCCTCCTGCCTCCGAATTTGCGGCGCGCGCTGGCGCAAGAGCCGCCACGGCAGGGATCGTTGAGCGACATCAAACACGTCGTGCTGCTCATGCAGGAGAATCGCTCATTTGATCATTATTTTGGCACACTGGCCGGGGTTCGTGGTTTTGATGATCCGAACGCGATGACGTTACCAAATGGAAAATCCGTCTTTTACCAGCCCGACCCAAAAAATCCCAATGGCTTCTTGTTGCCATTTCATTTGGACACCCGTAACACGAGCGCGCAGAAAATTCCTTCTACGAGTCATTCATGGCCCTGCCAGCATGCTTCCTGGAACAAGGGTAAAATGGATAATTGGGTCCCGGCTCATCGCAAGGTGTCCGACGCCACGGCTCCTTATGTCATGGGCTATTATAATCGCGCGGACATTCCATTCCAATTTGCCCTGGCCGAGTCATTCACCATTTGCGACGCCTATCATTGTTCGGTCATGGGGCCGACCTGGCCCAACCGGATGTATTGGATGACTGGCACAATCGATCCGGATGGTAAATTTGGCGGGCCCATCATCCAAAACGTGTCTCCGGACGATGGGTTTGGCTGGAAAACCTATCCCGAGCGCTTGGAGGAAGCCGGGATCAGTTGGAAAGTTTACCAACAGGATGACAACTTCGATTGCGATGTCCTGGAAGAATTCAAGGCGTTCCGTGAAGCGGGCGAAAACTCGCCCTTACGGGCGAAAGGCCTGGTCCGCGAACCCGAAGGCCGGTTTGAATACGACGCCCTCCATGACAAGTTGCCAGCCGTTTCGTGGATCATCCCCACCAGCTTCCAATCCGAACACCCAGACTATATGCCGGCGGCGGGCGCGGCCTTTATTGCCAGTAAAATTGATGCAATTGCCGCCAACCCGGAAGTGTGGGCCAAGACCGTTTTCATTCTCAACTATGATGAAAATGACGGCCTCTTCGACCATGTGGCGCCACCCGTGCCTCCGGCGGGCACACCACACGAGTTTATTAAAGGGGTGCCCGTAGGCGCCGGGTTCCGGGTGCCGTGCATCATTATTTCGCCATGGACGGCCGGTGGCTGGGTGTGCAGTCAACTATTTGACCATACCTCCGTGCTGCAATTTCTCGAAAAATTCACCGGCGTCAAAGAACATAATATTTCGCCGTGGCGTCGCGATACCTTCGGCGATCTTACGGCCGCTTTCCGTTTTGATACTACCATCACCGAACCGCCCACCTTGCCCGAAACCGGCAGTTCATGGAGCCGTGCCAAATATGAAGCCGGCAATCTCCCCGCCCCCACCCTCCCCGGCGCCAATCAAACACCGCCAACGCAGGAAAAGGGGCCGCGCAAGCGTGTTCCGTAGGATAATAAAGGCTTGATCCGTTCAACCTTGGTGAACATACCCGGCGGCCCGGCAAATCCTGGCGTGACATTATTGGCGGACGGGGATAAAAAGTGGCGTGCAAAAGCCAAGCCCACTTCAAATCGCTTTTTGCATTTCGATTTTGGCGCATGTCGCATTGCTGGGCATCTACGAAACCATCAAGTCCAATGCCAGCGTGGGCGTCTTCCAACCTGATGCGCCCCCCCTGGCTTTGACATGGGTCGCCGCGCCAAAGGATATCACCGTCCAACCTGTGGAGGTGAAGACTGTTGCGCCGATCCCAACCGTGGAGAAGGTTCCGGCTATTCCGTTACCCATAATTCCCGTCGCAAAACCAGTTTTATCCGGGCCGCAACCCGTCGTTTCCGTTCCCCTGCCCGCTCCCCGCGTTGCGACTGCGGCAAAACCTGCGTCACCGGCGGCGCCTGATAACGCAAGCTCGACTGCGCCGAAGGACAATCCCGCCGCAGTGCAGCCCCAACCTGATGTTAAAGCTAATCCGAATTATTTAAAAAATCCGGATCCAGTCTATCCGGAATTGGCGCGGCGACGGCATGAGCAAGGGCTGGTCCTGTTGGCAGTGAAAGTGACGGCGCAGGGACAGGTGGTGGATGTTAAAATCAAAAAATCCTCCGGCTATATCCTGCTGGATGAAGCCGCGCTTGAAGCCGTGCGCGATTGGCAATTTGAACCCGCTCATCTCGGTCCGCTGACATTTGAATCCGAAGTGGAATTACCGATCCGTTTTAAATTAAAACATGAATAAGCCTTTGGCCCGATTACTGGCGGTGATGTTTTTTGGGATTATCGCACAGGCACAGGCCGCCGGTTCAACCACGTCCGGCGACACCAACGTGACGACCCTTTCGGAGATAACGGTCATCGGGCAGGCCCCCGCCGGCTCGCTGACATCGCCCTCCGCAGACCAGGCGGCCGGACAAAACACGCAGATCCCCGGCGGTTTCACAGTCAAGACCGCTGATGAAATGAACAAGGGCCGCGCTTCAAACTTCCAGGATCTGTTGCAAGGGGTGCCGGGGTTGTTCATGCAAAGTGAAAACGGCATGGAAATGTCCAAAGTCTCCATCCGGGGTTCGGGCATTGAATCCGATGACGAGCCTTTGGGCGTGGAATTTTTGTTGGACGGCATCAGCTTCGACCAGGGCGACGGCGAGACCATCATCGAAGATTTCGATGTGGATACTTTAAAATACGCCGAGGTCTATCGGGGCGCGGATGCTTTCAAATATGGCGCGCTGACGATGGGCGGCGCGATCAATCTCGTTCCGTTCACGGGCTATGACGCGGATCCATTTCAAATCCGGCTGGAAGGCGGCAGCTACGGTTTCATGCGTGGGCAGATCAGTTCTGCCGGCGTGGATGGAAAGTTTGACTATTATGCCTCACTCTCGGGGCGTTACCGGGACGGATACCGCGACCATAGCCGGGAAAGCACGGATCTTTTATTCACTGATTTGGGATACAAAATCAATGACAACCTTGAAAACCGTTTTTACCTGACAGTGGACCAAACGGACCGCCAGTTGCCCGGTGGATTGAGCCAGGAGCAAATGCGTGACGATCCGCAACAGGCCCAAACCGACCCGGACACCGGGATTAATCAGGCCGATGAATTTGATCTCAAGAAGGAATGGTGGTATGCCCGGATGGCAGACAAAGTGAGTTACGAAAATGACGGCCATGAGTTGGACGCCACCTTCTACTGGTGGCACCGGGAATTGAAAGAAAATGGATATTTCGAACCGGATGATTTTGAACAAGGCATCCAGATCTACCATGCCGACGACGGAGGGGTTAGCCTGAATTCAGTCACGCACAGCCAATTTTTAGGGCAGGAGAATATTTTGACCGTTGGGGCGGCCCCGGCATTTGAGACCGAACAGGACCATAATTATCAGAACCTCGGTTACGAAGGCCAGCCGGGCGTGGAAGGCGCGACCATCGCGCGCGATATTGAATTATCCGTCAATGTGCCGGTTTTTCTGGAAAACCAACATTACCTCACGGAAAAATTATCATTATTGACCGGAGCCCAGGTAATCTATGTGGTGCGCAAGTTTTATGACGAATTCAATGACACCGACGATGGCGACCAATCGGCCAAACAGGATTTTGTGGACTTCGACCCCAAGGTCGGTTTGCTTTACGAGATAAACACCAACAGCCAGGTTTACATCAATTTCAGCCGCACTTTTCAACCGCCCTCATTTGACAATATGGTCGATTTCGATGATAACGCAGCAAATCCCAGCCTGGTCTATACCCCTCTCGAACCTCAACGCGCATGGACTGTCGAGATCGGCACGCGCGGCAAACGGGGACGTTTTGACTGGGACCTGGCGCTGTATCATTCCTGGGTCAGGGACGAATTACAGGATTTGAACGATGCGTTGGGAGTTGACCGCGGGGACGTCAATGTGGCAAATACCGACCATCAAGGCATTGAGGCCGGTTTGGGTATTGAGGTATGGAACTCTAAAAAGACCGGCGATGAAGACGGCCAATCGGTGAAATTGAGCCAAACCTATACGCTCAATGATTTTCATTTCGACAATGACCCTGTGTATGGAAACAACCGCCTGGCCGCGATTCCCATCCATGTGTATGAGGCGGAATTGATGTATGATTCGCCCTGCGGTTTTTATGCAGGGCCAAATGTGCAATGTAATCTTTCCAGCTATCCGGTTGACCAACAAAACACATTGTTTGCCAGCGCCTATATTCTGCTTGGATTCAAGATGGGCTATGCTGGCACTTGGGGGAAATCGAAATATTCCATCTTTTTTGAAGCAAAAAACCTGACTGATGAAAATTATGCGGCATCAGTGGACCCCCTCCCCAGCGGACAACCATCCGGCGAGGCGCAAGTGTTTCATCCCGGCGACGGACGCTCGTTCTACGGCGGCGTCACCTGGGCCTGGTGAAATCGATCAAGTTTTACGTCGAAGTGCAGCCGCAAAACCAAGTTGGTTTGATAACACACTTTGGCATTTGGCCTCTCTTCGGAAAGATTTCCATCTTTTAACAATTTAGGGCTTGCGCGCTCTTTTTTTGCAATTATATTGCAAACGATTTGCAATTAAGACTGGTGTGCCATGCAACCCGTTAGCTTCCATTTCAATCGCCGCGCGCGCGGATATCTCTATCGCGCGATGGGCGGATTGGCGCTGGCAGTATGGTTGTTGATCGGCACAGCGGAGATCTGCCCTCCCTTTCATGCCTGGCTGCACGGCGGTTCCATTCCCGATGATGACGATTGCGTTGTCGTGGCCATCGCCCTCGGCCACGTGGATACGGGGACCTGCGACCTTCCCCCGGTCCTGCCCGTTCATGGGATTGAGATCGCACCGCGCATAGAAATCTTCCCGCTGGTCGTCATCGACAAAAACCTTCCTCCCGGACGCGCTCCTCCTGTCGGCTGCACGGTTTCCTGATTCCGTTGGTCCAGGCGAATTGCTGCGCCTGGAATCGATCCATTTGCTGAAATTTCCGCGCCGCCACCGGTGTGCGCAAACGCGATTTTTTAAAGTCGCGGGAATGTGAATCAACCTTTTTTGAAATCATGAAAAAATTTGAGGATAGGAAAAGCAGTCGGTATTGGCCGGTCATTTCGTTCGTCGCCTTGTCCTGCGGGGGCACGGTCCTGGCGCAAACCAATGCCGCAACGAATTCGATCGCCGAAACTTCAACGAATGTTGCCAGCCTGGGCAATATCACCGTTGTTGGGCAGTTGAACCAGGCGCGCAGCCAGATCGTGCCGGGCCTGGGCGCCACGGTCTATACGATGAGCCAAAAGCAGATCGCCTCGTTGCCGCAGGGCGCCGATACGCCGTTCAACCAGGTGCTCTTGCAGGCGCCGGGCTTCGCGGAGGACGTATTGGGACAGGTCCACCTGCGTGGCGAACATGCGAATCTGCAATATCGCATCGATGATGTGATCCTGCCGGAGGGGATCACCGGGTTTGGGCAGGAACTGGACCCGCGATTTGTCGATTCCGTGCAAGTCATCACCGGCTCGTTGCCGGCGGAGTATGGATATCGCACGGCGGGCATCGTGGACATCCAAACCCGGAGCGGCGCATTTGAAAACGGCGGGGAGGGTGAAGTTTATGGCGGCAGTTACGACACCCTCGAGCCGAGCTTCGAATACGGCGGCGCACAGGGAAAATGGAATTATTTTATGGATGGCAGTTACGACCATAACGCGTTGGGCATCGAAAACCCCACCGCCAGCCATAACGCCGTTCATGACGACACGGACCAATACCGGACGTTCCTGTATGGCTCGCGAATCTTGAGCGACACCAGCCGCATCACCGTGATGGGCAGTTTGGATTATGCGGAATTTCAGATTCCTGTCGATCCCGCCCAGCCGATCACGACCCAGCCCGATGCCAATCCCTGGACGACGGCGCCGAATTCAAGCAGTCCGAATGACTTGAACGATAATCAACTCGAGCAGAACTATTACGGCGTCGCGGCGTATCAAAAATCCGCCGGGAATTTGAACCTTCAAGTTTCCGGGTTTGGCCGGGAAAGCGGCGTTCATTATACGCCGGACAATCCCGATGCCACGTTGAACTTCAATAACGGAGTCGCCCCTGACGAAAAACGCGTCCTTTATTCAGGCGGCATCCAGGCCGATGCCAGTTATGACGCGGGCGAGAAGCATACGATCCGCGGCGGGATCACGGCGGTGGAGGAAATTGTGGGTGCCGATACGAGCACCGGGGTATTTGCCACGGATGGATCCGGCAATGAAACCGTGAATGGAGAAGCGCCTGAAACCATCGTTCAGGATGACACGACGCATGCCCTGTTTTACGGCGCGTATCTGCAGGACGAATGGAAACTCATCCCGAAGCTCACGCTCAATTACGGTGTGCGCTTCGACGTTTTCTCATCAACCACCGACCATGAGAACCAATTAAGCCCGCGCATAAACTTGATCTATCAGCCGGCGGATTCGACGACGTTGCATGTGGGCTATTCGCGTTACTTCACACCACCGCCGCAGGAAACCGTGCCTGCCGGAAGCCTGGGCGCATTTGACAACACGTCGGCAAATCAGGATTACCAGGTGGATTCGGCGGTGAAAGCCGAGCGCGCCGACTACTTCGACGCCGGCCTCAGCCAGAAACTCCTGCCGGGATTAACGGTGGGCGTCGATGGTTATTATAAGAAGGCTAAAAACCAATTGGACGACGGCTTCTTTGGGCAATCGCTCATCCTGTCATCATTCAATTATTCCGAAGGAAAGGTTTATGGCGTGGAATTCACCTCCAGTTATACCCACGGCGGTTTTTCCACTTACGCCAATGTGGCCTGGGGACAGGCGATGGGTAAAGGCGCTGCCACGGCGCAATTCCTCTGGGGCGACGCCGCCACCGCGGCCTATGTTAACAGCCATTATATCTTCCTGGACCATGACCAGCGCGTGACCGGATCCTTCGGCGCGGCCTATAGCTGGAAGGAATCGGATCGTTTCAGCACCCGGCTGGATACCGATGCCATCTACGGCAGCGGCCTTCGGCAGGACGGCACAGATAGCTCGGGTAACACCATTCCCAATGGCGCCAGCGTGCCGTCCTATTTCTCGGTGAGCGTCGGCGCTGAACAAGACATCAAGCTCACGCACAATACTGCATTGAAAGCGCGGTTCGACGTCGTAAACCTCACCGATAACATTTATCAACTCCGCAGCGGCTCGGGCGTAGGGGTGAATGCTGCTCAATATGGCGAACGCCTGGGATTCTTTGGTTCGCTGAGTTTGATCTTTTGAAAAAAACATGGAGGCCAATCGTACATCCTACGAATTGAAGAGCGATCTGGCGCGATTTTCGATGACGGCGGCGCGACGAGAGCCAGGCCAAAAGCTCGCGTGGGTCAATTCGATTTGCCTCCTTTTTCTTATCATCGGAGTCGTTGGGGCGCGGCAAGGCATCATTTCCATCAAGCCCGTTCCGCCAATTCATCAAATCATCCCGGTCGTCCTGGTCCCGACCATTTTGCCGCCGCAGTCGACCGTTCAAAAAACAGTACCGCCGCAGGAAAACAACCAGCCGCGCGTAATCATTACCATTCCCAACGCACCGGATATCCGGTTTTCAGTGCCGACCATCGGCACGCTCGTCGCGCCTGCCGTCCTCGCTTCCGCACCACCGCTGAATCCACTGGAGACGCAGTCGCAAATCGGTTCGATCAACAACACGGGCACCGGCGGAGAGCGGCCATATCCACCCTATCCGCAATCGGCCATCGAACATGGCATCCAGGGGACGGTCACTCTTTTGCTGCGCGGGGATGCGGCGGGAAATGTCGTCTCGATCACCATCAAGGAATCCTCCGGATCTCCTGTTCTCGACCAATCGACGGTTGCCTTCATCAAAAATCATTGGCATCTGCCGGTTGATACCGGCGCGCGGCTTTTCCAAACCACCATCGCTTATCAATTGCAACTCCAACCAAATTAAAATCTATGATCGCAAATATTATCTTCGAATTCTTCAGCCAGGGCGGCCCTGTCATGTGGCCAATCCTCCTCTGCGCCCTTGTGGCGGTCGCCGTCGTCGGCGAACGCGCTTTCTGGTGGTGGCGTGAAAGCCGGAAGCGCGACCCGCAGAAACTGGAGCAGATTTTCGCCGCCCTCGAAAATTCCGACGTCGTCACCGCCAAAAAAATCGCCGCCGATTCGGAAGACCCATTGATCCGCTGTATCCGCCATGGCCTCGGGCATGTGGGCCATGCGCACGGTTCATTGCCTGGCGCTTTGCAACTTTCCGCCGGGATTGAGCTGAAGCAGGCCGGGCGTTACCTCACGGTGATGGACACGCTCGTCACTTTAGCACCCCTGTTGGGATTGCTCGGCACGGTCACCGGCCTGATGCGCGCGTTCCTGCATATCGGCAGTGCGGAACTCTCGGTGACCGGGGTCACCGGCGGCATCGGCGAAGCGTTGATCGCTACTGCTTGCGGCCTGGCCATCGCCATTTTTTCACTGGTCCCCTTTAACTATTTCACCGCCCGGGTCGCGCAATTGCAATTCGACCTGGAAACGGCGGCAACGAATGTGGAGGTTCTCGTCGGTGGCGAAGGCAAAACGGGTGATCCCGTCCATTTGCATAAACACACTCCGCCGGGCCAGGCCGCGAGCCATTGATCCGTGAAAATTTCTTCACCCATTCCCAGGCGCCGCTCACGGATTGTCATCATTCCGTTGATCGACATCATGTTCTTCCTGTTGGCGTCATTCATGATGATCAGCCTGCAGATGAGCCGCACCGCCAATATCAAAGTCCATTTGCCGTCCGCATCGCAATCGCAACAGGATTACAAGCCCAACATGGTCAACCTCGCCGTGGACAAATCCGGCGCGGTCTGGCTGGAGAAAAAGGAGATTTCTTTGGCAGACCTGGGTCTCATTTTGAGCAATCGGCTGGTCCTGGATACCAACCTGCCGGTTTATATCAGTGGCGACCGCGACACATTGCATGGGAACATGGTGAAGGTTTATCAAACCGTCCGCGCCGCGGGCATCCAGAGCGTCGCCTTCATGACCGACGATAAAAATTCCACGCCATGAAAATTCGCACCCCCATCGCGGAAAAACAATCGCGGCTGGTGATCATCCCGCTGATCGACATCATGTTCTTCCTATTGGCGTCATTCATGATGATCGCCTTGCAGATGCAGAGCGTGCGCACGCTCAATGCCAATCTGCCAACGGCGACCCTGGCCACCTCGACCAAAAAGCCGGACATCGTCAACCTCGCCGTGGATAAAGACGGCCAGGTCTCCGTGGATGACACGCGCATTTCCTTTCCCGCGCTCTATACTTTGCTGACCAACCGTTACTGCCTGAACACCAACCTGCCGGTTTACCTCACCGGCGCCAATGATGCCACGCATGGCTCCGTGATGTATGTGCTCGATTTCGTGAAAAGCGCCGGTGTCCAAAACATCGCCATCGCGGTCAAAGCCGCTCCCGATTCCACCCCATGAAAAATTTCCAACAAAATCTCTTTATCGTCCTGGCCCTGGCCCTCTGCGGTCTCTGCGTTTACCAATGGCATGCGCAAACCGTCCAGCGCACTGAAATTGAGACCCTGAACCAGATGGTTTTTGACCGGGACGCCTCAATCCAAAACGATACCAACTCCCTCGCCACATTGAATGCCCAGGTCGCCCAAATGGATTCGCGCATCACCGAAATCAAGTCCGCCGCCACCACGAACGAGCAATTGGTCACTTCCCAAAGGGCGCAGATTGTCCAATTGCTGTTCGACAGCGAAAACCTTACCAATGAAGTGACCCAGTACCAGTCCGCCGTGAAGACGATGACGGCCAAATTAAAGGAAACCTACGCAGGGATTAAACAACAGAATGAGGCGATCACCAACCTGCTCACCCAACGCGATGACCTGGCCCAAAAATATAATGCCGAAGTGAAAGACCGGAACGACGTCGTCGCTAAATACAACGACCTGGTGAAACAACAAGAAAAGAGCCAGTAAGAGGGAGATACGGGGCACGGAGGAAAAGTCGACACCCTCTGCCCTGGGATAACTCAGTCCCAATCGCCGGTTTTGAGGTACGGCTTCAATTTTTCCTTGAGAGTTTCCCGCCCGCGATGGATGAGTGATTTCGTGGCGGAGAGCGAGCAATCCAGGATCTCGGCGATCTCCTCGTAGCTCAGTTCATCCTGGCGGCACAGCAAAATGGCGCTGCGCTGGTTCTCGGGCAAATCCGCCAGGGCTTCCTCGATCTTTTTTTCAAGTTCGCCGTGCAACAATTTTTCCGGGGGGCCGGCTTGCGATTTATCTTCGAACTGCTGGCGCGGCTGGTCTTCATTCTCTGCGTAGGCTTCCTCGAGGGAATCGGCGGGATGCCGCGAGCGGCGGCGCAATTCATTGAGGCACAGGTTCCGCGCGATGGTGAAGAGCCAGGTGGAAAATTTCGCGGTGCGCTGGTAGCGCGCCCGGGATTTATAGACCTGGAGGAAGACGTTTTGGGCCAAATCCTCGCATTCGGCCTCATCCCGCAAGGAGCGGTAAACGAAGTTCATGACCGGCTGCTTGTATTTCTCAACCAGTTCGGTAAACGCCGCGCGGTCGCCGCGCTTGACGCGCAGCATCAGGGCCGCATCCGGGTCCGGTTGAATTGACATGCGCTACGAGTGTAACAAACACCGGGAAGGCGAAAAAGTCTTACCTGAGTTTGGACCCGCCGGCGGTTGATTCTCATTTTTCAGCGGTGAAAACTTGAAAGTTGAAAGTTGAACCTTGATTATCTGCCGGTGCAGGATTTGAGCGATAAAATAACGACCGCCGCCGCCCGATTGAATTTGCCGCCGGAGAGTACCGCCGCGGACAGACTCGAGGCATATAAAGCCTTTCTCAAGATCGAGACGCACCGGCTGAAGATGCAGCACCGCGCCGGCGCGGGCGGCTGCAAAGTCTGCCGGGCGCGGGCGACTATCCTGGACGTCCTCTTGCGACACCTGTGGGACGCGGCGCGCGACAGCCTGTCCCCGCAGGCGCAGGCGGAATTTCCCGCGCTTTCGCTCGTGGCCATCGGCGGTTACGGCCGCGCTGAACTGAATCCTTTCAGCGATATCGACTTCATGTTTTTGCACGACGGCCAGATCGCCGCCAACCGTCCCCTGCCCCACCTGTCCAAATTGATCGACGGGGTGTTGTATCCGCTGTGGGATGTCGGCTTGAAAGTGGGCCATGCCGTCCGCAGCATCGATGATTGCGTGAGTGTGGCCAATTCGGACATGCAATCCAAAACCTCGCTCATCGAGTCGCGGCTGCTCATCGGCGATGAGGCCCTGTTCAAGAAGTTTCAAAAAACGCTGGTGGCCAAGTGCGTTTCCGGCTTCGAGGACAAATATATCGCCGCGCGGCTGGAAGACCAGGAAACCCGCCGCACCAAATATGGCAATTCGCCGACGATGCAGGAGCCCAACATCAAGAACGGCTGCGGCGGCCTGCGGGATTTTCAAAATCTTCTTTGGATGGCGTTCTTCAAGTATCGCACCCATTCGCTTGAGGAATTACAAAAGCAGGAATTTGTGTCCGATGCCGAAAACAAACAACTTGCCGCCGCCTACGATTTCCTCCTGCGCACCCGCACTGAATTGCATTACCACGTCAACCGCCCGCTCGACGTGCTCGGCAAAAACCTGCAGCCCGCCGTGGCGCATAATCTCGGCTACACTGAGCGGTCGCCCAGCAAACGCATCGAAGGTTTCATGCGCGACCTGTATACGCACATGCGCAATATCTTTCTGATCACGCGTACCCTGGAGCAGCGCATGGCCCTCTCCAAGCCGCGTCCCCGGAGCCTGCTCTCGATCCGGCGGTATATCCCCCTCCGGGAACGCGAGCCGGAAACGGTGGATGGCCTCAAGTTCATCGATGGCGAGATCCATGCCGCGTCCAACCGCATCTTCCGCGATTCGCCCCGGCGGCTGATGCGCGTTTTTCTCCACGCGCAACAACGCCGCCTGACCTTGCATCCGGACCTGGCGCAGATGATCCGCAACCAGATCTCGCTGGTGGACCGTGAATTCCTGAATGACGAGCACGTGCGGGAAACTTTCCTGACCATCCTCGAATGCCGGGGTGAAGTCTCCTGGGTATTGCGCGCCATGCACGAGGTCAACCTGCTGGGCAAATACATTCCCGAATTCGGGAAACTCACCTGCCTGGTGCAGCACGAATTTTATCATCAATACGCCGCCGATGAGCATACCCTCGTCTGTCTCGAACAACTGGACAAGATCTGGGAATCCAAGGAGCCGCCGTACGAAAACTACGCCCCCTTGTTCCAGAGCCTGGAGCGACCGGAAATCCTGTATCTCGCCCTGCTGTTGCATGACGTGGGCAAAGCCGAACACCACAAAAAAGCGCACCATGCGGAAGTCAGCGCCGATATGGCCCTGCGCGCCGCCAAACGCCTGCAACTTAATCCCGTGGCGACACATTCGTTGAAGTTGCTCATCGAAAACCATCTGCTCATGGCCACCGTTTCACAGCGGCGCGACCTGGACGACCCCACTGTCATCAAAAATTTTGCGCGCCAGATCGAGACGCCGGAGCACTTAAACCTGCTCACCCTGCTGACCTTCGCCGATTCCCAGGGCACCAGCGATAAACTGTGGAACGGCTTCAAAGATTCGTTGCTCCGCCAGTTGTATTCCCGCTCACTGCCCAGGTTGACCGGCGGCACGGAATTTGTCCGCGCTTCCGAGAAATTGCACGAATCGCTGGGCAAAGAAGTCCGAAGCAATGCCTCGGACCGGCTCAGCGAAGAGGAGATCGCCGTCCATTTCAAGAACCTGCCGTTGCGTTATTTCGAGATCCACACGCCCGATGAGATCCTCGGCGATCTGGAGCTGGCGCATCGCTTCATGCACCAGTTGGTCTATGAGAAAGATAACGCGCTTTCGCCCATCGTCGCGTGGCTGGATGAGCCTGACCGCGGTTATACCCTGGTGAAAATCTGCACCTGGGACCGCGCCGGCCTGTTCAGCAAGATCGCCGGCTCATTGAGCGCCTCGGGCCTCAACATCCTGGGCGCCCAGATCTTTACGCGCAGCGACGGCATTGCGCTGGATGAATTTTTTGTCACCGACGGCCGCACGGGAAATCTGGCCACGCGCGAGCAACACGAGACTTTCGAGGAATCGTTGGAAAAGGTCCTGACCGCCGGAAATATCAACCTGGCCGCCCTGATCAAAAAACAGATCGCCGCGCAGCCGCGTTATTCGCCCTATGCCGGCGAACGCATGCCCACGCAAATCCGCTTCGACAACGAGATCTCCGATACGCGCACGGTCATCGAAATTGAAACCGAAGACCAACTGGGTTTGCTGTTTGCGATCTCGAGGACCTACGCCGAACTGGACGTGGATATTTCCGGGGCGCGCATCGTCACCGAACGCGGCGCGGCGATCGACAATTTCTATGTGCGCGAGATCGACGGTGGAAAAATTGAAGCGCCGGCGCGGCGGGTATTGATCGAACAAAAATTGCGCCAGGCCATCACCCAACTGAGCCAGCCGTGACGTGGGATGGAAACCTGGAATCCAATAGCGGGTTCGATCCCCCTCCCCCGCTCCAATATTAGTCCCAAACAGCCCTGAAACCCATGTCCCAAACATGCGCCAGCATGTCCCATATGTGGGTAGCGATAAGTCCTGCTCTGTTGTATCTTTGGGTACTTAAGATATGAAACTCATGAAATTAAAAATTTGTTGTGCCTTGATGGGAGCGTCGCTTTTCATCACCCCAAGTGTATTCGCCCAGATTATTGGAACCGGATCGCTCAAGATCACCGCGCCAAATTACGCCCCGGATCAAGCCGGCCCCTATCTGGTCCAGATTGCCACATCGGCAGGAGTGACCCCTGGCAGCACCTCTTTCCAGACATTCTGCATCGGCAGTCAAGTGGATTACAGCCCTGGTTCTACGTATAGCTATCAGATCAGCAACACGGTCCTGCCCGCCAGTGTCGGCTCTCCCGGCTACGTTACCTGGGGTACGGCTTACCTCTATAGCCAATTCCTGGCCGGCGCACTTGGGGTTGGCGGCACCAGCTCAACAACTGTCGCCACCGGAACAATTGATCAAACTATCAACGATGCGCTCCAGGTGGCCATTTGGGAATTACAAGGACAGTCTTTATCAGGCATAACTTATGGCGCGCCGTTAAATACGGCCGATGTTAACCAATTCCTGACTGACGCGGCGAACGCGGCATCGGCAGCGAATGTCAGCAATGACGAAAATGAAGCCAACGGGGCATTTGGAATTTATGCGCTGAATATGTCTTCAGGCTCAACGCCCGCGCAACCTGAATTGGTGCAGGTGGCTGTACCGGAAGCATCAACCATTCTGGCTGGTGCGCTCATGATTTTGCCCCTTGGCATCGGCGCCTTTCGCGCCCTGCGCAAAGTGCGCGTGGCTTAAAAGTCAGCGCCCATTTAATATCTTTTCTGTTTGATCATGACGGGTCCGTCCCGGGTATTGACACAAGTTTGAATTCATTTTCGTTGTGCGATTGAAACCGTTTGGCATTTCAATCGCACTTGTTTATCTTCCGCACGTCTCCAGACCATGATGCAGCAAGGCTGAACCATGTCTGTGGACAGGAGTAAAACCAAACAACCATGATTCCTGCCAATCCAATTCTCGGCACGGCCCTCCATGCCGTCGGCGCGGCTTTTGCAGCGCTTTGTTATACGCCGCAGCGACGCGTCAAAGGCTGGTCGTGGCAAAGCTACTGGCTGGTGCAGGCGGCGTGCTGCTGGTTTTTGCTGCCGATCATCGGCGCCTGGCTGACCATCCCCCAACTCGGGGCGGTCCTGCATGAAGCGCCGCACGGCGCGATGCTTAAATCATTCGTGCTCGGCGCGTTTTACGGCATCGGCGGCACGGCGTTTGGCATCTCCATCCGGTACATCGGCTTTTCCCTGACGTACGCCATCGCCATCGGGCTCTCGACAGTGCTGGGAACATTGATTCCGCCATTGGTCCATAACACGCTCGGCGCCACCCTAAGCAAGCCGGGCGCGGACTGGATCATCGCCGGCATCGGCATCGGTATCATCGGCATCGCGTTCACCGGCGCGGCAGGGCGCATGAAAGAACGCGATTTGAGCGCGAGCGCGAGCCTGGCCGGATTCTCGCTGGTGAAAGGGTTACTGCTCTCGCTGCTGGCCGGTGTGTTGTCGGCGGTCTACGGATTCGCATTGGATGCGGGTGATCCCATCGCCGACGTCGCCTCCGCGCATGGCGCCGGCGTGTATCGCGGCAATGTGGTTTATATTTTCTCAAATAGCGGCGCCTTTCTCTCCACCCTGGTGTATTGCCTATGGCTACACCGAAAGCACAAGACGCTGGGTGAGATCGTTGAACTGCCTGCCGGGGCGGAGAAGGTAAATTTGCCGGTCAACTGGGCGATGGCGGTGCTGACCGGTTGCCTGTGGTACGGACAATTTTTCTTTTACAACCTCGGCCATGTGCGGATGGGCGCTTATCAGTTCACGAGTTGGGCCATCCATATGATCATGCTCATCCTGTTCAGCATCGTGGTCGGTGTGGTCTTGCGCGAATGGCGCGGTTCCCGCCCGATGACAAAAATCGCCGTGGGTTTTGCCTTTTCCGTGTTGCTGGCCGCGGTGCTGATGTTGACCTATGGCAATCATGTCGCCGACCTGGCCGCGACGCACTGAGCTTCAAGGAAGAGAAAATGCGCCTTACACTTTCCGCCTTTTTATTTGCGTTTTGCGCCAGTGACGCCCTTCGTCCGGCTTCCAAACTTGACAGACAATCCGGGCATGCTTGATTGATGCGGTACACCATCCATGTCCGAAATCAAATTGAGTGATTACAGCCTGGTCGGCAAAGATACTGCCCTGGCCATTGAAAAAGGCCTGGCCGAGGCGACGTGGTATACCTCGCCCGTCACCCGGGACAAAATGCACGAACTGCTCCAGCGACGCGATTGGCCGGCCATCCGCGATACCGTCCTTTGGTTCGCGCTGATCCTGGGTTCGGGTTGGGCGGGCTACAAATTGTGGGAAATGGGGAGCTGGTGGGCAGTCGTGCCGTTCATGATTTATGGGGTGCTTTACGCCTCCACCTCCGATTCACGCTGGCATGAAGCCGGCCATGGCACCGCTTTCAAAACCGATTGGCTGAACAATGCCCTGTACGAGATCGCCTCGTTCATGGTCATGCGCGAATCCAACGTCTGGCGCTGGAGCCACACGCGCCATCACAGCGATACAATCATCGTCGGCCGCGACCCCGAGATCGCCGTGCCGCGTCCGCCCGACCTGACCGGGTTTATCCTGAGTTTCTTCGCCATCAAAGTCATCCCGAAATATTTCCAGCAAGTCTTTCTGCATTCGACCGGGCGGCTAAGTCCTGAGGAAAAAACTTTCATCCCGGAATCTGAATATGAAAAGGTCTTCCTCCGCGCCCGCATCTATCTCCTGATCTATGGCGGCGTGATTGGCCTTGCGATTTACGAGCGCAGCCTGCTGCCGCTCATGTTCATCGGTCTGCCGACGCTCTACGGTTCGTGGTTGATGCCCATTTACGGTTACACCCAACACGCCGGCCTGGCGGAAAACGTCCTCGATCATCGCCTCAATTGCCGGACAGTGAAGATGAGCCTCATCCACCGCTATCTTTATTGGAACATGAATTACCATGTGGAGCATCACATGTTCCCGCTGGTCCCCTATCATAATCTGCCCAGGCTGCATGAGACCGTGAAGCCGGATATGCCCGCTCCTTACCCCAGCATTTGGAACGCGTGGCGGGAAATCATTCCCGCCGTCCTGCGCCAGGTCAAAGATCCCGGTTACTGCGTCAAACGCAAACTGCCCACGCCGACCCTGCGCAATGACGCGCCGCCGACCTCCCATATTTTCACGGCCAAAGGCCAGCCGCGAAACGGCTGGATCGAAATCTGTGTCAGCACGTTCCTGAAAACAGAGGATGTCATCCGCTTTGATCACGAGAACAAAACGTACGCCATCTATCGTACGGCGGACGGAGCCCTTTATGCGACGGACGGCATCTGCACACACGGCAATACCCACCTGGCCGACGGGTTGGTGAAAGGCAAACTCATCGAATGTCCAAAACACAATGGACGGTTCGACATCACGGACGGTTCGCCGCAACGCCAGCCGGTTTGTGTCGCCTTGAAGACATACCAGGCGCGCGAACATGACGGGAAAATATTCCTGGACTTGAATTCAGCCGGCGGTTGCGGCCTCAAGCAATCGTCCACCACCTATAAGTTCCGGGTTGTCAGTAATGAGAACGTCGCCACGTTCATCAAGGAACTCGTGTTGGAACCGGAACCCGGCTCGCCGATTCCCGCCTACCAACCCGGCGATTATTTACAGTTCGATATCCCGGCCTATGGGGAGATCTCTTTCAAGGAGATCGCGGTGAAACCGCCGTTTGCCGGGTGCTGGGAAGCCCAGCATGTCTTCGATTTTCGTTCGGAAAACGCCGCGCCCATGCGCCGTAATTTTTCGCTCGCCACGAATCCGGCCATCGACAAACGCTTGCGTTTCAATGTCCGCATCGCCACCCCTCCGCGCGGGCAGGATTGCCTGGCCGGGGCCGGTTCGGCGTATATCCACCGGCTCAAACCTGGCGATACGATCACCGCCATCGGGCCGTTCGGGACCTTTCATATCAAGCCCGGCGACGCAGAGATGGTTTATCTGGGCGGCGGCTCGGGCATGGCCCCCTTGCGCTCGCATGTATCGCATCTGTTTGAAACGCTTAAAACCGGGCGGCGCGTCAGTTTCTGGTATGGCGCCCGTTCGCGGCAGGAAATCTTTTACCAGGATTATTTTGAAAACCTCGCGCGCCAATTTTCCAATTTCAACTTTCATCTGGCGCTTTCCGAGCCGCAGCCCGATGACTGCTGGGAGGGAAACACCGGCCTGATTCATGAGGTGCTGTTGGAAAAATATCTAAAAATCCACACCGCTCCCGCGAGCGTTGAATACTACCTGTGCGGCCCGCCAGTGATGGTGCAGGCCACCATTAAAATGCTCGAGGAGCTCAATGTGCCAAAAAACCAGGTTGCCTTCGATGAATTCTGATTTTGAGCCAGGCGACTAACCACTACGCAACCATCCAAATTGATTTCAAATCACATGAAGCTAAAACTTGTCCGGCACCTGTGGGGCGTGGACGGCACACAAGGTTACAACCATTACCTGCAACATTGGCGGGAAGTCGGCTACGAGGCGTTGGAAGTCTCCATCCGCTATGTCCACGACCGCGCGGAATTTCTGCGTTTCCTTAAAGAGAGCGGCTTTCAATGGGTGCCACAAATTTATAGCCGCGACTTTGTCCCCGGCGGGACCGTGCGCGAGCATCTGGATTCATTGAAGGAGCAGGCTGAGGAATGCCTGGATCATCACCCTCTGTTTTTCAATGCCCACAGCGGTTCCGATAGCTGGAGTTTGGCGGAAGCTGAAGATTTTTACGGTGCTGGGTTGGAACTGGAACAAAAGATCGGCGTACCGATCGCCCATGAAACTCATCGGCTGCGTTATTTTGGTAACCCGTGGACGACGCGCCCGATTCTCGACCGTTATCCAACGCTCAAGCTCACCTGTGATTTTAGCCACTGGGTTTGTGTAGCCGAGCGACTGCTGCCTGACTGCGGGGAAATCATCCAATTGACCGCTCAACATTGTCATCATATCCATGCCCGGGTCGGTTTTGAAGAAGGCCCGCAAGTCTCGGATCCGCGCGCGCCTGAATGGGCGCAACACCTTGCCGCCCACGAAAGCTGGTGGGACCAGATCTGGAAATCCCAAGGACAGCGCGGTTTCATCGCATCAACACTCACGCCTGAATTCGGCCCCGCGCCATATCTTCCCCTGTTGCCATACACAAAGGAGCCGGTGGCGAATCTGGCGGATATTTGCGATTGGATGGCCCGCCGCCAAAGCCAGCGTTTTTCAGGTGAAATCAAATCTCAACCGGGCTGCCCGTGAGTTGTGCTTGACACTGGGGAGCTGAAATTTGAAAGTTATGGCTGCGCGCCAACCGGTGTGTCGGACGCGGGTGTGGTTCAGTGGTAGAATGCGGGCTTCCCAAGCCTGAGATGAGGGTTCGATTCCCTTCACCCGCTCCATTCATTATCAAGCACTTGCGCGCGAGTGCAGGAAAAGTGCAGGAAGAATTACCCCGGAAATATTTTCCTCTTTTCGGAGCTGTCCTTGTCCCAAACCATGGTTTTGGGGAGAATTTTACGATATGACATTTGAAAATCTTTTATCCAAGCAATTGCGCAAGGCTGCTAATCTCCGGGACAAAATCGGCGAACTTGAAGTGGAATTGTCCCATGTCTTGGGTTCATCGGCTTCGACTCCCGTTGAAAAAATTCCAGTAAAAGGTACTCGTCGGAAAATGAGTGCGGCAGCAAAAAAGAAAATTGCGGCATCTGCAAAGGCAAGGTGGGCAAAGGCCAAGGCTGCGGGAAAAAATTCGTTGTAATTTAAGCCTGCAGAAGAATGCTCTTGGCTTTTGGTAGCTTGACTTGCTGGCGGTCTGTTTCCACGCTATGCTTTTTTATTGTAGACCACGATGAAAACCACCATTGCCTGCAGTGTCCTGTCGTTCCTTACACTGCTATTTTTCGGATGCCAAAACGTAAAACCCGAAGTTGTTGCCAAAAGCACGGAGCTTTTCAACGGCAAAGATTTCATGGGTTGGACATTTTATATGCGCACCAATGCCGATCCCATGAACACCTGGAGCATCAGCGATGGAATAGTACATTGCACTGGAACGCCAACTGGTTACATGCGCACTTTGGGCAGTTATAGTAATTATGTAGTCACGGTCGAATGGCGTTTTCCCGTCACAACTCCGAAACCGGTCAATACGGGGGTGTGCGTCTTTTTGCAAAACCGGGATCCACATGCCAATCCCAAAGACATCTGGGG
Source organism: Verrucomicrobiia bacterium (assembly GCA_036490655.1). Taxonomy (GTDB): domain Bacteria; phylum Verrucomicrobiota; class Verrucomicrobiia; order Limisphaerales; family UBA11358; genus UBA11358. The sequence goes on along the minus strand of DASXDM010000014.1, from coordinate 140,578 downwards.
AACGTGCCTCGAGTGCCAGGGCATGCACGATCATATGGGCGATTTTTGGCTGCACGGTGGCGTGACTGTTAATGAAGCATTCAACATGGGCAAGACCGGCATCAAAATGCCTCAGACCTCCAATGAAAGCCCCTTGGGCCAATGGACCACGTATCAATGCGTCGTCAGGGAAAATACTGTTGAAATCATCGTTAACGGCAAGTCCATGAATAAAATCACCGGCTGCAATTTATCGTCCGGTTATATAGGCATCCAAAGCGAGGGTGGCCCGTTTGACTTGCGGAAAGTGACGATTGAACCTCTGCCGGTTAACCAGCATTGACCGGGAACCGGACATTAGAAAAATTTAGAAAAAGTACTCACTCACTCCCCTTAGTCATCGCCGTTGACTCTTGATCTTTCAGGCCGGGTGAGTTTCGCACAGTCAGATTCTTGACGTTCTCGAATTGGATCACCACACCGTCCGAAGATTTCGGCGAGGCAAAGTTGTCGAGGGTCAGCCCATCCACGTCATCGGCCATGATGGGGGGGCATTGGACCGGTTGGTCGAAGGTGAACGTGATATTCTTCAGCGTCAGGCCGTCGGCGTGGCGGAGATAAAGTCCCGCAGCCGGACGCGGCCCCATGCTGCGGGGTGAATAATCGGTCGGATACGGGGGAACAACGCCCATTTTCTGGCCCAGCCCCGGCCCGGGATAATCAATTTTGATGTTTTCCAAGGTGATATTGTGCAGGGACGATTCGGGGCGCCCGGAAATGGTACAGGGATAGATTGGCCCCTGCCGGCCCGGCTCACAATCGGTGACGGTCACGTCATCAATAGTGACGTTCTCAATAGCACCAGTTTTCTTATGCGGATCGCCGCTGCGAAGCCGATCGGTGATGAGCATAAAAATCGGGCTGGCCGCGCCGCGAATAACAATGTTGCTGTAATTCACATCGTCAATGACGCCGCCGTCATCGGACGTGATGCCGATGCCCGCCTTCATGGCCCGGCCAATCCGGATGTTCCAGAAATTGACGTTGTGGAAGTCGCCCGCAGTTTCCGATCCGAATTGCAGGCCATTACAGCCGGATTCAAAATAGGAATCCCAGACGTAAATACTTTCGCTGTTGATCTTCCGCCCGAGTGCATAATCGCTCTTCACCCCGATCGTATCATCGCTGCAGCCGGTGAAACGACAATCATGGATCTGCACATTGCGACAACCCATCATATCCACAGCATCGCGTGATTCCTTGATGACCACGCCATCGAACGTGATGTTTTCGCAGTCATTCAGCAGATAGACAAAATGTCCGCCTTTATCGTGGGTAATGTTGCGGAACAACAAGTCTTTTCCAGAAACCACGGTGATGAGTTTGTCACCGTTGCCCGGCTTAGGCTCACCATGAACAATGGAGCCGCCGTCGATTTGGCCGCCAACGATGGCAAAGTTCGTGATATTCTCGCCCCACATCAGCGAATCGTGAAAATGGCTGTGTCCGGAATCTTGAAAGCGGCTATAGCGATTTGTCTCGGGCCATTCAAACCCGCCCGGCGTACCGACGATGTCCGCGCCGGGGGCAAGCAGCAATTCCACGTTGCTCTTTAGATGAATGGATGCTGCCAGATATTTACCGGGCGGAAAGAAAACCACGCCGCCACCATTGGCATTGCACTCGGCGATGGCCTTGTCAATGCCAGGCGTTTCGTTAGTCGATCCCATGCCCGGTGCGCCAAACTGGCTGACGTTCCAAGTCCGTGCAGGAAACGCGGGACAAGGAAAATCAGGCGGTGTAAACGGATTGGCGGCCAGGATCGGCATCGCCATCAGGCCGTAAACGACTGGGACAAGAAGGGTTTTTCGTTCCCAAAAGGATATCATGTGGTCTTCAACAAAATGAATTGATGACAATCTCGCAACCCGTCACCGGGTTGTCATCTGTATCTTTGTTCTATTTCCCGCCCAGCAGTATTTCCGTTCCGGCCAGCATCAGAGGACCTCGGCCATGCGGATCATTGGGTGGTCGTTCCCGGTTGAGGTAAAAATCCAGTGTCGTGCCGATGTTGGTGCCCTGGCAGGTGCCCCTGACTTCGCCGTCGGCGGTGACGTTTTTGGCGAGGCCGGCAAAGGCCCGGCGGGCGACGGCCATATTTGAGGCATCGATCCAGCCGCGATTCACCGCCCGGGCGATGCCATAGGCGAACATCGCCGTGCAAGAGGTTTCCTCCCATGCCTGCGGGTTGTCGAGCACTTGCCGCCACATGCCGTCGGGTGCCTGTACTTTTTCCAAACCTGCGATCTGTTGGCGCAGAATGGCCATGATCTGCGGACGCAACGGATCGTTTTCCGGCATCGCTGAAAGAGCCTCCACCATGGTTACTGTTACCCATCCGTCGCCGCGGCCCCACTTGAACGGGCCGGGCTTTTTATCCTGCATGAAATAACCATGAAACCAGAGGCCATCGTTGTCCTGTTCCAGCGCGGCTTGATGAATGATGTTGCTCGCCGCGTCATCAATGAATTGCTGGTTGTGAGTGTAAAGACCGTAATGGATCAGGAAGACGCCACCCATATAAAGGTCGTCCGGCCACACCGTGCCCCCCATTTCCCTGGACCGCCAGAGTGTGCCATCAGGCAGGCGATCTTGCTGGTGAACCACCCAGTCGGCAATGCGCGCCAGCACGGCCTGTTCGCCAGGAGTCACCTCGTCAGGATGGCGCATCATGCAGGCGAGCAGCTCCGTGCCCATCGCCCCGCATGTATCAAGGCTACCCAATCCGATCAGCCCTCCGATTTTTGTGCGGCGGGCAGATCGTTTGCCGTCGCCACCGAATTGCTGCTCCAGCCTGGCCAGCCAATTATAATAGCGGGCGCATACCAAATTGTGCTGGACGACAAATTGATCCACCTCTTTATCACCGGTCGCATCAGTGGAACGCTCCATGCCATAGAGCATGACTCCCTGCGGATAATTCCATGCGATGCCCTCCGGAGGCCGGGCGGCTCCCGCTTGAACAAGGTTCGTGACCGACGGATACTCTCCGTCGGAGACCGTTAGAAGCTGATGTCGCGCCACGCGTTCGACCACGGCGCGAATATCCGCATCGGAAATCCCCCCCGAATTGTCAGGGATAGTCGCGGTGGGAGGCGGTGCATTGGTCTGGTTTTCCGCGCCAGAGACATAGCCGCTGTTTGTCAGCAGCATCGCGGCGAGTAAATATTTGAACCAAACTGTTTGGAATAGGGCGCTCAGATTTTTCATTCGATGGGATTTTGGATGGGTGGCCCCTTTTACGGATTGTTGGGGTAATAATGGTTAATGGGCTGCACGACTACCCGCGACGGTCCGTTTTCCGGCAGACACGCCGTGAAAAGGGCCAGCGCCTCACCCTTTTCATTAACATAAACAAACGGTCGTTCCCGGCGAAGGAAAGTTTCGGTGGTGCCATCATTGTAGCCCACAGTTTTGGTGAAGACCGGCTCGCGCGAAACCAGGTGATAATTGATGCCATCTTTGGAATAATATTGCGCGCCCGCCTTGAAAACACCCGTTGCGTGGCTGTTCCAATCATTGACCAGAAGGTTATACTGATTGTTTGCCCACCAGATGGTCGGGTCCTCGAGTTCACCGCCGCCGGGAAGGAGATTGTCCCCGTTTTTCACAACCGTATAAGGTCCTTGATAGGAGGGCGCGGTAAAGGCGATGCCGCGATTCGCATCGGCGCTGTCACGCAAGCGGCAAAAGACGTAGACGCTCAAATCCGGGCGGACGAGCGGCGCCGGGTTGCTGGCGCGGATGATGGGCTGGTCGATGCGCGTCCACGGGCCGTTGATGGAATGGGCCGTGGCATAGCCGGTTTCGTTCGCAGTATTGATGTAATAGATCACGTACGCGTCGCCGGCTTTAACAATTTTGACATTATGGACGCGAGACTTGTCCCAATTGCCCGGTCGTTTTTGGAGTACGACTTCCTGAAACTGGTACGGCCCGAAAAGATTTGTGGCGGTCGCGCGCACGCATTCGGAATATTGTGTCCACCCCCCCATGCCGTATTGCGCCGGCCAGCGTGAGGCAAACATCTGGTAAATGCCATTAACCTTGATGACCGAGGAACACCAGATCATGTAGCCGTCCATGCTAAATCCACCATTTTTGACTGCAGGCTGCAGGCTTACCTGAAGACTATTAAAAGCCGCCTCACTGGAGGCGAGCGCGTTGGTTTGCGTGCCGGCGCGGCTGTTGAAACCGGCGGAAATTGTGGCAAGGACCAGAAATGTTGCTGATAAATTTCGAAGGGAGCTCATTGTCAGTGTTATTTTATTGTAGTTAAATCATCCGATGTCGGATTTGTTTCAATCTCAATGTCCTTATACTCATCGAACAGCCCGGCATTGTGCATCTGCAAAGCAAATGGCCCGGTCTTGCCTGCTTCGAGCACGTTGAAATCAAGCACCTCGACCGCGTTGCTGCCGGGCGGCTGGGCGACAGCCATTCGGGCAGTCCCTTTTGCGGCATCCACCAAAAGCTCAACGCGGCTCCATTGATGGGGATCGAATTTGGGATGCGACAAGTCTTTGAACTCACCTTTGCCGCCGTCGTTGTGCCCGGGCCGGTAGTCCCAATGACCGGCATTGGGAACCTGGAATTGAATGCCGCCGAGGGCGTCCAGACCTTTTCCACTTCCGGGTGGACGTGTGCAGAAGATGAGCACACAAGCTTGATGGTCGGGCTTTCCTGATCTGTGGCGCATCGTGAATAAAATGCGGTATCTGGAATAGTCGCCCGCCGTGTAAAGGGTTCCCCGACCTGCGCCAGTGCTGGCGATGGCATCGTCCTTGACAGTCCAGGCAGTGGCGGGGCTTTTGGCCAAATCCGCAGGATAAGCATCCTCCAGGAGCAAGCGATTGAGTCGCATCAAAGCCGGACCGTGTGGATCATCGCTGAGCAGTTCCCGGATTTCGGGACGCAACAAAACATCGTGGAATCGCTGTGCGTCATAAATCGATGGACCGGAGATGATCTGAGTGAAACTCCTGGCTAATTCGGTGTCAAACCGATTCGTACCACTGTTGCCAGAAACATAGTTGGTCAGGGCCGCCCGGGCCGAGCCATCCAGGTGCTCGCTGAGAAATGTTGAAACGGGATCGGATTTGTTGATGAGTTTCTGCGCTAATGACGGTAGATCGGTGAAATCGCTCCTGGAAAGGATTGTGAAGTTGGTCGGGTCCTGGATCCAATCGCCAAGCGTCTTGCCATCGAACAGGGAAACAAAGTTTGACGGCGGCCGGGTTTGGCCGGCACTGACGAGCGGAAGGCAGAATAAAGCACAAATGCTCGCCAAAACGCAACGGGTTCTATGGTTGGCGGGACGATGCATCACGCTGGCACGATGATTCAGACGCGTAATTGAACGGCTTTTTCATTCGCGCCAGCCTTGAACGCTATCGCCGTTGTGGCTTTCGAGAAATCGCCGCCGTCCATGATGATGCCCCTGTTGTCCTTTCCTTCAACTTGCAGAAAAACGGCTGCCGGGGTTAGCAATCGGGTGGCAGTGAACATGGCATCCTGTATTTTAGTAAACCGCAAAACAGATTCGGCTTTGGCATCGCCTTGCACGTTTAGCCCGACAGCGGAAATGTCCTGCACATTGTCGAACACAATGGCGGGGCGCAAATCGGATGCAACCATTTCAAACCGAACATTGTGGAGGGTCAGGCCACCGGCATTGCGCGCAAACAATGCGTAAGCGGGCAGCACGCCGGATTGAAAATATTCACCATTGCTCTCCGGCACATCGCGCACGGCCGCCTGTTCCAGCGTGCCACCACCCGGATAGGTGATATGAACGTCGTTGAAAGCTATTTTTGTCAATGTGCCCGCGACGCCGTCAAGCGCGATACATGACCGGATTTCCCCGGGATTATAAGTGCTGCCAAATGAAACATTGGGCAATGGAATCGGCTCGACGACAGTCGCATGAATGCCGTTGAACGAAATGTTGCGGACAATTCCCGGCGGTTCATCCGGCAATTCATATTGTCCGCGCCTTCGCGTAAGGCCGATATAAATCGGGCCGGTGACATTATGCATCACCAGGTTGGAAAACGAAATATCTTCGAAGAGTGAACCGGGACCGCAGTGCATTTTTATCGGGCAGCCGTAGGCTTCGTAAATGACGCAGTTGGAAATAGTGATATTCCTTGCCGTGCCCCCGCCAAACCGGAACACGGACCAACGCGTGCTGAAGGTGGAATTAGTGATGGTCACGAATTGGCAACTGCCGAAAAGCGCGCAGGCATCATCCTGGGACTGCACATCGCAGTTGGTCACATGGACGTATTGGCTGCTGATGAAGTGGAATCCGTCGTTGTTGTGGTTGACGCGATTATAAATGTGCAAGCCGCTGGCCCAGACGAATTGGCTCTGGATGATGCGGATGGAATGATACGCGCTGGCGACCAAATCCAGGTCCCGGATACGAAGATTTTGGCAGCGATAGAATAATAAATGATAGGGACGCTCATCGCCGCCCCGGCCTGACGGCGGCGGGGTGCCACGAACCGGACTGCGAAATTGTGCTCCCTGACCGTCAATCACGCCAGGGCCTTCAATGGTAATGTTCACTGCGTTGACAGCAAAAATAAGCCCGACATTGCCGTCACCAAGCGTCGAATCGCCATGAAGTGGGATCGCTTCGGCGGCGCGATATTGTTTTCCGTCGGCACTGCCAAGTAATTTTCCCGTCGCGGCGATGTGGAGCGTGACATTGCTCTTCATCTCAACCGTGCCGATGACGAACACGCCCGATGGCACCAGCACCGTGCCGCCCTGGTCGCTGTGGCAGGCATCGATCGCTGCTTGCATGGCCGCAGTATCCAGTGTCTTGCCATCACCGGTCGCGCCGAAATCGCGGATATTATAGACGCGGGCGCCGAGATCATGGCCAGACGCGCCGCCGGCAGGCGTATCGGCGGCGGAAGTGTTTTCAGCCAGCAGACCTGCGCCGATAGAAGCCGTCAGCGTTGGCAGAGAAACCAGCCCCAGCCATTTGCGTCGGGACAATGAAGGGTCGTGAGTCACAGCACGTTTGGTATTATCAGAGCTTTAATTTAAACAGTTTCCTACAAGGTGGGCACTGAACGTTTGTTCAATGCAGGCATCGTTAAAAAGTGTTATTGCAGTTGGAGGAGGCAAATTGCCGGGCCAAAATTCGCATCGACCGGGTTTGAACATGATTCAATATCTTGAGTTATGGCGTCACGAGGCGGTAAAATTCCATCGGTTGATCGGTGGCATTTGTATCTATGAAATTCAGCGCGCCGTGGGTATCGGCGTTAGCAGTGCCGATGGTCAGCCAATCCGTCGAGGCCGGATTCGTACTTACCTGCACGCGATAAGGCAATGTGGGATAACCAGACCCACCCAATTGCACCACCCCATTGTCGTAGGCCAGCGCGCCATCAAGTACGGGTGGCGGCGGTTGGACGAGTGAGAACACAAATTCAGCGGCGGAAAGCAAGTAGCCGGAAGAAGCCGCGTTTTTGCCGGTCACCGTCAACTGGACGGCGTGAGTGCCGTTGGTAGAGAATGTCACATTGCCCCAATCCTGCGCCGGATAGGTTTGGGTGGCCGGGGACGGCAGGTATTGATCCAACGTTCCCAAGATAGTTCCGTCAAGCGCGAAGGAAAGTTCGCCCCTGTCGAAATGGGGCTTGTACAGCATCTGTAGATCGTAAGTCCCGGCTGGAATTTCAGGGATTGAATATTGGATGGATTGATTCGCGCCCGTGGCTGCCAGCTCCAACCATTCACCGCCAGGCTCGTTGCTGTCAGCCTCCACCGCGGTAACGGCGCCATTGGTTATATATGTCAGCGAGACAGCCTGGAATGCAAAATTAGTCTTTGGCGGAAGGTCCGTTCCCGGACTGACCCATATTTTGATCGTGTTGGTGATGTAAGTATCCATCTCGTAAGTCGGATTGTGGCTTTGTTCATAGACGCCATCCTTGAAATAATAATCGGTCGCGCCGTTGTCCTGCTGCGTCCAGACCAGATTTTGATTTATCCAAACACGAATGGCATGTGTAACCAAACTATGGTCCACGTTAAGTTGAAACCATTTGTTGCCGAGATTTGTCGCCAGCGTCGTGCCGCTATAATCGTGGATCGATCCGCCGTAATTGGTGAACCAAAACGCCATGAAGGTCGTTGAACCATACGTCGGCGATTGGGCGTCGCCGGTGTGGATTTGAAAAACACAATAGCTGTTTTCTGTCCCGGCCGCCATGAGCGTGGCCTGATATTGGATTTCGCCGTTCGTGTAATCCGGCTCGAACCGCTGTTCCGTCCGGGGCGAGGTCGTGTTGCCGATGGAAAACGCGCCGTCGTTACTGTACGTCAAGCAGTGGAAAAGATTGTTGGTAAAAAAATATCGCTGGCTTTGCGGCGCATTGGTCGGCGACTGGATTTTAAAAATGACGGAAAGCGGCGTCCAGCCCCCTCCCCCGATTTGAGCAAAAACCGGCGGCGCCAGAAGACAGAGCGCCGACACAAAAAATAATTTAAATCTATTTCTTAATTTCATGGTTAATCAAAATTCGATAAAACGCTTATTGCAGCCTTAGCAAATAGAACATTTGAGGCAGGGTTGGATTGGCCGGATTCGTAAAATTGAAATTTCCGCCGGCGTCGAAGGCGCTGGTGGAAATGATTGTCCAGTTTGTCAGTGGCAAGGCTGGGTTGGTCGAGCTCAAAACGTAATATGGCCAGCCCGAGATACCGTTGCTGCCGCTAAAAATGAGCGCGCTTCCATTCGCTCCCATGCGGCCGAATTTTGGCGGCGGCGTCGGGGTGGAGACGATACTCAAGATACCGGCGCTCAAAGCGTTCGTATTCCAGGCCAGATTGATCCCGGGAATAGCCGGCGAAATGTTCGTGAAGTTGCCAAGATAGTTTACCGCGCTGAACAATTTAAAACTATCGCCGGCCAAAAACGGGATGGCGCCGGTATTCGTGATCATGAGCGTGCCGGCGTAAGTCAAATTGCCTGCCACCTGGATCACCGCATTTGAGGGTGACGTGGACTTGTTGATCGCCATGATCGTGGCCGCGCCGGAAGGCAGCGCGAAATCATTTGCGAACGCAAGGGTACCGCTGTTAACGACGGTGTTGCCGTTGTAAGTTGCGCCCGAAGCGAGGGTCACTGTGCCTGGACCATTCTTGGTCAATCCACCGTCCGGCGCGCTGCCCAACGAGTTGTCATGCTGTAATGGTTCCAGAAATGAAATGCTAAACCCGCTGTCGTCAATGATCGCCCCGCCGGCCCGGACGATCGCAGAAATCGGGATGACCGGCGTAACGGTGTTGCCCTGGAAGAAAGTTGGAGAACTATTGTTCGCTTTCAGTATGCCGCCGTTGAAATTAAAAGTGGCCGTCGGGTTAAAACTGGTTCCCGTTTGCGCATTTGCCGTTGCCGTGCTAACGCGGCTCACGGCCAAGGTGCCCCCGTCCAAATTCACCGTGCCGCTGCAATTGATGGTGTTGCCGGCGGCATTGCGCGCTATGTCCAGTGTTCCGCAATTGAGCGACGCGGAATTGCCCAGGTTCAAGATCCCATCGCCGCGGCTCGCGACGTAAAACGGTCCGCTGCCGTTGGCAATGTTCATAGTGCCCCCGCTCAGGTTGACGATGGACATTTCCCCGGCGTTCGCGCCGTTGGCGCCTTGAAATTGGCTACCCAGATTAAACGTGCCGCCAACCTGGTTGACGATGCCCGTTGAATCCAGCGCTGTCGCCGTGTTGAGACGTGACGCCGTCGTCAAAATCCCGCCGACCAGGTTAAAAATTCCCGTCGCGCCGGAAACATCGCCGGCCTGGTTATCCGATGGCACGTTGTTTGGTGTCGTCGTTCGCATAACCGGCGCACTTGAACTGGAGCCAAAATTAAATGTGCCGCTGTTGAGAGAAAAAACCCAGGGCACAGCGGTTGACGATCCGCCGTCGAGCAATGTCCAATTTGCCGAGCCGCTGGTGACAATGGTGTTTGTGCCGCCGAATAATAGATTTTTTAGGATTCCGTTTCCCGTGAGAGTCAACACTGTTGATCCACCAGCCAGCGTATTGGTCAAGCCGCCGGCGATCAAAAGCATGTTGCTCGTGCCGTTAAATGAAATGTTATTGTGAAAATCCAGGCCCAGCGCGATGACCTGTTGCGCGAAAGAGTTGTTTGAAATAGAGCCGCCGAGCGTCAGAGGATTTCCATTTAACACGAACGTGTCGGCGCCCGGATTGAAGTCGATGGCGGAATAGAGCGTATTCGCCGGCGTGTCGTTGGTGTTGTCGAGGCGGGTGTTGCCGTCGAAAATCAGCGTATTGCTCGCCACGATGCCGACGCCGTTCCAGTTGGCCGCATCGGTCCAGTCGTTGTCCGTGAGGCTGCCGCCATTCCACGACGGCGGCAGAGATGTATCCATGACGCTGGCAGCAGCCAGAGCCGAATAGCTGCTTTGGCTGCAATCGTTCGCAGCGCTGACGAGGTAATAATAAATCGTTCCCGGCACAGCGTTCGTGTCGGTGAAATTTGTTGTCGTCAACCCATTCGCCATGACCAGCGGCGCCGTATTGCCGGTAAAACGGCTGACCGCATAACTCGTCGCGCCGGGGGAAGAATTCCAATCCACCATCACCGTCGAATTGGTGATGACCGTTGCCGTCACATTTGTCGGCGCCACCGGCGCCGTGCATGACGTGGCCGCGACTTCCATCGAGTTCGAGCCTTCGCCAAAACTGCTCACGCCGGAAACGGCGTAATAATATGCCGTGCCGCTGACAACGTTGCTGTCGGTGAACGTGGTGACAGGCGTCTGGGCGATGGTGGAGTAAGGGCCGCCGCTGATGGTCGCGCGCTTCACATTGTAAGCGAGGGCGGCAAGCGCGTTATTCCAGGTCAACGTGATGGCGTTGCCCGGACTAGCAGCCAATCCCTGCGGAGCTTCGGGCATTTGCGGTGTGGTGTTGGTCACAACCACGCACGCGTTCGCCCAATCGGCATGATCGTAATTGATGCCATCATCGGCGTCGCCCACGCCCAACGTCAGGCGGCGGACGCCCGTCACGTCCAAATTAATGGATTGCGGCGGAGTGTTGGTGTACATGAAACCGCTGTTGTAGATTTCCTTACCATCGGCATATACATGAAAATCCACCGAGCCGGAGCCGGAGCCGATCTCTTCGTTGTCCACGCCAATGGTTGCCTGGAAGCGAGAGCAGATGCCGCCGAGATTGTACTCGATGCCCGAACGCGAGTTGACGCCGACACCGTGCGCGTAGGAAAGGCCGCCCAGGGCGATGGTTTTTCCGCCAATGCTTTTGTCCGGCACGATAGTCCCGAAGCCGGTATAGGCGTAAACCGGCTGGAGGTCGCTCAAAAAATTTGTACCGGGAGTTGGTGTTGCCATCGGTGTGCCAATGATTTTCAAGAGCATGGAGCCATAGGGAGGCACTGTGGCAGTGAAACTGTTCGTAAAAGTGCCCAAATCCTGATGCGCCCACAAATCACGAACGGTCGCGGTGGTGCCGGCCTGAAAGTCGAGATTCGTCCAATAGCAAGTGATGGTCGCGGAAGAATTGGTGTTGCGGTTGAGGAAGGCTACGGCGCGGGTTGTGAAATCGTAGCCCAGCGGCTTGCTCCAGACTTCTGCGGCATCCTTGATGCCACCGACAACCACGCCCTGTTCACCGGCCGGATCCTGGTCCACTGCGATGGCCTCGGAATTGGTCAAAATTGCCAGCGATTGCGGCGAAATGGTGGTGAGATTGTCCCCGGCGATCAACGGCGCTGCCATTTCGCACCACATTGTAAAATGGGTCTGCGCCGCCACGAAGTTGGCGGCAAACTCGCCGTTTCCGATCTCCAGCATGTCCGGATCATTCCAACGCCCCGGCCCGGCTGCAAAGGCGGTGGTGCTGTTCTGGTCCAGATGCGAGATCATGCTGGCAAAGGTGCTGCCGATATCACCAGTCGTCCGCCAATAGTTTCCGATGACGGGTGACCATGATTCATAGCCTTTGGCATTGCCGTTTTCGCCACCGCACAGGCAAAGCACGATTGACCTGCCACTTTTTATCAAGCCATCACTCATCCGGCCATAGGCTGCGTGACCGTCTTCGCCGGCGGCATTGCAGTTGTCATCTTTGAGATAATCTGCGCCCCAGGAAGCGTAAGTGAAAGCGTCCAGGTATTCATATCCGTAGCTTCCCGGATCCTTGCCGATGGGATTATACTGAGTGGAAATGCAGGTGGAACAAGTGTTCGTCCCGTCGTCAGTGTAAACCCCAAGCTTGAGCCCTTTGGAATGCACGTAATTGGCCACAAACGCCATTCCGTCTGGAAAATTTGTATAAGCTTGAATCACACCGAAAGTGTTCCGTGAACTCGCCCAACCGTCGTCAATGTCAACATACTGATATCCGGCTGACTCCATGCCATTGGAGGCGATGACATTGGCATTATTGGTGACAGCGGATTCGCTGATGCCGCAATGGTAGGCATTCCAATCATTCCAACCCATGGGCGGTGTGAGCGCGACATTGTTGGTGAGCGCCAGAGCCTGGTGAAAAGACAAAAGCAAACCCAGCGACAAGGCCCAGGAAATTATCCTGCTAACGTGGCCCCGACGTTTTGTCCCGAATTGCGAGGAGGGAGGAGTTGGGATTTGCCGCCGGACAACCGACCGTTGGCGGACCAAAGCTCCAGCGTTGAATTTTTTTTGCATATGAACAAACAGGCCGCCGGATCACTGGCATCCGGCGGCCTCGTTCCACTTTCCCTTGCCAAAGGGTCGTAATCCCAAACGACCTTTAAGGCTGATACATCAAGCGATAGAACACCGCGCCATTGGTTGTTCCGATGGGGAACGTCATCGAGTCCACGGTGGTCGAACCGGGCACTGCCGCCCAATTCGTGCTAAGGCCCACGGTTATCGAATTGGTTTGTGCTTGCAGAGTCCAACCGGTGTAGTTGGCAGGCCAGGTGAGCGTGAGATTGCCACCGCTCACCGAGAAGACAATATTCGTCGGTGTGGTGCTAATTCCGGCGGCGCCGCTGAGCAGCGTGATCGAACCATCCTTCGTAATGTTGTTCGTCCAGGCGTAGGAAACCGTGGCCGCCGCGTTATGGGCCGGCAGGACGACGGTCGGGGTACCGGTGACCGCCACACTGAACAATTGGAATTTCGCCCCGGTGATCAGGTCGGGTCCAAGGTTGGTTACGGTGATAGTGCCGCCCGCGGTGATCGAGGAAGCGGCGATTTCGTCATTCGTCTCTACGCCGTTGGTCTGGTTGAGGTCCATGAGAACATTACCATTCATTGTGACGGTATTGGAAACGGTGAGCTCCGCCGGGGCAATGCCATTGCCCGGATTGATGGTTGATCCCGCGTTTTCAATGAGAAGCCCGTTGACTACCCCGCCTCCGGCAAGGGTCTGGTTCATGGCCGCTCCCAACGTTAGCGTTCCGTCCGTTCGACCGCTAACATCAACGGTCGCGTTGGAGAGAACGATGCTTGGACTGTTCGACAAACTGGCAACATCCGTCAAGGCCAGTACACCGCCGTCCACATAGGTATTGCCCGTGTAGGTTTCGGGGCCGGTGGACAGCAACAGGGTGGACGTACTGGTCTTGAGCAGGTTGCCGCTTCCGCCGATGCTTCCTGTCAAGGTCAGTGGATTTGCGGCTTCGAAGGTGTCCGTACCATTCAAGGTGATGGGTCCGATGAAGACATTTGTGCCATGTTGGTTATAGACCGTGGCGCCATCATCCATGACCAACACTTTATCCAGGGCATTGGACACGTCGAACAGGTTCAAGGTCGTGCCCGGGAACAAGTGCAGAGTGTAGCTGGGATCACCCAGGGATTGGGTCAAGCCCGGCACTTGCGTTTGCCATTGGAAGCCCAGCGTGCCGCCCCGGACATTGATGTTCCCCAAACCCGGATCAATCTGGACACCGGAGATTTGGAATTGGTTGGTCCCGACTTTGGTCAGGGTGTAGGGCGATTCCAATGGGGACATGGAGAGAGCCGCATCATTTGCACTGGCGCTGCTGGCGCGGAGGTCAAGTCGTCCGGAACCTCCCACAGTCGTATCGCCCAGGAAAATCACCTGGCTTAAATTCGGCGCGACAAAAGTTGTGCTGCCGCTGCTGTTAATGATGGCGCCATTGTTGCTGACGCCCGCGCCCATAACATTGATTTGTTCAGCTCCCAGGTTGACGGTATTAGTGCCGATATCGAGCGTGGCGCCACTGTTGACATAAGTAGAGCTCGTGAGGGGATTGCCCAGCGCGGTGCTATTCAATATCCGCACTGTTCCGGATTGCACGGTAACGGGACCGCCAAAGTTATTGGCGCCCGCCAGCGTTACCGAGCCGGTGCCGATATTGGTCAATGAGCCCGAGCCGCTGATGACATTGGGTACTGTCAGCGCAGTATCACTGCGGTCAAACACCAGGAAACTATTGTTGGTCAGAACTCCAGATCCCAGATTTCCATTGGTGCTGCCATCGCCAACCTGCAGCGTACCTGAAGTGATGTTGATCTGGCCGCTGAACGTGTTGGTGCCGCCGTTGGCTATGACGAGACTGCCACCGGAAGCGAGCGTTAGGCCGCCGGTGCCGGTTAAACTGCCGGTGCCGCCGAAATGATAGGCTTCGGAATTGTTATTCATTGTGATGCCACCGACCTGGAGGGCTCCCGACAAGCTCACGTTTGTCACCGATGACGAGTCGCCAAAGGTGGCAAAATCGCCATTGTTGAAATTAACCGCGGAACTGCTCCGGTTCCAGTTGGTCGTGGAAGTATCCCAGATAGACGAATTCTGGCCGGTCCAGGTGTCATTGCCAATGGCCGTCAGAACTTTGATCTGGATGGAACCGGGCGTTGTCCCGGGATCTACAAGCGAGAAGGAGAAACCGGCGCTGGTGGCGATCTGAAGATCATTGGAGGCACTGCTGGGCAGCGGGCTGCCGCCATAAGTTATCAGCGTGTATGTATCGCCGACGTTCATGTAGGCCAGCGGCACAATCTGCAACACATTGGTGCTGCTCAAGCTCAGGCTTCCATCCACCGCCAGTTTGTCATTGCCCAACAGGGGAGAAGATGACAGTTGCAGCACCACGGTCGCATTGCTAAGCGCCAGATTGCCCCCCACTGTCAACGTGCCGATGCCATCGCCGGCAATCAAAGTGCCACCCTGCACGTTCACATTGCCTCCAGCAGTGCCGTTGCCGCTCATGGTGGCGCCGGTATAAACGCTCACCCCTCCGCCCAGGTTGCCGTCCACAATCATTGTCCCATTACTCACGATCGTTCCGCCGGTGTAACTGGCAGTTGCGGTACCACTCAGAACATTGGTTCCGGTGCCGATCTTGGTCAGGCTGCCGCTGCCGCTGAGGGTCCCGCTTGAGAGCGTCATTTCCGTGCCGGTCGCGTCATTGAAGATGCAACTGCCGTTCAATGTAAAGCTGCCGCTCAAGTTGTTTGCCGTACCGCTGCCGCAGTTCAATGTTGTGGTCATCCCATCGCCGTTGAAGACAAACTGTTTGCTCAGGTCCACCGTGGAAGCGTAGATCTGCAAAGTTGCCCCGCTGGCAACAGTCAGGGTGTCTGCCGAATTGCCCAAACTGGTAGTGCCTGCTTCGACGCTCAGGGTTCCAGTCGTGATATTGATGTTGCCCAAACTGCCGTCCACCGTGGCACTCACCAGGGAAACCTGGTTGGTGCCGATTTTGGTGACGTTATAGGCATTGCCGGAGGTGCTCAATTGTGCGCCGGTGCCGCGGATGTCCCATCGTCCGGTGCCGCCAAAGGTAGTATCGGCAGCCAGGGTAACATTGATCAGCGCCGTGGTATTGTCCGGGCCGGAATTAATGATGCCTCCCAAACCGCCAGGACCTGTGCCGGAGGCGATCACCGGTTCAGCGCCAAGCGTTTGTCCATTGACATCCAATGCCGCACCGCTGCTGATGACGGTCGCGCCGTTGGTCGCACCCAAAGCCGTGCCGCTGCCGGCGACCAGAGTGCCTTGCGCCACGTTAAGGGTTCCGGCGAAACTGTTGTTGCCGCTCAAGGTCAGCGCATCGGCATCGTTCTTGGTCACTGAACCAGCGCCGGAGATGGCGCTGCCAATCGTAACATTATCGCTCCGGTCAAAGACCAGCGAACTATCATCTTCCACCCCGCCCACAACCGGCAGGCTTCCGCCAGTATCGTTATTTCCCACTTGGACAACTCCCATGCTGATCGTAAACCCGCCTGAAAGGGTATTGTCCCCGACATTGTCGAGGATGAGCGTGCCAGTGCCAACCTTGGCCATGGCGCCTGCTCCGGCGATGCCTCCGGACCCGGTGAATGTATATGTGAGCGCATTATTGCTGACTTGCACAAAGCCGGGAACAACTGTTTGCGTGATGTTCACAGTGCTGATCACAGCCGTGTCATTGAAAATAACCGAATCAATGTCTTCATAGGCCGATGGAGTTGTTCCGAATGCCACCCAGTTGGTGCTAGAATCGATGTCCCAATTATTTCCGTTTGCACCCGTCCACGTTAATGATTCCGGTCCGCTCAGTAATACCATGTCCACCGTGCCATTCGCGATATTATTGCTGACATATCCTGTGGTCGTGATGCTGGGCACTTTCCCCAGGCCAAAATTGAAAGTTCCACCGATGGTCCCACTGTATCGTATCACAGGAAATTGCACTGGATACCCGGAAATCAATCCTACCGCAGTCAGGTCAATATAGTTAGTGGCTCCTCCTAAAGTGAGGTTCGTTGCGTTAATCGCAGCCTTCGTACTGGTAGTCTGGATGCGAATCCTGCCATTGGTCATATTTAGCGTGCCGATGGCTGCGCCGCTATTGACGGACAGTTCACCGTTGGTGACCAAAGATGTGACATTAGGCGTGGTAAAATTGGTCTCGCCCGAGACATCAAGAATAGCACCGCTTTGAACAAGGATGTTCGCGCTCTTGGCAATGGAACCGGCGCCCGTCAAAGCAAGAGTGCCACCGCTGACGGTAGTGCCACCGCTATAACTATTGGAGGCGGTCAGTGTTTCTATGCCGCCACCGATTTTCGTCAGGGCAATCTTGCCGGTCCCGGTTCCAGTATAGAGTCCGTCAATAATCCTGCCGGCAAAGGTTCCCGATTGATCGTTATTTCCTACGGTCAGCGTTGAAATGGCGGACGCGCCATTCATGATAAAATCGTTGGCAGCGGTGCCCGCTGAAATCAGGCCATTAACCGTTTGGCTAAAGCCGTTCATATTCAGCGCGCAATCATTGGCTGAATTGATGCCAGTGTTCCCGACAATCAGGTTGCCGTTGCCAAAACCGTTTGGAATGACGTTGTTGGCACCCAGATACAACCAGGTGCTGCCGGCGCTGCCGTTTGATCTGCCGACGATGCTGGTGTTGCCGGTCCAGTTATTACCGGTGTTGAAAAGAGTCGCGCCATTAGCTTTGCTGCCCGAGTTTCCCGTGGCGCCAAAATCGAGATTGAAGTTACCAGTGATCTGGTCATAGATCGCTATGGGGCCATTGGTGGCACCGCCGCCCAGCCGGGAATCGCCAATCAGCGTAATGATGCCGTTTGAGAAAACGCCAGTCAACCGGATCGCTCCGACCCCGTCACTGACTCCGTTGCCGGAAATAAAAATGGCATTAGTGAGGGAACTGGTGCCAATGCCGCTGGGGTATAGTTCAGCTCCAGGATAGACATAAATTGGGCCGGTGCCACCGCCATTGGGATTGTTCGCGCCGATTTCTGATCCGGCAAACTGGACACGGCCCTGAAGGATATAAAGGCCGCCGGAGAATGAATTGAGGCCGTCCAACTTCATCGGCCCGGCACCCGATTTGACAAATTTAACCGGGCCGGAGCCGTTGTCATTGACCTGGGCTTCGATGATTAGGGTGCCACTCGTTTCATTTCCATTGTTGATCGTCACATCGATTTCACCGGGCGTGTTCGGCGCTCCTCCTGCCGTCAACGCTCCGTAATCCTGCGATGCCCCATTGCCCGTTTGCGCTGTCGTGTTAGGACCACCAATGGTGACACCTTGCGTGTCGCCGCTGGCGCTGCCTTCCTGTACCAGAATCCCGCCGTACTGCCCCAGCCGAAGCGTATTGTTGGTGCCAATGAAGACGCCGGAATAAGGGCTCTCGGGAGGATTGAGAATCTTGATGGCATTGACGTCAACAGTCGCGCTGGAATTGTCCGTGTCCACCGGGATAACCGCTGCACTGCTGGAATTAAGAAGCACGTTCGCGGACGCACTGACCTGTCCCGCCAAATTTCCACTGCTCCAATTGAAATATCCGTTATAGTTGGTGATCACGCCGCCGGCGCCCACGGTGGCGAAATTGGTGCCGTTATAAACGCCGCTCAAAGAAGAGCCGTCGCCTATCGTAGCCCAGGCGCCAAGGATGCCGTTGTTGTTGGCGGAAGTGGTGGTGATGTTGCCGCTGGTCGGCGGAACAATGACCACGGTGCCGCCAGGATTATGTGTCAAGGCGCCCAAAGCCAGATTGGCGCTTCCGCTGTTTCCATTGGTGGCCTGGATAACCTGCCCGCCCAGGTCAACCAGGGTGCCGTTGAACGTCTGCGAATTGGCCGAACTCCCCTTACCATTCATGATCAAGGATGAATTGTTCGTCTGGCCCACGCCCGCCGTTTGACCGCCAAGAGTCAGGGCGGAAGTGGGATTGATGATGTTGTTTGCCGGAGAGCCGGCCTGTGTGAAATCCAACGTGAGCGTGCCGTTCTCGATGATGGTAGGCCCGGTGTAAGTATTGGCTGCTGAGAGAGTCAGTCCGCCAAAGCTGGATTTGGCCAGGCCACCTGAACCGCCATTGCCGGTGATGATGCCTGCATAAGTGAGTGTGTAACCCGCGTCCACAACAATCGTTCCGCCGCCGCCTGCAGCCGAACCGACGGCGATGCCACGTTTGGCATTTAACGTGAAATTGGTGGTCGCATCGAGGGCACCGTTATTCAGGACGATGCTGCCGGGAGTAGCCGTGCCGGGAACTGCACCGAGGTTGCTGTCCGAAGCTGCCGTCACCGTACCGCCATCAATGCTTAATGGTCCGGTAAAAGTATTGGCCGCAGTAAGATTCAGAATGCCGCCGTCAACGGTGGTCAAGCCGCCACTGCCCGAAAGAATACCATTGATGACCAATAAGCCTTCAGGGGTTACGTCCACAACAGGAGTGACGGTCAAATCGATCGGCAAATTAATTGTTTCGGGCGTCACCACTTGCTGGTTGGTGATGTTACCGGTCAAATCGATCGTCTTGCCATAGAGCACAAAGGCGCCCGCCGGTGCCGCAAACGTCAAGCCGCTGATCGCTGTTCCAGCCAGGAAATTATTGGTGTTATTCAATCCCGTTGCCCCGGTAAATATTAACGAATCGCCGGGCGAGGGCGCGTTGCCACTCAACCAATTGCCGCCGGTTTGCCAGTTGCCATCCGAACCGCCGCCGGTCCAGGTATCCTGGGCCAAGGCGAGTTCCGTTGCCGCCGGATAGAAGCAAGCCAGGACGAGGCCGATGATGATTTGGCGGAGAAACCGCACAAGGGACGAATGGGGTTTAATGGTCATAGGTTTCTTGGATTTGGTTGAGCTTGCAGAATTTTTACCAGAAGAATTGATTCAGGCCATTGAACGTTTGTTCTAACGGCGCATTATATTTTGGACCGTCTCATTGTAATTCTCATTTGCGTTTGCCCCTCGGCAGCCACTGGCTGGAAAGACTGGAACCCATCTATCGGCTGATCGCCCGAGGCGATTTGGCCCGGCCTATTGAGGATTTCCGGGGCTTATCTTTACTGTCGTATTCCAATCCTTGTGCCAATCAAAGGACCACAGATTGAGGTTCAATTTTTCCGGACTGGCATGGCCATCGGCAAACCCCATATTTATGAATCCCGGCGGCACTTTGAACTGCCAGGGCGTCGAATCATTGACTGGTGCGGCAGAGGGATTGACACCGCCATGCCGGGAGATAGTGATGCGTCCCATTTCATTGTCATGGCCGCCGAAATAGCCGGCATAGAGATTTTTGGACGGACCATCCTTTTCCCCCGGCCAACAATCCACCCAGGGTCCGTCCATAAAGGTCGGTGTATCGGTAGGCCATCGCACGGCGGTGGAGCTGGAGTAATACCAATTCGGATCAGTGATCCCGTATTTGGGTTCCACATCGGCCTCTCCATCTCCCGATCCAGCGCCATTATTCCCGGTATAAAGCCAGCCGTTGCAGGTATAACTGCCGCCGATTTGTGTCAGTCCCGAAGTACCGCCGCTCATGCTGCCGCGAGTGTAGCTGTGGTCGGCGGCTCCATTCAGGTTGCCGGCTCCCAGTGAAGTCGTGCTTCCCGGCGGCGCGGGGGTGTTCGCCACTGGACAGAGCAGTGAATTGGTTGTCTTGGCCATGTAATCCACCATCGGGCCGATCCACTCGCTGCCCGCTCCCAAATAAACACTGACGCTGGGCTGGATGTACTGGTGAGTGTCCTGCTCAAACATGATGTCGGTGACATTCAATTGTTTGATGTTGTTTATGCAGGCGATATCCTGGGCCCGGCGCTTGGCAGCAGCGAGCGCCGGAAGCAGCATGGCTGCGAGAATGGCGATGATGCCAATCACCACCAGCAGTTCAATCAACGTAAAGCCCGCATCTTCTCGCTTGGTCACATTTACATCCATATTGGGAATGTCTTATCTTTCCACACGTTGATTCCAAGGACAATTGAACGTTTGTTCGAGAGGGCAGCCGAAATAAAACACGACCCCACCTCTATTTGACCAGGCTATTTGTCTGGTCAGCCAAGGCGAGCGCCATGATGGATCCAGAGTTGGTCCACATCCGGATATCGGTGATGTAAGCGTCCATTTGACGGCTTGGGCTGTGCCTTTGTTCATAAACGCCGTCCTTGAAATAAAAATCGCCCGCGCCGTTGTCTTTCTGTGTCCACACCAGGCTTTGATTGATCCAAACTCTGATGGTGCGATTGGCCAGGTTATGATCGACGTTGAGTTGAAACCACCTATTGCCAAGATTTTTGGCAAGTTCCCGTCCGCTGTAAACACGGACCGAACCACCGTCGTCGGCGAACCAGAACAGCATGAAGGTGGTGGAATGATACATTGAAGATTGGGCGTTGCCGGTATGGATCTGGAAAATGCAATAGCTGTTTTCGTTGGAAGGAGCCATTTCCATCGACTGATATTGGATTTCGCCATGGGTATAATCCGGCATATAGCGGTGCTCCGTACGGGGCAAAGTGGTATTGCCAATCGCAAAGGCTCCATCACTGCTGAATAGCTCGCAATGGTAAACGTTGTTGGTGAACCAATAGCGCGAGGCCTTTGTTGCGTTCGTCGGCCATTGGACTTTGAACGTCACCGGATAGGAACCCCATCTTGCGCCGCCGCCGATTTGGGCCGATGCAGACCCGGCCAGGGTCACGATACAAACAACCAGCCAAAGGGCGGGATGACCGGCCCCGATGATAAAGAGCCTGGAGGCATCGTCCGAACGGAAGAATCTTAACCAGCGCGGAATCATAAAATCAGGGCAATCGGGTCGCTCTCAACCACCAGGCGAAATTTGCTTTGTGGTTCATTCAATTTCAGGCGTGCCGCGGATCGTCAACACCACCGTTGAGGAAATTTTGTCGGGCGCATTTTTGGGAAGAGAAACCACGACGCCATTCGAATCATTGATAGCTTTAAGCCGTTTATGCCAGCCAAGCCAATTCGCTTTTAAAAGATGGGCATGGACCACCTGGTTTTTTAATCCGGGTACTGACAGCTTTCCGTCACTGGGCCAATTCCACACGTGTAGATAGAGGGTTGTGCCATCAGCATTGGCTTTTTCCGTGCAACGGCCCCAATCGAATGGATGGCCAAACGGGCTTGCGCTGGTGCCGTAAATAGCCTGCCCATTGGCTTTCATCCAGCGGCCCATCTGCTCCAGTCGTTCCACTTCGGGTTGGGGAATTTCACCTTTGCTGGTCGGGCCGACATTGAGCAAATAGTTTCCCCCTTTGCTGGCGATGTCCACAAGGTTATGGATCAGCGTCACGTCGCTCTTGAAATTTTGGTCCGTGGATTTGTATCCCCATGTGCCGTTGATCGTCATGCACGTTTCCCAGTCGCCGGCGAGGCCGTTAGTGGGAATTTTTTGTTCCGGTGTCAGATAATCACCGGTCAGATGTTTTTCATCCAGACGATTGTTTGTGATGATCGCGGGTTTCAGCTTCAACAACGGCAAAAGTTTTTCCACCCTGTCCGGCGTCATGCCAATCGGCGTGTCCCACCATAAAACCGCCGGCGTATCAGGGCCATAATTGCTCAACAATTCCTTCACCTGCGGCACGTCCACCTTGTCGATATAATCGTCCATGCTGCCCTCCTGCGCCGGGTCCCAATGATGCTGTTTATCGACGTCAGCCTCAGGATGCTTGTTCGCCGCCGCCCCGCCCGGGTGATGCCAATCCTGCCCTTCGGAATAATAAAACCCCAGCTTGATATGCTCTTTTCGACAGGCGACCGCCAGTTCTGCCAACGGATCATGATGCCACGGCGTCGCGTCGTATATGTTGTAACCGTCCACGGCCGTATGAAACATGGCAAATCCCTCATGATGCTTGGCGGTGATCACGATATATTTCATGCCCGCATTTTTCGCGATTTTCACCCACTGCTCGGCGTTGAAATTGGTCGGATCGAATTGGTTCGCGTACGCCGCATATTCGGCCACGGGAATGTTGGCGGTTCGCATGATCCATTCTGCCGAGTGATCGATCGTTTGCCCTTTATAAACGCCCGCCGGCACCGAATAAAGGCCCCAGTGGATGAACATTCCAAATCTCGCATCGCTCCACCATTGCATGCGCTGGTCATGCGTCGGCCCATAATCCTGCTGCCACGCCTCGTAAGCGGGGTCGTTTGTTTCCGCGGCCAGAGTCGTCGCGTTCGAAAACAAGAGGGCAAAAACTATCGGCGTCCCGACAGAAACCAGTGATGTAACAATTCTTCTCATCATAATGAAATAATAGTAATCAATAAGACGTGACGAGGATAACGCCGTCAAGGTTTCACTATCTGAACGTTTGTTCTATAGCCGCCGTCTTTGCCCGACGACAAGTTATGGGGCATGAAAACGATTCAACACGCCGTATGAACAGGTATTGGGCCGGCCTTTTCCTTCTGTGCTTGAGCTTTTACTCCGTCGCCACCGCCGTGGCCGGCACGGCATTTAATGTAGCGGATATTGATCGTGGCCGGATTCTGGCGGCGGCCAGCCATGCGCTCACCCTTCCACCACTCACCATCACGAAATTTCGTGCAAAATTGAGCGAGGGCGGTCCCCATGACTATTATTCAAATGGGGACTATTGGTGGCCCAACCCGAAAACCACCAATGGACTGCCGTACATCCAGCGTGACGGCCAAAGCAACCCTGGCAATTTCAACGACCACCGCGAGTGTCTCCGTCAAATGGCTGACGCCGTCGCAGCGCTGGGCGCGGCATATAAAATCACGGGCGATGACCATTATGCCGACAAAGCCGCGGAATTGCTTCGCGTTTTTTTCCTGGACCCCGCGACCGCGATGAACCCAAACCTGGCATTCGCCCAGGCCATCCCCGGCGTTTCGCCCGGACGAAGCATCGGAATCATTGATACCTTGCACCTGGTCGAAGTCCCGCCCGCGATCGAAACCCTGGAAAAATCGCCGGCTTTTCCGCCCGCCGTTGCGAACGGAATTAAAAAATGGTTTTCCGACTATGGCTCCTGGATGAGGACCAGTGCGAACGGACGTGAAGAATCCAACGCCTCAAACAATCACGCGGTCGCTTATTGGCTTCAGGTCGCCGTGTTTGCCGAATTCACCGGCAATCAATCTGATCTCGCCGAGTGTCGGCGGCAGTTCAAGGAAGTTTTTGTTCCCCGGCAAATGGCCGCCGACGGCAGCTTTCCGCGCGAATTGGCGCGGACAAAGCCTTACGGTTATTCCATTTTCCAACTGGATAACATGGCCACTCTTTGCCAGGTCCTTTCCACTCCCACGGATGATCTCTGGCGATTCGAACTGCCGGATGGGCGTGGCATTCGCAAAGCCATGGCGTTTATGTATCCCTATCTGCTCGATAAAAATAAATGGCTGGAGGATGGCCGCCATAAAGATATTCAGGCCTGGGACGGGTGGCCCGCACGCCAGCCGTCATTACTCTTTGCCGGCATGGCCCTGGGTGAGCAAAAATATCTGGACCTCTGGCGCAACCTTCCCCCAGACCCGGCCAGCGACGAAGTCCGCCGCAATACCGCCATCTCGCAACCTGTTTTATGGGTAAAAAATTGACCGGTAAAAGCTTTAACAGATCTATCCCTATGACCTTAAAAAAAATATTTTTAGTTATCGCCGTTCTGACGACCGGCCTCACCCCCTCGTGGGCGGGGTCGCCCCTGACAATTTCCATTGATGCGGCCCATCCGGAAGTCGCCATCTCGCCCGACTTTTCCGGTTTGAGCTTCGAGAGCTCCCAAATGTTGTCCGCCAAAAATGGCCTTCGCTATTTTAGTCCTGACAACCGGCCATTGATCGACCTCTTTCAAACCCTTGGCATCAAAAGCCTGCGGGTGGGCGGCAACACTGCCGACCGCAGCGCGGGACAGCTTCCCGACAAAGCGGACATAGATAGCTTGTTCACCTTTGCCCGCATTGCCGGCGTAAAAGTCATCTATTGTTTACGGCTGCATGATGGAGATCCGGAGCAGGATGCGGCATTGGCCAAGTACATCATGGATAATTATGCCGCTCAATTGGATAGCTTCTCCATCGGCCAGGAACCAAACGTTTATCCCAAAGTGACCAACTCAATGGGCGTGGTTTCCCGCCCCGCATATGCCGATTATAAAAAACAGTGGAAGCAATTTGAAAACGCCATTGTCGCCCAGGCGCCGGAGGCGAAATTTTGCGGGCCCAGTGTGGACAACAATCCTGTCTGGCCGCAGAATTTTATGGCCGATTTCGGGCGCGGCAACCATGTGGTCCTGATCACGGCTCATCTTTATCCGGGGCGCTCAGGCGATAAGGTGCCGACGCCGGAAATCGGACGCGACCAGATGTTGGAAGATGGCTTCATCCGGACCTACCAGAAGCTGTACGTTGGTTTCGTGCCCACCGCCATTTCCAATAATTTGCCCTACCGGCTTGAGGAGGCTAACAATTATTTCAACGGTGGCGCAGTGGATGTCAGCGACACTTTCGCCTCCGCCTTATGGGGATTGGATTTCATGTATTGGTGGGCTGCCCACGGCGCTGACGGCGTCAATTTTCACACCGGCGACAAAGTTGCCGCCGGCAATGAATTGCGCGCATCCAGATACACCGCCTATTTCAGCGTCACCAACGGCTTTCTGGTCCGGCCGCTTGGCTATGGCATCAAGGCTTTTGACGTGGGCAGGCATGGACGAATCGTCCCTGCAACCATTTCAAATCCACAAAACCTCAATGTCAGCGTCTATTCGGTCCTCGGCGACGATAAATATATTTATGTCACCATCATCAATAAGGAACACGGCTCCGCCGCGCGTGATGCCGACGTTTCGCTCGACGCCGGCGCCCGTTTTGATCATGGCCAAATCATGTCCCTGACGGTTCCCGGAAATGATATCGCGTCAAAAACCGGCGTGACTCTTGGTGGCGCCGTCATTGAGACCAACGGGAGTTGGAATGGAAAATGGACCGAATTGACTCCTGCCGGAACTGGCTCCTTCACCGTTAAGGTTCCCGCGGCCAGCGCGAGCATCCTCCGGCTGGTGGCGGATTGATTGTGCCGGGAAATCACCGGCTCATTTTGACAAGTTCCGCGCTATGTGAGGCAACGGTCATTGAAAACGCATCACTAAATTTCCCCAGGTCTTTTTGTCGCCATAAGTCGCGAATATTTTGGCTGCCGTGTATTTTTAAGTCGGACCATGAAGCCGTCACGGTGGCTGGAGCGTCGGACAAGTTGAACAAGCCGACAGCGATCGAACCGTCTTCCAAATTCTTTTTATAGACGAGAAAGCTATCGCCCCGTGCGATGCACGTGCCCTGTTCGCCAAGCGCGTCCTGGTCCACGGCCAATACTTCGTCGTTTTCCAAAAGATTCAAGGTGAATGGATCCATGGCCGTCAGATCATTGCCGAGCAACAGCGGAGATGAATCGAGGCACCAAATGGTCATGTGCGTATATTCTTCTTCCGGAGTCAGGCCGGGCTGGCTGTTTTCGCGTGTGCCGATTTCGAGCATGTCCGGATCATTCCAATGTCCCGGGCTGGCAAAGGCCGCCCATTTGTCCTGGCCAAATCCATGTGTGCTCATGGATTTCCAATTTGCTTTGATGTCGCCGGTGGTGCGCCAGCTATTGGCGATTCCGGAGATCGTTGGCGCGTTGGTGATATTCATGTTGTTTGACAAGCTGAATACGATGTCGCGCCCGCTGTGGCGCAGGGCCTCGTCCATTTCACTCGTTTCCGGAAATTCGATCGGGCTCCAATCATATTTTAAATAATCGATGCCCCACGCAGCCCATTGGTCCGCGTCGTTTGTATCAAAGTGATATGTGCCGATGGCGAAAGGCATGATGTTCTTATTCACGATGCCCTTTTTTGAGCCTGTGAACGGCTTCCAACTCCCCTGCGGATTTTCGGCGCTTCCGCCGATATGCCCCGCATAAGATGTGGTCCAGGGGGTCGAATAGATCCCGACTTTCAACGACAACGCGTGGACTGAGTCGCAAAGTCCTTTTATGTCTGGAAATTTTTCGTTGCCCTGGATGGCGTTATACGTCCCGCCGCGCGCGCCCTGCCAGGTGTCATCGATATTCAGATACGTCCATCCATGGTCCATCAGGCCGGATGTCGCCATCGCCCGCGCGTTCGCCAAAACGATTTCCTGGCTGATGCGGCTCGCATAATGATTCCAACTATTCCATCCCATCGGCGGTGTCAGTGCGATGGTTTCGCCCACGACGATTTTGAATTTTTTATCCGCAATCCCGAGGGCATTCCTGGCATGAAGAGTGGCGGTGTACTGGCCCTGTTTATGTAAAAAACCGGTGATGTCTCCAGTCGCTGGATCGAGATTCAATCCATCGGGCAATTTATCGGCGGAAAATTCAATCGGCCGGTTGCCCGTCGCGGGGACATGATAAAAAAATGGGTGATCGGGCCGAACGCCAAAAATATCCGGGCCATTGATCCGTGGCGCGGGTGAGGCCGGGGGCGTTCGGATTTCCGGCGAGTCCGCCGCGTTGCTGTTCTCGATGAAGGTCAGGGCAGCGCCAAAGGCGCAAAGTAACAAGGCCGATCGGCCGGTCGAAAAACTGCTCATAATTCAGTTGGTTGAGTGATAATAAAATTGCGGCTTTTTATCCACGCAAATTTTAACGGTCGTGTTTTGTTGTGAATGGCATCAAATTAGGTGCCGCCACGCGAAAGGCAATTGAACAAACGTTCAGTAGTAAACGGGCATCATTTAAGACGATGATAATCCTAAATGCCTTGCAGTCTGCTTCATCGTGGTCTGGGTGTCATTACGCGGAGTCTTTGGGAAATCGCGATTTTGACCGGAGTTTTGCTGTCTTCAAGCAGCCTGTTGGCCAGTGACCGCATTACGCTAAACTTCGACCCGGATTGGAAATTTCTTAAAGCCGATGTCAACGGCGCGCAGGACCAGGATTTCAATGATAGTGGCTGGACGACGGTTTCCACCCCTCATACTTATAATGATGTGGATTCATTTGATGAACTGTCCCGGGGCCGGATGATGGGCGAAACCAACCTTTGGTCAGGCCGAACTTGGTATCGAAAATCGTTCACCTTGCCGTCATCATTCAAGGGCCGGGAAGTTTATATTGAATTTGAAGCAGTCCGGCAAGTGGCCGATGTTTACCTCAACGGCCATTATCTGGGGACCTGCAAAAACGGATTCATCCCTTTCGGCTTCGACCTGACCCCTTATTTGCGATTCGGCAAACCAAACATCCTCGCCGTCATGTGTGATAATCGCTTCATGGTCAGCGATATCAAGGATGCCGGCAGTGAACCGTCCCCGAACAACGGAACCACTGCCTCTGACCCGCCCGGCTCACCTGTCCAATTCAGCGAGGATCCGTCTGCGGATAAAGCGACCAATGCCCCGACCTTGTCGGCTTACGAAAAGCAGGTCAACGATTCATTGCCGGATGATGTAAAGAATATCCAGGCCAGCCAAATTCCCTGGAATAATCCGCAATGGCACCCGCCCCTCGGCGGCATTTATCGCAATGTTTATCTTTATGTGACGGACCCCTTGCACATTTCACTGCCGCTCTACGATTGCCTCAAGACGTCCGGGCCTTATGTCTACGCTACGGAAATTTCCAGCCAGTCTGCCGCCGTCACGGTCGAGATTCCGGTCCAGAATGGCCGCAGCAACCAAATGAACATCACCATCTCGGCGAAAATTTTGGGTCATGACGGTAAGACGATCGCGACATGGAGCCAGCCCGAAACAATAGCGGCGAGCGGAAATGCCACGGCCAAGCTTTCCGGCGTCATCTCCAATCCACGGCTCTGGGAGCCGGATTATCCCTATCTTTATCGAGTGGTCTGTTCAGTGCAGTCCGGCCGTGAAACGTTAGATTCGTGCGAAATTCCCTTGGGCATCCGTGAGGTCCATTGGGATGCCAACACCGGGTTCTGGATCAATGGCCATCATTTGAAACTTCACGGCTGGGGACAACGCCCCACTGATGAATGGCCTGGTCTGGGCACCGCGCAACCGGATTGGCTGCATTATTACACGCTCCAATTGATGAAAAAAGCGGGTGGAAATTTCATCCGTTGGGGACATAGTGCCGGCGGCCCGGCCATGATCCGCGCAGGCGATGAATTGGGATTGATCGCCGAGCAACCAGGGGTGGATGGTGAATCGGATACCGTGGGCGCGGCGTGGAAAATTCGTGCCGCCGCCTTTCGCGACATGCTCGTCTACTTTCGCAATGATCCTTCAATTTTAATCTGGGAAGGCGGTAATCAAAAGGTGACCCGCGCCCACGCAGACGAATTGCGTGAACTGGTGGATCAATTTGATCCGCATGGCGGTCGCGCCTATGCGCATCGCCGGGCCGACGGAGTGACCGGGGAATTTATGGACGTGACCATTGGCACCGAAGGCAGCCATGAGGTACCGCGCCTGCCGGTCGTGGAGGGTGAATATGATCGCGAAGAATCCCCGCGCCGTATCTGGGACGATTACTCGCCACCGGACTTCGGCTATCCCGCGGCCCGGGGCCAGATCTACGATTTGACCTCAGAACAGTATGCCGTGAATGAAGTCAGCCAATACGTGGACAAGGTGGGCGCGCCAGCCGATTGTGGCGGAGCCAATTGGATTTTCTCAGATACGACCAGTGGCGGCCGCGATGCCGTGGAAGTGGACCGCGCCAGTGGCGAAGTCGACGGTGTCCGCCTCCCCAAAGAAGCCTATTATGTTTGCCAAACGATGTTTCGTTCGGACCCGCAGGTGCACATCATCGGCCATTGGAATTATTCCGCGGGAACAAAAAAGACCGTGTACGTGACTTCCAATTGCCAAAAAGTGGAATTGGTTGTGAATGGAAAATCCGCCGGCCAGGGCGCAAAATCGGACGATTATCTTTTCGCCTTTTCGAACATGGTTTGGAATCCGGGTGAAATTGAAGCGATCGGCTATGATGATGACGTTGCCGTGGCAACCAATGCCATCCGCACTGCCGGCGCACCGGCCGCATTACGATTGACCGTGACCTCGGGCCCCGGCGGATTATCGGCGAACGGCTCGGATGTGGCGTTGATCGACGTGGAGGCGGTGGACGCCGAGGGCGAACGCTGCCCGACCTTCCAGCAACGCGTGGATTTCACCTGCAAGGGGCCTGCCGTTTGGCGTGGTGGCTACGACAGTGGCAAGCCTGATTCCATCAATGAAACACACCTCGACCTCGAATGCGGTGTCAATCGTGTGGCCGTACGTTCGACCCTTGTTCCGGGAAAAATTACCGTGACCGCAGTTTCCGACGGCCTGAAACCCGCCACCATCACTATCCCCGCCCATCTGTTCCCGGCTGCGGATGGCTATTCCGAAATAGTTCCTCGCATGCCCCTGGCCGCCTTGCCCGCGATTCATCCGGATTGGAGTTGCCTGGCAGCCATGTCTCCGCCAATGACCGTGACGACAGCTTCGGCCAACCAGGAGATGGCGGGGCGATTCACGCAAGCTTTCAGTTATACCGGCCCTGCTGAATCCGTTCGCGTGCAGATGAAGGCTGCCAATGGAAAAAATGTTTATTGTGATCGTGATATCCTTTTTCAGGATTTGCCGGACATTCTTTCCGGGGCGGATTGGATCCAGGCCGCCGAGTCGGACTGTTTTTATAATGCCGCTGACCTGATGCAGATCGCCGCGCCGTCAGATACCACCCTGTATGTGGCGCACGACAATCAATTGCCGTTGCCGGGTTGGCTGCAACGCGACTTTTCTGCGACCGGCCAATCGTTTGTCGTGAATGGGCGGACCATGAAACTTTTTACCCGGCGTTTCCAGGACAATGGGAGCATGACGCTCGGTTCCAATGATGAAAGCTCGCCGAATAATTCCGGCAACATGTACATCGTGTTCTTGAAACACACCGCCACCCCTTTCGCCACGAGCCAGTGAGCTTATCGCCACCAGTTGATTTTCCACCAGCACTCATCCCCCTTTCTCAGGCAGGATGCTTGATTCCGGAAGATAGGATGATTACGATTCAACCGTGATCATGGCGCTTGTTTGTTGCTTCAGGACAAGACTTTTGACGGCCGTGTTTTGGCTTATCGCGTTCACCGTCATTGGCAGCGAAACGGATTCCCCCTGGTATGAACGTTCCTGGCAATCGGCGGAGGGGCTGCCGGACAACAACGTGGTTGGCGTGGCCCAAACCAAAGACGGTTACTTGTGGGTGGCTACGGCCGGAGGCCTGATGCGATTTGATGGTGTGCGCTTTCAGGAATTTCCCCTGGCCGGCCTCGACGGTGTTCCCAATCGCGTGGTACACGCCATGTATCTCGATAAACGCGGATGGCTTTGGCTGGGCATGGACCGGGGACCTGTCGTCCGCATCGCCCCGGACGCCACGGAGGTTTTTACTAATGTGCCGGATGAACGCGCAACTTGCATAACCGAAGATTCCAGCGGAGCGATTTGGCTCACCTATGCTGAAGGTGGTTTGACGCGAATAAAAGACCACCAGGTGACAGTATTCAACACTGCCACAGGATGGGAACCAGGTGGGACTACATCGCTGGCCAGCGATAATGCCGGACAGGTATGGTTCGCCAAAGGAAATCAGATCGGTGTTTTCGAAAATGGAAAATTCAATATATTGCTCACCCTCCCGGAAACGGTCGGATGCATTGGCCAGCGGCATAAAGGCGGGATTTGGATTTGTGCCGGACGCCGAATATTGTGTTATGAACAAGGGAGCCAGCCGCAAGAGTTTGGGAAACTGCCTTCGGAACCAGATGGGATCGAAGGGAGTGCGCTTTTTGAAGATCGCACGGGTGTGCTGTGGATCGGCACGGATTCCCATGGCCTGTTCCGTTGCACCGGCGCCAACGCCGTGCAAGTGCCCACCTCTTATTCTGAAATCGCCAGCCTGACGCAAGATCAGGAAGACAATCTTTGGGTGGGGACCGCAGGTGGAGGCCTGGACCGGTTGCGGCCTCGCATCATTGAATTACTCGGGACTGAAAGCGGCCTGCCGTATGAATCAATCCGTTCGGTCTGTGAAGATCCTTCGGGCACGATTTGGGCCGCCACCCAAAACGGATTGCTCGCTCATTGGCAGAATGGCGTTTGGAATATTCTTCCCCCAGGAACCAATGGACCTTCCGGTAATTTTTCGTGCGTTTTGGCGGACCAGGGTGGAGGTTTGTGGATAGGAACGCGGGACCATGGGCTCTACCATGTTCAGAATGGCCGGTCCCGGAATTGGCGCCAATCCGATGGCCTATCCAGCGATGATGTCCGCTCAGTTTTAGAAAGTTCAAATGGGGACATATATCTCACCACGGACAATCCGAGCCGTGTTCAACGCCTGCATGAGGACCAATTGCAACCACTGCAGTTGACCGTCCAAGTGCGATCCATTCGCGCCCTGACCCAGGATACCCTTGGGCAGATTTGGGCCGGATCCGCCGACGGACGTTTGCTCTGCGTAAAGGGAAACCAACTGGTGGATGAAACTCCGGGCGTCACTAACCGTTTGCTGTCGATACGATGTCTCTACGCGGCCCCCGATGGCAGTTTATGGATCGGCTATGCCGGTTGGGGTATCGGATGGCTCAAGGACGGACATTACGCGCGGATTACATCGGAACAAGGGTTATATGACGATTACATATCGCAGATCGTCGAGGATGACCGGGGGTGGCTGTGGTGTGCGTGTAATCGCGGCATTTTTGAAGTGTCCTTGCAGCAATTAGAAGGGGCGGCACGCGAATCGCAGACCCGCGTTCGTTCCATTGCTTACAGCCGGGGAGAAGGTTTCCCCAATCTGCAGGCCAATTACGAGAATGTTCCGGGCGCGTTCCGCGGAAAGGACGGGCGCCTCTGGTTTCCGATGCAGACCGGATTGGCCGTGATTCACCCTGATCGAGTGCCCATCGGTACCACGCCACCGCCCGTTTTGCTGGAACGCGTCACGGTGGATAAGCAAGTGGTTGCTTTGTATGACCCGAACCTGCTGGCTGATTCGGGAAATTCATCAGCCGTGGTCAATTTGCATTCCACCAACGTCATTTTGCGTTTGCCTCCGCGACTGAGCGAACTTGATTTCGAATTTACGGCACTGAGCTTCACCACTCCTGAAAACGTAGAATTTGAATATCGTCTTCAGGGACTCGATGATAGCTGGATTGAGGGTAACCTGACCCGGTATGCGAGTTATTCGCGGTTACCGCATGGCCATTATAATTTTCAGGTCCGGGCCTGTAATATCGCAGGCGTATGGAGTCCGGCGGCCTCGCTAAACTTCGAGGTGCTGCCTTTCTATTGGCAAACCTGGTGGTTCCGCTTGTTTGTTTTTGTGACTTTTACGGCCGGTGTCGTTACGATTGTGCGCTATGTTTCGTTCCGGAGACTGCACGACCAACTTCGCCTGCTGGAGCAACAGGCTGCCCTGCAAAAAGAACGCGCCCGCATCGCCAAGGATATCCACGACGATCTGGGCGCCGACCTCACCCAGATCGCGTTTCTGGGAGAATTAGCCCAACAAGATCGGGGCGAACCGGAAAAAGTCGCTGACCGGATCGGGACTATTTCGATGACGGCCAGGCAGGCGGTCAAATCGCTCGATGAGATAGTCTGGGCGATCAATCCGCGCAATGACACCTTGCAGCATCTGATTGACTATGTGGGCTCGTTTGCGCTGGATTATCTCCGCCCGGCAGGAATCCGTTGCCGGTTGAATTTTCCCGAACAAATCCCCGCGCGCGCACTCCCCACCAATGTGAGGCACAATTTCTTTCTCGTTATCAAGGAAGCCCTGCATAACATCGTCAAACACGCCAACGCTTCGGAAATCCGGCTGCAAATGGACTTGCATGAAGAGATCCTTGAATTGGTTATCGAAGATAATGGCTGCGGTTTTGCCGAGGCCCCTGATAATGCGTTGGCGGATGGATTGCGCAATATGCGCCAGCGGATGACTGAATTGGGAGGCGAATACCGCATCGATAGTCGATTGCAGATCGGCACCCAGGTGATCTTGCGGTTGCCATTGCGGGCGGCGTAACTGAACATTCGTTCAATTGCCGGAATGGCCAAATAAGACGAGGATTATGAAAAAGAATGACATGCGAATCAAAGTTTCAATCGTGGAGGATAGCCGCGGCACCCGTGAAAGCCTGACGGAATTAGTGGAGCGGGCGCAAGGAACGCGTTGCGTCGGCGCCCATCCGGATGGGGAAGAAGCGCTCCGGAAGATTCCCCTGGAACAACCGGACGTGGTGTTGATGGACATCAATTTGCCAAAGATGAGTGGCATTGAATGCGTTGCCGAACTTAAGAAGTCACTGCCCGGGACGCAGGTGTTGATGCTCACGACTTATGAAGAAAGCGATTTAATTTTTGATTCGTTGCGCCATGGCGCGAGCGGGTATCTGCTCAAAAACATGCCGCCGTCGGAATTGATCCAGGCGATTGAGCAGGTGCATGCCGGCGGCGCGCCCATGTCCATGCAAATCGCCAGGAAGGTGGTCAACCATTTTAGTATGATCAAAAAACCACAATCCGATATGGAGAAGCTCACGAAACGGGAACATGAGATTCTCGTCCTGCTTGCCAAGGGCTATCTTTACAAGGAGATCGCCGACCAACTCGGTATTACGCTAAGCACGGTCCGGGCTCATCTGCATACCGTATACGAAAAACTGCATGTCCAATCACGCACCGAGGCCGTGGTCAAGTTCCTGAACCGGGACTGAAGAACATAACGACATACATCTCCAAGGCTGCAGAATATTCTCGCCGTTCAACGTTCTTTGTCACAATCATCTAAAAGTCACTGTTTACAGTGTGAGCAGATAGCAGGACGATTTACGAAATAACCCCAACCATTCAAGATCTGGCGAACCACTTGATTCTACGCGTCCGTGCAAAGAACCTCTCATTGCATGGGCCCACTCTTTCCATATTTACGGACGGTGCGAACCGGAGATCGAGCAACGGAGTTTAAACAGTGGTGCGAGGGGTTGAAGATTTCGGGCGTGCCCTTGCATTCCTATCGCTATGCGTGGCTGAACGGGCTTTGAAATGCGGCTATCCGGAGCGATTTGCGCAGCAGGCGTCGGGTCATAATTCCAAGGCGGTGCATCATGCTTACTCGAAACACGCCGAAGTCACCGTGCCGTCGCTTGATGATTGGGAGAGACTGCCGCTCTTCATTACGGCTCGGTCGTTTATCTCGTGTTGCAACAATAGAACATGTCGAGGTGGCAAAAGCAGCCGTTTGATACAGCCAGACTCAAGCAAGTGTTTGACGCAGGCTGGGCGGATCAAGGCAGATTGATTGGGATGGCGAAGAACCGAACCAGAAGAACAACGCGTGGGCGGTGTTGGAGAAATACTTCACTGATACCCCGACGCTAGCGTGAAGTGATCTGCCTAGTTCAACATTGGAATCAGTCTGGCCGTTTAACTATTTGGTCGCCAATAATACGGTATAACAAGCTAAATAATAGTATTTTAAACCACTTTAGCTTGGCCATTTTTAGAGCCGATCCTTGGTGGGCTATGGTGGGACTATTGGGTTGCGGCGAGGTTCGTCAACAGCGACCTCATACACGCGCACCCGCACGTGAGAGGAGGGTTGGCTTCAGTAACGTCACTAGAAATCACCTGGGGACTGCATTCGGATCCCATAAGGATTGTTTTTCAATCCGAAATAGTGTCAGGTAAATGGGTGGAAGTGTCAGTGAAACGAAGGTGAGAAAGGCCATTCGACATCGAGTGAACCTGCTCAAAATCTATGAGATGGCCATCTCATTTTTCTGGACGCTGAAAAACTCATCCTCAAGCATAAAACTGAGGCAGTGATAGACAGGCAGATGCAATTCCTGAATCAAATAAGTCTCATCGGCTGGCACTCTGATACATAAATCACAAGCCGAAACGAGTCGTCCACCGGCCCTGCCAGACAAGCCAATGCGATACAATCCCCGGGACCTGGCTGCCTCCATCGCCGAGTAAACGTTTCGAGCATTGCCCGAAGTGCTGATACCGACCAAAACGTCACCGGGACGACCCAAACCCCACACCAGTTGCGCAAAAGTAAGTTCCGGATCAACGTCATTGGCGAAGGCTGTGTTCAACGACACAAAACCAGTGAGCGGAATGACCGGCAACGCGCCCTGAAGCTTGCTCCCAAGCTCCGCAGGCAAACTATGTTTTTCGGTCTGATTCAGTGGTCGCTTACGGCCAAAACCTTTGAGCAGTTCACCTGCCCAATGTTCAGCGTCAGCCGCGCTGCCTCCGTTTCCGCATAAAAGCAACTTGCCACCGCTACGAAAGCAGTCGCGCATGATCGCAAAAGTTTTCTCAATATCAGGACGAATATCGGCCAATTGCGGACAGCGTTGCAGTAGTTTGTTGATATGGGTATTCATGACATCTCTCCTTCCATCACTGCCGCTGTGTTTGAAGCAGCTGCCGGCGCGTTCTCAGTCTGGCGACCGGCGCGATAGCCGTATAGCCCGTAAAAGGCGATATAGGCAAAGGCCACCATCGGTACGACAAATGAGAATTGAATGCCCATTTGGTCAGCTACAAAACCCTGGAGCGGCGGGATCAAGGCAACCCCAAGAACGGCGACGATGAGCAATGAAGAGGCCTGGCTTTTCAATGATCCCAACCCCTCGATCGCCAGCGAGAAGATGTTAGACCACATCACCGAACAGAACAGCCCGACCCCAAGGATGGCCCATTTGGCAAGGTCGCCAGATGCCGTCATCCCGACCAACAACAAGGCGATGATGACGAAACTGAAAAGCGCCAGCATGCGGTGGGCACTGGCTTCACCAAGAAAAAAGGCCAACAGCAAGACCGTGAGCAACAAGCCGTAATGGAGCGCGTTAGCCGGACTGCAGATCTCCGCCGCTGACGCTGCCCAACTCAAATGTAAGGCGCTGGCAAAGCCGGGCAAAACCATGATCACGCCAAACGCTGCAACCGGTGTAATCACCACCAGCACGTGTTTGAGCCACTGGCGCATTTCACTCAAGGCAAAGGCGCCCATGAACCGGCCAATCATCAAACCGCCCCAATAAAAAGAAAGGAACTTGCTGCCCGTTTCGTGGCTCAAGCCACCCAGCCTGGGTAAGCCTAAATAATTGATAATGGCACTGCCTACCCCCACTTCACCGCCCACGTACATAAAGATGGCGACCATACCCAAAACCGTGTGCGGATTTTTAAGCGGGCCCACCCCGCTGCTGAGCTGATCCTTGTTCGTGAAATTCGGCAAATGCACGAACTTGAACATCACGGCAAGCAGCAGGAACACGCCGGCAAAGCAAAGATAAGGAACTTTCACCGAATCTGCGCCATTAACTCCCGGCCGGGTAAAAACGGTAAAAATCAGCCAGCCGCCGATCACCGGACCGATCGTTGTCCCAAAGGAGTTGAAGGCCTGGGACAGGTTCAAGCGACTGGAGGCAGTGGACTCCGCACCCAAAATAGTGACATAGGGGTTGGCGGCGATTTGGAGCATGGCAAAACCGAGGCCGACGATGAACAAGGCGACCAGAAAAAAGGGATACGAAGTCATGATGGCCGCCGGGAAAAACAGGGCGCTGCCCGCCGCGGCAATCAAGAGCCCGATAATGACACCATTCTTGTACCCGATGCGATTGATCGGGTCGCCGTAAAACATCGAGATAAGGTAATAGGTGAGCGCACCGATCGAGTAGGCGCCACCCCAGGCGAATTGGACCAGCATCGCTTGAAAATAATCCAGGGTAAAAGCCTCTTTGAAACGGGGGATCAGGATGTCGTTCCACACGGTCATGAATCCCCACATGAAAAAGAGAGTGGTCATGATCGCAAACGGCATGCGATAAGTCTGACGGCTGTTGGCCGGCTCCGGCGTCGTCGATTCCCCAGCGGGAGTGGTTGGACTTTTCATTTTAATTTTGGCTTCATGTTTCTTTCACAAAGGTCTGTCTTAATCGTCAAGGCGCTCCCGCCGGGTCAGGTTGCAAGCCAGGGGCGGTTGTGGCGCCATCCAGGCCCCAGGCTTTGTCAGGCGCCGGGCCAAGTTCCAATTCCAGCGTCCCGCCCTTCACCAGGTCGGCATGAGAAAACCAATAGCGGTCCAGCGGCTGACCGTTCAACTTCGCCGATTGGATGTAAATGTTCTGCGGCGAATTATTGTGGGTGATGATCGTGAACTTGCGCCCGGGGAAATAGTCCGGATTCAGATGAATCGTGATCCGATCAAACACCGGCGAGGTGATCTGGTAAGCCGGATTCACCTCTGCGCCGCCTTCCACATCAAAGAGACCAATGGCCATCAGCGCGCTGACCGCACTCAAATCGCCCTGGTCATCGTCCCCGGTGTAACCGTTTGTCGGGGTGACACCGCCATAGGTCTGTTCTTTCACCGCCCGCACCCACTTTTGACTCAACCATGGCGCCCCCGCCAGATTGAACAGATGTGCCATCGCCGTTGACGGTTCATTGCCATAATCCACCCACATGCCACCGTGGCCACGGCCTTTCACGTACCCCACGCTGAAGTGATCGGACGCGGCCAGTTCAAATTGCCGGTTGAGCGCGTTGATGAATTTCTCCCTGCCGCCAAACAGATGAATCAGGCCGGGCACGTCCTGCGGCACGAAATAGGTGTAAATGGCGGAGTCAGACTCGGTAAATCCCCCGGTATTGAATGCGTCCATTTTGCCGACCGGCGCAAAACCTTCCAACCATGAACCGTCCTTGTTGCGAGGACGCATGTAACTCACTGTGGAATCCCAAAGGTTTGTATAATTGAACGACCTTTGCGTAAGCCAGGCCGCATCAGCCGTCTTGCCCAACGCCTGCGCGAACTGCCCCAAACACCAGTCCTCGTAGGCATACTCCAATGTCATTGAGCCTCCATCTTTGTGCATCCCTCTACCGCCGATGTTTTGCGGCACGTAGCCGCGCTCAATATAGTATTTCATACCGCCGCCGCTGGCGTTGGTGCCCCATTCGTATCCGGCATGGTCACGGGCGCCGCGGGGCAAGGCATTCTTGCGCAATCCCTCGTAAGCCAGGTTGACATCAAAATTGCGGATGCCTTTGTTGTAAGCGGCCGCAAAAAACGAGGTGGCCGGATCGCCGATCATCACGAAGGTGTAATTTCCGCCGGCGACTCCACGATCAATGAACCCGCCATCGCGATACATATTCACCAGTGTGTTACAGAACCCATCCATGACTTCCGGATAGGCGAAAGACCAGAGAAGATTGAACGACCATTGGCCGCCCCACAACGCATCGAAATTGTACTGTGGAAAACGCGGATGACCCTGCGCATCCAATGTCACCCGGCGCACAACAGGTTTACCACTGGTCATGTCGCAGTAACTGCCATCCGCATCGCTGACCACGTGGCGACCCAGCAAATCGTGCCATAGATCCGTATAGAATTTGACTCGTTCCGCCTCTGTGCCGCCCTGGACCTCGATCCGGCCAAGCCACCGGTTCCAATCGTCTTTCGATTCCCGTACGACGCCGTCGAAATCCCAACCCGGCAATTCCGCTGCCAGGTTTTTCCGCGCGTTCTCCTCGCTCGTGTAGGAAATGGCCACCTTGAGCAGAACCTGTTCGCCGTTGGTCGTGGAGAAACTCGCGTAAGCGCCGACGTCCTTGCCGGAAATGGAATTCGCGTCCGGCACCAATTGCTTTTTTGACCAGGCGCCGAATTTCACCGGTTTGCTGAATCGGGCCACGAAATAAACTGTGAATGGTTTTGGCCGGCGGTTCATTTCCGACGGGGCCATGACCGAATAGCCCGCGATTTCCTGCGGGCCGACCTGCCGCACAGCACTGGAGTCAATTTGAGCCATCAACGTTGCACCGGTATCAAAAGCGATGAAGGATGAATCGCTCGCGGGAAAAGTGTACCGCTGAAAACCGACACGCATGGTGGAGGTGAGTTCCGCCGTGATGCCATAGCGCTGAAGGAATACTTTGTAGTAGCCCGGATGGACAACTTCGTCCTTGTGTGAGAAGCCGGAGGCAGCGGCAGCCAATCCATCCGGCGCGTTGAATTTGCCCGTAATCGGCATGACGGGAAGCCCATATAATTCCCAGCAGTGAATATGACTAAAGCAGAGGATATTAGTGTCATTATAATTATACCCGCACATCCAGTCGCCTCCCACGCGAGTGTCTGGACTCAAACTCACCATGCCAAACGGGCGGCACGCCGGCGCAAGGTAATCCCAACGTGGCTCAGCTGTCCCGATCAGAGGATTGCAGTAATCCACCGGCGACATTTCTGCGCGACTTATCTGCGCAGCAAACGACACCGCCAACAAGACGGCCAAGGCAATGAATTCTCCCAGGACCGTTTTCCGGCAGCAGGCAGTTTTTGGCGATTCAGTTTTCAAAGTCATCGAATTCATTTTATGGTTTGGGCGGCAGCAAGGTCACGCATGGCGTTTTCACAGAGATCAGCCATCGCGCCTTTTGCAGAATCAGCGTTCTGACCGTTCTGTGAGCGATAGAGCGAGGCTGCGCCGGGCAGTTTTGGCACGTCGGTCTGGTATGAATTCCAGGCCTCTTTCCACGCCCGGAGTTCCAGGCGGGCTTTCGCGGCAGCGGCCGGGTCGCGCGTTTCCTGCCATTGATAATAGCTGAACATGCCGGTGACGTAGTGCTCCATCACTTTGGTGAGGCTTTCCAGGTAGATCAAACTGGTCAGGGATTCCTGATAAACACGCTCGCCGCGCGCGGCCAAAATGTCGGACCGCGAACTTTCAAACATTGAACGCATTTGGACCGCGAGCGCCACGGCCTGCTCCTTCTCGGCGAAAACTGCCGGGAGGGAATCTTTCGATCCATCATAAAGTTTTTTGAGGATCTCACCGCGAATGATGTCGTCGCGCATCAAGTTGAGCCCCGGGTTCCAGGCCGAGTGGGTACGCGCATACGCCTCGATATAGATACATTTGCGGACGCACTCGGGGGAAAGCATGAGCATCGCGGCCACGTTCGTGGCTGCCGGTGCGCCAAATTCATTCCCCGCCCATTCCTCCGCGAGTGCGCGGGCTGACAAATCCGGATTCTGCGCCAGCCGGCTCGTCGCATAGATATTCAAGCGCACCCACTGGTCCGTTTGTAAAAACGGTCCGCCCCAGCCACCGCTGAAATCCCAGATCCAAACTCCCCTGGCCCCAAGGCCGGCAGCCTTGCTCATGGCATCAGCATGAATTGCCCCGACATAATCCGGATAAGCGCCCTTGCCCTCGTATTCGCGCGCACACTCGAACTCGACAATCTGGTCCACGCCGCCACGTCCAATCATCGGGTTGAAATCGTTGTAACGCCAAAAATCGGTTTGGGTGAACTTGATGGACAGGATCAATCCTTTGCGATCCGGCAATCCCTGCAGGATGCGATCATACACCGCCGGATTGGCGTGAAAACCATCGGCGCCCAAATCCCATGTCCGCCAGATAAGCGTACGTCCAAATTCATCCACGACGATCTTGCGCGTCTCCTCGATGAAACGTTGCATGTGCTTGATATAGGCATCGTCATAGTGGCCGGTATAAACGGTTCGCCCGATGTAACCGTCCCGAAGGTTTGAGTAGTTCTCGCCGGTGCGAACGATCACATAAGCCACCTGCGGATAGGCCTTTAAAAACTCGCGATACTTTGCGCGATATACCTCCCAAAACTTCGGGTTGTCGTAATCGATTCCGGACGGCTTTCCAGGCTGCTGCAACAGGTTATAAATCGGCACCGGGAGCGAAGCTTCATCGGTCATCACACAAACTTTCAAACCAAGCGCGTGAGCCTGGTCACAATCTTCCCGGAATGTCTTTCGCCGGGACTCAATCCGATTTCTTAAATCCGAACCCACCGGAATGGCATTGGGATAGATGGCATCAAAACTGACCAGATCTGTCAGATCGCCAAGGATGGCGGCGTTGTAACCGTAGTCATGATAGTTTGCCATCGTGCTTTCACCGCTCCCAATGCGAATCATCATGGCGTTGGTGGCCGCAGCCACGGCCTGCGCCACGGCAAGCCAGCCAATGATTCCGATCAGAAAAAATATTTTCATCGTTCAAGCTTTGACCACATTCCCGGATGCGGTGACGGCAGATGGGGAAACCCCGGTTGCGGTTTGAACCGCTTGTTCCGCGGCGATGAGATTGTTGTTCATGAGCACGATACCTTCGGCCCGGGCGCCTTGAACTTCGAGGAACGTCTTTGTGCCCGACGGCGCCGAACACCCATGCAGGAATGCATTCCGGACCTCAACAAGTTTGACCACCGGCTCAGTTTTTCCGGTCGGTGTGCTGCGCAATCCCTCAAGTTCCAGATTTTGCACATCGTCGCAGACCAGCGCCGGCCGCTCCTCGGCAGTGGCCGATTTGAATTCCACATTTCGCAAACGCAGCCCGGTCACGTGCCGGCAGTAAAAACCGTAAGACGGCAATCGGCCAAACATGCGCGGTGCCGGATACGTCTTGGGAACTTCGGGAATCTCCCGTTCCGCCCATTCCGCTTTGCCATTCTCCTCGCTGTCGATCCGGATGTTCGACAGAGTCACGTCCTCCACGTTAAATCCGGGAAGGCCGCTGATGGAACTCGTCAGGACCGAGCCGGTGGCATGCATATTCTCGATCATCACACCCCGCAATGAGCCCGGAGTACCGGTGAGACGTGAACTCCGGTCGCCCAGCCGGATGAAAATCGGCGTCCGAACCCGTTGCATCCGGATATTGGAGATCAGCAAACCTTCAATCCATCCGCCATCCACCATTTCCAACGCAATCCCGGCCATCATGCGGGAATTCAGCGGCGTATCCTCATTGAAAATCACCGAGTCGGTGAACGTGATGTTTTCAAAACCGCCGGCGGTGGCCGAACCGAACTTCAGTCCCTGACAGCAGCCCGACAAGATACAATTTGTGATGGTGATATTTTTGGAAAGGCGGATCTCACCGTACGGATTTTCACTCTTGAGACAGATCACGTCGTCGCCGGTGTCGATCAGGCAGTCGGAGATGAGCACATTGCGGCAGCACGTCACGTCAATGCCGTCGGTATTCGGACCATCGATCGGATTTTTGATCGTGATGCCGCGGATGAACACATTCTCGCAGGCGATTGGCCGCATCGTCCAACCCGGGGCGTTTTGAATCCGCACACCTTCGATATGAAGATTCTTACAATTGTAAAATTCCAGCATCGGCGAAGGACGCGCTGTGTGTTTCCAATTGCGACTGACCAAATCCTTCCAAAGATCTTCCGTGGCCGGCACAACTCGCCCGCTCGGCACCCAAAAAGCCGACCCCTGGCCGTCGATACAGCCCAACCCGGCGAGACCCAAATTTTCCGCGTCCCGCGCGAAGACAAGGTGTTTTTGATCCGCGTCTCCGTTCTGAGGCGGGCCTGCCTGCGACACGTAATCCATGATATCTTTGCTTCCCAGCAAAGTCGCACCCGCTTCCAGGTACAAAGTGACGTTACTTTTCAAAAACACGGTTCCCGACAAATAGGTTCCCGGCGGCAGATAAACCATACCCCCGCCCGCGGCCTCGCAGGCGTCCACCGCACGATTGATGGAGGCCGTGTCCAACGTCTTGCCATCGCCGGTCGCACCGAATTCCATCACGTCAAAAATCCACCAGCCGGTTTTCGCGGTCTTCATGGCGGGCGGTGCACCAAAGAGTGAGCCTGCAGCGGCCATCAGCCCCATGGTCGCAAGCATTTTTCTGCGATTGATCGATGTCTGGTTCATTGGTTTAAGCATAAATCGGTTCAGTGAATGCGCCGCATCATGGCCCCAACTTTAGGCGGTAAAAGTTCTGTGGAAACATCATTGGATTAGTGTCGGTCCAGTTGAAAGGCAGCGCGGGCTGATTGGTAAAAAACAAATCTGTCCACACCGACAGGTTGGTCGAAACCTGGATCGTGTAATCCGGGCCGGTGTCGCCGTTGACCACGAATTGGAATTGATTATTTGTCACCAGAGCCCTTCCCGCAACCGGGAGAGCGAGGGGATTCACGATGGCCACAAAACTTTGCGTGGCACTCAGGCTGGGCGTGCCATTGTCGGCGACGGTGATACTAAACATATTGGTCGAATCGGCCTGCGCCACCGTGGGACGCCAAACCAGCAAACCGGTGCCCGGAGCCAGGAGAGCGTTCGTTGGCGCATTCATGAGGCCGAAAGTAAGTGTCTGGGGCGGCTGATCTGTGTCGGTGGCCACATTCGTGATGACCAGGGTGATCCCTGCATTGACGGTGCGATTGGAAATCGCCGCCAGCACCGGCGGCGTATTTGGCGGGGGCGCGACGACGTTCACAGAAATTGCGTT
This sequence comes from Verrucomicrobiia bacterium, assembly GCA_036490655.1. Lineage (GTDB taxonomy): Bacteria > Verrucomicrobiota > Verrucomicrobiia > Limisphaerales > UBA11358 > UBA11358. Next base: position 96,368 of record DASXDM010000014.1, on the reverse strand, counting down.
CGTCACCGTCCATCCGCTGAAATGACTGACCGTGCGAGTGGTGAGCAAGGCGATGTCATTTGAACTCAGCGCGCCGCGAAACAGCGCGAGATCGTCCAACCTGCCGTCGAACCAACGATAGGTGGCCGTACTGGCCGAAGCGTGTCCGCCAAAAACCAGCGGGTAATTTTGTTTGAGCGCCCAAACCACATTGCTGGCCGTTCCCACCAATCCGCCATCCAGGTATAAATTCACGTTGTTCGTGCCGTCGCTGATGCGCTGAAAAACCAGCGCGACATGATGCCATTCGTTCGTGCCGACGGCATTAGTGGGAGCAATCGCGATGTCCTGGACGTTGGACGCATTCCAATGCGAAAGCGCGATGAGGTTCGTGTTCGCCGGACAATAAAGCTGGAGTTCGTCTCCATTGCCGCCGAACCCGTCTCCGCTGCCTGCATAAAAGATAAAATTGTCGTTCGTCATGGTCGTGCGGTTGAACCAGGTCACGAAGGTCCAGCTTCCATTCGTCATGCTCAGATTCCCGGTGGTCACCGTGCGCGCCAGAGCCACGGCGTCGGCCCCGTTGTTGTTCTGCCCCAATTGCAGCGACTGTCCGATAAATGGCGCAAGGCTGCCCGGCACCGAAGCATTATAAGCCGCCGCGCCTGTTCCCACTGAGACGATGCTCGCGTTACGCGCATTGCCGGAAACGTCGGCGATAATATTACTGGAGAGCGTATCGGGGAGCGCGAAGTTATAATAAAACACTAGGTTTGGGTCGATCCCGTAATCCGTCGTGCTGAAGCTAAAACCCGCCGTGCCGGAATAATTGCCGGAGGGCGTGAAGCTCGCCGTGTGGCCGTCGGATAAAAGCGTGACCGCGCCGTTGGTCGGAGTGCTGACCGAGAAAAACAGGTTGCTCAAGGCCGTTTGCGCATCACTTACCCGGGTGGCAAGGTCAACATTCACCGAACTATTTTCCGTCCCCGCAACTGGCGTAGAGGTCAACAGCGTTGGCGGGGTGTTGGTCACCTCCGTCCAGGTGTTGTAATTGTAAATGATGGTGCGGTTGGTGCCGTAAATGAACAGGTTTCCCAATTGTGATTGATACATCCATGGATTGCTGATCATCGGCCATTGCTGGTAGTCAATATTTTGGCCGTTGGTCCTGGCACCCACGCCGTAAGTGATCTGAACTGTATTCGTGTGGCGGTCGGTATAAATCATCGCCGGATTCGCGCCAGTGAGGAAATTGGTGTTCACGCTGCCGTGCGTCAGCACGTCGCTCGCAAATGCGGCCAACCGCAAAGCGGCGGTTGACTGCGTGTATTCGGCCGGTGACGCAGTCTCGACAGCCAAGCCCGCGATGTTAGCTGGAATCAGGAAATAAGTTGTATTTCCCGGGTTGGCAACCCAGGTAAAATTAGTGCTGATGTAAAGCGAGATGAGAACATTGGTGTAATGCAGAAAAATTCGTCCGCTGGTAGCCGCATTATCAATCAGAGCCAGATAATTTGTCGGGATCGATCCTTCGATCTCCTGATAGTTCGCCCTGGCAGTGCCGCCATGATTCCAGTCGGGCACAGTCGTATTGGTTGGAATGTTATAAACCGCCGCCAGGGTGCCGCCCAATTGCACCGTTTCCTCATAAGTGGACGTTCCGATATAGTGGCCTCCCGACCCGGCATAGACTGGATCGTAAGGATTGGTGATCCAGAACTTGGTCTGGTGGCCCGGGTCATTCCAGATCACACCCCAACGCTGCATTTGCCCCGCGTTAGCGGTGGTGATGGTGCCGAAATTGGTGATGGAGAAACTGCCGTCGGCGTTGGTTAACACGTCACATTCGGCCTGGCTATAGAGCGAATAGCCCGGCGTGAGGTAGCTCGTTTTGAAATATCCGATGTTCCAGAGACCAGTGTTTCCCATATCCGTGCTATAATGCGTGTAGGCCTGCGTCCGGTTCGTTGCGGCCATTAACACTTCGGGAAGAATGCCGGGGAAACTTAAATTGGTCATACAATATGGCGCTGAGAGGTAACAATTTTCATAATTGGCCGGCGCGGGACCGCCGAAAAACAAATAGCTCATGAACGCGGTTTCGGTTGGAACATTCTGGGTCCAATATGGAAAAGTACGGGTGGCGGCCGACGCCCAGTTGTCATAGAAATAGAAGCCGGAAATTTCGGCGACCGCCCAATCGAACGCCATCTGCGCCTTGTGTTGCAGCACCGGGTCAGGCGCAAATTGGGCCAGGGTATAAATCGGCCCGAGCGTATCCCCCACATAGATCGGCGAGTCATGTTCCTGCATGCCGTAAAATGGGATGGTGACGATCGTGTTCGAGGCATAGGCTTTGCCAGTCGGGTCTCCCGTGCTGTAGCTCGCCTGGAATTGCGATCCCGCAGGAAACGAACTGGTGCCCCAAACATTTCCAGCAAAATAACGGGCGGTTGAAAGCATCATTTTCTGGTTGGGAGTGGTCCCGGCACTATAGTTTGTGCCATTGAGCGTCAGTTGAGCCTGGAAGTAGTTGGTGATGGCGGGGGTGAAAATCGCAGGACGCACTGCGTGCCAGCGCAAATAACTATCCATCGCCGGCCACATCGAAAAGCCGGCATCGCCGGCTTCACTGTCGGCGTCACTCACTGCCGCATACATATAGTTGGAAGCATTTACCAGGTCATTGGTCAAAAACCTGCCATCCGCGAAAAAGAAACCGGTCCGCCCGATGCGATATTGTCCGCTTCCAGTTTCAGTAAGATTGGGAACTGTCGTATCGTAGTAGTGCAGGAAAGTGGCGGAGCGAGAGTTGAAATCAACCTGACCGCGCGCCGTCACATCAAACATGAATAGACAAAGCAACAAGTAGCCGAACAAAAAAATACCCTGCTTGGCCCCTGGAGAAGAGGCGGTGAGCTTTGTTTTTGTGTGAAATAAAAACTTCAGAGATTCGTGCTTGGATCGCATTCCCCAACCTTGTGAAAACAGACTTGGAAACTCCCTTCCAGTTTGGACCGTCGGTTCTGTTGCGATGCGATTATTGTCCATTAAAACAAAGCCTTTGCTCTGGGCACTTTAGAATTCAAGAAAGATCTCAAGTGCCTGTCGGCGACAGGCCAAACCGCCCATCGCCGACCCGATGCACATATATATTATGGAGCACCTGCCGCCAGGCGGAAGAACTCCTGGCCCTGGAAGTTGCCGACCGGCGCTTGCAGCTGAATTGCACCTCCGGCGGCGTTGGTACTTTGCAAAACCGTCCAACTCACCGGTGGAGTCATGTTAGTGGCTTCCTCGAGGTAGTAAGTGACCCCGGCAGCGGAAGAGAAGGGAATGTCCAGATTTGTCCCATCGACCGTCGCGGGCATAATCAAGGGCGTTGTCACATAGACAAACCCATTGGTCAATGTGGCGGTTTGGCCGCCAGGATTCTGGACTGTCACATTCACTGCCCCCAGAGTGCCCGCCGGCGCGACTGCGGTAACCAGGGTCGCATTGCTAAAGTTGACACTCGTGGCACTGGCGGCCCCGAACTGCACAGTCAAACCGCTTACAAAATTGGAACCATTGATGGCTACTACTGTTCCACCATTCGTGATTCCCGCTGCAGGTGACAGGCTGGTGATTCCCGGTCCCGATGCCAAAGTGATCGTCAGATCAATCGTTTGATTGGCGGTGTCATCAACCAGGCTGGCGCCGGTACATCCAGAGGGGATCGTCCCCAAGGCCAGGCTGGTATAGGGATCCGTTCCGCCGTAATAGATGATCGGCTTGGTCACGGTACCGCTGCCGGCATTGGAGATTGAGGCAATATTCACCGTGGTCGTGCCGGAGGTCGTTATGGTGCTCGCGGAGAGGTTGGTCACCCCGCCGTTGACATTCAACCCGAGGGTTCCGCCCGTGAGATTCAAAGCCGTGATCGGCGCGGACGGCGTGCCTGCGCTATTGGTCACAATCAACGTTCCACCATTCAAATTAATGGTGCTCGTTCCCCCGCCCGAGGTGAGGGTGCCCACCTCTACCGTGCCGTTGGTGACATCAAGTGTTCCAAGCGCATTACCGCTAAAACCGTTCAGCGCACTCATGATCAGATTGTTCACCGAGAGTACGCCGGCGCCATTGACCGTGACGGTTCCGGTTGCAGTTTGAGGGCCGGTACTCGAGGTCAGCATCGCGTTCGAGAGTGTATTCACGGTGAAGATGCCGGCGGTAAAGGTCAGCGACCCGATCGAAGTAAAGCCATGGCTCGCGCCCGGCGCAGGCCTGGCGAGGGCCAGTATGTTGACCAGCGCATTCACCGTCCCACCGCTAAAATCGCAACTGCCCCAATTCTGGACCGTAGAAGTGGCGGCAACACCATCACCGATATTCCAACTGGCTACGGGGCTGACGCCATTACTGCCATGAAAATATGCGACTGGATTTTGATTGGTGAATGCGGGATTAAACATGATTCCAGAACCAATGTCAGGATAGCCGGTGTAGATTTGCTTCCTCAGACCACATCCGATATTTTGCCCATTGATTGTATTGTAGATACCCAGATAGAGAAAGCTCGGATAGCCGCTATTGCTATTATTATCTCCAATGACGACCGCCGCCGAATTGCCAGTCGACGCTCCCGTCGTGGTGATGGTGTTCGTTTTGGCTAAATATACAATTCCACTGCCAAAACTGTTTCCACCACTATTACCCTGGCCGATAATCAATCGTTGCGCTGTCGCGACGAAATTATCCAGACCGGACATATCCAGATAGGCCGGACCGGCATCACCGGTGCCTGAAGTCCAACCGATATAATCATTGCCATTGTTCGTAACATAAAGTGTTCCGCCTGCGCCGGAAATTGTGGTCGTCGTAGAATTACCTGCCGTATTGGCCATGCTGGTGCTGCCGACGGTGAAAGGTCCATTGACAGTCAAGGTGACTCCATTGGCGATCAGCGTGTTTTCGTACGAACCATTAATTGTATTGGTATAAGTCAGCGAAGCGATCGGGCCAACAAACCCCGAGTCGACGACATTGTTGATGGTGCCATCTATTGCATAGTCCGCATTATCAAATGATACATTCGTGGCCGATCCCGGAACGCCGCCAGGGCTCCAGTTTCCAGCGCTGGACCAATTAGTATTGGCGCTGGTCCCCGGAACGGCATTCCAGATGCTCTGCGCCCGGGCCCGGTACCCCATGGCAACCACAGCCAGCATTGCGACGGCGATGATCTTTGCGAAGTAATAGTATTTCTTGAAGCTCAGAATCGGCAATGGGTTCATATTTTGAATTATTTTCATTGTGGTCATTTTTTTGGGTTGTTACTTGGACTATAGTTTTGCCTTGAATTACCCGTCAATCGTCCAAAGAGCTGATTTCGCGCCGGTTCGAACCGGTCGGCTTGTGCGTTGAATGGCGAGTTCATAATCGAGTTTAAAAGTCGGAGCTAAGGGTTTTCCATGCAGGTGTAGCCGGACACGATATAACCAAGGTCCGCGTTATGCGCTGGATTAGGAGTCGCGCCTTGCGCTCCTGCCAGTGCAATGGCCAAAGTATTGCTCACTTCCCACGCCCGAGCCCGGGCATGACCATCGGCAAAGCTGAAGGTGCTGCTGGTTCCATGAAAGGCCGCGGGACAATCAACCCAGGTGGCATTATATCCAAATCCCACACCGCCAAATGTTCCACCAAGGTTAAGTTCCCAGGATCCATAGTTATCTCCCCGTTTATCATTTTCTTCCACCCACAGAAACCTGTCACTCGAGTGTTTTATTTGGCTGGCCTTTAAAATTGGCGTGGCCCCGTCCTTGGCTCCCGCATTTCCGGCTCCCGATCCGCCACACAAACCCACGACGCCTGAATAACTGTCGAATCCCACTGTTCCAGCCGTTAATCGCATATCGCCCGGACAATGGATGACATTAACATTTTGAGCGTATCGATAAAGCGCCCCCTCCCGATATCCTTCCTGAACCTGCCACTCTTGCGCATCTATTGAACCGGTGACCAGACCGGCAGGTAGTGCCGTTGTTAAAGCAGGCTGGCCGGCGTTCGGGGAACCACTCTGAAATCCGATGCGCCAGTCTAAATTAAAGGTATCGGTATTAAAGCCGACCACCGAATCATTATTGTCACCGAGATACATTTGCCAGGCCGTAGACAACTGCTTTTGATTGCTGAGACAGGTCGCTTCTGTTCCCCGCAGTTTTGCCTTTGACAACACCGGCAACAATAAGGCCGCCAAAATAGCGATAATAGCAATGACCACCAATAATTCGATCAACGTAAAGCCCCCGGATGAATGGATTGCTTTTTTGGATTTGATAAACATATGATTAAATCTGGACTCTATTCGTTCATGGGCGCATCAACTGAAGGTAAAGGCCGGCGCCGGGCTTTGATGGCCAAACCGGACGACTGCCTCAGTGCGGCAACGCACATGTAATTTTTTATAGATGTTGCGCAGATGAGTTCGAACCGTGGACATGCTGATGTGCATTTGCCAGGCAATTTCCTTGTTGGCGTACCCTTTGGACAGGTGCGCCAAAATCTCCTGTTCTCTTCCGGAAAGAATTGGAGCGCCGGGCTCCGCCGGCGTGGATAAGCGGAAAGTTTTGATGCCCTTATGGGCAGCAAAACTCTTCATCGGCCTCCCTTGCGCTTTTAGACCTGAGAGTGCCTCGACAATTCCCTCTACTACGCCTCGTTTCAGCAGGCTGCCACTCGCTCCCGCCCGCAAAACTTCCAAAATTCGTTCGAAGTCTGCATTGTCCGCAAGCATCAATAAGGCGATGGCAGGAGATTCCTCTTTCAAACGACTGACGCCTTTGACACGCACCGTTTCCTGAAGATCTTCAGCCGCGCTGGAGGAATAGATATACAGTCGATCGAGCGCCCCGTCGATCAGCCTCACCAGTGATTCGCGCGACTGGTGGTCATTGGCAACGATGGCAATATTGTTCATACGCATTGTTTGCTGCCGGCATGATTGGATGACATGGCGAGATAAGACTTCACATAGTCAAGAACGCCAGCCTCCAGGGACAGAAACGAACTCTGATAACCAGCTTGACGCAACTTGCTGGCATCGGCTTGCGTAAAGTATTGGTACTTACCACGCAAGATTTCAGGCATTTCAATAAAACGGATGTCCGGTTGGGAACTCATCGCGGCAAAGATCGCTTTGGCTAAATCGACCCAGGTCCGGGCCACACCCGTGCCGCAGTTGAAAAGACCGCCACTTTTCGATCCCAGCGCGAAATGAAGGGTGACATCAACGGCATCCCGCACATTGATGAAGTCGCGCTTTTGTTGACCATCGTGATAGTCCGGGCGATATGACTTGAACAGCTCGATATAACCGAATTTCCGAATCTGATGGTAGGCCTTTTGGACCAGTGATCGCATGTCTCCTTTGTGGTCCTCATACGGACCATAGACATTGAAATATTTTAAACCAACGATACGATCCATCAGCCCGCCACGAAGTGCCCAAAGATCAAAAAGATGTTTGGAGTAGCCATACATGTTGAGCGGAGACAAACTGGGTGTGATGGCATCATCGTCACTATAACCGATTGATCCGTCGCCATAAGTGGCGGCGCTGGAAGCATACACGAAACGCACATTTTGGCGAAGGCTCCACTCGCAAAGGGTGCGCGTGTAGCGATAGTTATTTTCCAACAAATAGTCGGCATTCTTTTCAGTAGTCGCGCTGCACGCGCCAAGATGGATGCAGGCAGCGGCCTGGGGCACTCTGTCGGCCTTTACGTTCTGGAGAAAAGCTTCCGGGGAGAGGATATCTTCAAAACGCAGACCGACCAGATTGTTCCATTTTTCTTCTGTCCCAAGCTGATCAACGAGCAGCAGGCGGTCGTGTCCCCGCCGGTTTAATTCGGCAACGACATTCCGTCCAATAAAGCCGGCTGCTCCGGTGACGATGATAAGCTGGTTCATGATTCAGTTCTTGCTCCCATAAGCTTGCAGCACTTTCTCGATTGTGCCAGTCGTGGACTTGCCTTCGACCATGTCCGCCAGGACCACTTTGCCACCGTTCGCTTCAACCACGTCGCGGCCGCTGACGTAATGCGCCCAATCACGCGACTTGATCAGGACGTGAGGCATGACCCAGGAAATAAGATCGCGAGGCTCGTTCTCGTCGAAGATGACCACGCAATCTACGGCGGCAAGCGACGCCAGTACATACGCGCGATCTTCCTGGGAATTAACCGGTCGCTTCTCCCCCTTGTTACGCTTCACCGACGCATCACTGTTCAGGCCGATGCAGAGGGCGTCTGCCTGATCCCGGGCAAACTGGAGGTAGGTGACATGGCCGCGATGCAAGATATCGAAGCAACCATTGGTAAAGGCCAGGCGCTTGCCGTCGGCCTTCAGGCGGTCACGAAACGCGCAGACTTCGCCCACGGTCATGATCTTGGAAGCAACATTGCTCATTTATCAATATGGAATGAATTGTTGGAATGAGGGCCGGACAAACCCAAAAGCGGATATAGCCGGTCTATTTGTGAAAAGTCGGGAATAACTATGTCTGCTCCCGCGCGGATCAGGCGTGATCGTTTGGCCAGATCCAGGCCGTAACGGCAAAGTTCATTGCTGGCAACACCCAGGCGAAAAGCGTTGCGCCTGCCGCCTTCGCGAAGCTCAACGGGACCGTCTCCAACAACAAGCAATTCGGGGCCAGCAAGGGTCTCGCCTTCGATGATATTTTCAATCACTACGCGTTTAGCCTCCACCGTTAGATCTCCCACCGCCCCGTGGACGCCGCCATTGAAGAGATGCGCATAGCCCATCACGGCGGCCTCGGCTTGAACGTCAGCCTCATCGGTGCCGCTCGCCAGATAGAGTTTCACTCCGCCGGCATGAAGTTTCTCAAGAAATTTACGGCCACCTTTGATTTCAAAATCTCCAGGGCCCAATTCACCCCGTTCAATCTTGCCCACACGCAAACGCACCATCTCCAGCAGAGCCTTGTTATAGACTGCCTTGTAACCGTGTTCATCCAGAACCTGTGCTTCAGGAATGTAACCGTATTCGCGGACGAGCCCGATCAGACCCTTCATTTGCGCCAGGGTCTGGATACCCGTGGTTTTGTCGATGAATGCCCGGACATCGGCCTCGATACGATGAAATATCTCAGTGGGGATGGTTCTCAGGCGGTCCCCAAGAATTGCGTGGAGCATCATCGGCTCCATAATTTTTTCCCAACCCTGACGCATCGTGGAAAGCGTACCGTCATGGTCAAAAATTGCGTGGCGGATCGTGACCACCGGTTTTTCCCGGATGATTTCAATCTCGCTATTGGGCAAAAAGCGTGAAAGCCGGGGGCTTTCAGCCAGTTCGGGTTCGTAGATATAATCTACATTGGGATAGATTTCCCGTAATTCATCCGGCGTAACGGTGCCCGTGGTGTGTAATTTGCTGACCGTAACGGAAGCGGCCAGATTGGCCAGCCGCGCAGCCGATTCCACATTATCGCAGCAACCCAGCATGGCGGCCAAGGCCGCAAGAGCGGTGTCCCCTGCCCCAACGGTGTCCGTCTTGCCGATGATTTGTATTCCCGGGATTTCATGTGCGGAACCCGCATTCGCAACGATCAACCCCCGATTGCCACGGGTCACAAAAACCGGCCGCCCGGTTTTAGCGGAGATAGCCAGTGCGTCTGATCGCGCTTCATCGCGACCAATCACACGGTTAAGCGGATGATCTTTGCCGATGAATCTGGCCGCTTCGTGGGCATTCAGCTTGAGCACCGCACCTGCAAAAGCCCCGGCATGGTGCCTTGAGTCGATAAGGAATGGCACATGCGGTCGTTGAGCGATCAGGGCATTGATGCCGGTGATCATCTCCGGGGAAAGAAACGATACGGCCAACTGTTGATTGATGACCACCGCCGTGGAGTCGGCGACCGCCTCCTCAAGCGCGGTGAGCAAGCTCGTCACCTGTGAGGCGGACATCACGTTGGCTGCGCCAAAATCGAAGCGGTTGAGCTCCTGTCCGTCCCGATATGGCTTGGCATAAACCGGGGTCTGCCAATGCTCGCCCGTTCGCAGCAAACCATCGGTGCAAATCTTCGCCGCGTTTAACAGGCGAAGCAGTTCCGTTCCAAAAAAGTCTTCACCCAGCTGGCCCACACAACGCACTTCAGCCACACCCATCGCCTTTAAGTTCATCGCCACATTGCCTGCTCCACCGGCACTGTAACGCTGTGCAATCACTCGCCGGATCGGCATCCCCGTCTCAAGTGACATCTCAGATTCTTTCGACTCAATCTTCCAATAGGCATCAAGACAATAATCCCCAAGGACGGTAACCTGGGTATTGGCAATCGAGCTTAGGATATGCTCCAGCCATTGAAAGGCGCTCTGTTGCTTTGGCTTATTCACTGCTAACGGGGTCATGCAAATAACCTTACAAATAAATATTACTTCTTCAACAGAAAAACATTGCATTTACAACAAAGTTGTTATTACATATTCATTAATGAGCAAGCATAAGCCGATTTCCGACGCCCTTCGATCTGACATCAAAGCTGGTAAATATCCTGCCAACAGCCGTTTACCAAGTGAGGAATCTCTTTGTCGCAAATGGCATGTGTCGCGACCAACCGTTGCGCGCGCGTTACGTGATTTGCAGTTGGAAGGTTTGATCGAACGTCGCGTCGGCTCAGGAACATTTGTTCATGTGGAGGTTCAACCGCTTCACACCATGTTCGGCTTGCTGGTGGACGGATTGGGAAAAACTGAGATCATGGATCCAATTTGCGCCGAGATCACTAAAGCGGCACAGCAACGCAACTGCAGTATCATCGCCGGTGGGTTGCCGACTGGCTGCTCACCCGCACAACTGACTTCGCAATGGACTGCCAGCGGTGTTCGCGGCGTAGTCTTCGCGCCATTGGAAAATATCGAGGACCGCCAGAGCTTCAACATGGAGGTTGTCAAAAATTTCCGCACCGCGGGGATCGCAGTCGTCCTGCTGGACCGGGATGCCACCGATTTTCCGCGACGGAGTGATCTCGACCTGGTTGAAATGGATAACTTTCATGCCGGCTATGAACTGGGGAGGCATCTGGTCGCCGTTGGCGCGGCAAAGGTCGTTTTTGTTGCCCGCCCCTCTTATCCCTCCAGCACCGACCAACGGTTGGCCGGTCTTGCCGAGGCTCTGCGCCGCAATGGCTTGTCCGCTCCTGAGTTCCTGGTCGGTGAACCCGATGACCCGAATCTGGTGCGGCGGTTGCGCCCGGATTCGGAAACTTGCATCGCCTGTGTCTGTTCGAACGACTTGACGGCGGCAAGACTGCTCCAAACCGCCAATACTTTAGGACTCCAGATCCCACGCGATTTCCTGCTGGCTGGATTCGACGACGTCGGCTTTGCTTCCTTGTTATCCGTCCCGCTCACCACGATTCGTCAACCCTGCCGGGCGATCGGGGTCGCCTGTGTCGACACCCTCCTCGGACGGATGGCTCATCCCGGTTTGCCTGCCCGGGCGGTACTTTTGCGAGGCGAACTCGTCATGCGTAAGTCCACCTCCAAAAGTTGAAGGCACGATGGGAAGCGGGCTACTTCAGCTCCGTTTTGATCACGCGAGTGATTTCATATCGATCACAAAACGATATTTAACATCGCCCTTCACGAGACGGTCATAGGCTTCATTGATTTTCTGGATGGGAATCAGTTCGATATCCGAAACGATGTTGTGGGCCGCGCAAAAATCCAGCATCTCCTGCGTCTCGGCGATGCCCCCGATCAGGGAACCGGCAAACTGGCGGCGTTTCGCGATCAGATTGAACGCCGCGACGCCCAACGGCTGTGCCGGCGCGCCGACGAGCACGAGCGTCGAGTCGCGTTTGAGCAGTTCAAGATACGCGTTGATATCGTGCGCCACAGCCACGGTATCAATGATAAAATCGAAACTGTTCAAGTGTTTTTTCATTTCCGTTTCATTTTTGGAAATGACCACGTCCTTTGCGCCAAGACGAATGGCGTCGTTCGTTTTTCCCGGCGATGTAGTGAACAATACGACGTTTGCACCCATGACATTTGCCAGTTTGACGGCCATATGACCGAGGCCGCCAAGCCCGACAACACCAACCTTCTGTCCTTTGCCAACCTTCCAGCGGCGCAACGGCGAATAGGTCGTTATCCCTGCGCACAACAGCGGCGCCGTGCCGGCCAGATCAAGTGATTTCGGCACATGCAACGCGAACATTTCGTCCAGCACGATTGCTTCCGCGTAGCCGCCATACGTGGTACCCCCATGAATTTTGTCCGGGCTGTTGTAAGTAAAAGTCGGTCCCGTTTCGCAAAGTTGTTCAAGACCTCCCTTGCAAGGTTCACATTCACGGCATGAATTGACCATGCAACCGACTGCGGCCAGGTCACCCTCCTTGAATTTCTTTACCCGCGAACCGGCTTTGGTCACGCGCCCGACGATCTCATGTCCTGGCACGCAGGGATAAATCGTGCCATGCCACTCATTGCGGGCCTGGTGAATGTCAGTATGGCAGATGCCACAGTAAAGGATTTGGATCTCAATTTCATCCGGATCCGGATCGCGGCGTTGAAATGTGAATGGCGCGATGGCTGAGGTCTCGTTGAGAGCGGCGTAAGCTTTGGTGTGTCGCATAAATTTTTTCGAGTGCGAAAACGAATCTACGGCGAATGGAGAGGTTGTCCAGATTAAGTTTGCCGCAGGACGCTGTGAATCGATTATCGTTCGAGTGTCGGTGAAAGCACTGGCGAGTAGTGAAAAATAGTTGTCAGTCAAAGCAAATGGTTTTGATATTACAGAGATTTTGCTATTTTCTTGATGTCTAATTCGAGTTTCCAGTTCAATCCCGGCCATTGACTCCGCCTCCAAACAGGGAATTTCCGACGGGTTGCATACGGGATGCCGACTGCGCGAAACGCGGATTCCACTTAAATGCGTCAATTTTTATGAAGACAAAATTACTTTTCCGACCCCAAAAGGAGGTGAAGAGCGAGCCTTTTCAATTCCTATGCCGTCTGCATTGAAGCCATTGCTGATGAAACTGAAGACAGAAGGAAAACAATATACGGTGGATTTCCCATTTCAACCGTCCCGCCGTTGGCAGCAATTTTTCATTAAAATCGAGAAAACACACCTGACGTTCCATTGCTTGAGAGTTATCAACCGCGAAACAACCAGACAGTAATGTCAACGCGATGAGGGTTCGATTCCCTTCACCCGCTCCAATCCTTTTCAGAGATCTCCGGCACAGTACAGGTTTAGCGCACGTCCATTTCCAGTTTCATCCTTCCAGGTTCCGAATTTTCACTGCGATTTGCAGAAAGGGCAGCTTGAGAGATGAATAAATTATCGTAACCTAATACATTCCAAGAACTCATCTATGACGTACCCGCTCAGAAGCAGCCTGGCGTTGCTTTTCATCACTTTCTTTTTCGTTATTCACGTTGATGCGCTCACGCCGCCGCCATTGCCGAGCATCAACACCAACAATGTATTCATTGTCACCAATGCCGTTCCCGATGGGGTGACCACGAACACAACTGCCATCCAGGCAGCCATCACCTCGGCGACCGCCGCTACCGGCGGCGGAACGGTGGAACTTCCCGGGCCGGGCACTTATCTGAGCGGCCCCTTGACGATGAAGAATCAGGTGAACCTCCAGGTGGACAGCGGCGCGACACTGGAGATGTTGCCACAGCCCTCATGGCCAGGCAGCAGCACCCCATTCATCCTCGGCTCCAGCCTTCATGATGTGGAAATCAGCGGGACAGGAACGATCGATGGCCAGGGCGCGGGTTGGTGGGGCATGGGTTCGCGCCCGAACTTCATCCAGTTCACCAGCACCAAGAATATCCTCATCGAGAACCTGACCTTGCAGAACCCGCCGACGTTTCACCTGATGTTGAAGAACAACAACTCGAACATCACCATCCAGGGCATCAATATCAATACCTCCCCGACCTCACCCAATACGGACGGCATGGACGTGGGCTCCACCAACATGCTGATCCAGAACTGTCATATCAGCGACGGTGACGACAATATCGAACTCGGCGGCAGTAGCGCGACGGCTGCGTACATCACCATCACCAATTGCATGTTTGGTCATGGTCATGGCGTGTCCGTTGGAAGCGATTTGGAGGCCGGTGTTCATGATGTGACAGTCATCAACTGCACCTTCACCAATACGGACAACGCCATCCGCCTGAAATCTGACGATGGCAAAGGCGGCGTGGTGCAAAATATGTTTTACTACAATATCGGGATGACCAATATCACCTATGCGCCCATCTTGATTTACAGTTATTATAGCTCGTATGGCAACCCAACCACCTTTGGGATCACCCCGGCGGTGGCCGAGGGAACTTCGGTGTCGACGACCAGCAGCACTACCCCGATTTGGCGAAACATCATCATCAGCAATGTGACGGCCACAGCATCCCAGCCCGGGATGATCTGGTCTCGCACCGAATTGCCGGCCACGAACATCGTCCTGGATAAAATAAATATCACCTCCACCGATACCAAAGGTGGCAACGGTTCCTTTGCCCTTTATAATGTCAATGGCGTCCAGATTCTCGATAGCAACGTCCATGTTGCGGGTACCAATGCTTCGTTCGAGTTGTTTAATGCGCAGGCCATCTTTAGCAACAGCGTGCCGGCCGTCGGCGCGATCACTTTGACGGGTATTGCCGTTACCAACCCGCTGGTGTTCTACAATCAGTCTGCGATCTTGACGAACAGCACCTTTTTCGACGCCACCTCCCTTTCCCTCGGCGGCAGCACGATCTCGGACGGAACCGGCCTGACCCTGTCCAGCGCCATTCCGGTCAACTTCACACTGGGAACCGCCCCTGCCCAGGTTGCGGTGATCGGCAACCTGACCTTGAACAGCACTTTGAACATCACTAATGGCGTTGGGTTTGTTGCCGGCACATATCCCCTCTTCACCTATACCGGCAGTTTCAGCGGCACTCCGGTTCTCGGCGTCACTCCTTCGATCAATTCCTACAGTTACAGCCTTAACACCAGTACCGCGGGGCAAGTACAACTGGTGGTCACCCAGCCGGCGCCTCCGGCGCCTCCAGTCATTGGAAATATAAAAGTGTCAGGCGGCAATTTCATCATCAGCGGCACGGGCGGGGTGACCAATGGAACTTACTATTTGCTGACCTCGACCAATCCCGCACTGCCGCTCAGTCAATGGACCTATGTCTCGACCAATTCCTTTGACGCCAATGCCAACTTCACCGTGACCAATGGTTTCGGGACGAACCTCCAGGGATTTTATCTGCTTCAATTGCAGTGATTATTCCGCGGATGCCTCAATGAATGATTTTGTTCGCCAAGAGCAAAAAACGTCATCCATCTCGACGGAGCATATCAAAAAATTGAGATTTCAATGCGTATCAGGTTTGGCACGTCTTATGCATTAAGTCATCCATTGTTAGTCTGCCAGAACCTTATCTGCAGTTTCATTCTTCCAGTTCTGGTTGGCGGATCATCCTACCCAACCAGAGCTGTTTTTTTTTCATGCCATCGATAGCATTGATTGCCGGGTGACCTCATGCCAATCTAAAGGCCATGGCAAGCCTCCAGCAACTGTCTGGGAAAATCCTCAGAAGCTTGTGCTTCATCCTGATTCTTTTCGCCGCCATGGGAGCGGCGCTTGAATCGAATCAGAAACCTGTCCCCCCGCCGCAACACTTAAGCACAGTCCCCCGGCAACTTTGTGTAGCACTGCAATGGGAGCCTATCCCCGGGTCGATGGGCTATGAAGTTCAACGGGCTCCCGCTCCGGGCGGCCCGTTCAAGACACTGCTAAACAAGCTTCCGGAGTTGACGGTGTTCAACGACTTTATTGGCAGCGGCGGCGCGGATTTCTACTACCGGACTCGTTCCATCCAAACCAATGGCGCAGGCAAAATTTTACCCTCCGACTGGTCGGATTCGGTGGAGGGACATTCAGATGCGCTGAACCAGGACGAACTGCTCACGGAAGTGCAACGAGCGAGCTTCGATTATTTCTATCTCTATGGCCATCCAACCTCAGGGCTGGCCCGCGCGTCGGCAAGGCGGGATCCTGACGTCTGCGCCATCGGCGCGAGCGGCATGGGCTTTTTCAACCTGGGAGTGGGAATTGATCGAGGGTTTATCACCCGTCGCGAAGGGGCAGACCAGGCCTTGAAAGAATTGAGATTTCTCTCGGAAAAAGCGGAACGTTTTCACGGCGCCTTTCCGCACTTTATCAACGGCAAGACCGGCAAAGTCATCCCGTTCACCAAATACGATGACGGCGCTGACCTGGTGGAAACGGCGTTCCTGATGGAAGGAGTACTCTTTGCCCGCGAATATTTTTCAGGGGCGGATCCTGAAGAAGTGGAAATCCGGGAATTGGCCGACAAACTCTGGCGGGATGTGGAGTGGGACTGGTTCGTCAATAAATCAGGTCCAGTTCCGGCCCTGATCTGGCATTGGTCCCCGCATTACGGCTGGAAAATAAATCTCTTTATCGTGGGATTCAACGAATGCCAGATCGTATATGTGCTGGGACTGGCCTCACCGACTCATCCCATTGAACTCAGGTCCTATTGGGAAGGCTGGGAGTCGGGAGACTACGGATTGGAACGCACTGAATTTGGGATTCAGTTGGATCTCGGAACCCGTCCAGTGATCGGGCCGCCGCTTTTTGTGACTCATTTTTCGTACCTGGGCCTGGACCCGCATCAGATCTGGTTTCACGGCCGGACTTATTTTGATCATTTCACGGACTTTTGCCGTATGCAGATCCTGTATGCGGAATCCAAAAGCAATGTGTATAAAGGCTATGGCCCGCTTTGGGGTATCACGTCCAGCGCCGGACCGGATGGTTACAAGCCCTTTGCCCCGGGAATCAGGGACACCGGCACGCTCGCCCCTACTGCCGCCCTCGCTTCCATGCCCTACGTCCCCAATGAGAGTATCACCTGCCTTCTTGAGATGTATCAGAATTATGGTTCCAAATTATGGGGACCGTTCGGCTTTTATGATTCGTTCAACCTGTCGCGCGACTGGGTATCAAAAACATATTTGTGCATCGATGAAGGACCGATTGCGCCCATGATTGAAAACTATCGCTCGGGGATGTGCTGGAAGGTTTTCATGAAATCCAAAGAGATCCAGTCGGTGGTAAAATTGCTGAATGATGGCGAAAAGGCGCGTTCAAACACGAATGGCCGTGCATTGGAAACCATCCATTAAGACAAAAATTGGCTCGCAGCCATGTGAATAAAAATCCAATTTAAAAGCGATTTGAACGAAAGAAAGCAGCTCAACGCCATGGCCGAACCAAAAACCTTCTCTCACCCTCGCGACCCTTTGCATGGGATCACCCTGGAGAAAATCCTGAATCAGCTCGTCCAAAAACATGGCTGGATCGAAATGGGGCGGCAGATTCCCATCCGCTGTTTTCAATTCAATCCCACAATAAAATCCAGCCTCACTTTTCTGCGCAAAACACCCTGGGCGCGCCAAAAAGTTGAGGACTGGTTCATCGAAGATTCCACCAAAGTCCAGGACCGGCAAAATCTGGTTCAAAAACTGAAACCAAAAGAGCAGCGCGGCGTCAAACCTCGTTGTCACCTCCTCACCCAGGGAACGCGGGACCAGGTGGCCTCCCGCTTGACCATGCTTATAGCGCCGTGGGGGCAAGTCCGGCCCGATGACCGTTGGATGCCGGAGGGATTTGCCCAGGCTGACGAAGCACCATGGCAAGGCGCTCCCTGGTTGCACGATAAAAAACTTTCTGATCACCTGCTCAATTGGTGGCTTCCCGGGGCGACCGAGTTAAGGACTCCGAACTGGGATATCGCCAGCACTTGCTTGATCGGTGGGGTGAAAGGCGTGTTGCTTCTCGAAGCCAAAGCCCATGACCGGGGACTCAACAAAGAGCAAAATGGGCGGCGGCTGGAGGTCAACCCTACCGCAGAAAGCATCAAAAATCATGAACATATCGGCCAGGCGATCCTCCAGGCCAGTTCCGAATTGAACGCGATCAGTCCCGGATGGAATCTGAACCGCGACTCACATTATCAAATGGTCAACCGCTTTGTCTGGTCGTGGAAACTGGCGTCCCTCGGCGTCCCCGTCATCCTCGTTTATCTGGGATTCTTAAGGGCCGGCGAGATGCGTGACCGGGGGAAAGTTTTCGAAAACCAATCCGACTGGCAACAACTCGTCTTGTCCCATTCTAATACCATCGTTCCGGAAAACGTCTGGGAAACGAAATTGGATTGTAATGGCACCGCATTCATTCCCCTGATCCGGGCGATCGATTGCCCTTTGGGATAACAAAGCCACTTGTGGAACGGTAAAGCGTTAGTCCTCCCCACAAGTCGGGCAAACCTTAATCCACAAACAGATTTGTTTTTCGTAGCTGAATGGCATCGATCAATCCCTGGTCGGTCAATTTCAGGGCGGGAATCGGTGAAAGTGCCAAAAACGAAAGCGTCATAAAGGGCGCGTCCAGGTCACAGCCCAGCGCATGGGCGGCGGCATTCAGATCGTCGATTAACTTCATTGCTTTCTGGAGCGGGCGGTCTGAAACCAACCCGGCGATCGGCAAGGGCAATTCGGCTTTTATCTTGCCCCCGGCAACGGCAATCTGCCCGCCCTGCAACCGGTCGAGTTCCTCGAGGGCAAATAAGATATCCGCGTCATTGGTCCCTGCTACGATGACGTTATGGGCATCGTGCGCCACGGTAGAACCGATCGCCCCATTCCTCAATTTGAAGCCGCGAACAAATCCGACGCCCACATTGCCAGTGGCACGATGGCGTTCGACCACCACCATTTTTAAGATATCACGGGAAACGTCGGCCACAATCATCCCGTCTTCAATTTTAGGAGCCGCCACGATCTCCTTCGTGACAATCTGCCGGGGTACGATTTCAATGACCCGGATTTTTGCCGCCGGTGCAGACTGGCGAACTGCCGGTTTTCTGCCGGGTCGAGCCGGATGGGCTATCCGGGCCTTCACAAAAAAATCCCCCGGCTGGTAACGCATGTTCATCGTGCTGCGCGGCAGGGAGATCTTTGGGGGCGATTTGCCAAGAAAACGGTCCCCTTCGGCGACCAATGTTCCTTTTTTATAGGTCTGTCGGACCCTGAAATTTTTCAGATTGTCGAACACGATGAAATCCGCCCAAAAGCGCGGGGCGATGGCGCCGAAATTTTTTAAGCGATAGTGCCGCGCCGTATTGATGGTCGCGATCTGCAATGCCGTGATCGGAGGCAGGCCGAGCTTGATGCTTTTGCGCACACAATGGTCGATATGGCCCTCGCCCACCAGGTCGCCCGCAAGTTTGTCATCGGTCGCGAAGGAACAATTCTGTGAATTGTACGCGTTGATCAAAGGGATCAGATGTTCCAGGTTTCGTTCGGTGCTGCCCTCGCGTAAAAGAATGTGCATGCCCAGCCGCAATTTCTCGCGCGCTTCCGCTACCTCCACCGATTCGTGGTCGGAGCGGACACCCGCCAGCGCATAGGCATTGAGGTTTTTCCCGCGCAAGCCGGGCGCATGACCGTCGATCGCCTTGCCCTTGCCGGCAGCGATCTTTTCCAATTCGCTTTTTGCCCCCAAAAAAACGCCGGGGAAATTCATCAATTCGGCGACTCCGGCAACACGTTCGTCGGCGATCATCAATCTCAAGTCCGCGGCGGAAAGCGCCGCCCCGGCAGTTTCAAGGTGCGTGGCGGGGACGCAACTCGGCAGCATGATAAAAAAATCCACCGTCAGGTTTTTCGTGGATTCAAGGACATAGCGGATGCCGTCCAGACCAAGGACGTTGGCGTATTCATGGGGATCGATCACCACGGCGCCAGTGCCGTGGGGAACGACCGCGCGCGCAAATTCCGGCGCGGTCAGCATCGAACTTTCCACGTGAAAATGCCCGTCGATCAAACTCGGCGCGAGAAAAGCGCCGCGCAGATCAACGACCTTTCGCGCCCGATAATCGCCAAACCCGATGACGCGACCATCTTCGACCGCGACATTCGCATCATGAATCTCCCCGCTTAGGACATTCACAACGCGGGCGTTCTTGAAAAGCAATTCCGCAGGTAGTTCACCGCGCGCAACGCTTAGTTTTTGCTGGATCTTGCGCATCTCGCCTGGACGCCAGTGTAAAAACTTTGTGGAGATTGCAAAGCGGAAAAGCTGGACGGCCGTCGCACCCATCAGGACCGCAGCATTTTTCGCTCAATGAAATCCTGTTATCACCTTCGGCGGCTCGGGTAATGATTAATTTCAATGGCGAATCGGCCCGGGTGACACTGGCATAGCGTAATGACCTGGTCTCCTCTAAGCCCCCCTTGGGGCAATCCGCGAAGTTGGCTTGGCTTCCGGCGGCTTGCCCATTCCGGCGGCAAAGTCAGCCGGCAAATCCCCGGGCAATAGCGTCGTCAGAGCCTCGCGATCGCGCTGGCCGCTGTTGACCAGGCGGGTGCTTTGATTGCGCACGGCGCTCTCGAAGAGGTTTCGCATCTCGCGGGCGTTCCCAAATTGTTCGTTGCGGGAGGCGTGCAGACCGTTGCAGATGGCCAGCACCTTCGTTCCGGTTTCCGGTGCGCAAACCAATCCGCTTTGAACGGCCATGCGATGGAAAATCTCCAGTAGTTCATCGGGCGAATAGTCGGGAAAATTCAGATAGTTCGTGAAGCGCGACTCCAATCCGGGATTCGATGCGATGAAATCTTTCATCGGCCCCGTATAACCGGCAACGATGACAATGAGATGGTCGCGGTCGTCTTCCATGCGCTTGAGCAGAGTTTCGATGGCCTCGTTGCCGAAATCCTCAGCGCCGCGCCCGGCCAGCGAGTAAGCCTCATCAATAAACAGTATGCCGTCGAGGGCCGAATCGATCATCGCGTGGGTGCGCACGGCGGTCTGGCCGACGTACTCCGCCACGAGACGCCCGCGATCGCATTCGACCACATGGCCGCGCCGGAGGAGACCCAGAGATTTGTAAATACGGCCCATGAGCCGGGCGACGGTGGTCTTCCCGGTGCCGGGATTGCCGAAGAAGACACTGTGCAAACTCGCCTGCACCACGGGCAAACCCTGCTGGCGGCGGACGATCTGCATCCGCGCAAAATCGGTGGCGCGATGCACCTCGGTCTTGACCGGGTCGAGGCCCACCAGGACATCCAATTCCTTGAAGATGGCATCGAGATCCTCCTCATTCACGCCGGGATCAGCGGCGCGCGCGGTGAAATCCACGGCATATTTGCGGGACACCTCGGTGAGTTGAGCGGAGACGATGGTCGCGCGCCGGCGGCTGGCGTCAGACAAGTCGCTGCCCATGTTTGAGAGAGTCGTCACCAGGGTTTGCAATGTCTGGCGGATAAATTCAATCGTCACCGGCTGCAACCCCAAGTCGAGCATGTGCCGCGTGAAGACCTGGAAAATTGTGTCGAGCCCCTGTTTTTCCACGGGCCTGAGCATCGTCTCAACGCGTTCGACGGCCTTGCGTCCACCCTTCTCATACCATTTTACGAACGTCGTTTCGTCACCTTTGCTGGCCGCATAGCCGCATTCGATCAACGCCTGCGCGTCTTCGGCCTTTTCCGCCAGGCCGGCGATGCAAGTGGCCAGCGCTCCGTAACCCTGTAAATTCCTGTCGTCGGCGGCCAACCGCTGGGCCAACGACAATGCCAGCACCCGCAACATGCCGCGCAAATCATCGATCAGATCGAATTCCTCATCGCTGATGCGTTTAACGGTCAACAAGGGCGGCGTAAGGATTTCGACGCATTTGATGAGCAGGCTCAATTGCAGGAGGCTGCGCAGGATGGCTTCCTCCTTGGCCACGTCCGAGCGATAGACCTTTGCGCGCCAATCACTGTGGCGCAGCAGGAGATGCAACCGCCGTGAATGCTCCTCGATGGCGTTGCGCAGGCGCGTGGCGTCGTCCGCCGTGAACAAAGATTGGGATTGGTAATAATTCAGGAGGTACTCGCACGTCATGTCGTCGAGCTGGGCCAGTTCCTCGCGTTTGAAAGAGACGGTGCGCCCCGTTTTGGGATTGCGAAAAAGCGTGGTGAGCACTGAGCCGGGAATGAATGATTCGCGCAGCGGCACGGCGACTGTCGGTGCCTCGCCGGTGCGCGGCAGGTTGTCCGGTGGTCGCACGACCTCCTCCAGCACGCGGGCGCAACTGAGGAAATCCTCCAACAGTTGGCGCAATTTAACTTCCTCGGACTCGGGTTGGCGGTTGGTATCCATTGACAATAAATTGCGACTCTTGAATCACAAAGATTGTCGCCCACGAGTGGATGAATCAAGCCTCAAGTGGTCAACCACGAAGACACCATCAGCGACTTCAATCAGGTGAAAGTAATGTGATCCTCTTCAGCACGTCCAAATCGTCTCCACTCACATGCAGAGAAAAACGTAAACCGAGAATGACACTGCGGCGAGCGCGGCCGCGGCCGCCACCGACCACAAAAAGTTTTTCTGCCGGGCCGCGATCGAGAATGTGGCCACGATCACCGCCAACTGCGACATCAACATCCCGTAAAAAAACTTCGTGCTGCGATTGCGATGCCGGTCCGCCGAAAGATTGGCTTTGCGCACCTGCAATTCATAGATACCGCCGATACTTGAATTCAATTTCGATTCCGCATCATAACGCGCGACCGTATAGCGCAACTTTGCCCCGCTGAAATTGCGGTACGCCGTCTTATCGCCATCGCGCAATTTTTCATCGAGAGCATCGGTCGTTTTATTGATTGTCTTGGTCGCCGAATCGTAATCCGACGCCGCCTGTTGTGCGGCGGCGAGCGCATCCGCCAGGGTTGCGTCCTTCACGTTGGCCAGATCAGCGGTGATCTCGGCTTCCGGCGCGGAATTTTCCAGGGCGTTAAGCGCCGTATTCACACTGCCGTCAATTTTGGCAGACGGCATCGCCGGCAATTCACCTTTGGTCAGCGCCGCCACCGTTGCCGCATCGGCATCCGGCAGATTGGAGGCATCGAACGGTTTCACCTCGCTCGTCGCCGCCAATAGATCCATGGTGTTCAGCGCAACAGCTCCGCGAAGTTTCTTGGCCTGATAATATCCCCACTGGTCACCTGCCCTGGACTGGAGTTCTGCGGCGAGCGAACGGTCATATTGCCCCCGGGTCATCTCGCTGGAAGCAAGCCCCGCAAGCATCGTGGCGACCACGGTGATGATGATCGGCGTCGCCAGCAGGACTTTCCCCCATTTAGATTGCGACAAATCTTTTTTTAGTTCGCTGGGGATCTCGATTTTTGAAGCCATATCGTCTTGCTGATTTCTGTCTATTTCTTCGGCGGAACATTCGTGGAAACGACCGGCGAAATTATTACGGGCGGTGGCACATAAGCCGGCGCATTGGTGCCCAGGACAGTTGTGCTCTTGATTTTTCCGGGCAGCGCTCCGTCAAGTTTTCCCAAATACCAGCCGAGACCGAGAATGACGATGACGATCAACGTGAGATAAAGTTCCCACGGCTTTTTCTTTTCCGCGAACGGGTCCGCGAGGTCGCGCTTCGAGCCGGGCGGCAGCACGGCGATCTTGGTCAGGCTCGCCCCAAACGGCACATTCATCTTGGCCTGGGCGTTCACGGCCCATCCGTTCGCATCAAGGATTGGCCCCAGATTACGAGTCCGCAATTTAAGCCACGCGATCGTGACCGCCGGAGCGGAAACAGCCAGGATGATTCCAATGATCGCCAACGGAATTTCCCATTTCGGCTCCAAGTGAACAAGACTCGTAAAAATGACCCCCAAAGCTCCCATCAAGGTGGTCAACACCAAGGCGATGGCGGCAAGCGTGCCAGTGTCAATTTTGTGTGGCGCAGCGGCCGGGGCCGGAGTCGCGGCGGATGTGGCGGCTGACTGCAGGTTCGTGGTGGTATTGGCTTCGGCAGTGGCCGCGTGTTTGGCGACCTGCTCTTCGATGAAGCGCACCAATTTCTTATATGGCGACCAAAATGCCTGACCCAGGCTGATTGGGTTGGGGATGATGCTGGTGATCGTCGCGTCGTAATCCCTCCCCTTGCGGTCATAAAAGATGCCGTTGCGCCCCACCATCAAATTGTCATCATCGCCCTGCGAAAAAACCGCAAGGATGCTCAATTTTTCACCCGTAGCCTTGCGTTCGCAATCCAGATACGCCAGATACGCTCCCGCCAGGCCGGCCATCGTCGCATGTTTGGCCGCGTCGTCGACGGTCAGACAAAGATCGCAACTGCGCCGGTCCAGATAAAGCCGTCCCGCCTGGAAAATCGCCGGCGTCTTGCGGCTGTAAAAATTTTGGAAGCTGACGAAGTTCACACACAGCGTGTAAAGGTCGCGATTGAACCTGATCAATTTTTCCACGGCGGCGATCGCATTGGCTTCCGGCTCCAACGCCTTGTCCCTGGCGAGGAGCGCGTTGATCGCTTCCTGCGATTTGCCGGCCAGGATTTCACGGATGCGTTTCAAGCCCAGCTTTTCCACCACCGCGCCGACTTTGCCCGCCGACCATGCTTCAAACGGCGCGAGTTTCGTTTCCAGGGAATTCCATTCCGCCTCCGTCAACGAATTTTTATCGCCGAGCAACGGCTTGACGGCGGCGGTTTGCAGCGCGGCCAGCGGCGCCATCCAGGCAGGATTGACCTTCTCAACCAGTGGCAACGCATTACCGGCGGCGATATGCGCGAGCGGAAAATTGACGATCTCCACCGTATTGACCGTCAAATCTTTCGTAGCGAACCCGAGACATTCCGGTTCCTGGCGATTCAACGCCGCCGTCGCCTGCGGATTGAAGGCGGCGAAATCGCATCGCGTAAAAAAATCGTCCACTTTTGCCTTCACCGCTCTCACCGCCGCCGATGCGGCGGCCGTGGCTTCCCCGAGCGGCACAATAGTCTTGTCGCCCTCAGCTTGCTTCCACCAATCGGAATGCGCCTGCAATTCCGTAAAAAACTGGTCGGCCTTTGCCTGGTTGATGCCCGGCTTGCCGCTGCGGTCGCTTTCAAAGCCGAGGCAGGCCATCATGTCTTCGATGACGGCTTTCGTCGCCGCATCATCCGCGGCATCGGCGGGAATGATGCCGTCGCCGTTGAAATTCGTCGCCGCAAAGATCTTGGCCGTGTCCCCGACATCCTCGAGATCGATGTTCAACTCGTCCTTTTTGCCGAGATTGGCCAGGATCTGTTTGGCCGATGAAAGGATCTGTTTTCCTTCCGGCGTCGCATCGTTGATTGCCGCCAGCGACAACGACGGCGGTCCTTTCACGAGATCATCGGGATTTTTGAGCAGGCTGGTGGCCCATTTTGCGGCAGCGATGACTTCCGGCACGCGCACCCGGCCGTCCTTGTCTGAATCGATCAAGTCGAGCGTGCGATCGTCAAATTCCAAACCGCGGGTCGGACAGGCGAGCGCCACCCACAGCTTCTGGTCCAGTTGGTCCAGATTCGCCAGGTCGGCGCCGGACTCCAGTTTGACCTGGTCAAAACCGCCCACCCGGAAAAATTTCCAGGCATAGTTTGAAGTTTTTCGATTCATGACGTCACTGCATACCGGCTATCTGATGCACCCGTTCTTAGGGTTCCGTTAAAATTAAAAAATGGCCGCGTCCCACTTGGCGTTGTTCCTCAACCGTCCGGCAGCCGGTTCATTAGTGTAACGGTCATCCAAATAGCATTGCAAGGTGAGGTTTTTGACGCCCAGATGGGAAATTGTCGCAAGCCTTCGTTAAGGTCGGTTTAAAACCAGTATGTCCAGCTTCATCCTTCGTGTCTTTGCATCGTTGCGCCTTTGCGTTAACCCTTTTCTCCGCGTCCACGCACAAGTATCGCTGGAGAATTCTCCATGCCAATTGGAGCTTTGTCCATTGCCTAACCCGCCGGATTTTTCGAACATCTTTAATAAATAATAAGGTTGGGTTTTGCCGGCCCTCGGGCCGATACCCATCAGCACCATAACCACGCTAATATTATGTCAAAAATCATCTGTGTTCTTTACGACGATCCCGTCACCGGCTATCCCAAATCCTACGCGATCGATTCCCTCCCCAAACTCGAGCGCTATCCCGGCGGCCAGACTTTGCCCACGCCCAAGGCCATCGATTTCAAGCCCGGCGAACTCCTCGGTTCCGTCTCCGGCGGATTGGGCCTGCGAAAATTTCTTGAATCCGCCGGCCACAAATTCGTCGTGACCTCTGACAAGGACGGCGAGAATTCCGTGTTGGATAAAGAATTGCCGGATGCCGAAGTGCTCATCTCACAACCGTTCTGGCCCGCCTATCTGACTGCCGAACGGATCGCCAAAGCGCCCAAATTGAAACTCGCCATCACGGCGGGCATCGGCTCCGACCATGTGGACCTTTCCGCGGCGATGGCGCGGGGCATCACCGTGGCGGAAGTGACTTATTGCAACAGCATCAGCGTGGCTGAGCATGTCGTGATGATGATCCTGTCGCTCGTGCGCAATTACATCCCCTCTTACAACTGGGTCATCAAAGGCGGCTGGAACATCGCCGATTGCGTCGAGCGCTCCTACGATGTGGAAGGCATGACCGTCGGCACCGTCGCCGCGGGACGCATCGGGCTGGCCGTCTTGCGCCGGCTCAAGCCGTTCGATATGAAGCTGCATTACACCGACCGTCATCGGCTCCCGGCGGACGTCGAAAAAGAATTGAACGCGACCTTCCATCCCGACGTGGAATCGCTCGTGAAAGTTTGTGACGTGGTCACCATCAATTGCCCGCTGCATCCGGAAACGGAAAATCTCTTCAACGAAAAGCTCATCGCCAAAATGAAGCGCGGCGCGTACATCGTGAACACCGCGCGCGGAAAGATTTGTGACCGCAACGCCATCGCCAGGGCGCTCGAGAGCGGGCAGCTCGCCGGGTACGCGGGCGACGTCTGGTTCCCCCAGCCCGCGCCGAAGGACCATCCCTGGCGCACCATGCCGCATCATGGCATGACCCCGCACATCTCCGGCTCCAGCCTCTCGGCGCAGGCGCGTTACGCCGCCGGCACCCGCGAGATTTTGGAATGTTGGTTCGAGAAACGTCCCATCCGCCCGGAATACCTCATCGTGGACGGCGGCAAACTGGCCGGGACCGGCGCCCATTCTTACAGCGCGGGCAATGCCACCGGCGGTTCCGATGAAGCCGCGAAGTTCAAAAAAGGAAAATAACCGTCATGACGAAACCTCAAATGACCGAAGCGATCCTCGCCGCGAAAAAGGCGAAGAGAATGACCTGGTCGGCCATCGCCAAAGCAGCCGGCCTCTCTGAGGTTTATACCACCTCCGCCTGCCTGGGCGAAAATGCCTTGGACGCCGTGGCGGCAAAGAAGCTCGTTAAATTCCTCGGCCTCGGCACCGGCGTGGCGGCGGCATTATGCGAGTTCGCCAATAAAGGCGAGGCGTCGCCGTCGATCCCCAGGGAACCTCTCGCCTATCGTTTCCAGGAAATCATCTATGTCTATGGCCGCACGATGAAAGAGTTGATCGAGGAAAAATTCGGCGCGGGGATCCTGAGCGCCATTGATTTCACCATGGACATCGAAAAAGTGCCCGACCCGAAAGGCGACCGCGTGAAGGTGACCATGAACGGCAAATTTCTCCCCTATAAGAAATGGTAGCTGGACCTCGAAATTGTGATGCGCGGAATATGTCGCCCCTGACGGAGCTTTTGAATGGTTCTTGCTTGTATCCTCCAATGATTTCGTGGTTACGGCGCTTGTGGGGCATTGAGCATTCAACTGGCGTGTTTGTCAGCCCCGTTAGGGGCGAAATCTTTATAGTAATGAATACCTTACGAGAAAGCCCCGTAGGGTGCGGCATCTTCTGCTGTTTTCTCTCGAACTCCCAAAGTTTGACATATACCCAGACCGCAACGGGATCATCCGGTCTCTGCCCTCCAGGGGCAGTGTCAAGATCCGCCCGACCGCAACTGTCGGGATTTTCCCGCCTTTTTTCTTCGTCCAATCCAGCCTATAATAGGGTTTGGGAATAATCGTGGAATCATTTGATGAGCGTCGAACTACATTTTAATGGCCAGCGCACCAATGTGACGCCCGGCGCGTCACTGTTCCAGGGAGCGTTCACCCTCGCCCCCATCGGGGGAGAGGGCCGGGGTGAGGGGGCAACCGGCATGTATGACATCGTATTCCATCTTGGGAATTTTTGATGAGCGTCGAATTACATTTTAACGGCCAGCGCACCAACGTGACGCCCGGCGCGTCGCTGTTCGATTACGCCGAAACGCTCGGCATCAACGTGCCGACTTCCTGCCGCAAAAATGGCAAGTGCAAGGAATGCGTCGTGGAAGTGACCGGCGGCATGGAATGCCTCTCGCCATTGTCCGATCCTGAAAAACATTTGCGGGATAATTTCCGCCTGTCGTGCTGTTGCAAGGTTGTTGCCGATTCCGGCATCATCCATTGCCATACGATGCGGCGCGGCGAGATGCGGATCGAGCGCCATGCCTTCCAACTGCCGGCCGGAAACGTAAAGTGGGAACTCGACCCCGCCGTGACGCGCGATGGCGACCGCATCCTGCTTGATGGTGAAGAGATCGCGCGCTCGACCGCGCCGATCCACGGCCTCGCCATGGACCTCGGAACCACGACCATTGTCATCCGGCTTTTGAACCTGGAAACGGGCGAAGTCATCGCCGATTCGTCCTTCGAAAATCCCCAGCGCTTTGGCGGCTCGGATGTCATGTCGCGCATCCATTTCGATACCAATGACCGCACCAAACTCCTGCAGCGCACGCTCGCCGGATATCTGTCGCGCGCCATCGAGGAATTTCCGGTGGACCCGCAAACGATCTATGAACTGGTCGTCGCGGGGAATTCCACCATGCGCGACATTTTCTTCCGGCAAAGCGTCTATTCCATCGGTCAAAGTCCGTACCGCTCCTTCACGGAATTGGAGATGGAGGAAGGCAAGCGGACCACGACCAGCTTGAGCGAGACCGCGAAAAAACTTTTACTGCCCATCCATCCCCGGGCGCGCGTTTACGGATTGCCCATCATCAGCGGCCATGTCGGGGCCGACGCCGCTGCGTGCATCTTGAGCGTCAACCTCGCGAACGAAGGCCGGACCGTCTGCATCATGGACATCGGCACGAACACAGAATTGATCCTGGGAAACAAAAATAAAATCTTCGCGGCCTCATGCCCCGCCGGGCCGGCGTTCGAAGGCGGAAAAATTTCCTGCGGCATGCCCGGCCTGCCGGGGGCCATCGAAAAAGTGAAGATCAACGATGACGGCTCGGTGCAGGCGACGGTCATTGGCGATGTCCCGGCGGAAGGCATCTGCGGCTCCGGCCTTGTGGATTTGATGGGCGAACTATTGCGAACGGAACGCATGAACCACTTGGGCCGGTTCGAGGATGGTTCAGAAAGGTTCAATCTGGACGTAAAAAGTGATGCGCCCATTTATTTTACCGAAAGCGATATCAATGAACTCGCGCAGGCCAAGGGCGCGAACGTCGCCGGGTTACAGGTCATCTTTCATGATTACGGATTGCGGTTTGAGGATTTGGATATTTTTTACCTGGCGGGCGGGTTTGGGCGGCATCTCAATATCGAAGCCTCCAAACGGATCGGCCTGATCCCGAACATTGACGCCCCGAAAATTTTGCAGATCGGCAACGCCTCGGTCGAGGGCGCGTGCATCGCCCTGCTCTCGCGGGCCAAGCGCATCGAACTGGAAAAACTCGTAAAAAACGTGACGCATTGCCGCCTCGAAGCGCACCCGAACTTTTTTAACTACTTTGTCGAAGGTTGCCAGTTCAACCCCGTGCAATCCGCGCCGTCGTTGGAACCACTTTCCACACGCTAAATGCCAGAAATACCGAACAATCTGTCGAAAAGACCGGGCCGCGAGCCAGTGGGATCGGGAGCGAGTGAGTCAACGTTGGGATGCGGGCGACTCATGGCTTTCTTCTCCCTCTACCCTAACGGGGAGAGGGAACGAGGGTGAGGGGTGAGAAAACAGTCAGGCATACGAATTTACTATGACAAAACTTTGTGATGTGAACCAGCCGGCCAAAGATGCCGGGGCATCCAGTGCAACATGATTTCATTTTGATCAAACTTTGCGACATGCTCGAACTACTGGAAACCAATCCGCCGGTTAACGTGCAGGAGGCCGAGTACAAACGGCTCCTCGGTTATCCGAAAGGTCACGTGCTCGAGGGCCGTCCCCTTGAACTCGCCAACGCGGCTCGCCAATGGTACGCCCAAAACGGGCGGCCCTGGTTCTACGTGCGCCAATTGGACGGATTGGAGCTGGCCAATGACCGCTTGCGTATCGGCGGAACAGAATTTTCATCGAAACAACTTCACGACCAATTTGCGGAAGCCCAGGCGGAGAGCGCCGTCCTCATGGTGGTCAGCGCCGGGCCGGAATGCGAAGAGAACGCGCGCCAGCTTTGGGATCAATCCAAACCCGATGAATATTTCTTCATGGAGATTTTTGGGTCGGCGGCCGTCGAGCACCTGGTCACCGTCGCCAGCGGACGGATTTGCGGCTGGGCCGACCATAACCAGATGGTGGCCCTGCCCCACTATAGCCCGGGGTATTCCGGCTGGGATGTGGCCGATCAAAACAAACTGTGGGAATTGGTCCGCAAAAATAATTCCTGCCACTTGAACGGCAATCTCCACGTCCTGGACACGGGAATGTTGCAGCCCAAAAAATCGTTGCTCGCGATCTTTGGCATCACCCGCAACCTGGAAAAGGCCCGGCGCCTCGCAAAATTGATCCCGTGCGAGAATTGCTCCCTGCCCGGATGCGATTACCGCCGCGGCCCATACAAACATGCGCTGCCGCAGATCGAGGACGTGCATTTTCTGCAAAATGAAGGCCACGCCAATGGCGATACCGCCCCCCTTCACGTTTCCAATCTGGCACATAACGCCAGGTACAGCGTGAACGCCCGGGCCTTGCAAAAATGGTCGCAGGAACGCCTGCGCCTGAAATTTTTGCATGACGGCTCGGTGGAAGCGCATTTCCGTTACGAAGGCACCACGTGCTCGAGCATGGGACGCCCCCTGGAATTTGATTATCGCGTAAAATTAAGCGCCGCCGAAAACAACTACACCGTCCTCGAGGCAAGCTGCGCGCCCTCGCCGGAAGATACCGGTAACGAATACCAGTGCGAATACCTGAACGATGCGGCATCGCTCATGCGCGCCATCACGACGGAAAAACCGCTGCTCGGAAAACCGTTGAACGATATTTTGGCATGGGAGCGCCCGTATAATCCTTCCGGATGCTTTTGCGATGCGGCCCGTCGCGAGCACAAATGGGGATTGGCGTATGAAGTCATCCATTACGCCCTGGCCCAACGCGAACAGGAAAAGACTGATACAACTCCAGGGCCGAATTAGATTATTATCCATTGATTTTTGGCACATTGAACTTGCAGCTCTGTAAGCCTTCGCGTTTCTTTTCCCTCGCCCCTATCGGGGGTGAGGGTGGCTCATACATTGCCATGGACCGCTTTATGAAAAGGCGCACCCGGCAGCTTCCTCCCTCTACCCTAACGGGGAGAGGGAACGAGGGTGAGGGGTGAGAAAACAGCCAGGCATACGAATTTACTATGACAAAATTGTGAATTGAGGCGCCCGGCGCAGTTCCTTCTACCGCGGGAGCGGGAGAAGGTGTTCCCGCGACAGCGGGAACGGATGAGGGTCGTGGGGCAAAAACAAAATAGAGCGCCGGGAAATACTGGATGAGACGAATTTTATTATGACAAAACTTTGTGATGTGAACCAGGCGGCGAAGGAAAAACTTCCGCCCACTTTCGCGGAAAAATCCCGCATCGGGTCGCACTACGTGGACGCGTTCCTCAAACCGATGAACACCAAGCTCCCCGACGGCACCCGCGTGGCCTGCAAACGCCGCGGCTTGAAAGTCACCCTCACCGTCGGCACCAAAAAAGGCGAAGGCCTCATGCGCCGGCTCACGGTCAGCAACGATCCTATCGTGATGCTCCAAGCCGCCCTCCAGGAAGCCGCCCAAGCCGCTGGGGTCCAATTGCAGGTCACCGATACGGAAATTTCTGTGGCACCATAGGCAAATGTGGTAGGGCGCGCACTCCGTTGCGCGCCGCCGAGTCGTGCCAACGTAAATCATCTCTATATTTCCGGATCATCTCAATGGGATTGCATTTCAGGCCGCTTGGCACCGCAGCCTGTCTCGCCATAGCCTCCGGCGTCGGCGGAAGCTCTGCGAGACCCTGAATAAAAACCCGTAGCAACATTGTTGCTTCACTTCTGATTCCACCACGCCCGGATGGCGTCCACCGCTTGATGGACGAGTGAGGGGAAGCTTTGAAACGCGTCGCGTACATCCGGAAAATAGTGCACGGAGAGGCATATGAGCACAGCTACCACCCCCAGCCAAATCATCATATCCAGCAGAAAAAAGATTGGCCAGGACCATCCCTGCTGTCCAATGCCCCGATAGCAGGCTTTTCGCGCCTGCTTCAGCGGCCCAATCATAATTCCGTAGACGAGGACCAGAATAGCTGCTACGCCCCACTCCGGCAGACCCCCGGGTAATGGCCGTCCAAACAAGCTGCCCGTGGCCAGCACAGAAATTAAAGTGCAAATAAAAAGGATCATCATCACCCCGTTTAGCAAGGACAGGAAGGGCAATGCGAAGACCATGCTGGAATTGATCGGCGTGCGTTCCACCCAACCGTTAAACCAGTGGTGACGCCAATGCTCTGCGTTCGCGCGCATGTTCCGCCGGAACTGGCGGCTCCACTCTCGCCGCGTCTTGTGGTCGGGAAAATTCTTCATGGCCTCGTAATATCCTTCCCTGGCGCGACGGATGAATTCCTGCGCCGTGGCAGGGTTGCCGGATGCCGCCGCTTTTTCCTCCGGCGAACAAGCCTCGGGTACTACGAACGCCATAACAATATAGACCATCAATCCCGTGCCCCAAAAAATAGTCAGCATGACGAAACCCAGGCGCACGAGAGTCGGATCAATGTTCGCATACGCAGCGATTCCGTTGCAAACGCCGGCAAACATTGCGCCCTCGGGTATCCGGTAAAGCCGCCGTGGCGGGTGTCCGTCCGCACCTGCCTTTGCCTTGGGTTCTCCCGCTGGCCCCGCCGCACTGGATCCGCCCGCATCCGGCTTCTTCGTTTCATCAGAGTCGGCATCGATTGATCCCATGTCCGCGACGATGGCAGCGACTTCTTTCGCTTCGACGACTGTCTTGTGACTGGATAGAAGCGCCCGGAACTTGTCCGCTATCGCCCGTTCGATGTCCGATTGAATTTCGTCCCGGTCCGGGTTGCTGGAGAGTCGGAGGGCCGCGGTTTCCAGATACGTGCGCAAGGCGTCGTAACCGCCCTCCTCAAGTTGATAGGCGTTGCCGCCCAGATTGATGGTGATAACCTTGTTCATTTAGGTGTTCCTTTCTATTTTTGTCCGAGATTTTTGATGGTCCCATTGATCTTGCCCCAATACTCCAGCGTTTCGCGTAAATGATCCCGCCCTTTCGCAGTCAGTGCATAATATTTGCGCGGTGGCCCCGCCTCGGATTCCTTCCATTCGTATTCCAGCAACCCTTCGCGCCGCATTTTGCTCAGCAACGGATACAAGGTGCCTTCCTGAGTCGCAAATTCCGTGGCCCTCAATTGCCTTAAGATGTCCGCCACGTATACTTTCTCCGCGGCAATGATCTGCAACACGAGAAACTCGAGAAGTCCCTTGCGTATCGCGGAAAATTTTTCGTTTACATTCATCTTAAATATGAGACAAGCTACCTTTTTGTATAAAGGTAGCTGGTCATAGAAATGTCGTCAAGGGGAAATTAAAGGAAATTTTATAAAAAAGGAATTTTGCGCGAATGGAGTGCACTGCCCTATCCCGCAGGGACAACGGATATTAGCCAGCCACAACGTGGCTGGTTATGCCCAAAATATTTCCTCCGTCCTGGAAGGACGATGGAACCAATTCTCTCCTGTTCGATTTTGTTTCTGGGCAACATTACACTTTCCCCTTCCCATGTTTAAATCACGTTGTGCGAAGTGTGCCGACATGTTTGAGTGTTGAACGTTGGACTGAAGACAACGGAAAGTGGACTCTGGACTGGTATCCGTTTTTGCCAAACGAACCCAAACTTTTAAAGCCAAATTTCAATCCATCATTCTCCAAATCAATAGGTTCTGAAAAACCGCCGAAAGTTGCCTCCCTCAAAACGAACCCAAACAAACCCAAATCCGTCAGTGTAAATCGGCTATCGGCGATTGAATATTGGCTATTCTGCCCCAAAAATCTGCGCCTGCCCACCGTCCTGTCCCGCCACAGCCTCTTGGCGTCGGCGGAAGCTTTGGCAAAGGTGGATTTATTACTGCTTTCTCCTTTGTGTCTTTGTTCCTTTGTTGTTAACCCACGTATTCTGCGGACCTTCCCCGTTACGCGAAGTAACGCAAAATTACGCGAAGTTACGTTTAACCGGGTCCGATCCAATCCGACTCGATCCGACCTGATCCGAGTGAATCCGACCAAATCCGACTATGAAATTTTTTCAAAACGCTCGACCAATTACCCCCCTTCCTCCATCACGATGGAGGAGGTAGGGACGCCGCGCTGTGGCGTTCAGGACATCGTAGCGCGATGTCCCCACCACAATCCGCGGTTACAACCCTGTCGTGTCCGGGCTTTCCCCGGTCTCAAGAACCTCCCCATCGAACACAACCCATTTGTGTTTCCGAAGATTGGAGACGGTTTCGAGCGGCGAATGGCGCGTCAGGATAAAGCGGCTTTGATATCCGGCCTTGATCTGCCCGAACTTTTCTCCAAAGCCAAGGCGGTTGGAGGGCGCGCCGGTAGCGGCATTGATCACGACCAGCGGAGAGAGGCCCGCGCGTTCCATCAATTCCAATTCATAGTAAAACCCAAGACCGTGGGCCACGCCGTAAGAGCCGGCATCGCTGCCCGCGATGATCTGGACGCCCATCTGATGGCCCTTCACCAGGCTGGCGGCGTGCTGGTCGAGAATCGCATTCAGGTTGCCGACGACTTCCGCATCCCAGCCCATGATGTCCGCATGGTCCACCTGCTCCTGAACCGGCGCAAAGGTCGGCACCCAGGCGATCTGCCGGTCGCGCATCTTTGCCAATTGGTCGTCACGGACAAAAAAGCCGTGCTCCACCGAATCCGCGCCGCCGTCAAGCACCCGGTCGATGCCCGTGTCCCCGGAAGCGTGCGCAAAGGTCTGTTTGCCAAAAGATTTCGCAGCGGCAACCAATCGCGAAACCTCTTCCGTTGTCATCTGCGGCTCGGCCGTCACCGCGCCCTTTTTGAAATTGATGATGCCGGTCGGGATCAATTTGATGCGGTACGCGCCCGCCTTCACCCGTGCTTCAACGCACTTTTCCAGCGAGCCATAATTCTCCAATGGATCGGCCATGAAACTTCCGTAGCGTCCCTGGTGATGGATCGCC
Source organism: Verrucomicrobiia bacterium (assembly GCA_036490655.1). GTDB lineage: Bacteria > Verrucomicrobiota > Verrucomicrobiia > Limisphaerales > UBA11358 > UBA11358. Next base: position 60,901 of record DASXDM010000014.1, on the reverse strand, counting down.
GCGCCGGGACTGTCCACATACGGCATCAACGGGCGATTTGTACCGAGGCATCCTGGGACAGTCTTCGACTCCCTCTCCCCGCCCAAGCGGGGAGAGGGGATTTGATCTGGCGAATCAAGCGCCACCTCTCCCCGACCCTCTCCTCCCTTTGGGGAGGAGAGGGGGAAAACAGGAACTGCGCCCGCGCGGTTGTACATTTTGGCGATGGCCAGGCCGACACCGTCTTTATCACCGGCATCGCGGACGGCAATGATTCCCAGCCGCACCAATTTCTCGAGGCGCGGTTGCGCCAATTTCAGCAACTCTTCCGGCGTCTGCTTGAGATAGGCCGCGCGTTTGTCCGCATTCAATTCTCCGCCTTCGAGAAAAAAATGCGCGTGCGCCTCGATCAATCCCGGCAGCAAAGTGCCATCCGGCAGATCCAAATCAGGTTGGCGCTGGTTGGGAGCGAGCAGCTCTGCCGGCGGAGAATTTTCACCGACATATCGGATCTCCTTCCGGTCATAAACAATGTGGGCATTGCGAAGCGGCGTGAGGGAGACACCGTCCAGCAAAGTGCCGACGCGCAGCCAGATGCGATGGCCGTCCGTTGCCGCCGGAATGGAAAGGCTTTGCATGGATCAACGTTCGACCGCATCCGCGGCTTCCTGGCAGATGGCCATGATCGCCTCGGCCTGGCGATAACCGGAAGTTTCACTGGTTTCACCCGGGTCCGGACGGCCTTCTTCCAAAGCGGCGCGAAGTTTGGCGACCACGGGATGGCCCGGCGGCAGCGGTCCGGGAGTTTTTTCCGGATTGGCGAGCGCGAAATCCAGGCCGACTTCCATGCCGAGCGTGAGATAGGCTTTTTCCAATTCCTCGCGGATGCCTTTGGGCGTGCCCCAGGCGAAATTGGAAAGGCCGACGATCATATGGACCCCTTTCAGGTCCGGGTCGGCGCTCATCAATTTCATGGCGTCGAGGCCGATGTTCACCAGTCCATAAGTGTCTGCGCCGACGGGCGCCAATCCCGGATCGATGATGATCTGGTCGAGGCGGCGCCCGGCTTTGGTCACCAGCAATTCCACGAAATATTTCGCGGCGGCATAGGCATCCTTCGGATCCAGGCATTGCGACGAACCGCCGTTCACGAAATGTTCCGACGCCATGACGACGGCCATTGTGTCGTAATGTTTGACAAGCTCGATCATCTCTTCGAGGTGTTGGCGCGAGGCGGCCAGCGAATTCACGATGGGCTGGCCGCTTTTCTTGCGGTCATAATGCTTGAGCGCGACTTTGTGATACTCGACGGAAGGGTTGTCGAAACTGATCGGCGTAGAAACAGCCTCCTGGATCGCCGGGATGACGTCGGGCAGGAACGCCAACATCTCCTCCATGCGCACCTGGATGCGTTGGGTGCCGTCCACGTTGAGTGTCAGGAACGCCGCGCCCAGATCTCTCTGGATGCGCGCGAGATTTTGGTAGCCCTCGACGTTGCGCGCACTGAAGGCGTCCCGCGCCCGCGCGTAGGAATTGTTCATCAACTCCCCGATGATGTTCAATTTTTTGGTCATTTGATTTTTGCCGGGGCGGCGCCGGATTTTAGTTCGTCCTTGATGACAGGAGCAGATGGGTCAACGAAAACATTCGCCTTCTTGCCGGCATGGTCGCGGCCCAGCCAATTGTTGGCCCAGGCGGAGGTCCCGCGCAGGCCCTGGTTCTGGATGACCGGCGCGTGCTTCAGCAGGTCCTGTTCGATGCCATCGCTCTTCAACCGCTCATATGCGCGCAACCAGATGCAATCGCCAAAGCCATCGACTTCGCACCGGCCTTCGCGCGTGCCGCCGCAGGGGCCGTTGCGCTGGTTCTTGGCGCATTGCGATTCCGGGCAAAGAAAGGCGATGTCCGGCAACGAACAATCACCGCAGTCCTTGCAATGGAACAGGAACGATTTGCTGGCCAACTCCAGCGCCCGCAACGGTTTTGGCCCCTGGAAAGAATCATTGGCGTTGGCGCAGATCTTCGCGCCCCATTTGCTAAAGGTCGTACCCGAGGCGAAAAGGTTATCGTGGGTCCACTTGGAGATCTCGTACGCGGCGGAAACATGTTTGGACTCGACCGGCGAATTCGATCCACGTCTCTCAGGGTCGGCCAACCCGGTCGCCGGATTTTCCGCATAATAAAAAAATTCGCCGGGACGCGAGAAGTTGATGTCGCGCGCGAACTGTTTCCAATCATCCGGCGCAAAGGTCTTTTCAACCTGGAGAATTTTTTGGATCACTTCAAAATCATGGACGCCACCCAGATAAACACCCCGGTAGCCAAGCCCGCGATAAATAGCGATTTGTTTGGCGGCGAATTCGATAAAGAATGCCTTGCCGCCATCGATCCATCCCGCCTGTTTCTCGCACAACTCAAACAGCTCGCGGCTCACGACCACGCCGGGAATTTTTCCCTCGTGAAAGATCCGGGCGACGCGCCCGCTCAAGAGATAGACATTCCCGATGAGCGGCGTCCGCATCATGCCGTGATGATCCATGTATCGCCGCAGCTCAGAAATTTTGCGCGAATCGAACCCGATCTGGTTGATGATGAATTGCGCGCCGCACTCGACTTTCTTTTCGAGCTTGAAGTATTGCGGCATGACTTCGCCCTCGCGCAATTTGAAATTGGTCGTGACGGCCCCAAGGCAGAATTGCGTCTTAGCCAGTTGCACAGGCTTAGTCTTTCCCGGCACGGCCTTGGGATCGAACCCGTGGTTCATTTTGTTCAGCATCGAAATCAGCCCGACGGAATCGATGTCAAAAACCGGTTTAGCCAGCCCTTCGTTGCCGGTGACCGGATAATCGCCAGTCATCGCAAGGATATTATGGAAGCCCTCGCTGTTCAGGAGCCAGGCTTCGCTTTCAAGGCCATTGCGATTGAGGTCCTTGCAGGTAAGGTGGATGACGACTTCCTTGCCAGCGTAAAGGATCGGCCGGCCCAAAGCGAGCGGGGCCAATTGCGGATTTCCGCCGGCATTGTCCGTTATGGAAATCCAGTCGATGTCCGGGCTCGCGACGAGTTCGTTCGCAAAAGTCCGGGCTTTGATCGCATTGCCCTCGGTCATCGAGCCGCGCACAGACACGAGTTCAGTCCCGACCAGGAAGCGGGAGGACTGAAATAATTTTTCGTGCAGCGTCTGCATTCTTATCCACCATTTTAGCAAGATTTATTGACCACGGAAATGGACAATCCTCGGGAGATAAGGGATAATTTGGAACGGCGACGCTCGAATTTTTTACGCGCCGAATCTCTATGAAAAAAACTCTTCTGGAAACTTTGCGCGAACGCCGGCTCGTCTGCGACGGCGCGATGGGCACCCAACTGATGCTGGCGGGCCTTGCGAACGGCGACTGCGGCGAGGCATGGAACCTGACGCATCCGGAACGCGTCCTGAAGATCCAGCGCAATTACGTGGAGGCAGGCGCGGATTGCCTGATCACGAACACATTCGGCGGCAGCCGGTTGATGTTGAAACGCCACGGGCATGTGGAGGATCTGCAGGCCATCAATAAAGCCGGGGCACGCATCGCGCGCGAGGCGTTTGGAAATCGCGAAGGTTTCGTGCTCGGGGATCTGGGGCCGCTCGGTGCGATCCTAGAGCCTTACGGTGATCTGCCGGCCGCTGACGCACTGGCCGCCTACGAAGAACAGGCGCGCGCGCTGGTCGAAGGCGGCGTGGACGCCATCATCATCGAGACGCAAACTTCACTGGAAGAAATGGGTGTGGCGATCGACGCGGCGAAGGCGGCCGGTGCGCCGTGCATTATCGCTTCCTTTGCATACGATCTTTCGCAGGATAAAAGTTTTTATGTGACGATGATGGGCGTGACGCCGGAGCAAGCGGCGGAATTTGTCGAGGAACGCGGCGCGAATATTGTGGCGCTGAACTGCGGCACGGGCATGGACATGAACGGCGCGGCAATGGTCGCCAGGCAATACCGCGCGAGCTGCCAATTGCCCGTGATGGTTCAGCCGAATGCCGGCCTGCCGGTCCTGGAAAACATGAAAGCGGTCTATAAGCAACTTCCGGCAGACATGGCGGTGAATGTGCCGGACGCACTTTCCGCCGGGGCAAACATCATCGGCTCTTGCTGCGGCAGCACGCCGGAACATACGCGGGCGATCCGTGAGGTGGTGGAGAAATCCAATCGCAATCACTGACCCGTTCGCCGGGACAAGGGCAACTTACTTGCGATAAATTTTGATGTTCCGATAAAGGACATCCATTTTGCCTTTTGCCTCCTTTTGGGCATAGACACCACATTTCATGTGCCATTCCTTACCTCCGTTGTCCTTGACGGTCATAGCCAATTTGCCATTGATGAAAACCTGGATCTCATGGGTACCGGCATCGTGCGTCACGTTCAGGTGGAACCATTTGCCATAGATGTCCGAGAGCAGGGTGTCCTTATCATAGCACTTCAATTTGCCGTCATAAACGCGCAATTGCAATGACGTCGCGCGTTGTGCCGAATCATCGTGGTGATCTTCGCCACCAAAGACCTGCATGATGGTAACGCTGCTCGTGTTGGTCATCACCATCACATCGGCGGCGAATTGGTGCCGGCCGGAAGAATATTTATCAAAAGACATTTCCGTTCGCGGCGGCCGGGTGCTTGATTTGGCGTCCGGCATATCGGTCCGAAAGACCCAAAGATGATAGGTAGCGCTCCGGGCATCGTAAGTAGAGCGGTCGCTATGCGGCAAATTGTAGGGCGATTGAATTTCGAAGCGCAAAGGCTCCGGCGTCCATCCATCAGCCGGATCAGCCGGGGCTGCGGAAACAAGCAGGGCCCTGCTCAAAAAAAGAGCGAGACAGAGGATGAGTTTGGGTTTCATTCCCATTCCAGGAATCAAGGAAACTTCGCTTCCAACTCTTTCTTCAAAGCTTCAGCGACATCCTGCGGCGCGCCGGAACGCTCAGCCTCATCACTCCACTTCAATTGCGACATATACGATTCGGCCTGGATCAGGCCCTGTCTTTGCGCCGAGGCATCGATGCGATCGGCAAAGCGCGTGGGGAGGTCGAGCTTGATCTCGTCGAAATCATCCCAGGCTTTGACCTGTGAAGGGATGTCCTGCCAGTAGAGCACTTGAAACTTCGATTTGGAACCATTCGTGGCCACCGCGCGCGATTGTTCGCGCTCCGCTTTGACTTCATTGATGGATTCGATCTTGGATTTGGCTTTGGGCGCCGGACCTTTACCGACGAAATAGAGAAACAGATCCACCGCGCTGGAGGCATCAGCACCGTATCCGTCCGCGCCGATCTCATCCGCAAACATCTGGCTGATGGGCGCGCCGCCAATGGCGAATTTTTGCGCCATGCCGCGTTCTTTATATCCGTCGATGACCGTCTTCATATAGGTCATCGTCGTGGTCAGCAACGCACTCATCCCGATGATGTGCGGTTTGTAAAGCTCTGTGGCGGCGAGAAATTTATCGAGGCTTTGGTCCACGCCGATGTCATGGACTTCGAAGCCTGCGCCTTCGGCCATCATGCAGACAAGATTTTTGCCGATATCATGCAAGTCGCCGCGGACGGTCCCCATCAATAGGATACCGGATGGCTGGACGACCGAATCCTTCGCTGAGAGCAACGGTTTCAACACTCCCATCCCCGCCTTCATCGCACGAGCGGCGATCAACACTTCCGGCACATAGAGGATGTTATATTTGAAATCTTCGCCCACGACACTCATGCCCGCGATCAGTCCTTCGCTCAAGACTTCCTGCACGCTCCGGCCCTCGGCCAGCGCTGCCCTGGTCATTTCTTCCACTTCCTTGGCCTTGCCTTCGTAAAGGCATTGGTTCATCAACGCGTAGTCCGGCATGGGTCTTATTTCTTTCCGTTAAATTCCACGAGCGCGGCGAGCATCGCTTCAATGTTCTGTTTGGGCATTCCGGGGCTGGTGCCGCCGCCGACGGACAAGATCATTCCGCGATCGCCACCCTTTTCCAAAACGTCGAGGGTCGCCTCGCGGACCTCTTCCACCGTGCCGCGCACTCCTACTTCGAGAGGGTTCACATTTCCCATCAGGCACATGCGGTCGCCGACACGGTCTTTCACTTCAGCGATGTCGGTCTGCTTGCCCCAATTCAAGACGTTGAAGCCGGCGTCCGGCAGATGGTCCAGGCACGCCTGCACTTCGGCATCATTATGATACAGCTTCACCCAATCCTTCGGAAACGCATCGCAGATGCGTTTGAGATACGGATGGCAAAATTCCTTATAATGCTCCTCGTTCACAAAGCCGACGATATCGTCCAAAATAAAAATCCCTTCAACGGTGCTGCCGAGCGCCTTTTGTTGGGCCTTGAGCCAGTCGATGATGAGGCGCGTGGAGAGATCGAGAAGTTTGTGGGTCCATTCCGGTTTTTCCACCAGGTCGATCATCAGGTCCGTCGTGCTGCGGACGAATCCCGCCGTACACATGGGGCCGCGCGAGGTGACGAACGGCAACACTTCACCCAAATCCAGGATGCGCTGCCGGTGCATCCGCATCCGGTGAAGCGTCATGGCCATAAACGCGTCGTTCTCGACTTCGTACTCGGGAAATTTTTCGATGTCTTCGATGTGGAACAGCGTGTGATATTCGCTGGGCGTGTTGTCGTCCCAAAATTTTATCTTGGCGCCGAGCGCGGAGGGTTCGGCCGCCATGCCATATTCCATCCACCAGGACGGCACCATGATGATGTCGCGAAATTCCTCGTTGATCTTTTTGTTCGACTGGAACCACAGTTCCGGGTCGAGGTAATAATCCATGTGTTTGATGCCCAGGTGTCCGGGAATCCAAGGGCTGTCCACGATCATCGCCATCGGGATCTTGTCCAATTTTTCCAGGCGCGCGGCCTTTTTAAATGTCTCCCACTGTTCAGGTCTCATGTTATTTGATTAAAATCCGGAGTATGCAGGTATTTCGAAGGTCGTTAAATCACATCCAAAATACGGCAAAAATTCATCTCAATTTCTACAATCGACATTACGTCAAACGCCAAGCCAGTCAATGTTTTTTCGCGTTTTTGCATCGTAGAAATGTCCATGTCTTTTTGCGCGGCGTGAGACGTTGTGTTTTGCGGAATTGACACTGTCGCTCTCCTTTTCTAATTTCTTCGGGCAAAGACCAGCGACTTTGCCCCGAATTTTCATTCGGGGATTTTTGTTGCCTGTCGTTCAAGTTTTAAAATTCTATGGCCAATACAATTCTCGTCGGCGCCCAATGGGGCGATGAAGGCAAAGGCAAAATCATCGATGTGCTCACCGAAAAGGCGGATGTCGTGGTCCGCTACGCGGGCGGCAATAACGCCGGACACACTGTTTTCATCGGCAAAGACAAATATGTCCTGCATCTCGTGCCCTCGGGAATCCTGCGCAAAAACAAACTCTGCGTCATCGGCAACGGCGTGGTTGTCGATCCCATCGGGTTGGTCGAGGAGATCCAGGGCCTTAAAAAACTCGGCGTCAAGATCGATGCCAAAAATTTCGTCCTGAGCGAAACCGCGCATGTCGTCCTGCCCTATCATCGCGAACTGGATGCACAACGCGAAGTGCTCAAGGGCAAAAACAAGATCGGCACCACCAAGCGCGGCATCGGACCGGCTTATGGCGACAAAGCGGCGCGCGTCGGCCTGCGCGTGAACGATTTGATCGATGAATCACGCCTTCGCGAAAAACTGTCCCTGCGCGTCAAAGAAAACAATGTGGTCCTGAAATCGCTCGGCGCTAAGCCATTGTCGTTTGAGAAAGTTTTCGCCGAATACAATCGCGCCGGCAAGTTTTTAAAGCCTTTCGTCCAAAACACGGTCGTCCTGCTCCATGATAAGATGCGCGAACAGGCCGACATGTTATTTGAGGGCGCGCAAGGGACCTTTCTCGACATCGACCACGGCACTTATCCTTTCGTCACCTCTTCAAATACGACTGCCGGCGGCGCCTGCACCGGCTCGGGTGTGCCGCCGCACCGCATGGATCGCGTGGTGGGCGTGATGAAAGCCTACACCACTCGCGTGGGTGAAGGACCGTTGCCGACCGAGAACCAGGAAATTTCTGACCTGCTGCACGGCATGGGCCGCGAATTCGGCGCGACCACGGGCCGCGCGCGCCGTTGCGGATGGTTCGACTCCGTGGCCACGCGCCATGCGACGATGGTCAACGGCATCGACGATCTGGCCATCACCAATCTGGACGGATTGGATACGGTCGAAACGATCAAAGTCTGCGTCGCCTATCGTCACGGCAAGAAGCAGTACGATTATGTTCCCAACGACGCGCAAACCCTTGCCGGATGCGAACCTGTCTATGTGGAATTTGAGGGCTGGCTCACCCCGACGCACAAAGCGAGAACGTGGAAGCAATTGCCGCCTAAAGCGCGGGCGTATCTGAAAGCCATCTCCGAATTGAGCAATGCGAAGTTGTTCATTGCCTCCATCGGCCCGGCGCGCGAGCAGACGATTTTCGTTTAAAGTGAGAGTTGATTTTGATGCAGTGATGCATTAGCATCAGATGCATGAGAACAACTTTAGACATCGAAGATGACGTACTGCAAGCGGCCAAAGAATTGGCACAACGCGAGGGCGGTACGGCGGGCAAAGTTATCTCTGCATTGGCACGCCGCGGTCTGGCGGTGCCTTCGGTGAAACCAGGAAAACCTTCCGGCATACGTGGCGGCGTGCCACTGCTGGCTTCACGCGGCGAAGTGGTGACTCTTGAACATATTCAAAACTTAATGGATCAGGAAGGGGTTTGATAATGCGAGCCCTGCTGGATGTGAACGTCATCATCGCCCTGCTCGATCCTGACCATGCTTTTCACGAACGCGCGCATACCTGGTGGGCAGCCAACATGAAGCCCGGCTGGGCGAGTTGTCCGCTAACAGAAAACGGCGTGGTGCGTATCATGTCCCATCCGAATTACAGCGGGACGATGCAATTCACGCCGGCGGACTTGATTGGCCGTTTGCGGCAATTTGCCGGCCAAAGCAACCATGAATTTTGGCCGGACGATGTTTCCCTGCGCGACCACAAAATTTTCGCAACGGAACGAATCCATAGTTCCCGCCAACTTACTGATCTTTATTTATTGGCATTGGCCGTTGAACATCATGGACGGCTGGTGACCTTTGATCGCGGCATTCCAATTTCCAGCGTACACAATGCCAAGACAGCAAATTTATGCGCCGCTTGATTTGAATACCACCGGCGTATGACAACCAAACGGAAATTTACCCTCTTCGCCATAGGAGTGGTTCTTGTCGCCATCCAATGGTTTGGACCCGTCCAAACCAATCCGCCGATCATTCAGTCCCACACCATCCAAAGCCGGTTACAGATTCCAGCGCGGGTGGCGGATATCCTGAACCGCTCCTGCATGGACTGCCATTCCTATGAAACCCATTGGCCGGTTTGCGGCCAGATCGCACCTGTTTCCTGGTGGCTGGTCGATAATGTGAACCGTGGGCGCGCCGAATTAAATTTTTCAGAATGGGCTAAATATCGGCCTGCGTATGTCATTGCCACACTGGGTGCGATGGGCGAAGCCGTCGGAGTGAGCACGATGCCGCCGGATTCTTACCTCGAATTCCATCCACGAGGAAAACTTTCAAACGACGAACGCCAAATTTTCCATGACTGGGCGGTAAGCGAACGCCATCGGCTTCAAGTTGAACTGTTGGACACTGGAAAAACGCAGAAGGTCGCGGTGCAATAAACCCACCCACTTTATTGCGATAGCAATTGAGACCTTCAGATCCCACCTCTCGTCTCCAGGGAGTTTCAATTCGCCAAGAACGACATTATTTTTGCAGGCTGTTAATCAAATCCTGGTTCATTTTGTCAAATGAATTACCGGGACCCTCGGCTTTGTTGGCCAGGTCAGTGGATTGTTTGGCGGCAGCGATCGCGCCGGCATTGTCTCCCTGTTTCGCAAGGATCCCGGCTTTAAGGTGCAACATCTCAAAGGCGATGTTCGGATTGTCCGCGAGTCCCGCATTGACCCAGTTCAACGCATTCGTCATATCCAGGTCGTGATCATAATAAAATGTGGCGGCTTGAAAATAAAGTGCGTCTGATTTCCGGCCGGGCTGCGCCATCGTTGTTTCGATTTGCGGCACCAACGTGCTGGAAACATCCACCGTCAGATGGATCGGCACCACGGTGGTATCCCAGGCCAGATTGAGCACTGCCGATTCGTCACGGAGACGATTAAATTCAATGGTGAATGTTTCGATCGGAACTCCAATGGAAATGGGCGCGACCTGGAATCGGACGAGGTCATCCTTCTGGTTGTATTGAAAGGCACCCCATTGGTTCGCATCCTTGTTGAGGATAACGGTCCAGTCGCTTTTGTCGGGAATAGTGAAAAGCCCGTAGGTACCGGCGGGGATCTCCTTGCCCTCTAATTTGACCGGCGTGCTGAAAGTGATTCGCGTGGCCTGGTTGGCGCCGGTGCGCCAGACAGTTCCGAAGGGAACAATGCCCCCGAAAATCTCACGGCCTTTCGCTCCAGGCCGTGAATAGTCGATCTCGATGTCCGTCAAGCCGACGCGTTGTTTGAGTGTGCAGGCCGGGCTCGCGTCGGGGAAATGAATCGGCGACGTTTGCGCCTGCAATCCCATGCTCATAAATAAACTTAAGGCAAGGACAGTCAAAGAAACTGGCGTTGGAATTCTCATGGTAACGCTATCGTGGTTGGCGGTGCCTTGAATGAAAAGGAAAAAACTGTTAAATAATTTCCTTCATCTTGCTACGATATGGCCGGCCGCATATCCTACCCTTGAATGAGTACCTCCGTTTCACATCTCAGCGCTGAGGCCAAAGCGTCGTTGCCGCAGCATGTCGCGGTGATCATGGATGGCAACGGTCGCTGGGCGAAGCAGCGCGGATTGCCGCGCATCGAGGGGCATCGGCAGGGCGCGGAATCGGCCCGCGCCATCATCCGCGTGGCAGGCGAACTCGGCATCAAATATCTCACGCTTTACGCTTTTTCCGCGGAGAACTGGAACCGTCCCAAGGACGAAGTGGATGCGTTGATGAAATATCTCATCCATTATCTCAAGACTGAGACGCCGGAGCTGAACAAGAACAACGTGCGGCTGGAAGTCATCGGCCAGATCTGGCGCCTGCCGGACAATGTCCAGGAACACCTGAAAAAATCCATCACCACGCTTTCCAAGAATAACGGCCTGACGCTGGTGATGGCGTTGAGTTATGGCAGCCGCATTGAGATCGTGGACGCAGTGCGGTCCATCGCGGAAAAAGTCCGGCGCGGCGAATTGGAAACGGCGGACATCAATGAGCAGGTCATCTCCTCGCATCTTTGGACGCGCAGCATCCCGGACCCGGACCTGTTGATCCGCACCAGTGGCGAAATGCGCGTGAGCAACTTCCTGCTCTGGCAGATCTCCTATGCGGAATTGCTCATCACGCCCACGTTCTGGCCGGATTTTCGCAAGGCGCAATTCTTCGCTGCCCTGGAGGAATATGCCCGCCGCCACCGTCGTTTTGGCGGGGTTTAATCCCATAATCGCGATTGACTCCCCAAATCCGCAGTCGCAGAATTGCCCTATGAAGGCTCCTCCAATACCAGTTGATGCCCGGCGATTCCGGATGTCGATCGTGCCGCCGATGATTTTCATTTTCATTGGAGGCCTGGTGATCGGCTACGCCATGGGGATCTGCGTCCTCCTTTTCAAATATCATTCCAATATTCCCTGGCATCTCATCCCGACCATCGTTGCCTATTCGGTTCCGGGGATTTTGATCTATTCATTTGTCACGGGATTGACCGTCAGCCTGCTCTTCCCAAGTCGCATCGCTTCCAATGGGATTTATGGGTATTCGTTTGGAGGGTCGCGTAACTATCTTGGTTGGACAGAGATAGCCCGGGCCGGGAAGATCCGGCTGGGAAATCTGGTTTTTCTCCGTTTGTATGACAGCACCGGCAGGGCGATGATCTGGCTTCCATTATTTCAATCGCGCGGGGCTGAATTCCAGAATGATATCCGCAAATTTGCGCCGCCCAATCATCCGGTTTTGAGTCATTTAAGCTGAATCGTTGTCGAATTGGGAAATGGGTCCTAATCCCGCTATGAAAACTTCATGCGTTCTTCCCGGCATTTTAACCAAAGTGCCTGCATTCATCATCGGGTTGTCGGCAGTCGCTACCTTCGCGCAAGGCCCGACGCTCGCCTTACCGGGCCAAAGCCCACCGCCCGATAATAAATTGGCCGACGCGGACAACGGTTTTGCCTTTGGCCTGCTCAAGCAAATCGCGAATGCGGATACGGGCAAAAATACTTTCATCTCGCCGTTCAGCGTGGCGACGGCGTTGGAAATGGTGGCCAATGGCGCGGCCGGCCAGACCAGGGCGGAAATGCAAAACGCTCTAAACACCGCCGGCATCGCTGCAACAGAACTGAATGATGATTGCAAAGCGTTGAATCAATCATTGGCCGCCCAAACCAACGCTATTTTGGATCTGGCCAACGGAATCTGGTATCAAAACGATCTTAAATTAAAGCCGCAGTTTATCTCCGATAACCAGACTTACTTCGATGCGGAATTGGCCGCGGTGGATTTTTCCAACCCAAGTTCAGCGCAAATGATCAATGATTGGGCGTCTAAAAAGACGTTCGGAAAAATCCAAGGGGTTGTTTCGTATCCCATGCCGCCGGATACGCGAATGGTCCTGGCCAATGCGATTTATTTCAAGGGCAAATGGGAGGATCCTTTTGAAAAAAACCTCACAACGCCGCAGGATTTTCATCTGCCCGGCGGCAGCGTGGAACAAGTGCCGATGATGGAAAAGCAGGCATATTACCCCTACCAGGAAGGGAATGGTTTCCAGGCGGTGGAGGTGTCCTACCAGGGCGACCGGCTGCAAATGATTCTGTTCCTGCCGGCAACTAATTCCAGCCCGCAACAATTGCTGAACCAATTCAACGGCGATACCTGGCGAAATAAGATATTGCCGGGCTTTGAGGACCGCCGGGGCGACCTGGCATTTCCCAAATTCACCCTGAATTATGATGTGACGCTGAATGATTCCCTGGAAGCCCTGGGAATGAAGAGTGCTTTTTCAAAAGACAATGCGAATTTTTCGGCAATGGCCCTTGAACCGCTTTGCATCAGCGAAGTAAAACAGAAAAGCTATGTCGCCGTGGATGAAGAAGGGACCGAAGCCGCCGCCGTCACTACCGTTGTCATGGAATCGGCTGCGGCGATGGAGCCGATAAATACCTTCAATATGACCGTCGATCGGCCGTTCTTTTTTGTGATCGCGGACAGCCAGACCCAGGCGATCCTGTTCATGGGCATCGTGAATAATCCAACGCCGTAGTTATTTATGGCAGGGTGAAGACTTCCCTGCCCGACGGTCCAGAGCGGGATGGCAAGGCGGCCCGATTACACGTGACGGCGCGCACGGAGTGCTCGCCCCACCTTAATTCTGCATTCATCGTTCTGCTTTTCTTCGTCCATTTCTTCTGCTATTTAAACTGCGTGAGCAGCACGTTCAAGATCGGTGTTCTTGGCTCGGGCAAAGGTTCAAACTTTGTCGCCATCGCCGATGCCCTGGCCGCCGGCCAGATCCCAGCGCAAGTCGCCATCGTTTTGAGCGATGTTGAAGGCTCTGGAATCCTGGCGCACGCGCGTGAACGGAACATCCCCGCGCAATTCGTCCAACCAGGCCCTTTCCGCACCAAGCTCGGCGAAGAGGCGGAACGAGAATTTGTGAATCGATTGCGCGAGGCGAAGGTGGACCTGATCGTGCTTGCGGGATTCATGCGTGTCCTTAAGGGCGATTTTCTGCGCGCGTTCGAAAATCGCATCGTCAATATCCATCCGTCGCTGTTGCCGTCGTTTCCCGGACTGGAGGCATGGAAACAGGCGCTCGCGCATGGGGTTCGCGTGACGGGTTGCACGGTGCATTTTGTGGATGCCGGCGTGGATGCCGGACCGATCATCGGCCAGCAAACTGTGCCAGTGCTGGACAATGACACCCCGGAAAGCCTGCACCAGCGTATCCATGCGGCAGAACATGAGTTGTATCCCAAATGTGTCGCGGCCATCGCGCGCGGCGAGATTTCCGTGGCCGGTCGCCGCGTGATTTGGAAGAAATAACACCCTGTCGCGCTGCAGGCCCGCTTTGCCGGACGTTCCATTGACCATCCTCTATCCTCGCCTTCTGACTTCCCTTTTCGCGTAGAACTTGGCAGATTTGGGCATATCAGATGAGTAAAAAATTGAAATTTGGCCTGCCGAAAGGCAGCCTGCAGGACGCCACCATCGAAAAGATGGCCAAGGCGGGCTTCAATATTTCCGTGGGCAGCCGCTCGTATATCCCCACCGTGGATGATGATGAGATGGAGATCCGGCTCATCCGCGCGCAGGAGATCAGCCGCTATGTCGAGCACGGCTATCTGGATTGCGGCATCACCGGGCATGATTGGGTGATCGAGAACGGCTCGGATGTGCAGGAAGTGGGCGAATTTCTTTTCAGCAAAGCGACCCGCCAGCCCGCCCGCTGGGTCTTGTGCGTGCCGGAAAATTCGCCGGTCAAATCGGTAAAAGACCTGAAGGGCAAACGCATCGCCACCGAGGTCGTCAACCTGACTAAAAAATACCTGAAGAAAAACGGCGTGAAAGCCGAAGTGGAATTTTCGTGGGGCGCCACAGAGATGAAGGCGCATGAGCTGGTGGACGCCATCGTGGAAGTCACCGAGACGGGCTCGTCTTTGCGCGCGAACAAATTGCGGATCGTGGATGAGTTGCTTGTCTCCACTCCGCGGTTGATCGCCAATCACAATTCCTGGAAGGACACCTGGAAGCGCAAAAAGATTGAGGTGCTGGCGATGTTGCTCAAAGGCGCGTTGGATGCCGAAGCAAAAGTCGGCCTGAAGATGAACATTGCGGAGAAGAATTTGGCGAAATTGCTGAAGGAGTTGCCGGCGTTGCGTAATCCGACCATTTCCAACCTGAGTTTGAAGGGCTGGGTGGCCGTGGAGACGATCATCGACGAACACATCGTCCGTGAGTTGATCCCGCAACTCAAGGCCGCCGGCGCCGAAGGCATCATCGAATATCCGCTGAACAAAGTAGTGTACTGAGCGGGAATGACTAATGACGAAACCATAATGACTAGAGAATTCCCAATGACTAATCCTGGCGGTGTGGATTTCATTCATTCGGACTTCGACATTCATTCGTCATTCGGATTTAGAAATTAGTCATTCTTTCTTGCATGATCCAATATCTCGATCTGCTGCGGCATGTGCTGGAACACGGCAAGTTCAAGGCTGACCGCACGGGCACCGGCACGTATTCCGTGTTCGGTGCGCAAGCCCGGTTCGATCTGCGAAACAGTTTTCCCGTTCTCACCACCAAGAAGTTGCATCTCAAATCCATCATCTACGAGTTGCTCTGGTTTTTGCGCGGAGACACGAATACAAAATATCTTCACGAGCATAACGTGACCATCTGGGATGAATGGGCGAACAAGCAAACCGGCGACCTGGGCCGCATTTATGGCGCGCAATGGTGCGATTGGCGCACGCCCGACGGACGTTCTCTCAACCAGATCCATGACGTCATCGCGCAGATCAAAAAAAGTCCCGATAGCCGCCGCCATATCGTCACCGCCTGGAATCCCGGTGAGATCGGGCAGATGGCGCTGCCGCCCTGCCATGCGATGTTTCAATTTTATGTGAGCGACGGTGAATTGAGCTGCCAGCTTTATCAGCGCAGCGCGGATCTGTTCCTGGGTGTGCCGTTCAACATCGCCAGTTATGCCCTGCTCACCCGCATGGTCGCGCAGGTGTGCGGCCTGAAACCGGGCGATTTTGTCCATACTTTTGGCGACCTGCATCTTTATGCAAACCATATGGAGCAGGCAAAAATCCAGCTTGCGCGCGAACCGCGTCCCCTGCCCCAGATGAAGATCAATCCGGCGGTCACGGACATCGACGGTTTCAAGTTCGAGGATTTTGAATTGGTCGGGTACGACCCCCACCCCGGCATCAAAGCGCCGATTGCGGTTTAATTTGACCTTCTCTCCTCGCGACTGAGTGGGGAGAGAAACGAAGAGAGGGGAGATCATTAGCGCCTCCTCTCCCCAGCCCACTCCTCCATCGGTGATGGAAGAGAGGGGGTAAGCGGCGAGAACATTTTGAAAATTCGGATAGTCGGATTTGGTCGGATTCACTCGGATCAGGTCGGATCGAGTCGGATTGGATCGGACCCGGTTAAACGTAACTTCGCGTAATTTCGCGTAACTTCGCGTAACAAACAGCCTTTTGCATAAATGGATAATTGGATTGGTGGATAGATGGAGGGAATCCAGAGCCTCGTTACCCCGGCTCCCGCCAAAACATGGATGCAGATTTCGCACGTCGTGATTTAAACATGGGAAACGGAAAGTGTAATGTTGCCCGGCAACAAAAAGTGAAGGCGGCAGGTTAACCGCGAATAGACGCAAATTAACGCCAATTGGCTCAGATTTATGCAGGAGGAGACAGAGAAAACGGAGTTAGGGCAACAAGCTGATCCGCAGATTTCTGGAACAAAAATAAAAGAACGACCGCAGAGGCCACGAACTGGTCACAAATTGTGACCGCATCCAAATGGAATACCCCAACCGCCAAAACCACAAATCGGTTTCAACCGGTAAAGCGAGCCGTAGATATTGCGCCTTCGTCAGTCTCACCCCTCATCCTTAATCCTTCTCCCCGTTGAGGGGAGAAGGAAACAGCGCATGGGCGCACCCACTGATTGTTTGTTCTTAGCACGAATGGCTATTTGACCATGGGCTGAACACAGTTTTTGAACAGAAGGAAACAAAGGAAACGAATCGGACAGGAATCGATTTGACGGGGCCGGAATTCAGGCGCAGACCCGCAAATCATGGGCAATCGGGAAATAGGTAACCCCAAACAGGTGCGGAATCAAAGGATCATGAAGCCAAAAAAAATCGAATCGCTGATTTTTACAATGCGCGGGCAATAGGTGATTCTCGACGCGGACCTGGCGAAACTTTATGGCGTGGAGACAAAGGCTTTCAATCAGGCAATGAAACGCAATGAAGATCGTTTTCCCGAAGATTTTCGTTTCCGAGTCACGGCGGCGGAAGCAGCCGAAATTCTGCGTTCAAGGTCACAAATTGTGACCGCATCCCCGGGTGCTTCTCCAATGCGGTCACAAATTGTGACCGCATCCAAACGGGATATCCGATACCTTCCTTACGTATTCACAGAGCATGGCGCACTCATGGCCGCAAACATTCTCCGCAGTGACCGCGCGGTGGAAATGAGTCTGTATGTCATCCGGGCCTTTGTGAAGTTGCGAGAGGTATTGGCAGCGAATGCCACCATTCTTAAACGGTTGGCGGAAATTGATAAAGCCTTGCTGGAACACGACGGGGCATTGCGGGACGTGTATCGGAAACTGCTGCCGTTGCTGCAACCACTACCCCAACCGCCAAAACGACAAATCGGTTTCAACCGGTAAAGCGAGCCGTATATATTGCGCCTTTGTCAGTCTCACCCCTCATCCTTAATCCTTCTCCCCGTTGAGGGGAGAAGGAAACAGCGCATGGACGCACCCACTGATTGTTTGTTCTTAGCACGAATGGCTAAGGAGATCGACGGCTTTATTTTCGATGATTCCGGGCATCAAAGCGCCGATGGCAATCTAAAATTCGGTTTGCCTTCGGACTTTCTGCGGCGCATAGTTTTAAAGCCATGAGCGACCGCCAAATCATTTTGGAAGCTGTCCAGCAAATGCCGGAACAGGCTTCGGCAGAAGAGATCCTGGACGAAATCGCCATGCTTGCGTCAATCCAGCGTGGTCGCGAGCAGATCAGGCGCGGCGAGGGCGTTCCACATGATGAAGTAATGAAGCGATTCAATGCATGGATTACCGAATCATCTGGTCACCAGAAGCATTAGGCCATTTGGAACAGGCTGTTCGTCACATTGCACACGACAACCCTGCGGCAGCTGTGCGGCTAAAAGATGACATTATCGAAAAGACGCTATGCTTTCCCGCTTTCCACGCTTCGGCAAAGTTTTTCGCAATTTGCGGCTCGACACCTTTCGCGAAACCATTGTTCCACCTTACCGGATCTTTTATGAAATAGATGATCCAGAACACCAGATTGAAATCGTCTCTATCTGGCATGGCGCGCGCCAGGAACCCGAATTCTAATGAAACATTTCAAAGCCATTGCGGCAATGTCGCTAAACCGCGTGATCGGCGCGGAGGGGAAAATCCCATGGCATTTGCCCGAGGATTTCAAATGGTTCAAGAAGATGACGATGGGCAATGTCATCGTGATGGGACGGAAAACGTTCGAAAGCCTGGGCCGTCCCCTGCCCAACCGAAAGAATCTCGTCCTCACCAAGCATCCGCAACGGCTCATCAAATCCATGCCGGAAATTTTCGGGCAATATCACGAATGGCGCGGCGGTAAATTTCTCAAGCGCGCCTACCAGTTCCATTTCAGCAAGCTCGGGGAGATGGATGAGACGGAAATTTTTATTTTCAAGTCGTTGGACAAGTTGGATCCCGCCGAGTTCCCGAACGATATCTTCATCTGCGGCGGATCGCAGATCTATGAGCAGGCGCTGCCGCGCTGCTCCGACCTGTACCTGACGGTGTTGAATCGCGAGGTGGATGGCGACGCGTTTTTTCCGCCGTTTGAAAAGAAGTTTGTGCTGCTGGAGACGCTCCAGGAGACACCGGAATATAAGATCCTGCATTATCGGCATAAGTCGTTGTCGAAGTAATGAACTACTGGGACGCTGAGGAAAATTTGGCCGGAGTGGCAACGGTTAAAGAGTAGTCATACCAAACAATCCTGCCATTCTGTTGTCTCACCCCTCATCCTTGCCTTCTCCCCGTGACCCATCTTCGCAAAAGCTACGACGGGGCAAGGGGGAGAAGGAACAGGTGGCGGACGCCTACGTCATAAATAAATCGAATAGGTGTCGGCTGCGATTGAAACTTTCGAATGTCTAAGATCGTCCGCCGGCCATCCCCACCCGTCTTCGCGATGCTTCGACGCGGCAAGGGGGAGAGGGAACAGAGGACGTTTTATAGTTGTTTGAAGCCAAATGGCATACGACGAGTTCAGGGGATCCATGCGCGAAATTTTTTTGGAAATTCTTTCCCCGTTGAGGGGAGAGGGAAATGTTGACGGATGCGACTTACCCGGGGCTACTATCCCTCGCCCTTTCAGGGCTTAATCAGGGCTCGACTGAGTCTCGCCCCACCAAAAATTGTGATATTCGATCAGTGACGGGTGAGAAGCAAATCGACGCACTGAATCGCCCCACCGAGAAAGATTTTTGGGCGTCGCGGCAGCAACGCCCTACCAGGAGGGTACGCTCGCCCCACCGGAAAACAGAAAAGGCGGACTGTTTCCAGTCCGCCTCTTGAATTTGTGGCTTACCCCGATTATTCGGATTTGACGGCTTCGTCGGCGGCGTCGAAGGCGTGTTGCAAGGCAACCAGGTCTTCGCCGGGCTTGAGCGAGTCGAGCATCTTCTGCTCTTCTTTCAATTGTTCATCGGAATAGTTCGCGGCCTTGATGGACAGGCCAATGCGGCGCTCGCCCTTGTCGATCTTGATGACGCGCGCGTTGACCTCCTGGTCCACTTTGAGGACGTTCTTGATCTTTTCCACGCGTTCCTCGCTGATCTGCGAGATGTGGACGAGGCCGTCGATCTCATGCTGCAAGCCGACGAAGGCGCCGAAGCTCGCGAGCTTGGTGACTTTGCCGGAGACGAGGTCGCCGACTTTGTAAATCTTCTCGATGCTTTCCCACGGGTCAACGCCGAGCTGTTTGATACCGAGCGCGATGCGCTGGTTGGCGCGATCGACTTCCAGGACGGTGGCTTCGACTTCATCACCTTTCTTAAGCAGGTCGCTGGGATGATTGATCTTGCGGGTCCAGGACATGTCGGACACATGGATCATGCCGTCGATGCCTTCTTCCAATTCCACAAACGCGCCGTAGCTGGTGAGGTTGCGGACTTTGCCTTTGACGTGCGCGCCCACTTTGTATTTCTGGTCGGCGGCGTCCCAGGGATTGGATTCGAGCTGGCGGATGCCCAGGGAGATCTTCTGTTCTTCGCGATTGATGCCCAGGACCACGGCTTCGACTTCCTGGTCCTGCTTGAGGACGTCGCTCGGTTTGGCGACGCGTTTGGTCCAGGAAAGTTCGGTGACGTGGATGAGGCCTTCGACGCCGGGCTCGATCTGCACAAACGCGCCGTAAGGCACGAGGCTGACGACTTTGCCCTTGATCTTGGCGCCGACGGGATACTTGCTCTCGATATTGTCCCACGGATTGGCCATCTTCTGTTTCAATCCCAGGCTGACGCGTTCTTTCTCCTTGTTCACGTCGAGGACGACGACATCAATCTCCTGTCCGACTTTCAAGACTTCGGAAGGATGGCCGATGCGGCCCCAGCTCATGTCGGTGATATGCAGCAAGCCATCGATGCCGTTGAGGTCGATGAACGCGCCGAAATCGGTGATGTTCTTGACGGTGCCTTTGCGGATGTCGCCGGGCATCATCTCGCCGAGCAACGCGGTGCGTTTCTCATTGCGCTCGGCCTCGATCAATTCGCGGCGGGAGAGGACGATGTTCTGGCGTTCGCGGTTGATCTTGACGACCTTGAATTCGTAGCTGTTGCCGACGAAACCGGCGAGGTTCTTGGGGGTGATGACGTCGATCTGTGACGCGGGCAAAAAGGCCTCCACGCCGACATTGACGACGAGGCCGCCTTTGACGATGGATTTGACTTTGCCGGTGATGCGGCCGCCTTCGTTGCAAATGGTGAGGATCTTGTCCCAGTTCTTCTTGAACTCGGCTTTTTCGTGGGAAAGCACCACGGTGCCTTCCTTGTTTTCGAGTTTCTCGACGAGGACATCGATCTCATCGCCGACTTTGAGGGCTTTGATGTCCTGAAATTCCATGGCGGAGATGACGCCTTCACTTTTGTAGCCGATGTCGACGAGGACTTCTTTGGGGCGAAGTTCGATGACGATACCCTTGACGATTTCACCTTGGGCGACGAGCGGCCGGGCGCTCTGCTTCAGGGCTTCTTCCATTGTAAGCATAACTTTACTTATTTGAACTGCGGGAGACTTTTTGCCCCGCGAAGCGGGACTTGAAGACTCCATTGCCTAAACCAAAAGCTTCCGTGGCAACGGAGGTTAAAGGTTAGGTTGTTTGGTTAACTGTTTTTTCTCAGCCTTAATGAACGTCCGTACACACGGCGTCCAGGCAAGATAGAGGGTACGGTATGCGTGGAGAATGGCAAGGGGGAAAATGAGGGGCTAATCATGGTTTGATGGACTTGCAAAACCAAAGTGGTGGCATTATGGTTGCGGATGCCGAGCATCACGTTAAAAGACATCCCAGTGGAACTACACGCCCAGTTAAAAAACGAAGCCGCCGCAAATTTCCGCAGTATCACTCAGGAAGCCATGAGCCGGATCGAGCGGACGTTTCAAATCGATGCCGCGCTGAACACAAAGCGCGATCAACGGTGGATCGATGAAGCCATAGCCAGCGGCCCGGAAACGCCGCTGACTCGAAATGAAATGGACGCCATTCGCGACCGCGTCTTGAGGGGCAAAAAGTGAGCGTGGCTAAACGCCCGCGCTTCCTGCTGGACCTGGCTGAAGAACTGACCTGGCTGAAAAACAATGCGGGAATAGAGGTAGCCGGGCGTTGGTATATTGCGCTGCTTGCGACGATTCAATTTATCCACAAAAACCCGCAGGTTGGCCGCGAACGAAAGGATTTGGCACCAGCAGGCATCCGTTCATGGAGGATATCGGAGTTCCCGCGCTGGCTGATCTTTTATGGCATAACGAATGATGGAACCGTGGTTTTCTATCGTGTCCGCTCCGGGACTATGAATTTGGTGGTGATGAAAATGGAATCTTAAATGATATGCTGCTTCAAAGCTTGACGTGTCCGGCAGGGCGGCGTGCTCTGTGAATCCCTTTTTCAACGCGCGGGCCAGAGGACTGCCCCGCCCTGCCGTAAGTTTTGCCCGCTCCATCAGGCGGACTTGCCGCCGGGATTGCCTTTGGCAGGGCGCGCCCTCTGTGAATCCCGATTATGGCACAGGGACAGAGGACCGTCCGCCCTGCCCAAAGGCAGCGGGTTGTTCTTCAAAATCATACATCCATGTCCATCCGGGAGTTCAAGTTTTGGACAGCATGAAAATGACCAGAGGCCCGGGCCTGCATCAAAATGGAGTGGCGTTCGGCCGCGGGGGGCACGACTTTGGTGCCGGCGCGCTCATTTTCGCAGCCTTCTATCAATAATCCCACCAACATCAGCACGCAGCCGATGATAATGGCGACAACAGTCTTCTTAAACCGCTCCCGACGGCGCTTTTCGGCGTCGATCTGAAAACAGGACGGTATCTGAAAAGGATTTACTGAACTCATTTTGCCTGAAACCAGAGGTAGCATAGGCGATGCCAAGTCAAAGGCGGGAAAGGATGAACCTTAGAGCGGTTTAAAAAATACTGTAGCCCTTCGGGAGGGAAAGAGGAGAAGCGGTCTTTTTGGGTTTTGGCGTTGTTTCAGCTCCCGCCTTCGCCAAAGGCTACGGCGTGGCAGGCAGTCACAGGGTTTTCAAACATGTTTCTTCGCCGAAGCCTCGCCAAAACACCAAAAATCCTCGCTCCGAACGGCCACATTGTTTTTTAAAACACTCTAGTCCGCCCGTCGCCGAAAAGGCATTGGGCGATTTTGCTCCCAATTACGGACGAAACACTGATCTTGCATCCATCCGGACAGGTTGGGCATTCACGTTTTGAACAGGCCCGCTTCGCTGGCCATGAGGGTCAGTTCCGCCACTGATTGCACTTGAAGTTTTCTGGTGATGTTGGTCCGGTGCAGTTTCACCGTGCGCAAATTGATCTTCAGGTCATCCGCGATCTCTTTGTTCATTTTGCCCTGCACCACCCATTCCAACACTTCGAGTTCGCGTTCACTGAGCCGTTCAAAGCGGCTGCGCATTTCTTTGAGCCGGGCGCGTTGTTGCCGTTCCTGTTCCCCGCGCTCCATCGCCCGCTCAACGGCTCCCAGTAATTCCTCTTTCGGGGCGCGTTTCATCAAAAAATCTTCCGCGCCACCGCGCATCGCCCTGACACTGGTGGGGATGTCGCCCTGTCCGGTCAAAAAAATGACGGGCAGGGGAGTGGCGGTCTTTCCCAACGCGGCTTGCAATTCCAATCCATCCATCCCCGGCATTTGCAGGTCCGCCACCACACAACCGCGCATTTCGGGGACAACCCGGCTGAGGAATTCTTGCGCCGACCCGAATATTTCCACCGGGTAACCCACCGCGCCCAGCAGCCGGGACACCGACTTCGAGAAGGATGGATCGTCGTCCACGACATAAACCGTTCCCGGGCCGATGGGTGGACTGTTGTTCATGCCTTCAATCTAAATTTCATGACACGGCTGGCAAGTCGCCAGCATCTTTTTCTTCGAACTGAGGCAGGGTAAAGATGAAAGTCGTCCCGCCCGGCGGGTTGCCTTCGGCCCAAATGGTTCCGCCATGCGCCTCGATGATCGTCCCTGAAATGGCCAGTCCCATACCCATGCCATTGGGTTTCGTTGTAAAGAACGGCTCAAAGATGTGCGCCGCGGAATCGGGGGTGATCCCGACGCCACGATCGCTTACCCCCACTTGTAGTTTTCCATCGTTCGTCTTTCCAACCTTCACCACAATCAATCGTTGGTCCCTGGGGGTTGTCAGCATCGCATCCATTCCGTTAAAGATCAGGTTCAACAACACTTGTTGCAGATGGACCCGGTCTCCCAATGCCGACGGCAGGTGCGCGGGCATTTCCAATACCAGTTTTACTCCCCGGTCCCCGGCATCAGATCGCGCCAGGGTTACCGTGTCTTCCGCCAGCTCCCGCAGGTCGAGACGCTCTGAAACCAGTTTTCGTCGCTTCAACAGCGTACTCATCTTGTCGATCACGGCTCCCGCCCGCTGGTCATCTTTGCGGATATCGGCCAGGATCGCCCGGATCTCCTTCAGGTTCGGTTCGGCGCTTTGAAGAAAAATTTCCGCGGCTTCCGTATTTCGCAGGATCGCGCCGAGCGGCTGGTTTAATTCATGGGTCAGCGCCGAGGCCAGCTGGCCCATGGTTGAAACTCTCGCCACATGCGCCAACTCCGTCCGTTGCCGTTGGATTTCCACTTCGGCCAGGCGGCTTTGCCTGCGTTGCAACAAGAGCGCGATGATGGTGATTGCCTGTGCCAACAGACCGGCCGCAATCAGGATGATAAAAGTTTTATGATCCTCCCACAGCGACCGGGGTTGATAGAGGATCACGCTGTCTCCCGGCAGGCGAGATCGTTTTAAGTTCCAACGTCTCAACGCCCGCCAATCCGCCATCGGGACACCGTTTGATTGCAATTCAATGGGAATGTCGCCCACGGGCGTCCCATTGAGAGAACGCATCGCCAGCCTGGCGGCTTCGATGCCGAGTTCGTTAAAATCGATCACGTTTCCGCCCAGGGTCCCGCTGCCGATCAATGAAGCGCCCATCACGTAGACGGGCACACTGGCCGAAGGCGCCAGCGTATTCGCGATATCGGTGGTGAGATATTTCGTGCCGGTCACATCGCTCTGGACCGTGCTCAGCAATAACACCGTCCCCGCCGGCAACGACTTGGCCGCTTGATATACTTCCGGCATGGGCCGATTGGTCCAGAATTCAAAATCCACACCATCCATCGACCGGCTCGTTTCCACAATTTTCCCCAGCATCGCCTGGTCTGACGCCGAAACTCCGCCGACGACCACGACCCGGCGTGTCTCCGGCTGCAGATTAAAGATGAATTTTAATGTTCCCTGGATATCAAAGCGCTGAAAGATTCCAGTGAATGAAGTGTCGTTAGTCGGGTTTGGGTCGTTCAGGTCATTGACCACGACATAGATCACCGGAAGATTCGTGCGAAAAGCGGCGGGCAACTGCCGTGCCAGTTGAAAATCCCGTGAGACAAACATGATGGCCAGGTCAAGGTTCTGTTGCCGGTATTTGTCCTTCAGGTAGTCTTTGAATAATTGATCGTATTTCGGATCCGGGAACCGGCGGGCATCCAGATTTTCTGTGAAGAATTCGACGGGGCCGGTGCTTTCCTTGAGCAGCTCTTCTTTCACTCCATGTTCCATCATCGCATTTCCCGGCAGATCACGCGTCTCGCTGAAAATCATCAAGACATGTTTTGCTTTGGCCGGGGGATTTAGAGTTTGGGCCCGTGAATCGCATGCCGCGAAAATCATCCAGGCGCAAATCAACATCGCCCCGACAGCCCTTCCGGCCATCCAATCCCATTTCGGGAATAAATGTGTTAAATCGTTCAAGGTACTAATTTTCGCACACGGCTGCCGCCGATGCCGGTTACGCCAACTTTGTCCTGTCATCTTAATGACAAGATCGCCGCCCGCCGAGAAAGAAATGACAAAGGTGTGGCATCACAAATCTCGTGGACAGGAATTAAAAAATTCGTCCCCGAGGGGCGGGGAGAACGGCCTGCGCTGATTCCTGGAATTAAAAGAGAGGGAACAGAAAAAAGGATTCGGGCGACAGTCGCCAAGGAGGTGGGGATGAAGAATCCCGCTGAAAAAACGCCTGTCCGCCCGAATCAAATTTACACACACCTATTCCGATCCGCTCTGCTCAATGATGAGGACTTAGGGTGTGTCTGAATATAGAGCGAGGTTCCGGAACCCAACAACTGCCCTTTGGGGTAGGTCGTTGGTATTAAGCATAATGGAAAGATTCAAAAGGTCGTTCGATTAGCCACATAGTCCCGGGTAACCTGTTTGATGTTGCATCGCTTTTGCCAATGGGTACGATGCGTCAAATCCACAGGACAGAAGCAAAGGATCTATGAGCGAATTCAAATTTCTTTGCCCGGAGTGCGATCAGAAAATTTTGGGCGACACCGCATATAGCGGTACTCAAATTATTTGTCCCACTTGCCAAAAATCCATAACCATTCCAGCCGCCCCTTCGGCGGCGGCAATTGCCGCGCCGCCTGCGCCCCCAGCCGTCCCGCCAGCGGCACTGCGTTCCGCTGCATCGACACCGGCCGCCCCGGGCCAAAAGCAACCGCCTGAACGCCTTTCCATGTTGGCGGTCGCGTCCCTGATCTGTTCCGTCTTCGTGCCACTGGGGGCGGTTCCCGGATTGATTTGCGGTCATCTGGCCAAGGCGCGGATGCGGCGCAATATTTTTTTAGGCGGCGAAAAAATGGCCGATGCCGGATTGCTCATCAGTTACTGCGTGCTGATGGCCACGCTTGCGGTCGCCGGAATCGGTTTTTTGGAACAATGGCATTATCAGCCGGTGAAGGTGATTCGCGAATCGCCGGAAGCCATCGCGGCCCTTCAGCCGCGCATCGTGGATGAAGTGATCATGGGCGATAATGAGGACGATCACGATGTGGACGGGCAGATGGATTATACCACGGAGAACAAGGGGAAATCATTCCATAGCGCAACCCGCGGCGGCTCATTCAGCTACATGATGAAAGTATTGCCGGACGAGGCGATGACCTTGAACTGCCGTTACTGGGGCGGCGAGAACAAGAGCCATGTGTTCGACATTGCGGTGGACGACCAGGTCATTGCCACGCAAAACCTTACCAGCCTGGCGCCCGGACATTACGTTGATATGGAATATAAAATTCCCGGAAACCTGACGCGCGGTAAAAGCCAGGTAAAGGTGGAATTTCAGGCGCACGCCGGCATGACCGCCGGCGGTCTTTATGGATGCCAGATTTTGAAATGGTAAATCGTAAAAATTCGATCATGAAAACATTTCAGAAATTTCTCCTGTCGCTCTTGCTGGGGTTGTCACTCAATGTGCGCGCTGCGACCAATGACGCTGCGCAATTCTCCGGCACGGTCGTGGACGCCCAGGGCAATCCAGTCGCCAACGCCGCCGTGGATTGTTACCAATATTCTTCGCGGATCAATTTTGGGTCCGTCGATATGGAGGTGAAGCAACATGCGACCACGGACGGCCAGGGTGTGTTCGCTTTTCCTGCGTTTCATGGAACGAGTCTCGTAGTCGTGACCAAGCAGGGCATCGCTCCAACCTGGAGGACGTGGTATAATGGCGCTCCGCAGGAATCACAGAAGATTGTCGTGAGCGCGTCGTCCAAGCTCGCGGGCGTCGTGGCAGATGATGCAGGCCGGCCGGTTGCGGATGCAGAAGTATGGGTGTCTTCAGCCTTGAACAAAACCGTGACCGACATGGGCCCGAACTTTGTTTTTGGCAAAACCGCCCGCGAACTATTTTCCACGCGCACTTCTGCGGACGGACAATTTCACATTGAAAACTTTCCCGCCGATGCGCAGGCCAGTCTCTCGGTGAAAAAGGCCGGCCTGGCGCAGCACCAGGCCGCAAATTCATTGCCCTACGATCAATTGCCATTTCATGCCGGACAGGAAGACATCACCCTGACCCTCGATCCCGCTGGAAGCGTTACTGGAAAAGTCACGACCCGCGACAACGGCCAACCGCTTGCCTCCGCAGTGATCGGACTTCAGTCATCGTCGCAGGGTAATGCAGCTGATTCGTCGAATTTGTCCGGCGATGGAACAAACATGTCCGCTGCCGATGGTTCATTCCAGATTTCTGATGTTCCCGCCGGCGCTTATCAGGTCGTGGCGGAATTTACCAACGCGCCCATCGCCGATTGGGTCGTGGATTCAGTTCCGATCACGGTAGCGGTGGGCCAAGCCGTCTCCGGGGTGCAATTGCAGGCTTACAAGGGCGGAGTTGTGGAAGTGACCGTCCGCGGCAAGAGCGGTCATGAACTTCTTGCCGACGCAGGGGTGTCGTTGAACAATCAGGATTTCAATCGCAGCGGCGCAACCGGAACTAACGGAGTGGCTTACTTTCGGCTGCCGCCCGGGCAATACAACGTCTATGTCAATAAACCGGATTGGTCCCAGGCGCAGGATCAAGCCACAGTGACAGACGGCCAAACGACACAGGTCTCCATCGATTTGCCTGAGCCGCTCAAAATCAGCGGTGTTGTGCGCGATTCAACAGGCGCGCCGGTATCGGGCGTAAGTGTCGGGGTGGTTCCCAATTACGGGAACGGTGGCACCGGCGCGACAACCGATGCCAACGGTCACTACGATGTGAGCTGGCAGTTACCGACTTTTTCCGGGCAGATGAGCATAAGCTTTTTTCTGGTTGCAAGAGATCCGGACCGAAAGCTCGCAGCCATCCAGCCAATCGATGATGCAGCGACAAACCTCGATGTAACTTTGAAACCGGCGATGAATTTGTCCGGCCGCATCCAGGATCCCAACGGCCGGCCGATCACCAATGCGATGGCTTATGTCATGATCTATCAGGAAGACTCAAGTTATTCGATCAGCAGCCGCGAGCGCATTTTTGCCGATGAACAGGGCCGGATCCACGCGGATGCATTACCACTGGGCCAACGTTATGGCTGGTACGTAAACGCCAGTGGATATGGCAGCGCCCAGCAGCAGATGGATGCGGCAGATCTCACCGCAGACCATTTTGATTTGCCACCGCTGGTCCTCAAACCCGCGAATCGCAAACTGGCCGGCCGCGTGCTGGACGCAAAGGGCAAGCCTGCCGCCGGCGTCCAGATCTGGATGCAGGGTGAAGGCCAGCCCAACGGCAACGCCACGACGGATTCCGATGGAAGATTTATTTTTGACGCGGTCTGTGAAGGCCCGGTGAATATCTCCGCCAACCTGAAGGGAGCTTACGGTTCAAGCCAGGCAATGGGCGGCGATACCAATGTGGTGATCCGGTTCGAGAGCGGAAATCAAAATTATATTCAGCCGGCGGAACAAACCTTGACCGGAACCGTTTACGATTCCTCCGGTAATCCCGCCGCCGGCGTGCGCGTGGTCGTTTCTCCCTCCATGGGGAGGACCGATATCGCGAAGACCGATGATTCCGGCGGATATTCGGTCTCCTGGGCCGCGCAACAGGGTATGCGCGGGACGAAATATTTTGCGATCGCGCGTGATGTCGATCGGAACCTTGCCGCCATTGGAGAAATCGGCACGGGAAAAACGAGCGTAAACCTCCACCTTGCGCCAGCCCTTTCCATTTCGGGAACTGTGCTGGATGCAAGCGGCGCGCCACTTCCCCACGCCAACGTCAATCTGAACATCATGGCGGGGAACATGGGCGGCATGGTGGAAAACCAGCGGATCAAGCTGAAGTCCGACGGCACTTTCACAATTCCCGCGCTTCCGATGGGACAGCGCTATTGGGTGATGGTGTCGGCCAACGGTTATGGGACCGGGCAGAAAAATGTCGGCGTAGCGCAAAGCCAGACGAACAGCCTTCAGTTGGCGCCGTTCAAACTGAAAACGGCCAACGTCCAACTCGCCGGCCAGGTGTTGGATGCCAAGGGCAAGCCGTTGCCGGGCGCGCAACTCTATCTCAATGGCAAAGGACAGCCGAATGTCAACGCCACCTCGGATGAGACCGGGCATTTTCATTTCAAAGTCTGCGGCGGGCCGGTCCAGATTTACGCCTGGTCGCAAGGAGGGCAGGGCCGGAATGATTCTGCCAACGTCAACGCGATCGGTGGAGATACCAATGTGATCGTGAAAATGGGCGCGCAACAGCGTCAATCCCGCCAGGTCGTCGTCAGGGAAATTCCACTCAAGCCTCAGCCGTGGACCCCAGGCGCCCTCGTGGCGTGGCTAACCAGTCACAAAACCGGAGCGATCGCGCTGCTTTCACTGCAAGCTGCCGTGCTGTTGGGAACTGGCGGCGGGATTTTCTGGATTAGCCGCAAGCGCGGGTGACACGAACGTTCGGCGCAAGGTGGGCCTGGCAAACGAAAGCGAAAATATGAAAACGGGAAACGGACTCATTGGAATTCTAGTTGGGAGTGCGGTGGTTGCCTTGGGCTTGACATGCATGCAAGCTCAATCGCCGGTTAAACTTCCGCTTGCTGTGCCTCCTGAGTTTTTCGAAAAGGTCTCCGAATCAAATTTGTCACGGCAATACCCTGATCGGCCCGATTTATCAAATAATGCCAGGGAAATAAAAAAATTCCTTTCAAGTAATTCACCTTATTCGATGCGACTGTCAGTCAGCACAGAAAGTGGGGGGAGTCGGATGTATATCTCGCAACAGACGCAGCTATTTGGTACTGCCGAAACAAATCTGCATTACCATATTAATTTTAGCTCGAGCCAATTCTTAGTTGAAGAGCTGGATTGTCCGCCCAATAGCTATCCTTTGAATATCTGGCAGCCCGTAAATAATGAAGCCAAAATAAGAAGCGACGGCTTTTTTGACGGCAAATATTATGTCATGATGCCAAGGGGAGATTTATTGGAAATGGAATTTGATGATTTAGATGCATTCAAACAGGCTTGCATTGCGATGCGACATTCAGGGCTTCGCCCGGACAATACTGTTCTCCAGCAAGCCGCCGTTGATTTCGGGCAGTATGCGAGATTCCAAAACGTGGGGTCCGAAGCGATTGTTCCCAATTCATTTACTTTCACTGGAAATAACTTTTCTTGTTTGGGAATGCGTGGGGATCTCATTTCCGGCTCCCTTTACACAAATGCCGCAGGATTGGTCGACGAGATTTCTTACAAACGAAGTGAACATTATGGCTCTCGAATCATTTTTCTTTTCTATGAAACATTGTTTACCAATTGCCCATGGTATCCGTCACGAATTGTGGATGCTTCTAAACAAGGAAACAATCTTTACGGTGTTAGAGCCATATATACAGTGCATAATGTTTACGCTCAGGAAGGCGCTCTGCCAATTCCTAACACGACCGACGAACTCTATAATACAAATACTGAAAGGTTGTTTGAGTTTTCCAATGACATGGCATATCAACTCATAGGAACACAACTGGTCGCGCAGCCTTCGCTGGTTCAAAGACATCCGGGACCTTCACCGGGAAAAAGAAATTCGTTGGGCTTCTATTTAATAGGATCGGTGATCGTTCTTGCACCATTATTGATTTTTTTTGTCCGAAAAAATAGATAAGGCGCTGACGTAGATGAAAATTTCCATTCCGTATCAGGCTTCGATTCAAATTCCATTGCCACTGACCACCGATTGCCGGCTGCGGACTTTCCAGATCACCGATGATAACTTTCGGGCGGGCCGAGGTAGCTGGGGCGGACGCCGCCGGTGTTGACCACGATCTTTTGCAAAACGACGCCCGGATCAATCATCCAGAATTTCAACGTGTGATAGCCGGGCTGGTCGAGGGTGTGCGTGGATTTGGAAGTGCGGCTATTGTTTTTTACCGTGGTTTCCCAATCGGCATTTCCATTTTGCGCGCTGTATTTTGGCGGAACAAGGGTGATGATTTGGGGCGTTTCATCATCGAATGAGACTGCATATTGAATCCCGCGATCGGGCATGAAATTCAAGATGGGCGAAGTCACCGCGACGACTTCGGTCGTTTTCACGTTGAACAGGTACATTTTGTATTCAAGCGACGGCGAATCTTTTCCGGGTACGGCGGCCGGCACGTTCGCCGGACCAGTCGTTCTCATGCCCGATAAAGTCCGCCCGTAATCTTCAATCCTGATCCAACGGTTTTCCCCCGCATCAGTTTCTTTTGAGTAATGTTCCGGCTCGATTGAGACGTACCCATCGCCCTCCACGAAGCCTTGTAACGAATGGCGTGTCACTTCGACGGGGTTGAACGCACTGACGTTCACGGTGACCTGGCCGCCGGCACCGGAAAGTTTTATGGTTCCGGTTGCAGAATTTTTTGGGGCCTTGTCCCAATCCACGCTGATCCACAGACGTTGGTCTTTTCCAATTTTGGCGCCGTTGTTACTGAGGCGAATCCATGGTTCGCTCGCCGTCGCGCTGAAGTCGAAGGCCGTTTTGCCCTGGTTGAAAACATCGATGTAATATTTCTGCTGGTTGAACGCATCAAATTGCGGGAGCGTCGCCTCGCCATTGGTGATGGCCGTTTCCGAACCGTCCACCGCCACGCCCATCGTTGCCGCTTCCGGCGCGTCCACCGTCGTGAGTTGAACTGCTCTCAGGTTATTGTGGCGCGGGTCCGCCCAGTTGACATAACCAATGATTCCCTGGTCCATGAAATGGTCCCACTTGCCATCGAGAAAGATGCGGTTGTAATAATTGAACATATTTGTTTCCGCATCGAAAAGTGCGGCCGTCTGTTCGGCGAAACCATTTGCGCTCGCCCGTCCTTGTCGGGCATACAGATCATTTTTTGCGGCGGCGAGATACATCCCGTTCAGTTGCGCGGATGCTTTGACCGGGAACAAAACCAATTCGTAAAACGCGGCGCGTTCGTTTTGGGGAAGTTTATCGGAAATTTCCTGCGCTTTGGCGGCAATATCGTCGAACTCTTTGACCACGGTGTCGAATTCCTGGTAATCCACCAGGCTGTAAGTTTCGGCATCCACCAGTTCCGGTTTGCGGCGGCCATTATATTTTGTGTATTTGGACAGGATCTCGGCAATGTCGCCCGCGTATTTCGGCCCGAACTGTTGTTCGGCCCAGAGCCGGGTATACTCATCAATATTGTCATTGGTCCATTTGTCCGAATTCCATCCGAGGTCCATAAAATACTGCATGGGAAGCTCGTAGCCTTTGAAGTGGCCGACGTTGACGATCCAAACCCGGTCCGCACCGTATTGTTTGGCCAGGGACATTTGATCCCAAACTTTTGCGATCGGACTGCTATCAAGCCATTGATAACTGCGCGGCCCGCCATGGTAATCGAAGTGATAATAGATTCCCGCGCCGCCGCTGCGTTTGAGTTCCCCGGCGGTCGGCAAACGGCGGACATCGCCCCAATTATCTTCCGCCCAAAGCAAGGTCACATCGTCGGGGACGCGCATTCCGGCGTTGTAAAAATCCATGACCTCCTTGTAGAGACACCAAATCTGGGGCACCTGGGTGACATCGGGATTGATGACTTCAGAAATGATTTGGCGCTGGTCACCCACAATTTTTTCGAGCAACGCCTTGTTTGCCTCCGTCCCGCCCGGTGCCATCGGCGTGTCATTTGCGCCACGCAAACCGATGGTGATAAGGTTTTCGTAGTTTTTGTTCCGTTCGATGCCTTCCCGCCAAAAATTTGAAACGACGTCCGGAATCTTCTCGTAATTCCAACTGCCATATTCACTCGAATATGTCCGGTCCCATTCTTTTTGCGCGCGCATCATCGGCTCCTGGTGCGAGGTGCCCATCACAATCCCATATTTATCCGCCAGGACTGGATTATTTGTATCATCCTCGTTGAAGGCATTGTTCCACATCGCCGGCCAGAGATAATTACCCTTTAGCCGCAAGATCACTTCAAACAGATTGGTATAAAATCCCGGGCCATAATTGGCCGCACCGCCGTATCCCGGCGCATTCCCGAACTTTTCCTGGATCCAGCCCGACAAGTCCGGCGCCTCATCATTGAGGAAAATCCCGCGATATTTCACCGAGGGTGGCCCTTGAACGTATTTCCCGTCGCGTACAAACAGCGTGTCATGGTGTTTTGGGGGCACATCCGCCCAGAAATACCATGGCGAAACTCCAATCTCTTCGGACAGATCGTAAATCCCATAAATGGTTCCACGTTTGTCGCTGCCGCAGATGACCAACGCACTTTTGGTTCCTGGGAAAGGATTTGAAACCGTTTGGAGAAAGAATGACTCCCATTTATTGCTGATCTCCGAAACATCTATTTTTCCAGATTGGATTAGTTGGTCGATAAGTGCGCTTTTCCCAATGGTGCCGATGATGATGGGTTCTCCCCCTGTGCGATGGGCATCTGGGATCATGACCCCGCTGACGCGCGAAATATCAGTCTGCAAATTGCCGGCGGCAATCAAGACGCCTGCGAAATCATTCGTATCCACCCACAGGCTCGCAACCGTCTTGTTTTGAACGATGGAGAAGGCGTTGTCACTGGCGCTGGTCTCAACATATTGAATTTGTCCGAGGGCAAAACTATCTCGGCTGGCAAGAACCAGGCAGGCCAGCACGATGGCGAAAATGGCCGAAGATTTTCTTGGAACGATGGTTCGAAACATATCCATTTTAATTGCCAAGGGCAGGTTGGTAGCCGGATGCGATATATCGGTCTGCCCACTCGAGGAACGTCGGCCAATTCGGCGCATCCGTATGTCCTCCATCATGTTGCCTCCATGCCAGCACACCGTTGGTGATCGCTACATTCATGGCCGGCATGGGGGCTGTCAGGTAATTATTGGTGACGCCCAAGTCCTGCTGTCCGAGCAACTGGAACACTGGGCCGGCGGCTACTGAAGCCATATAACTTCCATGCTGGTCAATCCATGGGCCTTCTGCTCCGGGAGTTCCTCCCGTGGAGCCATCGCTGATAAATGTCAGGCGTGGTGCGCACAGGGCGATCAATTCATGAGCATCCACCGGTAAATCGCCGGGAGTCAATGGTCCGCCATATTTGAGGAAATTGCCGGCCATCCAATGGTATTCGCCCGAACCCGTGAGGTTTTCCACCAGTTCACCATAATTGCGCCGGGAGAGTTTCGCGCCGCCTTCACCCGAAGAACCGACCAGGCCCATATAGAAACGTTGGTCATATGCCAATGTGACAATCGTCGCTTTGCCATAACGTGAAAGCCCTTCGATGCCGATATGTTTTGCATCGACCGCCGGATTGGTCTCGAGGTAATCAAATGCGCGACTCGCGCCCCATGCCCAGGCCCGCAACGCTCCCCAGTCATCGGGTTTGCGCGCCTGGCCTTTGTTGCAGAGTCCAATGATCCCTCGCGTTAAGCCGGCTCCATTATCTGCCTGGTAACTTGTCGGCACTAAAATCGCATAACCCCAGCCATTCGATAACACTTGTTGCTGCCAGGCATTGAATCCCGCAAAACCTCCGCCGCCTCCCAATCCACGGAACCGGTTCGTGGCTCCAGCGCCAAAACCATTTGTGCCCCGGGCGCGGTTGAATCCGGGAAAGGCGCCGAAGCCGTAATCGATCATCACTGGCACCGGGCCGGTTGCATTGGCCGGAGTATTCAACGTCAAATCAATGTCCACCTTGATTAGAGGATACGAGGCATTATCAACCTGACCGTCGAGATGCGTCGTGATGATGGGAATCGTTCCGTTAGTTCCATGGGTCGTGCTGATCACTTTCCATGTCACCGCTGGAACATTTGCCGGGACCCGCCCGTAAACTTCACGGTCAAAATCTTCCACGATTTCCGGGCGACGTTGAGTCCACCATTGCGCAGGCGTGGTGACCTTTTGGCCATTCTTCAGCGTCAGCGGATCAGGCAAATCAGGGTAGGGATTGGCCTTGCTCTCGTCGGTGTTCCGGTAGTTGGTCGCACTGGGATTCATCCCATCCGCGCCTCCCCGAATGGTTTTCATGCCCAACTGATTCATCATGTTCTGATGATCCTGTTCGGCCGTCCAATTCATTGGCGCGGGCAGATTATTAGTTGAGTTTACCGATGTATCTTGCGCCTGAAGAGCGAGCGCAGCCATGACTGCGGTCATTGAAAATAAGATGGGGGTATTAATATTTCTCATTTTTGTGGATTATTATTCATGTCAAGCTTGCACCGTCGGCGCCCCATGGTCAATGACCGCCCATCGCTTCCACACACTAAACCCAATATTTAAGTATTCGGAATAGAGGATGTTACGAATCAGATATACAATTCTCTGATTTGACCCGACTGTGAAACAATATTGGCCTGCTTTAATCTGGCTGAATATCGCCCAACCTAAATCCATCCTGTTTTTTTAAAATATACTTGTTGAAATTATTATTGGCAGTTGTTAAAAAAGTTTTAGTTAAGTACCGGTAAGACATAGCATGCAAGTCTTCACCTCTGGGATGGGTTAAACAGTATGGATAGGATTCTAAATCGGTGGGTGGGTCGAGGGGCAATTCCCTCAGGGACGGTTTTTGCTTCGAAAAGTTCAACAGTTCGGTGGTCATATTCTTATGAAAACTTTGTCTAACTCCTTTGTTATCATCGCATCAACCTTCGCGATATTACTCAACCTCAATCTCAAGGGGTACGGGCAGCCCCATTGGGACGTGTCAAATCCAGGGTACTTCCCTCTACAATCCGTTAATCCGTTGGGTGCATCAGGTGCTCCACCCTATGGTAGCAATCAAAAGATTGTCGCCAGAAACGGCGTTTTATATAGTGTGACGACCAACGGAATATATCGCTGGTCGAAATATTACCCGAAAAACAACGGCTGGCAGCTTTTCGCTCAATTTGTAGCTTATGCCGGGGCTCCCTATACCGATGTGCAGATTACCCCTTATATCAACGCAATTACCATTCATGGAGATGATTTATACGTCGGGGGTTATTTCAGCGAGGTCTATCAGGATTATCCATTCTCTAATGCTGTTCCCGTATCGGTGAATAATGTTGCTAAATTCAATCTGGATACATGGAAGTGGGCTGCGGTGGGCAACACATTCAGCAACTGTCTCTCCGATGACTACTTTGGAGACGAATACGTGAGCAATGTTGTGAATGCCATTACCATTGATAACCAGACCAACGTCTACGTCTATTTGCAACCTGACTCGGCATTTTCTTTCGGGCCAAATAATAACAGTCCAATAGAGCCTTTGCTCCAGGAGTTGCCGGCTGGAGGAAACACTTGGATCCCATTGGGCACTGGTATGTATATCGGCAATGGCTGGGTCGCCGGAAATAACGGTGATTGTGGCTTTGGACTAAATGAAGTTTATGGCGAACTTCAGGCCATCGCTACTGACGGAACAAATGTTTTTGTGGGAGGTGCTTTTTCGTACGGTGTCAACGCTGATTCCAGTCAAGTGCTTTCTCCCGGAATCATCAAATGGAACGGCACCAACTGGCAGGCGATGGGCAGCGGGATTGCCGAGTCGATTCAACCCGATGGCCTTTTGGGGGTCAATGACATAACGGTATCCGGCACCAACGTTTTTGTATGTGGCGACTATCGTTACGAGACTGATCAATCCCCCGGCAGTCCAGGTGATTGTGTTTTGGTGGGTATCCCCTCCGCTGGATGGGACGTATCGCAATTCTCAACCAGTGGCAGTTTGATCTCTGCGCATGAAATGACTTATCATGGATCTTGGGGTGCGCCCAGTGGGTTGCCGGATTGGTGGACCGATGGGGCTCATCTGACCGTTGCACCAGATGGCAGTGTGTTTCTTTTGGGGGTCTTCGATCATATAGATTCCATTGCGGCAACAAACATTGCAGAATGGAACGGTTCCGGTTGGTCGGCATTGGGAGACGGGATTAGTGGGACATCCGATAAATTAATGTATATAACCGCTGATGCCAATGCCTTGTACGTTTTGAATGTCAGTGTGGCCGGCGATTTAGACGCTACGAACGGCACGGCTAGATGGGTCACTGGCGCAATGCCGGATCCGCCACCTTCACCGCTCTACCAACTGTCCGTCGGCGATTATCATACATTAGCCATATCAAACGGATTTGCCTGGGCTTGGGGTGACGATAACCAGCTTCAACTGGGGAATTTTATAGATGAGAACATGGACGTCCCGGCCAGTGTCGGCTTAGGGAACGTTGTTTCGGTAGCGGCCGGTTCGGAGTATAGCCTCTGGCTCACCCAGGATGGCACTGTTTGGTTCTCTGGACAGGATTATTGGGGCCAAATGGGCGATCTCACTATTAATGAAGATATAGACATAGAGGGTCCGTCTTCGATCTCGGGGATCTCCAATGTCGTTTCTATCGCCGCTGGCGCGGATTTTGGCCTGGCAGTGAAGGCCGATGGAACGGTCTGGGGTTGGGGGCATTCTGGTAATGGTTGCCTCGGAAACAACTCCCCGAATCCCACGACTCCACACCGGATTACAACGAATGCCGTGGCGGTTGCAGGGGGTGAATCTTTCACCCTCGTCCTAATGGCGGATGGAACGGTCTGGGGTTGCGGCGATAATTCCTGGGGTGAATTAGGTGATGGAACGACGACGACGCGCACGAATTTCGAGCCTGTCACCGACTTGACCAATGTCATAGCCATTGCTGCAGCCGCAAACAATGGCTTCGCTCTTCTGGCCAATGGTAATGTTATGTCATGGGGTGTAGCCGGGGGAAATGGTGATGGTACGGATACAACACGTACCACTCCAGTCCAAGTGCTTAACATCTCTAATATTGTCGCCATCGCTGGAGGTTCGACCGTCGGCGAAACATACTCGACAGGGCACGCCCTTCAAAATAATGGCACTGTGTGGTCTTGGGGAATTAATGATGTAGGTCAAATGGGAGATGGTGTACGAGCATCAGGTCTTGGTTATCATCCAGTTGAAACTCCAGTACAAGCCAGCACAGCGGTTATGCCATCAGTCACCACTCTTCCTGGAGGTGGGTCGGTTGGCGTTCATATGGTTGTGTTTGGGACGGATAAGAATTTGTACAGCTGGGGAGATAACAATTATGGTGAACTTGGCAATGGTACTACCACTCTTGAATTGGCACCCGTTGCGGCTTTATTCAGTTATTAGTTTTATAGTTCTGGCCTGAATAACGGCTTAGCCAGTGTCAAGTGTGCCGGCGTATCAATCGCAATGGATTGATAGCGCCGGCTTTTTTATTGATTTTTGTTAAATGTACAATTCTCTGATTTACCGTCTGTGATGGTGACCTTGGCTGGCGGGTTTAGCGGTTTAAAAAATACTGTAGCCCTTCGGGAGGGAAAGAGGAGAAGCGGTCTTTTTGGGTTTTGGCGTTGTTTCAGTTCCCGCCTTCGCCAAAGGCTACGGCGTGGCAGGCAGTCACAGGGTTTTCAAACATGCTTCTTCGCCGAAGCCTCGCCAAAACACCAAAAATCCTCGCTCCGAACGGCCACATTGTTTTTTAAAACGCTCTAAGCCCAATCTCTTTTGGATAAGCAGCTTTTAAAAATTGTGAAGATTTCGAAACTTTTTCCCTTGACGCATTTTGGGTTTCCCTATAAAGTTCGAGGCACGAACAAATCCCTGATATACCATCTGCGGCGTTTTCACGTCCATGCGTAAAATTGATTTGAACAACTTTCAGGTGGCCACGAGCGAAACCGCTCGTGACATCAATAGCCGGATAATGCTGAATCTTGTCCGCAAGCATCAGCCTATTTCCCGCGCGGATTTAATGCGTTATTCGGGGTTGCAACGCAGCACGGTTTCAGTGATCACCGAGCAATTGATTTCCGAGCGTTGGCTGCGTGAAGGGAGCATGGGGCAATTGCCGCGCGGACGCCGGCCAACTTTTCTCCATCTTAACGAAGATCGGGCCGGTTTTTTTGGCATCAATGTCCGTCCCTTTGTGACCAATCTGGCCCTTGCCAATCTGACCGGTGATTTTCTGGCCCAGGAATCAATGCCCACGCCTTCCAGCGCGGACCAATTTGCCGACCAGATCAGCCATCGTATCCTGCATCTAATGGAGGAATATCCTCAAATGTCCTATGAGGGAATTGGGGTAAGCCTGCCTGGTCGTGTTGATTTGTCGTCCCAAAAATTTATTTTTGCGCCCAACCTCAACTGGCGGGATGAGGATTTGAAAGAGCGCCTCGAACAATCCACGGGGCTGCCGGTGGATCTCGAAAACGAGGCGAATGCCTGCGCTCTCTCTGAATTCTGGTTTGGGCATCACTCCGATGGCGCGCGCAATTTGATCGCTGTCGCCGTTTCTGAAGGCATCGGCATCGGGATGGTCTTGAATGGCCAGCTTGTCCGCGGGCCATCCGGTCTGGCTGGTGAATTTGGCCATGTTGCGCTTTCTGAAGACGGGCCGAAATGTGGTTGCGGCAATTTTGGGTGCTGGGAGGTTTACGCCTCAAATTCCGCCGCGGTGCGCTATTATCATGAAGCCAAGGCCAATGGACGAAATGGAAAAGGCAATTTAAACGGGAAAAATCATCGCAATGGTAAAAGCCATCTGAACGGGGACATTTCTTTTGAAGACGTCCTGGAATTGGCGGAGAAGGGCGACCTCAATGCCCTCGCGGCATTGGATCAGATGGGCCATTATCTTGGCACCGGCATCGCCATGCTGGTCACTGGATTGGCGCCGGACGCCATTGTGGTCGTCGGTGAAGTGACGCGTGCCTGGGACCGCATTGAGCCGATCATCAACAACGTGGTTAAACGCCGTTCGTTTACCCATGCCACCACCCGGATTTTTGCCAGCGGCCCCGCCCCGCAACCGCGGCTGCGCGGCATCATCGCCCTGGTATTGCAAAAACATTTTGGTGCGCCGGTTATTGGATGAAAACGCCAATATCATTTTTCGTTATTTTGTTCGCACAACGAACTAAGTGATTAGATTGTGAAATAATACATTTTTATGAAGAATAACTCAGTTGTAGAACTTAAATTTGCGGGAACCGATTCCCTGGGCAGCCGCGCGGATGGTTTTGTCTCGGAGATCGCCGACCGGATCCGGCGCAGTATCGTTTATATGGTGGCGCATTTGGACCAGCCGATCCAGATTTCAGCCCTCGCGGCCCAGGCCAACGTTTCGCCATCGCATTATTTCGCCCTGTTCAAACAGCAGATCGGCCGCCCGCCGATTGATTATTTCATCCGCCTGCGCATGGATCACGCCCGTGAATTGCTCAATTCCACCTCATCCAGCGTGAAGGAAATCGCGGCGATCGTAGGTTATCACGATCAATTCTATTTTTCCCGGGTCTTCAAGTCGGTTCATCGCGTGGCTCCCACCGAATATCGACGGCGAAATGGGAAACCAAAAATGGTTGAACCTTCAAACAGCCGGGCCATCAAGCCGTTATCGATTTTTGAAACCGCCCCGGTGACCGGCGGGGGACAGGCATCAACGTTCAATCATTTAGGGCACAATAACGGGCGCGGTCATTATAACGGACAGAGCATGGCATCCATGCAGCCACAAACCCAATTGCAAAAATGATGAATGATTGCAGGCAATAAAGAGAAGACCATGATCAAGATCCTGCCAAATCCAAAGATGAGGAACAAGCCCTGGTGCGTAGCCATGGCGAAGCATTGGCGCGCTTTCACTCTCATTGAACTTCTGGTCGTCATCGCTATCATCGCGGTTTTGGCGGCCATGCTTTTGCCAGCCCTGGCCGCGGCCAAGTTTCGCGCCCAGGTCATCAATTGCACTTCCAACTACCATCAATGGTCCCTTGCTATCATTAGCTATGCCGACGATGACCGGCAGGGCAAATACATTAGTACCTACGACCCCAGCCTCAACAATACCTGGGACGCGGATCCGTATTATATTTTCGCCCTCGCACCCTACGGCATGCGGGTTCCCTTGTGGTATTGTCCGGCGATCCAAGGTGAATATCAGGCCGATGACGCCTGGGTCGTGCAAAAATATGGCCATGAGGAAGCCTCGTTGCTTGACTTGAGCAACGCGGTGGTGACCCAACATTATTATCCCAACACCACCCTGGCGATTTGTTACCATTCCATCTGGATCCCCCGCACTCTACCTACAAGTACCTTACTGCATTTTACTGCTATTCCCATACCCGGCACCAATCCCAATACCAATCCCTGGCCGACGAGCCTTTCGGACAAACAAAACGCGTTTCGCCCGATTTTGTCCGATCGCCTGCCCAGTGCAACCGACCCGAAACCGCAAGACCTCAAGGGGGTCGGCCATCAATTTCATAACATTTTTGAGAATTACAATATTCTTTGGGGAGACGGTCATGTGGAGTTGCACAAGGCCATGGATGCGCAAATGCGGTACTATCCTAGCGGTAGTAGTGGTGCTTATTATAATTTCTATTGAGAAGCGAACCTTTAATCCAAAACCAAATATAAAAAATAAAAATACAAAGTCATGAAAATCGTAGCTTTGTTCATCTCAAACATAGCTTTGTCCATTCCCAACAGGGCGGCCACTGCTATAGTCAACGCCGATTCCAATCAAAATTCTATGATGCGACCGAATGCTGTTCCAGCAACGCTTGCCCAACGCGATAGGCCGGGCTTTGCTCGTTCGCCGCGCCCGGGCTTCACCTTGATTGAACTGTTGGTCGTCATAGCGATCATTGCCATTTTGGCGGCCATGCTGTTGCCGGCGCTGGCTGCGGCCAAGTTCCGCGCTCAGGTCGTCAATTGCACTTCTAATTTCCGGCAATGGGGCACCACCATGAATCTCTATGCCAACGACAACAACAGTTGCCTTCTGGGCGATGACACTTCGTTTATCGCGACCGGTGGCGCTGGGAATCCCTGGGATGTCAACCTTTATTTTGTTCAGGAAGCAGCGGCTTACGGGATGACAGTTCCAATGTGGTTTTGCCCTGCGCGTCCCATTGAAACCCAGACCGAAGAAGCGGAAGCGCTGACCTCGACCTATGGTGGCGTGCCATTAAACTCGGTGACCAACCTGGAAATTTTTTTAAACGCAGTCTTCAAAGGCCCTCCGATAGTGCTGAATCATTGCGTGTGGGTCAACCCCCAGAATAAAAGCAGTCAATTGTCTCATTTAGTTACTTATCGTCTGGATATCACCACATCAACGGTTAAAAACAGTATGCCGGCCATTTGGGGTTATCCGATGAAAGCCACGGATAAAGCCTGTGGTTACGTGCCGGTCATGAGCGACCCGTGTTTTTCAGGTTACCCGGGACCCCAATCGGCCGCTGTAAGTTCTGCCAATGTTTCAGGCGCCAATAACTCTCCGATTAACCTATTGCATAAGTACTCCGGCCATGTCATTAACGGGCACCTGGCCAACATGAATCTCGTTTTTACGGACGGCCACGTGGAGTTGCATAATACAATCCAGATACAGGACGTTTACAATGTAAGCGGCAATGCGGATTGGTTTTATTGAGCCGGCCATGAAAAATCATAGTTTTATCCATCTGAATGATAATATCGTCCATTCCATTACCAATAGAAAATGTTAGACTGACCGCTAATCCAACTCGCATGAAATTTTTTCGCAACGTTTGCCGAATGTAGGAGGGCAATGCGCTAACCGTGATGACTATAAGAAAACCCTGTAAATAAAGAGAAAAGTCCACCAACCAAAAGAACTAATGAAAACCAACCCCAAACTCACAACGTTAAAAATCCTCCTGGCTTTGTGTTGCGCGTTCGCCACGCAGGCCGTTTTTGGCCAGTACACGCATATTTACTGGGTTAACACCTACGGCGCGCCCGCTGGAGTCGAACTCGGCAATGTCACCAACTGGTCAAGTGTTGACTCTACTCCGGGGACCGTACCCACCACACCCAACCCTAACACCATTCTTACATTTGACGGTCTCGTCGCCGGGCCGCAAAATGTAGTTGGCTACGTTGGTATTGTTCCCGGCAACGGCACCATCGGCGGTGGTGGAGGCTCGGCCGGAGCCCAGATCGAGCTGACCGGAAACCAAATCAGCCCTGTAACGATCACGGCCGGGCAGGCGAGCAGCAGCATGGGCCTTAACGCGCTGATCATGGATGCCAACTCGGCCACATTGACGCTGGGAGATACCAGCGCAAATCAAATGATTTTCGTTCACCGTCCGGGCGCCGGAACTGACACCTGGCAAAACAACTCGACCAACCCGATGGTGATCATGCCCAATGCGCAAATACAAAACGGCGGAGGCAACGCAGGCCATATCATTGACTATGAGGGAACCGGAAATTTTTATGTCACCAATAACCTTAGGTGGAACAATGGAGCTCCTGCCCAAACGATGGTATGGGGGGGCAACTCCTGGACCGGCACGAATATTTGGGCGGCGGGCGGCGCTAATGACTTATTCAACAGTTCCGTGGGCGCGTACGACATCTTCAGCGGCACCGTGGTTATCACCACAGCCGGTTTGTTTCCGACTGCTGCCGGCCAGGCCAATACGGTGACGCTCGATTCACCGGGAATCATGGTATTAGACGGCACCGGGCAATCGGACACGATTCTCCGCACGATCAGCGGCAACGGCAATATAGTGATCAAGAACGGGACGTGGACGATGGGCGCCGCGAATACTTATTCCGGCAACGACGTTCTGAATGGCGGCGAGATGGTCGCCGGCTTCGCTGAAACTTTTGGCACTCAAGGTCCCATCGGTGAAGGCAATCAAATCGTTTTCAACGGCGGCACATTGGGATACAGCTCGGTTAACAATTTTGATTATTCTTCGGAGTTCAGCACTGCCGCGGGCCAGCAGTATAGCATTGATACTGGATCCCAGGATGTGACTTTGG
Source organism: Verrucomicrobiia bacterium (assembly GCA_036490655.1). GTDB lineage: Bacteria > Verrucomicrobiota > Verrucomicrobiia > Limisphaerales > UBA11358 > UBA11358. The sequence continues at coordinate 16,609 of DASXDM010000014.1, read as the reverse complement.
CGACCGGCCTGGCCAGCAGCGGCGGTTCGCTTGCCAAATTTGGTTCCGGCACTCTCACTCTGACCGGCTCGAGCACCTATAGCGGCAGCACGGTCATCAACGCCGGCAGAGTTGCCTTTCAAGGCGGCAAATCCGGCACGGGCAGCATCACTGTGGCTGACAGCGCGATTCTCGGTGTCTATAGCGGCACGCAAGTCGTGACGGCTTCGCTCACCGTGGGAACCAGCTCCGGCGGGACCCTGGGATTCAATAACGTCAGCAGCACTTCGACCGCCCTCATCGTGGCGACTAATCTTTCAACGGTCGGCACGGTCACCATCAATATCAACAGCGGCACATTCACAGTAGGAGACGTTTATCCGCTGTTCACCTGGAACACTGGTTCAGCACCCACAGTCAGCCTGGGGGTTTTGAACGGTTATACGGGGACTCTTTCCATCAACGGCAACGCGGTTGACCTGACCATCACCGGCACGGCTTTTTCCTGGACTGGCGGGAGCAACGGCAGTTGGGATGAGACCACTGGGGGCAACTGGCTGCGAAACGGCGCTTCGGCGACTTTTTCCGACGGCATCCCCGCCCTGTTGGATGATTCGGCTACCGGCACGACCACTTTGACCGTAGGCACCCTGGTCCAGCCATCCGTTGTTACTTTCAATAATAGCGCCAAGGCTTACAGCGTCGCTTCCAGCGGCGCCAACAGAATCGGCGGCAGCGGCGGCCTGACTGTGAGCGGCAGCGGCAATGTGACCCTGTCCGGCGGCGCCAATACGTATACCGGCGTTACGACCCTTGATAGCGGCGACCTGACCGTCAGCAATCTCTCCAACGGCGGACTGGCCAGCGACATCGGCGCGGCAGCCAATAGCGCGGCCAACTTTGTCTTCAATGGCGGCACTTTGACCTACGGCGGCGGCGCGGCGAGCATCGATCGCGCATTCACCCTTGGTTCGGCTGGTGGCACAATCGCGGCTTCGGGTACCGGTCCGCTGAACTTGAACAGCACTGGCACAATCGGTATTAGCGGTTCCGGCTCACGAGCCTTGACTTTGAGCGGCACTGATCTCACGGATACCAACATTTTGGCGGCTGTAATCGCTGATGGCGGTGGCGGCCAAACGTCGCTGGCCATGAGCGGCGCTGGTATTTGGACGCTAACCGGAGCCAATACATATTCCGGCGGAACCACGATTAATGGTGGTGTATTGGTGGTCAGCGGCGCGGGCACTCTTGGCACGGGCGGTGTTTCGGACAGTGGCAACATTCTTTTTAATGCCTCCGGCGCCGTGACCGTTAACACCATCATCGGCAACGGTTCTGTGACCAACGAAGGCACGGGCACCGTGACCCTTCCCGGAAACAACAGCTATACCGGCGGCACAACCGTCAACGCCGGCAGCACGCTGCAGGTGGGCAATGGCGGTTCCACGGGTACCTTGAGTGAGGATACTGCTGTTCTTGACAACGGCACGCTCGTCTTCAACACGACGGGCACAGCCAATTTGTCTGCGGCTCCGATCAACGGAACCGGAAATGTGCATGTCACAGGCACCGGCGCCCTTTTGGAAATCATCGCCAACAACACCTATACGGGCTGGACGTTGATTGACTCCGGCTCAACCCTGGAACCGTTCCGCGGCAACAGCGGCGCGTTGATAAGCTCTATCGTCACCAATAACGGGACTCTTTATTGCGTGTGCCAGAACATCTGGCCGACCGGTTTCGGTTACAGCAACAACATCGTCGGCTCCGGCCAGGCGGTGAAAGACAACAACAACGGAAATCCGGGTGATATTGTTATCGCCGGCACGAATAATACTTATACAGGTGGAACACTGATTGAAGGCGGCGGATTTGTGCTTGGCGATGGTGTGGATGCCAACTCCGGCAACATCGTCGGCAGTGTGAAATTTGCCAACACGGCCAGCGGCTTCTTGAATCCGAGGTGGTTGCGATTCAATTTTGCGCCTGGAACTACGGTCTTCACCAATCCGATCTTCAGCGCGGTGACCGATGGTTCCCAGACCATCTATCAGGGCAGCCTGGAGCAGCTCGGACCCGGCCAGGTGACCCTTACCGGCACTAACAGCTATCCCGGCTACACCGTTATTGACAGCGGCGCGACGTTGCAGGTTGGCAATGGCGGCACAACCGGCGCCCTCGGCAGCAGCGCCATTTACAATGGCGGAATGCTCATCTACGACCTCTCGGCCAACACGACCGTGAGTGACAACATTTCGGACACGACCAACCTTCCTTATAGCTCGGTGCAAGCGGCCGACACAAGAGGTTCGCTGGAACAACTCGGTTCCGGCACGTTGACGTTGACCGGCACGGCGAGCACTTACTCTGGAACTAACTTCGTCATGAACGGCGGATTGTTCCTCAATGGCAACGACGCCGCCACCAACACATTGGTGACCGCCGGAACCTTCGGCGGCAGCGGCACGGTAGCCGGATCGATCACCACCAGCGCGGGCACGTTGCTCGTACCGGGCGGCGCGATCGGCTCGGTCGGAACGTTAACGGTCACCAATACCTATGTTTTCACCTCGGGTACAAACACGTATCTCTATACCAACCCAAGTGGCTTGTCGATCGGCGGCAATGTGCTGATTGCGGTGAACAAAGGTTTGGCGCAGTCCAATAGTATGGTTGTAGTCAACCCCGGCACTATCACCTATAGCGGATCGGGAACCCTGACAGTGACGAACGTTGGCGGCACGCCTGTGGCAGTCGGCGACACGTACACTGTCTTCAACGGCGCGGTTACCGGCGGTGGATCTCTGGCTATCACTGGTGCTGGCGCGAACTGGGTCAACCACCTGGCGAGCAATGGCACCATCACCGTCCAGTCGATCATCGTCACGACCCCGCCGACTATTGGCCTGGTTCGTACCAGCAGCACCAGCATGACGCTCTCATGGAGCAATGCCGGCAGCGATGTCCTCCAGGCTCAGACCAACAGCCTGGTTGGCACCTGGTTCGACTATCCGGGCGGCGCCACCAGCCCGGTGCTTATCCCGATCACGACCAACTCGGTCTTTTTCAGGCTCGGGCCTCCGTAATTATCGTCTGATGTCGTCAGTGAAAACAGACCAGACGAAGTAGATGACAAATGAGTGGGTGACGTTAAAGCGTCACCCACTCACGCTTATGACAGGTAATGATTATTTTAAAATCCAGCAGTTTGGCCGATGTTGAAGTTGAAGATTCAGTTGCGATAAATTCGAAATGTTAAGATTGAAAGTATTATGGTTGTGAACACATGTTTAATTAGCCGGCGGAGAAGGCAGTTTTTGACGGGATTCACCCTCATCGAGTTGCTGGTGGTCATTGCCATCATCGCTATTCTGGCGGCGTTGTTGCTGCCGGCCCTGGCCAATGCCAAGGAACGGGCCAAGCGCACACAATGTTTGGGCAATCTCCGCCAAATCGGCGTGGCTGCTAATCTTTATGCCGGGGATAACAAGGACGTTGTTCCTCCAGGAAATGTGACAAGCACAGGATCGCCGCCCTTTGTTCAAGACGCTTTCTCTTTGCCAATCTTGAACGCGGTGAATATGTATATGCAGGTTAATACCAGTGGAGCGGCTTCGGTTTGGGTTTGTCCTGAACGTGCCCAAGGACTTCCCCAAATATTTGGAAGTCAGATGTATATTGGATATTCCTACATGGGTGGAATGGGCGTCCCCGGTGGTTGGTCTGTACTGGGACTTAGTTCGGGGCTCAGTCCGGTAAAACTTGCAACTTCCAAACCCTGGTGGGTGTTAAGCGCCGATGCTATCCTTCAGATGAACAACGAATGGGCATCCGCGTACGTCAATCAGCAGGCGAGTAAGACCTATGCATTTGAATACGGGAATGTTCCGCCTCACCAGGACCATAATCGTTGCGCGGGAGCCAATGAAGTGTTTGCCGATGCCTCGGCTAGATGGTATCCGGCTTACATTAGAGGCAAAGGTAACATGTGGACTTTTAATAGTTATGTAAGCGGGTATGGCCCGACGGTATATATTTATTGGTACCAGGATTCGCAAGACTTTCCCAACCTCTTAAAGCTGACTCTTAACAATGATCAGTTGCAATGATTGGTTAGTGCGTTGATGCCATTTGCTTGAAGGTTCGTCCGAAAAGCAGAAATATCGGATCAAATATTTTTCGAATATAGTCAAAGGTTGAGGTTGGATATTCTGTGGTTTAGTGGCTGGTGAAATTGGTTTATGGGTGGAAGGCGAATTAATCAGGTCGCACAAGGCTTCTTGAATGCCGCGGTGTTTTCGGCTCAGGAATGGGAGAACATTGCCTGTATTTTATCGTTAAGCCCGCGGCAGTTGCAAATCGTTCTCGGAATATTCAATGACCATACCGAATCCGCCATTGCTTTCCATCTTGGCGTCTCTTCCCACACGGTTCATACGCATCTCAACCGTCTGTATGCCAAGTTGGCGGTTCATACCCGAGCGGGCCTGGTCCTGCGCGTTATGGCTGAAGGTTTGCCGGAAATGAAATCCCGGCAGCGACGTGCAAACTCGATTTGCAAGGTGCTGTAGGCTAAATGGCCGACTTCTCAAATTTTAGGAACGGTGTCAAAGTAGATCTTGTGGGCAAACAGGCGCAACGAGAGTTAGCACTAAAGAGGATAACCAATATGAAAACCCAGTCAATGAACCAATCGGAAAGAGGCGGATTATTCCTCCGCCAAAAATTACTCGGTCATTTTTCAGGCAAGTTGATATTCTGCCTACTTTTTTTGTTCTTTGTTTTAAAGAGCTATGCCTTGGAGGGATATTGGGACCCGAATTTTGTTTCGCCCTGGAACTCTGGCGTAGGCAATTGCGAACGGAGTGTCGTTGCGCCAGATGGGAGTCTTTATACCATAGGAACGTGGCTAGAAGGCGACGACTGGCCAATTTTGCAACATTGGGGCAGCGATGCAATTGGTTGGGAGAACCCGACTGCACAGTTCTATGGCGGGTTGCAAACTTTGAATTCAATAGCTGTTTCCAGCAACTATTTATACGTTGGTGGGAGTTTCACCAACATATACGTCCCGGGCGACCCGCCGGTTTACTACGGTATTACTAATATCGCCAAAATGGATTTGCAAACCTTTGTATGGTCACAGGTGGGTGATGGAACCCTTGGAGTTACACCGCCATCATCGTTGGCTCCAGGAGAAGCTGAAGATATTGTTTCCGCAATATATGTTGACACCCATAGTAATTTGTACGCGGGCTTAATGACTGAAGGTGATGTTAGTTGGAGCTATCTGACAAATTATGTATTTGTCACAACTAATGGGACCACTTGGATACCGATCGAGGGGTTGAGTATGGCTACGGTCTGGGATCCTTATGTTGATGATAATTTCAGCCCAACTAATAATGGCATCGCGGTTTTTAGCATCATTGGTGACAATACGAATATCTATGTTGGCGGCGACTTTGCCGGAGCTTTTAATGGGGGCACACCAGTGACGTCGCCTTGCGTTATCGAGTGGAACCCCGCTAATGGATGGATGCAAATAGCCAATACAGATGACTATTGGTCGGAATTGGATTCGCCTCCATACGTATTATCGATGGCTTTATACGGCACAAACCTATTCGTGGGAGGAAATCTTGTGGAATATTATGGTGATAATAAAGGCGGTAGCCCAAGCGATGTGCTGCGCGCGGGACTATACGAATATAGTACGGTTACAAAACAGAAATTATCGTCGTTGACCCTTGGTTGGTATAACGATGGGATATTTGAAGCTGACCTTCATAGTCCAGCTATTTGTGGTGGTCTTAGTGTTCAAGGTACTAACTTATTTGTCACTGGATCATTCAATTATGTGTACGACTATCAGAACGGTGATCTGTTATATTGCACCAATGTTGCATATTGGAACGGGTTAGCCTGGCGTCCACTGGGCAATGGATTAAACGGGACTAGTGGAATTAATGGAGGTGGTTTCGATATATCGGCCGCATCTAATGCTGTTTTTGTTTCATATGGTGGTACTGATGCAGGAGGATATCTTTCAGAAACTTTGGGGCGCTGGATTGAGGATTCAGGCACTGGTCCAGCAGCTACTATTCATACTTTTATCGACACATCAGCCGGTTTGTCCTTGCCGATGGGTATCTCGTGGGAACAAGGAGGATCTCCCCATCTGTATATTGCAGATTTAGGTGATTCAGATATTTGGATATGGACTAGCGGCAGTCTCTCCGCTTGGCCAGGATATTATTTTAGTTCGCCTTATGGAGTGGCTGCGGATTCAAACGGGTATATTTATGTTGGTGACATCGATTGGGGCGAGATCCGGGAATTTCAAGGTGGAGATGATCCCATTGACCTGGATGACAATATGGGAATGGGTATCGCGCTTGATGATTCTGAGCATTTATATTGCATCCAGGGAAATAGCGACGATGTTGTTAAGCTGGATTGTGTGACCACCTATAACGGTTCGCCTGATGACAGTGTTACGACAGTGGCTGGCAATGGGACCACTGGTTATTCTGGGGATGGCGGGGCTGCTACCAGCGCAAAATTGAACGTGGGCGCCTATTATTCTCAATACGGAGTTTCTTTCGTGGCCTCACTGGCAGTGGATAGCGGAGGCAATATTTATATTGCCGATATCGGCAATAACGTTGTGCGCAAAGTAAATACCAGCGGAATTATCAGCACCGTGGCGGGAGATTATAGTCGGGGGGCGGGCTATTCTGGCGACGGGGGGCTTGCGGTTAATGCCCAACTTAATAACCCTTCTGCAGTTGCGGTGGACTCGAGTGGAAACATTTACATTGCCGATACAGGCAATAATGTCGTTCGCCGGGTGGATCATACGACTGGCGTCATCACCACTTTTGCAGGGAACGGAACGGCTGGCTATTCGGGAGACGAAGGGCCCGCCGCCTCTGCCGAATTAAGCTCTCCAAGCGGGCTTACTTTTGATTCCTCAGGAAATCTTTACATTTCCGATACATTTAATGATGTCATTCGCAAAGTGACATTCCCTTGATATCAAAGTTGTGAAACGGTTAAAAACATCCGTAGGATCAAATCCTGCGGATGTTTCGTTATTAAGGTGCCGGGTTGAGAGATAAAATATGTTTCATCGGATTATCCATGCAATTCGTCTCCCTGCCTCGCCATGCCTGATTTAAAATACCGCCTATTCCTATTATGCGAGAAAAAATCCTTTGCCTCGTGACATTCCTTTTTCTGGGCTGCGCCGGGACAGCTCTGGCGGATGTTCAGACCTCTCCTTTCGTCAGCCCTATGTTTGGCGACAATATGGTGCTCCAGCGCGACAAGCCAAATTCCATCTGGGGTTGGGCCACGCCGGGGGAAAAAGTGACCGTGGAGATTGCCGGCAAGTCCGTGACTGCGGTTGCCGGCGCGGATGGTCGATGGCAAACGGAATTCCGGCCCCCGGCGGTCGGCGGCCCTTATGCCTTAAAAGTTTATGATGCCGATCAAAGGGTGGAATTTCACGAAGTCCTGGTCGGTGACGTTTGGCTGTGTGGAGGTCAATCCAACATGGAGTTCGGCCTGACCATGGCCCGTAACGGGACTAATGAAGTCCTGGCGGCCAACCATCCTGAACTCAGGCTTTTCATCGTGGCTAAACAAGTCTCTTACGTGCCCACGAATCTCCTGACGGGAACCTGGAGGATCTGTTCGCCGGATACCGTCGCGACGGATGGCTGGAACGGGTTCTCCGCCGTCGCCTATTTCTTTGGGAAAAGATTGCAGGACCGGCTTCATGTTCCCATTGGTTTGGTGGAAGATTGTTGGGGAGGGACACCGGCCGAAAGCTGGATGGCTCCTACTTCCCTCCGCAAACTAAAAAGTTTTGATGCGCCGCTTGACGAGATCGACCGGCTGGCCGCCAAAGGCGGACCCGAATACGGCAGTTTCCTTATGCACTGGCTCGACGAATACGATATCGGCAATAATCTTTGGGGCGCGACGAATTTCGACGATTCGAGTTGGAAAACGGTGACCATCCCGGGAGGCTTTTCGGATTTGGGCGTGGGGGATGTGCCTGCCATCTGCTGGTTCCGCAAGGAAATCACTCTCCCCAATCCGTTGCCGCCGGGCAAAGCGACCCTCCGTCTCGGCCCCATTGAAAAGATGGATACCACCTACATCAACGGCCAATGGGTCGGCGCAAGTTCCTGGGTGGAAAATCCGCGCGCTTATGGCATCAACGACGGCGTCCTGCAGCCGGGAAAAAACCTCATCGCCATCCGCGTCTTCAAATCCCTGCCCACCGGCGGTTTCATCGGAAAGCCAGACGACTTGAAGATCGTCCTCGGCGATAATACCGAAGTCCCTCTCGCGGGCGGATGGAAAGCCGCTCTGAGTTGTGATGCCCGCCCGCCGCATCCCATGCCCTTAACCCTGGAAAACTATCCCACCATGCCCGAAGTGTTATATCTCGGGATGATCGACCCCGTCGCGCCGCTCGCCATCCGCGGCGCCATCTGGTACCAGGGCGAGGCGAATTTCCAGCGCGCGTGGCAATACCGTACGCTTCTTCCAAACATGATCGGCGATTGGCGCAAAGCCTTCGGCCAGGGCGATTTTCCGTTTTACATCGTGAGCCTGCCGCAATTCATGGCGCATCGCGATCAGCCCGGTGACGATGCGTGGGCTGAGTTGCGCGAAGCGCAGGCGTTCACCGCCTCCACCGTGAAAAATTCCGCGCTGATCGTCACCGTCGATACCGGCGACGCCAACAATATCCATCCCACGGACAAGAAAACTGTCGGCGACCGCCTGGCGTATTCCGCGTTGGCCACTGAATACGGAAAAAAAATTCCCGATACCGGTCCGGCCTATAAATCTTTCAAACAAATTCCCGGCGCACTGAAGATCAGGTTCACTCACGCTGATGGGGGATTAGTCGTGAAAGGGGATAAACTTGGCGAATTTTCCATTGCCGGAGCCGACCACCAATGGCATTGGGCAAATGCGAAGATTGACGGCGACAGCGTGATCGTTTCATCGCCAGATGTTTCTGCTCCTGTGGCCGTCCGGTATGCCTGGCAGGCGAACCCGGAAGCGACCCTTTTCAACGGCGCTGGCTTTCCCGCCGCACCGTTTCGTACTGACGACTGGCCCCTCTCCACCGTCAGCGCAAAGCCGTGGTAAAAAAGAGGATTTTGCATCAGAATCATAGGATAATCCATTCCATCCGACTGAGGTTTTGTTACACTTTCTGCATAATTCAGAACGAAACCGTTTCTCAGAAAAAAACATTTATGAAACTGACAACCTTGACCCTTTGCAGTTGCCTCGCAGTTCTCGGATTTGCCGCACAAGCCAGCGTGACTCCTACCGTCGACAGTTCGACTACCACATCACAAACTTCATGGTCTGGCAGTCCGCCTGATTTCTTTAATAATCCGAATGGGACGACATCGGTGGATGGTGGTTTTTCAGACGGATTGATTTTTGATTCGACCACGAGTTTTACTTTGGGCGCGGTGGATTTTTATGGTTATGTTACCGGTGGCGGCACAGGCACCTATAGCCTGGCCCTTTATAACCTTGGCGCGCCGTTCACGATTCCCGGCGGCGGTAGCGCGGCGGTTTACACCTTTACTGGAAGTGAACCTCAACTACTCACTGGTGGCTTGCAAGTGACCCTGACCACGCCTAACAATCCCGGCCAGTTCAATCTGCTGACCTTCGGTGGGGCTGATAACGTCTCGATCGCAGCCAACACTGATTATGCTTTGGTTTTCACGACTGTGTCCGGTGGAAATTTGACCTTTGATCGTGGTGCGGGAAGTTCGTCTTATCCTAATCTTGCGTTTGAGGATCTCACTGAAAACTCAACTGTGGAAGGGGCAAATGGAGATATTCTGGACAATGTTCCTGCCGGTCAGCGTCAACCGATCGCAGCCATCTATGCTGTGGCACCGGCTCCCGAACCCGCTACTCTGGCCGTACTCGGTCTTGGCGGTTTGGCCAGCGCGTTTATGGTTCGCCGCCGCAAAGCTTAATTTTAGCACTACAACATCAGCCGTTGCCTAACAGCAACGGTTTTTTTGTTTCCTCTTATGAGCGGCTTTTTGTTTTCCTTTTCGGCGGGGCGGGCAAACTTGCCCGAGGTGGTTGATAACTTGCCGACCCTCTCTTACTTCGCAGTGGTCCTCGCGCCTAGTGCCTTCACTTTTAATTATTCCCGTTCAACTATCTTCAATCCCGCCTGCAAAAACCCCAGCGCATAGGCCATCCCCGCGTGCCATGGCGCGGCGCAACTCATCTGCGGCGCATGGTCGGGAATGATCACCCCGTTGAAATTGTTCTTTTTCAGGATGCGCAATACGCGCAGCACATCCACTTCGCCATCGTCGATAAAGGTTTCCTTGTAAAAGGGAGCCTTGTCCCGGACATTGCGCAAGTGAACATAAGCCAGTTTGTTCTGGCGGCTGTAAGCCTCCACCGCGTCGTAAACATTCCCGTCGGCCATTTCGGCGATCGTGCCCACGCAAAACTCGAGCGCATTCCGAGGGCTGGATTTCAAATCGATCAGTTTTTGGTAAAGGTCCGGCTTCCAGACCAGGCGCGGTTGCGCCCGCACAGAGGGCAGGGGAGGGTCGTCCGGATGCGCCGCGAGGGTCACTCCAGCCTCCTCGGCAACGGGAACGAGTTCGTCGAGAAAATATTTTAAACGCGACCAAAGTTGTTCCGGGGTCGCGGTCGGGACTGTGCCGGGTGTGGCGTTTTTATCATAAACCATATTCCACACCATGCCATTGGGAAGAGGCTTGTCCACGGGGCCGTTCATGCCCACGGCTTCAGCATCGCCCCGCGCAAATTTTCCCTTTACCCGGCCGGTAACACCCGCAATCGAAAAATTATAACCAAAGATGGGAATGCCCGCGCGGCCAACGTTACGGATCAGTTTCTTGAGGTTCTCGATCTGTTGTTTTTTCTTCGGGCCATCAAGCAAAACATCATGCCAATGCGCGGGGTCGAAGTTTTCAATGGCTTCGAGATGGAGGCCGGCGTCGTTGATCACCTTTTTTATCGCGGCCAATTCCTCGAACGTCCAGATTTTATCCGGGTCACCACCCAGTCCCCATCCTGAATCGTCGCCCACCGGTTGGTCCCCCGGGCGGTTGCTGCGCGAGGATCGGAAATAATCCACCAGATGGATGACCAGGTGCGTGCAGCCGCATTGCCTGGCGAACTGAAAATGCTCACGGTCAAGCTGGTGGCGATAAAGTCCAAGGCCAAGTTTCATTTAATCTTCACGCATTTTAAGGATTAATGTCCCTTGCGTAAAGATGACTTGGCGGCAGATTGGCAGGACCGTTATTGACGCAACCGGTAAAATTGTTGCGCGTTGGTAAAAGAATTGGTGTAGGGATTGGGCGCTCCCGACACATCCTGATAAGGGCCGCTCACGTTCGTTGCTGACTGCAAAACGAAGTTAGCCGGCCATTGCAGGGTGAGGCCGCCGGCTGACGGCCCAGCGTTCAAGGTCGGTCCGTAAATGTTCATATTGAAAACATCGTTTGTGGCAAGGTACGGGCGCACATCAGCCGGCGAAACGGTCGTGTCACAATTGGTGAAAGTCACATTGACAGCGTGGCGGAGGTAATAGCCGTAAGCGGGCAAATCCGTCCAGATGGTATTTTCCGGATATTGCCCTGAATATTCTGCCTGCTGGCTGGTTGGGACTGACGTATCGCCGCCTTGATAGGTGATATTCACATTATCGAAAAGAATATTGAACAGCCGGTAATAAATGCCATTGGTGTAGCAACCGGTGATGGGACTGCCCGCGTTATCGGACATGGCCGAACCGGTGATATTGCGAAAAGTGATCCCGTTAATGCTGCCCGGCGGAACATTGTCCCGTGTGCCGAGAACCACAAAGATAGCATTCTGACAGCCGGAAAAATTGATTCCCTGGTAGGTGACGTCGATGATCTTGCCGCCATCCACCGACTCGACGGCCATTGCCGAATGCGCGGTGTTTTCCACCGTGCAATTCACAAAAGTGATATTCGTGAATGTCCCGGTGCTGGCTGTGCCAAATTTCAGACCATTTGATTGTGAACGGGTGATGAGACAATTGGTCGCCACCAGATCATTGATGCCGCGCGAATTGCCGCTCTTCAGACAGATGGAATCGTCGCCGGAATCGATGGTCAAACCCGTGAGGAGGACATGCCAGCAATCGACCACGTCGCAACCATCGCGGTTTCCGTTCAGCCCATCGTCGTTGACGTTCACATTGCTGATGGTCAGAAAATCCGACTGCATATTGACCATCGTCCACATGGAGGCGTCCACGATGTTGAAATTTTGAAGGTTCACGTGGTTGCATAACGCGGTCCAGACGGCGATCGGCCGGGTGGCTTCGACGCCAGAGGTGAAATGGGTGCGCCCGTTCCCGTTGATGGTGCCGCCCCCGTCAACGGAGACATTGGTCGAACTTTGCGCATAGACCAGGGCCATGTCGCAATTGACCTGCTGGCTATTATTGGCCGGCGGATTCAGGATAGGATAATCGCTGGCGGACCCGCTGCCCAGCAGCGTTGCCGTGGGGTCGATGTAAAGCGTCATGTTGTTTGTCAGGATGATTGTGCCCGAAAGAAAGGTCCCATTATGGAGCCAGACGAATCCGCCGGGCGGACAGGCGTTGATGGCCGCCTGGATCGCGGTAGTGTCTTTTGTCGTTCCGTTTCCAGTCGCCCCGAAGCTCTTCACATCCATCCAAAGCCCATTGGTTTGAACCGTATTGAACCCAAACGAATTGGTGATGCTATTGCCATTGGCGTCTGCTGCAACGATTACAGCGCTATAAATCGTATTTGTCGCCATCGGTGTGGTATTCGTCGCAAGCAATAGCTGGGTCGGATTGCTTGTATTGAATGCCAGTGTCTGGGGAACACCATTGAGCAGCAGGGTCACATTTGTCGCGTCAACGGTGGATGACTGAGAACTCACCGCAAACGAAATGTTGGTGTTTGGATTCACAAAGAATGCCCCGTTGGTGGGCTGGATGTTCGTGATGACCGGCGGAATGAGAGAGGTGGGTACGATTTCCATCCGGTTGAAATTTTGGTCTCCATCCTGGCATTGCAGGTCGTAGCAGGCGACGCTGTCGATGGTGCCGCTGCCAGCCAGCGACCGGCCGTCAGTGACATAAAGCACCGCGTTATTTGCCACGCTCCTGATCACGAAATGGTAGGTGTTATTTGCTTCGAGCGTGAATTCGCAGTTGAGACCATTGGTCGTGAACAGAATTCCTGTTGCCAGCGTGCCATTGCCGTCGAGGATCAGGAAGCTGCCCCCGCCGGCCTCGTAGCAAAAATCAAAGCGGGTCCCGGTGTCAAAATTCAGGAAGCTATTCGTGGCCATTCCGTTTCGCAAAGCAAACCCGCCGCGATTGGCGGAAGTGCCGCCCGAAGCGATACCTTTCGATTGCCACTGAATCTTAAAGGTCTCGCTGGTCGTCAGTGATGGAAATTGCCTGCACGCGAAGGCTTTATTCGTGCCGCTTACGCCGTTGCCATTGGCGAACATTCCCCAGGAACTGTTGTTGGTAGTGGCAATGTAACTGCCGTTGTTGTTGTAAAAGCCGGCAAAGTTCCCCTGCGAATTGTTTCGGACCGTTTGCAGCAAGATCCATGGTGTCGTCCAGCCATAGCCGGTGTTCATGCCGTTCGTCCACGTCTGGGAAGCCACGCCCAGCGGATTGTTCGTCCAGATAATGCCGTTGCCGGCATCGTCATAAGCCAGGATTTGCGCGGAAAGCGATTGTCCAAGGATCAAAAAAAACAGCAAGGCCGCGAGCCTAATTGGCTTCGCGAAACTATCAGGACCGCCGACCGCTCTTGGTGCTTCAGAAATCATTTCGCCTGGGTTTGCAGCTCCACGGTCATCTGCCGGACAGGATCGGCGCCGGATTTATCCAGGGATGCGTTCGTGTCGGTATTGATCTTCACAAAGAAATAATGCGTAGCAGGATTATACTGCACGTCGTCATCAGCCCCGGAGATGACAGAAACTTTCGGGGCAACGCTGGCGAAACCGTGCAGTGTGACGGACGTCTCATTCGCTGCGAGTGCGATCCCGACGGTTAGTTTGCCTGATTGGTCTTCCAGCGAGGTTATCCGCTGTTTGCCGGTGCCGACGAATTTATCTTTGTCTCCGAGAAAGGCGATGCCGCTCTTGCCGACCGGCGCGATCACATAAAAGGCGCTGGCATCCTTGTTCAAGGGCGCGGAAAAATCGCCGCCATCCAGCAATTTGCCGACGCCGGAGAAATAGTCATAAACATAAGCCGGGCCGCTCATCCCAAGGTCTGCGGAAGAAAAATTAACATCGCCGGTGGGCGCGTTCGGTCGATTGACGGCAAAGATATACGCGGTTTTGATTCCCTGATGATCGGTGAAAGTGCCAGCGGTGAGGGGAGAAGGTCTTCCCTGTGCGTCGGCGAGGTAGCTTTGATCCAGCGGCACAATTGGCGCATCGGGCTTGACGATCACACCATCGCCGCGAACGGCGCGCAGAAGGTTCGTTTTATCTTCAGTGCCCATCGCATCGCCGACTCCCACCGGCCCTGCTGACAGGGTGGAAAGCAGGACGTTATCGGTTTCAGTGCTCATGTACACATCCGCCCAGGGCCAGATGCCGAGCGATTCTGCCAAGCGCGAAGTATAGAGGAAATTGTTCCATTTATTTCGGGTAAACCGATCGCCGCTGACGCGGATGGTTGTGAGATTTCCGTAGTGACTGCCCTGGAGAAAATAGCAGGGCAGGGCCATGCAATACTGCATGGTGATTCCGTTTTGCATGCAGGCACTGGACATATCATCAAGGAAGGCTGCGCCGGTATCCAGGTTACTGCTGAATGCCGGGGAATAAGCGTAAATATGATCAAGCCAATCCTGTTCATAAGTCGTGATGCCTGAAACTTTCATGTAATCGGCGATGTTGCTCCACCATTTTGGGTCCACTGCGGCGATCCCGGAAATTTGATAATGTTGGTGATACGGACTGGCGGGATCGATCCAGCGGTTATGGGTGATCAGGGGCAAATCGATCGATTTTTGAAAATTGTCGAGTCCATCCGGGAAAACGTAAGGGTGGGCTTTATATAACAGCAAACCGCCATATCGATTCCATTCGCCGGCAGGAAGCTTGCGCGATTTTTTATTCGCCCCCGTTGTGCCGTCCGCGCCGGTGGTGGTTTTGTAATACCACCATGAATCCAACTGCAGATAGCGGATGGGAATCTGCTCTTGCCGATAATGGTCCACCAGCGACTGAAGCGTGCCGGCATAGCCCTTTTCCATATCATAATTGTAATAATAGAACGCGCCGTTGTCGGTCCAGTAACCCAGATATTTCAGAACGCTATCCGCGTCGTCGCCCGGTCGCTGGGCGTGTTCCAGATTCAACAGCGCCTGTCCCCACAAATCCCACGTTTTGTTGATGCCATTGCCGAAGGCGACCAACGTTTGTTGCGTGAAGCCGGCGGGCAGGTTACGCAGGTTTGGGTTAAAGCCGCTTTCGATCTCCTTTTGCCCATCGCCAAGCATGCTGGCGACCATATAATGCGAGGCCGGAGAAATGATCACCGCATTCGCATGGTCGTCGAACAGGAGCCAGGGCGTGGAAGTGTCGACAGCGTCAAATTCCGGCGGCGCAAAATTCGAATCACCGTAGCTGAAGACATGCAACGACTGTGGCAATTGTTTGAACGCCGGAAAAGCCGCGGGCGGCATTTCAGAAGCAGTCCCGCAGGTTTGTGAAAACAGCGCGAGCGATTTGTCGTCGTACACCTTGATCGAAGCTGACATCGGCATCGCACCCGCCTGCCATCCAAAAGAAATTTGTTGGTAGCTGCCGAGATCATCACTGCCGCGGCCGCTGGTGACATCCTTTACCGGCAGGCCCAGGCTGCCGGCGAATTTCCATGGTGGATTTTGCGAAGTGATTTGATATTCACCGTCATCGGAATTTACCTGGACGGTCAAGCCACTGGCCGGCGCGGAAACGCTGACCGTGGAAGCGTGGCTATCGGCGGCTGTCCACATCAGCGGAACAGCGGCAATAAACAAACCGCGAGAGATTTTTAAAAGTCTGCCAATCATGTGTCTAATATCTTTACTGAAGTGAATTTTTTTTTCGGGTCAAATTTCCGCCATGCGTTGATTATTGCAAGGAGCTCGTAGCCTGCCGGAGCCAGATCAAATCCGAGTAAGGCGAGGTAGCTGCCAGACTGTTGTTTTTGGTATGGCTGACCGGATTGTTGATCAGGGCGGGGTCGGTCCATTTATGGGAGGAGGCATGTCCGTCGGCAAAAGCCAGCACCCCGGCGCCGCCATGATTGTTGGCCGGATAATCATTCCACGTAAAAGTCCCGCCCGTGCCATCTGCCGCCACACCATTGAGGTTCACCCGGAAGAATCCGTCATTGATCGAATCGGGATGTTCGTCAATAAAGACCCAGGCATTCACGGGCATCGGCCCGATGATGTCGGATTGTTTGGTGAAAATCCTCCAATTTTTACCGGCGCCGTATTGATTGAGGTTTTGGCTGGCCTGGGAATCGCCTTTGCAATTG
>DASXDM010000013.1:0-349743 GCA_036490655.1 Verrucomicrobiia bacterium | reverse complement strand
ATGACGCAATTAATCAGCCTGCGGCCATTTGAACAAATCCCTCTGGCAAAACTACTTGCGCAAAACATCCCAAAAATAGAAACAAATCAAAACCAGAGCATGCTTAACTTCAACAGCTTATAGCTGGACAATAGTGAGTCCAACCTGGTCAAACCAAAAATATGAATAACGGTTGTATTATCCATTCTTGTTTAAACTATGAAACCTGCGAATTCTGCGGATTTGCCCTCGAACTTATTCGAAAGTTATTCACAATCCGCAAATCCCACAAAACCCGCCATTTTCAATACTGTTTTTAACCATTTTTAACCGCCATAAATCCTGCTACGCTTTTTCGCGATGCGCACCGCCGATTTTAAATTCGACCTTCCGCCCGAGCTGATCGCCCAGCAACCCGCCGCAAAACGGGATGAATCAAGGCTGATGGTGTTGCATCGCCATGAAAATCGCGTCGAACATGCGCGATTTCCTGCATTCCTGGACTTTCTCAAGCCCGGCGACGTGCTCGTGCTCAACAATTCGCGTGTGATTCCCGCGCGATTACGCGGGGCCAATTCAAAAACCGCTGGAAAATTCGAGATCCTTTTGGTTGAAGAACAAGCGCTCAATGATTGGTCCACCATGATCCGCCCGGGGAAAAATGCCCGGATTGGCACGCAAATCATTCTTAACAAAGGAAATAAAAGCACGCCGGTCATCGCCACCGTCGCCGAAATCAAACCGGACGGCAACCGGCGGCTCACCTTTTCCGGCACAAAAAATATCCTCGATGAACTCGAGTGGCTGGGAGAAATACCGCTGCCGCCTTACATCCAGCGGGACAATGAGATCGCCGAGGACAAGGACCGCTATCAGACCGTCTTTGCAAAGCCCGCAGGTTCCGTCGCCGCGCCGACGGCCGGCCTCCATTTCACTGAAAAGATGCTCGATGAAATCCGCGCGCGCGGCGTGAAGATTTGTTTTGTGACCTTGCATGTCGGACCGGGAACTTTCCTGCCCGTAAAGTCTGAGGACCTGTCCGGACACACGATGCACGAGGAACGATTTGAACTGGGCGAAGACACCGTCAGCGCGATTTCAGAAGCAAAAAATTCCAGGCATCGTATCATCGCCGTGGGCACCACCACTGTGCGCGTGCTGGAAAGCGTGGCGAAACAAAACGCTGGAAAGCTCAATGTTTATAAGGGTAAAACGAACATCTTCATTTATCCTCCGTTCAGATTTCAAATCGTGGATGCCCTCCTGACAAACTTTCATCTCCCCTGCTCCACGCTGCTGATGCTGATCAGCGCGTTCGCTTCGCCGGGCGAAGTCCGCGGTCGCGAAATGATTTTGTCAGCGTATGCCGAAGCGATCCGCGAGCGATATCGATTCTTCAGTTACGGCGATGCGATGTTGATCATATGAAACAAAAGGCCACCACAAAAAAAACGGGACTGCCCTTTGTGTTTTCGAATTTCGCGATGACGGCGGACGGCAAGATTGCATTCGCGAAAGACCATTTCGTCCCCTTTGGCAGCGCCCGGGACAGCCGGCACATGATGGAACTGCGCGCGACGGCGGATGCAGTGCTCAGCGGCGCGCGAACAGTGGGAGTCACCAAGACCATCCTGGGAAATGGCGGTGAAAAGTTCCGCAAACAACGGCTAAAAAACGGACTGTCAGAATTTCCATTGCGGATCATCGCCAGCGGTTCCGGATCCATCGACCCGGGCGCGGACATCTTCAAAAAACGTTTTTCACCGGTCATCGTCCTGACGACGGAACGTATTTCAAAGGCCACTTTAAAATCACTTCGCGCGATCGCCCACGTGGAGATTTTCGGTGAAAAGAAACTGGATTTTCATGCCGCCTTCCGCTGGCTGCGAAAGGAATGGAATGTCCGCCGTTTGCTTTGCGAAGGCGGCGGCGAGCTCCACGGCACGCTGATCCAGGCTGGCCTGGTGGACGAATTACATTTGACCCTTTGCCCAAAAATCTTCGGGGGTAAACACGCGCCGACAATCGCTGATGCCCAAGGACCTTTGAAATTGGCGGAGGCACCGCAGTTTCGGCTGGGTTCAACGAGAGCAAATGGCGACGAACTGTTTGCCGTTTTCCACGCAAAATAACCAAGTTATTCACAGGGGTTTATGGCAATAAAAGATTGGCAAAAAAGACGCCGCCAATTGCTTATTTTGCGCTTAAAACAGCTTTCTGCAGGACATTCCAACCCCAACGACGGGAACGTATCACGCATAAAAAATGCGGGGCGGACTTTCGTCCGCCCCGCTTGTTGATTTTATCCAAGGCCAGCTTACGGCTGGCGCATGATGTAGAAATTACCGGTGTTCGTCGCCTGGATGGTGATCGAATAATTACCGGATCCGACAGGGGTCTCGGTCGTATGTCCGACAACCGGCCAGCTCGTTATCGGGGCAGTCAGGTTGTTGGTGCCCAGAACGCTAAAGCTCGTGCCGGGCGTGTTCGTAAAGCTCATCGTGAGGCTGGTGTTGCTGATGGTCACAGAACCGCCGCCAGCGGGCGTCAGGTTAGGCGGAGTGACCGTTAACGTGGTAAAGGTCATATCCGACCCGATGGCCGATCCAGTAGTGTTCGTGGCGACGATCACGTAATGATACGTCGTCCCGGCCGACAATCCCGTCGGCACGTTTGTCACAATGATCGGGGTGGTTCCCGCCGACAGAGTGTTCGTATGGGAAACACTGCCGTAGCTGGTGGTCAAACCGTATTTGAACCAATAGGCCGTGGCGCCGCCGTTCGGATTCACTGATGCATCCAGGATCGCCGTTCCGGCCGTGACGTTTGAAGCCGTCAGCGTCGAGACGATGGGCGCGGGGAAGGCGCCAACATATTGCGCAATCGTGTTCGTGCTATAACCCGTCGCAGCAATAGCGATGGTTAGCGTGCCAGGACTTAACAGCGCGGATTGAGACGGGTCGAACACGATTTCACCGGCGATCATGGGGTTATAGGCGGCAGGCGGCAGGACAGAGCCATTCACCGTGATGCTGGTGATTGCCAAACGCCAGGCCGGATCATCCGGAGTCGTCGACACAGCGAACGTCGAGTTCGTGGAGGCAGCGACCGCCGCCGTCAGGATGGGCGGCGGGATGAGTTCGACGGCGTTGGTGGCGTGCTGCGGCACAAACGTGATGCCTTCAATCGAGGCCGTGGCCGGCGCAGTATAGATCACGTTAGTGGAGATGATGTTTAGCGATCCGAGGACCGTTTGATCCGTCAAGCGGATGAGCTGGTTCCCTCCAGATCCACCGGAGCCGTTGGCGTAATACAGATATACGCCGCCGCTTCCATTCGTGGTGGCGAACATGGTATCGCAATTATCAGCGTTGGTCCATGAACCGATGTTCGTCCAGGTGACGCCGTCAGTTTCCAGCGACCATTTGTTGATGATCCCGCTACTCGCATTGGTGCCACCGCTTTGATCACAGATATAGACGACATTGGTAGCCCCGAGAACCATATAGAAGTCCTGGGCGACCGGATCCGAAGGCGGAGTGAGGTTGGGGGTAATATAGGGCCCGTCATTGCCGGGATTTTCAAAGTCGATCGCCGGCGGACTATCTCCGGCAAATTCATACAGGGACGGGGTGGGCGGGGTTGCTGTTTTGGCAGTAAGAACCCAGGATACGCCCCCGAACGACCTCACGCTAATGTTGTTTTGTGCGTAAGACAAAGCACCGTTCACGTATAATCCGCCTTTATCATCGATCAGGAAGTTTTTGTTGTCCGGGCTGCAAGCCGAGCGGGCCTGGCTGCCGCCTAATGAGGTGGACACATAGCTCACCGGCGAGGCGAACCCGAGGCCGGAATCCAAAGTGCCAACCGCGCGGTTGAGATTGAATGTTTCGTCAGGAGTTGCAGAATTGTTGTCTTGAAAGGCGTTAAAGACGATGAAGGTGCCGTTATCGCTCAAGGCCAGTTTGCCGCAACTGCCGGCAGATGAAAAGCGCAGGGCATTCGTTCCCGTGGCACTGATCGGAACAACGTTGAGGGGCGCGGTTTGATTCGCCGCGGAAGGATGCAGTTCAATGATGCTGAAGGTGGTGTTATTCCCCAACGTATCGATCTGAATAGCGGCCAGGTTGCCCTGGGTAAAAGGAGCAGGAGGCGGGCCGATGACAAAACTCGTCGAATAGATGTTGGTCGTTGTCGTGTGAGCCAACGCATTGGTATATCCCGTCACGGTGAACTGGATGACCGCATTGCTCACCGCCGTCGAGCCGATGACGGTGGCCGTCAAATCGGTAAAGTTACAAAACCCATTGACGATCGGCTGGTTGGTGGAACCGCCCAATACCCAGGTCGCCGGGGAGTTGCTGACACTTGCCACAACATCAAAGCTGGCATAAGGATTCGTGGTGCCGTTGCCGTATTGATCGGCAAGCTCGACTGAGGGATTGACGGTCAAGGTGCCACTGCTGGCGGTTGGCGCCGCGGGTTGCACAACGACCAGCTTGGTGGCATTACCCGTTCCGACCAACTGGCTATAGGTGGCGGTGGCAAAATTAGTAGCGAAGATTTGAATGGTATCCAATCCGCTGACCTGGATCGCCGCAGACTTCGCCGGAATGAATACAAGATTGCTTGAAGTGACTGTGTAGGCGGCATTGGGCGCCTTATTCGTCAGCAAAACGCCGTTGAGATAGATGGCGCTGATATTCGTGGCCCAATTTGCATCCACAGCGAACGTGTTGGTGAAGGGCCCATCCACGGTGGCCGTGGAGGAAACCGTGATCGCCGGCGGATAAGAACCTTCGAATTGGCCGCTAACAGCCACGTTGTCCACGCGGGAGTTGCCGGAAGCGTTGTTGTAGGGCTGATCCAGGTAATTCACGCAATCTGCTCCAGTCGCCGCGTTCACAATCCTGAAGGCGAAATTCGGATTACCGGCGACGGTTGGGTCACCCGTGAAATCAACAACCATGTCATTGAAGAAGATTGAACCGTACGTATTGTCGAAATAGGTGCCGGCCAAAGTATTTGGATCAGTTAGCGGGTTTGAGTTCGTATGGATCAGCGTGGCATTCAGGCCGTAGGAAAGGTTGTTGGCGATATTCGTGGTCGCCCAGGCGTTGGTGGTATAAAGGACGCACATTTTGGCTTCACCCTGGCTGGTCTGGTAAAGATCAAAGGTAACAACGATGTTGCTGTAATTGATCGTGCTGACATCAAACTCGGCGCCTTGAGTTCCGATGGGCGCCAGGCTGGTCCAGCCGTTGCCGGGACTCTGGCCGCGCAGACGCCAAACGAATTGGCCGGCGGAGCCGGTGGAAGAGAACGGCACTCCGTTTGCGGTCACATCACCAGTATTGGTGCTCCCCGCGCTGCCATCGGCAAAGATAAAATCAGTTGGGAAATTAAAACCGATGATCGCTGCCGTCGCCGCGTTGTTCGCGATGGCGGGAGCCGGATTGTTCACGGGACTTTTCTTGCCGATATTATCGAACGTCCAGTCGGCGACCGGGCTGTAGGAAACGCCGGAAATAACGAAATTGTCGATCGTCCAGGCCGCCGAGGTGTTGCTGTTGTTGTAAAGAGCTCCGGTGGTGTCCAGGCAGTTCGTGCCCGTAGAGGCGTTCACAATACGGATGGCGAAATTCGGCGCATCGTCCACCTGGGCAATCCCAGTCATATTGACAGTGATCTGGTTGTTCCAACCGCTCGCCAGCGTCACGTAGGAGCCGACGACCAGGCTATTGGTCGTGACAGAATTGTTATTGATCGTCGCCCCGGATCCCACCGAAGTGATCGTGGCGTTGTACCAAATAGAATTTCCCGTCGTATATTGGACCTGGAGAGCGCCTTCGGCGATCGCAGTCGCATTGACGTCAAAGGAAACCTGGATCTGGTAATAACCGACCGTGCTCGCGGTGAACTGGGCGCCTTGCGCGCCGACAGCCGCGGTCGTCTGCCAGCCACCGCTATTCCCGGTGGCGCTGAATTGCCAACTGTTGGGTCCGCCGGAGGAACTTCCAGACAGGGAAACGATGCTCGGGTTGCTCCCACTCCCCAACCCCACGGCGCTGGCGGCGCCGAAACCGGCGGATGGAGCCGGGCTTGCGTTATAACCGATGGACGCGTTGTCGAAAGTCCAGGCGGTGAGGGGAGCGGAGATTTGAGCTTTTGCCGCAGACAGCGAAGCGACGAGCAAGGCTGCAATGCAGGCGATATTTTTAATTTTCATTTAGTTCTTTTTGTGGTGATTGAAATCCTATTTTCGAACGCGGAGAGTGAATAAAAAGTTGGTCACACGCTCATGGCTATTGTGTTACGATGGTGTGACTTTAATTCCCCCCTCTCCATTGTCACATATTTGTCACATTCGACACATGTGTTCGTAACAATTCCACGTCATCCTTCGCCGGGCTCTTTAATGGCAATACAAACAAGAAGTAAAAAAGTGAAATCAAATAAACAGAACATCCAACCCAATGGTTTTACCCTCATTGAACTGTTGGTGGTCATTGGCATTATCGCCATTTTGGCAGCTTTGCTGCTACCCGTCATGGCCAAGGCCAAACTGCGCGCCCAGGAGGTGAACTGCGTGGGTAATTTAAAGCAATGGGGCCTGTCCGCGACGCTGTATGTGGATGACAACAATCAGGTCTTCCCGTTTGCGAGATATGAACCAGCCAGCCTATTTAACCCTGTGGATGAGGACACGCCTCTATGGGCTGATATTTACCCATATCACCATGGAACCCCAAGCATAGGCGACAGTGCCTGGTTCAATGCCCTGCCTCCTTACGTCGGCAGCAAGGCGATGTATCAATGGGCTTTGGGCAATAATAAAGCACAGTTCAACAACTTGAGCAGTTCTGGCGGGACGATTTTTATCTGCCCGTTGGCCTTCTCCCAAAGCATCCAAACCCTTAGCCCCCTGGATGAAGATCCAAATCATGGAAACATGTCCCCGGGACAACGCCCGCTGTTCTGCTACGGGATGAATTCAAAAATGACCGCCAACGAGAGTCCTGGCACCCGTCTTGCCTGCAAAACCAGCATGGTTAAAAATTCTTCGGCCTTTGTGCTTTTTTCGGATGTTCGCGACAGTTCCATGGAACAGCCGTATTATCCTTATAACCCCACCCCAGCGCCGGGCGACAACCAGCTCGACCTGGCCACAACCCAATCCTATACGACTCGCTTTTCTTCCCGCCATGGCCAGGGTAGCAATATCACTTTTAGCGACGGCCATGCCTCTTTTTACAAATACAGCTACGTTGTCTCCGACGGCACCGAAAACATCACGCTCCCCAACGGCACCGTCGTACCCGCCGCGCCCGGCCACGACCCTGGGCGCTCGGATATCAATTGGGATTACCTGGGCAACCCAGTCATCAATTGATTTAAGTCCGTAAAATGAAAAGTCTTTGGTTGAGGATTCCTGTTTATCTGGCAACGGCTCTTTTTTCGATCGCCGTTTCGTCACTTCCGCTCCGCGCGCAGGACGACACGATGACAGCGCAGGCCGCGGCGTCAATTGGCCACCTCCATTATCTGCAAGCCGGGGCGCCCGATACCGTCGCCCTTTTAGCGCCGCCGCCACTGATGGATTCGCCCGAGCAGGCCGCCGATATGCAAGCTGTCCGCGAAGTTTATCATGCCTGCGGCAGCAACGACATGGCCATCGCGTATTCCCAGAAGAAGTTCGATATCTTCACCTTTGCCCCTGCCATCGGTGATTTCCTGCAACCAGGCAAGTTTCCCCGGACAGAAGCGTTCATCAATAAGGTCCAGAGCGACGCCGCGGCAGTGACCGACAAGGCGAAGGATTATTACCAGCGCCCGCGACCTTACGTCACCGACCCAAGCCTGGCTAACGGTAAATTGGAGAAAAGTTACGGCTATCCCAGCGGCCATTCGACGGAATCCATGGTGCTCGCACTCGTCCTGGCTGATCTGTTTCCGGACAAGCACGATGCCATCATCGCCAAGGCGCGCAGCATCGGCTGGCATCGCGTGATGATCGCGCGGCATTATCCCACGGATATTTACGCCGGCCGGGTACTGGCCCAGGCGATTGTCCGGGAGATGAAGAAAAGCGCTGCCTTTCAGGAAGATTTTGCCGCGGCCAAAGCGGAGATCGCCCACACGCAAACAGCGGCGACAAATTAACTGTCCAGACGATTGCGGATGGTCTGTGCCAGCCTGGCAGATGAAAATGGTTTCGTGACGAAGTTAACGCCCTCTTCCAATGGAAAATCCTTCCCGGCGACCTCGGCGGCATAGCCGCTCGCATAAATCACCTTCAATCCGGGGTGGTCCTTCAAAAGCTGTTCACCCAGATCGATCCCAGTGATTCCGCCGGGCATCACCAGGTCCGTCAGCAGCAAATGGATTTCATGCTTGTGCTGTGTCCAGATTTCCAGGGCTTCAATTCCGTTGACGGCTTCGAGCACGCGATAGCCCAGTTGCAGGAGGGTTTTGCGGATGGAAGCACGCAGGAAGGGATCATCTTCGACAAGCAGAATGGTCTCATGGCCGCCGGGCAATGACACCGTCGAATCCGCCTCGGATTTTTGCGTTGATTTCTTTGCCAACCGGGGAAGATAAATCCGAAAGGTCGTTCCACGGCCGACTTCGCTATAAACATTGATCCAGCCCTGATGCTGTTGAACGATGCCAAAAACTGTGGCCAATCCCAGGCCAGTACCTTTGCCGACACCTTTGGTGGTGAAAAATGGCTCAAAAATCCGCGATAGATTTTCCGGCGGGATCCCGTAGCCGGTATCGCTTACCGCCAGGCAAATAAATGAGCCCGGTCGCGTTTGCGCCGATTGAGAAACGGCCTGTTCATTAAATTCCACGACGGAAGTTTCGATGACCAGTTTGCCGCCTTTGGGCATGGCGTCGCGGGAATTGACCGCCAGATTCATCAGCACCTGGTCTATCATGCCCGCATCGGCGTGAACAAGCAGAGTCTCCATGGCAAACCTGAACTGCATCTGGACATTTTCGCCAATAGTGCGGCGTAACATTTTTGCCATGTTGTTGATGGAATTATTCAGGTCCAGATCCTGCTGGCGCAGGGTTTCCTTCCGGCTAAAGAGAAGCAATTGGCGCGTTAAGGCAGCGGCACGCTGGGCGGCGGCGGCGATCTCATCGGCCAGTTCCTTGTGTTCGGGCAAAAGATTTTTGCCAAACTTCAATTGATCAGCCTGCATTTGGATGACTGCCAGGATGTTATTAAAGTCATGCGACACGCCACCGGCCAACTGGCCGATGGCTTCCATTTTTTGGGCCTGGCGGAGCTGTTCCGCCAGTTTTCGCTGCTCGGTGATGTCGCGAAACGCCCAGACCCTGCCATAGTATTTTCCCTCCCTGTCCCGGACAGGTGACGAGTAACGGTCCAAAGTCCTTCCGTCGACCAGTTCAATTTCGTCGATGCTGATCTCCTCCGGGCGGGCATAGAGGTGCTTGACCTTATCGGAAAATTGTTGCCAATTTTTTATCTGGCTTCGCACAAAACAGAGCTGTTCCACGTCATCCGGTTCATTAAAGATTTCCGCGGGGATTTTCCAGATGTCTTTCATCCGTTGATTTTGCACCAGCTTCTTCCCTTGAGTGTCCACGACCAATATGCCGTCCTGGGTTGAATTGAGGACGGCTTCGGACAATGTTGTCCGCCAGCGCGATTCCTGCTCGGCAGCCAGCCGTTCCTTTTCATGCTCGTGCACTTCCATCGCGAACCCGATGTCCGCTGCCAGCTCATCCAGCAGAACCAATTCTTCCTCATCAAAAAAGTCCGGCTCGGCGGAACAAAGGCTGAACACGCCGACCACCCGGCCATCCGCTTTTAATGGGAACGCCACGGACGAGCGATAGCCGCGCTGCAACGCCGCCTCACGCCACGGCAACACGTCGGGGTCATGCTCGATGTCGTTGCAAACCCGGCGTTCGCCGGTCAATAATGCCCATGCAGTCGGTCCACGCTTGCGCGATTCATCCTGCAAATCCCAGCTTTGCACCTCAAGATAACCGTCCACCACGCCAGCGGACGCCACAGGTTTGACCTTTTGGGCCGCATCATCCAGTACCCCGACCCAGGCCATGCGAAATTCTCCTTTCTCTACTGCGATACGGCAGGTGGCCTCAAGCAAGGCCTGGGAATCCTTCTCGCGGACGATAGTTTGATTGATGTCGCTCAATACGGCATAAACACGGTTCAGATGTTGGACGCGTATTTCCGCCCGCCGGCGCGCGGTGATGTCGATGATCGTCCCGAGCCGGTGAGGGACACCATGCAGTGGCATTACTGCATTCGTGAAAAGCACGTCTGCAAAACTGCCATCGCGGCGGCGCAGCTTCATTTCGTGAGCTTTCTTTGAACTGTCCTGGTGCTCAAATTCCAGCATCACTCTTTCCCGCTCTGCCGCAGTGGTGAGGTTAAGACTGATGGACGTCTGCCCAATCATTTCCTCACGCGTATAACCCAGCATCGAACTATACACCGCGTTGACTTCCAGATAGCGGCCGTCCAGGGTCAGGAGCGCGATCCCGGCCGGGCTGGAGCGGAATGCGGTCGCAAATATTTCTTCGCTTTCCCGTAACTTTACTTCGGCCTCCTTGTGTTCAGTGATGTCCCGCGCAATCTTGGAGGCGCCGATGATTTTTCCCTTATCATCAAAGATGGGTGAAATGGTTGCGGAAACATCGATCCGCCTCCCGTCTTTGCGAACGCGCACGGTCTCAAAATGTTGAACCATCTCTCCGCGGGTGATCCGCGCAAGTATTTCCGGTTCCTCCTTCAAACGTTCCGGCGGAAAAAGCATCAGCAAAGGTTTACCGATGGCCTCTGCGGAGGAATAACCAAAAACTTTCTCCGCGCCATGGTTCCAACTGACGATGGTTCCCTCGAGCGTTTTGCCAATGATCGCATCTTCGGATGAATCCACGATCGCCGCCAACCGTGCTTGAGCCTCTCCCACCCGCTGGCGCTCCGTGATTTCCGACCGCAGCGCCTCGTTGGCCTGGGCTAATTCAGCGGTTCGTTGCCGGATACGTTTTTCCAGTTCGGTTTGCAATATCCTCAGGGCTTCTTCGATATTTGCCTGGCGGCCCATCCGTTTTCGGGCTTCCTGCCATCGCCGGTAGGAAAAAACCAGAAAGCCGGCCAGGACAACACCGCAAATACTGAAGACATCGTCGTAATGATCCTGATATTTTGAAACAAATGCATTGGCAACTGGTTGAAGAGCATTGGAATAAGCCAAAATACCGACAATGACCGCACCGACGGCAAAAATTACGCCCAATTCTTTTATTATTGCATGTTTTCCCCGAATGGCGTCCTTTCGCGTGGTTTGATGCAGAACATCTTCCGCGCGTTTTCGTTCGGTAATGTCCGACCAGAGGCCAACAAAATAATCCGGCTGATTCGATGAGTCGCGGACACACGGCGCGTGTCTTCCACCCATCGGTAACTTCCATTTTTGTGGCGCATCCGGTATTCGGTCACACTCACGCCCTGCGTCATTGTCACGGAAATGCCGGCGACCGCCCGGTCGCGATCTTCAGGATGAAGATGGCTGTGCCACCATTCGTAACTCAGTGCCTCCTGCACCGTGAATCCCAATAGCGCGGTCATATTTTCACTAACGACGGTGGGAATGATTTTTTGCCCCTCAATCTTAAGCGAATAGATGACCGCCGGGCTGTGTTCCAGCAATTGGCGTAATTGCGCGTGCGCGGTCTTTAATGCCTCCTCCACCTGCTTGCGCGCATCAATATCCAGGAGAAAGGCTGCCAACCCATCACCAGATGGAAAGAGGCGGATATCCAGCCAGCGTTGCGCGACAGGCGACCAGGCTTCGAAAGCAACGGACACATGTTCAGTCATGGCGCGGCGATAATTCTGCTCCATCGGCGTTCCAAGTAATTTCGCGAATACCGTCCAAAACAAATTGCCCAGCATTTCATCACGGCGATGACGCAGAAGGCTTTCACAGCGGTCGTTGACAAACACAAATCGCCAGTCTTTATCCAGGGCAAAGCAGGCTTCGTTCATTCCCTGGACAATTTCTGCCAGCCGCGACCGTGACTCTTCCACCCGTTTACGCTCAGTGATATCCCGCGTAATCTTGGAGGCGCCGATAATTTTCCCATGGTCATCAACAATTGGTGAAATAGTTGCGGAGACATCGATCCGCCGCCCGTCTTTGCGAATACGCACGGTCTCAAAATGGTCCACACGTTCGCCGCGTCCGATCCTTGCAAGTATTTCCGGTTCCTCCTTCAATCGTTCCGGCGGAAAAAGCATCAGCATCGGTTGACCAATAGCTTCGGCGGCGGAATAGCCGAACACTCTTTCCGCGCCCGGATTCCAGGTGGTGATGATCCCTTCCAACGTTTTGCCGATGATCGCGTCATCCGAAGAGTTGACGATGGCTGCGAGACGCGCCCGCGCCTCTTCACTGAGTGCCTTCAGTGTAATTTTAAGATGTTCGTCAGGCATATGTCCGAAATCTGATCATTGACGGACTAATTTACCTTCCGCTACGTAAGGTGCAATATTACACACATTGGGAATACTTCCAGATTTTATTTAGTAGTTTGAGTCGGCTTTAATACTACAAACAATATTCATTCAATTACTTATACGGAGCCGGCAGTGAATTCTTTCAATTAATTTTGCAGATCGCGGTTTTCTCCGCCCCCGGCTTTTCCTACCTTGGTCATGAAATTTAGGGTCCATGGGCAAATTTTTTACGCAAAAAACTATCCAACCCGCCTTCGGCGCGGCGCTGGCGGTTTTTTGCGGCTGGGTCTTGTGGTCTGCCCCGCCCGGCGATCCGTGGGTCAATTCCAGCTACGATTATCTCTTCCGCTTCGGCGCGCGGCCCATCACCAATGACGTCGTCCTCGTGTTGATGGACAATGAAGCCTACGATCATTTTCACCAAACCCGCGGCCAGCCGTGGGACCGCGGACTGCATGCGCAATTGCTCAATAAGCTCGCGGATGATGGGTGCAGCCTCGTGGTCATCGACTCTTTTTTCGGAACCTTGCGGGACGCGCCGAAAGACCAGGCCCTCGCCAGCGCCATGCACCGGCAACGGCATATCGTCTTGATGGCTGAACAGGCGCGAATGACTGCTCCGGGCATGACTGGCGCGCGCCCGGTATTACCGGCCAGCTTGTTCCTGGATGCCGCCGGTACGAACTGGGGCGTCGCCTGGTTGGATTCCGACCTGGACTCCATCGTCCGGCGGCACTGGCCGTTTCCATCTCCCAGCTTATATCCCAGCCTGCCTTGGACGGCGGCAACCCTTTGCGGCGCGAAGCCGGATGACCGTCCGCAGAAACGCTGGCTGCGCTATTATGGCCGGAACGGCGACTGGCCCACGATGAGCTATCAATTTGCGCTGGAGCAACCGGCAAATTATTTCCGCGATAAAATTGTCTTTGTCGGCACCGCGCCCCAAACTTCCCAGCCTGATGGCGAGCCTGATGAATTTCGATCGCCTTATTGGCTTTGGACCCATGAAAGTTCCGGTGGCGTGGAAATCATGCTCACTTCGTACTTAAATTTGTTGAACGGTGATTGGCTCCGCCGTCCGCCCGGATGGCTCGAATTTTCAATCTTAACCGTGGTGGGGATTTCCCTCGGCGGCCTTTGCCGGATGCATTTGTTCACCGCAAGCACCATTGCGGTCAGCGCGGCTATCCTTGTTTCGCTCGGAGCGATCACGTTGAGTTATTTTACGGATTATTGGTTTCCGTGGCTGGTCATTGCCGGTGGACAAATCCCCTGCGCCCTCGGTTGGGCGGCGATCGTCCATCTCCGTTCAGAAAAGACCCGGCCGATTGTCGAGAAACCTCCCGGGGCACCCGGCTATAAATTAATTCACCCGCCGTTCGGCGAGGGTGCTTATGGAAAGGTATGGCTGGCAAAAAATGCCGATGGCCAATGGCGCGCCCTGAAAGTCATTTATCTCAAAAACTTTGAGAACAATGCTTCTCCCTACGAACGTGAGTTCAACGGCGTGAGCCGTTATCAACCGTTCTCCACCCGGCACCCCGGCCTGCTGCGCGTGGATTTCGTCAGCAAAAAACTGGACGGGTATTTTTATTATGTGATGGAGCTGGGCGATTCGATCGGATCGGATTGGCAGCGCGAACCGCAAAAGTACCAGCCGCGCGATCTGGCCAACGAACGCAAGCGCCATCCCAGCAATCGGCTGCCGTTGCCGGATTGCGTTCGGATCGGCCTCGACTTGTCCGATGTTCTTGAATTTCTTCATCAACAAGGTTTGACCCATCGTGATATCAAGCCGCAAAACGTGATTTTTGTGGACGGACGGCCGAAGTTAGCTGACCTGGGCCTGGTAGCGGAAATCCGGCTGCCGGACGAAACGAAAACTTTCGTCGGCACCCCCGGTTACCTGCCTCCGCCGCCGGAATTTCCCGGAACGCCTCAGGCCGACGTCTATGCCCTGGGGATGTTGCTCTATGTCATCAGCACCGGCCGTAGTACAGCGGCCTTTCCCGAACTTTCGGCAACCCTGCTCGATTCAAACGTGTCCGATGACTTTCTCGCCTTGAACACAATCATCCTAAAGGCCTGCGAACCCGACCTGGCTTACCGATATAAATCTGCCAGGGAAATGCACCAGGCGCTGGAGAAATTGAGAAAATAGCGATCAGCAAAACCGCCGGGAAAAATACATTCGATTATTTGATGTAATATCCGCTGGCTTTCCATTGTCCGTCTTTCTCCAGGCTGAACGTGACGGTTTCGACCGAGGACTTTTTGTTGGCGAACGACGTATCGAATTGCATCGTGACATACTGGCCGACCGGCACGCCGGGCAATGACGTCGTTGCCACCGCCGAATCCACTGTGCGAATTTTCAAATCACCCAGCGGCGCGCGAACCGTCTGCAAAGACAAAATCCATTTATCCTGTGTGATGGATTCGCGAAAATAGTCCGCCGCGTCCGTCCAGCTTTCGGCGTAACGGCCATCGTCAATTCCGGCCAGCCAGATTTGCGCCGCTGATACTGCCGCCGTCTCCGCAGCGGTGCGCGGACGGATGAGGTAGGCGACGGCTTTCCACTGGCCGTCTTTCTCCAGGCTGAACGTGACGGTTTCCACTGCCGAGGCCAACCCGGTGAATGACGTGGCGAATTGTTCGACAAAATATGAACCGTCCGGCATTCCCGGAAAAGTGGATGATGGCTGCCCGGAAATTTTCTCGCGGGAAACCACGCTGCCCAACGGCTGGCGGACTTTCCCTGCCAAGCTGATCCAATCGTCTTTCGTGACTGTGCTGTGAAAACTGTCCCCTGCGGTATCCCAGCTTTGCGCGTAATCGCCGCTGTCCATCAGCGCCAGCCAGTTCTGCACGCCGGGAATGGCCGGCGCCTCGACAACCGGCGACTGCCCGGTGGGTGCGGATGGCCCGACGGAAGTGGGCGTAGCATTGGTGATCCAACTGGCCTGGCTTTCTTCATCGGCTTCCTGCTTGTTTCCAAAATAAACGCTGGCCAACGGCTCGCCATTGGTGGAATACATGCTCACATGCGGCAGTCCCGGGACCGGGAGGAAATGGGTCAAAGAAAAATCCCCTTCCCCTTTAAGGATCGGTTGTTGAGTGCCAGCCAACCCAAAGCTGTTCGTTGTCGTGATATCGAATGCGAGCGCTGCCGTGTCGGCGCTCAGCAGGTCATAATGCCCTTTAACGACCATCGTATCCGCAGTGCGTTTGACGGAAGTGATTGTAATCATGTCTCCCCTGGGAAAATATGTCTGCCCGATATAGTCTGATTTGGCGGCGAAATGCTGCTCGCGCCTGGCCAGGGCTTGTTGGCGGCCATGCACAAATGCGGGAATGGCCGCAGCCAACAGGAAGCCCAGGAATGCTATGAACACCACCGCCGCCGCCACTCCCAGCGCAAGCCCGGCACCGGTTCCCAAACCATCGCCCGGCCGCGCCGGCGTGACTGGCGCGCCCGCCGGCACATTGCCCGGCGTCACGGCCACCGGCCCGATAATGTCTTCATAGGCATAAGCCAGCGCCGCCAGGCAAAACGGGATGGCGACAAAGATGCCCACGAAAAAGAGCATGAATCCGACGACATGGATCAGGCCCAACACGATCAGAAACCAGAAAAATTTCCACCAATGGCGTGAAATGAGCCGGCGGCTGAGCGACATGGCGGGCCAGAAATCGAGGCGCTTATCCACAACCAACGCCACGGCAAACGTCCAGGATACCCACAAATAGATCCCTGGAATGATCAGGCAGACAAATCCCAGGACCGTCAGCACCATCATCACCAATCCGACCAGCACCAGTTGCAGGAAAGCGACTTTGAACCCGGAAAATGCCGTCTCGAGCGAGGCGGGATGGCGCCGGATGCGATTTAGAAAATAGAGCCATAATCCACCGATCAATGGATAACCCACGATGATCCCCGCGATCGATCGCGTGGCCAAATAAGACAGGGCCCAGATCAGCGCGCTGATCCCTACCGTCCGCCAAAAATCGCTGACGAGCAGGCTCCATGCGCGATTCAGGCAATGGGTGATGTTCAATGAGTAATCACGCGCCAATGCCGCCTGGATGAAAGGCCCGGCATCCGGCGCAACGTTCGGGGCGGCGGCGCCCGATGCTGGAGTTTGCGCGATGGTTTCCACGCAAGTCCTGACGTCATCGGCCTGCTGGTAGCGCCGTTCCGGTTTCTTCTCCAAGGCGCGCAGCACCACTTCATCCAGGCGCACGTCGATATGCACCTTCCGGGACGGCGGCTCGAATTTTCCCGTCGGCAGTTCGCCCGTGAGCATCTGGTAGAACACCACGCCGAGCGAATAAATGTCCGCGCGGTGGTCCACCTCGGCGGAATTTTTTATCTGCTCCGGGGCCATGTATTGCGGTGTGCCGACCACGCTGCCCGCTTGCGTCAATTCATCCGCAGGCGGCGCAGTTTTCTCCGCCGTTTGATCGAGGTCCGGCGCCATGATCTTGGCCACGCCGAAATCCGCGATCTTCACCCGGCCTTCCTTGCTCAACAAAATGTTTTCCGGCTTGATGTCACGATGAACAATGCCGCGCTCGTGGGCATATTGCAGCGCCTCGCAGATTTGTGGCACGATCGCCAATGCCTCCTTCGGCGCAATCCGGCCGCTCGTGAGCAGTTGGCGCAGATTGATGCCGTCCACGTACTCCATCAAAAAGTAAAATAATCCGTCCGCCTGCCCAAATTCGTAGAGGGTGATGATGTGCGGATGATTCAGTTTGGCCATGGCCTGGGCTTCGCGGGTAAAGCGTTCTGCGAAGCCCGCACCCGCGCCGATCTGCGGCGGCAGGATTTTCAGCGCCACGATCCGGTCCAAATTTTTTTGCCGGGCCTTGTAGACGGCGCCCATTCCGCCCTGGCCGATAAATTCGAGGATCTCCAGTTGGGGAAATTTCGCGGCCATTTCTTCTAGGCGCGGCGGGACAAAAGGTGGCGACTTCCCCCCCGTATCCGTTCCCGTGGGAAAAGCCCCCTTCATGAGGCATTCAGGGCAAAGGCCCTGCGGTGCGTTGGTATCCAACAGTTTGCCGCAGCTTGGACAGATTGGTGTGGTATCCATGTCCGATTACTACTGAGATTGAGCCGGAAGGTTACAGGCTTTCGGCGAAAAGAGCGATTATCTTTCCGCCAGCGCGCTGAACAGATGCCGCATTTCTCCCTCGATCTCCCGCGATTCGTCGAGCGTGCCGGCGATCTCATCGCGGATCAATTCGCGATAACGCTTTCGCAGGCGATGCACGGCCACTTTGACGGCGCTTTCGTTCATGGCCAGACGCGCCGCCAATTCGGCGTAGGGTTGCGTTTCCCGGCTGCCCATCAGCGTTTGCTTGAGCGTGGCAAATAAGTCCGTCTTTCTCTCACCCTGGTATTCAAGTTCAAGCCGGTTCAAAACTTCATCCAGCAACGCCAGGGCCCACTGCTTATCAAATATTTTGTCGGGAGTGGCATGATCGGCCGGCTCGAGATCGAAGCGTTCTTCCGCCGCGGCCCAATCCAGGGACAGCAATTGATGGCCACCGCCGCGCTTTTTCGATTGGCGCTTTTTCCATTCATTGGCGAGAAAATTGTTCATCGAGGCCAGGAGAAACGAGCGGAAACGGCCCAGGTTCGGGTCGGCGCTGGCGATCGATTGGCGTTCGAGCAATTGCGCAAAAAATTCCTGCGTCAGGTCCTGCGCATCTTCCGGCGAATTTCCGCGGCGGCGGGCATAGGCGTAAAGCGGATACCAGTAAGTGTGGCAAAGTTTTTCCAGCGCCGCATGGGCGTGGGCCGTGTCCTGATGCCCTGCCGCCAGCACCACGGACCAGCGCGTCGTGGCAAATACCATGCGCTGCGGTACCGTCTTTTGGGTCGTCCCGGATGCCGCCTGGGTGGAAGTGCTCACGCGCCGAGCCTAGCGGATTCCCCCAAAAGCGCAAGATGGGCAGTGTTGCGGGTGAATTTAATGATTCAACCCTTCGGGAAAATTTTCCGCAGCCCGAGATAGACCACAAACGCAAAGGTAAAACCGATGAACCATGCATAATTGTATAATTGTGCGAGGCATCCCGGAACGCTGGCCTTGCCCAGGAGATTCACATTCACCAGGAATCCCGGCAGGCTCGGCAACACGCCGACAACAAATGAAACGATGGCCACAAAGCTGAATCCGTTCGCAAATCGATATTCCCCATCCGTTTTATAAAGCGCGGCAACGTTTAATTGCCGGCGGCGATACACAAAATAATCGGCGATCAGGATTCCGCCGATTGGTCCCAGCAATGCGCTGTAAGCGATCAGCCAGGTGAAAATGTAGCCACTCGGATCGGCGACCAATTTCCAGGGCATCATCAAAATGCCAACGATGCCCGTGATGAATCCGCCCATCCGAAACGAAATCCGCGTCGGCGAGAGATGCGCAAAATCGTTGGAGGGCGAGACCACGTTCGCCGCGATGTTCGTCGCCAGCGTGGCCACGCAGAGCGATAGCATGGCAATAACCAGGACCAGCGGATTGCTGAACTTCGTCAACACATCCACCGGATCCCAAATGGGAGCGCCATAGATGACCGTCGTCGCCGAAGTGACCGCCACACCGATGAACGAATACAACGCCATTGTCAGCGGCAGACCCAGGGCCTGGCCGATGACCTGGTCGCGCTGGGATTTGGCGTAGCGCGAGAAGTCGGGGATGTTCAACGAAAGCGTCGCCCAAAATCCGACCATGCCGGTGAGCGCGGGAAAAAAGTAGCTCCAAAATTTTCCGGCTTGCGGCTGGCCGTCATCGAATTGCGATTTCTGCGACAGCATTTGTCCCCACCCTCCCGCCGCATGATGCGCCCACCCCAGCAGCAGCAGGCCGAGCGCGATCAGCAACGGCGCTTTGATGTTCATCAGCCAACGGATGGTCTCGATGCCGCGATAGATGACGAACATGTTGATGCCCCAGAAAAACAGGAAGCACAAAAATTGTCCGCCGCTGATGCCCAGCCAATTCGTCGGCGTCGTCGCATTCAAATGAAAAATGGTGACGCAAATCTTGTAAATCGCCTCGCCGCCGATCCACGTCTGGATACCAAACCAGCCGCACGCCACCAGCGCCCGGAGGATCGCCGGCACATTGGCCCCATGCGTACCGAACGCCGCCCGGCAATAGACCGGGAACGGAATCCCATAACGCGTGCCGGCATGGGCATTGAGCACCATCGGGACCAGCACGATGAGGTTGCCGAGAAAAATCGTCAGGATGGCTTCCCACCAATTCATGCCGCCGCCGATGAGCGATGAGGCGAGCATGTAGGTGGGGATGCATGCGGACATGGAGATCCACAGCGCCGCAAAACTGAGCATGCCCCATTTGCGCCGCGATTGCGGCACCGGCGCGATATCGGCGTTGAACAACCGGCTCTGCGCAATGTCCACTTCGACATCGGGCGCGTTAGAGGCCAGGCCGGTGGAAGCGGGGCTCATGCCTTAAAAATGACTCGGCTTTCGTTGCAGAAATTTTCCATAGCCGTGTTTGCCAACAAATTTGCCATCGCGCACCGCCACCTGTCCGCGCACCGTGACCAGGCTGGGCCGCCCTTCGATCTTCCAACCTTCGAACACATTGTAATCGACGTTCATCTGCTGCTTTTTTGCGGAAATCTTCCCCCGATAATCCGGATCATACACCACCAGGTCGGCATCAGCACCGGGCTGGATCGTCCCTTTGCGCGGGAACAGGCCGAATAATTTTGCCACCTGCGTGCTGGCCGCATTCACGAATGTGTGCAGGTCGATCTTCCCGGTTTTTACCCCGTAGGTATAAAGCACATTGACCCGATCTTCGAGCGAGGGAATCCCATTGGGAATTTTCGTGAAATCATTTTTGCCCATCGGCTTCTGCGTCTTGAAATCAAACGGCGCATGATCGGTCGCGACCGTTTGCACCAGGCCATCGCGCAATCCGTTCCAAAGCACTGCCTGGTTCCGCTTGTCGCGCAACGGCGGCGACATCACATATTTGGCGCCTTCAAAATTCGGCTTTTCCGCGTCCGTTTTGTCGAGGGTCAGGTATTGGATCAAGGTCTCGACGTTGACGCGCACACCCCGCTGGCGCGCGGCGATGGCTTCATCGAGCGCCTCTTTGCAGCTCAGATGCACGATGTATGTCGCCGCCCCGGTCAGTTCGGCAAACGTCATCAGATGATGCACGCCCTCGGCCTCGACTTGCGGCGGGCGGCTGTTGTGATGCTGTCCCGGATCAGTCTTGCCTGCCGCGAGCAATTCCTTGCAACGTTCCGTCACCAGCGTTTCATTCTCGCAATGCGCCGTGACGATAACGCCCAACTCCTTCGCCAGTTTCAATACCCGGTAAAGCTCCGTGTCATCCACGCCAAAGGCGCCCTTGTAGGCGAGAAATATTTTGAATGAGCTGATGCCGCGCTTCACGATCTCGCGGAGCTGCTTCTCCGTCCCGCCGTCAAATTTCGTGACGCCCATGTGAAACGTAAAATCGCAGGCCGACTTCCCGGAAGCATGCTTCAACCAAAGCTCAAAACTCTCCAGCGCATCGTCCTTCCGCGCCGGGCAACACATTTCGATCAACGTCGTCGTTCCACCCACCAGTGCCGCACGACTGCCCGAGATGTAATCGTCCTTGGCAAATGTCCCCATGAACGGCAGATAGATATGCACGTGCGGATCAATGAAACCCGGAAAAACGTATTTACCCCTGGCGTCGATCACTTCCGCGCCCTTCGGCGGCTTGATGCCGCGATCGATTCGCGCGATGGTTTCGCCTTCGCAAAGGATGTCCGCCACATACCGCGCGCTCGCCGTCACAATTTCACCGTTTTTAATCAATAGACTCATAAGATCACTTGTCACCTTCTTTATACCAAACATCCCCTTCCCCATAGCTGAACCAGCGGCTCGTGGTGACTTTTTGTTGCGTAAAAAATTGG
Organism: Verrucomicrobiia bacterium; assembly: GCA_036490655.1. GTDB lineage: Bacteria > Verrucomicrobiota > Verrucomicrobiia > Limisphaerales > UBA11358 > UBA11358. The sequence continues at coordinate 328,268 of DASXDM010000013.1, read as the reverse complement.
ACGCCCTCAACGCCTTGCATGTGCAGGTCGCCAAAAAACGAATCGTTCCAGCCGTTGAACGGAAACCACGCCATCGATGCCGGGACACCGATATTGATGCCGACCATGCCGCAATTGATTCGATGCTTGAACTCCCGCGCTGCCTTGCCCGACCGGGTAAAGATGGAGGCGCCGTTTCCGTACGCCGACTTGTTCGCCAGCTCGATGGCTGCATCCAGGTCTTCCATATGCATCACGTTCAGCACCGGGCCAAAAATCTCTTCACAGGCCACGGTCATGCCGCTCTGTACGCCATCCAAAATCGTTGCGCCTACAAAAAAACCATCCGGCGCTTCCTTAACTTTCACGCCGCGGCCATCCGCAGGAATTTTTGCGCCTTCCTTGACACCGGCCTCGATCAGTTCCAGGACCCGGTCGCGATGCTGGCGCGTGATGAGCGGACCCATGTCCGGCTGCGCTTCGCGGTCGGTCGGGCCGACCTTGATCTTGCGCGTCGCTTCCACCAGCACCGGCAAGACCGTCTTCTCCGCATCGCCCACCACCACCGCCGTCGAACCCGCCATGCAACGTTCTCCCGCACAACCAAAAGCACCCTCGATCACGCCGCGCACGGAATTTTCCGGATCCGCGTCCGGCATAATCAGTGTAAAATTTTTCGCGCCGCCGTTAGACTGCACGCGCTTGCCGTGTTTTGTCCCGACTTCGTAGATGTATTTCGCGATCGGCGTCGAGCCCACGAACGAGATCGCCTTGACCTTCGGATGAGTCAGCAAAGCGTCCACCACCTCGCGCCCGCCGTGGACGATGTTCAGCACGCCCTTGGGCAGTCCGGCTTTCTCGAGCAGCTTAGCGATTTTGATCGCCGTGAGCGGGACTTTCTCGCTCGGTTTCAGCACGAATGTGTTCCCACACGCGATAGCGATGGGATACATCCACAGCGGCACCATCGCGGGAAAATTGAACGGCGTGATCCCCGCGCAAACGCCCAGCGGCTGCCGGATGGCGTCGCAATCGATGCCGCGCGCGACGTTTTCCAAAATCTGCCCCATCATCAACGACGGGACGCCCAGCGAAAATTCCACGACTTCCATCCCGCGTTTCACGTCACCGCGTGATTCCACCAGTGTTTTTCCGTGCTCGCGGGTATTGCAACGGACAATGTCCTCAAAATTATCTTCCAACAACATTTTGAATCGCCCGAGGATGCGCGCGCGCTCCACTGGCGGCGTCTCCATCCAATTTGGAAATGCCGCTTGCGCTGCGTCAACCGCGGCGTTCACCTCGGCGATGCCGCCGGCCGGACATTCGGCGATGACCTGGCCGGTGGAAGGATTGAAAACAGGTGTTCCGGCGAGCTTCGGCTGAAGCCAGTCGCCGCCGATAAAAAAAGGGCAGGATTCAAGCATAGTTCAATTTACGAGTGGATTGCGCGTTTTGATTTGCGGGAACAAAGAAAAATCTCGATCTGCCGTCCAAAGCTCACGAACGCCATGATGCCAGCAGAGGGCGGCGATGCGCGCATCGTGGATGCGAGGGCCGGATAGCTTTGCCTTCAACGCCAAATCACGCAATTTTTCAAAGTAACCCGGGCTTTCGGAAAGAAAATGAAGATTCTCTCCCGCTGCCAACGAGTCAATCGCTTCCAAAGCTGACTTGAGCGCAGTCGGCGGTTTGTAAATGTTTGCGTGAGTCACAATGCCTATGAATTCATGCACACATGGCCATGGAATCGCCCACGGGACCGGACTGTGACGCAAGGCGTCGATTATCTCTTTTGCGGTGTTATGAAATTCACTCTCTTCCCGATGCGCATAAATCAGCAGGTTGGAGTCCACGGCAATCATGCGCCGCGCCCTTTGTAAATTTCATCGCGAATTTTTTCCCAGCTTGCATTTTGGAATTCGCGTGTCAGTCCTTTTCCACGAAAAGTGACCAACGGCGGAAGCTTTTTACGCGTGACGGTTTGTTTGCTGGAGAGAACCAGACGAAGCCCACGTTCTGTTAGCGCGCGAAACGTTGTCTTTTCCTTCCGCGCCAGGCGCTGCGCCCGCTCGAAAAGATCATCCGCAATTTCTATGGTCGTTTTCATACGATATGGCTACCCATATTCGCTCAAATGGATGGAAATAGCAATAGCTCTCCTTCCCCGGAGCCATTGGGTTCACAATATCCAAAAAGAATAAATTCCAAATGTAAATATGAGACACCCGGACAATCTATTCACGGTTTTCATCCACTTTTCGTCGACGTGCGATCTAAAAAAACCGATGCCACCGCTCAAGATCAGCCACCAAAACGTCGAGCCGATAAAAACACCGGCGACCATCGAGCTGGCCGACAAATAATTCGCCGTCCGGGCCAGGCCCAGTCCGGCGAAGATGGCGATGAATGAAATGATTGTCGTCGGGTTCGTCAACGTCAGGAACAAAGTCGAAAAATATGCCGGAATCAGGCCCACCGCTTCCTTTTCTTCGGATGGCCGGGCCGGCTTGCTGATGAATATCTTGATGCCGAGAAAACATAAAAAAATTCCACCCACAATTCCGAGCCAGGATTTTTGATGGACGAGAAAATTTGAGATGGCGGTCAGCCCAAAGGCGGCCACAGCACCGTATGCCGCGTCCGCCGTGGCTGCTCCCAACCCTGACAACAACCCCACCAGCCGCCCATTGGCCAATGTCCGGCGCATGCACAGCACCCCGATCGGCCCGATGGGAGCAGCGATGCAAAAACCGACCGCCATGCCTTTAAATAAGAATTTCAAGGCCATCAGCACCTCATCGCGCCAGCGCGTCCGATTGTTTCACGAAATCATTCCCGCTCCATTCGCCATCGCTCTTCACGGTCTTTGCCGCCGTGGCCGCCTTTTGCGCGGCCTTGCGGTCGCCCTGCCGCTTCACGAGGTCCGCATGTGTCGTGAAATATTCCAGGCTCTTGCCTTTGAAATCCGCCAGCGTCTCAAATTTATGCTTCTCCATGAATGCCAATAATTGTTCGCACATCGGCTTCACCATCTCGTATCCGAATTTCATCACGCCCGTGCAGACCTGCACCGAATCGGCGCCCAGCAGGATGAACTCCGCGGCATCGCTGCCGGTCTCCACCCCGCCGATCGCCGAGAGCGACCGCCCGGGATATTCCTTTCGGATCAGTTGCGCCACTTCCATTGCCATCCTTAACGCGATGGGTTTCACCGCGCGGCTGGAATAACCGCCGGGCGTCGAAAAACCCTCCACGCTCGGTTCCGGCCGGAGTGTTTCAAGATTCACGCTGATGATGCTGCGGATGGTATTGATCGCGCTGATGCCCGTCGCGCCGGCTTTCAATGCCGCGCGGCTCGGGTCTTCGATATGCGTGATGTTCGGCGTCATCTTCGCCCAGACCGGTTTTTTTGCCGCGCCCATCGCCCAACTGACGACTTCGCCGACGATCTCGGGATTCTCCCCCATCGCCGCGCCCATCTTCCGCTCCGGCAAACCGTGCGGGCACGAAAAATTCAATTCAAATCCGTCCACACCACACGCCTGGCAGCGCTCGACGATCTCCACCCACGAATCCTTGCGATATTCCTCCATGATGGAGGCGATCAGGATGCGGTCAGGATACTGGTCCTTGCACTTCTTGAACTCATCCTCCCAGATCTTGAACGGCCGGTCGCTGATCAACTCGATGTTCTCCCAGCCGATGATCTCCTGCTTGTCCTGGGAAAACAGCTTGCCATAGCGCGGCGTGACGTTGACAACCTTGCTGGCGTCGAGCGAAACCGTCTTGGCGATGACCGCTCCCCAGCCTTCGGCGAAAGCTTTATTGATGACGTTGAGATTCGTTCCCGGCGGCCCGGACCCGATGACAAATGGGTTTGGCATCTTCAGCCCGTCCACGATTGTGTTTAACGTTGGCATGCTTCTTTTTTATTGCGATTCTCCCTGCAATTCCCCTGTTACGACTTTATACTGGCTTTACAGCGGATTGTCACAATAAATTTACCTTAGCGACGATGATTTCCGCCCGATGAATCCGCTCAATCCAAAACGCACGATCGCCGAATTGAAAGCGCTCCGCGCGATGACCGGCAACGAAAATGGCGCGCAACGGCTTGCCTTCACCGAGACGTGGCTCGCCGCCCGCAAGTTTCTCCGCCATACTGTCGAGGGCCTGCCGCTGGAGATCCACAACGATGCCGCCGGCAACACCTGGTTCACCCTTCGGGGTGCATCGGAAAAGTGCCTGCTCATCGGCGGCCATATCGATTCAGTCCCCAATGGCGGCTGGCTCGATGGCTGCCTCAACGTGCTCGCCGGCGTCGAAATTTTACGGCGCATCCATTCCCAATATAATGGCAACCCGCCCGTGACCGTTCGCCTCGTGGATTGGGCGGATGAAGAAGGCGCGCGATTTGGAAAGAGCCTCTTCGGCTCCTCCGCCTGCTCCGGCAATCTGGACATGAACGAAGCCCGCGGCCTCGTGGACAAACAAGGCATCAAACTTCCCGACGCGTTGAAAAATGTCGGCATCGATTTCGAAAAGGTCAAAGACTGCGGCGCGGAATTAAAAAACGCCGCCGCCTATCTGGAACTGCACATCGAGCAAGGTCCGGTCCTGCTCGATCTCAATCTTCCGCTCGGCGCCGTCCTCGGCACGTTTGGCCTTGAACGGCACGCCATCACTTTTCACGGGCAGGCCGCGCATTCCGGGAGTACGCCGATGAACCGCCGCAAAGATGCCTTTCTGGCTGCCGCAAAAATGAGCCCGGAGATTTATCAGGTCGCCGCGCAAAGCGGCAACGGCGTTTGCACCATCGGCTCCTGCACCACCAGGCCAGGCATCGTCACCAGCGTCGTCGAAGAATGCCTCATCACTCTCGACCAACGCCATCTCGATGCGACGGCCCTCGCCAAAATGTTGGCGGACGCAAAGGCCGCGGCTGACCGGTTCGCGAAAGAGGGAAATGTGAAAGTTTCCTGGGAGCGGCTATGGCAGATCCCGCCGCATCCGTTCAATGACGACCTCATCAACCTGTGCGACGAATCCATTCGTGAAACCTGCGGCAAATCCCATCGGCTCCCCAGCGGCCCGTTGCACGATGCCGCCGAAGTGGCGGCGGCCGGAGTACCGACCGTGATGATGTTCGTCCAAAGCCTGCATGGCATCAGCCACAACAAGATCGAGGACACCAAAGAAGAACACCTCGAACTCTGCGTGACCGCCTTCGATAAGCTGGCCGAAAAGACCATCCGCTGGATTCAGGCAAACACCTGATTTTCATTAACATCCGGCTTCAGCCGGGTGTGAGGCTGGAAGTACCCCAGAAACCTTTTTGACGGTTTTTCCTGGTTCGGGTGATTTCTCTTATCTACGGCATGACTCATTGGAAAATCTCTAGTCATTATGGTTTAGTCATTGGGTATTCCGGTTTTGCGGCTGTGCACTTCTTGCGCGGCGCCTTAAATCTTGAAACACGATTTTTCAGCCGGTTACACCGATCTCACAAACCATTGATTTCAAGGATAATATAATCCAACCACTTATGTAACCAATTAGTTACTTATCCGTCTGTTCATTTGTGGGCAATCAAGCCCCAATAAAAAGAAAGGGAATATTATGAAAACAAAAATCCTGATCGTGGCCGCCCTCTTCGGCGCGGCTGTCATGTCCGCCAATGCCGGTGTCCGTTTCGGCATCTCCGTCGGGTTCCCTACCGTTGTCGTGGCCACTCCGCCGGTTTATGTCGCCCCGGTGGTGGTTGCACCTGCGCCAGTTGCCGTGTGCCAAACAGTCCAGACCGCGCCGGTCGCCGTGGTTGAAACGGTTCCAGCCAGCCCGGGAGTTGGGTATGTCTGGACACCCGGTTATTACTCCACCGGCCATGTCTGGATCGGCGGTGCCTGGCACTCTCATGCGGTTCAATACCGCTATGATCATCATGATCGTGGTCAATACCGTGGCCATGATGGGTATCGCCGGTAATTAGTCCCGGGAGCGCTACGCATCGCGTTGCCGGAGCACGGCTCGGTGAGCCGGCAGCAAGTTGAAAATGTCGTGGCCGCTGCGGGTCACAGACCCGCACTCCGAAGGCTGCTGTCATCGACAGCAGCCTTTTCTTATTCAAAGGAATTTATGGGTGAGCCGATCCGCCATTCAATACGCGGTTGGATCTGGCGCGGGGTATTTGTAGTAAGACTCATCATTCGGATGGATACGATTCCCAGCCGCGTCCACTAATGTCACCGTAATGAAGACCAGCACCTCTTTATCTTCCGAGTCATCTCTCATATTATCTGGCACGGCATCAACTTCGGCTCCATTACTGTAAAATTGTTTGCTCAATTTCAATACTACTGTTTGGTTATCGGATAAATCCGAATTGGCACTCGCCTTAAGCACGCACATATCATATTTGACACGGGCCAACTGAAATTTTTTACCCTCTTTGGTATAGGCAGTAACTGGATTAGTTGGTCCATATCCTAAAAAATTCGTCACCGAAGCCGTAGCCTGTAAACGAATCGTATGCCTATCGGCTGAAACACCTGGAACAATGTCCAGGACTGGGCCTATCCAAAACACGCCTTCTTGTGCAGTGACATAACCTTTGTTGGAAATTTCATCAAAAGAGAAATTGGTAAGGATTATTTGTCTGTCTGTCGCCCTTACCTGTGTTTGCCTTCCACCAGTAGTGACCACACCCGGTTCCGCCAACATTTTGACACCATGGGTGGATTCTAATTTCTTCCAGATTGTTCTAAAATATGCATCATCCATAATCGCACTGAAATTATCCGGATCATTTGTGCCGAAATTTATGCTGCCAACCGGGATTTCAATAAATCGGGCTTTGATGTGAACTTGTGGACCCGGGTCAGCAAGAGCCCCTACAACTTGTTCAATCATGTCGAAATCCCTTTCGGTTGCTTTGACAAACAGCAACCCCCTTTGGTCATTATAGGAAATAGATTTATCTTTTGGAAAATCCCAGTTTACCCCCGATCGGCCGAATAAAATTTTGGCAATTGTTGAAATGTTTGTGGAATTGATTCCAGATGCCTTTCGCAAAGCATCTGGGAAAATACGTCGGTCCACTGTAAAGACTCGCATTTCAAGATTGGTCTTCGTCGAGTTCGGCGGAGCAGCTACGTTCTCTGTTTGCGTTTGGGCAGGAGCACCCCCCATGGGCACGGCCACGGCAACGAATGCCAGAATCCAAAAAATTGAAACTATCGTCAGGCCGGCCTTTCGCGGCGCGCGAAAATTCACCAGCCGTTCGATCCGCTGCCCGAGCGCGCTGCGGGATTCCATGATGCCAACCAATCCAACGCTCAAGCGCGGACGATAAAAGGCGAGCTTGGCCACTTCCAGCAGGGTCGGCGCATACAGGTCAGGTTCGTCGCGGAGCGCGAGCATGACAGCGTCATCCACGGCCTCTTCCCGGACACGACGGATGCGCGCATTAGCCAGCCAAAGCAAGGGATGCCACCAATAGAAAATTTGCAGGAAGGTTTGCGCGCAATTCACCCAGACATCCTTGCGCCGATGATGAAACAGTTCGTGCAATAATACCGCGTGCAGTTGTTCGGCGGCCAGTTTTTCAATAAGGATACGTGGTAACAAAATAACGGGCTTGATCAGGCCACAGACCGCCGGTGACAGGTAACCGTCCACGATTTTGACGGTCACGCGGGAACGCACACCGGAGACTCGCAACGCATTGTCGAGGCCAACGGTAAACTCTGCGGCGGGTGAAGCGTGACAGATTTTACGGTGCAATTGCCGCCAACGAACGAGCAGCCAAACGAATAGTGTGGCGCTGATGGCCATGAATGCCAGCAAGGCATAAGCGGCGCCGTCCAATTCTGGTTTCACAGCGGGAGGAAAGCTGTGGGGAATGAATTGGGCCGGCGGAGTGACCTCCCCATGAATCACAGTAAATTTTGCCACGGGGGCGATGATTGCCGGCTGGCGAAACAGCCACCATCCCGCCCCGGTCGGCACTGCCAGGGTCGGCGGCAGGAGCAATTTCACCAGTACCGTCAGCCATAATGCGTAGCGAACCGAGGCGCGGAGCTTTCGCGCGAGCAGCCAATCCAGAACAAAGACCAATGCTATCAGCAGGCTGGATTGCCATAGCATCGGCCAGGCGAAGTTTAAAAAGCCCCCGCCCCACTGGTTCAACGTCTCGATATGGAAATTCATAGACGCAATTTTTCCGGTTATTTTTTGGCTGATTTCTTTTTCGCCTTGATGAGCGATTCGAGTTTCACCAATTCGTCTTCATCCAGCTCGTTGCTGTCGAGAAGACATTGCACCATGGGCGTGAGCGCCCCGTTGAACGCATGTTTCAGCGCATAAAATAATTCGCCCCGTTGGGCCTGGGTGCGGGTAAGGGTGGAATCATAGATCGTTGATTTGCCTTCCTTTTTGGCCTTAAGCATCCCCTTCGCGACCATGCGATCCAGCAGGGTGCGCACGGTGGAATAGGTCCAGCCCGTTGATTTGAAGAGCTTTTCCTGGACCGCGGGAGCGGTGCAGGGTTCATTTTCCCACACGGCCTTGATGACCGACCACTCCGTTTCCGTGAGTTCGACTTTTGGCTTGGGCATGGCGCGATAATCTCTACAAACGTAGAGGATGTCAAGCGCTTTCTTTACATTTGTAGAGACATGGGCAAATCACGGTTCCGGCAGGCCTGCCTGGACGCGCGCCAAATCTCCCTCTTCGTCCGGAGGATCTGATTTCCACTTCCAATATTCCACATGGCCGTCGGCGAACGAAAAGATGCCGCCCTGTGTGTGCCGGAATCCGGGCTGATCCTGCCATTGGCCATAAGGCGGCGGGGCCACCAACAGGATGCCATCGTTGATCGTCCCGGCATCTTCACAATCAAAAGCGATGATGTTGGAAGCCTGCTTGAGCTGGCTGCCTTTCTCTTTGATCCGGCTGGCATACATGCTGGTGGTATCCTGGGGATCACCGCCAAGATAATTAAGGAGCGAATAACTGCGGTAGCGCAGGATGGCGCCGCCGGCAGTCAGTGAGGTGTCCGCCGGGCAATGATAGATGCCCAGCGCGGAGTTATAACGCCATTGCACGCCGGCCTGGATATTTGTCGGGGAACTGTCGAGCGCGTTCCCCACCACCCATGAACCCCGCGCCGAACCTGCGGCCTGGCCATGGACCCCATCCCAAAGATTGGGAGGCATCGTATCGTTGTCATCCGCCTGATACAATTCCCAGCCGGTCTGCAACTGCTTGAGATTGTTGCGACATTGGGTCGTCAATCCGTGCTGTTTCGCGATGGAAAGCACCGGCAACAACAGGGCCGCAAGAATCCCGATGATGGCAATCGTGACCAGCAGCTCAATCAAGGTGAACGCGCGCCGCAGATTTCCGATCTCCATGCCGCCACCATAGCGAAACCGGTTCACCGGTTCAATTCGTGATTCAAAATGGAAAGACAATAAATCGCCGCGGTCTCCACGCGAAGGGTAAGATTCCCGAGCGTGATGGGTTGCGCGCCGGCCTTCTGGATCGTCTCCAATTCACCCGGCGTAAAATCGCCTTCCGGGCCGACCCAAACGGCCGCGGATCTCGGCAAACGATTATGGCCCTTCTCAAACTCGCGAAAGATCTCCGCCGGATGCCGGCGTTCCTTTTGCAACGAGCCGACGAGTTGGAGATCAAAAAAATCTTTGCGTTTCAAATAGTCAGCGATCGTTGTCGGCGCGGCCACTTCGGGCAGCCACGCTGCGCCGCATTGTTTGATGGCCTCGATCGCCGTCAATTGCCACTTCTCGCGCTTGTGCTCCGCGCTTTCCCCGTCCAGGTGCGTGACGACGCGTTCGGTCAGCAGCGGCACAATTTTTCGCGCGCCCAGTTCAACCGATTTTTGGATGATGCTTTCAATGATTTTCCCTTTAGGAATTCCCACAAGCAAAGTGATGGAGCAGGCCGGGGCGGGAAGGGAATTCGTCCCCGCGACGCGCAATGAAACCGAGCCCTGTCCGGCGGCTTCCACCACGCAAAGAAATTCACGCCCCGCGCCATCAAGGACCATGGCCGCATCGCCCGGTTTCAGGCGCAGCACCCGCAAGGCGTGATGCGCTTCGCCTTTCGTAAGACGCAGCACGTTTCCATTGCAATCCCCCGGCGCCAGATGGAAACGATGCATGCTCATTTATCGGAAAAACTTTTTGGCTTTTTCAAAAAAACTCTGAGCCAGGGGGGTCTCTTTGCCATCGCAAAGATCCGCAAACTCGTGCAATTTCGCCTTCTGTTCATGGCTCAATCGCGAGGGCACTTCCACCTGCACCCGGACATGGAGATCGCCATGGCCGTGGCTTTGTAAACTCTTCACTCCCTTGCCTTTAACCCGAAAAACCGCACCCGGTTGGGTGCCGCCCGGGATCTTGATGGTGGCCTTGCCTTCGAGCGTGGGCACCTCGACCTCCGCTCCAAGCACCGCCTGGATGAAGCTAACCGGCACCTCACAGAGCAAGTCTTCGCCGTCGCGCTGGAAAATCTCATGGGCCTTCACATGCAAGACAACGTACAGGTCGCCCGTCGGCCCGCCGCGAAAACCGGCCTCGCCATTGCCGCCGGATCGCAGCCGCGTTCCCGTATCCACGCCGGGCGGGATCTTCAATTTGATCTTGGATGTGCGTTCGTGGCGGCCATCTCCGTGGCATTCTTTGCAGGGCTTTTCCAGGGTCCGCCCGGCGCCTTTGCATTGCGGACAGGTCTGCGCGATGCTGAAGATGCCGCGCGACATCAGCACCTGCCCGCGGCCTCCGCAAGTGACGCAGGTCTTGATGCCGGAATTTTTTTCCGATCCGGAACCACCGCAGATTTCGCAACGGTCCAGTTTGTTGAGGGAAACTTCCCGTTCGCAACCCAGCGCGGCGTCCTCGAGGGGAAGCTCCAGGTCATAACGGAGGTCGTCACCGCGTTGCGGCCCGGAGGACGCGCCGCCGCCGCCAAAGAAACTCTCAAAAATGCTGCCCCCCGCGCCGCCGCCGAAAACTTCGCGGAAGATATCGTAGGGATCGTGAAAACCGCCACCCCCTCCCCGCGCGCGCTGGCGCGGGTCAAAGGCCGCATGGCCGTATTGATCGTAGGCCGCGCGTTTTTGGGGATCGCTCAGCGCTTCATAAGCCTGGCCCAATTCCTTGAACTGCTCTTCGGCTTGTTTATCTCCCGGATTCTTGTCCGGATGATACTTCACGGCCAGCTTCCGGTAGGCTTTTTTGATCTCCTCATCGTCGGCCTGGCGGTTCACGCCAAGAATTTCATAATAATCGCGTTTGGACATCTGAGTAAATTATACTAAATCCCACTGATAATCGGACATTGCAAAATATGAGCCTCCTCCTCCCCATGAGACGCCAGGGGAAAGGGAGAGAAAATTTCCAGGATGAGTTTGCCCCGACCTCACCTCACCTTGACTCTCTCCCCCGGGGAGAGGGAACAGGGAGAGGAAGTTTACAGTAATTTGAAGGCCAAAGGGCATACGACAGGTTCAGGGGTTTAACCGGGACATTTTAGGCTGATTTAGGTTTATTTAGCCGGCTTGCGGGCAACGATCACCGCTGCCGGCCGCAACAGCCGATCGCGCAATTTATAGCCCTTGCGGATTTGCTGGACGACCTGGCCTTCGGGCACGTCGGCAGTATCCTGCTGCGAAATCGCTTCGTGCACCGTGGCATCGAACGTCTTGCCGACGGCGTCGATCTCTTCGAGGCCCGCTTCCATCAAAATGCTTTTGATCTGCGATTGCACCATGACGATGCCGGTCTGCAGCGAGGCGGTCTTTTCGTCCTTCGCGGATTGCGCCGCGGCGAGTGCCATCTCAAAATTGTCCAGGACCGGGAGCAGCTTTTGGATCAGCGACGCATTGGCATATTGGATGGCCTCGACGCGTTCACGCGCGGCGCGTTTTTTAAAATTGTCGAAGTCAGCGGTCGTGCGCAATAAACGGTCCCAGTTCTCATCGGCCCTGGCGGCGCGCGCCTTCAAGTCCTCGATCTGCTCCGGCGCCGGCGGAACGGACTCGAGGTCCCCGGCATTTTCTGCATGTAAATCTTCTTTATTCATCGTCTCAAAGATAATTTGCGCGCGTTAATCTATACGATTGGGTGAGGACCGGCAACTGGCTTATTGGGTTCCCGGCATGGCCCCAAGACGGGGGAAAAATCCAGAGAAGGCTCTCCATGAACCTCACTCCTGATTATCGCATGAAAGGCAGCCTTTGTTCTATTCTCACCCCTCACCCTACCCTAACGAAGCGGAACCATACCTCATCATAGTTGCAGCCTATGAATGAGGCTGAATTCAAATCAAATACTCTGGGACCAATTCGCGATAGAACAGAGGCGGTCCAAAGTGAACGACCACGTCATTTTGATTGATTAGCATTTTTTCTCCGCGCCGATTTTGAAAACACAATGAAATATCCCAAACCGGTAAAGCAAATGGACAATGTGAGAGTTTCGCTTTCCTCTTTTGCACTCCAATTCAATGTTCGCCCGTGGTTGTGCATACAAAAATTAACCAGTGGCCTATTTCCCCCTTTGCATGAATCTTTTGTGAATCTGTTTGACCCGGTTTTGTCGGCTCAAGCAATCTTACCTTCATGGTCGCGCCCACTCCATGGATGATTTTGCCGTTTGTGCTACTGCTCGGCAACATTGCACTCGCGCCATTGCTGGCGGCAAAATGGTGGTCACGACACTATGCCCAAATTTCCATCGGCTTCGGCGCTATCACGCTCGGTTACTATTTGCTCGTCATACGCGATCCAACGTGCGTACTGCATGTCGCGCACGATTACATCAGTTTTATCATTCTCATTGGTTCGCTCTTCGTTGTTTCCGGCGGCATCCATATTACCGTCAAAGGCGAGGCGACCCCCTTTACGAATGTCATTTTTTTGCTGGTCGGCGCATTCATCGCAAATCTTCTGGGAACGACCGGCGCTTCCATGCTTTTAATCCGCCCGTGGATTCGCATGAATCGATACCGCGTCACGGCACATCACATCGTCTTTTTCATTTTCATCATCGCGAACACGGGCGGCTGTCTCACGCCGGTCGGCGATCCACCGCTTTTTCTTGGGTACCTGCAAGGCGTGCCGTTCTGGTGGATCACAAAAAACGTCTGGCCTATGTGGGCGATGGGCATTGGAATTCTCCTCGCAATTTTTTACGTCATTGATCGAAATAATTTTCTTCGCGCACCGCGCACCGTGCGCGAAAAGGAAACCGCGCATGAAACGTGGAGATTCGACGGCCTGCCGAATCTGTTTTTTCTCGCCGTCATCCTCGGCGCGGTCTTCATTAAACACCCGGTTTTTCTGCGCGAAATTTTAATGTTCGCCGCCGCGCTCGGCTCGTATTTCACGACCAAAAAATCCGTCCATGAGGCGAACCATTTCAATTTTCATCCCATCAAGGAAGTCGCCTTCCTGTTCGCCGGAATTTTCGCGACGATGATGCCGGCACTGGACTGGCTTGATGCCAATGCGCGCGAACTGCTGGGGGCGAATCCCGCGCCGGGCATCTTCTTTTGGAGCGCTGGCGGTTTGTCGAGTGTATTGGACAACGCGCCAACGTATCTTGGTTTTTTGAACGCCCTGTTCGGCGTGACCGGCACAGAAAATATTTCCGAACAGCTCACACAAAATGCTCCGCGCGTTTTGGCCATCAGCGTCGGCGCGGTTTTTTTCGGCGCGGCGACTTACATCGGCAACGGCCCGAACTTCATGGTCAAAGCCATCGCGGACCACAGAAAAATCCACACGCCGACGTTTTTTGGATTTATTTTCAAATTCACGCTGCCGTTTCTTCTGCCGATGTTGATCGCGGTTTGGCTCCTGTTTTTTAAAAAATAAAAGCAACCCTCATGCTTTCGCAAATTGTTCCAGCAAAGCTTGGTGAAGGCGGATGCCAGTTTCCAATTGCGCGAGCGGAAAAGTTTCGTTCGGCGCATGAGCATTGCAATCCGGCAGACCCAGGCCGATGAGCAACGGCGCTTTTCCCAGTATGCGCTGCAACAAACTGACAATCGGAATGCTCAAACCTTCACGTGTCAAGGCGGGCTCGCGTCCAAAGACTTCCTTCAGGGCGGATCGCGCGGCACGACTGAACGCAGAATCTGCATCGGCATAAAAAGGTTCGCCGCCGTGATCGTAAGTGATTTCCAAACGAACCGTGTTGGGACAAAGTGATTGCAAAAAATCTCCAACACGCACGGCAATCGCATCCGGCTTTTGGTTTGGAACGAGACGAAAACTTAATTTCGCTGAAGCCTGGCAAGGAATGATTGTCTTGCTGCCGTCGCCTTGATAGCCGGAAGTCAGACCATTGATTTCCGCCGTTGGACGAATCCATAAACGCTCCAGAGCAGTAAAATTTTTTTCGCCTGACAACTGTGAAACGCCAGTCGCTTCAAGAATCGCCTTGTCGTTGAAAGGGATTTCCCGCCAGCTTGTGCGCTCGACTTCGCCCGCCGGGATCACATCGTCGTAAAATCCGGGAACGGCCATCGAGCCATCCGCGTGGTGCAATTTTGCGAGCAATCGAACCAGTTCCGTTGCCGGATTTGCAATCGCACCACCGAACATCCCGGAATGCAGATCGGCTTTTGGTCCGGTGATTTTTACTTCCAAACAGGCTATACCACGCAGTCCGCAGGTGATGGCCGGAAAACCGGGCGCAACCATGCTCGTATCCGAAATCACAATCGCATCGCATTTCAATCCTTCGCTATGACTTTCCAAAAATCTCCAAAGATTCGGGCTGCCGATTTCTTCCTCGCCTTCAATCAGAAAAATCAGATTGACCGGCAGTTCGCCACGCTCTTTCAATCTGGCTTCCGCGCCGAGAATGTGGCAAATAGTCTGGCCTTTGTTATCCGTCGCACCGCGAGCGATGACAAAGCCGTTTTCAACAAACGGTTCAAATGGATTTTGCTTCCAAAGCGAAACTGGGTCAACCGGCTGAACGTCGTAATGCCCGTAAATCAAAATTGTTTTTTTCTCCGGCGAAAATTTAGATTTGGCCAGAACGACGGGCGTGCCTTCGGTTTGGTGAACTGCCGCCACAAATCCGAAGCTGGAAAATTTCCGGGCGAGCCAATCCGCGCAATCTGCCATCGCTGATTTTCGATGTGGGTCGGCGGAAATGCTTGGAAATCGCAGATATGAAAAGAAGTCGTCCAGTTGCGGATTTGCAGTCATGGCTTTAGCTTTAACGAATAGTGGCGGCTCGCAAAAATCATTTTTTGTTTTTCATAAAACGAATGAGCGTCGGCACGCTGCACGCCGGAATCCAGATGTAATTCCCTGCAGCCAGAAGTTTCCGCCAGTATTACCAGCCACTCGAAAAGTTTCTGGCCGTGGCCGCTTCGGCGCAAATCAGTGCGCGTCACCAAATCGTCCACGTAAAGAAATTTTCCGCGCGCAAGGTGTTCACTGAAGCGACAACCCGCAACGGCGCCGACATCGCCGCCGGCTTCGAGCATCACGAGGAAATAGCCACTCGCTTGGAATTGCCGGATGGTTTCCAAAAAGTTTTCCGCTTGCAGATGCGGACGTAGTTCGCGCATTGTGGAAAAGCAACGGAAAATATCTTCGTCCGTTTCCGCTATACGAATTTGAATTTCTTGCACAGATAGATTTTATATTGCCTTAGGAAAACGCGAAAGGCGGAACGGACTCAAATCCAATCGCGATTTGCCGGTCATGACCAAATCCGTCATCAATTCGCCGACGGCGCTGCAAAATTTGAAGCCGTGGCCGCTGAAGCCGCCGCAGATCCATGCACCCTGCTCACCGGGCACACGGTCAATGAGTGGCACGCGGTCGGGTGAATTTTCAAAGAAACAGGTTTCCATCGAAAGAACCGGGCCGTTGGCGTCAGGGAAAAATTTTCTAACGAAGCTGCGCATATCAGCCTCATCCTCAAAATCCGGCTCGCGTCGCGGCAAATCGGGATCAATGGCCGACGAGGGAATTTCACGCAGGCGTCCGAGTTTGAATCCAGGTATCCCGAAAATCGGGAAGCCATAGAAATGCCCAACTTCCGGCGAATCAACAATCCAGATGGGCAACTTGTCGTGCTGAAAATTCTGGAGATTTGCCTTTGGCGAAAACCAGCCGAGTACGGTGCGCTCGGGAACGACGGGAATCTTTTGTTCGGCGAGAATTTTGCCGATCCATGCACCAGCGGAAAAAATGATTTGCGTCGCCTCGTAGGCCGAGCGGTCGGTGCGGATAAAATACTTGTCACCGCGAGGTTCCCATTCCAACAGGCGCTCGTGACCGTGAACTTCCGCGCCGGCTTCAAGCGCGCAATTCACGTGCGCAGTAACAGCCAGTTCGGGCAGCACAAAACCGGAGTTGGGCTGATAAATGGCGAACATATCCCTGGCCGGTTTGATCGCAGGAAAACGTCGGTGCGTTTCCTTGGCGTCGAGGATTTCGTGCTGGATGCTGAATTTTTCGCATGCGGCGGTCGAGCCTTTGAAAATTTTGGAATCCGGCAAGGCGACATCCAGTCCCCCGTAACTATGAAAAATGGGCGAGCCGATCTTTTCTTCGAGGTCGTGCCAGAGTTCCACTGCGCGCAATACCAGCGGCACATAGGTCGGGCCTTCGTGGAGACCGAGACGCAAGATGCGCGTCGCGCCGTGCGAACTGCCGCGGGTGTTCGGGATGGAAAATTGTTCGAGGCCGAGCACCTTGAGTTTGCGCATGGCGGCGTGCAAGACGATCGCGCTGCCCATGCCGCCCACGCCGATGACCGCGAGATCGTAGGTGTCCATTTCTGAAAATCTAAAACAATGTCAAATAATACTCAGTTTCCCATTGGGAAATCTGGCGGTGGTATTCATTCCATTCCTGCCACTTGAGTTTGAGGAATTCGCTTTGGATCGAACCGAGGGCGTTTAAAACGACTTTATCGGTTTCCAAAGCCGTAAGGGCTTCCTTGAGCGACTGTGGTAATGTCGTTAAGCCTTTTTTATAGATCTCCTCGCGGCTCAAGCTGTAAAGATTGCCGGGATTGGGTTCGCCCGGTTCGACCTGGTTCTCAATCCCGTCGAGGCCGGCGGCGACATAAGCGGCGAAAACCAGATACGGATTGCAGCCAGACGAAACCGAACGGTCTTCGACGTGGCCCGGGCCGCACACCCGCAACATTTGCGTGCGGTTGTTGTCGCCGTAGCTGATGAATGCGGGCGTCCAGGTAAAACCAGAGCGCGAGCTGTAAAGCCCAGGCCCGACGAGGAGGCGTTTGTAGCAATTGGCCGTCGGGGAATTAATAGCGCACAAGGCGGGTGCGTGCTTCAAAACTCCGCCGAGGAAATGATAGGCCATTTTGGAAAGGCCAAATCCGCGCTTGTCCTGCGTATCCACAAATTTATTTTCGCCCGTGGCCGCATCCGCCAAGTGATAATGGATGTGCGCGCCACTGCCGGTGCGGTTGCTGAACGGCTTGGGCATGTGCGTGGCGATGGCGCCATATTTCGGGGCGATCTGACTCGTCATCATCTTGAAAAATGTGAAACGATCAGCGGTCGTGAGCGCATCGCTGTATTTGAAATTCACTTCATATTGTCCGTTGGCATCCTCGTGATCGGTCTGATAAACACCCCAGCCAAGCCGGTTGCAATAGGTCGTGATGTCCTGGAGATATGCCAGCGCGGGTGAAATGCCCTTATAGTCGTAGCACGGTTTGGAAAGATTATCCACGCGCGCGGGGTCCCATGGCGAAATGCTGCCATCAGGGTTTTTAACGATGAGAAAGTGTTCGGGTTCAATCCCGAGGTTAAACACAAACCCCTTCTCGCGGACCGCTTTCAACACGC
The DNA here is from genome assembly GCA_036490655.1 of Verrucomicrobiia bacterium. Taxonomy (GTDB): domain Bacteria; phylum Verrucomicrobiota; class Verrucomicrobiia; order Limisphaerales; family UBA11358; genus UBA11358. The sequence goes on along the minus strand of DASXDM010000013.1, from coordinate 310,409 downwards.
GCTTCAAGTTGACGCGGGGGCAGAACGGATACGGTTTTTCATCCACGTATAGATCACTGGCAAACCGGGTGGTGCCGGGTTGCCACGGCAACGGGGTGTAAGTGTCCAGGTCGATGCGACCCATCATATCGTGCGAATGCGGACCCTGCCCCATGCCCCAGACGGCGGCACCGGCGAAACCGGCGCCCTCGTCAACTAGCATGTCGAGCGATTCTATGGGGGACATCTTGACTTTCGCAGAGCCGTGGATGTCGACGAATTGGGTGAGAATGAACCGGATCTGATCCTGTTCAAACTGTTGCCGCAGTTGTTCGCGATTGGTCATAATTTTCTCCTTGCCGGCATATTATTTTTAGGCAATTTGAGTTGCATTAAATGCAACATGAAATAAACTATAGCGCAATGGAAATTTTTGTGAAGCGGAAAAAATCAGCTTAAGGAGGAGTTTATGTGCGGCATTGTCGGCCTCTTTTTTAAGAAAAAATCACTGCAACCGCATCTGGGCGAATGGTTCGGCGAAATGCTCGATTGCATGGGAAGCCGCGGCCCGGACAGCGCGGGCTTCGCTATTTATCGGAACTCCGTTCCCGCTGACAGCCTCAAATTGACGCTGCAACACGCATCAGAAATTTTCCACTGGGACCGACTGGCGAAAAGCCTTGAGGACAGGTTCAAAACAAAAATCCCGTTCACAGTCAATTCCACCCATGCCGTTTTTGTGGTGGTGGCCAAGGAAGCCGCCATCCGCCGCTTTTTGCGCGAGGAATACCCGGAAGTAAAGACGATGAGCATCGGACACCGGATTGAGATTATGAAGGAAGTCGGCACGCCGCGTTCCGTGATCGAGCGCTTTCATATCCGCCAGATGCACGGCAGTCATGCCATCGGCCACACCCGCATGGCCACGGAGAGCGCGGTGACCACGGCAGGCTCGCATCCATTTTCGACGGGGCACGACCTGTGCCTCGTGCATAACGGCTCATTGAGCAATCACAACCGCCTGCGCGAAAATCTGCGGCGTGAAGGTATTGAATTTCAAACCGACAACGATTCGGAAGTCGCTGCGGGTTATTTGACGTGGCGGCTAAAAAAAGGGGATTCGCTTTCTCAGGGATTGAAACATGTGCTCAAGGACCTGGATGGATTCTATACCTTTGCCGTGGGCACGCGCGATGGGTTTGCCGTTTTGCGCGATCCAATAGCCTGCAAGCCGGCAGTCATGGCCGAAACGCCGGATTACGTAGCCATGGCCTCGGAATATCGTTCGCTGGCGGCGTTGCCAGGAATCGAAAAGGCGAAATTATGGGAGCCGGAACCGGCCACGGTTTATAGCTGGAGCACGAATGGCAGTGAATAATCACCTCAAAAAAATTGATTTGGCCAAAGCCAGCGTGCGGGAATTGAATCAAACCCTGCACAACCTTTCGGCGCAAACGAAGCAAAAACATTGGCGCATCTCCAATCCGCGCGGCGCACACGCAATCGCCTGCGGCCTGGATGCGCCTATGACGGTGGAGATTGACGGTCATGTGGGCTATTACTGCGCCGGCATGAACCAGTTGGCAACGGTGATCATTCACGGTAATACCGGCGTGGGGGTGGCTGAAAACATGATGTCCGGCCTTGTCCACGTCAAAGGCAACGCGAGCCAATCCGCCGGCTCAAGCGCCCATGGCGGACTGCTCATCATTGATGGCGATGCTTCCGCGCGGTGCGGCATTTCGATGAAAGGCATTGATATTGTGGTCAAAGGCTCCGTCGGGCATGCGAGCGCATTCATGGCCCAGGCGGGAAACCTCGTAGTCTGCGGCAACGCGGGTGAAGCGCTCGGCGACTCAATCTACGAAGCGCGGATTTTTGTCCACGGCAAGGCCAAAGGCCTGGGGTCTGACTGCGTGGAAAAGGAGATGCAGGCAGCACACTTGAAATTTCTGGGAGAATTGTTCGAGCGCGCGAAAGTAAAACTGAAGCCGCGAGAATTCCGCCGCTACGGTTCCGCGCGCCAGCTATACAATTTTCACGTGGAGCACGTCGGCAAGTATTGACATGAGTACCGAAATCAAACCCGGAATGCGTGAGTCGGCGATCTTTAGCCGCGAAGTCATTCATGACATCCAACGCGCCGCTGAAACGGGCATCTATCGCATTCGCGGGTGGGGCGCGAAGCGCCCATTGCCACATTTTGACGACTTGGTCTTTCTTGGCGCAAGCATGTCGCGTTACCCGCTTGAGGGTTACCGGGAGCGCTGCGCAACGGCCGTGAAGCTCGGCACCCGCTTTGCCAAAAAGCCGATCCACCTCAAAATTCCCATCACGATCGCAGGCATGAGCTACGGCGCACTGTCCGCACAAGCAAAAGAGGCGTTGGGACGCGGCGCGTCGGAAACCGGCACCTCCACCACGACTGGCGACGGCGGCATGACGCCGGAGGAACGGCAGCATTCCAAAATTCTCGTCTATCAATACCTGCCCTCGCGTTACGGGATGAACCCTGACGATCTCCGCAAGGCCGATGCAATCGAAATTGTCCTCGGCCAAGGCGCGAAACCTGGCGGCGGAGGAATGTTGCTTGGCCGGAAAATCAGCGACCGTGTCGCAGCGATGCGCACGTTGCCAAAAGGAATTGATCAACGCAGCGCCTGCCGCCATCCCGATTGGACCGGCCCGGATGACTTGACGATAAAAATTGAGGAACTGCGCGAAATCACCGACTGGCAGAAACCGATTTACGTCAAGGTAGGCGCGTCGCGGACCTATTATGACACGGCGCTCGCAGTGAAATCCGGCGCGGACGTGATCGTCGTGGACGGAATGCAGGGCGGCACGGGTGCGACACAGGATGTTTTTATCGAACACGTCGGCATTCCTACCCTATCGGCATTGCGCCAAGCGGTCGAGGCGCTGAAGGAGCTGGGCATGCACCGCAAAGTCCAACTTATCATTTCCGGCGGCATTCGTTCCGGCGCAGACGTGGCTAAAGCGCTGGCGATGGGCGCGGATGCGATCTCCATCGGCACCGCCGCATTGATCGCCCTGGGATGCAATTCGCCGAAATGGCAGAAGGAATACGAAAAGCTGGGTACTGCAGCCGGTTTTTATGATGATTATCAGGAAGGAAACGATCCGGCGGGAATCACGACGCAAGATGAAGAACTGGCCAAACGGCTTGACCCGGTCGAAGGCGGAAAAAAACTCGCGAATTACCTCCGTGTTTTAACGATGGAAACGCAAACCATCGCCCGCGCCTGCGGAAAATCCCATGTCTTGAACCTTGAACCTGAAGACCTGGTGGCCCTGACGATCGAAGCGGCGGCGATGGCCAAAGTTCCGATTGCGGGAACGGATTGGATTCCCGGAGTCAATGGCGGCTTGTAACATTCTCAACTCTTGGCATTGCTGATAATGCTCAAGAATTCCACCGGTGGCTGATAAACGCGAACAGGCCCGTGTTCGATGTTCCCATCAAAAAACAAACTGTCGCCAGGTTCGAGATGATAAACCTGTCCGGCGTGACGGTAATCCATTTTGCCTTTGAGCATGAAAAGTAATTCGTGTCCAGGATGGCGGAAAACATTCTTCTCCGGCTTGATGTTTCGTTCTTCAATTCGCATTAAGTAGGATTCAAAATCTTTTTCAAACGGCAGGCCGTAGGCGAGCGATTCGTAACTGTGTCCGAGCTTTGTGCCGCGCCCCACGATGACTTTGCGCTCGGATTTGCGAACCATAACTGCGCGCGGTTGGCTGCCGACGCTGTTTTGGAAAAAAAATCCCGGCTCCACCGCCAGTGCGACCGCGATGCGAGTGAGCGTAGAAACCGGCGAGGAAACTTTTCCATTTTCAATTTTGGAAACTTGACCCTTCGTCAGTTTTACTTCGTTCGCCAGTTGATCCAGCGTGACGTTGCGGTCCGCGCGCAAGGCGCGGATTTTTTGTCCGATTTGAAATTCTATTGTGGCTTCACTTTTCTTCATAAATTGGATCGCTCAACTCATAGCGTTTGCGGGATCAAGAGTCGAGTGCGTCAAACATGTTTTTGTTAAGCTTGGTCACTTTTAGTCCTGCTGCATAAATTATGACAGGAGAAATTCTCGCCGCTGTCGCTGTTAATAACATTTCTTTTAACAAAACAATAGTTTCTTTTAGGGAAATCACGCCGAGAGGTTTCCTTCCCTGGAATTGGCGCGGCAGTTGCTGGCCTTTAAAAACAGAGAAACATTTGTTGCTCTTAATGAAACAAAAAATGCAAATGGAGGATTAATGGACGCAACCAACATGACTATGATCACTGTGGACCAAGCCAAAGGTTTGGTCGCGCTTCCGTATTTAAAAACTTTCACCTCGGAAGCTTTCTTCTTTATCGCCGCAGTTTTGATGATCCTCATCCATGCCGGTTTTTTGGCCTATGAAGGCGGCGCGTCGCGGTCCAAAAACCTCTTGGCGACGATGCTCAAAAATCTGATGACGCTCTCCACAGTCGGTCTCACGTTTTTTTTCTTCGGTTGGTGGGTTTACAACGGTTTTGCTTTTTGGCCGGGAACCGGCCCGCTTCTAGGGCCGTGGACAAATTCCGATCATCTTTCAGATGCTGTTAAAGCAGGGTTTCCGTATGTTCAATCATCCTATCCGTGGAGTGATTCGCTGTCCCCGACTAAGGGTGATGAATTGACGGGTGTGTTTTGGATGGTATTTGCCCTGTTTGCCATGACAACGGCTTCCATTTTGTCGGGTGCTTGCATTGAACGCATCAAAGTGGGCGCTTATTATTTGTGCTCAATTCTTTTGGGAAGTTTTTTGTGGGTCGTCGCTGCGGCTTGGGGATGGAATTACTTTGGATGGATGACGACGCTGTGGGGTTTTCACGATTTCGGTTGCGCCGTGGTGGTGCATTGCGTTTCGGGTTGGTTCACGCTGGGTGTGCTTATTAATCTTGGGCCGCGCATCGGACGGTTTGACAAAGATGGTAAACCAAGGCCCATCTTGCCGCACAATATTGGCCTGACCATGGTTGGTCTTATGTTGATTTTTGTCGGGTTTTATTTCTTCCTCGCCTGTTGTGAGGTTTATTTGCCGGACACAACGGGCACGGTGAACATTTATGGCGCCCCGGCGACCCTGGCGATGCTTGCGGTCAACACCACACTGGCACTTGGCGCCGGACTGATCGGCGCATATGTCTCCTCCAAAGCTGATCCGTTCCTGACGATTTCCGGCGGATTGACTGGAATCATCGCGGTCGCTGCGGGCATGGACTTATATCACCCGGCACTGGTCATAATCATCGCCTTTGTCGCCGCGTGGATCATGCCCAAGACAACTATGATGTTGGAGAAATTTGGAATCGATGATGCCGTTGGCGCATTTCCAGTCCACGGAATCACGGGAACAATCAGCGGCATTTTGCCGGGCATCTTTGCGATTGGTTACATCTCACAACCCGGCCAGGCGCCGATCAATTTCTTCGGTCAATTGGGAGGCGTCTTGATTTGTGGTATCGGCCTTGGATTTATTCCGGGTTATGCCTTCAGTTGGCTGTTGAAAAAATTCAACTTGCTCCGTGTTTCGTTGGAAACGGAAGAGAAAGGATTGGATTTGTCTGAATTGGGGATTGAAGCTTATCCCGAAAAAGCGACTATTTTCACGCCTGCACCGAGCCAATCAATGTCCGCAGAAAAGAAAATTGAACCAACCCAACCATCAACAGAGAAAGGCACTTATGGGATCCCCATTTAAAACAGCTGACGATTATCTGAATGCAACCGGCACGCTTCACAGTTTCACCGGCCATCCCGTCAGCGTGGCGATTAGTTTGGTCATATCTGTCGCCCTGACCTGCTATTTCCTTTACAAAGCATTTGTGGTTCGACATTAAAGCGAGGGTTAAAGCACACCTCCCCGTGACGATTTCCGTTGCGGGGAGTTTTTACTTTTTGTTCTAACATGGTGTTATCTACGGCCCTCGTCAAAATAACCGGGGGATAAGTTTGGCACGAGGGTCGAAGCCGAGTCATTTAATGACATTAGGGGCCACTCCCGTACTTGATTCATAGGCGCCACGCACCCAATTCTGGACCGACACGCCGTTAACTTTCAAAATGCTTGCCGCTTGCAATTGAAAAAAATGATGTTCAAGACGGCATTTTTTACGTATTCGCCAAAAGCTATCGGGTCTTTCGGTATGACTTGGGTGCTGTCCCGCAAGCATGGATGAGGGCTTCGTATAGCCCCTATCTGCAAGTAACAAAATGGCAACGCATGGCGCAGATTTCGTTGCTGTTTATGATCCACTTTCCGTTAAAAGAAACGGCATTTCAACAACACTAGCTAAACATTCCCATTGCCGTTGGTCGGGTCGAACAAGATTGCGTTCCCAAGAATGCACCAAGGCCGTCGGAATCCCCATTTTCGCCGCCAACTGATAGGGGGCTAAATTCCTCGCAATTCGTTTAGCACGAATCCATTTTCCAAGCGAATTTTCACCCTCGGACGGCGAATTGGCATTGTTCTGTTTTATTGGATTTTGGCTCGATTTTATGCGATTTTGGCGTTGTGCAATACCCAGCAGAGCTACTAGCCTTTGTGATGAGAAAAATAAGACTTATTAAAATGCTTAAACGTCTATCAGGTAAGAACAATTATGGGTTGGTCATCAAATGCCACTCTGCCACCATCCGAATCCTGACATCTTTAATCTGAGCTGAGGTTACGATGAGTAGAAATAATCCAACTGGTGCCCCGGAGAACAACTAGGGCAGCCAGACGGCGCGGTAGAACACTGCGGATCCGTTGGTCAAGGGGTTGGGCAGCACGAGGTTGAAGCCACTGGAAGTGATCGTGTTGGTGCTGACCGGCGTCCAGATCCCCGCCGTCAGCGAACTGCTCTTTTGGATCACATAAACCGTTCCGGTCGTGCCGGTGATCCCGAAGCCAGTGGTCCCGTTGATCGTCAACAGGGGGTTGATCACCGTGTAGGAGGCGCTGTAGCTGGTGATCTGGTTGGGCAAGACTGCGACCGCCTGGTTCCCCGGCGAATTCCAGCCCGGGAGGGGATGGAACAGTACGGTGACGTTGGTTGAAGTCACTGCGCGGACGTAATTCGATGCGGTGCCATAAGCCGAATCACCTGATAATTTCCAGCCCGCTCCCGCAGTCACCGCCGATGGCGGACCCAACACGAATTGAAGATACCCCGGATTCGCAGAGGTAATGGCCTGGTTGGGAACGATGGTGATGACACCGCCGCCGTTATGGTTGGTTCCGTCATCACCCAACACCGCCGCGTTGGTGATCAGGTTCACCACCGAGCTGTCAATCGCCCGTACCAGGGAGGCGATGGGCGTGATGCCGCTGTATAACGTCCCCAGGTAAACGCCTGCCGGATAATAATAGCCATTGTACTGTGCATACACTGGCCCACCACTGTTGCCCGGATAACCCAGGAACGAAGGCGGTACAGAAGTCAGATAGACCTGCTGCCCGGTGACTGGATCGGTCGCGAGACTTAACGGGTATGGTTGTGGCTGGGTCTGGTACATCTCGCCCGGCACGATGGAAGAGTTTCCAAATTCAGATCCATCCACGGGATAACCCACCAGCATCTTCAAACTGCTGCCCGTCAGCCATGGGTTGGGCGATTGATCGGACGGCAGGTAACCGCCGTAACCGCCACCAGCCACCGGTAAGAGAAAATAGAGTGCTGCCACATCGAGATTCCGGGATTGCGGTGTGGATTGATTCGGTCCCACCAAACCGCTCTGCAGATCGTTGGTTCGCTGTGCGGCATAGCCGCTCAGCACATACCAGCCACGCGCCGCCTGCGGTTCCGGGGAGGACACTCCCGTTTCCTGCCGGAAATACCAGTAAACCTGGCTCACATACGACAAGGTCTGGTCGTTGAACACCATGTGGGCCGCCGTCAGCACTACATTGGTCTGAACCGCCACGCCGCTTCCGTAGCCGACGTCTGATTGCAACTGGCCGTTAAAGCCAAAGGGATAATCCGCTTCATCATTGATTTCACCGACCGGCACCGGGAAAGGCCACAACACCCCGGCGGGCGCCGATGAAGCCAGCAGATAATTGGCTGAAATAATTGTGGGCAGACCGGCGTAGATTTGCACCTCCTGGCTGGGTGGCTGGGTATAATTGGTCACCGGCTCATATTCGATGAAGTCAATCCCCGACAGCAAGTTGGTCGCGGTGGAGCCCGGGGCGCGCCAACTGCTCTCACCCAGAAACCGCCAACCGGCCCCAGTCACCAGGTTTGGGCCGAGGTCCACCGTAAGCGAACCGATACTGTTCGTACTGCCGTCATCCAACGTTGGATAATATTGGTTGGTGACAGAAATCGTCGTCCCATTGATGACCGACACGGTGAAATTCGTCTGGATCACCAGATAACCGGGCACGTTTTGGAACTCGATGGTGTAATTGTCCTGCGCGAGGTTTGAAACCACCTCGCCGCTGTTGTGCCAGATTTTTTCCCAGGGCAATCGCCATTGCCCGCTGGCTTCGGATGGCAGCAACGTCACCGTCAAACTCCCCGTCATCGCCGGCGCAGTGTAGGCCGCCTCATTCACGGGGGCATACGCCGTGAAGACTCCTTTGCGGATCGTATTATTTTGGGTATCGGCCACATAAACATTGCCCAAGCTGTCCACGGCGACACCTGAAGGCTCGTTAAATCGCGCATCACTGCCAGCTCCGTCCACGTTGCTATGGGGAGCAAGAATACCCCCGCCACCGATCGAAGCCGCCATCCAGCCATTACCCGCCGGCGTGAGTTTGTGAATCAAGTTGAAAAAGTCCGCCACATAAAGATTCCCCGCGCCATCCACCGCTATGTTATCGGAAGCATTGGGATAAATGTCTTCAATCGAAAAGTAAGATCCATCCAAAGATCCGACGATGATGGTGTTGACCACCCAGTTGGTTCCCACGGGGGAGATCTTCCGAATGGTGGCGGTCTCCGTACTTGAATTAAAATCCCCCACATAGAGATTGGTGGCACTGTCCAGAGTCAAGCCGTACAGGTAATTGAAACGCGCGCTACCGTTAGTGCCATCAACGTTGCCGGCATTTCCGGCCAGTCCGGCGATCGTGGTCATCACCCAGTTGCTGCCGACCGGAGTAAGCTTGCGAACCGTGTTACTACCACTGTCCGCCACATAGACATTGCCGGCGCTGTCCACGGCTATCCCGGTGCCGTCAATACTGCCTCCGGCTCCGCCCGCGATGGTGGTCACCAATCCGGCGGGGGTGATCTTCCGGATCGATTCATTGCCGGTATCGGCCACATAAAGATTGCCCGCGCTGTCCACGGCCACACTTCGAGGAGTGTTGAACTGCGCGCTACTGCCCGCGCCATCGGCGAGGCCATAAGTTCCACCGGCAACGGTACTCACCACTCCCGCCGAGGTGATTTTACGAATTGAATTATTGTAAGTATCGGCCACATAAAGATTCCCTGCATCGTCCACCGCAACGCCTTCGGGCTGATTAAACCGCGCCGCGCCGGCGGTGCCATTCGCACTGCCCGCGCTGCCACTCGAGCCGGCCAGCGTGCTCACCACCGCCGCCGAAGTGACCTTTCGAATTGCCTGGTTGACGGTGTCCGCCACATAGAGATTACCCGCACTGTCCACCGAAATGCCTTCGGGCTGATAAAACCGCGCCGCGATGCCGGTGCCGTCGGCGCTGCCAACGTTGAAGTCATTGGATCCGGCAAAGGTCGTCACCACCCAGTTGGTGCCGATCGGGATGATTTTGCGGATCGAGTCGTTGCCGGTGTCCGCCACATAGAGATTACCCGCGCTATCCACCGCGATACCGTCAGGGTTATCAAAACTGGCCAGGTTATTCGTACCGTCGGTATCGCCACTGGAGGGAAAGCCATCGAGAGGAAAGGCCTGGATATTGGTCGCCGGTCCAGCGATGGTCGTGACCACCCAGTTGGTGCCCGTCGGTACCATTTCTCGAATTGAGCAGAAATGGATATCGGTCACATAAAGATTGCCCGCGCCGTCCCTTGCAATGCCTGCCGGCCCTCCATAGCTCGCCGAGCTGCCGGAGTTGAAGAAATTAGTTCCGGAAATGGTGGTTACCACCCAGTTGGTGCCCACCGGCGTGATCTTCCGGATTGCGTTGGTATGCGTGGAGCCCGAGGAGAACGGTCCGTCATCCACCACATACAGGTTGGTGGCGCTGTCCACGGTCAAACAAGACAACGAACCAAAACGAGTGTTATTATTCGTGCCATCGACGCTGCCGGCATTTCCTGCCAAACCGGCGATGGTGCTGGTCACCCAGTTGGTGCCGACCGGAGTGATCTTGCGAACCGCATCATCGTCGGTCACATAGAGATTGCCGCCTCCGTCCACTGTAATGCCTACCGGACTCTGAAACCGTGCGGCACTGTTTGTGCCATCCACGGTGCCGGAAAATCCAGCCAGACCGACCAGGGTACTGACCACGCCCGCCGCCGAAAGCTTTCGGATGGTGTAGTTCTCAGTGTCTGCCACATAGATATTACCATTGGTGTCCACTGCGGTATCCGACGGATTATTAAATTTTGCAGCGCTGCCGATCCCGTCGGCACTACCCACCCCGGGGTATCCGGCGATCGTCGTCCAGGTGTAGGCGGAGGGATTGTTGGCCTGCGCCGTTGCCGGACCGACCACTGATATGTTCACCACCGAAGAAGTCGCGGAGATTCCCGATGCCGTCGCCACCGCTGTCAAAACGTAAGTGCCAACTGCCAAATTGCTAACGGTGAGACTGAAGGGAGACGCCAGGACTGACCCGATCGAAATACCGTTGGTGAAGAATTGCACATTGGTCACGGTGCCACTGCTGACTGAGGCGCTGGCCGCAATACTCACGTTGGCGGGAGCTTCCAGGTATGATCCGCCCGTCGGAAAAAATGTGCCAGCAACCGGATTGGTAATCGTCACCGTTGGTGTCGGCGGGAAGAGAGACTGAATTTGAAATCCATCAATGTCTCCTTCCGGACTGCCATTGTAAGTAATGACCAGCTTTCCCGAACCATCCGAAAGGGCGGATGTGAATTCCACATAATCAATTCCCGCGATGAGGGTACTGCTGGAAGCGTTCCAGGTGCTGTTCCGGGTATTGCCATTGACAGTAAAAGAGGTCGTGCGTCCGGCAGCACCAGAGCCATTATCCGCCGCATTATACAAAACCAGATTGTAAGTCGCATTGGTTGCCAGGCCTGATAATGTGACGGTTTGTGGAATGCTGCCATTGAAGAGGTAATCCTCCATCAAAGCGTCATAGGAAGTGCTGGCAAAAGGAGTGGTAAACCCGTTGTAATTTTTTGCATCGTATCCACCGCCCGACGTGAAAGTCATCGTGACCGCTGAGGCGCTACCGTTAGCGTAGGTAAGAGAAATCCCACTGCCGCTGTTGACACTGATCCCATTCCATTGGTCGCCGGCAGTTCCCAGAACTGCCGCGCCAGACATGGTTGGGCCAACACTGGGACCAATACCATTTGCTACTCCATAACTGTTATTATTAAAATCGACATCGATCAATTGGGCCTGAAGTGCGCCGGCCATCAACAGGATTGGGAGAATGATCAACCGAAAACAATCCCGGGCAAAACTTTGCAACCACGCATCCTGGCATGCTGCGGCCGGGCAAAGGAACACCTTTCTGATTAACCCCATAAAATCATTGTTAACATGAAACTAAATCGGCAGATACAGGGATGCAAGGGATATTGGTTGAATATTAAAGACAAAACCATGGGGTCAGGCAAAAATAATACAAGACGTTGGTTACTGTTGTTCGCCGCTGAGGGGAGAGGGCGATGATAGGCGATCAAACGCCAGACAGAAGTGCGATTGGTTCCGAAAAGTACAAAAGAAACATCCAATCCGCCTTCGCCTGGCTACGGCGCGACAAGCATTCAACATCCAACATCCAACATCCAACATCCAACATCCAACATCCAACATCCAACATCCAACGTCGAAGGGGAAGAAGGAAAGCGGCAAATTAACTACAAAGCAAAAGGTTTAACAACAAAGGAAACTAAGGGAACGAAGAAGAATGCCCTTCGCTTGGCTGCTGCATAACAGGGAAACATTCAATCCGCCTTCGCCTAGGCTTCCGCCGTCGCTGAAGCTATGGCGAGACAAGCCGGCGCGACAAGCATCCAACGCCGAAGGTGGAAACGAGAATGGTTAGGATTAGGATTAGGACGGGGCACAATCCCGCAGTCAGGGCTCGACGGAGCCGACCACACACACTCCCGGAAGAGGGAATAACGGAGGGAAATTAAATCAGGGTGACGGTACCAGCGCCTTATATTCCGGCAGGTTGCGCAGTGAGTCAAAGTGCGGGTCTTTGCGGACCTGCTGGATCAAATCCTGGGCAGAGGCATTGGTCTTCAGCCGGGCGGCATTTAATTCGATAGTCGTCTTTAGTTGCGCCAGGGCATCGGAGTTCTGGCCCAGAGAGGCCATGACGGCGGCCAGATCATAATGGATCTCCGGCTCGGTGGGCACGAGGACGACCAGCTTGTTCAGCGTTTGTTCCACCTTGGGCAGCTCGCCCAATGACGCATAAATCTGGACGATGCTCGAGAGATCATGTTCGCCGGTATTGGGATCCGCCAGGGCCTTGTCGGCGGAGGGTTCAGCCAGCCGGTACAACGGCAAGGCCAGGGTCGGTTGATATTGCTGATAAAGCGACCCCAGTTTGACGATGTTGTCAAAATCAGCCGGATGGTTGCTCGCTTCGGTTTGCATCTGCTGGATCTGGGACTGCATCTGCTGCGCCTGGTTTTGGCCGCCGGAAGGTTGACCGGCTTCTTCCTTTTTGATGTTGTTGATCTGGTTGATCAAATCTGAAATCTGGCCGTTGTATGGATCCAACTTGTGACAGGTCTGCGCGATGAGCAACGCATCGTCGAACCGCTGGAATTGGAACAGGAAATTGCAGTAACGCACGACCGCCTCCGGGCTGTAAGGGCAGAAGGCGAAGGATTGTTTAAACGCAAAGTCGCATTCGTTATAAAGTTTTTGGACTTCCGCGTCTGACTTCGGCCGATACGGCGCAAATTGCGGGTCGATCGGCGGATACGGAGGGCTGGGCAGCAGCAAATGCAAGCGCCAGGCGTACATCCCGGCCTGGGAACTGCGGAGCTTGGAGAACGCTTTCTGCCCGTCTTCATCGCGGATGAATTTCAAGTCGCCCTTGAAACCGCTATAATCGTTTTGCAGATAAACTTTTTGGACCCAATCAGTGATCTGTTTCACGGTGGTGTCGTAAGTGATCCAATTGCCGATCAAGCGGTCGGAGTATTGGGACCAGAACGCATGGTCGTTGGTATAAACTTCGCTCGGAAAAGCGGTGATCGGCTGGCGATTGATTTTCATGATGATGCCGAACGGGGTCTCGTAGGGGTACATCCATTCGAGCGGAAAACTTTCTTCCACATAGAAGGCGTTGGTCGGGTTATGGTCAAAGATCACCCGGCAGAGCAGGCCGTTGATCATCATCACCGCGACCTGGCCGGAAACAGCCACCCGGCCGCTGGACGGATCCACCTGGACATCTTCACCAGGCTCCAAGCGGCCTTCCTCCCGGCGCGTCTCGGCATCCTGCGTGTAATCGCGGAAAGCTTTTTCGGAATCATCAGGCGAAGGAATGTAAATCTCCTTGGGCGGATAAACCCCCTCGGCGCGCCAGCGCTTTTCAATCGCCGCGCCCCGCTCCGTGAACGGAACATCGAGCCAATTGTAAGCGGTTTTGGACATTTGCTGGACCATGGAATTGTTCTCGCAATGGGCCAGGCCAGCGGTGTAATCGATCAATTTGCTGAAGAACGGCGGGTCGACCTGCGCGCTGCGGAAATATTGCGCGCGCAAGTAATCCAGATACGTGTTGTCCGCGAGCGCGTTTTGGGTGATGAGATAAACGTCGCGGCGATTAAAATTTGGATCCAACGGCTTGCCCTCCGGCGGCGTAAAGCTCTCGCAGAAAATCATGTAGGTCGGGCAAAAACGCCCCGGATCGGTGCCGCCAAACAGGATGGTGTTGCGGTCCATCTCCGGATAAATGTTGAACGGCGGCGTGAACATATCGTGTCCGAACCAATAACCAAACCAGTGATTGCGCTGCTCGCATTTGGCCCAATGCGTCATCACGGAATAACCGGGGGTGATGGCGAACAAGGCCAGGGTGATCGCCAAGGGCGCGCGGTTCCGATAAACCACCAGGGTCGCGATAAAGGCGACGACAATGCCCACAAGCAAAATCCCGCCGATGACCGGCAGGCTGTATTGATGGGGCGCAAAAATGCGCGGCAGCGACCCGAGCATTTCGCCGACACTCAGGCGGCCGGTGCTCAAAAAGGCCAGGAAAATGGAGACCGCCAGCAACACACAGGCCCCGCCGGCGAGCATTTGAAAGAAGAAACGGTCATCGGGCGACGAGGAACCCTTGAGTTTCAAAAATCGTTGCGTGGCCAAGACCGCCAACACAAAAACCGCGGCAAGGCAGAAAAAGAGCGCCAAGACGGTGTAATAGCCCAACAGACCCGCGCCGCCTAAAAACGTGGTGCTGACGTTGTCATAAAACGTGTATCCCGCCGGAACCAGCGCGACCACCCCCGCCGCCAATGCCATGGCGCGGAAATTTTTATAATGGGTCGCCATGTAGGCGCACAACAAGGCCAGTCCGTACCCGATAAAGATCACGATCACGGCATGTGACGCGGTAAAGAACACCTTATTTTCCTCGGCGGTCTGGCGGTCGGGTGTCGTATCCATCAAGACGACCAGCAAAAAACCGACGCAGGCATAAATCGCTCCCAGACCCACGATCCAGGCGCGCTCACGCTTTTGCATCTTCAAAAGGAACGCGATGGGCAGCAGTCCGATGAAAAGATTAACCCAGCCGAACGAGGTGCCCAACCCTGCCGTCAACATGCCCAATTGCTGGACGAATTGTCCCGGATTGGCGAGGACGTTGGTCGGCCTTGCCTGTTCATATTGTCCACGTGAAAGCGCGTGGAAAAATCCTTCAACTGTCCGCGGATAACCCCATTGCATCGGCGGGTCGGTCATGCCGGCGATCGGTTCGTATAAATAAAATGAAACACCCAGGATCCAAAGCAGTGCGCAGGCAATGACGACCGCCCAACCCGAATCGATGCGCCAGGTGTTATAGGCCATGAAACAGAAGGCGACGAAGGCCACCAGCGCCAAAAACGCGCAAACCGCACCCTGACCCGGCATCGCGCACGCGAATAAAAAGATGGCCAATAACGCGC
The DNA here is from genome assembly GCA_036490655.1 of Verrucomicrobiia bacterium. Lineage (GTDB taxonomy): Bacteria > Verrucomicrobiota > Verrucomicrobiia > Limisphaerales > UBA11358 > UBA11358. The sequence continues at coordinate 295,108 of DASXDM010000013.1, read as the reverse complement.
CGTCCCGGCAAAGCTCGTTGAAACTTATTTTGGTGATGATGGCCAGCCAAATGTAGGCAGCGATCGACAAAACGCCCACCACTCCGAAAATGGCCATCAACTCCGGTGACAGGCCATTGAAAGCCGGGATGACATTGGATTTGATCAGGATCAAACCGCCCAAAAAGCAGATGCTGTTGCCGAGGAAAAAGGAACGGCCATATCGCGGATGTCCCATCGCAACCGCGACTTCCACGCCCATGGCGGCACATAGCATCGTTTGATGGATGGTCGCGCACAGCCCGAAGAAAAACATGGAGGCGAACAGATAACGCAATTGATGCGGCGCATAGATCCAGCGCATGATGCACAACGCCACCACCATCAGCCACGGCACGTCGAACAGTGAAATACGGTTGATGACCACCGATTCCTTCCACATGTAATCATCAAAGCCCAGCAACAGGCCGGCGGTAACGCCGCAGACGATGCAGATGGCGGTCTCCCATTGGCGGGTCAGTTCCTTCAGGCTCTGGATACCCTCGATCAACATGCTGCTCCCGCGTGAAACCATCAAAGCCACCAATCCGCACGCCAGCGCTGCCGCGAATGATTCGCCCACTTCCACGCGCCAGGCCACGCTGCCCCAGGGCAGATGGGTCCATAAAAATGAATAAATTGACCAAAATGGATAGCCCGGAGGATGGGGAATCCCCGCGTAAAAGGCCCCGGTACAAAGCTCTCCGGAGTCTTCCAGGGTCTCATCGGGCGCAAGCATGTATAGATAAGCGAGCCATACGGCCGCAAAGGCGATGATCAGCGCCAGCCAATCGATTCTACGGAAAAGGGGCGGTACTTTGGGCGGTTTGGGGGCAACGGGCGGCGGCGGGACGGGGGGAGACCCCGCTTTGGCCTGGCCGGGGGATGCTTTGGCCGCAGCTTGTGACCCTTTCGCCTGAGCGGGAGCCGGATTGGCCGGTTTTGATTTCCCGTTTTGCGGTTTCGATTTGTCGTTATTCATTTCCTGTCAAAATCAATTGGTATGCGAAAAAGAACGCATAGTAGAATTGGAAACACTATGGTTTGTCCAATCAAAAGTGAATAAAGATAAATTGTTCTGGGCGGATTGCCGGCTGGTTTCAAAGACGGCATAATCCTGGTTGCTCATCATCGCCAACACGGACGGCCCGTGATAAGGCCTTGCCGGAAGGGAACTTGCAGAATCCAGGATCAAAAACGTCAATAAGGCGCAGGCGGTCGCCGGGGTGGCCCAACCGGCGAGCCGGGCCATGCGCGGCATCCGCAGGGCGCGCCTGCCAAACACCCGCCATTTAAGCCACCCGGATGGACGGCGCGGGCGCAGTGAAGACAACCGGTTCTCCAGAGATTTCATTTCGTCCTCGTTCATAATCTATTCCTTCCATTTTGGATTTCATTTTTTGCAAACCGTAGCGGTAACGGCCCGCGGCGGTGTTCGGTGAAATTTCGAGAAGGCCGCCGATCTCCTCGAACGTCAAACGGTTCCAGATTTTCAGCACGATCGCTTCGCGCTGTTCCAGCGGCAGTTCCGCGAGGGCGCGCATCGCCGTCTCCGTGGCCGGGTTTTCCTCCGGCGTCCTTTCGAACCATTGGTGCGATTCCAGCTCGCGGGTCAATCGCCGCCACATCGAGCGCTTGAAATTCAAGGCGCGGTTCCGAAAACTGCGCACCACGTAATTCTCCGCCTCGCGGGGAAATTCCGGCAATCGCATCACGGCCAGGAATGTTTCATGCAGCACGTCCTCGGCCTCGCCATGGGCCAGGCCCAACGCGCGCCCATAAAGGATCAGGCCCGACGCTTTCGCATCGTAGAACTTCTCGAACCAGTCCAGGTGTTGATTGTCGGTCACGGTTTCATTGCATAGACACCGAAAGGGGGACTTTTGTATAAAAATTTATGGAGGAATTGGGATTCCATTGAAAAAGTGTGGAAAATTGGATCTGAAATGAAGCGCGTTCATGGAAATAGAAGTGTGGTTTCAGGTTTAAGTTTCCCCCAACCTCCCCTCACTCTAACCCTCGGTATTGTGAGCGGAAAAATAAACTATGGAAGCCACATGGCGCGATAGAATACGGTAGCCCCATTGGTCAATGAGTTGGACAATATCAGATTGATGCCGCTTGAAGTGATGGTATTGGTGCTCACATTGACCCACGATCCGCTCGTAAGGGAACTTCTGCTTTGGATGACATACACCGTTCCAGTGGTACCGGTTATTCCGAGGCCTGCTGTGCCGCTTGCCACCAGGACCGGGTCAATGACCGTGTAGGATGCGCTGTAGCTGGTGATCTGATTGGGCAAAACGCTGACCGACTGGTTGTTGGCCGGCAGATTCCAACCGCTGAGCGGCTTGAATTGGACCCCGACGGCGTTGGTGGAAGTGACGGCGCGGATATAGTTCGTGGCCGTGGAATAGGCGGAATCCCCGGACAGTTTCCAGGCGGCTCCAGCCGCCAATGCTCCCGGAGGGCCAAGAACGAATTGCAGATACCCAGGAGTTGATGCGGAGATCGCCTGGTTAGGGATGACGGTGATGACGCCCCCGCCGGTATGGTTGGTATTGTTATCACCCAAGACCTCTGCATTGGTGATCAGATTCACCACGGTGCTGTCGATCGCCCGCACCAGCGATGCGTAAGGCGTCACTCCGTTGTACAATGTTCCCAGATAAACGCCCGCCGGATAATAATAGCCGTTGTATTGGACATAGACCGGCCCACCACTGGCACCGGGGTAACTCAAGAACCAATTGGCGGTATAGACCTGTTGGTCGCTCACCGGGTCGGTGGCCAGGCTCAAGGAATACGGTTGCGGCTGGGTCTGGTACATCTCCCCGGGCACGATTGACGCATCACCAAACTCAGAGCCATCTACCGGATAACCCACGAGCATTTTTGAACTGTTGCCGCTCAACCATGGATTGGGCGATTGGTCTGAGGGCAGGTATCCGTTATAACCGCCACCGGCCACCGGTGAGAGAAAATAAAGCGCGGCCACGTCCAAATTCCGCGATTGTGGACTGGATTGGTCCACTCCCAACCCACCCAGCAAATCGTTGGTCCGTTGCGAGGCATAGCCACTCAACACGTACCAGCCCCGGGCCGCCTGCGGTTGCAGCGCAGATATGCCTGATTCCTGTTGGAAATACCAAAAAACCTGGCTCACATACCCGAACGTCTGGTCGTTGAAGACAAGGTGTGCTGCCGTAAGGACGACGTTTGGCTGCACGGCCACGCCACTACCGTAGCCCACGTCCGACTGCAACTGGCCGTTGAAGCCAAACGGGTAATCCGCGACATCCCCGATTTCGCCGGTTGGAACCGGAATGGGCAGCAACACATTCTGCGGGGGCGAGGCGGCCAGCAAGTAACCTGCTGAAATAGACGTGGGTACGCCGGCATACACCTGCACCGGCTCGCTCACCGGCGTGGCATAACCGCTGACCGGCTCGAACTGGATGTCATAGACGTTGGGCACCAAGCCGGTGGCGGTGGAACCGGAGGCGCGCCAGGCGCTCTCTCCCAGAATCCGCCATCCTGTGCCACTTAACACGCCGGGGGTAAGAAACACCGTCAGCGTCCCGACACTGTTTGTGCTTTGGTCATTCAACGTCGGATAATACTGGTTGGTGACATAGGTCGTGGTGTCAGGTGGAATCACCACGATGAAATTGGTCTGCACAGCCAGATAGCCCGGCCGGTTGCGGAACTGGAGGGGATAATTGCCGGCGACCAGGTTGCTGGCAATTGTTCCGCTATCGCGCCAGCCGGTTTCCCATCCAAATCGCCATTGCCCGCCCGCCTCCGGCGGCAGCAATGTCACTGACAATGCGCCATTCGTGCCGGATGCGCCCACAATCACCTGGCGCGCTTCGCTATACGCAGTGAATACTCCCTTGCGGATAGAACTATTGCCGTTATCGGCAACATAAAGATCGCCGTTCGTATCCACCGCGATCCCCTCGGGAAAATCGAACTGGGCCGCGCTGCCTGCCCCGTCCGCGTTGCCGGTATTCAATCCTCCAATAGTGGTCGTTACCCAAGTGGTCCCGATGGGCGCAATTCTCCGAATCTCACTATTATCAGAATCGCCTACATAGAGATTGTCCGCATCATCCACAGCGATGCCAAAGGGTTCACTAAACAGCGCATTGGTTCCTGTGCCATCGGCATTGCCGGAATTTTCAGCCTGGCCGCTAATAGTGCTGACCACCCAATTGGTACCCACCGGGGTGATTTCCCGGATCGTGTTGTTGAAAGTATCCGCCACAAAAATATTTCCCAGGAGATCCACCGTAAGACCGCGGGGAGAATTAAACCGTGCAATAGTATTTGTGCCATCAGTACTGCCAAAATATCCGGCCAGCCCGGCGATGGTGTTGACTACCCAGTTGGTTCCGACCGGCGTGATTTTTCGAATCGTGTTATTATCGGTATCTGCCACATAGAGATTGCCGTTTGTGTCCGCCGCAATGCCGGCAGGACGGTAAAACCAGGCGCTATCGTTGGTGCCGTCGAAGCTGCCAGAATTCCCCGCCGATCCGGCGATGCTGCTCACCACCCCGGCTGGGGTGATCCTCCGAATGGTATTGTTTAGAGTGTCTGCAACATAAATATTGCCATGGGGATCCGTTGCGATCCCGGTAGGATCATAAAACCGCGCGTTTCCGGCCACACCATTGAGGCTGCCGCTATTTCCAGCCAGCCCAGCCAAAGTAAATACAGATCCGGCGGGAGTAACTTGTCGAACCGTGTCATTTTGACTGTCCGCCACATAAATATTCCCTGATTTATCCATCGCCACTGAAGAAGGATATTTGAATCTCGCCGCACTGCCTGTGCCGTCGGTGCTTCCAATGCTTCCGGAGGCCGCACCGGCCAGGGTTCTCACAGCTTCCGCCGGGCTGACCTCGCGAATCGTGCTATTATCGGTATCCGCGACATAGAGATTGCCCGCGTTATCCACAGCGATACCAGTCAGAGCGTCAAACAAAGCATTGGTACCCACTCCGTCAGTGCTGCCGGATACATTCAAGTTTCCGGCCACAATGCTGACTGTCCAAGTCGCTCCGACAAGCGTGATTTTCTGGATCGAAGCATTACCACCGACAAACAGGTTGGTGGCGCTGTCCACCGTGACGGAGTAGGGAACATCCAGCAGACGACTGTTTCCAGCGCTTGTGAATCCGGCCAGGGTCGTCACCACCCAATTGGTGCCGACCGGCGCAATTTTTCGAATCAGACCGTTAAATTGGTCAGCCACATAAATATTGCCATTGGCGTCCACGGCAACACCGGATGGATCGTTAAACCGCGCGTTGCTGTTTGTGCCATCGGCATTGCCTTCGATCCCACCCAATCCGGCGATTGTGGTTACGACCCAGTTTGTACCCGACGCGACGATTTTCCTGATGGTGCAGCTGTAAGTGTCTGCCACAAAGAGGTTGCCCGCGCCATCCACCACTAAATCCTGCGGGTTGTCAAACCGCGCTTCGTTATCCGACCCGTCGTTGGTGCCGGAGGTTCCCGGCAGGCCGGCGATTGTGCTCACTATCCAATTGGTACCGACGGGCGTGATTTTCCGGATCGTGTCATCAGACTGATCCGTCACAAAAATATTGTTGTTAAGATCCACTGCTAGGCCGGCAGGATGGTCGAAGCGCGCAGTACTGCCAATTCCATCGGCACTGCCGAAATTTCCCGCCAACCCGGCGATGGTACTCACCACTCCCGCCGGGGTAATCACCCGGATCGTTCCGTTGCCGGAATCTGCGACATAAACGTTGCCATTGGCATCAGGGGCAACCCCCGTGGGTCCGGAAAACCGCGCATCACTACCCACGCCGTCAGTATTTTCAGAAGTTTGTGCTCCCGCAAAGGTAGTCCATGTGTAAGCATCGACATCATTTGATTGCGCCAAAGCCGGCAGAGAAAAAAAAGATAGAGAGACCGAGGCCAGCACCAATCCGACCCCAAAACCAATTTTTTTGGGGCGGGTCTTCATTATCCTCAGACCTGCCCGGCCAATTCCTCTTCCTCGTTCAAGTTCTTGCTCTGGAGGCGGGCGGCGAAGTAGGAGCCGACGACCAGCACCAGCGCGATGGCCTGCGCCACCAGTGTCTGCACGGTCGGGAATACGGAGAACCAAACGCCAGCCCACGCGGGAATTGTATTTTCGAGAGAATGAATGGTGGTGGTCCGGATCCATCCGGCCTGTTGCATTTCATAAGCCTGTTCACCCACCATCACCAGCAACACGATGCCCAGTAAAATGCCGGTGAACACGAGCATCTTCCGATAGGGCAATCGCTGGTGCATCACAAACGTCAGCAAGGCAACGATGCCGGTGAAGAACAGGCCGAGCATCGCCCCGGCAAAAATAATTCTCCCGCCCATCTGCAAATAGTAGGTCTGCAAAAATAGGACCACTTCAAAACCTTCCCGGTAGAGCGAGGCGAATCCCAGCAGGATCAACCCCCACAGGAGGCGCCGCGACGAGATCTCCGATTCGCTGGCGCTGGTCAGCAATTTCTTTTTGTTGCGATTATGCATCGCGATCCAGCCGCCCCAATACACCTTGTGAAAAAACCAATTCATGACCACCAGCAAAACGATCACGGCCAGCAGACCCGTGGCCGCCTGCAGGTTCAGGGCCGAGACATTTTGGCCGAGGTCTTTGACGATCCCCACCGCGATGAACCAGGTGACGAGGGTCGCCAGGAACGCGATGAACGCCCCGGTGATGACCGGCTTGCGATAGGATTGGCGGTCACCTCTCATGCTGGCGACGATGGCGGCCAGGACGAGGATCGTTTCCAGGCCCTCGCGAAAAACCAGCACGGCGATGTCCAGCGTCGCCGAAGTGGGATTCATGTTCGGCGTCGGGTTCGGATTGCCCTGGGCGGTGACGCCTTGCCAAACGAGGATTCCCGCGACGACCGCCGCGGCCCCAAAGAGAAGGATTCTCAACGCCAACCGCATCGGCTTTTTCCCGGGAGCGGGAGCGCCGGCCATCAAATTCTTCAGTTGCCGGACGGGCAGCGCGAGGGGTTCCACCATGATCGCCTCGGCCAATTCGGCGTTAAGGTCCAGCGTGGCATCGCACACTTCACAGACGAAATTCGCGTCCCGGCTCAATAATTTCATCTCCTGCTTTTCGCGGAGGCCGAGCGAATGCAATTTCTCGCGCAGTTCGGGCGAGGCGGCGAGGGATTTGATGCAAACGGTGGCGCCAACCGGCACGCGGCTGAGCGGACAGACTTCCGCGCCGGCACACTGGCCTTTATGGCCCTGGACGTTTTCAGTTGGCTTAAATTGTTCTGCCACAGACAGAATAGGATAAATTAGCCTTGAAATAGGGGCAAGGTAGATTTTGGGCGAAAACCTTTGGGAAAGCGGATAATTACGGCCCAACTTGATACACTTTTTCCGATTCAGCCGAAAAGAGAACCGTCGCGTTTGGGAAATCATGCGGTGGTCCCTGGGCGATCAGGGAAAACCGCCCGGGCGGCGGTGATTTCTGGAAATCAGCATAGTAACCGACCCTCCGGTCCGAATAAAAAATGATGGAGGGCTTGATGCGGATGACCGAGTAATAATAAACCGGTTCATCCAAACAATGGTCCTTCAGATATTCCCCCACCGCTTTGTCCGAAACCAATTGAGAATTGTTTTCGCCCGCAAGATTCGCCCGGGCATTTTGGAAGCCGGCGACCACAAAGATCACCATGACAATGGTGACGACCGGCAGAGCCGCATTTTTTTGGAATTTTTCCAGCCACCCGGAAAAATCGACGAAGGCAATCCCGATAGCCATGGCGGCATAAGGATAAATCACCAGGATATAGGGCGGCAGTTTGGTTCCAGCCGTGCTGAAAAACAGGAAAACGAACACGATTGCCACCGTCACAAAAAGATGGGCCTTCGATCTGAATGATCGGGCGATGAAATAAACCAGCGCGACCGCCAAAGCCCAAAAGAAAAATTGTTCCTGAAACGCGATCGCCAGATAGAAGGTCAGCGGGCCGCTGTTCCCCTCCAGCGCGCTCGAATAGCGCTCGAGCAGGTGATAGAAGAGGTATTGATGCCAGAACTCGCCGCCATAGCGGAGGCTCTCGATGATGTGCCAGGGCAGGATGAGCGCGAAGAACAACAGAAGCCCGAGCCAGAAATTTTTGATTTTGAGATAACGAAAATCCCGCGCAAGCAGCGAAAACAGAAAGATGACGGGCAGCGGCAGCAGCCCGATGACACTTTTGATCATCAGCCCAAATGCCAGCGCGAACCAAAACAGGAAATAGAACCGGGCATTTTCGCGCGCGCGCCAAAATGCGTACAGCGACAGCACGACAAAGAATCCGACCGGGATATCCATCTGCAAGATCCGCGCATCATCCATGAATTGGTATGCGCCGAAGAACGCCGCCACCGCCACGAACGCGGCGACATCCCCGCCCGCTCGCGGTCCATCGCCCTTTCCCGCTCCGATTTCACGGGATAGTTCTCTCGCAAATAAGAACGTCAGCGGCAGGGTCAGGATGGCAAAGATCGCGGTCCAGAATCGCGCGGCAAATTCATTGACGCCAAAGAGGGCTTCGGAAATCTCAGTGAGCCAGATCATGAGCGGCGGTTTTTCAAACCACTTCTCCGGGCGATGCATCGGCGGGTTTCCCTGCCAGGTAAAACCGAGCTGGTTCCCGCTCTGCATCGCCTCATGGGCGACCTGCGCATAGATCGCCTCGTCAAAATCCTGCAACGGGCGGACTCCCAATCGATAAAAGGTGATGAAGGCAAACGCGATGATCAAAACCGCAGCGGCGAGCGTAAATTGGATTCTTGATTCCGCCATTTGACGCATGGCGCATTGTTATGAACCCGGATTTTAAAGTCCACCATGGAGTTTATGCCAAAATTGATCGGAATGGGATCAGCCGGCATACGAAGGGATGAAGGCCATCGTGAAATTGAAAAGCCAGCTCTGGCCGCCCGGCCCCATGTTCCCATGTCCCCCGAACCAGAGCTGGCAAAGGGTGTGCTCGAAACTTCAATCCGTTAGTTGCTAATACGTGGCCCGGAAGGAAATCTTTCAAAAAAAATGAAAAAACTTTCGAGGGGAGGCGAAAACCTCAGAAAACGCGTGAAAATAAGCGAAAAAAACCTTAGCGAATCAAATCACCTTTTTCTGCAATCGTTCGACTTCCAACTTGATCTGTTCGGTGATGCGATGTTTGGCGAGATAGACCTGGTTGACGGTAATACTGAAGGTTTTGGCGACTTTTTCCGGAGGCCATTCCTTATTCACTAAAAAATCGAAGATCTGGTATTTCTCCGGTTCGAGGTTGCGCTTGACCTTGAGGAGAGCAGCGTTGAGCAGGTTTTTTTCCCATTCATCATTCCACACCTGTTCAATATTTGCGCTCGCCGGATCGACGAATTTATCCATCCATTGGGTATCGACGGAGGTTTCCTCCTGCAACGCCGGAACTATGAGCGATTCGCGCTTGCGAAATTGGTCGGTGATCCGCCAGCGGGTCATGTTCAGGAGCCACAATTTGAAAGAACCCAGCTTTCGGTCGTATTCGAATTTCGGAATATTTTTTTGGACCGAAATCATCGTTTCCTGCACGACGTCCTGGGCTTCGGCATCATTCAAGCCGCTCTTGATCGCTATTCTGTAGATCAATTTCCAGTATGTATCAAAAAATTCCTGCCAACTGGGCTCATCGCGCCAATCTTTCAGCCGCTCCAGTAAAGTTGCACGGGTCGGGATCAATTCATCTGCCGCTTCCATGACCTGCAAGTAAGGTCATTTATAAGCTGATTGCAACAAAAATGGGAAGTGTCCCCATCAGGCACGATGGGATGCGCCATTCCCTGGCAAAGGCATTGCGCGGCGATGTCCCCAATAATCAGGACATTCCCCAAAATGTAATGCTTTGAACCCATCCATCCTTGGGATATCCTGTTTGGCAACAAGCGATTCGGCGGGGCTCCGTGAATATATTTTCGACCAGTCAGAAGGCTCTTTGGATCGTGGTCTTAGGAATGATCACGGCGGGGAATTCCCTTGTCTTTTCGGCACCCGCAACCAGCGCAGTTCTTTCCGGGGCCGTGGAGATCGCCGGCTTTCAGGGTGAGGTGGAGGTTTTACCCAAGGGCATGACGGCGTGGGCGCCGGCGCAGACAAACCTGGTGCTGCATCCGTACGATCATCTCCGCACCGGCGCCAATAGCCGGGCTACCCTGCTCTGGCCGGCACAAAGCGCGGTGCCTTTGGGCAGCGCGACGGAGATCGAAATCCTGCCGCCAAATTCCCAGGATGACGAATCGGGATTGCATCTGGTTCGCGGCATCCTTTCTTTTTTTCATCGCGACCAGCCGGGACGCATCCAGATCATCACGCGCGGCGCCATCGCCGGGGTCGAAGGGACTGAATTTGTCCTCGCGGCAAATGACGCGGGCCAAACCACGATGTCGGTGATCGATGGAAAGGTAAAATTTGGAAATGACCACGCCACCTTGCTGCTGACCAACGGCCAGCAAGCGATTGTCGAACCCGGCAAATCCCCCGCTCGCACGGACGGCTTCATCGCCAACAATCTTCTGCAATGGTGCTTCTATTATCCAGCCGTTCTCGACCCTGCCGATCTGCAACTCACGCCCGCTGAACAAAACGATCTGGCCGCGTCACTGGATGCTTACCGTGATGGAGATTTGCCCCGCGCCCTGCAAGCATTTCCCGCGCAATCGCTCCCTTCGGAGGCGGTAAAAATTTATCACGCGGCGCTGCTCCTTTTCGTCGGAAATGTTGACGACGCAGAAATCGTCCTCGCTTCGGTGTCCGAAAATTCCGAGCGCAACCAGCGCCTCGCGGGCGCATTGCGCGAACTTATCGCGGCGGTGAAACGCCAGCCCAACCCCTCATCCTTCCAACCGGCACTGGCCACGGAATTTCTGGCCTCGTCGTACTATGAACAGTCACGCGCTCTTGGCGATGTCTCGTTGAAATCCGCGTTGGACGACGCGCAACGCGCCGCAGCCATTTCACCCCGGTTCAGTTTCGCCCGTGAACGGGTCGCGGAATTGCAATTCAGTTTTGGCCGCACCAAAGACGCGATCGATACGCTGGATGCCAGCTTCATCCTGGCAACCCGGAATCCGGAAGCCCTCGCCTTGAAAGGATTTTTGCTCGCGGCGCAAAATCATCCGCGCGCAGCCATCGCTTCATTCGATGAGGCGCTGGCGGTGGACCCGGCGTTTGGCAACGCGTGGTTTGGCCGCGGGCTCTGCAAGATCCATCTCGGCGATGCCGATGGCGGCCGCAAGGATTTGCTCATCGCCGCCGCCATCGAACCCCAGCGCGCCGAATTACGCAGTTATCTCGGCAAGGCTTACGCCAACGCCGGCGATTTTTCCCATGCAACCAATGAATTCAGGCTCGCGGAAAAATTGGATCCCCACGACCCGACGGCCTGGCTTTATTCCGCTTTGCTCGACCAGCAGGAAAATCGCATCAACGACGCCATCCGCGACCTGGAAACGTCCGAGGCAATGAACGACAACCGCAGCGTGTATCGCTCGCAACTCTTGCTGGACCAGGACCGCGCCGTGCGCAGCGCGAACCTGGCCGCGATGTACCAGGACGCCGGCATGCCCGAGGTGAGCCTTCGCGAAGCTTCGCGCGCGGTGAATTACGATTACGGCAATTATTCGGCGCACCATTTCCTGGCCGACAGCTATGAGCAATTGAGTGACCCGAACTTCGTCAATGTTCGTTATGAAACGCCTGCGGAAAGCGAATATCTGGTCGCCAACCTGCTCGCACCCGTCAGCGCCGGCACGCTTTCACCCACCATCTCGCAAGGGGAATATTCAAAACTGTTCCAGCAGGATGGGCCGGGTGTCGTGTCAGATACGGAATATTTGAATCGCGGTGCGTGGACTGAATCCGGCGCGCAATTCGGCACTTACGGCAATTTTAGCTATGACGCGGAGGCTTTTTATCACAGCGACCCCGGCCAGCGTCCCAACGAAGACATTGAGCAACGGCAGCTTTCCCTAACGCTGAAGCAACAACTCACACCGCAGGATACGGTTTATTTCAATGTTGAACAGTACGACGCGGAGAATGGAGATCTGGCCCAATACTATAACCAAAGTATGGCCAACCCAGACGTTCGGGTGAAAGAAACGCAAAACCCGATTATCGGCATCGGCTTCAATCATGAATGGAACCCGGGGGTTCATACTTTGTTTTATGCCACGCGACTGGACGATACGACGTCGTTCACCAATCCGGCGCAACCAACCTTGGTTGAATTTACGTTCGGAGGGGCGCTGTCATCCGTGCAAGGCATTACAATGCACCAAAATTACCAAGACGGGCTGACGATTTATTCAGGCGAATTGCAGCAAATCTGGGAGCAAGCTGCGCATACGACGATAGTAGGCGCACGCGCCCAATATGGTCATTTTGAAACCGCTAATGAGCAGGACAGTCCAAATCCTTTACCTCCTAGTTTGTTTTTATCCCCTCCTGCAAATCAAAACATCACTTCCTTATTCCGACGCATTAGCTTTTATGGCTACCATCAATGGCAGATTTTTGAGCCATTGCAATTGATTGGCGGCGTAGCCTATGACCGTCTTGCTTTTCCTCAAGACTTCCGCACCGGACCCATCTCAGGGAATCCTCAGACCGAGAACCAACTTTCGCCCAAGGCCGGGATGATCTGGACGCCATTGCGCGACACCACCGTCCGCTTTGCCTACACACGCTCGCTCTCCGGCGCAAGCCTTGACCAAAGCTTCCAGATTGAGCCTTCGCAGGTGGCAGGATTTATCCAAAACTACCGAAGCGTCATTCCCGAATCCATTGTCGGAGGAAATGCAGGGGCCAAAATTGAGACTTATGACCTGTCCCTTGAACAAAAATTTCCCACTGAAACTTATCTGGGCCTCTCTGGTGAGATGTTATATTCCACCGTCAATCGTGTTGATGGGACCTTTAGCCACAATGGCTTTGCTTTGGCTGTTCCAACGACTCTCAATGAAGATTTAGACTACCACGAAGAAACTCTTCAGGCGACCGCCAATCAATTACTGGGTAAGGACTGGTCGCTTGGCGCAAAATATCGCGTGAGTCGCGCGGCTCTCTTTGACAATTTTGTTAACGTGCCGGATTCAGTGATCGCCGGCTTTAACAATTTTCAACCACGGCAAAAGACCAAAGGCATTCTCAATCAGTTGGACCTAACCGCCATTTACAATAATCCCTGCGGGTTTTTCGCAGAAGGTGAGGCGCTCTGGTTTGGTCAAAGCAACTACGGATACAATCCCGCCGAACCGGGCGACGACTTCTGGCAATTCAACCTCTTTGCCGGCTATCGTTTCCTGCAACGTCGTGGAGAACTCACCGTTGGTCTGCTCAACCTTGCCGGACAGAATTATAACCTCAACCCGCTCAATATTTACAACGAACTGCCACGCTCACGGACCCTGGCCATGCAACTGCAATTGGATTTTTAGAAAGTCGGGGCAACTGCAGAGGCGCAGAGCCGCTATCTTTCTGTCGCCCCTGCCGGGGCTTTGCCAAATTAATATAGGTTACCCACGGCTAACGCCGTGGGCTATTGTCTTCCGCCGCTATGCGGCTTGAAAAATGGTGTCAGTCCCATTCCAAGCAGCCATTGCATCGAAAACCTCGAGGAATTTCGATCGAATTTTAATTCTCTTAGAAATCCCGGCAAAAGTCATTTTTGAGCAGCAGCCGACGTGAGCCGGCTACATTTTTTCATGGTTTTGAATGAAATCAGAGCGGACTGCTACAGTTTTGCAGAGGCCTCTGTCAGGGTTTGAATCCATCCAAAGTGATGGCATACGCATTCGTCGGAACGTTGTTGGTAAAATAAATGGTAAATTGATAAACCGGGCTGATTGGCGGATTCGGGACAGTGACGGTGGTTTGATTGCATCCATTATCGCCGTAGACACCGACATATTGAATTTTTGTATTTGTTCGGTTGGTATCGACAGCCGTGAAAATAGTATTACCACCAGTCGTATCCGGCGCCCAACCCCACCCATTTTGAATAGTTTTGGTATAGCTGACATATCCAACGTAAGCACCGGGACATCCGCCCTGCGAACCGCTGCTGACTACTGGAGGGCCGAACACCACCACTGGATCCACGCCGGTTTGCGGGTCAATGCTGCTGGCGTAAACCATCAAGGACGCGGAGCGCGTCGGCACGGATTGCGCGCCCTGAAAGATGTTACAGGAATAAAACCCCACGTCGGCGGTCTGCGCGTTTTGAACGGTAAAACTGGTGTTGGTCGCGCCGGCAATCGGATTTCCATTATGCAACCATTGCCAGGCGCCGGCATTTTGCGCCGTCACGCTGAAGGTGGCATTCGAGCCAATAGGCACCAACTGGTCTTCCGGTTGCAGGATGATTTGGGGAAACTCCGGCTGGGCGATCGCCGTAGAGTCCTGGGAAAAGGCGCTGGGGCCTGCCAGGAAAATTGCGGTTGCGATTGAAGTGAAGACAAGCTTTCCATGGGTGATCAAGTTTTTCATAGGGATCAGGGTTTATGCTGTTGTTCACCGACGCCCGATACCCTTCTGAACATTGGCAGCAGTTTTTATTTTTCGGGCACTGACTATCTCTAATACGTGGAATGAGAGGAAATCTTTCAGAAAAAATCAAAAAAGGATAAATCAATCCCTTTGGGTACCGGCAGGCTTTAAAAAAAGAAGACGAGTTTCAGGTGCCGGCGGGCGGAGTGGATTCGGCCCAGCGCGCGAGGAGCCAGAGCAGGTCGCTGAGCCGGTTCAAATAGATCACGATCTCCGCATTATGGACTTCGCCGACGAATTTCAACTCGCATACGCGGCGCTCGGCGCGACGGCAAATCGTCCGCGCCATGTCCAGGGCGGCGGAAATGCCTGTCGCCCCAGGCGTGGCCCAGCCTTTGAAACTGATATTTTGGGCTTCGATCTCCTTGACCAGCACATCCAGCCTGGCCGTCATGTCCGGCGTCACCGGCAAATACCCTTCGGTGAAGTACCGCTTCAAATCCTCGGCCTGGACGCACAGTTCCCCCATGAGCACGATCAAATCTTTTTGGATGGCCAACAGATTTTCCCCGATGAATCCTTCGCCGGCCGCGGCGCGGGCCAATCCAAGCGCGGCGTTCAATTCATCCACCGTCCCGTAGGCTTCAACGCGCGGATGATTTTTCGGGACCCGCCGGCCATACATCAATGCCGTGGTCCCCGAATCACCGGTCTTGGTGGCAATACTCATGCAGGGCTCATTGTGCTTTTGCGGGCGCCGGATGCAAATTTGTTTTTGCCGGCGCTGCCGGGCGCGGCGGCGGAACCATCAGGGTTTGATACGCCAGGATCCCCTTCACGATGGCTGCGGCCATTTGTTTGCGATAAGCCGCGCTGTAAATTTTTTGGCCTTCATCCGGATTGGTCATGTAACCGCCCTCGATCAAAATGGCCGGCATGGTGGCGTCGCGCAACACAGCAAAACGCGCGCGCCGCACGCTGCGGTCGGTCACGTGGAGATTCTGCACGAGCGATTTTTGGACCTGGTAAGCCAGCAGGACGCCCAAATTTCCGCAACGATTCTCCGCCGTCGGCCCGGCCCCGACAGACGAGCCAAATTCACCGTTCTCGCCGTGGGCATTGGACGATTGCGCGCCGATGGGCGTGATGCAATACGTCTCCGGGCCGTGGACATCATCCTTGTCAACTTGCGAGGCGTTGAAGTGCAGGCTGATGAACAGATTCGCGCCCGCTTTGTTGGCGATGGCCGGCCGCGCCGGTAAATCGACGTAGACGTCCTTGCTGCGCGTAAGGATCACGTTGAAGCCCGCGGCCTTCAATTGCTTCCGCAATTCCACCGCCAGCGGGAGCGTGTAACTTTTTTCATTGTGCGCAAACAGCCCGCTGCCGACGCGATTGCCCGTGTCCTTGCCGCCGTGCCCGGGGTCCAGGCAAATCGTGGTGATGGGCAGAGGATTTTTTTGCGGATACAAAAGGGGGCGGAGCGCGGTATCGATGTCTATTTGCGCGATCAACGGCACGCCCTTGTCGCTGGCGATCGGAAAGGACAGGCGCACGTTGACGCCATTGATTTGTGCCTGGGCAGAATCGACGTCGAAAACGAGCTGCGATGTTTTGCCCGACAAAACCGCTTCACGACCGGCGATCGACAAATGAAGACCATTCGCCCGGCCCCAGTCGCCCAACGAGACATATTCCTGCCCGTTCAGAAAAGCCGCGTTCGAAACTGAAACCCCCAACGCCACGACCGCCAAAGCCAAAAGAAATTTCATCGCGCGCAAATTGCCCTTGCGCCGTTGCCGTTTCAAGAGGAAACAGCGTTTATTCAGGAGGTTTTTTGAAAGGCGGCAAAGGCAGCGAGGCCAAACACCAAAAAAAGAACAGCAATGATCAAAGCGATCATGAACAAAATGGTCCCGACGATTCCGCAGATTTGCCCGGCTTTTGTATTGCTGCGCCCGGCGGGATCCATCGTGCCCGCGTCCATCTCCTTGAGATCGTTGTTGCCCATCAGCCACGCGACAATCACCAGCGGGCCGCAAACGATGATCCCGAGAATACCCAGAACGATGATGAGCGGGCCGCGATGTGGTTTCCTAGGTTTTTTGGATTAAGATTGATTTCTTTTAACAACACCCATTCAATAGGCAACTCATTTTTGAAATGAACATCCACGAATACCAGGCCAAACAATTGCTCGCCAGATATGGCGTCGCTGTCCCGTTGGAAATCCCCGCCAAATCGCTCGCCGAAGTGCGGCCGGCGGCGGAAAAGATCGCCGCCAGCGGCAGCGCCCGGGTCGTCGTCAAATCACAGATCCATGCCGGTGGCCGCGGCAAGGGCACTTTCACCACCGGGTTCCAGGGCGGCGTCAAAATCGCCTCTTCCGTGGATGAAGCCGTCTCGTTCGCCGAAAAGATGCTCGGCAATATCCTGGTGACCAGGCAGACCGGCGGGGACGGGCGCAAAGTGCAGACCTTGCTCATCTCCGAAGGCGCGAAGATCAAAAAAGAATTTTATCTGGCGGTGTTGCTCGATCGCGCGGTGGGCCGGCCCGTCATCATGGCCAGCACCGAGGGCGGGATGGACATCGAGGAAGTCGCCGAAAAACATCCCGACAAAATTTTCAAGGAGTGGGTCGATCCCGCCGTCGGCATCATGCCTTACCAGGCGCGGAAGATCGCCGCTGCGCTCGGCCTGAAGGGCGACCTGTTCAACGCCGGGACAAAATTGATCATGGGCGTTTACAAAACCTGGTGGGAATGCGATGCGGCGATGGTGGAATTGAACCCGCTCGCGGTCATTGAACTCCGCGACGGCAAGGAAACGGTCGTGGCCCTCGATGCCAAGATTTCCCTGGATGACAACGCGCTGTATCGCCACAAAGACATCCAGGAAATGCGCGACCTGAATGAAGAAGCTCCACTCGAGATCGAAGCCTCAAAATTCAACCTGAATTATATCAAGCTGGACGGCAGCATCGCCTGCCTGGTCAATGGCGCGGGCCTGGCGATGGCCACCATGGATATCATCCAACATTTCGGCGGGATGCCCGCAAACTTTCTCGACGTGGGCGGCGGCGCCAGCAAGGAACAGGTCACGGCGGCCTTCAAGATCATTTTGAGCGATCCCAAGGTGAAGGGAATCCTCGTGAACATCTTTGGCGGCATCATGGATTGCAATGTCATCGCCACGGGGATCGTTGCCGCCGTCAAGGAAACGCAATTGCAACTCCCGCTGGTCGTCCGCCTGGAAGGCAATAACGTCGTCGCCGGAAAGAAAACCCTCGCCGAATCCGGCGTGGCGATCATCACCGGTGATTCCATGGCCGATGCGGCCCAGAAAGTGATCAAAGCGGTCGCGAAGAAGTAAGGGAAATTTTAACGCAAGGGCGCGATACGATGCGCATCAAACGATCAACCCTCATGCTCGCCCTGGCTTGCGCCCTGGCGGCCGGCTGTGACAAACGGGTGAGTGTTGGCGGGGACTACAAGCTGGTGCAGCCGCGAACGTATCTGATCGATAGTGGCAGTCCGGCTTGCGCCCTTTATTATCAAGGGAAAAGTGTGTGGCCAAGCGTTTTAGTAAGTTCGGACCAAAGTTATCACGATGGCTTTTTCATCTTCCTTGCAGCCGTTCCAGATTACTCCGGTGACTACAACGATTATTCGATCACCCCGCAGCTTTTTGCGATCAAGGGGGCAGGCCCGCCAGTGATCCTTTCAGAGCGTCTCTTCAATCTGCATATGATCGATTGGGACCAGCCTTATAACGTGGAGAACATCACTCCGAAATCGAATGGGTTCAGTGTTGAATTTGCGTACGATGCCGGTGATACCCAGACAAATCTGGATATTACCTGGCCGGAGATTCAAGGTTGGGTACAGGAGGCTGAGACATCGGCCCCGGTGCGAGTCACTTCATTGGGCAACTACCGGACATTGCTGATGGAAGGTCAAAAAAGGGATTTCCTCATCACCTCCAATAACGAAATTCCAGTTTACCGAAACACGAATTTTTCAAAAACTGTCAGTACCAATGGACCGTGAATCATGGCGGAGAAATTCTAAACGCGAAGGCCCAAAGATGCGCAGAATAAATCTGCGTTTAATTTCTCCATCAATCCCGGAGGAAAGAGAAAGACAATCTCCTGTTTAAGTTCAGCCCAATTCCCCGCGCGGATTTCTTCCGCCATGCACGGATGATTGGATTCATCGTTCTGGTGGGTACTGCGTGGATACAATCCTCTATTTCAATCTCACCCCTCACCTTTAATTCCTCTCCCCGTTGAGGAGAGAGAATAGCGGCGCCGGGTTTAGATTTTCGGAACTTTAAAATCTATTCCGCTTGTCACTTCCTCGGCAAAGCGGCTTTGCCCGTGCGCGTGAGTTCCACGACGCCGAACGCTCCCATCAATTCCAAAAACTTCTCCACTTTGCTCTCGTTGCCGGTGATCTCGATCGTCAGGGACTTCGGTTGCACGTCCACGATTTTGGCGCGAAAAATATCAGTGATCTGCATCACTTCAGCGCGGGATTTGGAATCCACCGCCACTTTCACCAGCACCAGTTCGCGGTCCACGTATTCGCCGTCGTTGAAATCCTGCACCTTGATCGCATTGGGCAGTTTCTTGAGCTGTTTGACGATCTGCTCGACGGTGGCTTCATCGCCATGTGTCACGATGGTCATCCGCGAAAGTTTGGGGTCGTGCGTCG
The DNA here is from genome assembly GCA_036490655.1 of Verrucomicrobiia bacterium. GTDB lineage: Bacteria > Verrucomicrobiota > Verrucomicrobiia > Limisphaerales > UBA11358 > UBA11358. Next base: position 275,797 of record DASXDM010000013.1, on the reverse strand, counting down.
GGCCGACATTGAGGGTGTCGATGTTGTAGCCGCGTCCGCTGAATAAGCCGGCCACACGGGTGAGAACGCCGAATTTGTTTTCTACGAGTACTGATATGGTATGTCTGGGCATAAAACCGTTTGTGAACGGAACGTAAGCCTAACAACCGCAATGGAGGTGGTCAATTTGCAATTATCGACCAAGTTTGGAGATTAGAAACGATTGTGAATTTATTGGGCTAAAATCTCGCTTGCGATTTTTCGCTCCGAGGCGCAATTTTGGGAAGTTGAGTAGCATCGACACTTCTATGATATTACGTCCACTCAGGCAACTCGAGGCGGTTTGGTGGGGGACGCTTCTCGTGAGCGTTGCGGTTTTCTTTATCTTCGCGTTATACATGCCAGAAGTAGCACTTTTTAAAAATACCAGTGCGCGAGATGCGGCGATTCAGAGCATAAAGTCGGAGACTGTTGCTGGCCGACTTCAGCAAACGGCCTCGATTTATGTTTCTGCCAGTTACGCGACAGGCACTACTGCGACAGTCCTTTGTTGCATCGCTCTCGGCACGCTTTTGCTTGTTAGCGTTGGATCAGTTGTTGGTCTGATTCAAGTTCGTCGGATGGAAAAACTGTTGAGTAATGCCACAAATGCCACCTAGCAACTCGTTATAGCCAACACGGAATTAGTATTTCAAAGGAACCATTAGATTATTCCCCTAGTTTGAGCTTTTCCGCCTTTTTTTCATGAATGGCCGCGCGGTCAGGGCGATGGACAGCGTTGAAATAGGCCGTAATCTGTTTTTGTAAATCATACTCGACGGCCTGGCGTTGCAACGAACGGTTTGACCAAATAAATCCCAAGGCCACCAGGCCAGCCAGTAACGCAACCGTTCCCGCCGGCATCTGTGACTTAAAGGCCGGCGCTCCGCGCGCCAGACCGCATCCGCAAAGGCTGATGAACATTATCAATCCACTCATTAAGATGGCGATGGAATGGCTTAACAGCCATTGCGACAGGGCGCTGAAGCGGCCCGGCGCGGGCGCGTTCGCCGGGGCAAAGCAGGCGACGGGCAGGATGGCCGGCAAATCCGGGTCGCGCAACAGGCGCAAGGCCTTTCGCGGATCGGGCTGGATGGTCGGGGGATCGAACAGGTCCTTTTGGTTGCCGGTGGTCATGTAGGTTTGGATACGTTCCCCGGCGATCAGGTTCCATTCGCGGGTCACCACCAAAACATCCTCCACCACGCGTTCGGAAATCCGGCACAGGCCAAAGAAAATAATCCCAAAAAAAATGAGCGGGACCAACAGGCCGCCCCAGACCGGAAGCCGTTCACTTTCCCAAACGCCTCCCAACAGCACCGCGGCGAAGACGCTGGCGATGACGAACACATTGCAGACATCCATGTAACGGCTGGCGACGGAAAGGTAGAGATCGGCGTTCGCGCGTCCATAGGCGATGGCGACCGATTGCAGCGCGCTCCATAGCGCGAGCACGAGCAGGAATTCGGCGATTCGCAACTCTTGAAAATTTGGACGGAGATAAACGATGAGCAGCAAGGCAGGCGGCAAAGCGACTAAACACGCCATGATCGTGAGGTCGGGAAATGGCCACGCCATAAAATGGGACAAGGTGGTGGTAAATTCCGCGAAGGAATGCGCCTGCATCGCTTGCGTGGGGCCATTGTCCTTCGCCACGGCAATCGTAAACGCACCGAACCCGGCCAATAGCAGGCACACGCATAACCCGATTCCGTTTTCCTTTTCCATCTTGCGGCGTTTGATTACCCGCAAAAGCACCAGCCCGCCTGCGGCCAGAGGCGCCAGCAGACCGGTGGCCATCGTGAAGAAGCCCAGGATGGCCGAAGCCGCTCCCAGCCACCATCGCCAACTGCCGGGCCTGGCGAATCCCAATCCCACCATGGTCAGCAAGGCGAACAGGTCTAACAAATACCACTGCGAATCGATTCCCCAGATGGCATTTTCTCCCGCGTACGGCAGCGCGAAAAATGGCATCAACAGAAAACAGATGAGCCATCCGTTTTTTCGCTCCCATAAACGCCACAGGCAAAACGCCAGCGCACAGGCAAAGACTGCGTGGATCACGGCGTTGACGGTCATCTGCAGCATGGGGTCCCAGCGGCCGTTCAATTGGATCAGGCCCAAATCAAGCAGCCGGGTCATAAGAATCCGGTGATTGTTGTCGGGGGCAATCAACTGGCTCCACGTCAGATGGCCCTCCAGCCAGGGTTTGAAAACCGAATACGCCTCATCCCATTGATCCCAGATCGGAACCGGTGAGCCGTAGAGCCAGGCCACCCAAAGTTGTCCTCCCAACGCCACCAAAAACAATGCCAGAAGCCACCAACCGAAACATTTGCGGGAATCTTCCGGCTGAGACGTCATGCTTTAGAAAAATGGATTGTGCGCCTTTTCCTCGGCCACCGTCGTCAGTGGCCCGTGTCCGGGGCAAAGCAGGGTCGTCGGGGGCAATGACAATATCTGCTCGCGGATCGTTTGCCGCGCCAATTCCCAGGATTGGTTCCCCTTCCCCATCGAGCCGGAAAAAATCGTGTCGCCGACGATCGCCACATGTGGCGCGTCCTCCTGCCAGTTCCCGATGAGATACGTCACCCCATCCTCCGCGTGCCCGGGGGTTTCACGGTGCGTCACGCGCAAGCCGCCGAGATGGACGATTTCACTGGATTTGTTCCGTTGGTCCACCGGGGCGTTTTTTGAACTGGTATGGACCCGCGCTTTCGGCCACGCCTCCCGAATTTTTGGCAGCGCCTCCACATGGTCCCAATGCGAATGGGTGATGAAGATATGCCGGAGTTGAAGGCGATTTTCGGAGATACAGGCAAGGAGCGGCTGGGGATCCAGGCCGGTATCGAACAACGCCGCATCGCGCGTGACCTCGTCCCAGATCAGATAACAATTCACCGTCAACCCTTCATCCGCCGAGATGAACATCCGGATCTCGCGCCAAAGGCCCAGGTCCGCCGGCGCCGGCAGCCATCCGTTGGCGATGGCCTCAAGCTTTTTTGGATCTAATCCGATGGTTTTCCCCAGGGCGGCAAAATCAATTTTCCCGACCACCCTGCCGCTTTCCTCCAGGGCTGACAATTCGCCTTCAGACATACCCGCAGCTGCGCCTGCCGTTGCGGCTGAGACATTGTTCATCGCGCGCGCCTTTCGAATGATATCGCCCAAATGATCCTCAAGATTCATGCGGGCAAAGTAACCGTCCCGCCCTAATCTGCAAGCTTTTCACGGTGATGAATATCGTGTCCGAAAATTATCTTCACCTTAATAAACAATATGATTGTGCTTGAACAAATGGACAAACAGGGTTGTGAAACCATAACATCTCCGCTCGAGTTGACGGAAATAAGCGAGTGCTGGAACGTTTCACCGTATTTGCACTCTAAACAAATATGAATAATAGCGAATATTCCAAAATTGTCGGGCTCCTGCTGCTGCCTCTGGTGCTGTCAGCCGCCGGTTGCCACCGCGAAAATGTGCAAGTCTATAGCGTCTCCTCCGACCAGGACCAAACGCCGCCGCCGCTGGCACAGATGCCGCCGACCAATTCAACCGGCGCGCCCGCCATCGCGTCCCTGCCGCCGGGTTCCCTGCCCGCGGCTTCTGAGGATCAATCCTCCGCGCCGCTCACCTGGTCGACGCCCCCGGGCTGGACTTCCGTAACGCCCAGCGAAATGCGCGTGGCGTCATTCAAAGTCAGCGGTCCCGATGGAAAAACCGCCGATGTCAGCATCGTTCCCCTGCCCGGCATGGCCGGTGGCGATGCGCCCAATGTCAATCGTTGGCGCGGTCAGGTGGGGCTCACGCCGACGCCGGATGAACAGATCCTAAGCTCGGCAGAAAGTGTCCAGGCCGGTGGCCAGCCCGCAACCCTCTACGATATCGGCGGCGCCACCAGCCGGATCCTGGGCGTCATCCAGCATCGCGCCGACGGCAATGCCTGGTTTTTCAAGATGACCGGCGACCCTGATCTGGTTGAGCAACAGAAAACAAATTTCCTTGTGTTCCTCAACTCGCTGGCGTTCGTTGCGAATGTCGCGCCGGCCCAGCTCACGACGTCCCAAATGCCCACAGCCCAGTTGCCTCCCGGCCATCCCGAGGTCGGCCAGGCGGATCAGTCATCAGCCCAACTTCCCCCGGGCCATCCTGAGATCGGCGCCATGGATTCATCCTCCGCCGGCCCCATCAATCACGCCGGCCAGCCTACCTGGCAGGTCCCCGCTGATTGGACAGAAGTTTCCGGCGGCCAGTTTCTTGTCGGAAAATTCATCATCACCGCCGATGGCGGCGCGACCGCCGCCGTCAATGTCAGCTCTTCCGCCGGCACCGGCGGCGGGGTAGCGCCCAACGTGAATCGTTGGCGCGGACAGATCGGCCTGCAACCCAAGGACAGTCTCGCGACGACCCCGTTGACCGTCGCCGCCGGCCAGGCCCAACTCGTGGATCTCACCGGCATGGACGCCCGCACCAGCCAGCCCTCGGAGATCATCGGCGTCATCGTCACGGAATCGTCCAGCACCTGGTTCTATAAATTGATGGGCGACCCCAAAGTCGTCGCCGCGCAGAAACAAGCTTTCACCCAATTCGTGCAAGGCGTAAAATATTGAAAGATCACCTGAACAGAACCAGTAAGAACAGGAATTAACTTGCCGATGAGTGCGAAGGCGGCCAAATTATGCGGCGCTGGGTCGGCAGCGGGACAATTTTGGAGGCTGCCACCCGGGCAGGACGCCAATGTAGCTCAGTGGTAGAGCAACGGTTTCGTAAACCGTCGGTCGCCGGTTCAATCCCGGCCATTGGCTCCACTTCTAAGTGAAGCAACTTCAATGGGTTGTGAGGGTTGGACGGTAAAATGTCAGGTAAAATGTCAGTTTTTCGTGGCTGAAATGACAACTCCGCCACAATTCGGCATTCCTGACCTTATGCCGCCCACTGCTCACTAACGGTAAATTCTGGGCGGATTTATGATACGCATAACAAAATATATTATGCGCAAACGCTATCTGCTCATCAAACGCAGGGGACGGGCCAATTATTATTGCGAGGACATCGTTTCCAACAAACAAACCTGCCTTCGCACTACAAGCAAAACTGACGCCCTGCGCCTGATTCACGCCAAGAACGAGGCTGAATATCAACCAGCCATCAATCTGCAAATCGCCCGCGCCTACATGGCGGCCAACGATTCACAAATTGCCACGCGCACATGGCAATCCGTCATGGATGAAGGGGCGAAAACCAAAGAAGGCCCGACCCAAGTCCGATGGGTTCGGGCGATGCAGCAGAAAGCGTTCGCTCCTCTACGAAACCTCCCCATTCTCGAAACGCGCCCGGAACATTTCCTTGCCGTATTAAAAAAAGGGACGGTATGCACAAATATATTCCTTCGGCGGCTTCAAAATTTCGCCGTTGGCATGGGCTGGTTGCCGTGGCCGGTGCTGCCTAAAAAGCTCTGGCCCAAGGTTGAATTCAAGGAAAAACGCGGCATCACCGCTGAAGAGCATCGGAAAATCGTAGCCGATGAAAGCAACCCGGAGCTTCGCGACTGCTATGAATTGCTCTGGCATTTGGGCGGTTCGCAGACCGACGTGGCGACGCTTCGCGCCGAAGATATTGATTGGACGAACCGAACCATTTGTTATGACCGCGATAAGAACGGCAACCAATCTGCCATCCGATTTGGCGATTCCGTGGCAAAGATTCTCAAATCTCGGCCAAAAACCGGTTGTCTTTTTCCCCAAGTCTCCAAATGGACGGAATCTACGCGGGGGAAGGCTTTTTCCCGGCGTCGCACCAGAACGGGTGTCTCGGGTGTGTCACTGCACAGTTACCGCTACGGGTGGGCAGAGCGTGCTAAAACATGCGGCTATCCCGAAAGGTACGCACAATTGGCCTTGGGACATAAATCCAGCGCGGTGCATCGAGCCTATGCGAAAAATGCGCCTGTTCAATTACCCCCACTGGAAGATTATGAGAAAACCATGAAAAACAAGATAATCTCGATGACCGACGAACCCAAGCCGTTGGGCGGAACCGGGGAAACCATCGAAAACCTTGGTGTAGATAACGTGGAAAGTTCGACCAATTTTAAGCCGGAAAATCTAGAGTTATCAATTATTCCTTGATAACCAAGGAGATAGGATTAGGGCAGATATACCAACGGCCTTTGGTTTGTCAAGTATCTCTATATTAGTAGTTTATGATTGACATGAGTTTCTCCTCCTGATACGGTAGTGCCATCTTAGTAATAAGATGAAAATAAGAAATACATTAAGAATTCTGCCTATAAGGCGGATGGCATCCTGTGGCCCAGTGTATGGGTCGGGTTATGTGCAATGTGCCTACATCAACGAGGGGTCTGGTGGCATGTGTTTCACAACCGAAAACAATCAATGCAAAATCAAAAGAATGTCGGATTATCCGTTATAAATTCAGTTTCACCTTATCACGGCCAGAATTCACCACAGCGTCGACAAGATGCTTCATCTGGTTACTTCCCACAGATTCCGCTCCGGCTTCCAGCTCGGCTCAACCAAGAGCAAGCTGCAATGGTATTAGGGTTTCCCGCGCATTCAATTCCCGTCCTCGTTAAGCACCGACTTTTGAAGCCTTTGGGCAATGTTGCCCAGAATTCTGTCAAATTTTTTCCCACGCTTGAAATCGAGACTTGCTGCAATGACATCCAATGGCTTCACCGCGCTACGGCGGCAGTTGGGGACAACTGGAAAACCAGAAACGGACGACGGATTGCCGATGGAACTCCTGAAGGCCAAAATACAGCCCAACAACCGGCAATCGATGTGTAATATATGACATGCACTTCAATTTCCCGAGTCTCCGCCTACCTCGACAAGCTGCCGCCAGCCATCTCTGGCACTGGCGGCCACGACACGACCTTGGCCGTGACATGTCGGCTCGTAGAGTTTGGGCTGTCATGGGAGGAGGCATGGCCTCTGTTGCTTGAATATAATAGCCGGTGTCAGCCGCCGTGGGGTGAGTCACAGTTGCGCCATAAATTACTTTGCGCGTATCAGCGCACCGGGCCATTGCCTGAATTCACAAGTGCCAATTTCAAATTGCACAACAAAGTTGCCGCGATAATCCCGGCGTCTTCAAGGTGGCCTGCCGTAAATCAAGAACTACGCGAGGCAATTATTGCCGATGAGGATGGATTGCATGATTTATGGGAAGCTGCCCCTGTCCGCTTCGATGACAATGAGCAGCATTCAGAACAAATTATCGACCGGCTTTTCCCAGACAACCCTTTGCTGTGTTGCGGGAAATCCAAATATGATTTTAACACCAAGTCACGTGATGACTGGCGCGGCGAATTATCAGGGCTGCAATTTATCGTACCGTCGCCAATGTCGGCAGTCGCCGGTCTGACACAAGATGGCAAGGAATCAAAACATACGCTCAGTAATACTGGGGCACGGCGGTTCCTCGTGGTGGAATTTGATACTGGAATGTTGGATGAACACGCGGCTTTGTTGATTCATTTAACAAATTATATGCCCTTAGCCTGTGTGGTTTATAGCGGTGGGAAAAGTCTGCACGGTTGGTTTTATGTTCACGGCCAGCCGAGCGTGATGGTCGGGAAGTTTTTTCAATACGCCGTGAGCCTCGGTGCGGACAAAGCCACATGGACACGTTCACAATTTGCCCGGATGCCCGATGGCCGACGGGACAACGGCCAACTGCAGACAGTTTATTTTTTTAACAACAAAATCAGATAAGAAAGGAACTACCATGCAACCTAACACACAGACCGACATCCAAAACACCATCGAATTGTGCGACCCGCCCGACCTAGGCTTGCCACCGTTGCCAGACTTATCGCAGAACGGATGGTCAAACCCGACGCCAACGATAGCTGCCGACTCCGAGCCTGCATCTATCACTGCCCGCAGCCTGTTCGACCTTAAACGGCCAGAAGACGATGACCCTTCAGAATTACTCCGCCCCCGGTATCTTAGTCGCGGAGGGGGTATGACCATTAACGGCACTACGGGTCTTGGCAAGTCCACTTTGGCCATGCAGTTCATGATTTTGTGGGGCATTGGCAAGCCTTGCTTTGGAATCGAGCCGGTACGCCCGCTTAAATCACTATCAATCCAAGCCGAAAATGATGATGGTGATTTGGCTGAATTTCGCGATGGCATTTGTGCCGGACTAAAACTGACGTCCGAAGAAATGAAACTGGCTCGTGAAAATGTGTTAGTCATTCGGGTCGACGACCTGAGCGGTGGGGAATTTTTTATAAAAGCCGTCGCACCTCTTCTTAAAATACATAAGCCAGACCAGCTCTGGATTGACCCGGCTTTAGCCTATCTGGATGGCGACACAAATTCGCAAAAAGATGTCGGCATATTTCTCCGCAAGCATTTGAATCCGCTATTGCGCAAGCATGACTGTGGATGCGTTATTGTCCATCATACAAACAAACCTTCGGGCAGGAAGGCCAAGTCTACAGCCACAACGGACTTTTCATATGTTGGTTCCGGCTCTGCCGAATGGGCCAACTGGGCGCGCGCCTCTTTGTTCTTGCAAAGGAAAGACCACAATACGTGTGTGCTACAGGCTGGAAAGCGGGGTAATCGGCTACGCTGGAGAGATGCGTATGGCGAAAAATCGTATTGCAAGCTCCTAGCACAGTCCAAGGAAGATGGTCTGATTTACTGGCGGGAAATGTGTCCAGATGAAGTCGACCAAGGGGGACGACCTGAGGAGCATGACACCGAGGAAATCATATCTCTGCTACCAACAGATGGACTTGCCACTCGTGAGTGGTTGGAATGTGCAAAAATAAAACTCCAAATTTCGGAATCCACTTTTCACCGCAAACGACGCGATTTGCAGGATGGGGGTCGTATTCAAAAGGAAAACGGGAAATGGAAACCCACACCATAGGTGTCAAAACTGTCAAATTCATATCAAAACCAGTTTTGGGCATGTGCTGTTATAACTGTCTCTCCCCTTATAGGGGAGACAGATGACAGTGACACCGAGACACACCACGTGGGCTACAAATAATCAGAGATAACCGCGACACAAACTGGCATGTTGCCCCAGCCGACAGACCATCCGCAATGGTCTCTGGCGGCCTAAAGTTCAATATATACTTAACAATTGGCGACACATGAGTTTGCCACAAATATATTGTGCGGACAGCCTAATGACAATTTTCACAGATTATCAGTAATGCTGTAGACTATTCTGAATCGAATATTATCATTTCCTGCATCAGCAGGTATTCCTCTGCGGCCTCCATATCCATATGCGTCATTTAAACCGCCACCACCCCTACCGCTTCTAAAAAGTTTGGTGCCATCGTAGAAGTCTTCGCACCATTCCCAATTATTGCCATCGAAACCGTAAACCCCCAAAAAATTCGGAGTGTTAGCGTCCAAATATGCATCGGAACTCCTTCCATCTATCATCCGTATGAAATCGTCTCTAGCCCCCCCACGACACGTAATCTCCCATTCGTCTTCAGTAGGAAGCCGAAATGATTTGTTTAACCGCAATGCCAACCAGTCACAGTAAGCTTTCGCCTCATGCCAAGTAACATTGATAATTGGTGCGGCCAATTGCAGGTTTTGCGCCGAGTCCTTCAAATATGGAGGCTTCTTGTCTCCTAAATATGCTCCAAAATAAGCCTTCGCCTCTTTCCAAGTATCATTGACGGTCGATTCGGGTGTTGCGTGAGAATCAATTGGTCGCATTCGACGCGGAAGATTCTTATCGTTTGTATACTCCTCAAATTCAGTGTAAGAAACAGGGCGAGTCTTAATAAAAAAAGGCGAAACTCGCTTCGTTGATGGGGTGAGCGATTTCCCAGTAACAAGCATTCCACCAGCAATGAAGCGAAAGCCACCCCGTTCAAAGCAAATTAAATCACCCACCTCTTTCGTAGGAATTTCTGGAAAATTATAGTATCTATTCTTGGCCAATAAATAATGCTCGATGTACAATGCAGTATAGTATTCAGATATAGACCGATGTGAAAAGCTTATGCTACTAGAATCCTTGGCAAGAAGAGACCGATGTTTTACTGCCTTTTCCTCCTGCTCTAAAGCTTTTATGTAATCCTTATTAAAATCTTCTTTCAGGTCATATTTAGAACGTATTTCTTGATAATATTCATAAAACTTAGCAAACGGAATTATTCTTGACTCAATGGTTAAATCTTTGGCAATTACCATCATTATACGGTTAAACGAATCAAAATCTCTAAAGAAATAGCAATCTTTACGCTTATAATTCCTTTCAGTTATTACATCAAAAAACTTACGCTTCATATTTTTAAGCGGTTCAGCCACGATGCTTTCCGCGTTGGACGGCAGAATTTTATCTAATATTTCTGGAGTCATGTAGGAAAGCAATAAGGGCCGTGACGCCAAATCTCGAAAACTTTCGTTTGCGCAAATTTGCTGCCAAATTCTCTCTGCCACCCAAGGCATATAAAAGAATTTCCGAAACAAATAACTCTTGATTTCTTTGTCAGATAAGGGACAGATATGAAAAAATGCTTTTGATTGCTCGAAATTCTCAACGAAAACTTTTGCCTTTTCAGGATGGTAATCGCCCCAGAAGTTGAGTCGCGAGGTAATTACTATTTTGGCAAAGTTTTGTGTTCTTGTTACAATTTCATTGAACCGTTCATGAACATTTAACATCGCTTTTTTATCTTCATCGAGACCATCGAGGAGTAAAATTGTTGATGCCTGTTCTTGAATAGGCACATTTTGCAGGTGTGTCTCTAAATCTTGAGTCGCAAGCTTGACTAAGCGCGGCTTAAGGCCGAGCCACCATTGTCGGCGCAAAAGCCAATAATGCAAGTAATGCAAAAAATAGCTTTTGCCACAACCGTAATCGGCTAAAACAAACAAATATTTTATATTACATTCTGGTCTTAACTTAGATTTTACGTTTTGCACTAAGCCCATCTTTTTCTCATCGTCAATCGTGCTCATGTAGCTAAGCTTGATGAAGGGCCAGCGATGAACGCGTGCGCGCCTCAAATGCCATTGGCGCAACAACCAAACGACAAAACCAAGACTAATAGCGAAAAGCGACGTGATAATAGTCCAATTCTGCCTAAGCTCGATGAATAGTTTGTGCATAAATTGTAAATCACTTGATTTTTTTTCTTAGCCCAGCCAAGGCCAATTAACCCAAAAACAAATTTAGCGCAATATTCTTTTTATAACATATTCACAATTAATTTGGAAGTAACTCCGCTCCCCATTCGCTTTGCGCTTGGCAGCCTTGGCCGGGCGTTACATGGGTGCAGACTCGACTCCCGGCCTTCGCCCGCAAGCTGGGCCAGCGCAACGATGCCCGGTTGGTGGCCGAGGACAATGGCGGTGGGTATTTGCGAGTCTACGCTTTCGCCAAGAGTCTGGCATGGGCCGGGCGGCTCATTAAGCGTTACACTCAGCCCGAACTGGTGACTAATGAGTAGTTTTCGGCGCTGGCCGAGCCTAGGACGAGTCGGAACTGGCGAAGCGGGGACGTAGAAATTTTTCGCAATTTATTTCGGACTCATCCAAAAATGCCGCTCATTATAAAATTTTATGGACAGGAGGTGGAAGATAATATATACTTCGCTGGTAGGCGAACTTATGTAAACCATTTCAACGAATAATTCAGAAAGGACATACACTATGCGCACAAAAGAATTCCACATGAAGTCCGAAAGCCAATATGGACAACGCGTTGCTGATTTAGAACTTGAGAAGAAGCGTGTCGCAGATGCAATTGTACAGCGGATTCTTTGGCGGCAGGGACAACATCCACATAATCCATTATACGTTTCTGATGGTAGTAGTGCATCATTCGTCTTCTGCAAATACCTGCAAAGATGGATTAAGGAAGGTGATGAAACACTTCGAGTCTGGACAAATAATTTGGACGTGCCAATGCAGGTACTTTGTGAAGAGGGTGCTCCCGAAAAAGTCAGTATCCACAGCGCGCCGGGAGAATTTAGCTACAAGTATTGCGGTAATTTTGGCAGAGAAACAGAGGCGTGGATTGAGCAACATTGTGGGCGTAGCACCTGTATCCTTGCAGTCACTGCTCTTGACGCTGACCTTGGCCCGTGCGGACGCGGCGAGGATGCCAAGGCCATTAAGGCGGCGGTGATGAAGGCAGCAAACGTCTTAATTGTTGTTGCCGACCATACCAAACTTCGTTGTCCACGTGACCCCGGTGCTGCAGCTGCACCAGATGAGTGGCGGCGATGGAGAGATGAACGCAGCGCCGATGGGCGGCTATTCGTCGTCACTACTCGTTCACTAAATGTTCCGGTTACGTTCGGTAGATTTCCTTTGAAAGGAGCAGTCGACGCTAGAACGCCAGACCAAATTGAAAGCGAGAATTTTGCTCGACTGAGTACTCAACTTGGTCAGCAGTTGATAACTGTGTAACGTCCATTTCGTTTCACTCAACCATGGTGTGCCTACTGCCCATTAAGAATTTGTCCTAAAAAAGGCCCGGTAGCCAAGGCAAATCCCCCCAGCGGCCCGGCAGGCCGGTTAGCGCACCAGTGCTAGACCTGCTGGTCATGGTCGGGTCGGTGCTTGGTGATATTGTTTTTGACGCCGATTAATGCGTGATTTTCCTCATTGGCCTGCCCTCTGGCGAGCCGGAACGGCCCAAGGGGGATGGAAGTGCCCTCCCCTCACGTCGGCCCGGCCACGGCCTACGGACTCAGGCTGGGTCTTGGACTTGGCCAGAGACCGTTTTATGGGATGGAGGTGTGGGACACGAGACGTGTGTTCATCGGAGCATAACTGCCCAAAGGCCATGGTAGGCTAATGCCCCCTCATACATCGAAACCCGCTCCACCATTCCTGACCACTGTAATTGATGGACGATGGGTTCCATTCGTAGCGATTTGCGGAATGCGGACTATTGTAAATGTTTTGGGTGTCTACGCCGGAGGCCCAAAAGCCACCGCGAAATACACGTTCGCTCCCAGAGGCAGGGCCGGTTGGATTATTAGTGGTTGGTTGACCGTACGGCGTCCCATACCAATCCCAACACCACTCCATTTCATTGCCAGCCATGTCGTATAGTCCATAACCATTCGGCGCAAAATATCCCACTGGACTCGAAACGTAACTGCCTGCGGTACTAAAATTTGTATTGAAGCCATTGTATGGCCCCAAATCGTAGCTACTAAAGACGGTGGTATTTCCGTAGTAGTTGGCCAGACTTTCGCTGATGTAGTTCCCCCACGGAAACCGCTGCCCGCTCAATTCACCTCGCGCGGCTTTCTCCCATTCCGCTTCTGTCGGCAACCGATAACCGTTAGCAGACCAATTCACATACGGCGTTACATCCCCATTCGTATAAACCTGTGTAAAACCGGCATCCATGTAATACACTGGCGTCAAACCCGTGTGCTGCGAGCGCGCATTGCACCACTTTACACAATCATACCAATCTACGTTAATAACTGGATAATTCACGGCCCTGCCCAAGCCAGCATTATCGAAACCATATCCTTCTTGGCTCGTGGCCCAATAATATACCGAGAGCCATAGACTGTAGCTCACCAGATTCACATCCATGTAAAATGCCGACACATATACGTTTGTCGGAATGGCATCGCTTTCGCCGTCCAAATTGTCACCCATAGTGAACGCCCCTGCCGGGATGAGCGCCATGCCAAGTGGAATGGCCAGCGTTGTAGCATTCACATTAGTCAAACCAGTGCCGTCGCCAGTAAAGGTGCCGGAGATATTCACGCCGCTCGCCCCGTTGGTGATGACGGTTGCGGGCAGTTGCGCCAGTGGGATGGTGCCGATGATATTTGTTGCCGGGATGCCGCCGCTCAACTGACTCGCGCTCACAGTCCCCACAAGATTGCTGGCCGTGTTCGCAAAAATGGCAAAGGGCACTGGCATTATTTTCTGGCGCGGGGCGAGGGTGCTGAAGGCGTTTGCGCCGTTGGTGCTGACCGCAATTTCCAACCAGCAATTGCTACCCGTGAATACACCCGGCCCGAGGTCAATGGTGGTGGAGAACAGGCCATTACTTACCGCCGTGGCAGAATTGGTGACCGGCCCGGCGACGGTAACGCCAGTCATGTTCGTAGCGTACAAGGTGAACTGTATGTCGTAACTGCCATTGGCAGGCGCGCCACTGCAGATAAGTTGCCCCTGATATTGGAACGCCGTGCCTTGGGCGAGTGCGGAGGGTGTCAGGCTAACGGTCAGGAGTAGTGCAAGAGCAGCCGCCAGACGAGACATATGTTTCATTATTTGATAAAGATGGAGACTTGCTTCCGGGTTCAATAGCTATTTCCCAGAATTCTGCGCGGCTGTCAAAGTAAATACGCCCCCGTGCGCAGCCCAGCCAGAGGCCGCAGTGCCGGGCCTTTGTGCTTGCTGTTTGTCCTGCAGTGGCTCAGCTTTTGGTCATAAGAGGCGCAACGCATACATAATTTATGCTCTACAATTGCCCAAGCTGTGGCCAAAAGGTTTCTATCAACGCTCAAACATGTCCAAAATGTGGCGAAATTGACGTAGGTCGAAAAGCTGAAGAGTTTTATAGGGATGTCGAAATTCCAATCCTTGAGGCAGAATCCAAAGGACTTAGAGCGGCATACCAGAAAGAGGATGAGAGGAAGCGGCAGGAGATTAAATTAAAACAGGCTGCGATAAAATCTGGAAGAAAAGGCTTTATCGTTGCTGGTATTGGAGGTTTCTTTTATGCACTTCACATCATGCAAGAACCGCCAGAAAAATTTAAACAACTTGGCGTGATTGGCGTTACCTTGGTGATAGTATTTTGGGCGGCTATTTTCGGTTTCGTAGGCTGGGTTATTGGTCGAGCGTTGGCTTATGTGGGCAGGTAGTTTTACCCGAAACAATTTCATGGAATTGGTGTTGGTAATCGAATGGCAAGACGAGAAAATTCATCGGATAAAAGGATTGAAATTTGCTTCGAGGCGATAATTATGATGATTGGTTTGGCCTGCCTGCTGCTGAAGCACGTTGGCCGCCCTGCAATCCTTGGGGCTATCATTCTCCTGCTTGGGGTCTGCATTCCAGTCAGGATATTGGTGAAAGAGCTACGGAACTTGTAATTATTTCGGCTCGGTTAATTTCTTCAACCTTTCCTCAAAGTATTGGGCAGTCTTTTGCGAGGATTTCCGCATTTTGGCTATTACATCGACAACATGCGCGTGAAGTTGTTCGTTATTCGGTTTTGGTGCCTTTCTTGCCGCGTCCAACCCATCCCGCGATTTCTTTAAATCTTCGTCATCTTTACTCATACCATATTCTCCATCGTAACTGACTCATGGTCAATAAGGCGCATCGTGAAGACATTTGACTATGATGCCCATAGCGGAAAATGCCATTTGCATCAGCGTCTTGACCAACCTAATCTTCCCCCCGAAACTGCTCAGGCAATTTTATATATGGCGACTTCGACTTCAAATTGGGATGATGTGGTGCCCATCTTGGTGGGCTTGCATAAACATTTTGAACGCCACCCCTTTCATTCTCAAATAGTGGGTGGAATTTACAATCCAGAGTCGTTAACAGAATTTTTCTTCGACAGGGACAAAGAGGAGAACGCACAAATCACCAAGGCAGTTTCACAATACGCACGCATAGGGCAATTCCCAGAATTAACATGGCAACAGGCTCTACTGCTTTACGTTCGAATAAAACATGCGATGCTGTTGCTCCAAGTCCTGAACCATGAGATTGATGACCACGTTGTGACATGTCCAAATGGAGATATTGGCACAGGAGGTCGCCTATATTGGTTGCTCGAAACAAGCTGGCAAAAATATCGAGAGCTTCATTACCCATATGCCGCACGGAAGATGCTGGGGAAATGATTGGCTCAGCATTTTTACCCGCCCCGCGACCCAATAGATTTGGTGGACGTCCCAAAGTCGGGGGCAACCCTTGGCTCGCCGCACTAAAGATTCGATGGATTGGCAGGGTTCATGTAGCGATATAAGTTCATGCCATGTTTGCGACAAGCTCACAGCAAGGGAACGAACCAACGTCTGGCTATTTTGAAGGAAATAGCTTCAGCCACTTCACCCTCCGGTTCCTGCCACCATTTATGTGGAGTAGGGCTGAGGTTGAAAAAGCATTCCCTACAGGGTCAACTGAAAGGGAGCGCATCATCAAGTCACTTGAGCACTCCTTCAGCATGTTCGACTACTATGGGAGACATATTCCGCACATTAAGGAAAAAGAGAATCTGCTTTCTGAGATAACGAATCGTGACGCGTATGTGATTGACACAAATTCAGCCCGCAAGGATGAAATGATAAAGCATTGTTCAAAAGCGTTTATCATAGCGGCTGCTTTGAGCCGCGAGTTGCAATACCCCAAGAAGCTGATTTTCGATGAAAACCTCTGCAAACTGGGCAACATTTTTCAAGTCGGCCCACTAATAACTTTAGGTCGTGTGTTGATAGACAGAATTGATGAACCATTTAGATACCTCTTCGACATGAAGACATTTGACGACGCATTTAACTGTGAAAGTGAGTTATTTTTGTGGGGGAAGAGGCAACATTTGTATAACAACACGATTGAGAAGGATGAAATCTTGACAGACCTTATGGCTCTTTTATTGCCCACCGCAGGGGATAACTCCAAGTTTTTAATGTCGTCGAAAGCGTGTGATTTGCCACGGCTAGACGCGCTGCAGCATATTGTCGACAAACTCGTTTCAGAAGTAAAAGAGCTATTACCCAGATGCAGATTAAATCTCAATAAGTCAGTGGTTGCCGCAAGAAAATCGTATGAAGTGATGCTTTTGAAAGACAAAGTGACCCGCGCAGATTTTGATAACCCGAATTATGAGAATGTATTTGGGGACATGCACGTGCTTGGAATAGCTATTTACTTGGGAGCCAAAATTCTCACTGAAGATGTTGGGTTAAAGAAAATGGCTCAACCGGCTGGCATAAAATGTTGCCGTTTTCCCGAAGCATGACCCCTCTGTGAGCCGCAAGGCGGCAGGCCCGGTAGGCCGGGTAGCATTACAGTGATAGTCATTTTTATCTCACTTTTTCTTGTCCGTTCTGATGACTTTCTTTTTGAAGATGATGCCTCTCTCCTCAACTCGGGTTTCCGTCTTTCCACCAGTGCCATCGGTTCGTGTTGTCGCTGCAAAATGTTTCGGAAAAAAAATGCCCTTACTTTCCATTTTTGTCCGGTGAGTCTTCTTGCTGGTCTTGCTGTCGTATGTATCGGCAGTGCGCTTCGTGAAGATAATTCCCTCTTTACCTTCGCGCGTGCGACTTAATTCCTTACCCGTCTTCACATTAACCGCCTTGGCAACTCGCTTCGTAAAAATAATTCCCTCTGTGTCCATTGTCACTTCCGCTAATACTTCACCGGTTTTCCTGCTTCTGACAATGGCGACCTTATCTGTGAAAATAATGCCCCGCTGTTCAATTGTGGCTTCAAGTGCAAACGGAAATTGGTCTCTCAATGCGCCAATCGCACCCTTGATTAGCAGAGCATCATGCTTGCACTCCTCGCACCGAGTTGGTAAATCCCAGCCGTTCTTCTTGCACTTGAGTTGAAGCCCCGTTGAAATCTGAAAGAGCTTGCCACACTGTGAGCAAAAAACCTTCTTCGGAGCATAGTGTTCGAAACATTCCTTGTGGGAACGTGGCGGATTGTTCCAGCCACGATGAATCGGCAGCGCTTTTCCGCAAATATCGCAGGCGACCTCATGCCAAGCGCACTCCTTGTGATATTCCGGGGGATTGTCCCAATCTCGGTGAATCCGTATTGGGCGGCCACATTGTTTACAAGGGCGTTCATACCACTGTGCCTTTTTGGAAGCGATGCACTCCTTATGTGCGGTCGGCGGGTTGTCCCATGCACGGTGAATACGTAGCGAGCGAGAGCAAATGTCGCAGGCGACCTCATACCACGCACACTCCTTATGATACTCCGGCTGGTCATCCCAATCACGGTGAATCCGTATCGGGCGAGCGCACTGTTTACAGGGACGCTCAAACCACTGGGCGGCTTTGGCCTCACGACATTCCTTATGAACGCGCGGCGGATTGTCCCAATCGCGGTGAATGCGCATCGACTGCCCGCAAATCTCACAATCCTCCTCGTACCAAGCGCATTCTTTACAGTATTGTGGTGGGTCATCCCAATCCTCGTGGACACGGATTTCCTCACCACATTTTTTGCATTCTACTGTATACCATTTGGACATGTGAATGTGTCGCTTGAAGGTAATTAAAAGCTCTCTGGCCTACCATGTGTCGCCCTCTTGCACAATTTGCCGCGCCATCGTTGAGTGATTGGGAAGGTTATCAAAGTTTGCGGGTTTTTTGCTTCCAAAACGTGCAATCCTTTTCCCCAATTTTTGGCAGTCATCAGAGCAGAATAATCTTGTGGGTTGTTTGGCCCTAAACTCTTTTCCACAATGTTTGCATTTCAACGCGAACATGCTGCGAAATTACGCCGACCGCTGCCATACGACAAGCAAAGTTAAGCCTAATCAACCATTCACCTTAGCGAGAATTTTATCTCGCAGTTCCATGGCGTCGGCCAAATCATGCCTGTCACTGGTTTGATTTGTTATCTCCACGATGGCACCCAATATCTTGGCGCACCGCCCAAGGGATTCAAGAGCTTCGTCGTAAAATCCCAAGCGAAACAATACGTCAGCCTTTGCGAATAGCGCGTAGGCGAATTCATATTTGTGGGTGTCAGGCCAGAAGGGACTAATACTCTCCCAGATTTCGACCGACCGCTGGAGCATGGTCAGGGATTCTTTCAAGTCTCCTTGGTGAAAATACAAGTCGCCTAAATTCACTATCGCCAAAGCCAGATTTTCTGGGCTTCCGATGGCGTCAAACGCTGTGACCGCGCGTTCCAAGTATTCCTTGGCCTCATCGAATCGACCGAGGAGCATGTAGGCTCGTCCGCAGTTCATTATGGAGATTGCGATTTCCTGCGCGTCATAGTCATTACCCTCTCCGCGGACGTTGTCCGAGTAAATATGAATCGCCTGCTCGAAGGCAAGAATCGTGTCAGCCGGTCTTCCTAAATCCAAGAGCACGCTGCCCTTGTTGTCGAGAGCCTGCGACAGTAAGACCGCCACCTTGTCGACCTTGCCGCTAAGTGGTCGGCAGGTCTCAATGGCCCGGTCATAAGAGGCTAGGGCCGCATTATTATCCCCCAACACGGTGAAGAGACCTCCTTTTTCAATAAGTGATGTGGCTTGCCTGATAACTGCATCCGCATCGGGTAGATGCCGTCGAGCGGATTTATTATTATTCATGTGATGTGCTTTCTTCAAACACATCAGGATGTCCGGCAAAAAAAATGGCCCAGTCCATCAGGACGGCCTTTGCCGTTCGGAGAATTTGTTAAGAGACACTCGCTCTTCACATCCAAGCGAATCACACGACTCACTCGAAACCACCGTGCTCTCCGAGAGCCGGTTGGTGGCATGGCCGCTTCGGGCCATGCGCTCCTGATGTCAGCAACAACTTACATCAAAAATAAAAGAATTCAAAGCGCATTAAATCACTGCGTGTAATTTTGGGCACTGACGACATTGTTGTTTGCATCTATCACAAAAACCCAATCGTTCAAGACAACTGCCCCCAAACTGTTCTTTGCCCGGAAATTACAACTGACAGACCGGCAACCATTTGGATTTGGTGGATATGATGTCAGGCTGTCAATTTCAACCGAGCTTGGGTCATTGGCATTCGCCCGCAGATACTCGTCAATCGCCGCACGATACGGTTGTCCGTCCACGAACCCAATTGTTTTATCCCGGAGATACCGAATATCATGAGCCGACCAGCGATAGGCTCCAATCCACCACATGACTAAAAGAAACACTAAGTTCGCATAAAACCACGGAAATCCTGTGCGCTTGTCTTTTTTTTGTTCAACCGGCGTTGAAGGTCGTGATGCAAATGCCACCTTTTCTTCCTCCGTTCGATTGGGAACTTTTAACCACGGACTGTCTGAAAAATCCTGTCCATCCCTCATACGATGACCAGACCGTTGCATAGGCGGTGTTGGCGCGGCGTAATTTGGTCGCTCGACTGGCATTCCCGTGTTTTTTGGGCCACTGCCGGGTGGAGGTCTGATTGGCTCTAAGCTTTGTGGCCGTTCATTTGAAATGTGTGATGGAGAAATTCTTCCGATTCGCCGTAAGCTCACAAACTTGCCGCATTGAGGGCAGTTGACGGTTTGGCCTTCTGAGGCGGCGGGATATTCAACATGAATGCCACAGTTGTTACAAACTGTTTTGTGATAGGCATCCGCATTAATCTGCGCTCCATACGGTAAAAATGTTTGCTTGCCGCACGCAGGGCACGCTATTCGCTCACCGCACATTGACTGAGGAAAATCAATGTAACGTTTGCAGTGGTCGCACGAAGCTTGAAGTATGTTGCCTACTTTCATCGTTTGCTGCATCCCCATGTATCATCTGCATTACCGAACCCCTTCAATTTGGTGGAAAAGAAAAGGGAAAATAACGAATTCAATAACCAAAATTACAACAGCGGCGACCTTATTTCCTGTTCCCCATACGATAAGTTTGCCGTCTTGGTCATAGGCATTCCGATAAATGTCGCCCGTCAAAGCTACGATACAAATTGCGAGCAAAATTGGCATAAAAATTAGCGCCAAAAGAAATGTGATTGGCCCCGGCTCTCGGCGAAACCACGGAACTTCTGAAAAAGTGCGGTATTTTGCCTCGTTAGAACTATGCTGCGATGCGGGTTGTTGATTTTGCAATGACGCGCCAGCCGCATGAACGCTGCGATACAGAAATAATTCCTTACTGCACTGGGGGCAGATTACGGTCAAGCCTTCCTGCTCTTCCAAAAACTCCACCTCCCCGCCACAATTTTTGCAGGTCGTCTTCAGATAAACTTCCGCGCCCATAGAATTTGATTCGGCCTAACACTTGAGGTCGTGCTTTTTGTTTTATCAATGTATTGGTAAAAATGCAATATCAATGAATTGATAAATATAATTGGCGTTCATGGGTCGAAAACCTAAAGAGCGTCGAAATCGTTACGGTGCATGGCTTCATCATTTGCGGAGCAAAAAGGGATTGTCACAGGATGAACTGTCAAAGATTACGGGCGTTCCTCAATCCACTTTGGCCTATTGGGAGAAGACTGGAAAATTATCAGGTCGAGAAACGATTGTTAAACTTGCTAAAGCTCTTGGCGTATCGGTTGAGGATTTGTTGAGAACGGGCAAATAAAAATCAACGTACGTCCTCATTTGGTTTTTGATTGCCTCGACCCCCAGCTTGGCTACGATTGACGGGCAGGCATGAACTGGGTCGCTCCATCGGAAAAAGATACCGCCACCAATACACTGGAAAGATGGCTTTGCGCTGCCGTCGACCAATTCCGGGCAAATAGTGGCCTCAACCTGCCAGAAGCATCGGACATCGGCGCTAAGGTCAACGAGGCTAGCGCGAAACCTTTGCTGATTTTGTGTTCGACAGCTATTCGTATCAGAAAGGAGGAGGGAAATTGAAATGACCAAAGAGCAAATCAGTTTGGAAAATGCGCGAGCTAACGCGAAGAAGTGGCATAAAGTGTTAGAAATCCGAGATGACGACGGACACACGCTTGTTACCGTAGTTCGTGGTTTGAGTCTCGGTGAAGAGCCGCTTGTATTGGCAGACGCGCTAAAATATGCCAAGTCACCAGAACTCGATGCGTTTCTGGCATCGCCTGAAATTCAGCAAAAACTTTACAGACCTTCCAAACGGGGCATTGTTCTGGTGGATGTTGCTGATTACTCTACATTCGATACCAGAGGACAAAGCGCAATTCTGACGATGTTTTATGAGAGCCTTCAGTTGGCAAAATTTTCGCAAGACGTATTTTCGCGAGAACCAAATATCGACCAGATAGTCCCGACCGGTGATGGTTGCTTTATCGTTTTCAAACCCAATGTCACCAGCCGCGTTTTGCAGTCGGTGTTTTCGATTCAGTCCAGCTTTTACTGCCACCAAAAGAAATTGTTAAGAAAGAATGGCAAGGAAAGCATCACTAAAGTTCTTGGTATTAGGCTCGCGTGTCATGTCGGTGATGTGGACTTTATTGTAGATGCTGCTGGAAATCGAAATGCCTACGGCACTGGGATGAATGAAACCGCCCGAATCCTCCAATATGGACGTCCGACACTTAAAGAAAAGCTGAATGGTGAAGACCCGACAGGAACTGCATTTTTTAGCAGCGAACTGGATTTGCAGGCACAACCTCTAATTCGTCGGTTTGAACAATTACAGAGCAAGAATATAGAGGTCAAATTGGTTGACCTAGGTAAAGTAAACGCAAAGCACGACTTGGAACTTGAGCTTCGGTGTTTTGTAAATTTACCCAACCACGTAAGTTTTACCTTCGACTCAGTAATTAAGCCGGATGAGGCTCCTCCACTAACATCCTTCAGTGAATAATAGATGAGCATCAACGCTTTCACCGAAGACCAGCTTGTCGAGCAACCCGCCATTGACATGACAGTGCTGGCAGCACGTGGTTGGACATTGTTTAACCTCTTACCCTCTTGTGAATCAGATTTCCGCGACCAACTACTCACTGTGGCTACGCGTCTTGGAGTGCCAACTGTGACTCGTACCGGTGGCAACCTTTGCGATACTCTTTTGCCGACGCAGTCCGAAGCAGCAAAGCCAAATTCCCTCAGCAAGATTCACTCTGTTGGAGAGTTTCCTCTTCACACCGACACGGCACATTGGCCAACTCCGTGTCACTACGTCATGCTGGCATGCGTTTCGCCCGGTTGCGCCAGTCGACCCACAATGTTGCTGGACACGAGACAGCTTAATTTAAATCAACGGCAAACCTCATTGCTTCAAACCACGCCGCTTCGGATTGTTAATGGGCGAAATTCATTTTTCTCGACCATCCTGTCGAATTCGCGCCCGTTTGTGCGCTTCGACCCCGGTTGCATGACAGCGAATACAGCAGATGGTGTCGAGGCATTAATTGTCTTTTCACGGCATAACTGGCCGAACTACATTCAACAAGTACACTGGGAACCGGGCTACGTACTCATCATTGATAACTGGCGACTTTTACATGGTCGTGGTCACGCAACTTGCCTCGACTTGGACAGAAAA
Source organism: Verrucomicrobiia bacterium (assembly GCA_036490655.1). Classification (GTDB taxonomy): domain Bacteria; phylum Verrucomicrobiota; class Verrucomicrobiia; order Limisphaerales; family UBA11358; genus UBA11358. Next base: position 252,622 of record DASXDM010000013.1, on the reverse strand, counting down.
CTCCTCAGAATATCGATACGATGAAATCGACGACCAATCCCGCATTGGAGCGCGATGCGCTATACTCCAAGTCACGAGCTTACATCAGTCGCGGGTTTCGCGCCCAAGCTGCCAAGGACACCGACGAATATCAACTATGGGCTTCACTCGCGCTTGAACTGCTCGGCAAAGCAGCGTTGGCGAAAATTCACCCAGCGCTGGTAGCAGACCCATTACACTTCCAATCCTTGTTTGCTGCCTGTGGTCGCCAGATTTCACCTGATATAAGAACAATAACTGCAAAGACACTCTTCGAGCGGCTGAGTCATCTCGAAAAGGCATTCGACTCACGTCACCAAAAGTTTTGCGAACAAATGGCGATAAGAAGAAATGCGGAACTGCATTCCGGTGAATCTCCATTTTCCGGGATGTCGCCCGAAGCGTGGGAGAGAGAATTTTGGGGTGCAGTTGAAGTAGTCTTAAAAATACAAGATGAAAGCTTGGAATCATGGCTGGGAACAGAAGATTCCAAGATGCCTGCTGAAATTCTTGAGAAAGCAGAAGAGGCAATGGAGTGGGCGCTGAAACACCGCATCAGTCGTTGCAAGGAAGAATTTGAAAAGAAATATCAAGACCCCAAGAAACGTGCTCATGTTGTAGAAGACTCAAAACAATTTCGATATTGGGAGTGGCCAGAACATCGCCAATTTATGGGTAACGGCATAGAAAAACATTTATGTCCGGCCTGTGATACGACTGGAATGATGGCTGGCACACTATGGCAGGAGGAAGTATCGGCTGACCAAGACCCGGAAGACCCAATGACTGAATTAATAGAACTGACATATGTTACGGAAGAATTCGTATGTCCTTGGTGTGGTCTCCACCTTTACGGAACAAATGAGACTAAAGCTTGTGGGTTTCCAGAAGAATTTATGAAATATGACGCCAGAGAGCGTGAGTTCGGAGAAGAATACGGGAACGACTAACCCCGCGCCGATGCGCCACCGGTCACTGGCCCAGCCTCGACTGTCCGGGCAATGGCTGGCCAGCGATAACGTAACAAATTCGCACTTGCGTTTTTTGCAACGGAACGGACAATGCATTTAACGGGCAGGCACACAGGAAATGACTCAAAAGGCATTACAGTGAAAAACTACCTACTTTTTTTTGCGCTCATCGGGCTGAATTCGGTAACTGGCTGCGCTTGGTACAATATAACGCCTGTTTCAAAATCCGAGGGTGACAATTGGGCAAGTTCACACCCTAAAGATGGATACATTATTTTTGAGCCAGAGCTTTACTTCGCTGCCACCATTACGACAACGTCGACGAACAAGACAGTGAAGCAAGAAATCACGGTCACACCGATTTATTTGCCCAACCCGGCCAAGGCCTATCGAATAACGACACACAACTTCTTAGCAAAGGCAGATTTCACATTCAATTTTACAGATGGGTGGAAACTGACTTCGATTGCAGACAAATCAGATAATACGACGATAGCCAATACGTTAGCTGCTCAGCTTCAATCGACGCTCAGCACCGCAAAAGTATTTGGATTTGATGGGAGTGAAGCCACTGTCACCAACCGTATCATTTTGTATAAACCCGAATATGACTCGGATGGAATCATAAAAAGTTTCACACCCAAGGGCACGATTGAGCAATGAGTTGCTATGGCCCCATCAAACCATCACAAAACAAAAAACTAAAACAATGAGAGCTAAAGTAAGCGGGTACTCAATCGAACGAAAAGAAGACTTCTATGAACTTATTGACAAGGTTCAAGAGAGGGTGGATAAAGGCTGGGAACCGATTGGTGGAGTTTCGGTTGAGCGTAGTATTGACTCATTAGGCACAGAGACCACGCAGTATTTACAAGCCATTGTGCTCTGGGATGACTCTGCCGCATAACATATCATTGGAGCCAGCTGACCGCTTGTCCGTCCGCTTTCGCGGTTGTATAGTGATTCCGGCGTGGTTAGTTCTGGGGTGGTAAATAGTTAGTATGATTATGGAGTTTCGTCCGACATTTTTTTCGTTATCCGGGTTTTTGATTCCCGGCATCATTTTCGTCGCGGCAGTCATCTTGCTCATTGAGCCGAGTCGGATTTGGATGTTTGAACAAGTGAGCAGCCATGCCAGTGCGCCGGGAGATAGCACAACCGTTGGGGTTTTACTTACGGTCAGTATTGTGGCGGTTGTTTTGTCGGTTTGTTTCGTTGTTGGAAGCGTTCTCTCCGAGTTGTTTTTGTTAGCTGTAAGGTATGGCATACGACGCCGATTCTTTCGCAAGAGCACGAGCGAATACTCCGCGAAGCTGTTCGCCTACAAGTCGCTGAAGGAGCTTTTGACGCATAACTTGGAGGCGAGAGAGGCATATGCTTATCAGCAGACGTGCGGGTTAGACCTCCACTGGTTTGCTGGCAGGAATCGGATGGTCGGTGGCAGTGGGCTTTCATGTTTCTTGGCTGGCATTATTGCGCTTTTCGCCCATGCCCCTTTCCTGAATTGGTTTGGTTTGTTGGTCTTTGGCTTGATTGCGATGGCCGTGGCTATTTATCGCATGAAGCGATTCGACGATTACATAACAGTAACCGCTGCTACGGCGTTTTGGTCGCCAAGAGCTTCGAGAGAAGACGATGAAGTAGTCTAATACCGAACACTGGAGCTAAAGGTCGACGGCCAGTCCTGCCCGGCTGGCTGAGACTCTGACACGGGCCGCTATCACAATCGGCTTGTGGTCGGTCGGGACGTGGCGCAGGTTTGGGACGTTAGGCAAAGAAACTCAAAGCATTAACCGACTATGAGCAGGCCCACAATTCCGAACATGCGCACTTGGCCTCGCAATCTGAGCACGAGCCAAGGCGGCGGACTGTCCACATCTCAATATGGAGGCATGTCGACTTCTCAATATGGAGGAGCTTCAACATCACAGCACGGAGGACTCTCGACCTCTCAGTATGGTGGTCTTTCAACATCCCAATATGGAGGGTTATCAACTTCTCAAGGTGGCGGCATGTCAACATCATCCGTGGATGTTCATAGAAGCAATATCCCGCCATGGCCATATTTCCTCCGGGAACTTGAGGCTATGGGTTATGACTGGGTTGCTGAGTTGATTCGACAACATCTTCCTGAGTTCTTGTGGCCTGAAAATTTCTTCGCAGATTAAAAGAAAGGTATCATTGACACTATGGGTTGGTCGTTCAGCAAAGGAGGCAGATTTGTGTTTTGCGGCGAGCGCGTTTTAGTTGCCGCCGATGGCAATAATGTCGCGTGGATATGTCCGTGTGGTTGCCCAGTGTTATTCGTTTATCAGAGTGGCAGGCGAGGTTCCTGTTCATCCAATCCTGCGTTGTGCTCGAAGTGCGGCTCAGCATATTTTCTTGACCCACCATTCGACACATTGCCAGAACCTCCACCGGGTGAATCGGTCGCACCGGCAGAGGTTATGCAAATTGTCAAACGATGATGCCCAACACCGACTCTGTCGCCACCTTGCCAACCGGCCTGTCCCTGACTTGGGGCCGACCGCTTTCGCGGTTGACAGGACGGCCACGGCGTGGCTGAGTTCTGAGGCGATAGTACTGATAGGGCATAACAATGCATACAAAAGAAGAACTCACCCCCCATGCCCTCAAATTATTCCGTCAGGTGAAGGAATCGCTGCCGCCAGAAATCGGTGAACGGTTGCGCTGCAATCGCCAATTTGTAACACATGGCAGCTATCGGACACTCTTCCTGTTCGACGTATGGGATTGCAATCAGACTGACGTTCTGAATCGTCAACATTTCAAGTATTGCCTTGGTTATGACGGGCGTTCCAATGCAACCCGAAATGGCTATTTCCATCTTTGGCTAAATCGCATTCGTATCTATCGAGAACGTGAAGCGATTATTGCAATGCTAGACCGCAAGTTGCGGAAGCTCGTCCCGAACGATTTTTTTTGGAATTCGTCTGACCGTGCTTTCGACATTAAGTTCGTGTTTGATTACCCCAAAAATCTCTCCAAATTGCCGGACTTATTGTCCTCCAAATATGTGAGCCTTATTAAAGCCGTCCATCCAGTTCTGCTACCACTGATTGACCAGTTCACCACCTCTCTGGATTCAGGTGAGCGTCGGGCCGTAGTTGCCAAACGTGGACGGCTGCCATTCACTTTGCCGAATGTCTATGACCGCAAACGAGTCCGTGAGTACACCCGTTCAATTCCGCTGACTTGGCGTGTAATCATTCTTGAACGCCACGGTTATCGCTGCGCCGACCCAAAATGCCGAGCCAACCTGCAAAAGGTACAACATCATATTGACCACATTATCCCGTTTTCCAAAGGCGGAACGACAACGCTCGAAAATTTGCAGGCCCTTTGTGCACCGTGCAATCTGGCGAAAGGGAACAGGCATTGAATGGGAGTACAACTGCGCCCGCCATCATAGGACAAGGTTGACGTTTGGAATAATCAAGGCACGATTTTAGCAACGCAACCTCTATTCAAAGCATTTTGTTCTTTGAATTGATGACATTTTTTTTAGAATTGAATCTCCACGGGAAATTTATGAGCAAATCAAAATCTCAGAAGGCAAACCAAACTGCGAAGCAATACGTTTTGGCCCCGACCGAAACCGACGCAGGCGTTTTTTGGCTGAATTCACTGACAGAGGTGTTTTTCCGAGACCAAGTTCTTGAACACCTATTTCGCAAGATGGAAAAAGAAAATGTTCTTGCATGGTATTCCAACATCCACGGCAGAAACGATAAAGGTGTGGATTTTCTTCTGGTTGTAAACTCTGATTTTGGACAACGAATTATTGGCGTTCAGGCGAAATCTAAGGAAGTAACGAGGGCTGGCAGTGGGTCGAACCTTTCCGCATTGCAGATTAAACAAGAATGTGAAGGTGCAATGAAGCATGAGTTTGATGTTCAAAAGAACAAAGCCCGTTTGGACAATATTGAGCTGTGGTGTTCATCAAATATTACCGAAGACGCAGAAAAAGAATTTAATGCCTCAGGTGATAATTTGAAAATCCAAGTGAAAAAAGCGTCCCAAATTTTTAGTTTAGTTGAAAAATTCGCGCCTGATTTATTAAAGAAAATCCCACAATGTGCTTTGGCAAGCTTTGTAAGAGATAAACGTAATCCACCGCCTAAAAAAATTAAACTTTTAGGCTGTGAATTGCACCCCAAGAAGCACTTTTTGGAGCCGACCTTTTCCAAGCATTCTTACGGTTCAGCCGCAGGTATTCAGAAAACAAACAGTGGACTCCGAAGAAACGCTGCCACTGTGTCAATCGGGGATATTTTGTTTTCAAATGAACATGCTCTTGTTACGGCCCCGGAATTGAGTGGGAAAACATATTTATTGGAACATATTGAATGTCTAATAGCTGAAGCCCAAGCAGTGCCCATTGTACTGCATAAGGATGATTTTGCAGACGGAAAAATAACTTCAATTTATAGTCTCGTTTCAAAAAAGCTCGGATTTTATTCGGCACATGATATTGAAGAATTGGTCAAAAATGTCAGGCTGTTTTTATTAGTAGACGATATAGATTTGCTTTCAGACGAGACACGTCAGGTTCTTTTTTCGCAAAATGCCGAACAACTAAAGGTTATCGCTACCACAACGCGGAGCATTAATTGCCCGTCAAGTGTCGAAGCTGTTTACATGACAGGTGTAAACCTTGGAAGTGTGACTAAATTCTTGCGCGGACTAGACGCAAAGCTCGCTGACAGCAAGGCTTTTATTGACAGAGCGCACTCGTTTATTAGTCGGACGCTAGCGACGTCAGGTTTGCCGTCAAACCCATTTACGATTTCAATGATGCTCGCAGAATGCCAGAATTCTCCCCAGAAATTCAGCACGCCAACAATGGGGAGACTGATTGAGAGATTTGTAGAGATGCAGCTTGGAAGTCACTCTGACAATACTATTCAAGTAGATTTTGAAACAAAAAGAGAGTTTTTGACAAAGTTGGGTGGTCGAAGAAACTCTGAATTCACACTGAAGGAATTTAAACGTGAGTTGGTGAAATTTATAGAAGGCGGCTCGCATCCGCACACGGTTGATGACTTTCTTTTAGACCTTAACCATAGTGGCGTATTCATTTTTGATGGAGAAAAAGTCAGGTGGTCGCACCCTGCATTAAAACAATATTACTGGGTAAAAAATCTTGTGAAACATGACAACCTTAATCCAATTCTGGAAAAGTTGCGAAAAGAATATAACCTAACGCTGGCTGCATTGACAGGCTCTCAAATGCAAAATGGCGGTAAAGCTATTGAGGTTCTTGTCAAAGAATTGGATAAAATTAAATTACCAACTCCCAAAGTACTGCTGGAGGTAGTTAAGGATTCGGATATTTTGGATTTATTGCGTAGCGATGAAGCTGAAGAACAATTGCTTTCGCGTCTGGAACAAGATGGTCTGGGTGCTGATGAGTCGAAAGAACGCAATCCTATAATCTCTCTTGCAGAATATAATCTCGGAGGCACTGAAGAGTTTCCGGGGAAAACTGTCGAAGGTCAAACTGGACAAACCGACGACATAGCGAATATGGCCACGGAAGGTCATCTTGATGCCAAAGCGAGCGCGGAATTAAAAAGGCGACTTGAGCCTCTCATGTCCAAGATGGCTGAGAGCAAATTGCATATCGCATTTAATTTGGCATCATTACTCGTCAACGCTCGCAATACAAAAACGGCTACAAAACAAGATTGTGTTCGGCACATATTAAAGGCACAACAATTTATGGGGCACTGGTTTCAAGATTTGATTGAAGCTTTCTTTGCTGAAAGTAAAAAGGCGAAATTTGATGCAATTGGTGCCCGCGTGTTTACGCAGCTTATGCTGACTGACAGAATGATTGGCGACCCGTTTTTGGTGAATGTTTTCAAGAAAATGCTTGGCCAAGCCAAAAGCGACGAAGAAACATTAATGCTTTTAGATTTATTGTTGGGATGCGGCGAGGATGACTACCAGTTGGTGGTCGAAAAGCTTAGAAAGATTGTCAGTCCCGAGTTAATTGTTCCATTTTATTTGAGAGTAACGGTGCTTTATTTCTTTAGGTTTCATCGAGATAAAGACCGAAAGGCATTACGAGAATTATTGAAAACCATCAGAAGGAACACGAAATCTATACGTTTGCTGCCTGTTACGACTTGAACAACTCCACAGGTAAATATTTTGCGGCATACTTATTGTTAGGCCGCATTGAGCATGGATGACCCCACGCCCTGAGCCACTGGCCTGACCACCTGACCGGGACTGTGACCTGAGACGCTGTCCAGTTGGCGCTTGCGTTCGGAAGGGAGGTGGCGCAGTTTTGTGGACATTAGGTCGGCGGCCCTCATTTGGAACGGAAGATTGTACGACCCTTATGAACATCACTGCCCTCAAAAAAATCGTCTCGGACGCATACGCTGTTACGAACAGTGCCACTGTCATTCCGAGATTCTCCACACAGTTCACGTTTACGGACAAGGAACTACTCATTCGTATTCCGATTTACGAGTGCCAGCCACCGCCCAAAGCACTGATTGGATTGATTAACCAAGTTATCAGCACTGCACTACCACATCTCAAAAAGAAGCCAAATGAATTGGAACAGCTTTTGTTGGCCGCAGCAGAAGGTAATCAGGTGACCGGAGCCGAAGTGGAAATTCGAGGCGTTGTCATGTCCACATCCGTTTCAGGTGGCACTCCCGTTCATTCCGTTACGGAGTGTCGCGTTCTCATCCGTGACCCTGCTGCCTAAGACCGGTTAGCATCATTCGCACTATGGAAGCCGTCACTGAAAGACAATCAGGTTTCGAGCCACCATACGACAGCCCGCTGGAGGCACAGTTGGCATATTTTCTTCCAAAGTATATTGAGGAGGAGTCGCGATTCTTTAAGCAGTATCAGGTTGAGACCCCTCGCGGCACGTTTAGGTTAGATTTCTTGGTTGACTCACCAAAAGGTAAGTTCGGATTCGAGTGCGATGGCAAGGATTTTCATGACTTCTATCGGGATATGTTCAGAGATGCGCTCATCTTGGGGTCGTCGGACATTGTTTCCATTCACCGGATTACTGGTGCGGACATTCACAGTAGGCTTGATGATGCCCTGTTTGCGATTAGCAAGGTTGAGCCAAGTGCTTTCTCTGAGAGAGGCCGCAAGAACCTTTGGACGCTTTCGACATGTCGTTCAGACTTGGAGGTGACAGACATCACCGATGGGGCGATTGCGTCCGACCCTGCCAGACGCTTTAGCATGACTATTGGCCGCCTATCCAAAAAGAGTAAAGACTCTTTTTGGAAGAGATTGTTTGATTTTGCGGTCGCCAATCGACATCTGACGACAGAGGAATTGATTGAGAAGGCGCATCAGAAAGGATTGCTTTGAGGCATTGACCATGATGGTTAGTTAGGCCAAGTTCACACGTCTTGTGAAAAAGGAACAAATTGACATCCTGAAAGAAGCATTCGAGGAATGGTTACAGATTCACGACCTTGATTATGATTTTTGGATTTACACCGGTGATGAGTGGCGAGCACGAGGTGAGCAGGTTTTGCAGAGCGCAGAGGCAGTTCTTGCCTTCGAGAATCAGCTCGTGAGCATCCTTAATTTTACCGGCCCTTGGGACATTGAGGACGAACTTCAGGATTTAGCGGGCGGCTTTGGTTATTATTTTGAGTTGGGACACCACTGGAACATTGGATTCTATCCAATTGCCGAGTTTGCAACGTTGCCGTCTCCTTCGGCATCTTACTCGCAGCTTTTACAGCATCCCTGCTGGCAGGCAAAGAGGCGGCGTGTCCTTGCACGGAGCAGTGGGCGTTGTGAAGAATGTGGTGCAAAGGGGCAATCACTCGACGTTCATCATTGTTATTATCGTTATGGAAGATTGCCGTGGCAGTATCCCGATGGTGCACTGTTATCACTCTGTCATGGCTGCCATGACTTGCGTGGTAGGGTCGAACTTCGGTTTCGGATGTATATGACACGCCTGAAAGTTGGCACGTTGGAGCAGATACGGAGGGATTATCGTGAGCACACGACTATGGCGTGAGAGTTGATACTATTTGGCCTAACACGCGCCGGTAGCACCGGCGAGGGCGCGTCGCAATTTCACGCTTGTGATTCGCGACACCGTGGTTCAACTTTGGGACGCAGATTGATTTTCCACACTTATGACGCTTCGAGAATTTGTTGCTGACACATTAAACCAGATTACGGAAGGGGTGGGTGATGCACGTGGCGAGAATAAGCAGGTCGCGCCGCCAGTCTTTCAGCATTCCGGCTCGACCTCTTATTGTGTGTTGCGCGGCGGAGTTGCCCATCCGAGTGCGTTTCTGGTTGAGTTTGATGTCGCGGTGACGGTTTCTAAGAAGACGAACGTTGATGCTGGGGGCGGTGTTTTGGTTCATGTTTTCGAGGCTGGTATAAATCGCAAAACATCAGCAGAGCATTCGACGGTTAATCGCATAAAGTTTCAGGTTCCGGTGACTTATGACGCCTAATATGGATACCCTCAAATCAATATGGGCGTTTCTGTCAGTCTTCGTCATTGCTTGGATTACGCAGCGCATCATCTCGTATTGGGAGAAGCGCAAGGAGGTTGAGAAGACCAAGCTGTCGCTTTACATGTCATGGATGCCGTTCTTTGCCGAGTGCTACGCGCGTGCTTTTGAGCCAACCGAAGAGCCATTTGACAAGTATGAGTTTGTAAAAAAGAAGATGGAGATACTAGGGATATTGCAGATTATGGGGCCGGACGGTGCTATGGAAGCATTCCACAATTTTTGCGACCTTACCGAGAAGGGTATTCGGAGAGATGCGTCGTTTGATGGCAGGAAGTTTCATGAGACGTTTGGGGAATTGAACTGCTGTTTGTGCTGTGAGATTCATGGCGAGACACCAGAGAAAAGCGGCTAGGCGTCATGAGTATTTCCGTCCCATCTGACAGCAGGAAGTTCAGGGTAGCAATCATGCCGGGGTTTGTGTTCATTGTTTCGTTTAGTTTGCCTCTGCTATTCTGCTGCGTTCTCATTCAGGACGGATTAGATTTTGGCAGGTCTGCTCTGGGGTTTGCCAGTGTGTGGGTTGTCGTCCTTTCATTTGTCGGGTCGTGTATGGCTTCCTACCTGTTTCCTGACGCTATCTCCCCAGAAGGGGTTTATGGTCATGGATTCTGGGGTCAGCGGCAATTTGTGCGTTGGGAGGACATAACAGCCGTGCGACCACTAAGAATACTAAGCTTACGATGGCTTCGTGTTTATTCGAGGACAGACAACAAGACTACATGGCTGGGACTGTCCCATTCGCGGGCCATTGAGTATTATCAGGAAATTAAGCGACTTGCGCCGTCCGATAGTCCGATATTGAATTATTTGAAATGACAGCTTACCCCATGCTAGGAGTACCGCCCATTGGTCTGCCAGACTGTTTGTCCATTCCGTTACCAAAATTTCGGCAAAAGAAACTGATTTTCAACGACTTATGGCTGCCGGACTGGGCCTGCCTTGGCCAAGAGACCGATGGGGTTAGGTGTGAAACTGACGAGGGCGAGAGTTTCTCCAACTGGCCCGGCCCTCGCGCACGCACGTGCGTGAGAGGGGGTTTCTTCAAGGGTGTCACCAGAAACCGTCTGGGGGTTGCATTCGGGTCTCATATGAACAGTTCTCTAGTCCGAAATAGTGTCAGGTAAAATGTCAGGTAAATGGGTGGAAGTGCTAAATAAAATTGTGAAGGAGTTAAGTCAAAATGTGCTTGAAACTCGAATAAAATCAGCGTATTTTGAGGGCAACGTATCATAGTACTTGCCCAATCCCGGCCATTGGCTCCACTTCCAAACGGAGAATTTCCAACAGGTTACGGGGATGCGAGGGGTCAACTGTCAGTGAAAGTGTCAGTGAAACGAAGGCGAGAACGGCCATTCGCCACCTTTCGTTAAAACTGCGCCAAGACTGGCTGACTACTGGCTAACGCGAATGATGTGAACTGGTTCACGATTCAGAACCAAACATCATGAAAAAAAGATATGTTCTGTTTCGGCGCGTCTAAGTGTTCTGTTACGAAATTTCTCGGGGGGAGTTCCTTTTTGTGAATCTGTCTAATCGCTTTATGGAATTGTTCTCCATAGCACATTCCATGTAGAACATCGTCTTTGCACGGGCATTATTGCGCTTTTGCCCTCAGAGTGTTGGCACATTATCGTCGGGGGTAATGTTTTGGTTGGTGCCCCACATGTCCATGTTTGAACTGGCCTCTTTCCATTTCAACAATTGTACGTGACCATCGAAGAACAGATAGCTGGCGCTTTCCTTGAAATGGCGTTCGCTATCGAGTTCCCCAGGATCGTCGCTATTTTCATCGGCCCGATGCGAACCGGTGTCGTTGGGTCCCATCGTTTCGGTCACCAAGATGATATCGCTGGGATTGAGAACGACGGCTAGGGCCACATTGTCATAATACCAATTCATGCCGTAGCCGGGTTGATGCGGGTAATCGGTTTGTTGTTGGCTCGGGCAAGTAAAAACCTTCGCAATATTGGTAAACTGGCCCGACTTCAGCGTATAGGGAATCAGCATTTCGTCGTAACCGACCTCCACGCCTTGGGAGTTGAAGCCGTAATAGCGTTGCATGATGTGGCCCTTGTAATCGTCGGCATACAGTTCGAACGCCAAACCGGCCTGCTTTAGATTGTTGCCGCATTGGGCACAATGAGCCCTTTCCCTGGCTGCCGACAAGGCCGGCAACAGCAAGGCGGCCAGGATACCGATGATGGCGATCACCACGAGCAGTTCAATCAAGGTGAAGGCTCGTTGCAAGTTGGTGGATACGAAAATAGAACTCCCCATAGTTTTCACGGCCGGTTAAATTCAATTCCGGTTTGCATAATTGCCATCGGCTGTAGAAGAAATCCGTTCGCTGGAAACATGGCCATCAAACCATAAATAATTCCGTATTGTTCGGTGAACCGGTTGAGGAGAGATGATATAATCTGGATTATCTGCCCACTCAGGGTCGCCGATGGCGTCCGCGTCCACCATCGCCCACGCCAAAATGGGTGATTTGATCTCTGTGATCTTATGTGGTGGTTGTGTCCCGGTTCCGATAGGCGCATAGCCAAATGGCCCCCAAGTGGTGAATCCGCAATAACCAGTGTCGCCTGCGGAAGTGTTGTCCGGCGTTATGCTCCGGTAGGAAACATAATTTGTGGCGCCGTTGGGAACATTATTGACTACGTCCCCGGGACAGGAAAATACTTTGCAAAAAAAATCTTCGTTGGTATTGGGAGTGGGTGACCCCAAGTCTGTGGCCAAATAATAAACGAGACGATACGGAGAATAAATATCATCAGAAGGCCCATAGTTCGCCTTTTGCCCAGCAAACAATCCCCATCCACCGGCCTCACCGGTTTCACCGGGCGGCAGCCACTCATTGTTGTCACCAGGCCACACTTGCAACCCTACCCCGACCTGCCGGAGATTTGAGCTACAATTGATCTGATAGGCTCTTTGCTTCGTGCCAGACAATTCCGGCAGCAACAATGCCGCGAGAATCCCAATGATCGCAATCACAACCAATAATTCGATAAGAGTGAAAGCGTGTGAGTACTTTGCTCCGCTGGAAATGCTGGACGTCACTTTGCGTAGATGCTCAGATGATGTGTAAAAATTAAACCCATATGCCCTTCTATCACTCGCTTAAGACCCTGTTTTAAGCAAACACACTTGACATTGAGGACTATAGAATTTTCCCCACGCTAGAGATTTTAAGATTTACCTCAACTTGACCGGCGCATTGTTGTAAGCAATGCCAATAATCCCAAACCGCCTAAAAATAACCCACTGGGTTCGGGCGCGGGGGAAATGATATCCAAGTCGACGTCATTTCCAGAAACTTGGAGGTCTGCATTATATGCCGCCAAGCCCGTACCGATGCTCAAGCCGCTGGTAATAACCGAGCCGGAGGTAGTCAGACCATTATAAGTATTGGCTGAATCGGAGCTAAACAAGATATATTGCCCGGCGCTTAAACTCCCCGCAGTAAGGTCATTAAAATTGATAATATTGTTGTTGAAAAATACGTCATTAACCTGAGCGTTTACAATCGCGAGTTGGGAAGAAGCAAGTCCAGTATTCAAATTGTAACTTAGAGTTGCACCAGAATTTAAAATCAACAGCGAAGCACTTGAAGCACTACCATCCAGAGTCAAAGTGCCAATACCATTGTTGATGTTAAGATCACCTGGAGCAAGAATGCCACCGCTATTCACGTTAATCATAACTGTTCCACCCAACGTATCAAATGGTTTGATCGTGCCGGTGCCACCCAATGTTCCGGTGCTGTTCACCTGATATTTACCACCCTGGCCTGTAGTGAGAGCCGGGGCCCCACCAGTATTAATGGATGTCGCATTGACACCAATTATTGTTGCGGTGTGGGTTCCATCGACCAATAACGAACCGCCGCTAATTGTTGTCGTACCCCCATAATAGTTAGCACCTGACAGCACCTGAGTACCTGTTCCGGTCTTAGTCACACTAATCATGGAACGGAACTGCGTCGAACTGTCATATGAATTCTTACCGATGGTGCCGGCAAAACTTCCGTTTTCATTCAAACTTCCAACGGTCAATGTTGAGATTCCGCCAAAATTATTATTGGCAATAAAGCCGTACGAATTACCATTCAAACCACCCACCGTCTCACTGCGCGGACTCCCTGAATATGTCATCCCCAAATTTGCGCCAAGGTTACCGGTTCCGCTGGCGGTGGTACCTAAAACGAGTTCTTGCACTGGCAGGAGAGAGCCGGCTTGTGGATCTAAATAACCTTGAGCCACTGTCAATGTGCCACTAAAACCTGACCAATTGATTCCAGAGGAAAAGCGGATTGCTTCTCCAGAGCTTGAAAGGGTCAAGCCCTGGCTTCCGAGCATTGTCGAAGTGAAGTTGAGTTCAAGTTGGGAGGCATTATTTCCGGCCACAGAAATTGTAGGAGTGCCGCTGGACGTTGCCCAAGTCAAAGTGCCACCCGTGCCGTTGCCGATTGTCGTTGTGAAATTGCCGGTCTGAAGGATATTCAACCCACCAATGGTAATGGCATTATCCAGAGTAATGGCTGCACTGGCAGTCAAATTAAAATTGGCAACTGCACCCACGGAATTTGGAACACCACTAGGCGTCCAATTTCCCGCAGTATTCCAACTGCCAGCTCCAGTATTCCAAGTGGATTGGGCAAAAGCACCCGTTGAAACAAGGCAAACTGCAATTGCAGACAATAGATAGTTCAAGTTCTTCATGGGGTTTTTTTTGAATTAAAGTGATAGTAACAGCGAACATTTATGGGAAAACAATGTTCTTACGCACACTTGTGCATTCTTTGAATAATTTGCAAGAGAAACCGCTACCTACATAAGAATTTGCCAATTAATCGCCCTAAATACCCAGTTGAATCCAATTCCCAGCTCAAATGCTTCAATAAATTAATGGTTGTCCCAACTGGTATAGGCATTTTAGCTTCGGCAATTCAGTCCCAGCTTGATGATCCCACATCATACTTCCTCACAGCATTTGCCAAAGCGACATTTCTTGCCGACTTGAACGACTGCATCCTTCAGACCACTGAAATGCGAATAATCACTTCACCTTCAAGAAAGGTTCTTTAGGTCTGTGATTTGTCCCTGTTCCAAGCCGATTTTGCGCTTCACTTTGCGCAGAACACTTAATTGGTGCGTGATGATGAAAGTCGTACGTCCTTCCATCAGCCGCTCCAGGGCCTGTTGGACCGCAATCTCGCTTTCTGCATCGAGGGCACTCGTGGGCTCGTCCAAAATCAGCACACTTGGATTGCGCAACAATGCCCTTGCTATCGCTATCCGTTGACGCTGGCCCCCGCTCAGTTGTACACCACTTGCACCGATCTCCGTATCCAATCCTTTCGGCAGATCGCCAACGAATCCCTGCGCATTGGCACTGGCAATCGCCGAGCGCAATTCGTCTTCGCTCACATTCTTCGTACCGTAGATGATATTTTCGCGCAGCGTGCCATTGAACAAAATCGTCTGTTGGCTGACTACTGCGAGATGCCGCCGGAAAGTGCGCAGGTCGATCTCATTCATGTCCACTCCATCGAGCAGGATGCGTCCGGTGGTCGGGCGATGGAAACCCATCACCAGGCTGATAAAGGTGGATTTGCCGGAGCCGCTGGGCCCAACAATACCCACTGCTTCACCAGCCGAAACAAAGAGATTGAAATTCTGCAAAGCGGGCGGCGTCCCGTTATTCCGGTTATATGTAAATTCGACATTCTCAAACCGGAATTCGCCCCGTACTTTTTCAAGGTTTTGTTTTCCTCGATTTTCCTCGATGTCCGGACATTCCAGGACTTCGCCGATACTTCGCAATCCATCCAACCCTCTCGTTAATATCGGCAGCATGGTGTTCAATTGCATGACCGCAGTCAGAATGGTGTTGAAATAACCCGCGAGCAGGACCAGGTCACCGGGTGTAAGCGGCAGGATATGCTCATAGCTCAACCATGCCCCGACGGTCAACCCGGCCAGATTGAACAACATCAGCACTACCCAGCCTACGGCGCCAAAGAGTCCCGCCGTCTTGTCAAAGGAACGGGCCGCCGTACGCACACTGGTCAATTTATCCTCCAAGCGGGCGATTTCCTCAGCTTCCACGGCGTGCGCACGCGTGATGGGGATCATGTTGATCATGCCCAACACCAGTGAATTCATGGTTTCCAGTTCACGACGCAGCAATTCGTTGCGTCGCTGCAATTTTCCGGTCATGAAACGCCGCACCAACCAAACGAATGGCACAAAAACAATGAAGACCGGAACAAACACCGGCATCCGCCAGGCGGTCACCGCGATGGAAACGATGATACTGACAATCGCAAACAGCCCCACATCCACCAACTGCTGGCTGCAAAGTTGGACAGATTCGACATCGCGCAAAACTTTGGTCTGAAGGGTACCCGTATCGGTGCGGTTATGATAGCTGATGGAAAGCATTTGCAATCGCCGCACCAGGGCGGAGCGAAGGCGGATCTCCACATTGCGCACAGCACGACTGAGGTAATTCACATAAAGCACCGCAGTCGGGACGTTTTGCAAGATCATCACCGCCCCAACTCCTGCATTGATCCATAATTCCCTTAATCCGCCCGAGCTGCGATGAGCAATAATGTCGACGATGTTTGCCGTAACGACCGGCAATACCCACACCGGGCTGGCCTTGAACAAATAAGCGATGACTGCCGAAGCCACCCAGCGCCGCTCGGGACGATAAAGATTGAGCAACGTCCGCCAGGGATGGTTTGCAAAAAATTGTTTTTCTATGGGATCAAGTTGCATTTTGTTTCTTTAAACCCGCAAAACTCCTGTCATAAATCATTAGATCAAGGCTTTAGAAAGACTGCTGAAGGGATTTCTTCCGTGATTCCGAGCTTGTGCTGGATTTCTTCAAGCGTGACCCCTTTGGTTTCAGGAAAATAACGCCAGACAACCCAAAATTGTAACAACATCATCGCGGAAAAAAAGAAGAAGGGAAATGAAACGGAGTGTGCGCGGACCACAGGATACTCCAGTGCAATAGCGGCACCGATCACCATCGAGAGGAAACTCGCCACCGCCTCGCCCCGTCCGCGAACGCGGTTTGGAAAAATCTCACTGATATAAACCCAAATCACTGCGCCTTGTGAAATTGCAAAGAACATGATGTAGGAGACGAGGCACCAGATGAGCAGGTTTTGATGGCTGGCCAAATAAAAAATCGCGCCCATGCCCAGCAGGGACGGGATCATTCCGATTGCCCCAATGAGCAACAGGGTGCGCCGGCCGAGCCGGTCAATCAGAAACATTGCAACGATGGTAAAAAGAAAGTTCATCCCCCCCACGATCACCGCCCCAAGGTCGCCAGCAGCCTTGCTGAATCCAGCGTACTGAAATGTATCGTTGAGATAATTCATCACGGCGGAGATACCCGCCATGTTGTTGAAAAAAACGAGCGCGAAACTGATCAAAATTGGCCTGTGATATTTTAGCTGCCAGAGCGGCTCGGAAGGGTGCGAGGCAAAAGTCTGGAGGATGTCATCCACCCTACCCATTGGATCCGGCTCGCCGACGAAGGCCAAGGCCTCACGCGCTTCCTCTGTCCGGTTGCGTTTCACAAGCCATCGAGGGCTTTGCGGCAGGCCAAGCAGGGCCAGAATGAAAACCAGGGCCGGCAGTGTTTCGGCGCCCAGTTTCCAACGCCATTCTTCATTCCCCAAATTCAGCGGCGTTAACAGCGCGTTTGAAACATAGGCCACCAGGATGCCAACGACGATGTTCGTCTGAAATATAAGCACCAACCGGCCGCGCAAGCGGGCCGGAGAAATTTCCGCGATGTACATGGGACAGACAACGGTGGAAAGCCCAACAGCGAAACCTCCGGCGACCCGAAAGGCGACCAGCGACCCCCAGTTCCATGCAAGGGCACAACCGATACCAGAGAGTACAAAAAACCAGGAGGCCAGGCGCAATCCGAACAACCGGCCAAAGCGCTCGGCGATCCAACCGGATACCAAGGCTCCGATGGCAGTCGCCCAGATGGCACAGGAAACTGTCAACCCAAGTCCGCGATCACTCAAATGGAAACAGTCCGTGAGAGCTTTGGTTGATCCCGAAATGACAGAAAGATCAAAACCAAACAAGAACCCTCCGAGCGAGGCTGCGACCACGACACGAAACAGAATGAGATTCATGATGTTAAAAATGCCTACCTAATTAAGTTCAATATAAACCGCAGAACGCGCCGCAAGCCGCCCCGGCGCGGTCACTTCCAGATGTAATTCCGTTTTGGCGGCAAGACAACTGATGTCGATGGAACTTGAACGATGGTTAACAACAATGATTTTCTTTCCAAAACGGGCGAACTCCACGCCTTTGGTCGGCTTCATGGGAATTAGCGGCGATGCGCCGATGATTGCGGCCAAGGGCGTTTCTTTCAGCAATACGATTGGATGAATTTCTCGTTTTCCATATCGCGGTGGAACGATCGGCATTGTGCGTCGCGAATAAGAATAGCCAATTTGGAAGCCAAAAGAAAAAACACGGCCTTTGCCGATGTTTGTCTGCGCGATGGCGGTTTTGCCGGATTGAATATATGTTCCCAAGGCCTTGCCAGTTTGGAAGGCTACCGTTGACCATCCATGGGGAATAATTTCCTCCTGCCACTTGATGCAGTCAAACTCAACCGACTCCTCCCGAATTTCGAATGCTCGTTTGGCCAACTCGCAATGTGGCCCATGAAAAATCGCACCCCCATTGAAAATAAATTTTTTTGTCGCGGCTTCGAGCGCGGCGTTGTCGCCCAGGTCGTACAGCGAATTATGAGGGATGGCCAGGAATTGATAATCAGTGAGCGCGCCGTCGGCAATCTGATCAGGATGAACGATGTCCACATGCCACCCAAGGTCAATAAACTGCGCATACCACCCCAACAAATCCATGCGGTGGCGGCCTTCGATATCCAGTTCCAACGGTTCATAGAGGCTCATTTCGGCCGGAAACAGGATGGCTACTTCCTTCGCGCGCGGTTGGTCCAACAGAGGAATGACTTCTGCAGCCCATTGGTTGGCTTTACGTAATGATTCTTTAAATGGCCCATCCATCCGATACATCACGCCCCCATCATCCAGGCCACTGTAACCATAGGTATGAATGCTTTTTGCGCCATTGGCAATGTGCGTGCCATAAGCCTCTGCAGGAGGAACGACGTTGTAGATGTCACCGTTAACATGACGGCCCAGATACAAACCCGCGGTGAAAGAACGATGTGAATTCGCATTGCGCATGATCGAGCCTTCAACGCTCAAGGCCATCGCATCGGCGCGGTTTTCCGCATTCAGCGGGGAGGCGATGAACAGCACTCCATCCACATGGGCGGCACAACGATAAACATCCAGAGCGCGCTGGCCTGTTTGCCAGTCGGGTTGTCCCGGCGGATTAAAGAAGTATCCCCACTGATGCAACACCGGCTCAATAAAGAGTTCCGGCTTGAGTGCGCGCCATTGTTTCTTCATAGCGCTGAGATATTCATCGAGGACGCTGGCCAAATGTGTTTGATTGTCGATCCACCGGTAAAAATCCGGGGTGCGCCGGGCGAAATCATCCGCCTTTGGCCGGGCGCAGCCGACCCAATTCAATTCTTCCGGACGCAACCAGTATTCTGACGGTTTAAGTTCCGAAAAGGATTTAGCCGCCAGGCCGTAGCGCCGGTTCAGTTTGGCGATGTCGCTTTCATACCTCTTTTCCAGCCAGATGAGGTATTTTCGCTTTCCATCCTCGTCGAAGCTCGGCTTTGGAAGCGGCTCAAACATCGTTTGCATGATGAGGCGGCCGTCGGCATGACGGCGCATTCCCTTGCCATAAAGTTTTAGCAAACCGCGGACGTGTTCGACCATGCTTTCCTGGGCGCGAGGCGACCAATATTTATACGTGCCCATCGGCGTGCCATCGGGCCGAATGCTTTCCTCGCCCCGTACAGGAGGCACGTCGCGGATGTTTGGATAGAGATTATCGCCGCAGAGATATAGTGCCAGGTGCGTATAATCCAGGCCATGCTTTGCCATTTCCGCCATCATGAATTCCTGGGTGGCGACATATTGACTGGCGGGTCCGCCGCGATACCGCGCAAAAAAATCCTCCCAGGCCTTCGAGTCAAGGTTGATGCTGTTGAAACCGAGATCCGCGACGTCGGCGATGCCGCGTTTGACGGCATCGCGATCGCTGTAGAACGGTTCGAAGAAATTTCCGAACCAGATTCCCAAGGTGGGACGGCTGTTTGAAGGATTTGACATAAAATTCAACAAGTTGGTTTATTTGGCATGGATAATCATTGATTGCCGCTGACTCCGTTTTCGTCGCCGGAATTGTCATGAACGTTGCTCGAAACAACCTTGATTAATCGAATACCGTTGTCGCCGTTGTTTCTCGATAGATTATTTGCCACTTCAATGTTCGAGCACCCATCCATTTGCGCATCAAATAGGATGCCATTGCCATCATTCCCTTCAGTTAGATTTCCGCGGACATGGATGTCCCTACTTTCAGTGACGTGGAGGCCGTTCAACGCATTGCGCGCCATTTCATTGTTCAGAATCTTCACTGAATGGCTTGCGCTCAATTCGAGGCCATTACCCCACAAGGAGTCATCCAGGCGACTATCGCTGACTTGCGCGCCGCCAACCCGCGTGAGCAGCAAATCGTGTTGCAGTCCAGGACCGGGGACGACGCTCGAACCGTTGCCGCTAAGATCACATGCCGAAATGACCACGTTATCCGCTCCGTAAATCGCCACTCCATCGTGCGTACAATCACGTACGGTGATGTGCTCCAGGTGTAAATCGCGCATTTGTCCGCCGCGTTGAGCGGAGAATATGATCCCTGCCCGGCTGGGCGCCATTTGATAAGAGCGCAGGCGGCGTGCCTGGTTCGGGTCGTTGGCCATCGGGCGCAAAGTCACCGCGCCGCTTCCCGAGCCAGAGACGTAATTGTAACTTACTGAAGAATTTGTCACCGTGCGTACGGCAGGATCGCCTTCAATCATAAAATCCCGAAGCGTGACATCATGCAAATCGTCGGTGGCACTCACGATAGTTACTCCCGCGCGATCGGCGGGGTAATCAGGATCAAGCATCAAAACAGTTGAATTCCCTTGTCCCGCCAACGTCACATCGCTGGGGATGCGAAGCGGCGAAGGTAAAACATATAAGCCTTTCGATAGAACAATCCATCCACCATTCGTCTCAGTATCCAACACATTTTGAATTGATTCTCCCGACGTCACGGTAACGGCACCGACCGGGGGCGTGACAGCGGGTTCGGTTGCCGCCCCGACATCGGAAGCGATGGCACTTGCTTGCGGCGAACCTTGGCCCACAGGCGTCGCAGCCGGGGCGCCTTGATACAGGGTCAACGCGCTCCAAGTTTTTTCGGCGCGCGTCCTCTCCAATGCGCGTTCCGTGAACGGCATTTCCAGCCCTTTTACAAAATGATAATGTTGGTAAATCTCTTCGTAGATATCACTGAACCTTCCACGAGCTTGAGTTGAAAGAACGCCATGAGCGGGGACGCTTTCACCAAGATTATATTTCGCCGTATATTCAAAGCCCAACGCGAGGCGGTCATTTGCTGTTCCATAAAGATCAACCCCCTGATTCCATGCCACCTGGCAGGCCTGGGCCATTTCACCGAGACCCAGTTGGGTATGCGCCTCGTCACGGACGCTTTCTTCACATTGGCCGGTTGGATAAACATATTTGGTGACGCCCCCATTGCCGGGCCCCCGTTGAAAGTGGTTCACGGCCGTCTCAAAAATCGAATGGTCATCGCAAAAAATCCCGATGCAAAGCATGGTGTCCATGATCGCCGCGTCCCAGTTGCCATTGGCCTCGGGGAAATAATCCTTAAGCAAAGGCACATAGACCGTCAGCAACATGCGTTTGAATTGTTCCTGGTCTTGATCCTTCCAACCCGCGTCGGTGCTGCGAAGAATTTCAGCGGCGTTGCAAAACGTGTGGCCGGTCCATGCCGCCAGCAATTTGGCGTCGTTATCCTGAAAATCCCAGAGCGTGTACGACCAGGCATTGATGATATCAATCGCTTTCTGGGCGTGGGTTTTGTCCCTGGTCACGACCCATTGTAGCGCCTGGCTGTACGCAGCATTGGCACTATCCATTAAAGCACGATCACCGATGCTTGGCCGGCCGTAAGAACCGCGAACGACATGAGCCACCGGCTTGGGTTGAAAGTCCATGGAAGAATAACTCTCAGAACACAGATTGCTCCATGCGGTTTTCCATGGATCTTCGCCCGCCGCAACTTTTTGCGTCATGAATTCCAATTCATCATAAGTTTGCAACATTCCGGGATGAACGAAGGCATCGCCAGCGATGACCGTTGAAGGGACCATGATCGCCGCAATCAAGATGGCGATGGCAAAACGAACGGCGGGATTACTTTTGGTTGTGCTCATCATCTTAATCAAAAAAGCTTAAATCCCATTCGTCATGCCATGACATCATCGGCACACCATGATGAAACTCAATCGGCAACCATACATATCGTCCATCAATGGCGTTGGCCGGGTTCCAACGGTCTGCCATAAAAATAAAGGCATCCGGACGGCCCTGTACCGGCAGAACAAAGGTGGGTTGTGAGTTGAAAGTGTTCGTGATTTGTTCTCCCGTGCCGTTGCAAGGGTTACCGAGTTCCTCCCAGATTCCCAAAATAGAATCTGCCGCCAGTAGTCGCGCTGGATTCGGGGTCCAGCCAGTGCAGTCAGATGTAATGATAAAATATCTTCCACTCCACTTGAACATCGCAGGAGCCTCATTAAAACGCCCGGGTAAAATGCGAATAAACTTACCCGCTGGCCCAAGATAATCGTCGCTCAAAAGCGAGATGTGCAATGTCCCGTTGGCCTCCGATGCATAAACGTGGTATGCCCTGGCATCCTCATCCACGAATAGCGTCATATCGCGCGCCATTTGCCCGTTGGCAAAATCGCGCCGGTATAAAAGTTCTTTCGGATAATAAGGCAAAGGTCCACCGGGAAGTTCCAGCGCGTTGACGATTGCAAGTTCTCCGGTTGAAAGCGGACACCTGGACTCCGCCCGAATATTTTCCGGCCAGACACCGGCGTTCGGCCGGAAACTTTGGAGGAAATGAAATGGTCCGGTGACATTGTCCGCCATGGCGACTCCACTCAACGAACCGGCGTACGAGCCGCCCACGCTCTTCGGCTCAAGATGAAACCACATGACAAATTTGTTTGTGCGCTTGTTATAAACGACCTTGGGACGTTCAATAATGCAACCGCGAACAATGTCGCTTTTCGGATCATCACTCACGGGCAAGGCGATTCCTTCGTCAACCCAATGGTGGAGATCATGCGAAGAATAGACATGCACGCCCACATGCGCGGCATTACCAGCCTCTCCTTCGATTTTGTGTTCGCCAAACCAGTAGTAACGGTTCTGGTGGAACAAGATGCCGCCGCCGTGGGCATTGATATGGACACCGTTATTGTCCAACCACAGTTCACCCGGATGGAAAGAATTTTCAGCTTTGCCACTCATTATCGTTCACGAATTAGCACCACACTCCAAGGCTCAATAGCCCGGGTTAACTCAAAATTTCCATTTACATCTGCGGCCAATGTTTCCGTTTTGGTCGCAACAGCTTTGTCGCGTAGAGATCTCGTCTGCTGACGCGTTGGATTTCCAGGTTTGCCGGCTGTTTCCCATGCGGCGATTGCATTGCCATTTTGTTTATCGAGCGTTTCCACAAGAATTTTTGCGCCGGCTTTCAACCCGGAAAATTCAATATTTAATTGCTCCGTTTTGCCAAGCGCGAGCGTTTCGCAAGCCTTATCGCACGAATCGAATGATGCCGGCACTGTTTGCCGCATTTCCGGCGGATAATGAAAAGCGATGGCCGTGAGTTTTCCGGACAGGCGGTGGCGCGTCACAATACCCCCGGGGAATTCCCCCACTAACTCATCACCCAACGCATTCAAGAAGCGATACGCGTGAAACACCGGTTTCACGATGCCTTGTAGATTGATCATGCCGAAGCCACCGTGAAAAATTGTGTCACCTGCTCCACCTTCTTCGAACACATCGGTGAAAGTCCAATACGAAAGCGAATCCACTGTGTTGATGCCCTCAAGATTCGCTTTGATGATGTAGGTCGCCGCCTGCAGGAAATCGTGAGTAAAATCACGCGGAGAAGAACTGGAATTCCATTCTGTACAATGGAGCTCCGCGTCCGGGAACGGGCTTTCCTTCACAATCTTCCTGATGAGCGCCAAGTCACGCGGCGTCGCCCCGGCCTCTCGTGTGTTCTTTTTAAATGTGCCGGGCGTATGTTCGTCCAGTGCCCAATCCGTTGGATATGGATGCACCGACACGAAATCCACCGGCAATTCCTCGCGCTGGCAGAATGCCAAAAATTGTGTCGCCCAAACCGGCTGCCAGTTGAGCACATTGATGTCATTTGCACGGGTGACAATAGTATGTTGTGAGACATCCTCGGTCTCTCCGTCAAAACGTCCGTCAGGAACGAAGTTACTCGTGCCAGGCCCCCCGACACGGAGTTGCGGATCAATTTCTTTCAGGACGCGCGCGGTAACTTTATAAAGCTCAAAATACTCGCTTTTGGAGCCGCGAAAGAACGGATTCAAATTCGGTTCGTTCCACACTTCAAAATACCAACTGCGGACCTCATCAAGACCGTAACGCGCAATCCAGTGTTGCACTGTCCGGCGAACCAGTTCACCCCACTTCACAAAATCTTTGGGCGGCGCGCCATTGCCTTTCCACCAAAAGACTGTGCCCGTCTCTCTAGCCAGGTCTTGGGGGCAGAAACCGAATTCAACAAATGGTTTGATGCCGATTTCCAGCAACTTATCGAACAGGATATCAATGTATTGAAAGTTATAGATTGCGCGGCCGTTTTCCTCGCGATAAACAAACATATCATCATGAAAAAGCCCGTGAAAACGGATGTATTTGAAACCACATTCTTTGACGGCCAGCCGAAGGTGTTCCTGCCAATCAGCCCGCAAGCCTTCATTGGCGCGACCCGCGCCGACACAAAGACTCCAGAAATGATTTAAAGGTTTGCTGTCAGCGTTGGCGTGGGTGTTGAGATAAATGGGCATAAATCAGATATTTTGTAGCTAGTCACCCCGTTTGGCCACCCGACGTAATAACCAGCCTACGGCGATAAAACAGCCGCCACTGAAGAGAAAACCCAGCCTCTTACTGCCATCGTTTGGAACCAACATCATCAGCAGGATAAACGCGCCAAAAATCAGGCACAGGCCGCCGATGGAGCCAACGACTTTAGTGTTTTCTTTGACCTGCTCCGCGGTCATGCCTTCGATCGGGTGTTTAAGCCGTGCGAAGAACTCTTCAACATTGGCCTTATAATCTGCCGGCGATCTCTCGTAAAAGAGGGTTGTGAAAAAATACCATAGCCCCCCGACGGTAATCACCCCAAAGGCGGTGACTATAAGTTGGGCCTGGACTATTTCTTTTGCAGTTAAAGTTCCACCCATGCCTGGAATCCAGGCGGATAGATCCGCAAGAGTGGGTAAAGCCATGCCGTGTATCCCAACCCAAATTTGAAAATGGGTTATAAAACTGGTCGAGGCGGGATCTAAGGTGATTTGTGGCTTGATGCAAAACATAATACTAAAAGTTGCAATCAAACCCGCCAATACTGTTGACCAGCCGGCCCAAGGCGGAGTCCGTTTGATGAAAAGCCCCAGGCACATCGGTATCGCCAATGGCAGGTAAAGGGCTACCCCCAGTTGATTCAAGAGATCAAACAGCCCGGCAGTGCGATGGTGGCTGATAATCAGACCAAGCTGGACGATGAGCAAGCCAAAGGCGCCGGTGCAAAGCTTGCTGATGATCAAAAGCTTTTTTTCGGAGCATTTTGGATTAATAACGGGCAGGTAAAAATTCCGCACCAAAATGCCAACCGCTTGGTTCATGCTGGCATCGGTATTTGACAAGGTCGCCCCGAAGATTCCTGCCACCAACATCCCCAACATCCCTACCGGCAAGACGTCATGGGCAGTGACCAAAAAGGCGCCTTCATTGGGATGGTTCAGCGTTGGCAACAGGTTTGCCAAACTTCCGGGATGCGTCACCGAGGTCACCATCGCGGGAATCATCCACAGCAAGGGTCCAATGACGGTGCCGAGTAATGGGAAAAGCGCCATCTTCCGGGCGTGAGAATCACTTTTGGCCATCAAGTATTTGGCCGACATCTCAATCGAGTTGTAGGCAAAGATGTTATTAAACGTCAGTCCCAAAAAATAAAGCAGGATGAATTGTGGACGCGCCACCAGGCTCCAATGAAAATCCGCCGCCGGCAGCTTATGCAGTAACCCCGAAAATCCACCGACTGAGGGTTGTAACAGCGCAAATGCTGAAATAACCAGCGTAACTGTGACGACTAGGAACGCCTGCACAAAATCGCTGGCGGCCACCCCGAATGCCCCGCCAACTAAAGACACAAAGGTGACCATCAAACCCAAGGTAATAATAATATTTTGCAGATGGATGCCGAAAGCGCCGGACATAAAAACCCCCACGTTATTCAGGGCAATACCGCCAAAAAACAGCAGAATCGGCAGTCGCACCCAGGTAACGAATTGTTGAGTCGCGGCCCCGTACCGCGCCCGAATCGCTTCCACCGGCGTGACAGATCGCATCCGCCGAAAACGATAACAAGTAAACAAGAAGATAGTCAGATAACTCGCAATATTGGCGTAATACGCGACCAACACATAGGGACCATCAACGTAGATCTCACCCGCCGCGCCAGTAAAGGTCCAGGCACTGAAACTGGCCATCCAGGCCGAGATGCCCGCCATCCACCAAGGCATGATGCCACCACCGCGAAAATAATCAGAGGTGTTTTTATTTCGCCGCGAAAAAACCATCCCGACCACGACCACGAATACCAAGTAAAAAATAATGCTGATGTAATCGTAGCGAGTGATCATTTGGATGAGTTGGGTTTCTTCTGAGGTTGTTTTTTGATCGATCAGGGAGCGGACGGCTGAAGGGAAAGTTTGATCTTACTGCCTGCATCCAATGAGCATTTAACCACTAGAACGCTTTCGCCATTTATTTTTTGAATTTCTTGATTCTGCACAGCAATGTTGTGACTCCCCGTCGAGTCAGTCGCCATGAGCCGTAAAGTTTGTCCATTTGAACCTCCTTGAGACAATACAAAAGTCAGGCTCGCATAGAAAGGCGCGGACGCGGAGTAGCTCCATCCATCGGCTGTTCGGATCAAAGATGCGTTCATCCACGAACTGTTCGTTGCTTCAAGGGATATCTGGCCGTTTCCGATCGTTCTCCCATGCCCCAGGTACAATTCCTTGACCTGTCCATTCTGTTTGAGGATTGCGCCAAAACTGCCCCATAAATGTGCGTCGTCAAAATGTTTCTCAGAGGACATATCGTCATTCTGCGCAAGACTCGCGGAAAAAGTTGAGGACTGCCCGATTTGGCCTTCCACGTCACAGGCCACAAGACTTGAAACTGTCTCATCCACCTTGGCCGCATGGACGTTCGTCACCGAGACGCCGTCGGAATTGAAAGTCGGCTCATAAATTGTCACAAATGGCTTCGACCAGGCGTCACCATGCTGACGGATAACCAATGTGGGCATGGGCAGGTTGTAAAATGATGGAATTTCGTCTCGCCCGGCGTGGTCCCCGGGAGCGTCAACACTAAAAATCCTGCGGTTATCCCGTCCCAACATCCAAAAATGCATCTGGTGAATGGAATGATCGGGCAGCGTTGCGGTAAAAACACCGGAAAAATCACCCGAAAATCCGGTGGATTTTTCGTTTTGGAAGTAATCATAGCCTTTCAGGTAGCCATTGGTTGAGGCGAGCAAACTGCTGGAAGCAAGTGGGAGGGCAATCCCCTTTTCATCTGTGAGTGCCAGCGACTGGCCGATGTTGTGATAGAGGTAATCGTGGAAGCTATTGGTCGGATCCGCGGCGCGCGAGCGGAAAATATCGAAATAAAATCCGGCCTGGGGAGTAATTTTAACCAGGGCCAGCGTGCGTTGCTGGTCGGCTTCTGGATTTAGGTAGTGAAAGGAAGCCTGCGCAAATCCGATGTCGGGACTAACGCCGGTATCACCGGGCTCAGGCTCAACGCATTCCAATTGCATGGCGATCTGGCTGCGGCGGCTGATCGCATAATCAGAAAGGCCGTTGACGATGACCGTATTGTGCGCTGGCGGCTGGGAATAATATTGCGCGTGGTCCGGCTGCCAGTAACTGACCCCACGGCCCGGATCAGCGCCCAGGATCACTCCGGCACCATAGATCTCCATCGACAATCCATTCGCATGGACATGGCCACCGGCGGTGCCATACATGGCCGCCGCCAATGAATGCTCCGCGTCCGCGCCATTGATTCGCTGCATCAAGACGTTCAGCGGCGTGCCGAAAAAGGTGCGTTGCGGTTTTTGTGCGGCACCGGCGATATCCTTGAGCTCGCCGACATATTTGCAAAGCGCCACCAGGTCCGCATTGGAGCCACGGTCATAATATCCCGAAGTGATTTCCCGATTCAAAGCCGCCGTCAAAAAATCCCCCAGATCCGTGTCTCCGCGCTGGCGCGCATTGGTGATGAGCAGTTCCAGGGCAATAGTATTGACGCGTGGATTTACCGTATCGCCCAGTCCAACGGCGTAACCATTTGGATAGACCAGGTTGATTTGCGCAATGATGGCGCGTTTCAAAATTGGATCGGCGAGCACCGCCTGGCCCGCTGGATCATTTCCTGCCAACGAAGCGATGAGAATGATGTCCTTGGGCGTTCCGAAGGAATATCCGGGCGCTTCCGGCCAGACCCCGGTGGCGGCATCAAATCCCTCCTTGATCACATGCGTGATCCCCGTTTGGGCAGGCAGTCGTGCATTCAAAATCACATCCATGTAGTATTCACGCCCTTTGCCGTCGGGATAATTCGTGTTGTCTTCCAGGGCCAGTCCGGCATAGGCAACGATCCGCGCCTGGTTCAGGTTCCAATTTCCCAATGCGCTGCCGCCGGCGATCACCCGGTCGCCCATCCGCTTCAATTGATTTTGAACCAACTGCACGTCCTCTCCCTGGCGCTGCATATAGTCATAAATGAAATCATAGCTCTCGGCCAATGGCGTGACGACGTCTTCATGAATGACCTCGAATGAATCAAATCCAATGACCTCCCCGCCGCCACCTTCCAGAATTTTTGGCGGCTGCATATAGGAAAATCCATTCATGTAAGTCATTAGGATTTGATCGGCATATTTGGCATAGGTTTCATCGCCCGTCACCCAGTAGATAAAGCCGGCGTCGGCGGCGGTTTGAAGGATCTGCTCGTTGCCAATCTCAAACAAACGCCCAGTCGTTGCCGGATCGGCCCACTCGTTCGTTTGTGTTTCTTTGTTAAACACCCAGATCATCCCATTGCGGTCGTTATATGGTTTCAGATCCGCGAGATTCGCGGGTATCGTATATTTAGTAGCCCAATCACGAGCGCCGCCGAAGCGCGGGGTCGGGATCGGCGCGCGGCCTTCTCCCCCCGCCGACTTGCTGTTCCGGACGAGCGTCGTGATGTAATGCGTCTGCCAATTCATAAAGAGCCTCGACGACATGAATTCCGGATCGTCCTTGCATCGTGCCACTAATGGGTCAATCTGCGCCTTGAGCGCGGCAAAGGATTCCTTTGCCCAAGGGTCGTTTTCCAACTTGGCCTTCATGGCATCAAGATCCTTAGGCGTCACGAGGAGTTCCGGATGGCGTTGGGTCATGGCGGAGGGCGGGCCGGAAATAATATTGCGCACGGTCATCGCCAGAACAGGACTGCTGAAGAATCCGCTAAATTTATTAGCCGCCTGGCCGTCGACATGCGCGATAATAACGCCATAAACGCCGATGGTCTTGTCAATCCACGGATACGCGCCCGCCCAGCTCGGGCTGCTAATCAGGGTCGCATTGCCGGTCGCATCGAGCTCTTCGCGCCATTCGCCGAGGCCATAAATACCATTGTGATGCGCGCCACGGACATGTTCAACAAATTGGTCCGGTTCAACCGTCGCACCTCGAACCTGGTCTGCCTGCATTTCGCGAATGGCGTTCTCTGACAATACTTGTTTACCATCATACGTGCCGCCATTGAAAATCATGGAAAGAAAATTGGCGTAATCATGCAGAGTACTGCGCGCGCCGCCGCCCAACATCGGCGAATGACCGCCGCCGGAATCAACCGGGGTAAAATGGGTGCTGGTCATGCCACACGGTTTTGCGATCCGTTCCTGGAAAAGCGTTTCCCAATCTTCGCCACTCGCCGCTTCTGCCATTCGTCCCGCCACCTGCATCGCCAATCCGCCATAATTAAATCGTTCGCCCGGTTGATAGTCCAACGGCAGTGGAAGAAGATGTGCCACCGATTCCGTCAACATCTGGTAATCGTCCACGGGGTTGCTTTTCGGCTGATAGGGTGGATAGCCCGAGGTATGTGAAAGCAATTGGCGAAGAGTCGCCTGGTCTTTGGGATCGTTCTTAAATTCGGGCAACCATTTCGATGGGTGATCGTCAAGAGACAACCGGCCTTCGTCCACCAGTGAAATAATTGTTGCCGCGGCCAGCCATTTCCCCGCCGAAGCGATAAAGACGTCCGTGTCCGGTGTATAACTGCCAAAACATTTTTCGTAGACGACCTGATTATTCTTGGCAATCAACACTGCCACACCGGGATAATAGCCCTTGTCGACCCAACCTTGGACGCATTGGGTCACTGGTGAAAAATCATAATTGGTTGTCGCGCCATGGGTCGCGGGCAAAATCGAGCAAAGGCACAACGATGAGATGAGGATGTTTTTCAAGGATTGGGGTGACATAATTTCAGGGTGTTTCAGGAGTATAATCAAAATAATCAAAGTCCGCGGGCAACCTTTGACCGGCAATGTCCTGCGCACAAAGCCCGACCATTGCGCCGGTAAAATGCAATCCCTGCCCGTAATCGTCCGACAGCTTCGAAAAATCCAAGACTGGACCAATCTTTTTCCAGCTTTTTGCATCGGGAGATGCGCTGAATTGCAGATCTATCCCGGCCACTTCCGCGCGAAGGTAAATCCGTCTCCAATCATTGATCGTTTCGGCTACCCCAATTTCGTCATAGACCCCGTCGTCTGTAAGCGCAACCCCGAGAATTTTCCCATGCGATTCGTCATGCGTCGCCCGCAAATAAAAATTTGTTCGTGTGTCGTAATAGCAAACCAACCCCGCGCTCTGCATGAAATTTACCGGCGAGAACTCGAGGCAGGTTTCCGCAATAAATTTGAAATGCTGCACGCGACGCGCAACAAGGCTTTGGTCAAATGGCGAATGCAATGAATCTCGGCCGCGCAGTCGCAGCCAACCCGTCCGTTCATCCAATGAAAGCCATGAATGATCCATCGGCACACGCAAGACGCTCCATTGAGGCTCCAATTTCAGTGAATCAAAATGGTCACGAGCTAGAACTGTCGGCGTGGTTTGCACCGGCAAACCCGCCGGCGCAGGCCAAGAAATTTTCGGATGATGCCCACCGCCGACAATCCTTAGCCAACCACCGTTCCACTCAATGCGTTGCAAGCAGGTTTCCCGTCCAAGAATGCACCGGTCGCCGATATGCATGTCCGCAGAGGTTGAATTGTCCGGCGATACGGTGTTCTTTTCTGAGTTGGTTTTCAATGGCCGGCTGGCCAGGTGCACCAGATACCATTCCCCAGCCAGGGTATGGACGAGTTCACCATGGCCCGCCTTTTGTAAGGGCAGGCTCATATCATCCCGCGAGGTCAGAACGGAAGTTTGCGGATCAAGCTCGTATGGCCCCAAAAGGTTGCGAGAGCGCGCCGTGGAAATACCGTGGTTCCAACCGGTGCCTCCTTCCGCCAGCATGAGATAATACCAGCCATCTCGTTTAAACAGGTTGGGGCCTTCGGTAAGGATGCCCGGTTTGTCCAATATTTTTGTCATTGGCCCGATCAGCTTTTGCTGCTGGTGGTCATATTCCTGAATGACAATCCCGGCAAAGCGGGAGCGGTTCTTGCGAAAATCCCAAAGCATGTTCACCAACCATTTCCGGCCGTCATCGTCGTGAAAGAGGGAGGGATCAAAACCAACGGAATTCAATTCAAGCGGATCACTCCACGGTCCGGCAATATCCGTTGCCGTGGTGAGAAATATCTCCAAGTCCTTGAATGGCCGGCCGGCACCCGTATTGCGCAAACAAGTGTAGATGAGCCAGAACCGACCATCCGCATAACTCAAACTGGGCGCCCATACCCCGGCGGAATCCGGCACCCCACGTAGGTCGAGCTGTGATTTGCAGGTTAGCGCATGGCTAAAGAATTGCCAGTTCATCAAATCCTTCGAATGATGAATCGGGACGCCGGGAAACCATTCGAACGACGAATTGGCGATATAAAAATCATCGCCCGCCCGGCAGATGCTTGGGTCGGGGAAAAAACCCGGCAGGATTGGATTTTGGATTTGGTTCACGTTCAGTTCAATTTTGCCGTCCAGCGAAAGACGTTTAGCAGCAGTCTTTGATATTGTGGATGCAACCATACTTCCGGCGAATGTCCGGGCGTCAAGACGCAGAGGCGACCGTTACCTTCAACGCGAGTCCAGCCTGCGGGTTGAGTCCCATGTCCGGAATGCGACCGTAAAAAGATCTCCGCCTCGGAATCTGCCATGGCCATAAAATAATGCTCATCATGGACAACAAATTTTTCCGTATCGTTCGTGAGCGGATGGGAACAGACAGGTTCGAGCGTGACAAAGCATGAGGCCGGATGATGCAAGAATGCCCCACCAATCAGCCTATGCATCATGGGAAGTCGCTCATAGCGGGAGGTCCCCGCATGGACGATAACCAAACCACCACCGCCATGCACAAAATCAAAAAAGGCCCTCTCCCAATCAGCATTCATCCAGGGACGTTGATCCGCAGCCGAATTCATGTTCGCCTTGGCCAGCACGACCATGGAAAATCCCGTCAAGTCGCTCACCGGCTGCGAAGCGGTATTTTCAAGAAACTCAAAATCAAAACCTGATTTTTGCAATGGAAACAGTCCACGCTGAACATCTTTCGCCGGATGCCACGCATCGCCGCAAATAACAAGGATTCGAGTGCTCATTCTTTGAAATTCAGGGTGTTCCATGCTGCACCGTAGGTTCCCGCCCATTCCCCCAACACGGCGGGAACAATGCGAACGCGATGCCCACCGGGGCGCCATTCGGCGCCCTCCATAAAATCAGCGAGCGGTTGGAATAAGTTTTTGCCGCTTTTGGCTATGCCACCCCCAACGATCACGATTTCGGGGTCCAGGATATTTACGAAAGAAGCAATGGCACGGGCCAAATCACGGATCGACTTCAACCAGTACATCTTCGCCTCGACATCGCCGGCTAAATAGGCTTTTTCAAGCTCCAATGATGAAGCAAAGCGCCCTCCGGTCCGCCGGGTGACGTTATAATTTCCAACTGCGGCTTCCAATGAACCAGGCATACCAAAAATGCTGAGGTCTTCGTTCTCATTGATTGAAACATGTCCGAGGTGCCCCGCCCTTCCGATCACGCCTTTTAACAATTTTCCATCACTCAAAATCGCCCCTCCAACTCCCGTGCCAAGGGTCAATAAAATCGCATGACGACAACCTTTTGCCGCGCCTTGCCATACCTCCCCGAGCAAAGCCGCATGAGCGTCGTTGAGAACAGGAATGATGCTTTTGCTATGGAGGAAATCCGTCCAGTCGAATTTTTCAATACCCTGCATTTTTCCCGGCTGGGATGCAATGGAACGTCCATCCTTGGCAACCAATCCAGGCGTAGCGATGCCGATGCAGGCATCCGGCGCGGCAATCTCTGAGAGCATCCGGCGCGCAGTTTCCGCATATAACGGAATTCCGTTTTCGATCTGGTCGTTGGTTTGGCAGGTCCATTTCTCCACCATTTTGCCTTCTGGAGAAAAGGCCGCCATTTTGATCTGCGTCCCTCCCATGTCCAGACCGATGAGATCGTAACGGGTCATCTTTGCCCTCCTGAAACAGGCAACATGAGTCCATTTCTCTCATCATGCAGTAGGTTTGTGTCCAATCCATCAAGCACCACAATGCCTTGCAACGATGAAATCAAATCCGGTCTACTCCACTGCCAGACAATCACGCCATGCCGATCAAATTCAAGCAGTTGGATGCCCTGAGCGCCATGCCCTTCACCATGTCCCTGCCAATTTGCCATTACTATGTTTCCGTTCGGCAATAATTGAAACATTGCGTAAAAAAATGGATTCACTTCGGGCGGAACAGATTCTTTATCTCCCAATTTGCGAATAACCTGCCCATTGGGATCCAACTCCACCCAAAAGGCACCGTAACCCGCGGAAACAAGGAGATGATTGTTTGCCAACCGAATAGCTTTCCAGGCGTGATAAAAACCTTCCACGGAAAATTCCTGGAGATACTTCCCTTCCCGCGAACCTTCGCGAATCCGATCATTGCAGCACATCAAATAGGTCCCATCATTAGTCTGACGGATCAACCGCACATAGTCGCCTGGGAAAACAGCGCGATGAACTTCCCGGTTGCTCGCATCCAATTCCAGAATGACAACGCCTGCCGCCCCCGCGACATTGACGCCAGCGATCAAGGTATGACCGTCCGGTTGTCGGCGCACAGCAGTCACGCCTTCGAGCGAATTAAACTCCCGGGCAATTTCTCCCCTTTTAATATCGAACTCTGTGAAACCATGATGGTGGCTGACCAAAATTCGATTTGCGCCGACCAGTTGCAAATCGCGTGCCTGCGGCCGGCCGATTGGGACCTTCCAATTCGTTGATGGCGCGTCTTCATTGATGTGAAGCAGGTTTCCCAAACCTTCATCAATCGCGATGAATCTGTGACGGATCGCTGTCACTGGGTTTGGGCCCCCGGGTTAGGTGTGATCCAAACAGCCTGACCGCCAGCAGGCTTCAGAGGAACATCCAGCGTAGTCAGCGAGTTCACCGGCACGACCGTGACTGCGACGTGCGTTTGTGTGGCAACGGAATCATCATCCGAATAAATATGGGCATCGTATTGTTTCCCCAAGGGGAGAAAACCGAGCGGCAGTTTTAATTGGCGCGGCTCGCTGTCGTTAATGGTCCCGACAAACCAGTCATCGCCACTGCGCCGGGCAACCGTCGCAAATTTTCCAATTTCACCGTTGATGACTTTTGTGTCGTCCCAGACAACGGGCAAGCGCCGAAAGAATTCAGTTTCAGGTTCGCCATGCCAATAGGATGGGCGGTCATACCAAAAAATAAACTGCAAAGGACTATAGGTAACAATCGCCAGTGCCAGTTGATGCGCATGAGTAGTTTGTATCCGGTGATCATAATAGCAAATCGTGTAATCGGCTGAGCCAGCTACATAACGTGTGAATGGGAGGGTGCAGTTATGTTCCGGCGTGGGAAAATGCTCGTCGCCACGAACACCTTCGACTGTCAACAAATTCGGATAAGTGCGGGCCAGACCGGTGGGCCGGTAGCCATCATGGATATCCAGCATGAGATGATGTTCCGCAGCTTTTTTTACTGTTTCAGTAATCCACTCTGTCTCCGACTGGGGACCGACGTCGATAAAACCGATCTTTACTCCCTTGATGCCCCATTTCTCATAAAGCGGGAAAAGGATATCGCGTTGTTTCTTGATCTGAGCGCGGTCCACGTAAAGGATCACGCCGATATTTTTTTTCTTCGCGTATTCAATGAGTGCCGGCAGGTCAAGGTTACGCGCGCGGACGGTGGTGGCATCGCCTGTATCATAGGTCTGGTCCCGGCCGTACCAATGCCAATCCAGTTCGACGTATTGCAAGCCGGCCGTGGCGGCAAAATCAACAATCGCTTCCCCATTGGTTGTGGTTAGTGTCGTGTCACGCATGACTTTGCCTGGTTTTATCCATGAAGTGTCTTTCAAAACCGAGGGCTGATTCAGATCAAGGACCAGATAATCCCGTTCGAGCAAATCGCCCGCCCTTTGGCCGACTACAAACAATCTCCAAGGCGTCGATTCGCCAACGTGCAACACCGCATTCGGATTGTTCGGCCTGTCACTCATACTCATGGCCGTGTTGGAACTGGTCCCGCCGAGGGCACTGACGAGGGCGTTTGAGGAGTCTGGCGACGGCGACAGCAACATCCGCGGATAATTTTCGTTGTCTGCCTCACACAAGCAGGCAAATAAGCCGTCGGCATATTCCAAGGTCAAAGGCCGCTCGCACCATGGTTGGATATCCGAGACATTGACATGGCGGTATATGCCTTCAGTACCATGTTCTTCGTAGCAAAAAGTATCTTTCGGAAAACTAAATTCGGTATCTTCGCCGGAGAAGTGAAATTCCGCCACGTCCTGTGTAGGAAATGAATAGCGAAATGCCGCGCCTTCGTTATATGCGCGAAAAGTAAGGCGCATCAGATGACCCGAAACCTGTCGCAAGTCGACATTCATTTCACTATAATCGTCAGGAATTTCACTACGCTCGCCATAAAGGGGGGACCATTCACCGCGATGAGAATCGAGTGTGACGTTTTCAACCGTAAAACCGTTCGTAAAATCCGGAAGCAGGCCCAATCGTGATTCGGAGACAATCGGCTTGCCCAAATAATCAATGGAATAGGCGGCCACACCGCCAGTTTGCAAAATAAAATTTACCAGGACATTTCCATCCGGAGATTTAACCAGATTGGCAGCAAGTCCTCTGGTTGCGATCATCATCAAGATCGTGACACACATCACCTTCAAATGGTTGGCTTTGATGTCAGGCAGGGTTTTCATGGTAATGGTATTCTTATCTCTCGTTTTGCTTGAATTGAATCACGCTGATGGAAAAGCCAGGAAAACTATGAGTGAAGTCCGGAGCGACGTTTGTAATGACGATTGGCGCCGGCGCAACCTTCATCGGCTCTTCCACGGAATTCGTGTCGTCTGGATTCCCGGTAAGCAATTCGCCCGAGGCCGCGGTGCTTACATTGCGCATTCCCAGCAAGTGCATCTGCAAACTGCGTATTTCAGACGTCGTGTTCACCACTTTCAAAACCACATCACCGCTGGCGTCCATTCGGCCGGCGGCAGCGTAGAGACCGGCCGGCACATCCACCGGCAGGGACGTGTCGGCACGGTTGTTGTAAAACATTTTTTGAGCGTAGTAAGACGGCGACCCAAACGCAGTCAAAGCATCATAGCCGATCATATCGGTGGTCCACGTGCTTCCACCGGAAAGAAAGGACGGAGTAATGGGATTCACGTTCGCAAATAGTGGCGCGTAACAGGCGCCAATGATCACGTCCGAATTGCGTTCCAAGCCGGTCATGAAAGCGGCATCTCCAAGGGCCTGGCTTAAATTGGGCGTTAATAACTTGCCCTGTTTAGAAGCCCATTCACCGACGAAAATCTTTATACCGTCACGCGGGGTTGTATCGAAAAGATGTGAATTGCGGGCCATCGCATGGGGGGTTTGATAAAAATGGTCATCCTGAACGTCAGGAGTACGCGTCTGCAATCGCGTGCTGGCAATCAACTGGAGGTCCGGGTATTTTGCCTTGAAGGCCGTTTGAAATTGCACGAAACGTTGACCATAGCTTCCCGAGTGGTCAAACCCATCCTCGTTTCCAATTTCCACGTAATGAAGTTTGAACGGTTCGGGATGACCGTCCTGGGCACGTTCGGCGCCCCATTTTGTGGTCTTGGCATCGCCGGTGACATATTCAACCTCATCGAGAGCTTCCTGAACGTAAGGTTCAAGATCGGATCCGGGCTGGACGAGAGAACTGTGGATGCCATTGCCTCCAACGCAGTAACCCGCGAAAACGGCGAGAATCGGCTCGGCCTTCATATCCTCGCACCATTCAAGAAATTCAAGCAAACCCAACCCATTGTTGGAATAGTAACGCGATGGAGCCCAGCGACCGGGGCGATCTTCAATACCGTGAATCGTCTCCTTCCAGGCAAAACGATCTGCGAGGTCCCGCCCCTCAAGACCGTTCCCGCCAGGGAAACGGAGGAAACTGGGATGCAAATCCACAAGCAGTTTCATCAGGTCTTGCCGATTGCCATTCGTACGCTCATTATAAGTGGGTGGAAAACAGGAGACTAAACTAAACCAAATCGAACCAGGATGGCTGGCACTGATGACGAACCGGTTCTTTTCCGACGGCACGACTTTGGAACTCGTCTTGAGCGTCAGTTCAAATTTTTTCCATTCGCTACCGATTGATTTGATTTTCCCAGAAACAATGACTTGCGAGCCGTCTGCGGTTTCAATGTCTACCCGGAGCGGTCCCCTGAACTGACGGTCAGACCGGGCGTAAAAACTGACGTGATATTCGGTGTTTGGGCGGATAGCAATACCCCAGTAGCCTTCGTTCGCGATGCCGGCGAGATCCCGTGAATCGGCCTTAGCAACATCGAGCCGAAGGCTGAGGATAAGCGCATTTGTATTAACGGGATCATTATCGTCCAACGTAATTGAAGCCTGCGCGCTGCCGTTGGTGACCAGAGACCAGTGGTTAGCAATCGGACCCGTCGTGAAAAGCGCGGGGCCTTCTTTGAAATTGCGGTTAGCGATCATTTCCGCGTAAAGACCACCGTCATAGGAATGATTGATCTCTTCGGTCATCAAGCCGAAAATCATGGGATTGATTTTAATGCCCGGCTGATCAACGTGGATCGTCAACGAATTGGTATCAGCAGCGACACTCCTTCCGCAAAGGATCATCAGGCCGAGTATCGCCACCGCAAATAGATTAATCATTCCACTTTTCATTTTCGGGCGGTCACGCCGTCAAATTGTACCGTTGTTGTGACCCCGCCGATGCGGGAACAAGCACATAAACCGACCAATAGCTTGCGCTTTAGCGGAACAGTGGCAGTGCCAATGGTAGACCAACTTTGGCCGTCAGAAGAAACTTCACCCGTGAAGTTGTCGCCCTTACGCTCTAATTTCAACCAGCACGGACCAGTAAGCCGGCCGTATGTCACCACAGGTTCGGAAAGAGTTGTGCCGTGGGCCGAAACCACTGTGTTTGCGCCGACAGAATCCCGATTGGCCAAAGAGACATTCCAACCAGGCGCTTCAATATACCCCCCCGACTCCGTGCCGATGAGAAGCGAAACATTCGCAGCGTTAGCGACAGACGATTCACGGATCATCAAGCCGAATTTGGATAATTGTGAACTGATTTGCGGAACGTATCGTGCAACGATGGTGGTATCGCCTTTCACCAACTCAAAAGCAAACTGGCATTGGTCGTCCGTCCCGCCGACAT
Source organism: Verrucomicrobiia bacterium (assembly GCA_036490655.1). Lineage (GTDB taxonomy): Bacteria > Verrucomicrobiota > Verrucomicrobiia > Limisphaerales > UBA11358 > UBA11358. Next base: position 213,707 of record DASXDM010000013.1, on the reverse strand, counting down.
TCGCGCCCGCCCCTTCGAGCGTGTAAAGATTTCCATCAAAAGCCGCATCACCGGTCACGGAAACAGATCCGATATCCTGATGGGTCCAAGATTCTTGCAAACCGGCGCAAATGGAAGCCGGATAAGAATCGGGACTTTCACCCGAAGAATTTATAGCGGAAACAATATAGTGATATAATTTTCCGGCGTTGATAGTAGTATCGGCGTAAGCTGTCTCCGTAATATTGCTAGCAATGATTTCATAGCCCCCATCTTCCAACGCCCGCTTGATGACATAATTTTTTGCGCCGATGGCCGCAACCCAGGTGAGTTTGATTTCATTGGACGAGCCATTGGCAAGAAGGCCGCCGGGAGAAGCGGGCGCCATTTGAGTTTCCGGAGGCTGGATATTTGAAGCTACCCCGGCAAAGAGCAGTGTGCCGAATCCGACGTGATCGGCGCCCGGCATCCCCGGTCCTTCCGGGCGAATCCGTTCAATGGCTTGTTGCACGCTAGGAGCACTCAAGCCCCTTTCGTTGACATAATGGTTGTAGATTTCTTCATATACTGCGCGAAAACGTCCACGCCCATTCGGTGAAATCACCAAGTGATGATATTTCCCAGTGCGATCCATGGTTTCCGCAAAGGGAACATCCTCACCTAAATTGTATTTGGCGGTATATTCAAAACCTCTTAACAACAGATTATTGTCGTATCCATACAAATCGAGTCCTTGATGCCACGCGATCTCACAACTATCGCCCAAGTGCGCCAGACCCAATTGGGTATGTTGCTGATCACGGCCGCTTTCCTGGCACTGGCCGGTTTCATTGATGATGTAATGTGTCAGGCGCCCGTCTCCGGCGCCATCGACGTAATAATGAAGCGCACGCTCGAACATCGGGCGGTCGTTGCAAAACACCGCAATAGCCATCATCGTTTTTATCGCCGCGGTGTCCCAATTGCCGTTGGCAAAAGGAGCAAAATTTTCAATGACCGGGTAAATGACGGTTCGAAAATTGTTTTCCGCCTGCTCAATTTCAGGCTGTGACCAGCCGGCATCGGTATATCGTAGAATTTCCGCCGCATTGACCATTTTGAACGGCCCCAACCCCGCCATCAAGACGGCGTCGCGGCCATTGATGGATTTCAAAGTGTCGGACCAGGCATCAACGATCGCTTCAGACTTTTTGGCGTACGCGATGTTGCCGGTGATGGTCCACATGATGGCACATTGATATGCGGCATTGGCATCGGAATCATAGGTCGTTTGGCCGACGGTTGGATTTCTTGCGACCATCTGGAGAGGTCCGTGCATTTTGTAACTCAACTGCGATTGCGCGTTCATGGAAAAAACAAGGTAGCCGGAATAAATCGGCTCCTCCTTTTGGGCGACTGCAGCCTTCATCCGGTCCAGATCCTCGCGGCTTTGGAGCAATCCGGGGTGAATGAAAGTAAAATCGGCAAAGACGGCCTGAGCCGAGACCAGGATCAGAGCCGTCAACAGATTTTGGATGGTTATCGTTTTCATTTATTGGATTAATCTTTGCCTTTATACCAATCACCGCGCCTCCAAAAATGGGCGCGCAATTTCTGCTCAAGTTCATCCGTCATGGGAAGTTGATCGCTGACCCCGCAATTCATCGTTGCCTGCTCGATATTGCGAATCCCTGGAATCACCGTGGAAACCGCTGCCGGTTTCAAAGCAAATTTCAACGCCGCCGTGGCAATGTTCGCTTCCGCAGATCCGATGTCTGCTTTGATCTTTTCTACGCGCCGCACGGTGCGGGCGAGCCGGTCCCCGGCAAAATAATTATTGCGAAAATCTCCTTCAGCGAATTTGGTTTGTTCCGTGAACTTGCCAGTCAGCGAACCTTCATCAAACACGACGCGCACAATCACCCCAACATCATTTTCCAATGCGGTGGGCAGCAGTTCCGCCGCCGGTTCTTGCAGAAAAATATTGTAAATGAGCTGTACGGCGTCAATCCATCCGGTCCGCATCAATTCAACCAGGGAGTTTTGATCGTGCTCCGGCGTGCTAATACCGATCCCGCGGATCTTGCCCTCCCTCTGGAGGGTGCGTAGGATTTCGAGCGCGACGGGCTTCCGGTTCCAGGCCCGTGTCCAAGTATGGATCTGCAGCAGATCCAGGCAATCGGTCTGCAAATTCTTCAAGCTGTTTTCAACACTTTCGCGCAGATAGTGTTCCGGCAGACGATCTTCAATTTTCTCGTGCGGGGTGGGCGGCCAGATGCCGGGCATGGGTGGCACCTTGGTGGCGACATAAATCTTATCGCCTTTGCGCTCTTTCAAAACGCGGCCGATGATCCGCTCGCTATGCCCCTCCCCATAGCCGCGGGCGGTATCGATGAAATTGCACCCCAGGTCCAATGCCTTATGCAACGCGCGAACTGAGTCGCTGTCGTCCTGGTTGACCCAGGCCCCGCCGCCGATCGCCCAAGCGCCAAAGCCTATTTCCGACACCTGCCAATTTAAACGTCCGAACTTTCGATATTTCATTTTTTTCCCACGGTTGATTCCTGACGGATAATTTGTCCGTCCTTTGTTTCGGTCATTTGGACGACAATATCTTTGCCGTCACCATCCAGGTTCTGGATGGTAATCTCCTGGATGCGACCATCCGCCAACTCGATCCGCAACTGATTTGCATTTTCAGCGACCGCCGATTTTATCATCGGCTGGTCTTCATAAGGTTCGATCACAGTAAGAAAACGGGCTTCGGTGCCTTGACTGCGGACGGCAAACACACGGCGGCGGTCGCTTTCATCACCAAAAGGATAATCACCGCCCAAAGTGGCTTTAAAGCGCACGACGTTCGCTGCACCCAACGGAATGTGAATCACCGCAGGAACACCATTACCTGATGGCTGCGCGGGAATGGCATCGGTATAAGAAACGCCGGCAATTTTGACAGGACCTCCGTAGTAATCTTCGCCGTGCTTGGCCGGGGTTGCGATGTTTTCAGTGGTTGGCTGGATTCCCAACGTGGTTTCCCTCCCATCAACAGTAATGAACCGCGCATTGGCGAGAAAGAGGGCTTTTTTCATTGCGCCATCAGCCTTGATCGTAATGGTAAGTTCCTTCGCGTTCGTAACCGGCACGTCGATGTTCACGGCGCCAAGAATCCAAATGCCACTTTCACCACTGGCCAGCGTCTTTCCATCGGCAGCGACGTCATAACTGACCCATTGATGCGAATTCAGATTTTCCGGCGGTTGAGCGAGCATGATTTCCTGTTTTAGCGGCCAGAGGGAATGGATATCCATGTTCAGAACCCCGATCCTGTTTTGATCGAAGCCACGCTCGGAACCAGGCTCGAAGTCGTATTTGAACCTTGCCAGAGCGGGTGTGCCTGCCTCGTACCAATTGCAGTCGGTGATGAATTGCGCCGAAGTCCGTGGATCAGAATTATACTGGGCATCATGCCGTTCGAATTCCTTGCCCGGCGCTTCCAATCTCTGGAATCCCTTCATCTGGAAAAGATCGTCAAACGTGTGAGGCTGTTCGCTCTTCAAATAATCGGCGATGACAACATAATCATCCGTCACAATTCCAAGTCGCCGTTGAAGAACCCGGTCACTGCACGGTCCCAGGTCCCCCCATTGCCGGTCACTCACCAGAGGAAAGCTTTGGCGGTTCCGTTTCATTAACGCCGGTAAATCGGCGACGGCACCGCCGCTGGATTGCGCATCATAGACCATGCCGCCATAAGGTGGATCGGACCAACGGGCATCGGTTTCCTGCGCCGAAACTTGCATCGCCTGACTGCTATAAAAGAGCAATTGCGAAGAAGGCACAGCTTCCTGCTGCTTTTGGTCCACCACGACCATGTTGTGGTTGACCGAATTTTGAACGAAGAATTTATACATGAAGTTGTCGTAGCCCCACCAGATGCTTTCCGGATCCCAAAAACTGCGACCATAACGCGCGATCTCATCAAGCGAGCCTCGGTCAAAATGTCCGTGAAAGCCTCCTTCAGTGCCGATCTTGAAGACGGCTTGGATCTGATCCTGCGGAGGGCGGTTGGTGGTCTGGGAACGCAATAACGCAAAGCCAAGATTTTCAGCCATGGCGCTTTGCAGGTATGGTTTGGTTGTGGCCTGCGGTAATTCCGGCACACCGTAGATCAAATCCCGTTGGCCGCTCGACTGGATCAACGGCACATAAGCCGGATCGCGAAAGGCATAGTAAGCCAATTCCATGCGCGAGCCGCCGATCTGCTCTTCATGTCCATCGTTCATCCCGAAGGCGACGCCGCGATAATCGGCCACGTCCGGCACGGCATCCCACAATTGTTTTATCGATCTTGTGTTGTGATGAACCGGTCCCCATTTCTCGAATGAGATACCGAAAGGCGGCGACAGTGCCCAAGGTGCGGCGATGGTATCGGGTGAAAAATTCGCCGGAAAATCACGATGCAACAAGTCAATACCCCAGGGCTGGCAAGCCAGGGCGGATTGCGTCAATTCAGAGGCAACCCAAAAATTATAACTCGTGGAACCTTCCCACCACCATCCATCGTCCATGATTCCCTTCGTCACGTAATCCTCAAAACCGCACGGGCCGTAAAGGTAACGGTTGGCCGATGACAAGTCACCCATCGCCAGTGAACAAAACAACGCGGCGGTGTTTGCGGCCACGTTCCAATTGCCCACGTTCCCCACGTCAAGCACGGTCTCGACTGTTTGCTGATAAAGCCTGAAGGTATGTTCAATCGATTGCCGGTCGGCGGCGCTCAATACATTCGCATCAAGGATCTCATCGTAAGCGATGGCAATGATCTGCCAATTCTCCCCTTCTTGCGGTTCGCCCTCGCTGACCGCCGCAAAGGTGGAGGGATAACCGGTATTTTCGTCCGCAAGACGGCGCAGAAAGATCGCAACTTTTTCAGCGTAATTTGTGCCGTGCGTCAATTGCCAGGCGGTGGCGGTCTTGGAAAGATTCTTGAACTCAGTCACCCAAAAAACATAGGGATGCCCTTGGGGATCATGGGCGCGTTGTTCGGGAGTGGCGACTTCAGGCACCTGCCAGGATTCGGCTGCTTCCACATATTGATCTGCCTCCTCTTTTGCCCAGCCATAATGCTTCGCTTTCTCACGGACATCGTCCCAGCCTTGCGATGTCAATAAAATGCTCGGACGCGAAACATCCCGCGCGGTAATGAACTCCAATTTCGCGGGCGGAAGATCATCGCTGCCTGTGGCCAGCAACGTTTGCGTCTCGTGTCCACCCGGGGGAACTCCGCTCTTTGGTACATGCACGGAAACCATGCATTTGGCCATTGCTCCGGGAGATAACGTCAGGTCCGAAGGCGTGACTGAAGGGGTCATCGTTTCCCATCCATATTTGTCAAAATGGAGAGCGACAGTCTGTGGCACGTCGGTGCAATTACCGACAATCATCTCATAACTCGCCGTGCCACCAGCCGGCACGGAAATTCCCTGCACCATCGCGCTCAGCGCAATGCCTGGAGCGCTCACCAACCGGACATCTTTTAATTTCACTTCACCGTTCCCGCCGGCGGCAAATTTTCCACTCAAGCGAAGTGCCTGGATGAATTCAAGAAAGGCACCCTGGCTTTTATCGTAGTCAAATGTCGCCCAGGGCAGGGTTACTACCTGCCATTTTCCGTTCCCCTCCACAGAGCAGGCAACCTCAGAGGCGGGAAGATATTCCTGCCGTGGCGCCTCCGCGGGAGTGATCAGCGTTGCCTGCAGCTTCAGGTTGCGACCGTTCGGCACCATGATTTTCATCTGCAAACCATAAAAACTGCGCCAGTCCCGTGTACTGTCGTTCTCCTGCCGGAAACCAGAAAAATACCAACCTTTGGATCCTTGCGGATAAGTAAAGACCGCCGGGTCTTTTAGCGCCCATGTCGCGATGCCATTTTTGTGAGTGGTGACGTCCGTCCAATTAGTAAAGTCATCTCCGCCGATCCCAAGCCATGGCAACATTTCCCCGAATGATTCCGCCCGGGCTGAAACCGAAGTCAGACCGATCACAAAAAGGATTAAGAAAAAAAATGACGCGCGGTTTTTCATGAATAAATGGAAATGCTGCGCGGCAATTGAAATGGACGAAAATGCCAGGCCCGAACAAGGGTATTGTCCGGTGCACCATCGGGATCGGCAAAATTCTTTCTGCCTGTAAATTGGTCGGGGCTAATCACGCGGTGGTCCCCGGCGAAATAGTGATGTGGGCCAAAATAATTGTACCCGCTCGGGATCAATTCCAGCTTGAGTGTATGTCTCCCCGGTTTGATCTGGCGGCCAATCTTCCAATGAGGCCCCCAAGTCCATCCCAAATCATTGCCATCCAGGATAACTCGTGCGGCGTCCGCCTGGATCTCGCAAAGCTCGATTGAATTTGCCGGATATTCTGTTTGGAAAGCCGATTCGGCAACTAATGACGAACGCAAAAATGGAAAGCCGGCCTGGACCAAGTCGCCATCCAAATCTGTCACTGCCGAAGAAAGGACAAAAGGACCAGACGTCACAAGATTTCCACGGAGATCCGTGGCGAATGGCGTCTGGCTCGTCACGCCAAAGCTACCGTGCACCCAGACAAACGGCAAAGTCACGTTCTCCGGACAACGAAAGTGAAGTTGATTGACGGATTGGATGTCATCCAGGCTTCCCACCATTCCGCTTTCATCCCGGGAAAGGGCGATCAGCTTGTTATTGAACCTGCATTCTGAGATCTTGTCGGCAAAAAAAACTTCAAGGAAACTGCCGCTCGAAAAATCCGGTGAGCAAATAAATTCACAGGTAAATTCTTGGCTTTGCCCATGCATCGCTTCGAGAAACAGCGCGTTAATACAATCTGAGGCTGCGAACCATTTCACTGTCCTGGACTCTGCCGCAACAGGCTTCTGAATCGCGGCCGTGTCCTGTAGGGGAATCTGGATTTCCACAGCCTGCATTCCCATTTCTTCAAGAAGACTGAGACATTTTTTATCCATCTGCGCACCTTCGGCAGCAATAATCTTTTTGTAAGTGCAGTTCCCCACTCGCAAGCCTTCAGGCTCTCGAACTCCAAACGTTTCGAGAGTTCGCTCATCGGCTATGTGATAGGGCATTCCTGCATGGTAGAGCTTCTCGATTTGTTCAAGAAAGCGCCGATTTAGTTTCCCTGTAAAGCTGTCGGGATATGTGGCTGCATTGTGCACGTTGGTTTTGAGCAATTCCCGTGGTTCGTAGTTCGCCATAATGCCGCGATATGGCGCGATCACCAGCGTCTCAACAGGCGGAGAGGATTGCTCCTTTAGCCGGGTACGAACTCGTTTCAGAACCCCGGGATAAACTTCACGCCAGGTCAGGTGGAGCGGCTGTGATGGCGGCCAATCCCGGATGGCCGCGCTGGTCAACTCATATTGGCTCAAATGCATAACAAAATCCGTTAGTCCATGGCCGCCAAGCCAGAGCAGATAGTTTTCGAGGTCCTGGGGCGAAGCACCCCACCCCGCCCCGCCAAATGCCTCCACCATGCACCGTCCATCACCGAATTGTTGTGCCGCGGATGACACCTGGCGCGGATAAAAATTGTTTCCCGGAAACCTTTCCAGCGCGTCGATTCCCGGGAGCGAAAGCCGCCGAAAAAATTGATGACATGAACCATTCGTCGGCACCTGAAACAGCGGATGTTCTTCGCCTTTGACATGCGCCGTGAAACGCTTTCCATGACGTGCGCACCATTCATTTATGGGCGCGGTAAATGACTCGTTAAACAGGTCCGTGAGCAATTCCCAAAAATTGACGCGTGTTTCGCTGTGATCGCCGGTAGGAAAGAACAACCGCGGCAATTGCGGTAACAGATCTCTGCCGTATCGCTGTTGAAAAATCTCGGGTAATTTTGTGGTCCAGGGAATCGCCCCGTTCGGTGAAAGTGAATCATAGGCGTGACCGAGGCCGAATTCCGGCTCGTCGCAGAAAATTGCCTCGACGTATTCCCATGCTGCCGGCACCAGGCCGGCACGGTAGCATTCATGGGTCAGCTCCAGGAAATGCCGTGCCAGATCAGGGTTGAAATAATCCACGCCCACACCGATCCGTTCCCCGACAAACCATTTTTTCCCATCCTGTTTGAATTCGGCAAGACAATGGTCGGGCTTTTTCTCGACCAGTTCAGCCCAACGCTGCGCATCGTTTGGAAATTTTTTCAACAATTGCCCGCCAACGGTACCGCTCGGCCAGCCATCCTCGTCGTAAATCCAAAAAGCCAGCCCAAGGGATTTTGCATAGAGAATCACCTCAGACAATTCTTTAAGATAGCTTTCGCTGAGATAAGGCGGTTTGTTTGGATAGAAACGCGGGTGCCAGACCACACCGTCAAATCCGGCCGTGTGAAAAGCATGAAGTTGCCGTTGTAACCGGGCTTGGTCGAGGGGTGCGTTGATTGACCAAAAAGTGTAAAAGTGCGGTTCCATACTTCTCCAAAGCTAGGCATCCAGTCCAATGCCAAACAATCCAATATGGACAGTTTTGTCGCGCGTGAAATTCATATGCGCTTGAACACAATGAGGACGCGACAAAACAGGTTCATTGATAAATCAACCGGTAAAACTCGCTCCCTTGTCCGTTATCAATGGAAATCCACCATTGGTTTGTCGTATCGGACCCGGTTATCGTCGACCAATTGGTTCCCAAGCCAGCGCCGGGGGAATTTGTTTGGGCCTGTAGTTCCCAACCCAGATGATCCGATGGCCAGGTAAAATCAAGTTGACTGCCAGTGGTTTGAAAGGTGAGTTGTGGCGAGGCGAATGAAACGGGAATCACACTAGCCGGACTGGAATTGGTGCTTTCACCAAAATAATTCGTGCCGCTTACTTCATAATAATAAGGAGTGCCATCGACGAGGCCCGTATTAGTAAAGATGAGGCCGCTCCAGTTGGTTGCGATCGTTGTATAGGGGCCGGCACTGGTGCTGGCACTTTTCAAATTGTAGCCCGTGGCATTGGTCGCGGCGGACCAATTCAAAAACGCGCTGGCATCACCCGGCACGGCAATGAGATTGGCGGGCGTCCCCGGCAATGCCGGCCAAATTCCGGTCACGCTCACATTGTCAAAAACGCTGGTGTCGAGAGCGCCGTTATTACGCGAACAGACAGCGAAACCGATGAGCAACGTGTTATTCATTGAAATAGTGACCGTACTGACGACAGTCCAATTCGTTCCGTCTGACGAAACCGAGCCGGTGAACGCGTTGCCGGTTCGATCCAATTTCAGCCATTCCGGCAACACGCCAGAAATATGGGCTGAACCGCTGCTGGATCCGTTGCCGCCGGTGGAACCGCGATAAATCATATAGTTGGTGCTCGTGCCATCAAATAGAAGAAAAGCGTGTTTAGAGCCTTCGGCTAGAGATTCGCGCATGGTCAAACCGGCTTTGTTCAAACCGCTATAATTTGTGCGCGCGCGGTAACGGGCGATGATTGTGCCAGGACCAGTCATGTTCAAATAGGCAAAGCCAAATGCGTCTGAATTATCGCCGCCATAATCAAGTCCGGCACCTTTTACGGTGAACGTGCCATTAGAGTAAGTCGCATTGCCGGGCGTTGTTTGGTAACCTGCATCCGAATAACCCCAGGATGATGGCAGGGCCGGCAATGTCGTGGCGCTGGCTTGCGCCGAATTAGAACTTTCGCCGACGTTATTCGTCGCGGAAATGACATAATAATAGGGCGTGCCCGACGTAAGTCCGGTATCGGCATAAGTGAGAAAGGTTGTTCCAACGCCTGTCGCGATGGTTGTGTATGGGCCGCCGTTTGACGTGGAACGTCTCACATTGTAACTCGTGGCTCCCAAAACCGCACCCCAAGAAAGGTCAATGCGGACGTGCGACGTGGTGCTGGCGTTGACCCCGGTTGGAGCGGCTGGCACCGCGGCCGAAGGATAGGCCGAAGCCAAACCAGAGTTAACTGTTTCGCCAACACTGTTGGTGGCTGAGACCTCGTAGAAATACAACACATCATTTGAGACGGAGTCGTCGGCATAACTTGTCGCCACTACGGTGGCAATATTGGTATAGGGGCCACCGCGAAAAGTCGCACGCTTCACATTGTAAGCCGTCGCGCCGGATGCGGTATTCCAAGCAAGAGCGACCTGCGCATTATTCCAAATTGCCATTAGGCCTGAAGGCATGATGGGTAAACCTGCGGTGCGCGGCGGCATCGAACCAACGAGGTTTCCGAAGGCAATGTGGTCACGATCATAATAATTGGCAGGGAGAACCATGCTGGCCGCGTTTGAACTCCACGGCGCGGCAATGCCAATCATGTTTTGGTAAGGATTAAAAGCCTGCGCCCAAAGATCAAACCAAGTGCCCAGCTGGTTGATGGCGCCGGAGGTCTGCGAAATCAGACCACTGTTAGCCGTCCCATCACATTGCGAGCCGGCCACATAGGGAACGAGGACATTGGTCAATCCGCTTAAACCGCCATTGGTAGTGTTGTTGGCATTGAAATAGGCGAGATATTCGTGGCCAGTCAGCAATCGGTTGTTGAGAAATGTCCACAGATCAATCCCTTGACACCAAGCCGTCCAATACGCCTGACAGATGTCATCCAGTCCTAATCCCCAGTGGCCGATATCGCGATCCGATTCATCTGTCCATCCGCCGGGCTTGATGTAATTGATAACACCCAAGTCGCACTCGGTGGGTGCGCCATATTTGAGACAGTTCATCGCCTCGTTGAAGACGGCCTCGTCATTAAGAAAGACGCCGGCAGCCATCGCGCTGGCCGCGCCGCACTGCCCCCAGTTGCCGCCGCCATACATCCGATTCTGTGGCAGGATGACGGTGCGGATGAAGTTGCTACACGTGCTGATCTCGGTCTGCGACCAGGAGGCGCCGGTGTAACGGATCAGTTCGGCGGCGGTAATGAATTTGTATCCCTGCAAACCGCAGGCCAAGCGCACGTCCGAACCGCTGGTGTTGGTGCAGGTAGTAGACCAGGCGTCGAGAATTTGGATGGCCTTGTTCGCGTGTGCCGGGTCGCCGGTGAGATACCAGAGCAGCGCGTTTTGATAGGCCGCGCCGCAATCGTCCTGAAATGCAGTGGGCAGGACTGGATGCACCGCGTCACGCGTGATAGTCGTTAGCGGCCCCTCCATGGCATAAGCCGAGGATGAGTGCGAGTCGGCCAGCATGTTCGTATAGCCCCTATACCAAGGCTGGTTGCCCGCCAGCACGTTCGTCCGCATCCGCTCCAAATCCGCGTATGCGTGCATGACTCCGGGGTGAACAAAGTCGCCGCCGTAGGGTGTCGCGCGCACTTCAAATGAATTGCCCGTCACCCCGTTCGTTATCGCCGCGCTCACAACATAATAATACGTCACGCCATTGATCAGGCCGGTGTCGGTGAAATTGATTCCGGTCGTTGAATTCGTGAACGTGTAAGGCCCGCCAGATGATGCAGCGCGCTTCAGAAAATAGTTCGTTGCTCCGCTCTCCGCAGACCAGCGCAGCGTGACTTGTGAATTTCCCGGCACCGCCACAATGCCCGTGGGCGGCGTCAGGTTCGCTGCAATATAAATGATGCGAAGCGTGTTCGGACCACTGGCGCTGCCGTTGGTAACGAATGCAAAGCTCCAGTTCGTGTCCGTGCCTGGAGCGAAAGCCAGGCCGTTCGTCAACAACGTGCCATCCCATTTCATCAAGTCCCATGCGCCAGGTGCCGGCGAACCATGGAAGCCGACTTCGAGCAGCGAGCCGGGCATGAAAATCACGTTGCCGTGGTTGTAAGGACCTGATCCGCTGACCAGATTGGCAACGTATATCGAGCCGAGCGCGCCGTTCGTCACATAAGCGGCCAGCGTGCTGCCAGAGTTCTGCACCCAAAAACCGTCATCGGCGGAATTGTCCGTCCCAACGTCGGCAATCCCCGCGCCATCCACTTCAAAGCGGCCTAGACCACCATTTGCGCCGAGTAAAATTCCCGTCCGCGTCTGCAATTCACCCCCGGACAAAATACAATTTCCATGCGCGCCCGTGCCATCACCAAATCCCATGCTCACTCCCGGGACGCCCCCAATCGTGCCGTTGCGGGCGGAGATGAGCGTGCCGCCGGAGAGATTGATGTTCCCGACGCTATTGGCGCCCATCCCCACCTCCATGTAACCGCCAAAGCTCACCGTGCCGGCGCTTTGATTCAGCGTGCCCATCTGGCCGCCATTGCCAATGTAACTGACGCTTGTGCCATCACTCGAAAGCAAACCGCCCGTGACTTGAAGTTCGCCGGCGGCGCTATCGCCGATGCGAAAGGTCTGATAGGTGTTGTTTCCCGTCGCCGCAGAATAAATCGCGCGGTTCGTGTCGTTTAAATTGATGTGAATTTTGTCCCCCGTCGTACCGAGTCCAGTGCTTGGCAACACATTCCCGCTCCAATTAGTTGGATTGCCCCAGTCATTGTTGGTCGCGCCGTCATTCCACTGCACATCCAGATTTGTCGCGCATGCCTCCTTTATCATTATGAATGTGGCCGCTAAAACTGAAATGGCTATGACAATACGATTCATACAACTATGCGATTTCCACGGTTTTAATTTCATTTTAACATAGACTCTCATTTCGCACGGGACGATTCTTGCGACGGCGCAAGCCTGCAATTACTTTTTAAATTAAAGAGAGGCGACGTTTCATCGCTTCTCTGAAACCTTTCGACTAAATCCACGCGACATCAGCACGAATTAATGCGCTCGGCGGCGCGTGTGATTGACAACAAATAACAGGCCAAGTCCCGCCAGTGCAGCCTGGGTTCGGGAGCAGGAGCAACTGTGTAAGCGGTTTGCAGATTATCTATTCCGCTATTATCAACAATTGAGAAACTCCAGCCTGCCGCGACATCCCCGGGCGCAAGTGTCAAATTGTTGGTAAGGGAATCAGTATCACTAAAGGTCATGCATTGATATTATTTACGCGGCTTACCACCAGGTTTGGGCCTTAAACAATTCGCGCGCCAGGGCTTCCATCAAAAAATAATCACCCCAACTGGTATAGACAGCCCTCAAGGTATCATTGCTTCCAATCTGCCCATCGCGCAGAATACCGCGGCAGCTCTGATCGAGATTAAGATATGCGTCGGAGCAAAGATGATGGAGCAACGATTCCTTGGTCTTGTTAGTCAGTGTATCATCCACCTTAAGATTTTCCAATTCCTGATAGCCGCACACAAGCACGGCGGCGGCTGAAGAGTCGCGCAGCGGCTTCTCTCCTTTGGACAGACGAAAATCCCAAACGGGAATGGCATCACCGTTCAGTTCCTGATTGAATTTGCGCGCGAGACGAACTGACGCATCAAGATATTCTTTCTTTCCGGTATAACGGTAGCTCAAGGCAAAACCGTAAATCGCCCAACCCGTTCCCCGCGCCCAGTGCGAATCCACCGAATGACCGCAATAATTGTCCCCCCCAATCGGCTGCCCACTTTTTAAATCAAATCGAAACGCGTGAAAGACTGAATCGTCCGGACGAATAAAACATCTTAATGTCATTTCAGCATGACGATTCGCCGCTTCATGATATTTTCGGTCTCCCGATTCGGCGGCGGCCCAGTAGAGCAGGGGCAGATTCATCATGCAGTCAATAATTGCCATGTTATCCTGCTCGGCCGTGTTCATATGGCCCCAAGCGCGAATGAACCCGCATTTGTCATTAAATCTTTGGTAAAGTATTTCCGCAGCGCGCAAACCAACTTCGCGATGTTTTTTATCCCCAGTCAATTTGAAGAGCACCACAGAATACAATGAATAAAGGAAGCCGAGATCGTGATGGGTGTCGAGGAAACGCGTGAACACTTTTTCGCGGTAGTGTGGCGCGAGCCGAAGGACTTGTTTGAGGAAGTATTCGTCTTCCGTTTCCCGCCAGGCCAGCAAGGCCATGCCGGTGAAAAAGGAAGAGGTCCAGTTCCCGATCTCGTAGAAATTCTCATCCCATTTTGAATAATCTCCATCCACCGCGCTGGCCCATGTCCCGGGATTATCAGCCAAATCCTTAATGTTAGCACGGGTTTTGAGTACGCATAAATCAAGAGCGCGTTTGAGCGCCCCGTTGCCATGGGTTGGATCAGAGGAAACTGTCGTTTTGGATTCAGAAAATGTTTTCATCAAATTTACTGCAAATAATATCTGCCTTTTTCATGTTCTTTTCGCGCCTTTAGTCGGTTTTTATACCATAAATGCAAGGCGTCTGAATTGATTTGAATTTTCCAGGGTATTCAGTCGACGGCTGACTGGGTGCCGTTGGGCCCAAGATTAATACCATAATATGGCCACGCGTACGGGCCTACGCTATTGGGCGTAAGAGCTATTTTTTTCACGGAAACGTGGCCGTCCCACCATAGGTAGTTGCGAACGCCACCGTGAATAGGTTTTATCGGCAACGTACCGGCGCCGCCTATTCCCGGATTAGCCGTTTGATCACAATCGACCATTTCCCAGGTATCGGCGGGGCCAGCACCTTGCGTTGCGAGCCAAGACAGCTTAACAGGAGGCTGAGTTGGCGATATGTTATAACCGAAGGGGTTATTCGTTAATCCGCAATAACCTCTTCCAGGATCAGTTCCACCTTCTACCATCTGGTAGCTAATAACACTCAACAGGTTTGATCCAATCGCAATCGGGTTATACTGTGCATCTGCCGGGCAAAAAAGAGGTTTTACTTGATAGACTGGCGGAATCCCAGGCTTTAGCACAGTCTTAGGTGTTCTTTGCCCTATGTATGGGTAAATATAATCCAGCAAGTAATAATTGAGATTGGGCATACCGTCATAATATGCACATACCTGTCCCACGCTAAGACCGGCACTCTGACTTGGTCCATCTGGAACCACATCATTATTATCGTCGGCAAACATCCGGATGGCTAATCCATCCTCTTTCAGATTCGAAGTGCAATTGATGAGATAGGCCCTTTTTTTGGCCGCAGCCAATGCCGGAATGAGCAATGCCGCAAGTATGGCGATTATTGCTATAACCACCAACAACTCGATAAGTGTAAATGCCGTGCACCTGCACCGCCAACTTCTATCTGCCAATTTCATAAATATTAAATAAGTTTAATTTTTTTATATCACATAGGCGGCCAGGGAAACGCTGGCCGCCTTCAAAATAACTCTCTATGGGTACATTAACCGGTAATACACGGCAGTTTTGGTCGTATCCACAGGGAATGTGACCTGGTTAGTGCCACTCGAACCTGTGACGGTTACCCACGCGTTCGACAGTAAGCTGACTGAGTTACTTTGCAGCAACCATCCGGTATGATTTGCTGGCCAGGTCAATGTCAACTGCTGTCCGCTGAGACTTACGACAATATTGGTCGGGTTCGGATTGATGACCACTGGTGCATTGGTAATAACCAGGTCAACTGAGGCGTTGGCGGTATCATTCGACAGGTAACCGCTAACGCTGGCAGGCAGACTGGCCAAGGTAAAGGCCGAGTAACCGCTGCCTGCAATGCTTCCAGTATAGCTGATCAATGGGAATTCACCAACGGACAAGGCAGAACCCATAACACCGAGGCTGACCGTTCCGCCCGTGGTGAGCGAGCCTGCCACCACCGGAGCTATGGCAGGATTGCCCGAGTTTCCCAAATTCACATTGAGCGTCGAGCTGGTCAAACTTAAAGCCGCTGTTCCAGTACTGCTATGAGTGATGCTAGATACCGTGACTGTGGCACTGTCGACATTCAATATGCCATTAGCCTGAGTGGCAGCATCCAGGCTGACCACACCCAGCGAGGCCGTGCCGCCGCCTATGTTCATGATGCTGTAGTCAACGTTGCTAAGGCCGCCTTGCGACAACTCAACATTGGTGGCAGTGAGAGTACCTTCGTTGAAGGTAAAGATGTTGGTCCATTGACCAACGCGAATCGGCTCATCGCCAATCACCATGGAGCCGAACTGCAAGGTGGCAGCACTGCCATCGAAATCGACATCTGTATAAAATCCGCCCGCAGTCCCCGAGGTGGTATTCGAACCCTGATAATAGTTTGCGGTCGAAGAACCACCCGCTGGACCACAAATCAACACTCCACCGGTTCCTCCACCATTTTCAAATTCCACGGTGCCGCCGTCCCGGCCTCCGGTGCCAACATTAAAGGCACTAACATTGAAAATATTTGTTCCCGGCCCAAATTCCAAGTCCGGGATATTCTGCCGACCACCCGCGCCGACAGTCACCGCACTGGCTGTAATCGAATTAGAAATACTCGCCAGATAAAGAGCCAGAGGATACTCGCCTTCGTCTCCACTTACACCAGGGTTGCCATCCAATGTACCCAGATTCATGATAGAGTTAGTGCCATTAGGGTTGGTTCCCAGGTTGATGGTCAAATTATTAATTTGGGAGAAGTCCGCGAAGATATTGTCAGATGCCGCGCCACTACCGGTAGCACCTAAACCAACCTGGACAACGCCGCCATTGGTATTCACCACCACGGATACGCCCGAACCGGTCACCTGGAAGAACGTGCCCTGTATCGCAGTGGCTGTCGAAGGAGACACATATCCAAAACTCATGTTGCCGTTAACAGTAAGCGTCGAACTAGACGGCATATTTATGGAACTATATGCGCCCACATAACCGCCTACCTTCAATCCACCAACGACCGGATTGCCGGCGGTGAAATTCGCCGTTCCAATTCCAAGACCCAACGCCTGGTCACCGAGCACCAATGGGCTGTTGGGTGAATAACTCGAAGCTGTTGCATTTAAAGTCGAGCCTGATGACCCATCGACATACGTCTGGCCACTGTAGGAACTGCCGCTGCCGGTGAAAGTAGCAGTGGTGTTGGTAAGGATTGAAATGCTACCACTGCCGCTCACAGTGTTGACTAACGTGCCGGAGACGGTGAGCACTAGCATACCGTTGTCTGAGATATTGCCTGTTGGCGGATAGCCGCCATTACCTGACCCGTCACCAAATTGCAACGTACCGTTGCTGATGACCGTACCTCCTCCGTAGGTGTTTCCACTACTAGTCAGTATTAGTGTACCCGAACTATTCACGCCGAAAGCGCCAGATCCGGTCACGGCACTGGAGAAAGCACTTGTGGTGACCGGTGACAAAAGGAGCGTCCCCGCACTGACAGTCACCGCACCGGCGCTATTGCCAAAGACTGGTATCGTCGCTGTACCCGTACCGAGTTGAGTGATATTGCCGTTGCCCGTCACGGTATTGGCCAAAGCAAAATTGTCTGTGCGATCCACCACCAGCGTGCCCTGGTTCGCAATACCCGTGGAACCCAGGTCGCCCGTCGTTCCGCCGCTCCCGATTTGTAATGTTCCCTGCTGCAGATTCACACCGCCGGTGAAACTGTTGTTACTATTGGTAACGGTCAATTTAGCTGTTCCCTCCTTGAGCAAGCTGCCCGAACCGGTAATATTTCCACTACCGCCGAAGGAATAGCTCAGATTGTTATTATTTACGATTACTCCTTGGGGATTAAGGGTCGTCGTCAAATTGACATTCGTCGTTCCAGTAGCTGTATCATTGAATTGAACGTAAAGTCCTTGGCCACCCGGTTGTGTGTAAGTCAATCCACCCGCCCAGTTCGCAGTAGTCCCGATGTCCCAGTTGCCGTTGGGCACACCTGTCCACGTAAGCACCGGAATAGCCGTAATAACGACGTCAATTACCTGGTGCACTACATCATTAGACAGTGTCGCAGTTATTCCCGATGGAGAAATAAGAAAAAGCCCACTGAATCCCGCCGCTCCACTGATGGAAGTATAGGAAATGAGGGGGAATACACCCAAAAGCGGGGTTGCCATAGTATAACTGTTCGTGGCATTGCCATCTATCACCAATGCTGAGGCGAAAATAGGAGGTGTCCCGGAAGTCGGCAGCGGAAGTTGCAGCGTGCCGTTTTTCATATAAAAAGTCCCAATGCTTTGGCCACTGGCTCCGGCTTGGCCACCGAGTGACAAATTCGCATTGGAAATAATGATTGAGCCAGGAATCGTAGCAGTGATGCCAGAGCCAATGCTTAGCGTGCTCCCAAGGACTGAAGGATCTCCCGCCAGAATCGTTCCACCGGCAATATTGAATGTATTGGAGGCGTTAATTGTCCCGGAACCGCCCAGGGTGGCACCCGTGCTTACCGTATAAACACCGCCCCCTTGATTCGTGCCGTCAACCAATAATGTTCCAGCGTTGACAGTAGTAACACCTTGATATGTGTTGGCACCCGTTAGTATCAGTGTACTGTTTGTATTTTGAAGCACAAGACCGACGCTGCCATTCGTGTCGGCGGAAATTGTTCCGCTAAAAATGCTGGTGCTGCCATTAGTGCCAGCAATTGTCATTGTTCCGTTTCCGGTATTACCCCCCATCCCGTTGGTTATGACACCGCTGCCAGACAAATAACCAATCACGTCATTAGCTATTACAGTGTCACTGCCATGGGTACCGGTGCCGCGATTATTCATATCCCAGACGCCATTCATTACGACGCTGGAACTCTGCGAATTCATGGCTTGGTTATTCCCTAACTGTAATACCGCGCCTGGATCAACGGTCATAGTCTGATTGGCCTGAAAACAATTATTGTTGCCAAGCTTTAACGCTGCGCCTCCGGTAATATGAATATTTCCGCCGGTATATCCGTTAGCTGGATCAGTTGACACTCGCCCAGTGCCGGTTATGGTCAAAGTAAAATTAGTATAATTAGCCGGGATACCAGTAAGTGCATTGGAGGTGGTAATATGACCAAAATCAAATGACGAGGCATTGAATCCAATGTTCGTCCCATCCGCTTTGATGGTAGTGTCGCCCGTCAGTATTACCGCCGGATTCCCAGAGGTGAGCAGGCCGATACTAACACGACAACTACTGTTATTAGCGACTGTGCTCATGCTGCAATAAAACACGCCATTTGTGCCCCCAACGCCACTTCCGCTGACATAGTAGGGTTTAAGGTTGGGCTGAAGCACGGTACCCTGTTCCATCAATTGCACAGTCGCACCGCTTGCGACAAAGACGGCATTGGTATTTGGCTGACTGCCAGCGTTGAGCACTGTGGCGCCAAGTGGTGTGCTGCCAACTCCAAGTTGTACAATACCTGCATTTATAAAGATGTTACTACTCACGGTGTTCGCGCCGTTCAGCCTGATAATGCCGGTGCCCGTGCCTGTAGTATTGAATACAAACCCTTGGGTTCCAGCCAATACCGAAGAGATGACGTTCGACGAGTTGTTGACAGCGGTAATGGTTGGCTGGCCGGTACTGGTCTGTAAAGTCAAGGTGCTGCCCGCCAGCAGCATGTTAGTGCCCGGGATTGGCGTGGGTTCGCCAAAAATCAAATTTCCGATGGTCCTCGCAGAATCAAGAGTAATCGTGCTGTTGGTGGTAATATTCACCTGGCTGAAATCAGCGGTGCTGTCTATTCCGTTGGCCACAGCGCCAAGGTTCCAGTTGGTGGCAACACTCCAGGTCCCCGAAGAACTGCCAGTGCCACTGACAATGTTGGTCCAGACACCACTTTGCGCAAAAACGGAAGTGGCAATGAATAGTAAAACGAATTGGATCGCTTTGTTTAGAGTTTGGGTTTTCATTAGTTGTTTCTATTGATTATTCAGCGCCACAAATACCGACGGATACATAGCCGTTACGCGTTGTGGTTTGATACACTATTAATTGTTGGCTAATAAACATCAAACCCAATGATAGTTTCCCCGTAAACCATATTGATTAACAGGGAATTACGAAGATTTTTAAGCCCGGCGGACATTAAGGCATGTTCAATGGACTATAAGGCTCGCTTGTTGAGTATTGGCAAGGATTTGCCATCACGCCAACGGCTTTCCACAAGTATTCGGGACGGATCAGTTGGTTCGCCCCGTTCATTGAGATTAATCTGTGCCACCAAAGATTCCACCGCAATGCGCCCAATAGCCTCGGAATGTTGGTCTATACCGGCATCCAAGGACACATCCATAGAGGTGCCTGCCACTCCAATATCTTCAGGAATGCGATAACTCAGTTGACGCAACATTGCTGGAGTTTCATTCGTAGCGGTCAGCAAGGCATCCGGCTTGTACCTTTTAAGCCATTGACTAAATAGTTTAAGAGCTTTTTCAGGTTTTGTTGCATAAACATTTTCTTCTATTAAAAAAGGTGGGACCACTGGCAAATGAAAAGACTGCCCAGCAGAACTGAAACCACCAACGAATCCGCCGCCCAGTCTCCGATCATAATCGGCGGACATCACAAGACCAATGCGTTGATAACCATATTCAGCCATTTTATGCACCGCCATGATGACACCCCGCAACTGGTCGGCCGTCACAAGATGTGAATCGGGCGATGGCACCGATAACCCAAACCGAATGATTGAAAACTTTCCCCAGTCGAAATCGTCCCAACTTGGCACCTTTTCATGCGGTGGAATCAACACCCCTCGTATCCCCCGTGTCAGAAGAATTTGCTCGAATCGTTTTGCCGAATATGCCGGCAGCCAATGAATGTCTTCGAGGTGATAGCCATATCGTTTCGCGGCTGCGGCCGCCCCTCGCCAGTAAAGATCAAATTCACGATGTTTGCGCAAACGCTCAGGTTGTTCCCAATGATTCACCCATGCAATTGCGCTTTGGATCTTGACCGGCTTGAAGTGATGCGCAGCCAGTCGCGACAACAACGGATCCGGAGAATACCCTAATTCTTTTGCAAGCTTCTGAACTTCCGCACGACGCTTGACAGAGATACGGTGATGATTGCGTAAGGCCAACGAAACGGTCGAATGCGAAACTCCCAACTTCTTCGCAATATCATATACGGTGATTCGTTGCGCGATCATCCTGCGTTTGTACCAGAGTCGCAAAAGTAGTTCAACGGGGAAACTTGGTCATCCCACATCAGGTTTACAAGGAAACCTGGGCCAGCTTTGCTTATTAATTTCGTTTGCGCATATTATCCCGCACCTCATGAAATCAATACTACTCGCATTACTGTTGTGTACTTGCCATTTAATAGCTGGCGCCGATAACGTTTGGCAATGGTCCGCACCCGTTGGAGCAGGCCGTGCGTTCCTTTGGATTCCCGAAAATTGTCGGCAGGTCCGAGCCATTGTCGTCGGGCAAAACAATATGCTTGAGGAAGGAATTTTACAGCATCCCGATTTTCGAAAGGTGTTAACACGGCTCGGCTTCGCCGAGATCTTCATTGCCCCGACATTTGACACTTGGCAGAAAGCTACGAATAACGATGCAATGAATGAAAAGTTTACTGCTTTACTTCACTCACTTGCTGATGAATCGGGTTATGAAGAATTACCATTTACGCCGATTGTTCCCATCGGACATTCGGCGATGGCTACTTACCCGTGGGATTTTGCGGCATGGAACCCGCAACGAACACTGGCGATTTTATCCGTTCATGGCGATGCGCCACAGACGACTATGACTGGCAACGGCAGGCCAAACCCCGATTGGGGTGACCACAATATCAATGGAGTTCCCGGCTTGATGGTAATGGGTCAATACGAATGGCTGGAAGGCCGGATCAACCCAGCCTTTGCCTTCGAAGTTAAATATCCCGAGACACCAGTAGCATTCTTGTGTGACGCCGGGAATGGGCATTTCAATTCTTCCGACGAGCTGGTGAATTTCTTAGGGATGTTCATCCAGAAGGCAGCCCAATGGCGTTTGCCAGCCAAGGCATCGATGGATCAACCGGTGGACCTCAAGCCAGTGAATCCGTGCAAAGGTTGGTTGGTAGATCGCTGGCGCAACAATCAGCCACCAATGGCTCCCCCGGCGCCCTACGCCAAATATGCCGGCGATCGTAGCCAGGCATTCTGGTGCTTTGATAAGGAAATGGCTCTCAAGACAGAGAAGTATTATGTCCGTCAACGCGGCAAGCTGCCGCAATTGGTTGGTTTTGTGCAAAACGGAAAACCTGTGGTTGTAAATCCAAAGGCGTTTGAACTGGAGCGATTGCAGTTTCCTCCGCTCGATGCCAGCCTGACATTTCAATTACAAGGCACATTTCTGGATGAAGTGCCGCAAGGCAACCCCGAAATCTGGACTGGTTTCACAAATGGCACTCCTATCGGTCATGTGAACAGCGGGGTAGTAACTTTGTCGCGGATCACCGGACCCGTGGAACAGTTGGGGCCGGACATATTTGCAATCCGTTTCAATCGTTTGAGCATGCCCTTTGACAGGCGCATGGGTGACATTTGGCTGATAGCCAAAAATCCCGGTGATGCAAAATATCGAAGCGCTGTCGAACAGGCACTGATGAAAATTCCTTTCCGGCTTACCGAAGGTGCGGATCAACAGATCGCGTTTCCAAAAATTCTCAACCAAAAGGAAGGGGCGAAAGCGTTGGTGTTGAACGCCACTTCCAGTGCCAATGTTCCGGTCTATTATTACGTTCGTGAAGGTCCGGCAGAAGTGGATGGCAATGCCTTGAAATTCACCAGAATTCCGCCGCGGGCAAAATTTCCGGTTGCAGTGACTATCGTTGCATGGCAATACGGGCAAACCATCGAGCCAAAGTTAAAATCGGCAGAACCGATCGAACAAACGTTTTTCATAACCAAATAACCAAGACATAAAGCATTGAAAACATCATTTCTCATTAGAATGGAAAAATGGGTAACTCTATTTTTCCTGGGGATAATTGTTGGGTCTGTTCAGGCTGTCTCTGCCGCGAACCTGGTAGATTCAATAGCCTTAGGCGATGCTGCCTCGGAAACGGGCCATTCATTTTCGAGCACAACGAGCGAAATCATCCAAGGCGGATTGGGTGAACCGGCGCGGAAATTATTACCGCCTCAACTTGGAGGCTGGCAGGGCGGGAGCATCGACTTTATCTTGAAGGTCGACCCGGGACAACCCAACTATGCAACAATCAAGCTATGGGGTTCGGACGTATCCAATGATCGCCTGATTCTTTTTTGCGAAGGCAAGCAGGTCGGGTATATCCACATTGGCGACATTGATATCCTTGATTTTGGAAATGAAAACGATGAACCCCCCAATAATGGCCGGTTTTACTACTCCACTTCTCCCCTGCCGTTCGAGATGACGAGAGGGAAAACGGAATTGCATTTTGAGATCCGTAGCATTGGTCCGGTTTGGGGCTATGGTGTAAACTTTAATCAATTCCAGAAAGCTATGACTTTACCGACCCGCGGAATCTACAAGCTTTATACTCACACGGACGGTTATTTTGTCCCGCCAACCGATGAAAAACAAGGTGACGCCCCGAAAGATCCCCCGGTTCGAAGCAAGCCGGGAGCGGAAATATTGGATCAGCTCAAAAATCGCGTGAACAACCAGGTCAGTGCGCTGCTTAATCCGAGAAGGCCCCTCAATGAAATGGAAATGCAATTTCTCGCGAGAGCATATTTTGTGAAATGGACGCCGGCATTTCAAAATCCACGAGTGGTCACGCAAGTGGTAAAAGGCATGGACGCTCTTTCCGCCGCATGGCGCGAAAATCCAAGGCTGGTCCAAGACGATCCTTCCACCCCAAATCCCGGTTGGTTTGAATTCGGTCCGGCCGGCCAGGCAGTGTCTTTGCTCGGCGACGAGTTGAAGCCATTGCTTGACGTGCAGATTGATGCGAACGGAACAAACATTTCTCGCCGTGCGGCATGGTCGGAATTACTCTTGGCCGGACGCGACTGGCATCAGAAACATCGCCGACTTTATACCAATCAAACCATGATCACCGACATGAATATTTATCTGTCCAATCGCGGCCTTGAGGTGGTGGATCCATCGAATGCGCTTTCCGAATCTGCTGTTCGTCGCTACCTCTACGAGGCTGTCGGCCTTGAGCCATGGCGGGATAGCGACCCCGGCAAGGACAGTCGTAGCTGGAATGTTGGGACGAATTATTGGGAACTTACGGCCAAAGGCTTGACGAAGGAATTAGGGTTCGTAGGTTATTACGGTGAGGTTTTAGACTGGGTGACTTCAATCTATGATGCGACGCGTCCTGCGCCCGGTTTACCCGGTGATGATCAGATCAAGTCCCAGCTCGAAAAATTCATCCACGTCCGCGCTGTTTTCCGCTATCCCATGCTCGATGCCGATGGTAACCGCACCATGCGCGCCGAAGCCATCATAGGCTGGCGCGACGCTCATTATCCGGGGGACGTGACCTATGGTGAACGCGACACCTGGGATGCTTCGGCGATCTATGCTGCGGCAGCCACCCTTGATCCTGCATCTATCGGCTACGCTCAACAGATGTTCGAGGACAACCAATTCTTCGCGTCTGTCGTACGACAAATGAGACAGAACAATAGCCTGCGTGTCACGGCGGGTTTGCTTGGTGTTCCGGACCAATTTGAATTGCTGAAGGCGCAACCACCCATATCCACTCGCCTACCCATGGCGCCCGGCCAGCCAGATTTCGTCTGGACAGATGAAGAAGATGGCGTTGTGGCGCTAAAAAATAGCGACGACATCTTGTATGTTTCACTTTATTGGCGTGCGCACAAAGCTATTAATTTTCTTGCTCGCGTCCATTACATCACGCCGCGCTTTGACCGAATTACCGTTGTCCGGGAGGAAACCGAGTTTGACCCGAGTGGACTTTTTTACACCAGGCCTGACTCCATTGGCGGCGCTGCGCCGGGAGGTGTTCACTATCCCGCCGAGATACATTCTGCTGAAGCCGGCGAAGAATTGCCGATTGCCAAAATTCCGGACGGGGTGGCTTTTCGTCCCGGCGAAGACAATGTTTATGCGGGAAAGGGCAAGTTTTATACACTCCGCTATGGAAACTATTTGATTGGCATGAACATGACCGCGGGCGAAACACTCACTTTGAGCGTGCCACCGGAATTTGTGAACGCGCGCGACCTTATTTCAGATAGTATAATTCAGTCAAACATACTGAAAATTGCGCCTCATTCGACGGCAGTTTTGTGCCTGGACAAATGAGATAATGAAATCCATGCCTGAAAACAGCACTAGCAATGATTCGTTGCGGGAAGGGATCAATGGCCGCGTCTTTTTCTGGGCGCTCACTGCCGCGTTGGCCGGGTTTCTGTTTGGCTTTGATACCGTGGTGATTTCAGGTGCAGAGCAAAAAATACAGGCGCTGTGGAACCTCTCGCCCGGGATGCACGGTGTTGCGATTGCTTCGGCTCTTTACGGCACTGTCGTCGGCGCGCTCTTCGGTGGTTGGCCGACGGACCGATTTGGACGCCGTAACACCCTGCTTTGGCTGGGACTTCTTTTCATCGCCTCCGCGATCGGAACTGCGCTGGCGCAAAATGTATTTGTCTTCATCATTGCACGGATCATCGGCGGTTTGGGCATTGGCATTTCCACGGTGGTGGCGCCGTTGTACATCTCGGAAATCGCCCCGCCCAAACATCGCGGCATTCTTGCCGGGATGTTCCAATTCAACATTGTCTTCGGGATCATCATTGCTTACCTGTCCAACGCTCTCCTCGCGGGCACTGGTGAAAATGCTTGGCGATGGATGCTCGGGGTAGCCGCATTCCCGTCCCTCATTTATATGATTTTTTGTTTCGGAATCCCCGAAAGTCCCCGCTGGTTGTTGGTGCGCAAAGGAAATCGCAAATCGGCAATCGAAATCCTCCATCGCATCCAACCGGCCCTTTCTGCAGCAGAGATTGATTCCACGGCAAACGGAATCGTTGCCTGCGGAGAAACCCGGTCGGCAGGACGATTTTGGACCAGGCAACTTCGGATTCCCATTTTGCTGGCATTCCTGATCGCGTTTTTCAACCAGTTTTCCGGTATCAACGCCATCCTTTATTTTGCACCGCGCATTTTTGAACTGGCCGGCCTTGGCGAAAAGACCGCGTTGCTTCAATCAGTCGGCATTGGCATCACCAATCTCGTGTTCACCTTCGTCGGCCTGTCACTGATCGACCGGTTAGGACGCAGGGCATTGCTTTTTATCGGTTCGTTTGGATATATCATTTCCCTGGGACTGGTGGCCTGGGGATTTTTTTCCGGACATTATAGCATTGTGCCCGTTTGTATTTTTGCGTTTATCGCGGCGCACGCCATCGGCCAGGGAACCGTCATCTGGGTTTTCATTTCGGAGATCTTTCCCAATATGCAACGTGCGGAGGGCCAGACTCTTGGTTGCACCACTCATTGGTGTTGTGCGGCCCTGCTGACGAGCCTCTTCCCGAAGATGGTGTCCACCCTTCCGCCCGGATTCATCTTCCTCTTTTTCTGCGGCATGATGGTTCTTCAACTCGTTTGGGTCAAAACCATGGTGATTGAAACTATGGGAGTTTCCTTGGAACAAGTGCAAAAACGCCTGAATACAACCGGGTGATTAAAAGTCAGAATAAAACCGGTGAAGATATGATCATCTCTTCTTTACTTCACCACCATATTTCGGCTTCAAACAACTCTCTGGTGACAGCTTCCATGAGGTAATAATCGCCCCAACTGGTATAGGCATTCTTGGCTACGCCTACCCCATCGCCAATCTGGCCGTTTTTCAAAATACCCGGACACTGCATGTTGGAGTCCAAATAGTCATTACTACAAAGTCGGTCGAGCAACGCTTCTTTTGCAATCAATAGTGATGCGTCGGCAACATGATGTTTAGCAAGTTCTTGAATTCCACAAGCAGCAACTGCGGCAGCAGAAGAATCGCGAACCGGCTTTTCACCGGCGGCCAATTTAAAATCCCAAATTGGCACAGCTTCTTCATCTAGTTTGGCAACGAATTTTCGTGCTAGCCGCAACGATGTCTCCAGGTATTTTGCGTCGCGCGTGTAACTGTAACTCAATGCGAATCCATAAATCGCCCATGCAGTACCACGCGCCCATTGAGATTCGATGGAACGACCGCAATAATTATCACTGTGCGCAGGCTTACCGGTCTTCAGGTCAAAGCGGTATGAATGAAAGACTGAGTCATCGGCGCGAACAAAGCATTTCAACGTTGTGTTAGCGTGACAAATAGCAATATCACTATATCGTTTGTTACCAGACTCTTTTGCCGCCCAGTAGAGAAGCGGTAAATTCATCATGCAATCGATGATTGCCAGCCCGGCATATTCTGTATCCTGCTCATCCATCCGCCCCCATGCGCGAATATATCCACCATCGGGAACACTTGGAATGAATCGTCCGGCCAAGACCTCGGCGGCACGCAAACCGACTTCTCGATGCTCTTTGTCGTGGGTCAATTTATAGAGCGCTACGGAATATAATGAATAAAGGAAGCCGAGATCGTGCATTGTGTCCACGTAGTACTTGAACACCTTCTCGCGGTAGTGCGGCGCAAGACGTAGGACTTGGTTTAGGTAGAATTCGTCTTCCGTTTCCTGCCAGGCCAGCAAAGCCATGCCAGTAAAAAAGGAAGAGGTCCAGTTGCCAATCTCGTAGAAACCTTCTTTCCAGCTGAAATAATTGCCGTCAACGGCTATTGCTGCGGTCTTTGGTTCATCAGCCAGTCGTTTGATATTTTCACGCGTTTTTGCGGCACAAAGATCGAAGGCACGCTGCAAATTAGGGCGTGCAGGAGGATTAAAATTTTTCCCCAAGACATTTTGATTTGGTAATATCGTTTTCAAAGCAGCATTCGTATCAAAATTTATAAAATGTTTTCAAAGTCAGAAACCGTGAATGATATAAGTTTCCACAGAACTGTAAGTAGTAACAACTCAACTTCCGCGCACACTTGTGCGTTCGATGGTTTGCATGATTATACTGATAAATATAATCCGATATATTAATGTTCAGCTCCTCATTTTTAAGCATCTGGCGTTGAAATTATGGATATACCAGTTGGAAAAAGGCGCAACCGTTGCTGGAGTTGATCGGAATAGTAATTTGGTTCGTTGTACTCGAACCCGCTACTATCACCCAGTTGGTTCCAAGGCCAGTCACTAATGAATTTGTCTGAAATTCCAAACTCCAACCCATGTAATTGGCTGGCCAAGAGAATTGCAATGAACCGCCAGCGATAACAACCAATGACAAAGACGCGGGTCCGAGCACCACGATACTATTGGTGGCAAATAAATTTTGATAGTTGGCAATCACATTAGCTGTTCCACTGGTTCCAGGTATGAATAACCCTGCGGCAGACACATCGACAACATTTGTGTTATCAATATAATAACCGGCCGAGGCAGAAACATTGTTCGTCACCCCTGTCGCCGTAACCGCATAGAGGATGGATTGTGCACCTATCATATCGCCTGCATACAATGTGATCGTGGCAGGATTAAAGAATAGATTGGTCACCGCATTGGGATTCGACTGAACAATTTGGAAGGCCGGGACTTTAAGTCGAACGGCCGAGTTGCCACCATTTACATAATTCCCCAAGTCGTCCATTGCGGTATTGCCATTGCCCAATCCACCGAACCAAATGCGCGTGTAGGTATTGGTCAGACCAGTAAAAACAGCATAATTACCACCCTGAATGCTGGACCATGACACGCCGCCTGAAGGAATGGAAGTAGTTGTGGACTGAACATATCCGTTACCAGAAGTGGACGGCAGCGCAATTTGATTTCCGTTCGTATCTTGATTTTGGATGTAGAGACGTTGGGAACCTGTAGGAGTATTAGTGATCAACCAGAAACCTCCGCGCGTATTACCGGAGCCATTCCCGTTATCATCACGAAAATAGCAATAAATACTGTAATTTGTGTATGGGATGTTGGTGAGGTCAAGATAGCCAAAATTCGCAAAAGTGGTGTTATTGTAAACATCCGCAACATCAGCAAACAGTTTTCCATCATTTGAGACTCCAGCCTGCCGGTTGAAAAAGCCATCGCTACCGCCACCGCCGAGATACCATCGTGCCTGCATACCAGGAACCACACTTCCGGATGAGCTGATGATAGAAAGGTTGGTTAGGATGCTGGGACCAGTATTACCATTGGTGGCGAACATATTGTTCCAATTGCCACACCTGACGCCGGACGTACCACCAAGATCCCCGGGCTGCATGGTGTTCTGGTATGAACTCGCCGAAGTAGTGACCTTTAAACCGATCGATGGGGACGAGCAACTCGCTGAATTTTCCATTGAATTATAATAGCTTTCACCACAAATATTCGTGCCCGAGACAACATAATAATAGGTCGTCAGGGGCATGACATTGGTATCGACGTAATTGGTTGTCGTGACGTTGGCGATAGTTGTGTAGGGACCGCCACTGAAAACCGAACGTTTAACATTGTAACCTAGCGCTCCTGACGCCGCACTCCAATCCAAAGTAACTTTTGGCGTGGAATCACCAACCACAGCCAAACTCAACGGGGACAGCGGCGGCGGGCAAGAATCAGCCTCACTGTTTAAATACAAAACGACGGTGGACTCCGGGGCGACATAGACCGGCCCGGTCACATCCTGTCCGGTGATCAAATTCGTTCCGTCAGTGAAATCCGAGGGTGTTTGCAACTGATATGTTTTGCTCGTACTACGATTGATGCCGATCAAATAATTTCCGTAGCGTGTCGTCCAGAACAACGCCTTGCCGCGGAAAGGCTCATCATCAGTCGCTAATGGATCGCTCGCCCCAAGTGGAAGACTTTCTCCCTGATAGGCCTGTACCGGATTATCCGGCGGCACATAAAAATTTTGTTCAGGTTTATCAACAATATTTGGGCGCACATAAAACGAACCGCTGAAATTGATTTGCGGACTGGTCTCCAAATCTCCGTACCGGTCAAAATTAGTCGTACTGTCGAAAAAACGGCCAATGCCATTGACGCCCGTTCCGGTTTTCGCCTGCCAATAAGTTGAAACCCAAAGCCTCTCGCCATTGTGCTTTATCGCGACGATGCCATCATCTTCATCCGCCCAGGCAAAGTCCGGCTGCCCGTCCGTCATCGGTAATCGCACGCCGCTGTCCGGCGCGTTCGACACCGCATGGTAATCAGCAAAAGCCAGAACCGAATTGCGTCCATCAAAACTATTGGCCGCAAGGCTGCCGCCACTATACCAGTTTGGATCGTAGATCAATTGGTTGAAATACTCATTATCTGCCAGCATTTGCTTGGCGTAACCAATGGCATTGGTATCGAGCGTGACTCCTGCAACACGCATTCCATCCGCCCACTGGGTGCGGTCGCCGTATGCCATCCCTGCGGCATAATCGCCATCTGAATCATCAGCGCCACGCCATGCGAGCAAGCCAATTGCTTCCATATCTTGATAATGACTAGAACCGCTGACTTCAATCGCAGGGCGGCGAAAATACGAACGCGCCCTTACCATTTTGGCCGCCTGATCACGGAAAATACTATTAGTCGTGTATTGATAAAAGTTCGCGGCATAATATGCGACCTCGCCATAATCATTGCCGACATAACCCCATTCACGAGACAATCCCTTGCTCGTGACCATAAAATAATTTGTGCCGTGTGAAAGCGAACTGCCACCGCTGGACAAATCGCTGCCCAGCCAGGGGGAGAGTCCAACGGCTTCACGTAAGTAACGTTCAGCATTAGTTTCAGTGAAGGCGTTTGTATTGTTCAACGCAAGCAATCCCATGTTGGCCATGAAAATATTCTGGTCGGAAATCATCCCCTGATTGCTGATATTATGCCCGTCACGATTGTAGCGGCCATAATCACGGCTCGCCACCAGCATTTGTCCCCAGGCCTGCCGGCGGGTCATGCTGCCTCCCAGCCCATAAGTTTGGGTAAGATCAAGACTGCTTTGAAGCTGCGGCAGCAGCAAATTGATGGCATGTCCTAACGGGCCGAACCTTCCCCCCCATGATTCGTTCCCCCCCCCGGTACTAACGCTAGTACTGGGATTCTTAAAATAATTCGTTGCAAAGGAATCAATCCCATTCATTACCTCAGTCACAACCGCAGGTTGCTGATAAGCAGCGGGCAAATTTGAAATAGAATAGGATAATGCCAGCGCCTCGATTTCCGAAGTGGTCAGATTGGTCAAAGTCGTGCCCATTATGACATTGATGTAATTATTTACGCCCGACTGGAAAGTACCACCCGGATTCATGATGCTTTCAGTCGGTGATGGACGAATCGTCGTTGTCGGCGCGGCCCCTTGGACTTCCCCGACCGGGTCCAAAATCGGAACAGTATGAGTGTAAGCACTGTAAATCGACCGGCTGTTCACTGTCATAAAATTTTGATAACTGCCGTTAGGTGGCGTCCCGCTTGTTCCCAGCGTATAAATGCGGCCAGCCGATACAATTTTGAGAATCAGGTTTGTCCTGCCTTGCGTCATCCAAAGTGGCAATAGTGTTGTGGAATAAAAAAACCTTCCGGGTAGGGGCTGGTGGCTGGCAGCCACATTCAAACAAATATAATCGCCTTCATGGCGATAGCCGATCTGGTAATTGTTAGTATTGCCCGATATAAATTGGCCGATCGGGACATACAGATAAAGCCGTCCCTGGTCGGATGCTTGAAGCAATACTGAGCTGAAGTCATCCGCCCCCCAAAGTTTGATGGTAAAATAGTTTCGCCACACCGGATCAACGACCATCGTAAACGTCAGGTTCCCACCATACACATTTGATGAGCCGATCGGTTGACATTGGCGACCCGTTTGCACAGGCGAAAGCGCATTGTTGAATATGACCGTCGTATTCGGGCCGACAAAAGAATGCGCTGTTTCCGATGCGGCGTTCCCAAAAGTGATTGTGTCCAAGTAATTTTGTGCGCGACCGTTTGAAATACCGTACAGAAGAATAACCAGCAGAAATAAGAAAGATCGGCTCACAAAATTATTTCAATTGTTGATGAAAAATGTCTGTTCGACCGGATCGGCTGTTTTCAATTTCTTCCCAAGGGAACTGCCGTATTGCCATGCAACAACAGTGACTTTCACCGGAAACTTCGCATGCGGGGGGATCTTTTCAAAATGTAGAATATGGCCGTTAACTTCTGCCGGCCCTTCTCGAACAAAATAAGAAATGGGAACGTTTGCATCGGAAATAGCGTTTAGCTTCAAAGATTTCGTACCGGCTTGTTGGTCTGAAATTTTTGGAAAAGTAATGTGTTGTTCCATGCCAATGTCATTCCGCGCAGGAATAAACATATGCGCCTGTTGCACGGCCGGCTTGTATTCCGCATCACCTGGGCTTGTCGCGGCAAAAACCAATTCATACTGCCGCGCGTTCGCACCTTGCAACGTCTCTTTTTGAAAACTGACGACATACGTGTCCGCAGCAACTTTCTCAACCGGCCCGCAAATTGGATTGATGAAGATATTTTCAGGATCCTTAACGTGACCGATTGGCGAACGGACTGGAAGACCCGCCCATTGTGGCAAACGCGGACTACCATCAGGAACTGTATCGTAAAATGCACCGGATAGTTTGAACGTTACTCCATCCGCCTCAGGCTCATACTTCAGGTCCACCTGGAGATGTTCATTATGTTGTGGGGCCATTTTCCCATCCTGGAGATAGCCGACCAATTGTGGTTTGAGTCCGCGATTAGCCGCTTCATAACTCTCCGTAGCCTTTGCCAACTCCTCGTCAAAAACCCAAAAGGCCTGTTTCGGATCGCCGGTGTATTTGCCAACGGGAGCAGCTGGCGCAGTTGGCGGTTGATCCAGTCGCCATTTGTCTAACAGCCACCCAGTCTTCGTGGGATCGATCGGGGTCAATTGTGGCGCCGAATTTCCATTCCAATTTGCCGGCATTCGATATTCAATGGCTTTTTTGATATAAAGCGCCAAGTATTCGACTTTTGCATCGGTGGCGGCGAAATGTCCCTGTCCCGGATTGGCCAGCATACTCAAGGGTGTAAGCGGATGTTGTTGTCTCTCCCACAAACCTTCGCGCGACCAGGTGTCTGCAGATTCATACTCGCCCATGCTTTCCAGGCACGGAATAAAATCTATGTTACGGCTGCCCCAAATATCCGGCGCGAAAATCGGGCTGCGAAAATACGGCCACTGGCCGCTCACCGACAAGGCACACAGTGTGCGTCCTGGATTCCATGCTGCAAAATAATATGGCCAGCTTGCCGCCGCCGAATGCCCCATCGGCACGATGGGAACAAAATTCAACTCTGAATAACCGGAGGCGTCAGCCAAATCACCCATCATTTTGTTAAAGGTGTCGCCCGCACCTTCGTTGAAGCGGAACAAATGATCAAATGGTGGCGAGACCCAGATTTCTGCAAAGTCCAATTTGGCGAGAGCCGTGCGGAACTTTGGATTTTCGAGGATGGATATCTCCTCCATGTTGTTCTGCGCCACCACGACGCCGCGCACTTTTTCACAATCCGGTGGGATCCACAACCAAGCGCGAGCAGGGCCGTTCTCCGGCCTTTCGTTTTTTACTTCAACCGACCATTGCCAGACGGCCCCGTAAACTGAAATGGTTGGCGCTGCTATTCCAACAAGAAAAAAACAACATACGAATGAACAAAATGATTTCATCAACACAATCATTTACCAGACTCTATATTACATTTAGTTCTATTTAGCGGCTATTGATGTGTTGCTTCCATGGACTTTAGCATCTGGACATCCGGGTCGTTGGGTTGAATACCGGCGTAGTTCCAACCTGTTGACGGATTGACCTTTTGCCAGGTGATATATCCAGCATGTCCATCCGCGAATGAAAACGTGGAACCATTTCCGTGATAAAGAGCCGTCCAATTATTTAGTCCCAGCACAGTCGGGTCTGGATTTATACCAAACCCCCCATCATCAAGGGGATTAGGATCACCATCAGTGGTGCTTGAATCTTCCTCCACAAATACGAAGGCCTGCGTGGGGTTTGGGTACCTGATATCCGTAGATTTTTTATTCAGAAAATAACCTGGAAATGCCGAGCTTGAATCATTAGTGCTTCCGTTCATGAATGCGTTCATGGAATAGTCCCGGCCCCTCGGATATGTTTGTCCCGCAGCTAATAATTGGGCTGTATCGCCCGGACAGCGATAAATATTTACAGTTTTCACATATTGGAAAAGCTGCCCGCCTTCCAAGTTTTTATCCCTGTCAGTTTGATAATTTGGACTTTGGAGATTAACTGTGCTATTGCTGATCCAATAGACACTCCCGACACCCAGGCGAACGTTATTGCCCATCAAATGATCATTATTGTCGCCTTGATACATCACCCAGCCAGTTCCCATCTGCTTAAGATTACTCGTGCATTGAATGCGTTGAGCTGTTCTTTTGGCCTTGGCCAGAGCTGGCAAAAGCATCGCTGCGAGTATGGCAATAATGGCGATAACCACCAAGAGTTCAATTAAAGTGAATGCCCCCTTGCCTGGAAAGTTGAATTTTTTCCTCATTTTACGTGATGTCTAATCGCTGTCCTATATGATCTGTCATGGTTGCCGCAGTTTAAAACTGCGACAACCATGCGTCGATCCTCAGGGATAAACCAGACGATAGAACACTGCTCCATTAGTTGGATTGATCGTGATATTTTCGGAATCAACATTTGTTGAACTCGTAACATCAAACCAGTTTGTGCTAAGGCCTATACTCGAGGCATTGGTCTGGGCCTGCAGGATCCAGCCCGTATAATTCGCCGGCCATGATAGTTGCAGAGTACTTCCCGACACACTGAAAACAATATTTGTCGGAGTGCTTGGCAGTATCGGCGGCAAACCCACATTAGGCCCGGCCGCATCATCGGCAGCGACTTGGGCATCGGACATAACTCCCTCATACAAGCGGAATTCGTCAATAGATCCATTGAGGATGGCATCATCGTTTCCTGAAACTCCCATCCATTCATGGGTATCAGCAATGGAACTCAAGGTGGAGGTGTTCAGAATCGTGACGTTGCTGTTAAGGACGCCATTGACATATATTTTTGCGGCCTCCTGATTTGGAGAATAGACCAATGTTACATGGTATTCAACACCGGTTGGCAAGGAAGGAGTATTGGTCGCAGAGAAAAAGACGTTACCAGCAGGCGTGCGCACTTCGTATCTCGGCGTTGTTGTGGGATCGGCCGGAGCAAATATCATACTTTGCGTAGGGGTAGCACCATTAGCAGTATTGTGCGGATTCGTTCCCTTGGCTGAAACCCCGGCATCAAAGATGCGCGCCCAGGTTTCATTGGTGAATACCGTGTACCATACGTCAATAGTCACGTCGTTCATCGATGAAAGCGTTCCGGGTGGAAGGGCAATGTAAGGTGCAGTCGTATAGTCGCCCTGGCCGGGGAAGATTGCATTTTCGCCATCAAGCGTGATGGAAGAAAAGCCTGAGAGAGCCGGAAATATAGTGCCATTTGCATTCCCCACAGAATCAAGAACGTTAGTAGAACCCGGTGCATCACGGAAGCTATAACGGTGCTTCATAACAAAATAGCCATTTGTCGTAATGGTATATGCGCTGGCATTAAATCCTGAGAGGCCTTCAAAATAACCGGTGACACCGACCACGCCTTGCGGTCCTTGCGGGGTTATTGTGCTGCCACTGATGGTAGCGACAGTGGGATTGTTTCCAGAATCATACGAAGCGCCTGTGAAAGTGCTAACATCAACACGCCCATATCCAGGGAATATAGCCAGCAGCTTTAGTTGCGAACTTGTTTCCCCATTATATCCATCTTGGTAGACCGTATCAGGTGTCGCCACCGGTTGGACGCTGGTCGGGGCTAATGTAGTGACCGCATTTGTATAAGATACATGGCTCGTCGCATTGGTGTATACGATTACCAGATTCGCTGTGCCTGAAGCTGTTCCCGGCGTGATCACACCATTAGTATCAACAGTGAAGACACTGGGATTAGAGGAAGAGTAAGATAGTCCAGCCAATCCTGTGATGTTGCCGTCTGTTGTTCCGTCGGTGAAGTCGGCCTCCACCAGCAAACTATAGGTCGCAGGATTACCGGGCAATTGCGGAGGCACACTTAATGGCGAAAGGAAGATATTCGTCGCAGTCAGACCATCGAGTGATTTTACAATCTGAAAGCCAGATAGCCGGGTACGGGTAACTGCATTGGCATCTCCGATATAATCCTGCCCGACGCTGGCCCACTGGACGACAAGGTTGCTGTCAGTCACGCCAGTAAACTTGACGTAGTTTCCATAAGGGACATTAACTACAGATGCCGGAAGACCGCTGGGTTGCGGGAATGCTTGGACATATCCATTGCCCGTGTTGTCAGGTGCATTAGGATAGGATATGCTATCATTACGGTATTGCGTCACGCCATCAATGATGACTTCAGCCGGGCGATTGGTGACTGAATTGTCATTATAAAAGTAGAGATAGACGTCATACGAAGAATAAGGAACATTGGTAACATCAATTTGGCTCAATGTTGTCAACCCAACGTCACTGCCTTGATCGAAATAGGAATCAAACATTTGACTTTCATTCGTCGTTTGCACGCCGTTTTCAGTTTGTCCTCCAGCGTTGGGCCCATCAGTTGGGACAACCAGGCTTACAGAAACCCCTGATAACGTATTCCCATGATAGTCAACTGGATTTACAATAGTATTGGTAAGAATTTTCCC
This sequence comes from Verrucomicrobiia bacterium, assembly GCA_036490655.1. Lineage (GTDB taxonomy): Bacteria > Verrucomicrobiota > Verrucomicrobiia > Limisphaerales > UBA11358 > UBA11358. The sequence goes on along the minus strand of DASXDM010000013.1, from coordinate 177,302 downwards.
TGTGGATGCCATATTATTCCAATACGCAACGCGGGAGCCTGGAGCACCTGACAAGTCATGAAAACTCATCGCGTCGGCGGGAAGAGTAAAGTTCACACTGAGGGCCGGAACACTCCCGACTGGCTGAAATGCCGTAATGATTCCAATGTTATTCGTCGTCACAGACATTTGGTCGTAGTTTCCCGTGACACTAAACGGTCCAGGACTGACCGCCGTGATTGTGCCGTTTGCGGTGATCGTAATGTTCGGTGAACCGGTGAAGGAAACAAAGCTATACGTATTTACGGGTATATTAGTCGCATCGACATAGGTCGCCAACAAAGTTGCGACGGTCGTGTCTCCGACGCCAACACCGCTAGTAAGGTTAGTTTTTGCAATACTGATGCTCAAAGAGGTTGGGCCGATCACAGTGACCGTGTCGGTAGCGGTCAACCCATCAAAGTAAGAGTAAACGAGGCCCGTTCCATTCGTTCCTGCCAAAAGCGCTCCACTGGGAGTTACCGTGACAACAGATGGCGTGGCCGAAGTAAAGGTACATTGTGAGGTGACAATCGCGCCGATTATACCAGGAGAATCAGCTTCTACTAACGTTTGAACGGGAATGGAACTGCCGGCGTGCAACTGATTCATAGGCGGCACGAAATAAAGATTAGTGGGCGAGATTGGAGGAATTTGAACAATCTGAAATGCCGGCAGTTTGAACCGCCTTGCTGTAGCACCACCATTCACATAATTCCCCAAGTCGTCCAGAGCAGAATTGCCACTGCCCAACGCGCCAAACCAAATGCGGGTGTGAGAATTGGTTAAACCAGTAAATTCGGCGTAATTGCCACCTTGGATGGAACTCCATGCGGTGCCCCCTGAAGGAATGGAGGTCGTCGTAGATATAACATAACCAGCGCCCGCTGTGGTTGGAAGCGCGATTTGTGTTTCAGCCACATCGTTGCTCTGATTTTGAATGTAATAGCGTTGAGCACCCGAAGGCGTATTCGTGATCAACCAAAAGCCACCTCGGGTAGTATTCGCAGAACCTCCAGATCCACCATTACCGTTGTCATCCCGGAAGTAACAGTATATTTCATAATTGGTGTATGGGATATTTGTCACGTCCAAATAGCCAAAATTTGCAAAGCTGGTATTGTTATAAACATCCGCTACGTCTCCATACATTTTCCCATCATTTGTTACACCGTTTGCCCTGTTGAACCACCCATCACTACCACCACCGCCGAGATACCATGTCACTCCCACATTGGTAAGAACGTTTCCGCTGGATTCAATGATATAGCCATTGGCGATGCCATTGGTTACGTTATTATTAGTAAGCATTGTTGGACCAGCCCCGTTTGGAACCGTCAAATTATTCCAATAGTTGGTCCGCACACCGGGCGCGCCAGCCAACTCATTGGTGAACATTTCATTTTGGTATGATGTCGCAGCCGTCGACACCTTCAGGCTAATGATGCCGAAGTTTTGAGCCAACACGTGAGGCGCGGCAAAATTCATCACTAAAAGAGCGATAGTAATTCTTACGATCAGGAACGTTTTGAGTTTCATAGTTTAACTAAGGTTGGGTTATTCAGTATGACAATTGAATGGCATTGCATCGCGTACTTAATCTGGCTTTTCTCGACAATAGCTTAAAATGGTTCACCAACAACAAAAGATAAGCGCACATTGGTGCAGTGTTTTGATTTCATGGGTTATTTTAAAACAGTGTGTTTACATTTTGCAGGCGTTTAGTTAGTCTGCTGTGTCAATTATGTCCTCTAATTTACCTCAATCGCGTGTCACCCTTCGGGATGTTGCCCATCACCTAAATGTCAGCCATACGACGATTTCCAGGGCTTTGCGCGATGACCCTCAAATTTCGGCTGTCATGCGCGAAAAAGTGCAAAGTCTTGCAAAGAAGATGGGATATAAACCCGATCCTATTCTGAGCGCACTGGCACATTATCGGCGGGGAAAAGTTAAAACGCCGATTGGCGCTGAACTGGCTTGGATTAATCACTGGCCTGATCTAAAAAGGTTTCGATCTTACAAGGAGTTCAACTTTTACTGGAAGGGAGCTTTCGACGAAGCCGAGCGATGCGGTTTCCGTCTGGAGGAATTTGTGTTTAACAAAGAATTGTCCCCCTCCAGGCTTGGAAAGATTCTGCGAGCGCGAAATATTCGCGGCATTCTTCTTCCACCCAGTGGAGATATTGGCCCGAATTATGGCGATTTTGTTTGGGACGATTTTTGTATTGTTCGGTTTGGCCATTCTATCCCGTTCCCACACGCGCATCTGGTGAGCAGCGATCAGTTGACGGATGGACTGATTGCACATGAAAACATCTGGAAAAACGGTTATCGGCGCATTGGCCTGGTCACTTCTGCAAAGATGCATACACGCTTCAGTGCCGGCTTTCTTTTTAGTCAGATGAAAAAAGATGCCGGCCCACAACTTCCAACTCTGATATTAAAACAAGATAGGAGTAATGAAGATCAACAGCTCCTCAAATCATGGATGAAAAAGCATAAGCCCGATGCAATTCTGACCGATATGCGAGAATTGCGCGATTTGCTTGAAAAAATCGGGTGTCGAGTGCCTAAAGATATTGGTTTGGCCGCTTTAAGCGTGCTGGATGGAAATGCCGACGCAGGAATTAACCAAAATTCCGAAGAGATCGGCAAGGTTGCGGTCCAACTCCTCATTTCATTGATTAACCATCATGAATGTGGAATTCCAAAGATTTGTCGAGAGGTGCTCGTTGAAGGACAATGGGTTGACGGCAGCACACTTCCATTGAAACCGACCAGCTAGTCAATTACCTCACAATCATCTCTAGTCTGTTTACGGTTGATTTGCTTTGCCAATCCCAAGGATCTTGATCCGAATCGAATTGGATAAAAAACCAAAGGCAAATTCATCGAGTCGCCTTCAACAATCCCCGGTCATTCATCCAATCATCGAGACGATCCACCCAGCCGTCCACCGGTAGGTTCTTCTTTTTGAAACTGAAGCCATGACCACCGCGGGCGTAGATATGAATTTCAGCCGAGCTTTTAGCCTGCAAGCGACCCCGCAGCGGCCAGCAAGTGGGTTTCATCCATTTCACCTAGGCCCGACTATAATCAGTTTGCGGACGTTGTCGCAACGACCCCAAATATAATTGATAATGCGCCTGAAGATTCGGTCGCGTGGGCTATGTCGATTTCCGATGACAACTTGAAAATGGCAAGTCTGACACAAGTTTTCCAGCAATGGTTCCAAGTCGCAGACGTCAACGCTATGGCGTATTTGCAACAAATGCCTCCAGCCATGCAAAGCCAACTGCGCAACCAACTTGGCCTCGTCAACGCACCTTGACCCTCTTGAAGCCAATCGATGCATCCGGAATGTTGCCAAAAAGATTCATCCTGCCTCCCCACTTTGCATTTCTGTTTTGGCTTTTCCCTCTTTACCGTCCCAGCCAACCGCCATCAACGTTCATGATCGTGCCGTTAAGATAATCTGCGTCCGTCGAAGCCAGAAAAACGCAACCGCCCGCGATGTCCTCCGGCGCGCCCCAGCGCCCTTCGGGAATGCGCTCCAGAATCGCTTTACTGCGGACGGGATCTTCGCGCAACGCCTTCGTGTTTTCCGTGGCGATGTAACCAGGCGCGATCGCATTGACGTTGATCCGCTCCTTGGCCCACTCATTCGCCAACGCTTTGGTGATGCCCGCGATGCCGTGCTTGCTCGCCGTGTACGCCGGCACCAGGATGCCGCCCTGGAAGGAAAGGAGGGACGCGATATTGACGATTTTCAATCGCGATTCCGCCGGAGATTTTTCGCGCCCTCCCTTGACCCACCATTTCCCAACGGCCTGGCACAGGAAAAAGGGTGTGGATAAATTGATTTGGAGGATTTCGTTCCAATCTTTTTCAGAATAATCCACCGTTGGAGCGCGGCGAATGGTCCCCGCGTTGTTGACGAGCGCGTCGATGCGACCCGTCTTTTGCAAGATTTGTGCCACCACGTCCATCGCGTCCTTTTGCTTCCCGGTTCCCAAGTCTGCGTTGATGGCGATGAATTCGCTACCGGTCTTTTTGACCTCCGCCGCTGTTTCATCCAAATCGCCTCGCGCCACGCCTACGACTTTTGCGCCCGCAGAGGCGAACGCCACGCAGATGGAACGACCAATTCCGCGGCTCGCACCGGTGACTACCGCTACTTTGTCTTGAAATATTTTCATCGCAGATCAAGCGGCTTCACGGCGTCCATATCGTCGAACACCTGGTTCTCACCGGCCATGCCCCAGATGAATTTGTAATTACCCGTACCGCACCCGCAATGGAGCGACCAGTTCGGGGAGAGCGTCGCCTCCTCATTATGCATGAACAGATGCCGCGTCTGCTGCGGTTCCCCAAGGAAATGGGTCAAAATATTTTCGCCCAGGTCGAAGTAAAAATAGATCTCGGTGCGCCGCCAATGCGTGTGCGGCGGAAAAGAATTCCATACACTCCCCTCATCCAACGCTGTGAAGCCCATCACCAACTGACAACTTTTGATGCCGCCCTGATGGATGTATTTGTAGATCGTGCGTTTGTTCGCCGTCGCCTGCGCGCCGAGCGCCACCGGCGAAGCATCTTTCGATTTCATCATCGTTGCCGGATGCGCCGCATGGGCCGGAGAGCTCAAAAAGTAAAATTTCGCCGGGGTCTTGGCGTTGGCGCTTTCAAACGTTACCGATTTTGTCCCTATTGGCAGATAAACACAGTCCAGTTTTTCCAACTCGAACGTCTTGCCATCGGCGACGACTTTGCCTGCCCCGCCCACATTGATGGCGCCGAATTCGCGGCGTTCCAAGAAGAATGCCCGGCCTGTTTCCTTGTGGTTAGGAAGCTCAACGCATTTATCCACCGGCATTGCGCCACCCACCACCAACCGGTCCAGGTCGGTGAAATATCCGTGAATTTTGCCAGGCGAAAACAGGCCGCCAACGAGAAAGGTGTCGCGGAGTTCCTGCGTCGTCATGCGCCCGAAGTCCTGGGCGCGAGGCGTCCGGCGGATTGAGTTTTCAAACATAAAAACACAGTCTAAATCCGCGCAACATCCGGTCAATGACTGAACAGGTTTCCTTGTAAACCTCATTTCCTGTCCACCCATGACATAATGTGATAACAATAAAATTGCCCATTTCTCCGCGTCAGGTGTAATGAGAACCAAGAGGCGCAAAGAATGTGAGAGCCGCACAACTGTCAGTGAAACTGTCAGTGAAAGTACTCGTAAGTAACAAAGAATACTGGACGGTTAAAGCAAATAGTCTTTGTTTTTAGATGAGATTTTGCTATTTTCTTCGCATCTGAATCGGGTATCCAGCCCAATTCCGGCCATTGGCTCCACTTCTAACCGTTAGTGCGGCAACGATTTAGAGCAAATGGCGTCCTCAACGGACACCAAATTGGTGTCCGTGCGCGAATTGGACGTAACCAAGTGGTGAACCACTGGTAACCAATTAACGCTCTGGGGTTGGTTTTCTCCATCTTGCGGTTGCGCAAGCAACCAATGAAAACACGTTACCGCCTAATTCGTCGTGGCACTCGCGGCGGAACTTTTTACTGCGTGGATACAAAAACCGGCCAGCGGAATAGTTTGCGCACCGGCAACGAAGATGAAGCCCATCAAATCATTAACGCCAAAAATCAGGCTTTGCGCCAGCCGGTGCTTAATATGCAAATTGCCAAAGCGTATCTTTACGGCACAGACAACGGTAACTGCGCCGCTGCACCTGCGTAACCCGCCGCAGCAGACTTACCGACCTTTTAACGTTTTTCCACTATTTTCCGCTGAATACTTACTCGATTTTCCCTTTAATTGATAAGATGAGACAATGTGGAGCAATGTGTATAAGGGCAAAGCGAAAAGGCGGCAATTTGCCACGGGACCTAACTCCGGCCTGACAATGTTTGTCTCCGGCGTCACACAATGGAGGGTGTACTCCGCTCTTATTGCCAGCGGTAGGTGCCGGTGATCTGGAGTTCGCCAACGGCGTTGCAATCCGACACCGGCACGACACTCATCCCGGAGCCGGAGTTAGTGCTGATGGTAATCTCCGTATTGCCCAGGCCGGCAAAGGCGGCCAGTTGGCTGGAAACGTTAATACCATTGAAGTAGCCGATGTTAAAAACGGCCCGGTTGGAAGCGATGGGAATCGGCGGCAGGGAAACGACAAGGTTGCCGGAACTGACTGAACCTTTACTGCTCCAAACGACCCAATCTTCAAAATAAACCAGATTTCCGACCCTGGCATAATAACCAGACTGTGTGGAGGTGGTAAAATTAGCCGAGCCATTGCCAATGGTGGGCGTGAAAAAGTTGGTGGTGCCGAGATTATCTTGAGAGACGGTGCCGTTCAAGTTGGTGGCCGTGAGCAAAGTCAGGCCACCGCCGTTGCCGTTGAAAGTGCCACTGAGGGTCACCCCGGATTCGTTGTTCGTCACCACTGCGGTTGGCAATTGCGCCAGGGGCACGGTGCCGCTGGTCAGTTGCGAGGCATTGAGGTTGGTCAATGTCTGGCCATTGTCGCCCAAAGAAGGTGTTAATGGCTGCCAGACTCCATTGCCGAGATATTGGAATTCCTGCGAACTTCCCGCCGAGCCATTGAAACCTCCCAGGAAAGTCCAAATTCCACCACCTGAAACCACCGCGACGAGATCGCTGCCGCTGGCCGATGAGGCGACGGATTGCCACTGCTGATTGGTGGTACCGCTGGAAGTAGATTCAGTCCAGGTCACCCCGCTGTTGGTGGACGTCCAAATTCCGCCACCTGAAACCACCGCGACGAGATTGCTGCCGCTGGCCGATGAGGCGACGGATTGCCAATACTGGCTGGTGGTGCCGCTGGTCGTTGACTCCGTCCATGTCACCCCGCTGTTGGCGGACGTCCAAATTCCGCCACCTGAAACCACCGCGACGAGATTGCTGCCGCTGGCCGATGAGGCGACGGAATGCCAATCCTGGCCGGTGGTACCGCTGGAAGTAGATTCAGTCCAGGTCACCCCGCTGTTGGTGGACGTCCAAATTCCGCCGCCATGGATCGCCGCGACGAGATTGCTGCCGCTGGCCGATGAGGCGACCGATAACCAATTCTGACTGGTGGTGCCGCTGGAAGTGGACTCTGTCCAGGTCACCCCGCTATTGGTGGACGTCCAAATTCCGCCACCTGAAACCACCGCGACGAGATTGCTGCCGCTGGCGGACGAGGCGACGGACCACCATGACTGGCTGGTGGTGCCGCTGGAAGTTGACTCTGTCCAAGTCACCCCGCTATTGGTGGACGTCCAAATCCCACCACCATCGACCACCGCGACGAGATTGCTGCCGCTGGCGGACGAGGCGACCGATGCCAAATCCTGGCTGGTGGTGCCGCTGGAAGTAGATTCAGTCCAGGTCACCCCGCTGTTGGTGGACGTCCAAATTCCGCCGCCATAGATCGCCGCGACGAGATTGCTGCCGCTGGCCGATGAGGCGACGGATTGCCAATACTGGCTGGTGGTGCCGCTGGTCGTTGACTCCGTCCAAACCTGGCCACCAACTTGCCACCCGCCGGAGCCTGTGTTATTTACTAGAACGACATCGCCTACATTGGCAGACACAGGGAAGTTAACCGTCACCAACGAAGCGCTGGTGAGGTCATACGCCGTGTTTGGCTGCGCGGTAATAGTGGTCCCTGCCACGATAGACTGCGTAACTGTGCCCGGCACGTTAGTCAAGCCAGAGCCGTTGCCGCTGAACGTGCCGCTCAACTGGCTCGCGTTGACAGTGCCCAACACGTTGCTGGCCGTGTTGGCATAAAGCGCTTCCGGCACCGGCGTCAATTGCTGGCGTGGCGCCAGGGTGCTAAAGGTGCCTGCGCCGTTGGTGCTCACGGCGATCTCCAGCCAGTTGCTCGTGCCGGCGTAGGCATTCCCGAAATCCACCAGCGTGCTGAACAGGCCGTTGCTGACCACCACCGCCGTATTGGTGACTGGCCCGGCGAGAAGATTGCCCGGCTCGTTGGTCGAATCAAAAAGCGTGAACACCAGGTCATAACTGCCATCGGCCGGGCTGCCATTGTTGCTCAACTGCCCCTGGTACATGAACGCCGTGTTCTGGGCCAAACCGGAACAAACAGAAGTCAAAAGGCCGCAAACGACGGCAATGAGTAGGACAGAACCGGATTTTTTCATAGCGCTTTGGTCAGTTGACTTGGACTTTCCTGATTGGAATCTTCAAGTCTCGTAGCCATGACCAGGAGCCATAAAATATGAAGATGAACTATTGATCCCGGTTATCTGGAAAATAGCAAGAAAATAGTGTGATTATGCACTTTGACGTGGCGGCTTAAATCATTTTTTGAATTATAGTTATGCAGTTTTGCTTTCAACGGTATTACAAAAACTCTTTGGCGTCGGCCTTGATCCTACCTTTGGCATTTCACACATAGAGCGGGAACGTAGCACACCCTTGGCGTATGATTTGATGGAACAATTCCGGCCATGCGTGGATTGGCATGTTGTCCAATGGGTAAAAAAATCCAGACCCAAACAAATGGGAAGTCACAAAAGAATATCGCAAATGGGTTACTGGCTTTCCATTGGAACGCGCGGACTATCTTGATCTGACACTTGAGATTCAGGGCGTGATTGAAGGCGGAGTGCGTGGTTTTCGCAAAGCGGTCATTGAAAACCAACCGCGCCATTACAAACCGTGGACACCGAAAAATACAAAATGGGCTGGCTAGTTGTCGCATTTGATCTGCCGGTAGGCACAAAGAAGCAGCGCAAAGCAGCGACTGACTTCCGCAATTATCTCATTGATGACGGCTATCAAATGATGCAGTTCAGCGTTTATATGCGTGCGTGCGTTTCGTTTGCACGGCAGGAAACGCACATTGAAAGAGGGTGTTCCGAATTAGAAAATGCTCCCCCTTGATTTTATTGAAGAAAAATGGTGTCTCGGTAAAACTGGCGCTGGCCGCCTTTACTCGCAAATCGAGGAGAACCCAATGATTGACGGCAAATGCAACTTCCTGCCTACACGAAGAAGCCTCAAAATCCAAAAACAACAAATTTTGGACGTAATTAACTTATCAACAATGACCTGCGCTGTAATTCGGAACACCCTCTGAAAGACTTAAAAAGCACCTACCGCCCGAAGGCAGCGTGCGCGGCATTTTCGTCACACGATCCCAATGGGAGCGTTCTTATGTTATTCAAGGCTCGCCCGCAACTATGGCCGAAGCCGAGGAAATGCCTGAGCAAATCCAACTCTGGTAGCTTTGCAAGGGCAGCAAAATCAAGCGCTTACGCGCACCGAGTTTGCCACCCTCGCTTTTGGAATCAAGGCAGCGCACCACAATCCAGAAATAAACACCCGTGTCACGATAAGAGTGACAGGATGAGGTATCCGCCTTAATCTGCCATCCATGATTCAGCGCCATTCGTTTTTTGCGAAATGTTTAATTATCCTGGCAGCGTGTGTCCTAGGATTAACGGCCATTCCCGGCTTAGCGCAATCCGCCGTGAGCATCGCAATTAATCCTTCGGGCAGCGGCAAGGAGATCGCGCCCGATTATCTTGGATTGAGTTTTGAGATGCAGCGTGTCTTGCCCGACACCAACGGGATCCATTTTTTTAGGCCGGGAAATCACCGGTTGATCGCTACCTTCAAAATCCTTGGCGTCAAAAGCCTTCGCATCGGCGGCAACACCGCGGATCGGCTGACGCTGCCAATCCCCGGCAAGGCCGATGTGGACAGTTTGTTCGCGTTCGCCAGGGCTGCTGATGTTAAAGTCATTTACACGCTCCGTCTGAACCATGGCGATCCTAGTGCCGACGCAGAGATGGCGCGTTATATCTCGCGCCACTACGGAAACCAACTGGCCTGTTTCGCCATCGGCAATGAACCGAATGTATACTTCACCAATTTCACGACCTATTTCAATTCCTGGAAACAGTTTGAGCCGTTCATCGTTTCCAATGTCCCGGCGGTAAAATTTTCCGGGCCTGGCGTTTCGCCCGGCCATCAGTCCTGGTCGGAGCAATTTGCCGTTGGATTGGCCCAATCCGGCGTGGTCAAGATCGTCACGCAACATGATTATCCCGGCGGCGATGCGCGCAAGGTCAAAGACCCGGCCGCTGCCCGCGATAAAATTCTCTCTCCCGATATCGATGAGCATTACCTGAAATTCGCCGGCGACTTCGTCCCGGCCATCCTGTCGAACGGCCTTCCGTATCGGCTTGAGGAGGCCAACAGTTTCTATGACGGCGGCGCCAAAGATGTGAGTGATACCTTCGCCTCATCGCTCTGGGCGTTGGATTTTCTTTGGTGGTGGGCGGAGGACGGCTGTAGCGGGGTGAATTTTCATACCGGCGACACGGTGGCCGCGCGTGATGAAAATGCTCCCTGCCGTTACGCCACGTTCTGGACTTCGCCAGCGGGCTACAACATCCATCCCATCGGTTATGCCGAAAAGTTGTTTTCCCTTGGCGCCCGGGGCCATCTCGTGCCGGCAACCGTGACCAATACTAACAATGTGAATCTCGCGGTCTATGCCGCAAGGTCCGGCAGGAAGCTCGATGTCACGCTCATCAATCGCGAGCACGGCACGAATGGGCTTGCGCCCCAAATCACACTCGACCCTGGCTTTGATAAATCCCATGCGCGAATCATTTTTCTTACTATGCCCGGCGGGGATGTTTCCGCCAAAACCGGCATGACCCTTGGCGGCGCAGACATCACGGATAATGCCCGGTGGAAAGGAAAATGGACTCGATTGACAGGTTCATCTGATGGCCGGTACCCCCTGCCCCTGCCCGCTGCGACAGCCGCGGTCGTTGAATTCACTGCCGATTGAAAAGATGGAACGCATTTTACGCAAAATAATTGGCAGTTTTTGAACAGTCTCAACTCGTCAAAATTCATCGGACCAACTAAACTTTCGGCGGTTATCCCATGAAAACAATTGTTCCTCTTAAAGGCGTTATCATCCTGTCGTTGTTGTTCACCGTCTTTTGCGCGCGCGCTTCGGTCGCAGTGAGCCAGTTGCAGTGCGAAGATCTCAACAATCCGTTGGGCATCGATGCGACGCACCCCGGATTAAGCTGGGTCCTGGAACCGGGAGGGCACGATCAGATGCAAACGTCCTACGAGATTCTGGTGGCGTCATCTAAAAAGAATCTTGATAAGGGCATCGGCGATCTGTGGAGCAGTGGGAAAATTTCATCCAGCCAATCCATCCAGGTGGCGTACGCCGGAAAACCGCTGGTGTCCCGGGAGGAATGCTTTTGGAAAATCCGGGCCTGGGATTCGACGGGAAAGGTGTCCGCCTGGAGCAAACCGGCATTTTGGACAATGGGCATCCTGGCTCCCGGTGATTGGGGCGCTGCCAAATGGATCGGTCTCGATGGTGAGAATGTGATTAATTATCTGGCCGGCACCAGTTGGATTTGGTCTCCCACCACAGCATCACCAGGAACTGGGACAAATGATTGTTATTTCCGGAAAGTCATCGTCCTTCCCGCTGACCGCAGGATTGTCCGTGCCAAATGGGTTTATACCGGTGATAGCGAGTGTCGCGGATGGTTCAACGGTTTTGATCTGGGAGCGCGCAACGATTACCACGTGGTTAAGGACGATGACATCACGGGCCGGCTGGAACCGGGCGCGACGAATGTTTTTGCATTTACCGGCTCGCATAAGGGAAGCGACGAGCCGGCGATCGTCGGTTTATTGACCATCGAATTTGATCACGGCGCGCCGATGGTCATTCCCACGGACGAATCCTGGAAAGTTTCCGATACAGAAGCGGATGGCTGGAAGAAGCCTGGATTTGACGATTCGAATTGGGTCGCAGCGAAGAAGATCGGGCCGGTCGGCATGGCTCCATGGGGCAACGTCCGCGTTTCTGAACCCCGGATCCAGCCTGCCCGCTACCTGCGAACGAAATTTTCCGTCGGCAAAAAGATCGCCCGCGCGACGGCCTCCTTTTCCGGCCTCGGGTTGTCCGAGCTTTATCTGAACGGCGCCAAAGTGGGTGATGCCGTCCTCTCGCCCGGGTTCGCACAATATAATGTCCGTGCATATTATGTCACTTATGACGTCACCAAAGCGTTACGCCAGGGTAAGAATGCTCTCGGCGTGATCCTGGGTAACGGACGTTTTTATGCCGACCGCAGCCATGTCTATTCGGGCACCGTGAGCTTTGGATGGCCGAAATTGCTATTGAACCTGCGGATCGAATATGCCGACGGCACGACGTCTGAGATCGTCAGCGACGGGTCTTGGAAACTTTCGCTCGACGGCCCCATTACCGCCAACAATGATTATGACGGCGAAAGCTACGATGCCCGCAAGGAATTGACTGGTTGGAACCTGCCGGGGTTCGTTGACGCCGACTGGCAAACGCCCCAGCTTGTTGCCGCTCCGTGCGACAACATTTCTGCGCAGATGCAGGAGCCGATCCGCGTCACGGGAACACTCAAGCCGGTATCTGTCCACGAAATTTCTCCCGGGGTTTATATTTATGACATGGGCCAGAACATGGTGGGCTGGTGCCGCCTGAAAGTTTCCGGCCCCGCCGGAACGACGGTTACCCTGCGCCACGCGGAGACCTTGAAGCCTGACGGCGAACTGTATCTCGCCAATTTGCGCGGCGCGAAAGCGACGGACACATATACACTTAAAGGCCAGGGTACGGAGATTTGGGAACCACGCTTTGTTACCCATGGATTTCGTTATGTCGAGGTCACCGGTTATCCCGGAACGCCGGAGCTTGGCTCCCTCGAAGGCTGCGTCGTGAACGATGATCTGCGGGTGAATGGTGATTTTGAGACATCCAATCCCCTGATCAACAAAATCTATCACGCCATCGTTTGGGGCGTGCGCGGAAATTATCGCAGTATCCCCACGGACTGCCCGCAACGTGATGAACGGCAGGGATGGCTTGGCGATCGTTCGGAAGAATCGCGCGGAGAGACCTTTATGTTTGATAATTCGGACCTGTACGCCGATTGGCTGCAAGACATGCAGGACGCGCAACGTTCCAGCGGCAGCATGCCTGACATCGCCCCGACCTATTGGCCCACCTTCTCCGACAATGTGAGTTGGCCGAGCAGCGGCGTGATCATCCCGGAGATGCTGTACGAACAATATGGCGATACCCGGATCATCGCGCGCCATTATGACAGCGCGAAAAAGTGGATGGATTTTATGGGCCGATATGTCACCAACGGTATCATTTCGCGCGATCAATATGGCGATTGGTGCGTGCCGCCCGAGGATTTGACGTTGATCCATTCGCAAGACACCAATCGCATCACCGACAAAACATTGATCGCCACGTCCTATTTCTATCACGATTGCAAATTGATGGAGAATTATGCGGCCATGCTTGGCCGGGGCGATGACGCCGAACAATTCGATGAGCTCGCCAAACAATTGAAAGCCGCTTTCAACGATAAATTTCTGGACCGTGATAAAGGCCAGTACAGCAACGGCACGCAGACCTCCTGCGTGTTGCCGCTGGCCTTCGGGATGGTGCCGGACGATATGCACGAAATGATTTTCAGTCATCTCGTCGATAAGATTGAGAATGAATCACACGGCCACATCGGCACCGGCTTGATCGGCGGACAGTATCTCATGCGGACCTTGACGGAAAACGGCCGCGAAGACCTGGCTTACACTATTGCGTCGCAAAAAGATTATCCGGGCTGGGGTTATATGATCGGGCATGGCGCGACGACCATCTGGGAATTGTGGAACGGCAACACCGCCGATCCCACGATGAATTCCGGCAACCATGTCATGCTGGTCGGCGACCTCGTGATTTGGTTCTACGAAGACCTCGCGGGAATCAAATGCGATCCGGTCACTCCCGGCTTCAAGCATATCATCATGCACCCGATGCCGGTGGGCGATCTGACTTATGTGAAAGCTTCTCATCTGTCGCCTTATGGTTTGATCGCCAGCGAATGGCGCCGCGATGGGGCGGTTTTTGATTGGCGCATCCAGGTCCCGATGAATACCACCGCCACAGTCTATGTTCCGGCAACCAGCCCGCAAAATGTCCAGGCCGGGGACATGAAACCGGTCCGTTTTGAAGATGGCTTTGCCATTTTTGAAGTCGGCAGCGGCAAATACCATTTCAAGAGCCATTAAGATGAATATTTTCCGGCATGCCTTGATAGTATTGGGCATTCTCGCCCCTGCCCTGTTCTGCCGCGCGGATGCGTTAAACCAGGATGCCATCGTCAAATCTGAATTTATTTATCTCAAGGCGCCCTTCCCCTCTTGCCACGCTTCAACGATCGCGGAGACAAAATCCGGTTTGGTAGCGGCGTGGTTTGGCGGCACCGCCGAGCGCAACCCGGATGTTTGCATTTACGTTTCGCGAAGTGTGGAAGGGATTTGGACTGCGCCCGTTGCCGTCGCCGACGGGACGGGCTTTGCGACCAATCGTTTCCCGACGTGGAACCCGGTTTTGTTTGAGGCGACTAATGGTTCGTTGTTGTTATTTTACAAAGTCGGTCCCGCGCCTTCCGCGTGGTGGGGAATGATGATGACCTCGCTGGACGACGGCAAAACCTGGTCAAAACCTCGAAGGCTCCCCCACGGGATCCTTGGCCCCATCAAGGACAAACCTGTGCAATTGCCGGATGGCGGCATCCTGTGCGGCAGCAGCACTGAAAACAGCGGGCGGAGAGTCCATTTCGAGCGGACCGATGATTTTGGCAATACCTGGACCGCCACGCCTCCCGTCAATGACCCAAAGAAGATCGGCGCGATTCAACCCACCATTTTGTTCTTAAAAGACGGTTTCCTTGAATCCATTGGCCGCACGGAAAGCGACAAAATTTTCCAGGTCAACTCCAAAGACGATGGAAAAACCTGGGGGGAAATGACCCTGACTGACTTGCCGAATCCAGACTCAGGCATAGATGCGGTGACCTTGCGCGATGGCCGGCAACTCATGGTGTACAACCAGAATATCCGCAGCGGTTCGCACAACAAGGGCCGCAGCCCGTTGAATGTCGCGATCTCTCCCGATGGAACTAATTGGTTCGCCGCCTTAGTCCTGGAAAACGATCCCGATGCGCCCAGCGGTTTTTCCTATCCCGCGGTGATCCAAACCCGTGACGGCCTCATCCATATCACCTACACCTGGGAACGCAAACGCATTAAGCACATCGTGTTAGACCCCTCGAAACTGGTATTAAGACCTATCATCAATGGCGAATGGCCAAAGTAATCGGGCGTCAAAATGAGATTTTTATTTCCTGGCCGGAGTAATTGACCCTTTTGGTTTCACGACCCTTGCCGGAAATGAACACCAGGCGATACTCCCGCGATGCAGTGAGTCCCTCAAAAGTTCCCTGTCGCGGGCCGATCACCAATTCGGCTCGCGCTTCATTCCAGAAAAACTTCACTAAAGTAAACGCGCCGCGCTCATAGTCGTAGCCATCGCCGGCATCTTCATAAAGTGTAAACATCCCGTCGGCGCCGTCGTAGATCCGGATTTCATAGGGCGCATCCCGGTCCTCATCGACAAACTGCATAGGTTCCGTCAACGGCAGGATGGAGCCTGCGCGGACAAATAGCGGGATCACCTCCAATGGCGCTGCGGCATAAATATTTTGCCCGCCTTCATGGATGTCTTCAGTCCAAAAATCAAACCAACGTGTCCCTGCCGGCAGATAAACCTGGCGGCGCTTCGGAGAGTCGGCGATCGGCTGTGAATTTTTTTCACAATACATCGGCCGCGTCACGGGACACACCAATAGCGAAGGGCCGAACAGGAATTGATCCGTCAAATTGTGCGTCGCGATGTCTTCAGGGAAATCCATCGCTACCGCGCGCAGCATCGCCGCGCCGTTTAACGTCACTTGCGCGGCGAGCGAGTAAATGTAGGGGATGAATTGGTAACGCAGACGGATGAATTTCGCGATGACATCGTAGAACACATTTCCCTCTTCCCCGAAGCGCCAGATTTCGCGCGCCGCATCGGTGCCATGCGAACGGAACATCGGCAGAAAGGCGGCGTATTGCAACCAGCGGGCATAAAGTTCCCAAAATCCCAAATCGCGGCAGCCGGTGTCCTTGGGATCGGGGATCAGCGCGTCCCTATCAGTCAAACCGCGGCAACCTTCGGAATAATCGCCCCGCCAGAACCACAGCTTGGGATCGCGATTGATGAAAAAACCGCCAATATCCACCGTCCAAAAAGGTTCGCCGGTCGCACAAAAATTTATGCCTTCAGGAATACAACGTCGCAGCGTTTCCCAGGTCGCGCAGATATCACCATTCCAACAGATCGTTGCGTAACGATGCTGCCCGGCGTAGCCCGAGCGCGTGAGATTCACCACGCGTTTGGCGGAAGTGGCGCGGCGCTGCCCTTCGTAAATGGCTTGCGAATGAAGCAGCGAATACATGTTGATCCGGGCGTGATCCAGATAGTTTTTTGCCGCCTCGCAGTTGATCGCCAATCGCGCGCGCGGTTCAGGCTTCACGTCGCCCGCCCAATCGGCCTCAAATGGTTCGGTGCAATCACACCACCATGCGTCCACCCCGTGGAGGAACAGGCCATGATGCGCCTGCCGCCAATATTTTTCACGGGCTTCGCTTGAGAACGCATTGTAAGTGGACTGGTTGCCGAGCATCAGTCCGCTCGCCAGCAATTCGCGTTGGTCCGGGCAATCGCCTGTCATGATTGGCCAGATGGAGACCATGAGCCGCGCGCCGAGCGCATGAAGTTCCTCCGTCAGCGCCTTTGGATCGGGAAAGCGCACCGGGTCAAACTCTTTCTGCCCCCATCCCCCGCCGTTTGGCCAGGATTTCCAATCGAGCACGATGACGTCCAGCGGAATTTTGCGGCGGCGATATTCCCGGACCACCGCGATAAGTTCTGGCGCGTTGACATAGCGCTCCTTGGATTGCGCGTAACCAAATATCCATTTCGGCAACATGGGCGCTTTGCCGGTCAACTCATGCAGGTTTTTTAAAACGGTGTCGAACGAACCGCCGGCAATAAAATAAAAATCCAGCTCATCCACCACATCAGCCCACCAGCACGCGCCGTCCGGCCCATCTTGAAAAGTCATCAGTGAACCGCAGTCCCAGAGCACACCGTATCCGCGCGTGGAAACAAAAACCGGCACGGCAATTTTCAGGTTTTGCTGGTAAAGCTCGCGTGTTTTGCCCCGGAGATTGCCGTAACCTTCCTCATGCGAACCAAGGCCGAAAATTGCCTCGTCGGCCGAAAATTGAAACTCCAGCCTCGCTTCGAAGACGTCGCGGTCGAAAACAGGTTCAAATTGCGTCGCTTCAGCGCGCGCGCCGTCAATGTTCTGCGCCGCGTTGACCCGGGCGTCGCGATGGAAAATTTTGCGGAATACTTTTTTCGCCGTAAGCTTCTTCCCGCCATTGGCGGGTTCTTGTAAAAGTAGTTTTCCGGCCGAATCAAAATAGCGGATGGCGCCTGTTTTTTTGTGAACCGCCAGCCTCAAGGCGGTCGTGGAAATTTCAAAGTCATCCGCCCTTTCCTCAATCTTCCAACCCGTAAAATGAGCGGTCACCGTGACAATCAAACTTTGCGTCGTCAGAAAATCCTTTCCCTCTGTGAGCGTGACGCGCGCGATGCTTTCCGTTACAAACGAAATTCGCACCCGTGTCTTTCCATCGGTAAAGACGGCTGAATCAAGGTTGCTTTCGACGATAAACATTGTTCAAACGCCAGGAAGTGATTGGCCAGATACAGCCCGACGTTGGTCAAGTTCAGCGTGAATGGATGGTTCCATCCTCTCAAACCGACGATAAAACATCACCGGCACCAGGCTCAATGCCAAACAGATCGCCGGTAGCCAGACAATGCCAAATTCGATGGCCTTCAAGGCAGCGGGTGTCTGTTCGACGTTGGGCTGATAGCCGTTGAATCCCATGATCCAAAGGGGAATCGCCGCGCCCAATCCAGCGCCGGCTTTCAGGCAAAAAGACGCGCCGACTGCTGTCAGGAGGCCGGCGGCACGAATACCGGTTTTCCATTCGCCATAATCCACGCTGTCAGACAAAATGGAAAAAGGCACGGCCATCGCCATGCCGCTGCCAAGAAAGCCGATCACCCAGCCGGTCATGACCAACGGAATGGAATTCCCGCAAGCCACACCGAAATATAGCACCAATTGACCTGCCACCATTACCGCCAGTCCTGAGCCCCAGGCAGCCGTTTTCGAGGTGAGTTTGCAAAACCATGGCAGCAAAAACGCAGTGGCCAGTGATACGAAATCCAAACTGTAAGCCAGCGAAGTCAGATCTTTGCGATGCAGATTGTATTCAAAGAAATATGGCACCACCGATGCGCGGGCAATAAAACCGATCCAAAACAGAAAACTACTGATAAAAATGATGAGCCACGGCCAATTTCCTTTCAATGCGCTGAACGTCCCGAGAATGGGTTGAACCTTTTTCTCCTGCGGCACTATTTCCTTGAGATTGCGGAAGGCCAACAGAAACAAGAAAATTGAAAGAGCCGCAAAAATCGGGAGAGTGAGCATGTATCCTTTGCGATCATCGCCGTGGCCCAGCAGCGCCACCAGCTTCAAAGCCGTCAAGTTCACCGCCAACACGCCGAGCTTCGAGCCGAACATCCGAAAGCTCATCAAGGTAATGCGCTCCTGGGGATTCGTCGTTAGAGTTGAAAGAATTGAAGTCACCGGCGTATTGATGCCCGTATAGAGTACGCTGCATATAATATACATCGCGGCGGCGTAGAATACTTTCCCGTTATAACTCAGATTGGGGGTCATGAATGTCAGCGCCCCAAATAATGCGAACGGCACGCAAAGCCAGAGAAACCACGGGCGATACTTGCCTAAATGACTATGCGTTCGGTCGAAAATTATGCCCCAAACCGGGGCGTCCACCGCGTCAATCCATCGCGCCAACCCGAGGATGCTCCCGCAAGTCACGGCCGTCAGGCCGTAAACATCCGTGAAAAATTTCGCCATGTAGCCGCCGATGATAAATGTAAAAATCAATTGCCCGGCGATGTCCGGAACGGCATAACTGAAACGGGTAAAGTAGGAAGTCCGGTTCATGCAGAATCAGTGATAAGTTCCTTCAAACACCATGTCAGGCGAACGACGGCCTGTTGAAAGTTGGATTCGTTCGCGCTCATGATTGGAGGCAAACCATTATCTCATTCAGGGCGTTTCACACCAGCAAATCCTTTATTACCGGCCAACAGATTCTGTCGTTTCACGCACTGCGACCACCATGACACGATGGCGCACAGTAAGGAAATTATGATTCCTTCTTTTTGTCAGGAAACGGTCCAAATTTATCCGCCGAATCGTTCGCGCGGTCATAAACATTCTTCCCGCCCGACAGAAACGGAGTCGCCATCGCCCAGGGCTTGCCATCGGGACGTTTGATCGGCGCGGCGCTATATTGTGGCAGATAGACCCGGCGCATCCGGTTCGTTTGGTTCGGACCGCTTCGATGAAAAACGTAGCTGTCAAACGCCACAATGCTCCCCGCCGGGACGATCAATGGATCGCCCGGATCACTGCCGGTATAGCCGATCAAATCGTTCGAGCCTTCTTCTTTGAAATGGTCGATGACCTTGTTACGCGTGCCGGCGCGCGAGTGAGGCAAAATATAAACTGTGCCGTTCTCCTCGTTCACCGCGTCGAGCGTGCACCAGCAGGTGACGTACGGCTTGTGGTTCGTCGAGGGGTCGTACCATTTCACGTAGCCGCTGTCCTGGTGCCATGAAAATTTCATTCCCTGCTCGGCGCCTTTGACCACCCACTGTTCGTGAAACAATTGCGCTTCCGGCCCCACCGTCGCTTCCGCTACCTGCGCCATCAGGTCGCTGAAGATGAATTGCCACAGGCGATTGCTCAGGCGATACCGGTTGTTGATGAAATAACGTTTGCCGCGGTGCGAGATCCCTTCGCTCTGGACGCCCTTCGCGTCCATGATGGAATCGTAATAGCCGAGGTAATAAGAACATTCCTCCCGCAACATCTCTAGCATGTCCGGCGGGATGACTCCCGGCAAAATCATGTACCCTTCCTTTTTATAAAGTTCGCGCTGGTCCTTGGGAACGATTGAATTCATAGAGGCAGATTACGTTTTGTTCCGGCAAAATACTTCTCATTTTTCCGCAACTTGTTATCATTTTTTGTCGCATGCGCCAGCGCCTTGATCTGCCAAAAGAATTAGGCGGTAATCTTTGGTATTACCGCAACCATGGCCGCATTCACGCCATGCACCACCACGCCGAATTGGAAGTCAACGTGGTCACGCAGGGTAGCGGGGTATATCTCCTGGAGAATCGAAAATATAAGATTCGGCGCGGTGATCTGCTGTGGCTCTTTCCCGCCCAGGCCCATGTCCTCATCGAGCAAACTCTCGATTTGGAGATGTGGATCGGTGTCTTCAAACCGCAAATCATCCGGCGTGTCGCCACGGATGCGAACACAAAGGTCCTCCGGCTTGCCGATCCCGGGGGTGAATATTGCCGTCGATTGCCGCAGCGGGAACTGGCGCGCCTCGAGCAATTGTTCGCAGAAATTGTCGCATCTCAAAATGATGCCGGCCTCTTTAATGCGGGATTGAACTATGCCCTCCTGGTCGCCTGGCAATGCTTCGAGCGGGCCGCCGATGTCAGCGTGAGCGATGTTCACCCGGCCGTTGAAAAGGCCGCGCGGATGATCCGTTTTGAAAGTACAGCTCTCAATCTGGACGAACTTGCGCAACGCGCCGGCCTCAGCGCACATCGGCTGAGCCGGCTGTTCAAGCAACAGACGGGAGTGGCCCTGGCCGATTTCCGGAATCGCCAGCGCATTGAAAAATTCCTGCAACTGTATGGCGCGGGCCAGCGGCGCACTATGTTGGATGCGGCACTTGACTCAGGATTTGGAAGTTATGCCCAGTTTCATCGCGTCTTCAAACGTGTCATTGGTCATTCCCCCGGACACTATCGGATAAAGCGTTTAGCCCCCTGACCCGTGCCCACCAGACCTATCCCGAGACCTTGTTCCATAATTTATCGATCTCTCTCCGCAGAATCTTTGCGTCTTCCCAGCTATTTGGAAAAGTTTGCAGCGCATAACCGCCCTCAATCGGACCGAGTTCGGGGCAAATAAAAATCTCGCGTCCAGAACGTTTGTTTCCTGCCAGCCAGCATTTCAGCACTGCTTCGGCAAACGGAAGCCAATCTTTAAATTCCGGCGACAGCTTTCCCTTCCCATCCGTGATCGGCACCTGGACGTGATGGCCATTGAATGGACGAAAATGAAATTGTTGGGCGCGCTGCACCAGATCAGGGCGCACCAGCAGTCGTTTGATAAAATTTGCCGGGACGAGATGCTTCACAACGGCGAAATGCGAGAAATCCCATGAAATCGGCAGCAGTTCTCCGGTCTTCCTTTGGTAGGCGTCTGCCAGTTGATAAGTTTTCTCGGGTGTTTCCGTGCAAGTGCCGCGATGCGATTCGACGGCCGGTTCCAAGCCCAGGCGTTTGCCCTCGCGATTCAATGCCAGCGCCAGTTTCAACGCTTCGGGCATCAGCATTTCATCATCGCCCAACTGCACATTCGCATGTTTTGCGCCAAATTTTTCCAGGTCTCCGAGCAGGCGGGGAAATTCCTTTGCCTTTCCCGACGCCATGCCTCCCACAAAGATCAATCCGTGCCGTTGGCACCCCTCGTGCAACTCCCGGCTGCCGGCCCAGCACACCCCATCGAAACCGGCCTCCTTGATCGCACGCAATTTTTTATCAAGCGGCCACTCGCTCTTCAGCGATGGATGGCCCATGAACGTCCAAAGATTTGCGATGTGACGCAAAATCGGCATGGCTCAGTTGGCAGCGGAATTCGTGTCTGCAGCCGCAGCGGCATTGGCCTTCGCTTTCTGGGCGGCGCCCCAGTCCTTATACGCCTGGGTCACGTTGTGGCCGTGCGCATTAAGATAGATGTTAATGCGGCCTTTGTATTTCTTGATGATCGCGGCTTTCTCTTTGGTGCTACCGCCATCCATCGCTTCTTCGCGACCCGCTTTTAGCAGTTCCAAAATCTTTGCTTTGTCGGTATCGGTCAGGTTCGGGACGATTTCGAGGTAGCCATTGTAAGTCGCCTGGACCACGCCGGAAGTCATCCTGTCTTTCACCGTCTCGACCTGCGCCGGGGTTAAATCATCGGACAGCTTCGCAATGTATCCTTTATGCAATAGTCTCAAGGATGCCTGGATCTGCGCCACGGCATTAGTGTCCGTCCCGGCTGCTTTGATTTTTGGATCATTTTCATCGTGCCACGCGCGCAACGCACGCCATTGCGCGATGACAATGTCATGGACCTGCGCGATTTGATTCGTATCCGTCAATGCCAGCGCGTCCAGAATTTTGGACGTCCGGGTTTCGATAGATTGCGTGTAAATGGCCTCGGCTTGGGCCGAGGCGCTATTGGTGTCCGCGGATGTGTTTTCAACGGCATACGCCGGGGCAGCCAGGATCAAGGTCATGGCCAGGAACAGGATTTTTTTCATTATCATGGATTCGATTTGTTGGCGGCCAAAAGTCCTTCTAAAATTTCGCGCGGGACTCTCAGTGCCGTGCCGTGCTTGTGACTCTCCGGAAAGGAGACTTCGCCGGTGATGTCTGTAAACGTCTTGAAGTCACGCGTTTTTGCTGCGCCGTAAATTTTTTTCCGGTACGCGTCATAATAGATCAACCAGTCGTCGCCGATCTTCAACGCGCAGGGCCCTTCCGAGAACTTGTCCGTGAATGGCGCCGAAACGTTCTCCCAGGGACCTAACGGCGAGGTTGCAAACGCCGCGCGCAGATCCAATTCCGGGCGCGAGTTGTCCTTGCAGATCAGAACATATCGATCGCCGTCTTTCAAAATGAAGGGGTCGATCACGCTGAAGCCGGGGTCGTAAAATAATTTCTCCGGCGCGAAATCAACAAAATCACGCGTCGTCGTGTAATACAAACGATGGTTGTTTTCATGCTTCTCAAGTTTATCGGGAAACCGTCCGGGGATGGTGGAAGCCCAGGTGATGATGAAATCTTTCCGGCCACTGTCATAAAAGATTTCCGGCGCCCAGACATTCACCGTCGTGGGTTCGTTCGTCATCACGGGGACAAATTGTTGGTCCGACCAATGGATCAGGTCTTTCGAGCTTGCGCACCCAAACCCCCGATCTCCGTGCCACCCGCATGTCCATACCAGGTGAAACATTCCATCCGGCCCGCATTGCAAACTCGGGTCGCGAAATTCCTTGTTCGTTCCGACGTTCGAGGCGAGGAACGTTCCAGGCACATTGGTCCAATGATACCCGTCAAAACTATAGAGAAAGCGGAGATACTTTTGGTCGGCATCATGGAACGAAGTGAAAAGGAAAACCGTGTCATTCGTGCTCGCCTGGGCGCGTACGCACCAGATCGTGGTGACAAAAATCAGCGCCATCAGCCGGGCCAAACCCCGTATCGTTATTTTGTTTCGCCGTCCCATTGGAAGCTCTCTCCTTTCTTTAAAGTGATCTCTCGTGTCGCATCCCCATAACTGACTTTGCAAGGCGCGCCGAGCAGGCTGTGGATCGTAGCTGAAACCAATTTTCCGTTCTGCCATTGTTCATCCACTTCAAACCCATTACGCGCTCGCAGTCCTTTGACGCTGCCGTTTGGCCATTCGGCCGGCAACGCGGGGAGCAGCTTGATCTCACCATCCTCCGAGCGCAGCAGCATTTCGCAGATGCCCGCAGTGGTCCCGAAATTGCCGTCGATTTGCATCGGCGGATGCAGCCCGAAAAGGTTCGGACAGGTATTCCGGTCATAGAACAGTTGTTGCAACATATGGTGCGCATCTTCGGCATCATCCAAACGCGCATACAGTGCCGTGCGCCACGCAAACGACCACTCCCGCACGTCGCTGTCCGGGGAGATTCCACGGGCATTGAGCGTCACCTTGGCCGCCGCCGCCAACGCAGGTGTTTTCTGCATGCTGATCTGGTTTCCCGGATAAACTGCGAATAAATGCGAAGTATGGCGATGATGGTCGTTCGGCGTATCCAGTTCAGGATATTTCGGATTGTGCTGTTCATGCATCCATTCGAGTAATTGCCCCCAACTGCCGATGCCCGGTGTCGCCAGCCGGTCACGCATTCCGGCGATCTTGTCGCGGTAACTCTTGTCGATGCCAAGCACGTCCGCAGCCTGGACGTAATTGTTGAACAGGTCCCAAACGATTTCCTGGCTGTAACTGACTCCATCCTCGACGGGGCCATGTTCCGGCGACCATGCGTGCGGCACCACCAGTTTGCCATCCGGCAATTCCTTCAGGTGGTCTTCCCAAAACTGGCAGACCTCTTTCAGGTAGGGATAAGCTGTATTCGCCAGGAATTTTCTATCCCCGCCAAATTCGTAATGGTCCCAGAAATGCCAGGCATACCATGCATTCGCTGTGTCGTCCCATTTCCAGCCCATCCCGCCGTAAATATTGTGGGATGTGCGGATGGCAAAGCCGCGCGTGGCCAACTGTCCATCCGCAGTTTTGAATTCTGTGTCCGCTTGCGTTGCCTTGCGCCAGGCCGGAAGCTGGCTGTCCACCAGGTCAAAAAATGGGAGCGTGCATTCCGACAAGTTCGCCGGTTCAGCCAGCCAGTAATTCATCTGGATATTGATGTTCGCATGATAATCGGAGTGCCACGGCGGATTATCGCTGTCGTTCCACAGGCCCTGCAAATTGGCGGGCAAACCGCCCGGACGCGAACAGGAGATCAGAAGATAACGGCCATATTGGAACAGTAATTCCTCCAATTGCGGGTCGACCGTCTCAGCCGCTTTGACTTTGCGCTCGTTCGTCGGCAGTCCGGTTTGTTCAGGTGACGATGACCCCAGGTCCAGGGCCACCCGGTCGAACAGGGAATGAAAATCCTTCTCATGCCCAGCCTTCAGCTCCGCGTAACTTTTCGCTGCGGCCTTCCTGGTTTCCTTCGCCACCAGCGGGCGCGGATCTTTTCCGTGAAAATGCTTCGCATAATTGAACGTGTAATCCGTTCCGCCTCCGACAATCAACGTCAGGCTATCGCAATTTGTGAACTCATACGTTGAACCATTCGCGTGGGCAGAACCGCCACTGGCAACAACCGCCAATTGCGCCGCGTATTTCAATCCGTTGGCCAGCGTGCCCGAAAATCCGAGGCCGTTCTTTTGCGCCATCGTTTCCGCCCCGTGGGAATCATTCAACTTGATGCTGCCACTGTAGCTGCCGGGATGGTCTGCGGTGAGATGCAGCACCAGCACTCCATCCGGATGGCTGCAAAAGTACTCTCGCGAGTATCTTATCCCGTTGGCCTCATAGGTCACGTGCGCCAGCGCCGCGCCGATGTCCAGGTCACGGTAATAATTGGAGACCATTTCGTGTCCCGGCAAATTGACGATCAGTTCTCCAAGCATTTGATACGCACCCATCGTGTTGTAATCGCCCGAAGGGTTTTCATCGCCGGTCCAAAGGCTGTCGTCGTCCAGGACAATCCGTTCCTGCGCTGTTCCACCGGCAATCAGTCCGCCGATCAGGCCATTGCCGATGGGCAGCGCCTGATTGATGAAAGGCGATGCTTTCCCTCCGCCAAGACTTAGCACCGGCGCGTTCTTATTTGTCGCCACCACCGGCATGGGCACCAGTCCCGCCGGTTGCTGGTACCAGAGCACCAATGGACTGGCAAACATTCCGGCGGCTACGCCAAAAAAAATCGCCGCAATGATGATTGTTTTCTTCATTTTTCAGGTACGGACGATGTATTGTCGGCGATCGGCAACCAGACCGACATTTCCGACGGTCCGCGATTTTGCCAGACGCTATATGGGATGAATCTCACTTTGACCGGCTCAAATTTATCGGATAATTCGCGATACAAGTTTCCCTTCCAGCCGGGTTCACGCCGTGCCAACGCCGTGCCCTGGAGGACCACGATGCCATCCAGCAGGTGCTGGTCATATCGCGCCGCCAATTGCATGTCCGATGGGACCATCACATCGGAAATATCGACTCCGGGCGGCAAATCTGGTGATTCCAGGCAATAAACAATCGGCCCGCGCTGGATGGCAACCTGGTTCCGATCTTCTTCGACGAGCGGATTTGCCTCCATCAAACGTGGTGGCATGGGCAGGTCCAGATCCACAAAGTCGCCCGCATGCCATGTCCGGCGAATCTCATAATACTCTCCCGCTTCAGGTTGGGAATCCGTGGCCTTATCGTTCACCCGTACACTCGCGCCCGTCGCCCAGCCGGGAATCCGAACCTTTAATGAAAAATCTCCCGTTTCGCAGGTTCCGATGCTGATCCGTACTCGCCCGTTCCACGGATAGTCCGTTTCCTGGGTCAACGTGACCCGTCCACCCTGCGGCAAGATCGTGGTCAATGTGCTTGCCCCGTAAAGATTGACCCAGATCGTATCATCCGTTTTCCCATAGGCATAATTCGCCGATTCGGCGATGGTCCGGACCAGGTTTGGCGGACAACAAAAGGAGCCGACATAAGGCAGGCGCACTCGCGACCAGCGCAGGTCCGCCGGCATCGGGTCCGTCACGCGCATTGGATTGGTATAAAAGAAATTCGTGCCGTCCAACGCTCCCCCGGAAAGCACGCTGTTGTCCAGCGTGACCTCGACCACGTCCATGAACTTCGCGTCGCCCGTCGCCAAAAACATCCGCCAATTCCAAAAGACATTCCCGATGTTGGCGCATGTCTCACTGTAGGCCGTGGTGTTCGGCAATTGATAATTCCGCCCGTACGCCTGGTGGACCATCGAGATCGATTTCGGATTTTCGCCGCCGTCCGGCGAGGCCCCGTCATAAAGCGCGCCGCAACCGCCGGTGATATACATTTTTTTGGTGACCACATTCGTCCAGATCGCCGCGAGCGGTCTCCACAGATTGGTGTCCCCGTCCTCCAAAAACAAATCCGCCGCCCCGGCATAAAGATAATTTGCGCGGACTGCATGCCCTTCGGCCTCCGTCTGGTCTCCAAATCGGGTCCGGTCCTGGTTATTGTCGCTGCCGTCTTCGACCAGGTTGCGCATCGCCATGAATTTCTTTGCCAGCTCCAGGTAACGCGCCCGGCCGGTGGCCCGATATAATTCCACGATGCCCATATAATGTGCCGGACAGATCAAATTATTCGCCAGCGCCGGGGTCGGCTCCTTGAATTCGCCACAAAGAAAATCCGCGGCTTTGCAGGCGATATCCAGCAAATTGGTTTCTCCCGTAGCCCGATAATGCACGGATGCCGCCGTCATCAATTGCCCAAAATTGTACATCTCAAAATTATCGGGGTCGGTGAAAGGCGTCACATTGGTATGCCCTGCCCGCTGATGCAATTCAACATAGGTGTCGAGATAGCCATCGGGTTCTTGCGCTTTCCCGATCACGGAAATGATCTCATCCAGTTGTCCGCGCAGCGCGGGATCATTTGTGACCGCCAGAGTCGCGCTCGCGCCTTCCATCCATTTGTAAAAATCCCCGTCGCTGAAAGTCGCTCCATGAGGTTTGCCGGTGATTTCGCCCGCGGTGATCTGGAAATTACGCAAATATTGCGAATAATTTGTGCCTTCCATCAATCGCCCCATGCTCGGCACCATTTGCGTCTCACAAAGGTCAAAACGGTCCGCCCAAAAACCGTGCGTCCATTTGGCTTCATCCATGCCCACCGACCTGACTTTGGCAAACGGGCTCGAAGTCGTATCTGCCACGCCCGGCTTCGCCCTCAAACAGCAGGGAACCAGTGCAAGGGCGATTAACAAGTTGATCAATTTCATTCTCATGGTTGTTTTGTTCCACGATGCGCATCGCGCTCCTGCAGCACGATGGTCTGCGGGATCACTCCCAACACCACAAAACTTCCCTTGCCGATCATCTCCAGGGTTTGTTTTCCGGCATCGAACCGGAATGCGTGGATGTTCACGTTCGGGCAATCCGAGATCGTCGCAGCATTGTCGATCACCGCATCCACCCCGCCGCGTTCATCCGCCTGCGCTGCAGTTTCAAGTTGCGGCACCTGCAGCCACCCTTTCGCATCGCTATTAAAATAACCAACCAGCACGTACACCGGCTCATCCACTTCAAACTCGACCGGTTTATCTTTACCTTTTTTGGCGTCATTTTGCGAGAACCGTATCCCGGTCAATCCGTTCAACTCCGGCGCCAGGCTCTGGATCATGAAATCGCGGTCCGTGAAAACTTTCGCGCCGATCCCCACCGCGTATGTCTCTGCATTGGTCGAAATCAATTTGAATGGGGCCGCCGACCATGCCTTGATCGTGGATTCATCTACCGGGGCCAGCGCGCTCGCGCCTTCCTTCAATCGCGCCACCTCGGCCTGGAAGTTATCGAGCTCTTTTTGATAGAGCGGCACCAGTTGCGACCAGAGATAATTCGTGCCGGCCCCGTGAATGCCGCCGCTGAATGGAATCTTGCGCTGCGACGTCTGCATGCCATTGGCAAAATGATAGGCCGGCGATGCCAATGATGACAGCTTCTGATAATCGGCAAAACTTTCGGCGAGATACTTTTCAGCGTTCTCCATATCGGAAATATCATGGCTGTAATCGAAGCGCAGGACCAGTTCCGCCGCCTTCACTTTGGCCGAGTAATTTTGGGCCATGGCCTGGATGCAATCGGTGTCGTTCCGCAAACGCTCGAATTCATCACGGTTCGTCGTCACCAGCGATTCGGCGGCGTCCGCAGCGGCAACAGCGTTGCTCGATTCCTCCAGCACCTCCGCAATGATGGAGTCCGGCGTCTCGCCCACAGGTGGTTGGTGGTTCCATTCATTTTTTACAAATTCATCCAGCCGTTCCCCGGGCGGCGATTGCGATTCCCACAAGTCCGCGATGGCCCCGTATTTGTTGGGCTTCACCAACTCGTCCAGCGTGATTCCCAGCGAAAGTGTCTCCCGATTTCCCTCGGTGATCCCGAATCGCCGGACCAATCGCGGCGCGACCTCGCCCGCATTGTTGTAGGCTTCCAGAATTTTTTCCGCTGCGTTGGTGTTTCCGTAAAAATCGGTGAGTCGCGAGATCCAATACGCATGGTCTGCCTCTGGAGCCACATCGGGGTTCCAGGAATATCGCGCCCATGCCTCGAACCAGATCCAGTCCCGGTCCCATTGCAACTCCGGCGGATCTGCGACATCCGGCGAATACGGCCAATTCCAGTACGAGAGCGGGAACAGGTGGATTCCGCTCGCGCCGAGCCGGTCGCGCGCGGCCAGTACGGATTTGCGGATGAATTCCGTGTCGCCGTATCGGAACGGCTCCAGGTTGGAAAGGATATGGATGTTCACCATATGCGGACCGAGTCTGGCCATCGCCTGGTGGATGGCCTGGTCCTTCCCACGCGGTTCCCATGTCGTGAGCGATTCCCCGTTAAATTTCGATTCCGTATAGAGATTCGTATAGACCTGGTATGCCACGGGCATGATCGGGTACGGGTCCATCGCCTGGGTGCGGATGATCACCGGCGGTTCCTCTTTCAGATTCGCCTCGCGCATCCCATCAAGCACACCCGGCAGGACCACGTTCGTGCACCACTCCAATTGATTCGGCGTTCCCTGCAATGCTTCGCCCAGGCACACCATCAAGCCGACATTGGGGTATTCCTTAACAAATTCCGCGATCGATTTGCGCGTGTAATCCGCCGTGAGCGGCGTTGGCGTGGAAAGTTGCGTGGAGATGCCGTTCGTTTCCGCGAACGGTTTCGAGACCAGGATATTGTAAAAGGTCGCCACCAGCCAGATGCCGCGCTTGTCGCATTCCTGCGCCAGCCAGTGAAACTGCTCCCGGTTCATCCGAAAGACATCGTCCGGCACTTCGACCGCGTAAGGGTAATCCTTCAATCGCACCAGCGAGGCGAAGGGATGGCCGTTCCAGAGATAGAGCGTGTTCATGCGGTTGGCCGCCAGGAAATCCAGGTAATCCGTCCACATCTTTTTATCGTAAAACCACGGAAACAATTTCGGCGTGATCGGATACTCATACACGTGGCGTCCCGGCAAAAGATAGGTCTTCTGCAATCCGACACATGTGCCGCGCAACCGGATTGCCGGCGCATCATGAAAATCGGTGAGGGAAGCCGTCGGCATCTTACCCTCGGAGCGGATACGTTTGGCAATCTCCATACAGCCATACAATGTTCCCGAATCATCTTTGGAGATCACTATGAGGTCACCGTTGTCTGACGAATAGATATGGAATCCTTCGGGCTTTTCAGCCAGATCATGCGGCTGGTCGAGCAGAATGTCTCCGCGCCCTTCCCTCGAATTCACAATCATTCCGTCCAGGTTCACCGCTTTAAGCGCTTCGACGATCTGCTCCGCGCCGTATTCCACCCGTGGTGCAGCGTTGGCAGGGACAACGATGAAAACACTATGGTTCACTCCGCCGATTGTTGCCGAATACGGCAAGACGTTCCGGTTCATGGAAGAACATGAACAACAAACAACCATTAAGCCAAGGACAAGGATTGCCCCTGAAAATAGGGTCGATGTTGGTCTTTGCCTCATATCAGTTGTATGGTCGCCGGGTCTATCCCTCCACCCGCTTGATGCGGAGTGCGATATACGGTTTCCCCGGCAGTTTGATAGAGCGTCCGTCCTTATCGCCAAAATAGTAATTGTTGATCTTCTCCAGGCTGAAGACTCCCTTGACCGGCGTGATTGTCATGTTCCAGGTGTCGAGGATTTCTACGGTGAATTTCATGCCGTTCGCATCCTGTAATTTCCCCAATGGCGGCTTGGGCAGTTGAAATTTCCAGGATACCGGCGTGTCCTTGCCAAAATAGATCAAATAATATTTACCAGGCTGGCCTCCAATCCGCGAGTCCTGCCATCGATCGATGGGGTCGATGCCTTCGGGCGGCATATCGTCTTGCACCTTTTTCAAAAAAGCCAGGCGCGCGGGACTTTGCCCTTTGAGTACGCCGCCTTTGGACCACCAAAGCACCTGGTCATCGCTCTTGTAAGTCTCGCCATGTCCGCAATACGTTCCCGCCACTGTCGCATTCCAGAACCGGAAGACCATTTCCTCGGCGGACAATTGGCCCCAGCGGCTGTCGATGTTCCCTTCGTATTTCACTTCGTCATAGACCACCGGCTTGCGGAACACATCGCGATAAAGTTCTGCGCGCCCGGGGTCTTCCACTGCTGATCCGTTCTGGATGCTTGTGTGCGTGATCCACGGCAACGTGTCATTGAAGATCAACGAGCCATTGTGGATCGAAAGCAAATGATGGTAGGGGTCGTTCGTCGAAATGATTTCACCGAACCGCACAAAATCCGATTCCGTCTTCTCCTTCATGAAGTCCCACTCGTTCGCCATCGACCACCAGACGTTGCGATCCGCCGAGAGCCGGGCGACGACGTAACGCAGGTAACGGTCGTCCGCATCCGCCGGCATCCGGTCAAACCCCCAGTGCCCTCCGTCGTAGGGATGAAACAGGATCACGTCCGCCTGGATGCCGAGTTTTTGCAGGTCGACGATGCGTTCGTCGAGATGTTGGAAATATGCCGGATTGAATCGCGTGAAATCCCAGTTCGTCGTAGTGGCCAGGCCGTCCTTGCTTTCAAACGGATACAGGATCGGCTCGTTCGTGTTCCACTGGTAATGCTTGGGAAAGACGCACATGCGAAGCTTGTTGAACGGTGATCCGGCGAGCGTCCGGAGCGTCTCTTCCTGCAAGGCTTCCGGCTGGTGGATCCAGGCGTAACAGGTCGTTCCAAGCTCTGAATAAGGCGAACCGTCAGCGTAGGCGAAATGGTAAGTATGGGCGACACGTACCGGCCCGTGGTTTTCCGGGGAAGGTTGCGTCACGAAAAAGTCACCCAATTTTCCATCCAGTTCCGCGTTCGAACTCTCCGTCACGTAATGCCACTGCCCTTGCGTTTGCGGCATGAACCGGACGCGATAAACTCCGTCTCCATCGTAAAAACCATTAGCTTCGATGGACGTGCCGCTTTGCGTGAAACGCGCGGAAAATTTTACGTCTGTGAATGGATTTCCATTCGTCGGGCCATTGGCTGAAACTTCAAAAGTGCCCCATTGTTCGACGGATTGTTCCGCCTGCAACGACAATGTTATCGAGAACAACGCGATTGTGATGAGGTGGGAGAGCTTCATGGATTATTTGCCCGTCAGCCAAAACACTCCCCGTGACAAGGTGACCTTTCCGCCCGCCTGGATGGTTTGCGACGCCGGGGCGACTTCGCCGGTGCTCATATCCACCGCATGAAGCTGGAATGAACCCTGCACGCCAGAGAGATCCACCGGCCCATCCCCGTCGGAATAGATCAACAGTTGATTCTGCCCGCGTAATGCCCAAGTCCCTTTCGCACCGTCGGCCAGCCATGGCTGCATCTGCGGAATGGCAACAAGCAATTCCGGGTCAGTATCTTTCGGCAGTACCGGCATTGAGCCACCCGCACAGGCAAAGGCCCAACCGCCGTGAAAACTGACGTCTTCCCCAAAGGCGAGGATCGCCTTCTCCGGGAACTTCCCGCGATATTCCGCTGCCATCGCCGCCAAATCTTCATCTGTCGGCGTACCGCCCTTCCATTGCCGTTCGAACTGCCGCGGCGACTGGTTCTCTCCGCCGTTCGGGGCGAATAATCCTTTGCGCGTCTGCCACCAATAACGGAAACAGATCGCATCCACCACAGCCCGCCGTTGCGGATCCGCCAGGATGGCGTCCTGCACGTCTTTGGTCGCGCACAAGGCGACCAGTTCATGATGTTTCGTTGCCTGCTCCCAATCGCCGATCGTATCCAGCCAGAACTGCTCGAACGCCAGCGGCCCGGTGAATTCGCCGCTGGTGAATTGGATCACGTTCGCTTCATTGGTGAAGTTGGCGAGGTTCTGGCGGATGTAATCTTCATGCAACTTGCGGCGGACCGGGTTGGTGACGTCGTAAAATTGCGGGGCCATCTCGATCCGTTTGCCCACCTCGAACGGCGGCTCCTCAAACCCGGTGCCGTTGATATTGTTTTTCGAACGCCATGGGCCGTCCACCCAATGCGCGCCGTCTTCAAGGACATTGTGTTGAAAATAATTTTCGTTGAACAAAACGAGCCCGCGTTGGCCGCAAACATCCGCAAACATCCGCAAACGGGACCAATACCAAAGGTTGTATCTCGTTAAATCATATTTGGTTAGGCCATCCCAGGCCGTGCCGGTGCCGCTGCGCGCAAACGGCTGCTCATAAAACGGCGCCCAGACATCGCCCGTCATCCGGCGCACCCGTTCGTGGTCCTCGCGGCGGCGGTCGTACCAAAGGCCATAATGATGGTCGAGCGCGGCCACATTGTTCGAAATCATTCCGCTGGCGACTTCGCCCAGGTCGTCAGTAAAACCCGGACCGGTGCGCCCCGGCGCAAAGCGTGTCAAATTTACCCCGTAGGTGGGCGCTTCAGCCGGGCGCATATTTCCACGCCACCAATTGACCGGTTGGATGCCGCCAACGAGCAATTTCCCATCGCACACCAACCAGCCATTGGTGATTGAAATGGCCCGTTCCGGGCTTTGCGCGGCGGCAGGTTCGTCCGGAATATCATCTATGGATTTTGCGCTCGCCGCATCAGCAGAGATTGTTTCGCCGGCCAACAATTGTTTGGCGGCATCCGCCCCGAGACGGTCTGAACATTGCGCGGCAAAAAGGCTGTCCGGCCTGGCCGATTCGTTTGAGTACAGCCAAACCCCGTTGCCCTCGAACTCTCCCCAGGAACCAAACGCCCAGTTCTGCGCGCCCGGCGGATTTTCGCAGGCGATCTTCGCCGCGATGCAATTCCACAGGACGGAATTCGCCGCCGACCACCCGGCGCCTTCGTCATCGCCGCCGCGGTTCATCAGGTCCAGCCGGTTGCCGTCGATCCGCACACTGTCGAAAAGAGTCCCGCTCGCCCATCCTTCGATCGCCCCGCTGTCCGCAGTCGGCAGGTCGGCCTCGCAATCCACAAACGCATTTGGCCCGGCGGCGCAATGGCCCACGGAAAAATCATGACGGCCATGTTCGGCTGTGCAGCGAAGGAACAACGTCTGTTGTCCCATTGTAAAGAATGTGTTGCGGCGTCCGCCGCCGTCTTCCGATACCGGCGCGAGCGACGAACAATCCTCCACGGTGACCGACTTGCAACTTTCGTAGATCGCCACCGACGAACCGGCAAAATGCGCAAACACTGCCTGCCGTACCCAGGCATTCGCAGTGTTCTCCATCGTGATCGCGAACCATGAATGATCCTCATCTTTCGGATTTTGCGCGTCGAAAGTCGATTCCATCCGCAGGTTTTCGATGCCCACATCCTCGACCCGGCCCGGCCAGGAATAAGTTTGTAACGTGCCGCCGCCGAAGTTGCTGTCGATCGCCGTCGTGATCGGCGAGTCGATCGTCACACAGTCATTTTCGACCTTTTCAATGGTCCGGTCCCAGACGATATCGTAGCTGTTCGGGCGCCATACCAGCCGCCAATCGTTGAGGCCACCCCCAAAATCCGTCATCCCCAGCGTATTGATCCATTCCTTCGTACCAGGCCGTGTGATGAAAATGGTGTCCCCTGCTTTTAGCCCGCCGGCGTCCTGTAATTGGATGCTTGTCGCACCCACGGGTATATAATTACTCGCGATTTGCCAACGCGGATTCGAACCAGTAGCCGGATCCCCTTCTCCTGCGATACGAATGAACGTCCGCCGGCTCGTTCCGGCAGCCACCAAAATAGTTCCGTTAGTTCCAGCGCCCTGGCCGCGCAGAACCACCCCGGAATTGGTCATTTCCAACTGCCCAAAAACTTCGTGCCGCCCCGCCAGGAGCAAAACCGCGCCGCGTATCCCGTTTGTGTCCGGCGGTAAAGCGGCGACATAATCGATCGCCTTCTGGATACGCGATGTCTCATCGCCGGAAACGGGTGGTACCACCACGCACACCGGCGCATCAGGAATCTGCCGGTCGCCGCCGGCATAACCGCATGTGGAAAAATCGGGGACGCGGTTGCCTTCCTGGTCAGCCTCATACGCCAAACGACCGTCGGCCCCGGTCGAAATGATTGGAGACGGTCCCTTGCCCATGGCGTTCAATGCCAGGACTGTTGTCAAAAGGGCCGAGATTAATTTTACTCTCATGGAAGTTTTCCAGTCAGTTCTTCCAAAGCATTGGCGCGCGCGATCTCCTTTCCGTCAGCCAGTACGACCAGCCCTGCGCCGTGATGATATCGTGATCCATCTTTGTCCCATAGAATCGTGAGCGTGTGCCCATGATAGTTCACGCCATCGAGACAAAAATAATCCCACACCTCTTTCGGCAACAACGGGAAAATTTCCACTGTATCGTCCTCGCGCGGAACCAATCCCACAATCCCCGTGACGACCAGGTCCGCGAATGTCGAATGATTGTAATACCGGCTGCGGCCACCCGCGCCGTTGATCCATTGGCCCGTTGTCTCGTCCAGATATTCGCCGACGTAAGGTTTGCCATCCGCATGCTGGCTGTGGACATAGGTCAGAAATGCGTCGTAATAATCGGTGCGCAATGCTTCCACGCTCTCCTTCGCGTCATGCGGGGATGGCGAAACTGCAACATAATCGCGCGTGAAATTTGCCAGCGCGTCCAGCGTCTGGGACGTCGCGAACGGCCAGACCGCCCCATCCCATTCGCAATGGCCATATCCGTGCGTGCGGAAGAACGGGCTGCGCCGTTCGGCGGTGGTGATGCCGTAGGGCGCGCTAAAACCCCGGGGGTCCGTCAGTTGCCCCCAGGCCGCATCGTAAGTCGAGCTGTTGTCCGGCAGATCGAACATCCAGGGAATGAACCCGATCTCTTCGCGCACGTCTGACAGCTTTCCATTGTCGCGGCGCACTTCAAAAAACGATGCGTTGGTGTTCCATAAATTTTCCGCGGCGAGCGTCCTCAACTGCGCGGCCCTGGCGTCGAATTCATTCGCAATCCTTTCGTTCCCCGCCAGCCGCGCGATGTCGCCCAGCGCGCGCGCATTCCCGTACATATAGCCGTTGATCGACGGACGCAGATTTTTATTCGTGCGGGAACCGCTGATGGATTCCTCCATCGCATCGCGCACATCAAATTGCCAGAAAAGCCCGTTCGTGGAGAGCCGCTCATCTTCCCATTGCCGGTAATCATCCACTAAAGTGTCGAGATTCGAGACCATAAACGATTTGTCCTGGATGACGAGGTAACGCTGCCAAAGGGCCGCGTCCAGCCAACTGCTGTATCGGTGCATTTGCGCCGGGTGGTCCAGCCAGTATAAAACATAATCATCCAGGTAAACCTGGTCGTGCAACCAGCGTCCCTCGGCGATCTGGTGGCCCAACGCGCTGCTGACTGGAGTTTGACGCGTCAGAAATTCGCTGAAAACAAAGCCGTTCGTCGTCTGCTCGATGTGTTTTCGGAAAGACCACCAGCGAAAATAGTACATCTCCTCGACTTCAGGATCAGGGCATTGGAAAAATGGGATTTCCTTCTGCATCCAGTTCCATGAGCCGGCGTTGGAAATGCAATTCGTCACATTCTCATCCTCCATCGCATTGAAATGCGCCACGTAGTCCGAAAAGCCGGAGGCATCCAGTACGGACAGGCGTTGCGCCTCCAGCCTTGCCGAAAAGAACAAGGCAAGGACCAGCTGGATCAACAGGACTGGTTTCATCGCAGATCTAATTTTGACAGTTCGGCCTCGATTTCGTTGAGTCGCGTCTTCAACAATTCGCGTTCCGCAGCGCGAAAACGGTGGAACGGCTCGGCCATAAAGTCATCACAAATCCCCAAACAACTCAACGTGCATTTGATGCCCTTGATGATCGTCGAGGGATGTTTGCCGACGCGATACAAGGACGATCCGACCCAATGGATCAACTTTTGAAGTTCCTGGGCGCGGGCCAGGTCATGCGCTTCAAACGCCTTGCACAGCTCGACATATATTTTGGGAAACAGATTCGCCCCGCCGCTCACGCCGCCGTGGCCGCCGAGTTGCAATGCGTCGATGAGTTTGCCCTCCGGACCGATGAAGAGCGACCAATCCGGACGCTGTTTGAGCAGCCCGGCGATGCTGTTGAAATAATCCATATCTCCCGAACTGTCCTTCAATCCGGCAATGCCTGGATGGCTGAGAGCGTGACGCACCGTTTCCAGCTCGAACGAGACCTTGGTCAGCGGGGGCATGTTGTAAAGGAACAACGGCAGCGACAGTTCGGGCATGAGATGATCAAGCCATTCCTGTAATTCCGGCTGGCCTTCCGGCATGTAGTATGGCGGGGCGACCACCACCGCATCCGCGCCGCAGTCCGCCGCATGGCGCGCGAGGTTCACCGATTCGACAAACGCTGTGTCCGTGATGCCGACCAGCACCGGGACCCGTCCCCGGTTTTGCCGGCAGACACGCTCGATCAGCTCGCGCCGCAGGCGATAACCCAGGCTGGGCCCTTCGCCGGTCGTCCCCAGGATAAAGACCCCGCTGACGCCCGCGGTCACGATATGCTCGAGCAGTTTTTCCAGTCCGGCAACGTCCAGTTCATCCCGTGAACGAAGCGGGGTGACCATCGGTGGAATGATTCCAGGCAAACGTAGTTTCATGTCATGATTCTCCCAAATCCGCGGTACGCGGTTTCACCAATAAAATCAGGCCCGCGCTTAATAATGCCACCGCCGCCGCCAGCGCAAAGGCCAAGGAAAAATTAACGCCATGGTCACGCATCCAGCCCAACGCGACTGTTGCCGCCGCCCCAATGCTGATACTGACCAGGTTCATGATCCCGTACCCGGTGGCGCGATGTTCCGGCCGCGCGATCTGGCAAAGGATCGGCATGTTGTTGCAATCGTAAAATCCCCACCCAAGTCCGAACAGCACCATGAAAACGATCGCCGCATCCAGGTTCCAGGCAAAACCCAAACCCAACAATGCCGGCACCAGCAACAACACTCCCAGGGCGCTCGTGAAAATCCTTCCCCGTTCCGTCCTGCGCATCCACCAATCGGAAACCACTCCGCCAAGGAAAACTCCGCCGAGGGAGGCCAGTTGGATGTAACCCGTGGCCGACATTCCGGCCGGGCCTTGTTTCAAATTGAAGGTGTCTCCCAGGAACGTTGGCAGCCAATTTTTCGTAACCCAGCCGGAGATCGCCGGCAATGTGAAATACACGACGAGGATCCAAAACGCCGGTTGCGACCCTAGCGCCTTCAGGGTGCTGGAAATCGTGAGGGAACTTTTTTCATTCATGCCGCCCTCGCGGGTTTCCGCATCGCGCAAGGCGACCATGAGTATGACGGCGTAAATCATTCCCACCGCCCCAAACCAGGTGAAACAGTCGCGCCATGAATTGTGGTCGGCGATGTAGCCGCCGATGCCTCCCAGCGCCAGCCCGGCATAGATGCCAGTCTGGTGAATGCCCACCGCTTTCGCCCGGGTACTTCCGGTATGAAAATCCGCGATCAATGCCAGCGCTGCCGGGATATAAAATGCCTCGCTGATGCCCATCAGCCCACGGCAGGACAACATCTGCCCATAGCTGTGCGCGTGGCCCGTCAACCAGGTCACCGCCGACCAAACGAACAGGCTCCCGATGACGGTCCAACGGCGATTGAATTTGTCCGCGAGGTAACCGCCCACCGGACTAAGAAAGGCATACACCCACATGAAGATCGCCATCAGCTTCCCAAAATCTTCGTCGCTGGCGATATCCGGGATGTCCGCGCGGATCGAGGACCGGATGGTGGAAATCATCTGGCGATCCAGATAGTTCAACAGGGCGACCGGCCAGAGCAACCCGACGACAATCCAGGCATACGAGATGGTTTTAGCGCCGGAGTTCACTGCAAGGTGTTGACCCGGCTCTTTGGGTCCGTCCAATCGATTTTCTTTGTGGGGTCAAGCCCGTCCAAATATTTGTCCATCACCGTGTATCCATCTCCCTGCAAATCCTTTTGCGCGAGCGAGGCGTCGTTCGCATCCAGGCCGTACTTCTTCTTCCATGATAACGGAATCCCATCCGCACCAAGATCCTTGACCGGTTCACCCTGGTAATCGGGATATCCCCCGACTTGCGACGGATCGGTGATGATCCCATCGCCCGCCACGCCGATATTATTTTTCGCCAGGCCCTTCATGGGCGGCGGAGTGATTTGCTTGCCTTCGCTCCAGACGTTGCCGGTGCGGACTTCTTCGATGACGCGCGCATCCACGGCATCGCGATGCGGCAAAGTGTCACCGGCATCATTCAAGACGGCGTCGTATGCTTCTTTGGCCGAAGTGATGGTCATCGAAGGCATGGGAAAGGGCTTATCCACCCGCACCGCGGCGATGATCTTATCAATTTGCGTATCGTTGGTTATTTCTCCCCGGGCAATGCCGCCATCGGCATCGGGATCGGGCGATTTTGTGAATTGGACGCCCCCGTTCCAATTGTCTTTGGTGACAGCGTCGTAGCCATCGACAATGTTGCCGTTGACATAGGCCTTGCCCCAATGGCTGACCGGATTGGCTTTGCTCCAGGTTTGCGCAGGTTCCAAAATGCGATAGCGCACCGGGGTGTCCAGGGTGGCGGGGCCGGGTTTGTAGTAATTGTTGATGATGTTGAACAAGCTGTTGGAACCGCCACCATCCACCGAGCGATGCCGCCAGTTGAAGAGCACATTGTTGACGAAATTAAAATCATAAGTCATCGCCACGCTCGGATTGCGTCCGGTATTGCAGGCGAAGAGATTATGATGGAAGCCGGTATTGCGACCGCCCCAATCACCGCCGAACGCATGGTTGTAAGTATTCAGCGCTTCGCTGGAAATCGTCCATTGGATCGTCACGTTGACTGCGGGAAGTTTGAGATCCGGGCCGCCGTTCGTCGGCGCATACATATGGCGGTATGTGTCGATGTTCTGGTCCGCGCCCCAGCTCGACGAAATGTGGTCAAGAATGATATTGCCGATGGGGCTGCCGTAGTGCGTGCCGTGGCGGTTGAAAATGTCCAGATTGCCGCGGCGCATCCGGAGGTAGCGGATGACGACGTCGTGGACGTTATCATCAAAGCCATTGTCCGCGATGCAAATGCCGTCACCGGGGGCAGTATGGCCATCAATCGTGATGTATGGCGCCTCGATGAAGATCGGCTTTTGGAGATGAATGATCCCCGCCACGTTGAAGACCACGATCCGCGGCCCGGCAGATTCACAAGCTTCACGCAGCGACCCCGGTCCGCTGTCGGCGAGGGTCGTCACGACGAACACTTTTCCACCGCGCCCGCCAAAGGAAAATTCTCCACCGCCTTCCGCCCCGGGAAACGCCGGCACTTTGGCCTGCGGCAGATCATCCGGCTTTGACGCCCAGGGAATGAAAGGTTTGCCTTTCTTCGCCCACTCCGCGATGACCGGCGCGTCGTTGGAGATCACCTGCTGCTCGTACTGGTCCCAGGCGGCATCACGCGCCCGGACAGCCTCATCCGGCATCGGCCAGCTTTCGCGGGCGCTCACCATCGCGGTTGTCAGGAAAAGGATGCTGAGCAGGAAGATATTTGTTCTCATATTTTAAAAATCACAGCTGATACTCACCCACCAGCCAATTCAGATATTTTTCCAGGTTCGTGTATCCATCACCATTCATATCCCCATTGGCATCGGAGGGATTATGAGGGTCCAGGCCGTGCGTTTTTTCCCATTCGTCGGGGATTCCATCGTGGTCGCTGTCCACCGGGACGTTATCAGTCTGGTAATCGGGCCATGGAAAGTTTTTGGAACCCAGCGCGGCCTTGTCATCGGTGGGCGCATCGATGATCCCCGGAGAATTTGGCCCGGGCCGGTCGAAGTAAGCCGGGCCGCGCGTCCCGATATATTTCGCGGTCCCGTTGCGCGTATCGTTGATGATATGCAGGTCGATCACATCCTGCCTGGGAAAATTGGCCCCGACATTCTCCAACACGTTGGTGAACGCCTCCCGGGCCGTTTGCGTCGTGACATAGGAAGGATATAATTCATGGTCCACCCGCACTTGTTTTTCCACTTCCGGCCCATTCTCAAACGCCTTCCAATTATCATCGTCGTAGTCGAATCCTTCCATCACATTTCCAACCATATAATAGCTTTCCGTTCCCCATGCCGGGTTGAGCGGATCAAGTTTCAACAGCCATTTCACGTACTGGTTTTTCGGATATGGCTTGTAGTAATTGTTGACGTAATTCAATTCCGCCACCCCGCCGTCAGTCGTCCGCGCCGTCCAGTTATAGACGACATTGTCGCGGATGTCCAAATAACCGGCGTATTTGCCGCCCTGCGTAAGCCCGCCCGCCAGGCTCCAATTTCGATCCGTACAATCAGCGAGCAAATTGTGATGGAAGCTGCCGATGTTCCCGCTGATGGAGCCGGCAAAGGCATGGGTCTCATATTTTGACCGGTCGTTCGCGCGATAATGATACGAATGCTGCAGCGCCTCGGCCACGATGTTGCGTTGGAACGTGACATTCTTCGCATTGCGCGAGCTGGTGGCTTCATCACTGCTCCAGGAGATGGAACAATGATCGATGATACAGTTATCGCAACTGCCCAGGCCCGCTCCATCCATCGCCCGTTTTGCAAGGTCGCCGATCCGAAAGCGCATATAACGAATGATCACATCATGGGTCGCAAACGCTCCGCTGGAAAAGTTGGCGAGACAGATCCCATCGCCCGGCGCCGTCTGGCCCGCGATCGTGCAGTAAGGATTATGAACGGCACAGGAGTTTTTTAACCTGATCAAACCTGAGACGCGGAAGACAATCGTCCGGGGACCCACCGCCTCGACGGCGGCTCGAAAACTGCCCGGAATCACTGCCTCGCCCTTGCCCGGATCATAATCCTCCAGGTTCGTGACCTCGATCACGCGCCCGCCACGGCCACCGATCGCAAATCGCCCGTAACCTTCGGCCGTTGGAAAGGCGAGATGCCGGATACGGAAACGCCAGACTTCGCCGTGCGTGACGTTCCCGGCGGTATCCACCTCGTCCACCCGCCAAAAATAGCTTTGCATCAAATCCAGTTTGGGCAGGGGAAAACTTTGCGAAGTCAAACTGCCTTTGAACTCAGGCGATGCCGGGACTGCAGTCGCGACCGCGTTTGAATCCGCGCCAAAATAGAACTGATTGGATTTTGTCGACGGCGGTGCGATCCAGGTCAAAGGCGATTCGTTGGGCCAATGTTCGTCATCATTCATCGGAGCGGACTCGATCGCCTTTTTATGCGGATTCGCTGAATCGATTTCAAAGCCGTTGATGATCAAATTTTTTCCGCTTTCAGGCTGAAAATGGATAACCAGGTCTTTTCCCGCGATGGCGTTGACTTCGAGATAGGTGCTGGCGACCTCATAATCATTCGTCGCGCGATAAGTCGGCATCATCCCTTTGACCCGCAAATCGTCACCAACGAAAACGTCGAAGGCGGCGGGCGAAACATGATCACGAACTTCGTTATGATAAGTGACAAGGGTATGAGGTCCAGGCGACAATCCGCTGATGACCATGTCCATGCCGTTGTCGGCGCTATTTGTTGGATTTTTAAGTACGAAGCCATCGGCGGCCATAGTCGCGCCGTAATCCAACGAACCCTTGAACAATACCGGCGCGATCGTTCCAGCCGGAACGGCTTTGAAGCCGATGGTGACATTCCCATAAGTTTGCGAAACAGAGGCGCCTTCGCGTATTCCCCAATTTTCCCAATGCGGCGTCATGACATCTCTTCGTCCGTCGGCTCCTGAATTCAAATCTACTTTCAGTTCGCCGGCGTGCATCGCCATTGCCGACACAAAAAGTATGCCGGCGGTAATCGCTGCAACACATTGAAGTGGTCTCACGTTTTTCATCTCAACTTCTCTTGATAAATCAAAAGCCGGGGCCAAGTTGTGCTTAACCCCGGCTCTGAAATAACCAAACGGTGATCTGCTTCAACTATGGTTGATATAACATCCGATAGAAGACATCGCCGTTGCTCGGATCAAGGATCGCATTATAAACATTTGTTGTCGTCGATCCAGTCACATCAAACCAATTGCTGCTCAGACCGATGATCGTTGGGTTCGTCTGCGCCTGCAACGTCCACCCGGTATGATCCAGAGGCCAGGTCAACGTCAAAGCATTTCCCGTGACGCTGAACACAATATTGGTCGGATTGGGGTTGATGATAACAATTCCGCCGCCAGTCAATTGGATGGATCCATCCGTGGCGACGTTATTTGCCCAGGTATAGTTTGTCGTGCCGGTCGGGTCAGTCGGCGGCAATGTCACCGCCAAACCGGACACC
Source organism: Verrucomicrobiia bacterium (assembly GCA_036490655.1). Taxonomy (GTDB): domain Bacteria; phylum Verrucomicrobiota; class Verrucomicrobiia; order Limisphaerales; family UBA11358; genus UBA11358. Next base: position 133,992 of record DASXDM010000013.1, on the reverse strand, counting down.
GCTTTATTGAACAGGTGGAAGATACTGCCGTTGATGATACTCGGGCCAGTGTTACTGACCACCAACGTGCCGCTGGCGGTGATGGCGCCCGAAACCGACAACATGTCATTGGGGATCGTATTGGTCTGGTTGATCTCCATGTTGATGGCGCCTGCCAAATTGGCCGTGCCCCCTACGGTGAACGTACCAATGGTGTCGCCCGGATCCAGCGTACCCGTCGAGAGGACCGCCAGGTTGCCCGAGAGACTGCCCACGCCACCCAGGGTGCCCGCGCTGACCGTGGTGCCACCGGAGAAAGTGCTGGCGCCATCCAGTAACAATGCGCCACTGCCAACCTTCGTCACCGCCACTGTGCCCGCCAGGCTGTCTGTGATCTTGCCTGCGAATGACGTACTGGCACCGTTGGCACCGATGCTATATGTGGTGGTCGTAGGGCCGATATTGGTGAAGGCGCCGGTAAGGGTGCTGCTGGCTCCGCCGGATAGGGCGCCGAGGTTGTAAGTCAACCCGCCACCATTGTAGGTGCCGAGCGTGACACTGCCGGTGCCCAGGCTAAAGCTGGCCGCGGCACTGCCAGTGGAAAGGTCGTTGGTTTTGCTGTTAAACCGGAATGTTCCCACGCTCGAGCCCAGCGAGATACTCCCGCTAAACCCGGCCAGGTTATCATTGAAGGTAAACAGGTTGTTGGCGTTCGTTGAAGAGAACGTCACACTCCCGCTGCCGCTCCACGGTGCGCTCCATATATCATTGGTGGTGATACCCATAATCGTGAGGGCTGTTCCCGTACCCGGGATGTTAAGCACATTGGTTATGGTGAAAGCCGAGGCAGGTGCGGCATTCGTCAATTGCAAGATTGTGCCATTGCTCAGCGTGATGCCACCTGTACCGGCTGCAGCGGCAGACAGGCGCAGAATGCCCTGGTTGACTACGGTGCCGCCGGTATAGGTATCGGGAGTCTGGCTCAGGACCAGGGTGCCGGCTCCCGTCTTGGTCAGCGAACCGCTGCCGGTAACCGAGGAACTAAGTGTCAATTCTGTGCCGTTGGAGGAGACTTCAAACGTGCCGCCGTCGGGGTCGAGGGTGATGAACCGGCCGAAGTTCACATTGGGCACGCCGAAATATTTCACGTCGGTATTATCAATGACCACCTGGTCATAGGCTTCCCTTTGTGCGCCAGAAAGGCCCAACGCAGTAACGTTCGTCATTGCAAACGTTCCGCCGTAGAGGACCAATCCACCGGTGAAATCATTGGAGGCCAGCATGGTCAATGTCCCTGTCCCTTCCTTATAGATGCTGGTCATGCCCGTGATCTTGCCGGGGCCGGTCATCGTATAGTCATGGATCGAGTTGCTCACCACGATGCCCGGCATGAAAGCCGGCGTATTGGTGGTGATGACAATGTTCGTGCTGGTGCCAACGATGATGTTTGTTATGGAGACGACATTAATGCCCGCCGGCGCTACTGCCGTATTGATCGCGACCGATGTGGTGCCGCTGGCGGTATCATCAAACACAGCGCCCCGGTTGTCGCTATAAAGCGTGCTGCTCTGCCAATTGCCCGCCGTGCCGTTGGTGTCCCAACTTGCAGTGTTTCCACCGGACCAAATCATCGAGCAATTGGTGATGCCCACCGTCCCGAACGGTTGGACACCGGTCAGGTTCCATTCCAGGCCGGGGCCGGGAATATATGGCTTCATCAATGGGTAGATTGTGGGCGTATCCACGCTATTGGTCTGCCCTGCGCCATTTGCATTGACCAAAACCGTGTAGCTTTGACCCGAGGAAAATGAGCCGTTGAGATTAATCATGTCCCAAATGCAACCGATATTGTTCCAGTGAGTGACAGACAGCGTGTCATAGGTATGATGCGCCTGATCCACCTCCACGAGCAAAGTTGGCGAAGTATTGGCCGGATTGTTGTCCGTCGTTAAGTCAAGGCGGCCATAGATATTCATGTTACCGATGGAATTGTTCGGTGTGGCGCCGGGTGATATCACGTTGGCCAAGGTATCCTGGCCCACAAACCGCGCCAGCGCTGAACTGGTAGGGCCATCGATGGGATCATAGAACGTACCGTTGCCATAGACCAGGCCGAAGACAAGCATCCTGCCGCCAGAGGCCGCGATTAAGCCAAAGTTTGCGAACGTGCTCCCGGCGAATTCGGTGTATTCCGGGCTGCTGCTGCCCATGTAAATGATCCCATCCGCGTTATTCGTCACCATGCAGCCATTGGTCTGGGTCATTGCCGAACCCGTCGGGATATTGATGGTCCCGTCGTTCACCAGGTAACCGGCATTTAAAGTGATCAATCCGTTCAACGTGCCGCCAGACGCTACGTCCACGGCTGAACTGGATGCACTCAACCCATTCACTATGCCGCCGCTGTTAATGTTCAGCACGAGATTGGAGGACAAGGTCGTGTTGCCCAACGCGCCATTGTTGTTCACGTCCAGCCGTCCAGCCGTGACCGAGAACGGACCCGCCTCTGAAGTTTGGAAGATCACATCGTTGGTGCCTTGCTTCAACAGCTTGGCTGTTCCCGCGATGGCGCCACTGCCCCCAAAAGTGTAAAGGTTGACCGAGTTGCTGATCGTCATCCCGCTATTGGTCCCCTGGTTCGGAACCACTACCGTGGCAACGTTGATATTCGTGACGGTGGAACTGTCATCGAAGGTAACGATGTCACCCATTGAGAAGTTCGTCTGAACCCCGCCTGGCGACGTTATCCAGTTGGCCGTAGTCAGGTCCCAGTTATTGTTGACAGTTCCGCGCCAGACCAGAGTGTTCGGCGCATTGGTCGTCAGGAACAGGTTGATCGTCTTGCCGTTTCCGTCGGTCAGGATATAACCTTGCACTCCCGGATTACTCCCGGCGACCGGCGACATGTCCGCCGCTAAAAAGGGTGTCGCTGACGAAAAAGCGATCAAGGGAATCGTGGCCGGATAGCTGGTCACGCCGGCAAGCGAAGCGATCCGGATCGTGCCCGGAGTCGTGCCAGTACTGGTGAAATTCCTCACATAAACATTCGTCCTGGCCGGGCTGACAAATAAAGTCAGTACGGATCCAGGACTCATCGTCAAATTATCCAAAGGCAGGCCGGGCAATCCCTGGTTGGCAAAGTTCGGTGATGAGCTTCCGGCATAATTATTCCCGCCCAGGGTATTGGTAACGATAAAATTGCCGCCCTGGTTGATCCCAATATTGTTCTGTCGAATGTTTGAACCATCATAATAATTCAAGTTGCCGTCCACGACCACGTTGTTCACGGCTACTATGCTGTTGCTGTAAACAGTGACCTGGCCGTAAGTGTTATATTGCTGCGCGTCTCCCGAACTATTGGTGTCCGCCGTATACCCCAACGTCAATGTGCCATTCACTTTGAATGTGCCGCCATTGGTGACTACCAGGCTGCCCCGGCAATAATTCAGATAGGCCTGTCCGCCACCGATCAAAGTCCAATCCGGCTTGGTGTGCTCCTGGTATCCCAGGATGGCTGTGTTGGCGATGAAATTGCCGCGGCCAATCGTCAGGCTCCCCTGGACGTTGGGCGTCTGGTTGGTGGCGATCTGCACCCGGTCCCGGGCCACATACAACCGGTCCACCTGCGCGTCCACCAACCCATTGTTTGCGGAAAAGTCCACATTGCCTTTGATGTTGCTGGCCGCTTCGTTGGTGCCGCCATCGTCTGCCACCGTAAAGACAGACATGACGCTGGTGCCGTTGGTATTGCGGAACAGCGCGCCGCCGTTGGTCATGCCAAAGGATGTCGTGCCGTTGCCACTCGCTCCGTAGAAACACACGGCGTCCATCAAAAACCGGTTGGTCTGGCCCAATAAGAACTGTTGCGATGTGCTGCTCCCTACGCCGTTCTGCTCGTTGTTATACAACATGAATGGATAACTCCGGGTATATACATTCGTGTAATTATTCGGGTCCACGTAAGGTGAAGTGAACACATTCGTCACCGCCAGATAAACATTTCCACTCAATTGACGGGGACGCGCCGAATACGTGTTTGTGTCACGCCCTTCATTCATTGCCGTATTGATGCCGCGGTAGTTGGGATACAACAGGTAATCACCAATGCCGATGCGATTGGCGGTGATGCTCAAACTCGGCAGATTGGATACGTTCAGCGTGGGAATCAGGCCGCCACCGACAAATATCGTCGCATTTGCATTTAGATTGCTCATGACCAGCTTCGCCCCGGCGTCACCGGAAATGTCGACGATCGGCGCGTTCAAGAGAGCGGTCGCATCGTCAAATATGTCCCGCATCAGGCTCAGACCGTTTGTTCCGGTGATCGTCAATGTCTGGCCCGCCGCGATATGCACATGATGAAAAACCGGCGGCGGATTGGTCACAAATGAATTCGTCACGCCGGTCTGCGCAAACCGCAATGAGGCGATCGTGAAATTGGTGTCCACGATGCTGTTCGTGAAAGCAATGCCCGTCGTCCCGGCAAAACCATTCGTCTGGGCGCCCGTATCGGTGAAGACCACATCATCCACGTTCGTCGGCACGCCGCCGCCCAGCCAACTGGCCGCGCTCGACCAGTTGAGCGTGTTGTTCAAGGTCCCATTCCATTCATAGGCCACCTGCAGGACATACGGCACACTCTCCGAGTATGCCACCCCGTTCGTGTCCGTCCCCGACACGTTGATGGCAAAGTTATATACGCCCTCAGCGATGTTCGTCGTGTCGAGCGTCAATACCAGATTGGTGTTATCAGTTGTTGAAATCAACGCATTGCCGTTGGTGTCCGTCAGCACCGCGGTGGCGCCCGCCGGCAGGCCTGTCACCGTAAAATTAGCATTGGACGCGGCACTGACCAGTTGCAGCGTATTGGTGATCGACGTCACGTTTGACGAATTGAGCGGCACGGTGATTCGGTCTTGCACAAACGTGAACCGCACCGCAGCGGCTGTTTGCGCACTGGCCGTGGCACAAAACGCCATCAGGGCGAGGAGGCACAGGAAGAAAATTCCTGGCGTGTTTCGTTTTACGACCCCGCCAATTGCATTGTTGACAGGTTGGTTGTTTGTTTTGGTAGGTTGCCGGGTTTTCATGGACTTTATTTGGCTTGCTGTTTCAGTTGTTTGGTTCTCCATCCACTTCTCCAAATTGCTCCAACACTTTTAACTGGGTTAAAGGTTTTCGTTAATCTCGGTCTAATCCGTCAGATCGGTTTATATGGCATACAATCCTGCATCCATTCATAATCGATGGAATCGAACATTTTTGCCGTTTGCCACGGCTTGGCAGTCTCATTGACGATGATCGGGTAAACGGTGAGTGCCGGAATGCTTGACGGCCCGGGCGGATGATTTCTGTTCAACCACTTGTGAAGCTCAGAGTGGCCGTCCGCAAAAGATAAACAGCAGGCTCCATCATGATAACTGGCGGGCAGGTCGCGCCAATATTCACCGCCCGCAGGGGAAGCCCCGGGATCAAAGGCAAACGTCGAATCACCGCCGATACACAAGCTATCAGCCTGCTCATCCAGGGTGACAAAGATGTTAACCGGCCCGGGAAAAGTTAAATCCGTCGTTTTGAGAGCCCCCCCCGCTAACAGGGCGCCACCCCCCGAGCCACCACCATAGTAATATCTTCCGGGTGGATTCGGGAATGTTCCCTGCACCGCCGGGGTATGGTTCCCCAACGCGCCATTCATGGATACACTCCGGACACGCTGCCCATTTGCGGAAGGAATGACATCGCTGGGGCATTTATAAATCCCCACCTGCGGGCAATAATTCGCCATCAAAGATTGCTTGGGATCCAGCAAAATCTGGGTGTTGGTGTTATCGCTGCTTGAAGACCAATTCAAAGTATTATCCCCCACCCAACTGATGCCGCTGCCCCCATTATTCATGAGCCTTTCATTATTGTCGCTGGGATACATCAACCATCCGATCATCAATTGCCTCGTATTGCCCAAACACTGGATGGCGCGGGCGCGTTCCTTCGCTTTGGCCAGGGCCGGCAAAAGCATCGCCGCCAGGATCGCAATGATCGCGATCACCACCAGAAGTTCGATCAGGGTAAAACCCAAAACTGGAAAATTGCCATTCCGGCGGCTATTTCTGATGCCGTCGAAGGTTTGCGCCGAAGGCACTGCCATCGGCTTGCTAATGGACCTGCGCATAAGAGTCTGTTGGAATCGTATTTAACAATAACATTTTCCTGAAAACATGAAATACGAAAAGTGGCAAATCATTTGCTAAAAGTGATAATCCGCGCAAAAGGGCAATTGTCATTGCCTCCCGAAAGCCATCGGTTCAAACTTCAACTTTATCCAATATGCACGCGGCAAAAAAAATTCTCTGGCAAATCATCGTGTCAGCAGAAATAGTACTTTCTGCCGATGCCGCTGTGCTCTGGGTCTCCCCCAATGGCAATGATGCGAATCCCGGAACGCAAACAAAACCTTTCCTCACTATTTCGCGGGCCCGGCAGGAGGCGTGTGGTTTGTGCCAACGTGGCGACATCCCCCCGGGCGAACAGATAAAATTTATTTTAGACGGCGGAGTTTATCCGCTCCCTGCCCCCCTCCTCTTCAGCCCCGCTAATTCCGGCAGCGCCGCAAATCCAATCTCCCTTGAATCCGCCCCCGGCCAAAATCCCATCCTTAGCGGCGGCGTCGAAGTTTCCGGCTGGGAAAAATCGCGGGGAAAAATCCGCGGGCTGCCCGGGGTGGCGCGTGGGAAAATCTGGGTTGCTGATGCGCCGGCGGTGAATGGAAAAACGATCGAATTCCACCAACTTTGGATCGGCGAAAAAAAAGCTGTGCTAGCACGCCAGCCGAACGGAGAAGATCTTTCCCGGCTCATCGGTTGGGATAAAACGAACCAGGTCGCGATGATTCCCGCAACGTTGCTGGCCGGAGTTAAAAAAGCGGATGGGCTTGAGATGGTCGTCGATCAGGTCTGGGAGATCGCCGATCTGCGGATCAAACACATTCAGATTCGGAAGAATGTGGCGCGTGTCACCTTTGAACAACCCGAAAGGCAGATCGAATTCCAGCATCCGTGGCCGCCGGTGACCGTCAACTCAAACTATGCCGCCCCTTTTTATCTCGCCAACGCGATCCAATTCCTCGATTCGCCCGGCGAATGGTTTGAAGATGTGCGCGCGGGTAAAATATATTACTGGCCGCGCGATGGTGAAAATCTCGCGGATGAAAAAGTCATCGCGCCCGTCCTGGAGACGGTCGTTCAAGTGTCGGGAACTTTGAACCAACCGGCGTCCCAAATCCGATTCCAGGGGATCACGTTTGCCAACACGGCGTGGCAACGTCCTTCTGAGTGCGGTCATGTTCCGCTGCAAGCCGGGATGTATATGCTTGAAGCCCATAAACTTTCACCCCACGGTACAAGTTACCACCCAAAATTAGACAACGTGGCGTGGGTGGGACGGCCACCGGCGGCAGTCTCCGTCGAAAATGCCAATAATGTTATGTTTGAGCATTGCAGTTTTGAACATACCGCCTCGGCAGGCTTGGACTTCCAAAGCGGCACGCATGATGACCTCGTTGAAGGGTGTGTTTTCCATGACATCGGCGGCAATGGAATCCAGCTTGGAAAATTTTCCGACACGAACGTTGAAACCCATGTTCCCTATAACCCTCAAGATGCGCGCGAGATCTGCGCGCGCGAAACCATTTCGAATAATATTGTTTCCGACTGCGGCGCGGAAGACTGGGGCTGTGTCGGCATCTGTGTCGGCTATGCGCGCGACGTAAGGATCGAACACAACGAAGTGTTCGATCTTCCTTATACCGGGATTAGTGTGGGCTGGGGATGGACGAAGAATACGAATGCGCTGGCGGACAATCTGATCCTCGCAAACCGTGTTCACGATATCGGGCAACGGCTGGGCGACCTCGGCGGCATCTACTTGTTGTCGGCACAACCCGGAACTGTCGTCGCGGAAAATTCCCTTTCAGGCATCCAGCCCAGCCGGTTTGTTCCCGACCCGCAACATTGGTATTATCTTTATGCGGACGAAGGTTCTTCCGAGATGACTTTCCGCGACAACTGGTGCCCCTCAGACAAATTTTTGCGAAATGCAAATGGTCCGGGAAACATCTGGACCAATAACGGCCCCCAAGTTTCCGAAAAAATCAAAACCGCCGCCGGACCCAGGCGCGTTCCCTGAATAATTGAATGCCCAACAAAACCAAATATCCTCTCCGCGCCGGACTGTTCGGCATTGGTCTCGACGCATACTGGCCGCAATTCAAAGGCTTGAAATCACGGCTTGAGAATTATGTCCGGGTCGTGGAAAAAAAGCTGAAGCGTCCGGGGGTGGAGATCGTGAGCCTCGGTTTGGTGGATTCCGTGCCAAAAGCTTTTGAGGCCGGACACAAATTTCGTGAGGCGGATGTGGACCTGATCTTTCTTTATGTGACGACTTACGCGCTCTCTTCCACGGTATTGCCGGTGGTGCAGCGCGCCAAAGTTCCGGTCATTATTTTGAACCTGCAACCCGCGGCGGCCATTGACTACGCCCGTTTCAACCGGATGCCCGACCGCCAGGCGATGACCGGCGAATGGCTGGCCCATTGCGGCGCCTGTCCTGTTCCCGAGATCGCGAATGTTTTCCAGCGCGCGAAAATTGATTTTCACCAGGTCACAGGGACTTTGGACGACGACCCGGTTTGTTGGAGCGAGGTGGAAGCATGGGTTGAAGCCGCGCGCGTGGCGAACGTCATGGCTCATAATCGCCTTGGCTTGATGGGGCATTACTACGGGGGAATGCTGGATATCTCCACCGATACAACCCTGCAAAGCATCACGTTCGGGGGTCACCTCGAGATCCTCGAGGTGGACGAACTGGCCGCGTTGCGCCGTGAAATTTCCGTGAAGCAGATCCGTTCGCGCATCACGGAATTTAAAAAAATCTTCGATGTGCAGGAAGATTGTTCGCGGACCGGGTTAGAGCGGGCGGCGAGGACGTCCGTCGCCCTTGATAAACTTGTGGCCCGGCACGATCTCGGTTCGCTGGCGTACTATTACATGGGCAGCGGGAATGCTGAAAACAAAAACGCCATCAGCTCGATCATTCTAGGCAACTCCCTGCTTACGGCGCGGGGAATTCCTGTCGCCGGTGAATACGAAGTCAAAAACGCCAACGCGATGAAGATCATGGACGTCTTCGGCGCGGGCGGCTCTTTCACTGAATTTTACGCGATTGATTTCAACGACGACATCGTGTTGATGGGCCATGATGGACCCGGTCATCTCAAGATCGCCGAAGGGAAGATCCGGGTGCGCCCCCTGAAAGTGTATCACGGCAAAGTGGGACAGGGATTGTCGGTGGAAATGTCCGTCAAACATGGCCCGGTGACTTTGCTTTCAATCGTTGAGACTCCCGAGGGCAGGCTTAAATTCCTCGTCGCGGAAGGCGAATCAGTTGCCGGACCAATTTTGGAAATCGGCAATACGAACAGCCGCTATAAGTTTCCCCTGAGCGCACGAAAATTTGTGAATGATTGGAACGCGCACGGGCCGGCGCATCATTGCGCTGTGGGAGTCGGCCACATCGCGCAAAAAATTGAAAAACTTGGCAAGCTCTTGCGGATGGAGACGGCTCGCGTGTGTTAAGACAAAGAATATGAACCCCCACAATTACCCCCAACGATACCGAACCATTTTTTCGCTGTTCATTTTTGCAGCCCTCGCCGTGTCCTCACTCGCGTCAGGCCTTACCCCCTTCAATCTTCGCTGTGATTATGCCGCCGATCCTTTAGGCGTGGATTCGGAAAGCCCCCGCCTGTCCTGGAAATTACAAAGCGCCGAACGCGGCCAAACCCAGACTGCTTACGAAATTTTTGTCTCATCATCGCTTGCTTTGCTCGATAAGGATAATGGGGATTTGTGGGACAGCGGCAAGGTTGAGTCTGGTGAAACAGTTCAAATCAAATACGCCGGCAAAAAGTTGGATTCATTCCAGCAGGTATTTTGGAAAGCCCGGGCCTGGGATCTTCACGGCCATGCATCACCAGGCGTACCCGCCAAATGGACGATGGGAGTCCTGGACAATTCTGATTGGCATGCAGAATGGATTTCTCTTCCCGATACCAACTTCCCTGCAATCATTCTCCGGCACGATTTTGTCGTTAAACCGGGTTTGAAGCGCGCCCTCGTCAATCTCTGTGGACTTGGCCAATACGAACTCTTCCTCGATGGACAAAAGATCAGTGGTGATTTCCTCGACCCCGGTTGGTCGAAATATGACAAGACCTGTCTTTATGACACGTTCGACATCACAAAAGATTTGCGACGCGGAAAAAATGCCGCGGGTATTTCCCTGGGTAACGGCATGTATAACGTCATCGGCGGCGGCCGGTTCACCAAATTCAAAGCCTCCTTCGGCCCGCAAAAAGTCATCGCCCAGATTCGCCTGGAATACAACGACGGTTCAGTCGAATTTATCGGCACCGACGGGAACTGGCGCGTCGCGCAAAGTCCCATAACCTTCTCCACCATCTACGGCGGCGAGGATTTTGATGCGCGCCTGGTCCAAAAAGGATGGGATCAGTCTGGTTTCGATGATTCAAAATGGACGTTGGCAAAAGAGGTCGATGGCCCCGGTGGCAAACTGTGCGGACTTTCCTGCGCTGCCCCGCCGATCCATCGGTTCGAGACCCACATCCCCGTTGCCAGTTGGACCCTGACCAACGGCGACATGGTTTTTGACCTTGGCCAAAACGCCGCGCATGTGCCGGAAATTTCCCTGCTCGGCCCCGCAGCCAGCGGCGTTACCTTGTTCCCTTCCGAACTCACCAATTCCGATGGCTCGATCAACCAAGGCTCGATGGGCGGAGGACATCGCGGCCAAATTTGGTGTCAATACACGAAAGGCACCGATGGCGTGGAAACCTGGTCGCCGGCCTTTTTTTACGTGGGCTGTCGCTACCTTCAAGTCCATTTCCTGCCCGCGACCGCCGGCGGCTCAGTGCCCCATTTGCGTTCCATCGCGGGCATCGTTGTCCATTCCGACTCAGAACCAGTCGGCCGCTTTGAATGCTCCAACGACCTCTTCAATCGCACTTTCAGCCTCGTCCGCTGGGCACAGCAAAACAATATGATGAGCATCTTGACCGATTGCCCGCACCGGGAACGCCTCGGCTGGCTCGAGCAGGACCATTTAAACGGCCCCGCCTTGCGTTATGATTTCGACCTCGCGCAACTTTTTACAAAAACCCTTAACGACATCGGCGATTCGCAACTTCCTGACGGCCTCGTCCCCACCACCGCGCCCGAATACGATGTTTTTCGCGACAAAAATAATTTGCTCCACGCCCGGAATCTTTATGGCGATTCTCCGGAATGGAGCAGCAGCTTCATCCTCATCCCCTGGCAGCAATACGAGTTTGACGCCGACCTCGAACTGATCCGCAAACATTATGAAGGCATGACCAATTATCTCGCCTACCTTGGCAGCCGCGCCACCAACTACATCGTTGATTACGGCATGGGCGATTGGTACGACCTCGGCCCGAAAAAGCCGGGCCTCTCGCAACTCACCCCCATTGCGCTCACCGGCACCGCCTTCTATTTTGAGGACGCGAAAATCCTCTCGCGTGCCGCCGAATTGCTGGGCCAGGAAGAGGATGCCAAGGAAATGTCCGCGCTGGCCGAAAATATTCGCATCGCCTTCAACCAAAAATTTTACGACCCCACAAATCATTTTTATGCGACCGATTCACAGTGCGCCAACGCCATGCCCCTCGTTTTTGGCATTTGTGATGCGTCAAATCGCGCGGGCGTTTTAGACGCGATCGTTCGCGATATCCAGGACCGTGGAAACGCGTGGACCGCGGGTGACGTCGGCTATCGATACCTGCTGCGCGCGCTGGCCGATGGCGGACGCAGTGACGTGATCCTTGAAATGAACAACCAGACTGATAAACCCGGCTATGGAATGCAGGTTGCGAAGGGAAAAACGAGTTTGACGGAAGCGTGGGATGGCGGCTCATCGCAGGACCATTTCATGCTCGGCCAGATCCAGGAATGGTTTTTTCACGACCTTGCGGGGGTCCAAAACGCCCCGGACAGCGCGGGTTTTGAAAAGATCGTGATCGCGCCGCAAACCGTCTCCGGCGTGGATTGGGCGCGCGCAAGTTACAATTCCATTCATGGATGGATTGCCAGCGATTGGAAACGCGCCGGCGGAAAATTACAATTACACGTCACGATTCCCCCCGGCACAACCGCTGAAGTTTTTGTCCCTGCAAAATCCGCTTCCACGGTCACCGAGAGTGGCCAACCTGCGGATCAAAACAAAGACGTCCGCTATCTGCGCATGGAAAACAACTGCGCCGTCTTTCAAATCGGATCCGGCCGGTACCTATTTGAAGCGAATCGGGATGATATGCTTCCCAAACGCAATTATTAGGCTGGAACTGGGTGATGAAAACTGCTGGAAAGTTTTATTTTTTATAGTCCGGCAGATTGAGCAACAGCAATTTTAAGTTCTTTTCTTTTTTTGGCTTTTAGCTCTTTGAATCTGGGATACAAAAAATCTAAAATTTGAGTTCTTGAGAAGTTTGTTTCTCCAATCACTCCGTCAATAAGCCCATTCAACTTTTTGAGAGCCTCGTTTCTATGTGGAGGTTGGCAAATTTCCGATTCAATCCACGCTTCTAAAATCGCTTCAATTTTAGGGTTACGCGGCATCGAACAATCCCTCGATGGCAGCATTTACGCGAGATGAGTTTTTCTCTCCATGCTGGCATATAAAGGTAGTGTGTAATGTTTCGAGGGTTGCCCGAATATCTTCGATTGTGAAATTATTTAAGAATACTGAAATTTTATTTTGTTGGGCTGCCAGATAGATTTTCTCACCGTTTGTTGCTAATTGAGAAAGGGCATATCTGTGCTCGCTCAAAGAATTTTCATACCCACCGTCAATCATTCCATCTGCCTCTTGGCATCTTAAGATGTCCACTTGCAAGAACCATATTACCGCCGCAGTGGTAATTTTTACCAGGGGAGTCACTTCTTGTGAAGTTTCCATCCATTTCAATTCCTGTTGCAACCTGTCAACTGGCAGCGTTGATCGCGGAAATTCCATTGTCGGCGCGTTTACCATGCTTAAAACTTGCAGTGCGTTTTCAATATTGTCAACACTTCTTCCCACGCGACTTCTTGGCGGCTTTCTTGACAAATTTAGAGCTCGGTGGCGGTGCGAGCATCTTGCGTACGATAAACCAGAAAGTTCAAGTATATAATCCCGAAACGAACTGACCGGGTGTTCAATTTCCTGCGGAAGCTTTCAATTGGCCGTCAAAGACATATGCGTGGCCGCTTTCCGTATTCAATTTCACATCATGCCCGGCATAACGGATAACGCATGGCTCGCCAAGTTTCGAACGGATCACCGCCTGCGTCAGTGCGCCGTGGCTCCATTTCAAATCAACTTCAAATCCATCGCGCGCGCATAAACCGCTGATCGAACCGTTCGGCCATTCTTTGGGGAGAGCCGGCAACAGATCCAGCATCCTGGCTCCCGCATCGGTCTTCCCGCTTTCGGCCTTTTCCGTCCACTGGCTTTGCAAAAGCATTTCGGCGATCCCCGCGGGCGCGCCAAAATTGCCGTCGATCTGGAAGGGCCCGCAAAGATCAAACAGATTTGGCAGTGTCCTTTTTTGTAAAAGGAGATTGAGTTGCCGATAGGCGTATTCACCGTCCCCCGCCCGCGCCCAAAGCGGGATGCGCCAGGCATAGCTCCAGCCGGTGCTGCCATCGCCGCGCCACTTGAGCAGTACATTTGCCGCGGCCCAGATCTTCGGATCCGCTGGCGAAATGTCAGCGCCGGGAAACAATGCCCAAAGCGGAGACATATGGCGATGGTTGTTGTTCGGCTTGTCGAGATCATCGATCCACTCCTGAAGCTGGCCATATTTGCCGACTTGATTCGGCGGAAGTTGGTCCCGCACTTTCGCCAGTTTTTCGGAAAATGTTTTGTCCGTGTCCAGGATTTTTGCGGCCGCAATGGTGTTATCCATCAGTGCGCGGATGAGTTGGTTATCCATCGTCGGGCCAGCGCACATTTCCCCTTCCTCAGGCGAGAAAGATGGAGAGGTGACCAGCCAGCCGGTCTTCGGATCTTTGATCAGATAATCCACAAAAAACTGCGAAGCCGATTTCATGTCCGGATAAGCGCTGGCGAGAAATTGTTTGTCGCCGGTGAAAAGATAATGTTCCCACAAATGATAACAAAGCCATGCGCCCCCGGTCGGCCAGACGCCGTCAAAGCCATTGATGGGCGCGCTCCCGCGCCAAATATCGGTGTTGTGGTTGACCACCCAGCCATCGCATCCGTACTGCTCCTCTGCCGTGCGATGACCGCTGATCGCCAGATCATTGATCATGCTGAACAGCGGCCCCGTGCATTCGCTCAGGTTCGCGACTTCTGCCGGCCAATAATTCATCTCGCAATTGATGTTGAGCGTCCACTTGCTTTCCCACGGCGGATTGAGCTGGTCATTCCATAGCCCCTGGAGATTTGCCGGCTGCCCGCCCGGACGACTGCTTGAGATCAATAGATAGCGGCCATACTGAAAATACAACGCGGCAAGCGCCGGGTCATCGTCCAGGCCGGATGCCTTGACCGTCGCTAAACGCTGGTCCGTTGGCAATTGTGCGCGCTCCGTGTTGCCCAAATCCAACGATACGCGGCCAAAAAGATTTTGATAATCCGCGAGATGCCGCGACAACAAATCTTCAAAACTCGATTTCTCCGCGTGGGCCATCATTTGTTCGCAGCGCTGGTCCGGGTCGCCGCTGATGTCCTGAAAGTTTTTGAAGCTCGTCGCCGCGACCAAATACATCGTCGCGGAATCAGCATTCGCGACCTCAATGGAATCTCTCTGCGTTGTCATCGTTCCTCCCTGGCAAATCACTCGTACTCGCGATTGGAATCTTAGACCGCCGACTTCAACCAGTCCGGTCAGCGCCAGCGTGTTGGTCCCGACCGCCGTGGTCTCCGAATTCGGGTGCGGACTGTCCATTGACAGCGTAAAACTGATTTTGCCGGGTTTGTCTGCGGTGAAATGCAGGACGATCACATCATCCGGATAACTGGCAAACGCCTCGCGGGTGAACCTCACACCGCTTGCGCTATATTTCACGCGCGCGATTCCCGCATTCAGGTCCAATTCCCGCCGATAGTCGCTCACATTGGTCTGGCCGGCGAAATGGAAATGCAAATCACCGAATGGCTGGTAGGCTTTTTGCCGGATTGGATCGCTTAAAAAATTTGTCTTTGCCAGCCGCTCGGCTTCCTTGGCCTGTCCGTCGAACACCAGTTGGCGGAGCACCGGCAATTGTTCGCGCGCGCCGGCGCGGACATAATCGTGTGGCTTGCCGGTCCACAAGGTGTCTTCGTTGAATTGGATCCGTTCATCGGAAATTCCACCGAAAACCATCGCGCCCATGCTGCCGTTGCCGATCGGTAGCGCATCCGTCCACTGCGCCGCCGGTTGAGCGAACCAAATCTGCAGTGGCGCCTGATCCGCGGCATGCGCCGAAAACAGCATTCCCGTTGTTGCGATAAGTGAGAAAAACAGTCGTCGTGTGTTCATGATCATTTATTAAAATAAAAACTTACCGTGCCGTGATACTCGCCATGGGCGCAGGGTTTTTCACCTGAAGGGCTCACGCTCTGCGATGTGTGGGTGCTGCTTCCAATCGGCGGAATTCCGTTCAAAAAGGCCAAACCACA
The DNA here is from genome assembly GCA_036490655.1 of Verrucomicrobiia bacterium. GTDB lineage: Bacteria > Verrucomicrobiota > Verrucomicrobiia > Limisphaerales > UBA11358 > UBA11358. The sequence continues at coordinate 118,257 of DASXDM010000013.1, read as the reverse complement.
GGCCGGAACCTGGACATAGGTATTTAATGCGATCTCTTTTGGAGGAGATTTGGGCGTCAAGACCTGGACGTAGGGAATTTCAGTACCGGGCACGACGGTGATCCGGCCTTCGGTCGTTTCCAGTTGGAGCCAGCGGACATTGGCAAAGATGCCTTTGAATTCAGGGTAAATCCAATCATGCCAGCCGGTGATGGTGTCATTGTAATTGTTTTGCCAGAGGCCGGGGGTCACCCCTTCGAGGCGATTTTTCCAAACCCGGTACGGACCATCTCCGAGCCAGCGTTTGGATCTGACAAAATTCTCCGGATAATCAAAGGCCACGCCGAAGAAGTCATTGGTCCCCCCGGCGGAATACGTGTAATCGCATTGGAGCCAGCCGTCGTCGCGCAATTGCCAGGAGACGTTTTTGAGAATTGAATTGGTCGCCGCGATCCGGGGACCGTTAACCAATGAAAATGTTTTGCCGTCCTTTTCAACGGAGACCATCTCGCCGTTCTCGATTCGCGCAATGATCCCGGCGCCTTTGAGTTCGTTCGTCTCCGGACTGGTGCCGTCAAAATGTGCGCGGGCGATAACGCGGGCAGACGCCGTCAATGCCCCGCGTTGGCGAAGCGGCCATACATATGTCCAAAGTTCGCGTCCGTTGGGATCGGTGATGCGCACGGCAAGAAAATCATCTTCCGCCCGGCCCGGCGCGTCCGACAGCTTTTCCGGCAACTCCAGGTGAAGCTGACCGCTCCCGCCGGGTGGAATTTCCGGTGATTCCGCCGTGCCCGCTGCGCTGATCTTTAGCTTCGGAGAAGTTGCGCCTGGCGAGAAAATATACCGGCGCAATTCCCAATGAAATTTACACTGGCTCGCGTCGGTAAAACTATAATGGTTTTCAACGGTCAACGTTCCATCAAACCCCTCCGCCAGGTTTGTTTCCATGATCTGGATCGGCGACCAAACCTCCTTGATTGCATAAAAACTGGCTTCGCGCTGGCGATAGGGGCCGACAATCCCATCCGGCGCCTGGTTTGAGCAGACGTCGATCATGCCGGTGAGGGGTTGCTTCACGCCTTCATCTAAAAACGCCCAGAAAAATCCGCCGCCCAGAAATTTGCTCTGCGACATCAAATCCCAGGTTTCAACAAAACCGGCGCCGGCGCCGCCGTCGAAGAGTCCGTGCATGAATTCTGTCGGCATGTAAATAAACTTGTCCGGCGAATTGGTGTCAGCGATATAACGGTCTTTGTGGAAGATGATCGGCACTCCCGCGCAGGCAAGCTTCGCCAAATCATAAGGAAGATAATGGATGGTGTTCAACCCGCTGAACGGCGCCCACGGATGCAGCACCCGGCGGTTCTGGGGATCAAGCTGGTCAAAAATTTTATCGAGGTTCGTGTTGAAGCCGCCTTCGTTCCCATTGTCCCAAAATAAAATCGACGGATGATTGACATCGCGGGTGACCATCTCGTTCACCAGTTTTGGACCCACCGTATTGTCATAATAATGATGCCAGCCTCCCAGTTCATCCAAAACGTAAATGCCAAGCTCATCGCACAGATCGAGAAATTCCGCATCGGGAGGATAATGCGACATGCGGACTGCATTCATGTTCATATCTTTGAGAGTCTCGATGTCCAGGCGCTGCACGGCGTCGCTCAGGCAGCGTCCGGAGTCCGGCCAGAACGAGTGCCGGTTGCAACCCTTCAAGACCACTCGCTGGCCATTGAGATAAAGTCCGTCGCCATCGCGGACTTCAAAAGTGCGGAAGCCGAAGCGCTGGACGACCTGGTGAACGGTTTTGCCGTTCTGCTTGAGGCGGACCACCACCTGGTAAAGATTTGGGGTTTCCGCGCTCCAAAGTTCCGGCGAAAGGACTTTTGATTGAAGCGAAATTTTTTCGCCGGAAACTTTCCCCGCAAAAGACTGGCCGATATTTTTTCCGCGAAGCGTCTGGATCTGCGCCTCAACCTCATCGCCCTCCGCGATGCCATCCAGGAAAACGTCCAGGGAAAAATTTCCATCGGCTTCAGCATCGATCGCGACGCGATCAATGAATTGCGATGGGACCGCTTCGAGATAAACCGGGCGAAAGATCCCCCCGTACATCCAATAATCGCCGGTCCGCTCCGCCCCGTTGACTGAATTATTCGCCGAATGCTTGGCGACCGTGACCTCGAGTTTATTTTCGGCATGAAACTTCACCAGCGGCGTGATCTCATATTTGAATTGATAGTAACCGCCCTGATGCGTCGGGCCAACGGATTGGCCGTTTAATTTTGCGCTCGTATCGGTCATCGCGCCATCGAACACGAGGAAAATCCTTTTTCCGCGCCAGCCATCGGGAACGGAAAATTCGTGTTCATATAGCCCGCGTTCGTCATAGTGGTTCGTCAGGTCGCGGTGATAGCTGAGCGTGCCGAAACCGTGTAATTCCCAATTAGAGGGCACGGGTAAATGGGTCCAGTGACCGGATTGGGCCCCGCTGGTGCAAAAGAAATTCCAGGGGACGGCATCATCCTTGCCATGACCGGAAAGAAATTGGATCCCGGTCTGCTGGCCATCCATCGAAGCGGGGAAAACCAACAAAAGGAAAAGGCATACCGGCATCAGCCCCGGCCATTTAAAAGTCTCCCGGCCCGGAACTGGTGAAAAGCCGGATGGGGGGTCGACGAGCCTGGGATATCTCTCCATTTAACCTTTCAAATGCTGCCGGAATTCCGTCGGCGTCATCCCGGTGTGATGCCGGAAAAAATGGCTGAAATAAAATTCGCTGGAAAAATTCAACTGGCCGGAAACGTTTTTTATCGAGAGCCGCTTGTCGGCCAGCAGCAGGCGCGCCTGGTCCAGCCGTGCCCGTTGAATATGGGCATGGATCGTCCCCTGGCCGGAAGTTTGAAACATCGCGCGCAACCCGGAATAACTGACCTTGCCGATGGTCGTAAGTTCCTTCGCCTTCCAGTCGCGCAGCGGGTTGGCCGAAATGGCATTGAGCACACGCACGACGGGTTCGGGCAATTCCGCATGCGGTGAATCCAAAAGTTTCCGCGACACCAGCAACTCCCCCATGATCTGGGTGATGGCCAGGTGAATCTGCCATTCCCACCCTGTCGGCCGGCGGCGCACCAGCCGGAGCAATTCGCTATAACTGCGGGTGACAAAATTCAGATCGTCCACCGGGAACTCGGCATTTTCGCCAACGTGGAATTCATCATGCCAAAATTCCAGGCCGGGACCGCCAAAACGAAAACCGGTGATCGTCAAATGCCGGTTCGGCGCCGGAATGTATTTGCGCGGCTTGCTCATGTCCGCCAGCCAAATCTTCTTCCCATGGCGCAAAGCGATCCGTCCCGACTTGTGCTCCAGGTCGCCCACCCCCGATTGCACCCAGAACAGATGCGCGCCGGGTTTCTCGAAGCTTTCATGATGATCGGGCTCCGTCATTCGCCGGGAGCCGATCGAAAATAAATGCCACAATAACCGCCGGGCGATCGGCGACGGATCCACGAATAACAGTTTGTTGGGAAAAGCGTTGGGCATTTACAATCCGGTAATTTCGGCCGGCCAGGAATAACTGCCGGGTTTGATGGTCAGCAAACTGTTTTTCCCGCCATCAGCCAGTAATGTCGCGACTCCTGGCGCATCTTCGCGCAATACGGTCAGCCGCTTCCACCCCATTCCCCGCACCAAAGCCGCCGAGGTGGCGCCGCCCTCAGAGAATACATGGTCGATCTCGGTGTGACGCAACACTAAAACCGCGATTTGCGCCACATGATCGGATAATTTTTCCGATATTTTTTGATTAGCCACCATCGGCAGCCCGACGGTCAACAGAATGCGACGGTGGCTGCTAAACGCGTCCACGATGCGCAGGGCGACCGCCTCCGCCGCCTCAGGCAGCAGGGCGTTGCCCCAGCCAAGCTCCTTGGGGAGTGAAAATACCGGGTCTTTTTTTGACCTGGCGCCCATGGCGAATTTTCGCGCTAAAACGGTTGCCGCGCCGCTGACAAAAAACTCGCGCCCCGTGCCGTTGGCGGCGGGGATCTCTGGCCGGATGCTGTCGCCTTTCAAATCTCTCGAAGTCAACAGCGCGTCAAAAAACTCCGCGCCGCCCGCCGGAAAAATATTTTCGTCGTGGCGCCTCGCCCATCGGGCGACATCGTCCGGGGTCGTCGCCTCGGCCACGGCGATCCCGTTCTCCGGCAGAGTGTCGCCGGTTTGGCAAACGGAAACCGAAAAATCGGGGGACAATTTGATCAGTTCAACCACGCGGGACGAGTGTCGCGGAAAATGGGGGTCGCGGGCAAATTCCGTTTTGTGGATCAATTTGCCGCGAACAAAATAATTTCCACTCGAGATCGTCCGGCGCAGGGAGGGATTGGCCGGCGCCAGGAGGGAGCGTCCAAAACCCAATTGCTTCATCGCCGCGTCGATCTCCATCGTGACATGGCCGCGTAAAACCGAATCCACCTTTTTATAGATCCATTTTGCGCCTGATTTTTTTAAAAGCCTGGCGGCGGCAATCGTCCGCTTCACGGCTTCCGCCTCCGTTTGCGAACGCGAATCGGTATCCACGCATACCAGGTCGGCACAGCTGCTGGGCTTGTGCCCAAAGATTATTTCCGCGAGCAAGCCATGGCGCAAACCGATTGCGCCGATCTCCGCCGCGCCGGTCAAATCATCCGCGATCACGCCGATCATAATTTTGACCTCGCCATGTTGGCCGCGACCTTGATCGCGGAGTATAAACTCGTGGGATCCGCTTTCCCCTGCCAGGCAATGTCAAAGGCCGTGCCGTGATCAACGGAGGTGCGGATGATCGGCAAGCCCAGCGTGACATTCACCCCCGTATCAAAGGCGAGCATCTTGAAAGGGATATGCCCCTGGTCGTGGTAGATACAGATGATCGCATCGTATTTCTTCCGCTGGGCCGTGGTAAAAGCGGCATCCGGCGGCAACGGGCCGTCGATTTGGATTTTCTTTTGGCGGGCTTTGGCAACTGCCGGTTCGATGAATCTTTCCTCTTCATGGTTCCCAAAAAGACCGTGTTCGCCCGCATGGGGATTCAATCCGCAGATGGCCAGCTTCGGAGCGCGGCGCAGGATCCCGCGCATCGCCTCAGCCGTCAGCTCGATCACATTCAGGATGCGCCGGGCGGAAATCTTTTTGGGGACATCGGCAAATCCGATATGGGTCGTGACCATGCTCACCGTCAGTTTATCCGAATAAAGCATCATACAACTGCGCCTGGCCTTCGTGAGCGCGGTGAAGATTTCGGTATGCCCGGGAAATTTTACACCCGCCAGATGCAGCGATTCCTTATGGATTGGCGCAGTCACCACCCCATCGATTTTCCCCGCCAGCGCCGCCGCGATCGCGCGCTCGATGTATTGGTAGCCCGCGCGTCCGCAGGCGGCGGAAATGGCCCCCGGTTTGATTCTGCCCGCATCAATCCCCGGACAATCAACGATGAGCGGACCTGAGATCGCTGAAGGGCGCGTGAACTCTGAAAAAGAAACCGCCCGGCAATTTGCCGTCGAAATTTTTGCGCGCTTCGAAACCCGTTTCAACACCTCGACGCTGCCAAACAAGACCGGAACACACTCTTTAAGGGAGTGTGCCGATCTCAATGCGCGCAGGCAGATTTCCGGGCCGATGCCGGCCGGATCGCCGAGGGTCAAACCGAGAATGGGTCGGGCCTTGCTCATATTCCGTTCAACAACTCCATGCGCTCCATCTCGTCGCGAAGTTTCCGCAACTGGAGTTCGGTCAACGGTTTGAGCGGTGGAAACACTTGTGGCGTACAAAGACCCCGGACGTGCAGGGCGGCTTTCAAAACCGAGAGGGATTCGTTCAACGTCCGGCCTTTTTGATAAAGAGCAGCGACTGAATTCATGCGTAAGAAATGATTCTTCGCCTCCGCCCAATCGCCCCGGCGCGCCGTGGCAAACATTTTCCCGCAGGTATCGGGGATCAGGTTCCCGACACTGGGGACGATCCCATCCGCGCCCAGCCGCAGCCCCTGCTCCATGAGGGCGCCCACCCCGATGAAGATTGAAAAATGTTCATGGCCGCCAAAACGTTTCAACAGTTCTTCATGTCTTGCCGGGTTGTTCTCCGAATCCTTGATGCCGGCGAGCCTGGGATGGTGGAACAACTTTTCGATCAGGTCCAGGGGAATGGAAACCTGGGTCGTCATCGGCATATTATAAAGCAACAAAGGCCCATTCAAGCCGTCCAAAAGCGCCCGAAACCAGGGCAGCATCTCCTCCGGGGAGATGCCCGTCGGGGGACGTGACACGACCGCGTCAGCGCCGGCTTTGAGATACTCGTTGCCCGCAATGATTTCATCAGGATGCGAGTCGCTGATGCCCGCAAAGAGGCGGGTCCGTCCATTGACCCGCGCGAAAACTTGTTTGATCAGTCGCAGCCGGTAATCGCGGGGAATGGATGTGCCCTCGCCTGTCGTGCCCATGCTGAAGATCCCATCCACGCCGCCGGCCAGGAGCGAATCCACCAGGCGGTCAATGGATGGCTCATCCAGGTGGTTGTCGGCGGTGATCGGGGTGATCATCGGCACGATCACGCCGGTCTGTTTCCCATTTTTAAGTTTCGCATTCATCTCAAAAAGTTGCTTCATAAATTCCGATCACGTCCAATTCTGTCATGGGGCGAAGATTGTTGTTCATCAAGCGCCGCACTTGCAGGGCGGCTTTGGCCATTCCGGGGATCGCCTCGCGGGGTATTTTTAATTCAGACAGCGTTTGCGGCGCGCCGCATTCGCGCGATAATTTCACGAAACGATCAATGCCGGTTTGGGCCGTCCCGAGGGCATACCCCTCCCTTTCAACGCCCGCGGCGACTGCGATCTGCGCATACCGTTCAGCCCCAGACGACAAATTGAATCTCAACACTTCCGGCAACAGGACCGCGTTTGAAACCCCGTGGGCGATGCGAAACTTGCCGCCCAGCGGATACGAAAGAGCGTGGACCCCCGCCGTGCCGACCGGCCCGAGGCATAGCCCGCCATAGAAGCTCCCGAGCATGACCGCGGCGCGCGCTTCCGTATTTTTCCCGTCGCGAACAGCGCGGCCAAGGTTGTCGCAGATCAACTTGATGCCGCGCAGCGCGAAATTGTCCGTGATCGGATGCGCGAATTTATTCGCGTAGGCCTCGATGCAATGGACCAGCGCATCAAGACCCGTCGCCGCCGTGACCTCCCGCGGGACTGAAAGAGTCAGCAACGGATCGATGATCGCCGCATCGGGAACCAGATGCGGGCTGACGATGCTTTTTTTCAATTCGCCGGCCTCATCCAGCAGGACTGCGATCGGCGATACTTCGCTGCCGGTCCCGGCGGTGGTCGGCAAACAGGCCAAAAATAGATCCCGCGCGCGCAGCAGGTTGACGCCAAATATTTCGGAGATGTTTTGCCCCGAATTCACCAGCGCCGCGATGAGCTTGGCGACATCCATGACACTGCCTCCGCCGATTCCCAGGACGGAATCGATCTTTTCCGCGCGGGCCTCACGCAAAATCGTTTCAAAAAACTTTACGGCCGGCTCCGGCGGAACAAAGCTGCTCTCGATGACGTCCACGCCGCCCTTCTTTATCCCGTCTATGAGAAATTCGATTTGCGGACGGACGGATTTACTGGTGACGAGTAAAATCCGCTTCACGCCGCGCTGGACCAAAAGTTCAACGCCATCTTTCGCGCAACCGTTCCCAAAAACAACGCGCGCGGGTTGATGCAAAGTGATCGGATTCATATTTTCTGCCCGGCCAAACCGGGGGAAATCATCGTCTTTTCGACCCGGGACAGTTTTCGTTTCGCCAGCCAGCCCCACAGTGTCCATTCCAGTTTCACCTTCGGATCGGCGGGGAAAAACAGGCTTGCCACCCAGCCCACCACCACCACGATCACGTGGCCGACCACGCCGATCATGACACTGGGCCATGCGTAATTGTAACCGCCAAGATCCAGGACTTTTTTATCACCACCCGTGCAGACCGCCCACGCGGTGAACACAAGCATCGCGCTGATCCCGATCCAAAGTCCCTGCCGGTTGGCGCGGCGGCTCAAGAACGCGAGCAGAAACATTCCCGCCAATCCGCCCGCGACGATGGCCGTGGCCGCGTAATAAAGATTCAGCGCGCTGTCGCCTTTTCCCGCGATGAACAGGGCGATCCCGACAGCGATTGCGCCGCAAACCGCCACGATGATCTTGCCTGCGACCAGCCGCTGGCGGTCGGTCGCATTTGGCCGTAATCTGCGGTAATAATCCTCGACGCCCACCGCGGAGAGGCAGTTCAAGTCCGATGACATCGTGGACATCGCGGCGGAATAAATCGCGGCCATGATTATTCCCGCGAGCCCGACGGGAATTTTCGTCGTTAAAAAGTACGGAAAGACCTCGTCGGAAAGGATCTGTCCGCTTGAATCATGGAGGCTGGCCGGAAGAGCCTCCGGGGAAAGCTGGTAATACGCCCACAGCAGCGTGCCGATCAGCATAAACGCCGTCCACGCCGGCACGCATAAAATCGCGCCCAACGCCACTCCCCGCAGCGCGCTGCGGTCTGATTTTGCCACCAGGTAACGTTGCACCAGCGTTTGGTCCGCGGCGTATTTTTGCAGGTACCAAAAGGTGCCGTAGATCAGCATGACCCAGAAATTTTTATTGTCGGCCAGATTGAAATCGAAATGGCCCAGGCTCATCTTATTGTTCTGTGCCGCCAGGTGAAACGCCGCGCTCGCGCCGCCGGGCATGATCGAGACCAGGACGCCGATGATGACCATCACGCCCGTCAGTTTGACGATGCCCTGCAATACCTCCGTCCAGATCACGGCTTCAAGCCCGCCGAACAAGGTGTAGAGAACCGTCAAAATTCCCGCGCCGAGAATGACGTGAAATTTGTCCCAGCCGGTCATGCCGTAGACCGCCACCGCGGCCGTGAACAGGACGAAACCCATCTTTGAAAAATGTCCCGCTGAAAATGCCAGCGCGCTGTATGCCCGCGCGCCATAACCAAAGCGTTTTTCAAAATATTCATACGCGCTCATCCCGACGGCGTGGCGGAAAAACGAGATAAACACCCAGCCGCCGAGCAATAAAACGCCGATGGCCATGAACCCCGGGACCAGTTGATTCCAATTGCCCTTGAAAGCAGCACCCGGATACGCGATGAACGTGATGCTGCTGATGATGGTCGCGAAGACGGAAAGCCCCATTGCCCACCACGGGATTTTTCGCTCCGCAACGAAATAGGTTTCCGTGGATTTTTGCCGGCGCGCAAACCTAAAGCCGATGAGCGCCACCGCGATAAAATAAATCGCGATGACGATCAGGTCCGGTGTTCGCAACGAGTTCATTCTTCCCCCACTTTGCCGACAAAAATTCCGTTCGTGAAATTCCCGGCCGAAACCAATTTGCCGTCTTCATCCCACCGGAAAGCCGGGCCCTCGGCCACATAACCAAAGAAACTTCGCGCCAGATCCCGCGCCCGGGATTGGATATTCCAGTTGGATTCCGATTTCTTTTTCCCGTTCGGCCAGAATTGCGACCAGATCGCATGATGGACCGCCAGGTCATAGTCCCACCGCCAAATCAGTTTCCCGTCCGGCGACCAATAGATCTCCTGTCCGGTCTTCCGCCCGTTCACGTAAACGACCTCATGTTGTTTTACCTTGCCGTCGTAATAATCCGTTTCTCTTCCATCGAGCAGATAGCGCCCGTTCGGGCAGATCCGCGCACTCCAGGTCGATCGCGGTTTCCCATCCGGATACGCTTCGGAAAATTGTTTGACGACCCCGCCGGAATTTTCCGGGGCGATGTCCCCGGCGTCCGAGAAGATCCATGCCTCGTTCATTTCATACTGCAGGCAGGGTTGCGTCTCGCTCGTCAAAACATAGATGACCCCGTTGGGCGCCTGTCGCGCAGTGACATAGCCCAGCGTGCCGTCGCCGGGACGGTCGTGGCCCGGCAACTGTACCGGCAGCGGCTTGACGCGCCACGAAACACCGTTGTTCGTCGAGATTGCGACAAAACAGCCGTTGCCATATTTCCAGCCGGCCGGCGGCGGGCGATGGGCCTTATGCAGGTATGCGTCACTTACAAAAAACAGATTCCCATCCGCCAGCCGGATCATGCTGGGCCGTTGCCCGCTGCTGAGCGGCGGAAACGGCGATTCAATGCTCTCGCTCCAGCTCGCCCCCCAGTTTGTCGAAAAATTCTCCGGCGACCATCCGTTCACGCTCGCGTTTTTTCCGCCGATCGAAAGCAGGTCTCCCCGGTCGTCCAGCGGCACAATCGTCGAATGCCGCCCGCCCGTTCGCCCCTCCATCTGGTGCCATTGAACCCCTTCATTCGTGCTGTGCCACAAAAAACTATGTGCCCCGCTGCCATCCATCGCAAAATACCACGAGCCGTCCGGCGCGCGAAACGCGCTGGTGATCGGCTGCGCCTCATAATTCTTCGCGGGCTGGTCCACTTGCGGCAGCGACAGCGTCCACGTCGCGCCGTTGTCTCCCGACGTCGCCATTTTAAACGGCATCATCGCCGAAGCGCCGCGTCCGCCGCCAAAGAACCGGGTTTTATCTCCGTCCTGCCAGAGCAGGCCGGATTGATCGTTGAGCCCCTTGAAATCGAGAAACAAGTCCGGCATGTCCCAATCTTCAGAGCCGTAACGCAAACGGGTCTGGATGAAAGTGGTGTTCGTCGAGTCTTCACTCTGGCCGGGCGGCGTGCTGAAATAGATCGCCAACGCATCGCCATTCGGAAGGATCGCGAAACCCGGTGAATGATTGTGGGTAAAAACAGATGGGCTGAGGCCCGTCAATGACGCAAATGTGTTCGTTTCATTCTCGGGCGGGATGGGCATCGCGAACCGCACCGTGAAATAAGGGACGCGCGGATTGGGCCCAGGCAACGCCGGCGCAGTGCTTTGCTTCACCGCTGATTGGGTGAACGGCAAGGGATTGTCCGCGCCGTCACAAATCAAATTAGTCCCAACGGTAGTGAAATGAGCCGCCGCGACATGAATTGTCCCGATCGGCGAATCGGTTTGGGCGATTGCCGCCGGGCATAACCCGGCCGGGATCGCAAAAATAATTGCGATTCGTGCCGTCCAAAATGCGATTTCGGCTCGATCCATGGGTTTATCGGAATCAATTATTCTATAACCGGCGGGGCTAAAAGTGTCATCTGAAATCCGCCAAATAACTTGCGTAAATTGACAAGACGGCCAACAGGTCGAAAAAACTGCTTGCTTCCAGGCGCGGCAAACCGATTCTTGTTTCGTTAATACCCGTTTCGCCAGAATTATGAATAATGCCAATGCCAAACCGAGCCTCGGGGTCATCTACGGCAACCGCGATTTCTTTCCGGACGCGCTCATCACGGAAGCGCGGGCCGATCTCGCAAAAACCCTTCAAAAATACGGCATTCAGGCCGTCCAACTCGGCGAAACGGATTCCAAGCTGGGTGGGGTGGAGACCCACGCGGATGCGCGCAAGTGCGCCGCGCTCTTTCGCAAACACGCCGATGAACTCGACGGCATCCTCGTCTGCCTGCCAAATTTCGGGGATGAGAAAGGCGTGGCGGACACGCTCAAGCTGTCGAAACTTAATGTGCCGGTCCTGGTCCAGGCCTATCCTGACGATTTAAAACAGCTCTCCCCGGCGCGACGCCGCGATGCTTACTGCGGCAAGATCTCCGTATGCAATAACCTGGTCCAGGCCGGGATCAAGTTCTCCCTGACCGGCAAGCACGTTTCGCATCCCGGTTCGGAAACTTTTGCGCGCGACCTGCAAAACTTTCTCGGGGTCTGCCGCGTGGTGAATGGCGTGCGCGGCGTGCGACTCGGGGCGGTCGGCGCCCGGCCCGGCGCTTTTAACACGGTCCGGTATTCGGAAAAAATTTTGGAACGGCACGGCATCAGCGTCACCACCGTGGACCTTTCGGAATTTCTGGCTAAGGCGGAAAAAATGGACGCCGGCGCTGCGTCGGTAAAAGCCAAATTGGCGGAGATCAAAAGCTATGCCCCCGCCCCCGGCGTCCCGCCGGAAAAACTCCTGCAAATGGCAAAACTCGGGGTGATCTTGACGGAGTGGATGGACGCGAACGCGATCGACGCCACCGCCATCCAGTGCTGGACGTCCGTCCAACAAAATTTCGGCTGCAACGTTTGCACGTTGATGAGCATGATGAGCGAAAAGTTCCTGCCCAGCGCCTGCGAAGTGGATGTGACGGGCGTCCTCACGATGTACGCCATGCAACTCGCCGGCGGCACGCCCGCCGCGCTCGTCGATTGGAATAATAACTACGCGGAGGACGATGATAAATGCGTGTTGTTCCATTGCGGCAATTGGGCAAAAAGCTTTCTGCCCGACATCAAGATCGCCACCGCGCCGATTCTTGGCAGCATCCTGGGCGTGGAAAACACCTATGGCGCGCTCGAAGGCCGCACGCCGGCCGGGCCGTTGACGTTTGGCCGCATCACCACCGCCGATACCGATGGCAGGATCCGCACTTACGTGGGAGAAGGTGAATTGACCAATGACACCCTGGCCACGTTCGGCAATCGCGCCGTCGCCAAAATCCCCAATCTCCAAAAACTCATGCACCACGTCTGCAAAAAAGGATTTGAACATCATGTCGTCATGACCCAATCGCACTCGGCGGAAATCCTGGCCGAAGCGTTCGGAAATTATTTCGGTTGGGAAACTCACTATCATGGACACTGCCACCATGGCGGCTCCTCCAGCAAAAGTTGATTCCCTTTGGATCATCCATGACCGACCGCGACCTCCAGCTTAAATCCGTCCGCCTGCGCAAACGATTGCTCGAAGCCATCGTGGACGCCGGCGCCGGCCATACCGGCGGCGGCCTCTCCTGCCTCGACATTCTCAACGTCCTCTATAATCGCATCCTCAACGTCTCGCCCCAGAATTTTTCCAGCCCCGCGCGCGACCGTTATGTCCAGAGCAAGGGACATTCCGTCGAGGCGCTCTACACGGTGCTGGCCGACCGCGGATTTTTTCCGGAAGCGGAATTGAAAACGATCTGCCACTACCAGTCGCATTTTATCGGCCATCCTACGCGGCACGTCCCGGGAATTGAGATGAATACCGGCGCCCTTGGACATGGCCTGCCGATCTGCGTCGGCATGGCGATCGCCGGGAAAATGGATTCCGCGGCATATCGCGTTTTCACCCTGCTCGGAGACGGTGAACTCGCCGAAGGTTCGAACTGGGAAGCCGCCATGGCCGCGGCGCATTATAAACTGGATAATCTCACCGCGATCATCGACCACAATACGCTCCAGATCTCCGGCCGCACCCGCGATGTGATGAGCAGCGAGCCGATCGATGAAAAATTCCGGGCATTCGGCTGGGCCGTGAAAGCCGTGAACGGCCATGATTTTGCTGAATTGACCGCGGCATTGAGCCAGCCATTGGAAACCGGAAAACCAACATGTATCATTGCGAATACGATCAAAGGCCGGGGCGTAAGTTTTATGGAGGATGTGGCCAAATGGCATCACGGTGTCCCTGCGGACGCTGAATTGAAACAGGCCCTCGCCGAGCTCGATGCTCTGGAAGCCAAAATGAAGGAGGGCAAATGAGCGCCCCTGCCCCATCTTTGTTCACGCCTGCCGCAAAAGCGATGGCGGAAAAACTTGGCCTGAAGATCGGCCGCGCCAATCTCGATGAATTCGCCGCGACCCTCGAAGAGCTTGCGAAAGCGAATCCCCACATCATCGCCGTCACGAGCGACTCGCGCGGCTCCGGCAAGCTCGCCCCCTTCGCGAAAGCGTTGCCCAAACAGCTCGTTGAGGTCGGGATCGCCGAGCAAAATCTCGTCGGCATCACCGCCGGCCTGGCCGCCTGCGGGAAAAAATCTTTTGGTGTTTCCCCGGCGTGCTTTCTCTCCGCGCGTTCGCTTGAACAGATCAAGAATGACCTCTGTTATTCCGATGTTCCCGCCACCCTCATCGCCATCAGCGCCGGCGTGAGTTACGGTGCGCTCGGCACGACCCATCATTCACTTCATGACTTCGCGGTGCTGCGCGCGATCCATAATATTTCCATCGTCGTCCCGGCGGATAATTTTGAAACGCGCGAAGCCATTCGCGCCGCCGCGAAATCAACCAGGCCGGTCTATGTCCGCTTCGGCAAAGCCGCGATGCTCCATCTGCACAAGCCTGATGCGCCATTTGAGATCGGTAAAGCTATTCGATTGCGGGATGGCAACGATGTTGCCTTCATTGCGACTGGCGAAACCGTGGCCCATGCGATGCTCGCCGCCGCCCACCTCGCCGGGCGCGGTTTGAATTGCCGCGTGATTTCCATGCATACCGTGAAGCCTTTGGATGCGGACACCGTTTTGAAGGCGGGGCGCGAATGTCGTGCGCTCGTCACCGTCGAGGAACACAGCGTCCATGGAGGACTTGGCGAAGCCTGCGCTTCAATCCTGATGCAAGCCGGTGTGCCTTTGCCCTTCAAAATTGTCGGCATTCCTGATGAAGATACGGTCACCGGTGCCCAGGCCGATATTTTTCGCCATTACGGGATTTCCATGGAAGGGTTGGCTAAAACTGCTTTGGACCTTTTGAAATGAGTTTGATCCTCGCCATCGACCAGAGCACCTCCGCGACCAAAGCGGTTCTTTTCGATGCGCGCGGCAACATCCTCGATAAAACTTCGCGCGCCCACCGTCAAATTTATCCGCAGCCCGGCTGGCTCGAACATGACGCGGAAGAGATCTGGCAAAACGTCCTCTCGGTCATTCGCCAGATCGTCCGGCGCAATCCAAAGCGGATTTCAAAACTCGCCGGCTTGAGCATCGCGAACCAGCGCGAGACCGTCGTGATCTTTGATCGCAAGACCGGCAAGCCCGCGCATAACGCTATCGTTTGGCAGGATCGGCGCGGAGATGCGATCTGCGGGAAACTTCGGGCGCAAGGGCGCGAAGGTTTTGTCCGGGCGAAAACCGGTTTGAAGATCGATGCCTATTTCTCCGCGTCAAAAATCCGCTGGCTCGTCGAAAATAAACCCGCGCTCGCGGCGAAATTGAAGACCGGCCGCGCTGTCATCGGCACTATGGATGTCTATTTGATCCATCGGCTGACCGGCGGGGAAGTTTTTGCGACAGATTCCACCAATGCCAGCCGGACTCTCCTGTTCGATATCGGCAAACTCCGCTGGGATTCAGATCTCTGCAAGATGTTCAAGGTGCCACCGCGCGCGCTGCCAGAAGTTCGCGAGAGCGCGACGCGTTTTGGCCTCACGGATGCACACGGGATTTTGCCTGGAAAAATTCCTATCGCCGGGGTCATGGGCGATTCCCAGGCTTCCCTGTTCGCGCAACGATGTTTTTTGCCGGGCACAGCCAAGGCAACCTTTGGCACCGGCACCTCCATCCTGTTGAACATCGGCGGGAAATATCGCCCGTCAAAAGGCGGGGCGGTCACCGCGCTGGCCTGGGTCCATCGGGGAAAACCCGTCTATGCCTATGAAGGCATCATCAATTTTTCCGCCGCGACGATTGAATGGCTGAAGAATCAACTGGGATTCATTAAAAACTCTGCCGAAATCGAAAAATTGGCTGCCAGCCTGGACAATAATGGCGGCGTCTACCTCGTGCCTGCGTTCGCGGGATTGAGCGCGCCGTATTGGTCGCCGGATGCCCGCGCGGCGATCCTGGGCATGACGGCCCATACCAGCAAAGCGCAAATTGCCCGGGCGGCTGAAGAATCCATCGCCTATCAGGTCCGCGACGCGCTGGATATGATGCGCGCCGAGGCGAAGATCAAATTGCAAACGCTTCATGCCGATGGCGGACCCACGCGCGATAAATTCCTCATGCAATTCACCTCCGATATGACTGGCGCGGCATTGAAAGTTGCCGAGGTCGCCGAAAGTTCCGCCTGGGGCGCGGCGATGAAAGGTTTGCTTGCCCTGAAAATATGCAAATCTGTCGATGAGTTGTCGAAATTGCCGCACCGGCACAAAATTTTCCGTCCCCGGATGGATTTGAAGCTGGTTGAAACCAATCACGCCGGCTGGAAACGGGCGGTAAAACGAGTTTTATAGGTCAAATCAAACTAAGAAAACATATGAAAACCCATTGGCTCAAATTGGCCGGCGCCGTTCTGATCGCGACGGTCGCCTTGCTGTTCACCCGGACCGTGAACGCGCAATCCGCGCCAAAACAAAAAATCGCCGTGGTCATCTCCACTCTCAATAATCCGTGGTTTGTCGTGCTGGCGCAAACCGCCAAAGATCGCGCGGACGAACTGGGCTATGACGCCACGATTTTTGATTCGCAGAATGATACGGCGAAGGAAGCCGCCAATTTTGACGACCTCATCGCCGCCGGTTACCAGGCGATCCTGTTCAACCCCACGGATGCCAACGGGTCGGTGGCGAATGTTTTGAAGGCCAAAGCCGCGGGCATTCCTGTTTTCTGCATCGATCGAGAGATCAATTCCACGAACGCCGCCACCTCGCAGATGCTGTCGGACAGTTATTCCGGCTCGGTAAAGATCGGCGAATATTTCATCAAGACCGTCGGTCAGCAGGGCGAATATGCCGAACTGCTCGGCATCGTCGGTGACAACAATACCTGGAACCGTTCGAAAGGCTTTCACAGCGTGGTGGACCGCTTTCCCGGTTTGAAAATGGTTGCGCAGCAAAGCGCGGATTTTGACCGCGCCAAAGGACTCGATGTCATGACCTCGATCTTGCAGGCGCATCCGGACATCAAAGCCGTTTTTTGCGGCAACGATGCGATGGCGATGGGTGCGTATCAGGCCCTGGTCGCCACCGGCAAAGACCGGCAGGTGAAGGTCTTCGGGTTCGACGGTGCGGACGATGTTGTGAAATTGATCGCCCAGGGAAAAATCGAGGCGACGGGGATGCAGTTTCCCAAAGTCATGGCGCGCAAGTCCGCTGAATTCGCCGATGCCTACCTCAAGGGCAAGCGTGATTTCCCGCAAAAAATTCCCGTGCCCGTCGAGCTGGTGACCCAGGCCAACGTGGCCAAATATTCCGATTACGGGAAGAAATAATTTCTGATGCGCGCCGTCACCTGGATCATCGCGATCGCAGTCGCTGCCGCCGTTTGCGGTCTTTTCCCGCCGTTTCATCTCGTGCCGCTCAAGACCGCTGCGGCGGAACAAAAAGCGAAAGCTTTTGACACCACGCGATTCGCCGGAACTTTCTGGACGAACCGTTTGTTGCCATCGCTCGATAAAGCCGTCCCCGCCCGGGAACTTTTGTCCGCGATCCAAAACGATCCCCCGGCGGCGAAGAAGAAATATTCCCGGAGCCTCGGGCTGGATGAAAATTATTATTATTTTCTGCGGGGCGATGGAAAAGTTGTCTCCATTTCGGACGATGAGATTTCCCTGGCGATCTCAAAAGATTCGACCAACGCGGAAGTTGCCCTGGAAACCGGCCTGGTCTTCGGCGACGCGCTCCGCGACGGCACAGGTTTGTTGAACGTGAACGATTATCCCAATTCCCAGGATTTCAACGATCTCTCAGCCGCCCTCGACCGGATCGTTGAGACGAATGTGATTCCCCAACTGCGCGGCCAGGCAAAGCCCGGCGAAACCATTTCCTTCGCCGGCTGCGCCGAGGTGGATGATGAGTCCACCGACCTGAAACCATTGAAGGTGATCCCGATCCAAACGCTCACCCCATGAACAAAAAGGAAATCATCAAAAAACTTCAGCCGCTCGTCGCGCTCGTGGTCATGGTCCTCGTGTTGAGCCTGATGTCGGACAAATTCCTGACGTTCGCCAACGGGCGTAACATCCTCCTGCAGATCTCCGTGAACCTTTGCCTGTCCCTCGGCATGACGCTGGTGATCCTCACCGGCGGCATCGATCTATCCGTCGGCGCCATCCTTGCCTTTGCGGGCGCATTTGCCGCGGGCCTGCTCAAAAATGGGATCATCCTGGGCCGGTTCGGGCTGGCCGTGCAATTCACCGTCTTCGGGGCGGTCCTTGCGGGAATCCTTGCCGGCTTTGTGCTCGGCTGGTTCAACGGGTTGGTCATCACCAAATTTCGCCTGCCTCCGTTTGTCGCCACCCTCGGAATGTTGAGCATCGCGCGCGGTTTGACCATGCTGTGGACCGGAGGATTTCCCGTGACCGATCTGGGAACAAAATTCGATTTCATGGGCGCGGGATTTTTCCTGGGCATTCCCATGGCCGTATGGATTTCAGCGGCGCTGGTCGCCTTCTTTTATCTCGTCACCCGCCGCACCATTCTTGGCCGCTACATCTATGCCGTGGGCGGCAGTGAAAAGGCCGCGGCGTTCTCCGGCATCAACGTCGATCGCATCAAGCTTTGGGTCTATGCGTTGACCGGCGCGCTCGCGGCCATCGGCGGATTGATCGTGACTGCGCGGCTTGACGCCGCCGACCCCAAAGCCGGTGAGGGATATGAACTCGATTCCATCGCCGCCGTCGTCATCGGCGGAACCTCGTTGAGCGGCGGGGAGGGTTCGATCTTGGGCACCGTGCTCGGCTGCCTCATCATCGGCGTTTTGAACAACGGCCTGTTCCTGCTCGACATCTCGCCGTTCTGGCAACAGGTCATCAAGGGCTTCGTGATCCTTGCCGCGGTCGCCGCCGACAAATTCGGCACGCGCCGGCAAAGTTATTCCTGATGCGGATCCAATGGTTTGCTCGTGATCAACCCGATGCCGCGCCCGCCGGTGATGGAGCCTTTTTTGCCGGGCGTCGCGCAGTAGAACATATAAAACGTGTCGTTCTTCGGATTATACACCAGCGTGGTCTTATGCGCATACTGCTTGTCCAAACCGCTCGGATTTCCCCCTGACTTGTAAAGCGGAGCGGGATCCGGCGTCCAATTTACCAGGTCGCGGGAAAAAGCGATCATGATGTGCGCGCCGCCGTGGCCCACGCCAAAATAGAACATCGTCCAGTGATCGCCATCGCGATACACCTTGGGATCGGAACAAAAGCCGGCATCGTAACCGCCCGGACGATTATGGATGATCGGGTTGCCTGGATAACGGATCCAGTTGGTCAGATCGGTTGAAAAGGCGACCCCGCTTTGCTCATGGCTCTTATATGCGGCATTGTAAAAATCAAAAAAGCGTCCGCGATATTCCAGAAGCCAGGGCTGATAGATGCGGTTGCTTTCCCATTGGGCGGTATCCGGGTCGGCGAGTGACACCACCGGATTGGTGAGCGCCGGTTGCCAATGCAAACCGTCGTCGCTCATCGCCAAACCTTCCCCGATGGGATGCTGTTCATAGCCGCCCCGCTTCGAATAGGACCCGTACATCGACCAATATTTCCCATCACGCCGCTGCAACAGACGCGGCGCTTTCAGGTCGTACGATTGCAACAAAAACCCGCCGAGCGTGACGCCGCCCTGGTCGAATTCATTCGTCGGGCCGTAACCCATCGCCAGTTGATAATTTCCCCAATCGACCAGGTTCGTGCTTTCCGCGATGTACGTTTGGTACCCGCTGCCATCGTAGCCGACAAAACTCATGTACCATTTGTCATCGCCGGGGATTTGGAACACGGTGGCGATGTCCGTACCCAGGATGTTCGTCGCGCCCGGCAACGGCGGGACTGCGGGAATGACGTGGGTCGGCCAATAATGCCAGTTGCGAAATGGCGCGGACCATTGCGCGAGCGTATTCGTATCAATGATCCTGGAATCGCTCACCATGTTCGTCTCGGCATACATATTGGACGGGTGCGTCAGCGCGGCCACTGCGCCCAAAAGGATGGCGCAATGATTCAGAAAATTTTTCGTGATTTTGTTCATAAAGATTTTTTTATTTCTCCACCGGCGCCGTTTGCCCGTCCAGGACGCAGCGAAATCCGGTCGCCACACTGGACCGTTCCGGGGAAACGTGTTCGCGATAAGATGACAGGAGCGTCTTGGGCCCGCAATTGATCCATGCGCCGCCGCGCAACACCCGCTGCTTGTGCGAAGCATCATAAAAATCCCCGCACCATTCCATCGCGTTGCCGGAGAGATCGTAGATGCCGGATTGATTCGCGTTAAAACTGCCGGCCGGCGCAGTCGTCACGTAACCATCGTCGTAATTCGTGATGTGCGGCCAATTGGTGAAATAATCCAGTGCCGCCTGGTCGGCAAAATTTCCCGCATGGGGCGGCGGTGGAAATTGGGTTCCCCACGGATAAACCTCTTTGAGTTTGGCGCTCTTTTCCTTTGGCGTTGCGCCCGTCTCCCGGCCGCCGATCCCCACCGCATCGCTCCACTCGTCATCGGTCGGCAGGCGATAGGATTCATTGGTGGAGATTTTCCCGGACTTCTGTTCCATCCCGGTCAGCCAATCACAAAAATTTGTGGCATCGTTCCAACTGACATCGATGACCGGATCATCGCCTGCGGTTGAGACCGGAGTGGTTCCGTGATAGAACGCGTGGTCCCAATTTGTGCCGTCCAACTTCGGTTTGGACGCCGCAAATACTTCAAAATCCTTCACCCGCGTTTCGTAGATGGAAAACCGTGCCTGCGTGCCGGGTACCGGTACAAAAATCATGCCCAGGCTGTTGGTCCAACGGCCCGGACCGGGAGAAAGCATCTGATTTTGGCCCTGTGCGCCTGCCGCGATGGATAAAACGAAGAGCAGCATCGGCAGACGTTTGGTGATTAACGGGCTCATTCAGGTTCAATAGGATTTTGCCCGAACCCCGGCGGGCGGGTCATGCAAATTCCGCCGAAACTTTTTTGAATTCTGCCAACGGCTTTCGCAAGATTGCGCCGGATGTATAAAAACGCAACACTTCCCGCCAGCCATGAGATTTCTTGACCGGGAACCGACCAATGAGCGCGCGCGACGTACCCTCTCGCCCCGCGCCCGGCCCGCTTGTCTTGCCTGTCTCCTGCTGTTCCTTCTCGGGGGCCTTCCTTTGTTCGGCGCCCTGCCCGACTGGGAAAATGAACAGGTTCTCCACATCAATACCGAACTGCCGCACGCCACCTTCGTTCCGTTCGCGACGGTTGCCCAGGCGCTCAACGACGATCTTACCAACTCGCCTTTCTACCTTTCCCTGGACGGTGATTGGAAATTTGATTGGGTTCCCCGGCCCGAATTGTGCCCGACAAATTTTTTTGAAACGAACTTTGACGATTCCGCCTGGACCAATCTCGCGGTTCCCTCCGACTGGCAGATGAAAGGCTACGGGACGCCCATCTACCTTGCCTCCGGTTACCCCTTCAAGATCGATCCGCCTCGCGTGACCGATGAACCGCCGGCGAATTGGACGGCTTATACCGAGCGCGATTCCGTCGGCTCCTATCGCCGCAGTTTTAAATTGCCGGCGGGATGGGACGGACGCCGGGTGTTTGTTCATTTCGATGGCGTGGACAGCGCCTTTTACCTTTGGGTGAACGGCGTCAAGGTCGGGTTCAGCAAAGACAGCCGCACTCCCGCGGAATTTGATCTCACTGGTTTTTTGCGCAACGGCGACAACCAGATCGCCGCGCAAGTGTTCCGCTGGTCGGATGGCAGCTATCTCGAAGACCAGGACATGTGGCGTTTAAGCGGCATCTTTCGCGGCGTCTATCTTTATTCGACCGCTGCGGCGCGCATCCGTGACTTCGCTGTTCGAACCGAACTCGATTCCAATTATTGCGATGCGGCATTACAGATCCAACCGGCGCTCGAGGCGAATGGCGGTCTGTCGCTTTCCAATTGGACCGTTCGCGCGCAACTTTTTGATACGAAGGGAAACCCGGCCTTCACCAATGCGTTGAGCTGTGATGCCGCGCAGATCTTGAACCCTGATTTCAATTCGAAAATCCTGGATGCCCGGATGCCGCAGCGCGGCGAACCGCAGTTCGCCTGGTTGGAAGCCAAAATTCATGATCCCGCCAAATGGACCGCCGAAACGCCAAATCTTTACCAACTCGTTCTGACGTTGAACGACGGGTCCGGCAAGGTGGTTGAAGCTGACAGTTGCCGTATCGGTTTCCGAAAGATTGAGATTCACGGCGGCCAGCTTCTCGTCAATGGCTGCCCGGTCCGTCTGCGCGGGGTGAACCGGCATGAAGTTGATCCGGCTACCGGCGATTCCATTTCCACGGCCCGCATGATCCAGGACATCACCCTCATGAAACAGGCGAACATCAACGCCGTGCGCACCTGCCATTATCCCGACGATCCCCGATGGTATGACTTGTGCGACCAATATGGCCTTTATGTTCTCGACGAGGCGGACATCTGCGCGCATGGCACCCGTGGATCTCTCGCCAATGATCCCCGCTGGACTGCGGCGTTTTTGGACCGCGCCCAGCGCATGGCTGGACGTGATCGCAATCATCCCTCCGTCATCATTTGGTCGATGGGCAACGAATCGGGTTATGGCCCAAACTTTGCCGCCGTTTCGGGCTGGTTGCATGAATTTGACCCGACGCGCCCGGTCCACTACGAAGGCGCGCAGGCCCCGGGCAAAGACCCCGCTGCCGTGGACATTATTGGGCGATTTTATCCGCGGTTGATGACCGAAAACTATGCCGAACCCGACGATCCGCTGAATCTGCGCTGGGACAAATTTTTGGAGATCGCCCGGCGCACAAACGATGATCGTCCTGTGCTGGCGACCGAATACGCCCACGCCATGGGCAATTCCATGGGCAATCTTCAGGATTATTGGAACGAAATTTATTCCAACCCGCGAATGCTTGGCGGCTTCATTTGGGAATGGTGCGAGCAGGGCCTTCACAAACAACTGCCGGATGGACGGATCGTGACCGTCTTCGGTGGTGATTTTGGCGATGTCCCGAACCACGGCGTCTTTTGCATCAAAGGACTCGTCAGCAGCGATCGTGTGCCCAACCCAACCTATTACGAAGTCCAAAAAGTCTATCAGCCGATCGCGATTGAGCCGGCCGATTTGAAGCCGGGAAAAGTGAGGATCAAGGTCACGAACCGGAATTCGTTTACCGGCCTCGCAAATTATCAGGCGCAGTGGTCGGTAACCGACAGCGATGGCGATACGATCCAGTCCGGTCCTCTGCCACCGATAACGTGTGAACCCGGCAAAGTGATAGAAGTGAAAGTTCCAGTCCGGCCAATTCGAAATCCAAAGTTCGGCGATGAATTTTGGCTGCGGGTGAGTTTCCATACCTTGGCCGCTTCGCCTTGGGCCCCTGCGGGCTTTGAAGTCGCGTCGGAACAGATGAAGCTTCCGGTAAAAACCCCCTCGTCGCCGCCGCCCGGACCAAATGTGTCGCTTCTGAAATTAGAACAAACCAACGGTGAAGTGATCATTGAAGGAACGGCCTTTTCCGCGAAGTTCAATCAGGCGCTGGGAACTTTGACTTCGTTGCGATACGGTGACCGGGAAATGTTGTCACCGACCGCGAATGAGATGGCTGGGCCGGTCTTGCAATTGTTTCGCGCCCCGACGGACAATGACAAAGGCTCCGGCAAATGGTTGTCGCGCGATTGGCGTGAAGCGGGCCTGGACAATCTGACACGAAAAGTGGATTCCTTCGAAGTCACACCGGTAACGGATGACGAGGTGAAAATCACTTCAGTCATCACCAGCAGTGCCGGGGGTGACGCCTCGGCGCCGGCCGGTTACCGGTTGAAAACGATTTGGACCATCCACGGTGACGAGACCATGGACATGGATAATCAGTTCGAGCCATTCGGCAGGTTGCCATTGCTGCCGGGAATCGGGGTCGTGATGCACCTGGCAAATGACTTTGAAAATGTCCGTTGGCTGGGTCGCGGCCCGTGGGAAAATTATCCCGACCGCAAAGATGCCACGGACATGGGTGTTTGGCAGAGCACCGTCGCCCGGCAATATGTTCCCTACGTCCATCCCCAGGAAAACGGAAACAAAGAAGACGTGCGCTGGCTGGAATTGACGGACACTGCCGGAAATGGCCTGAAGGTTTCCGCGCTGGAAGATGCCTTTTCGTTTTCTACTCTGCATTTCACGGCCGATGACCTGGCGGACGCGCGGCATGATTACGATCTAAGAGCGCGACCCGAAGTCATCCTGTCGCTGGATGCAAAACAATGCGGGCTTGGCAACAGCAGCGCCGGCCCGGGTGTCCTGGAAAAATTCAGCGTGCCGCCGCGTGAATATCGATTGCACCTGGATTTCGCGCCGGTTGCCCGTTGATGGTAAATCGTTAGACTGAAGCCGATCAAATATGGAACGCCTGTTCGCCACATACCGGATCGAAACACCGATGGCGGTGGAAAAAGCCGCCGCCGTTTTGGCGGGTGAGCAATCTTCCGGGACCTTCGTGGAGGTTCCCGGCGAAACAGCCGAGCTTAAACAACGCTTCGCCGCGCGCGTCGAAAAGATCACGCCGCTCGAAGTCGTGAGCGAACCGTCTTTGCCCGGCGTCCGCCAGGCCGGCAGCAAATTTCAGCGCGCGGAAATAGTCGTTTCGTGGTCGGTGGAAAATTTCGGGTCCAACCTTCCCGCACTGGTCTCCACGGTGCAGGGAAATCTTTATGAGCTTTCCCAGTTTTCCGGCCTGAAATTGATGGACTTGGAATTTCCTCTGTCATATGCCAGCCATTTCCGCGGGCCGAAATTCGGGGTCGCCGGCTGCCGCAAGTTGACTGGCGCGCAAAATCGTCCCCTCATCGGCACCATCATCAAACCAAGCATCGGCCTGTCTCCCGAACAGACCGCGGCACTGGTCAAGACCCTCGCCGAAGCGGGCATCGATTTTATCAAGGATGACGAATTGATGGCGAACCCACCCCACTCGCCCTTTGACGAACGTGTGGACGCCATCATGCGCGTCATCAATGCTCATGCCGAACGCACCGGCAAAAAAGTCATGTATGCCTTCAACGTCAGCGACGAACTTGACGCGATGCAACGGCATTACGAGAAGGTTGTGAAATCCGGTGGCACCTGCGCGATGATCTCGTTGAACAGCGTCGGCCTGGGCGGTGCGAAGAAAATTTGCGATCCCGGCGCGCTGGCGATCCATGGTCATCGCAACGGCTGGGGCATGTTGAACCGGCATCCGCTCCTCGGCATCGAATTTCCGGCCTATCAAAAACTTTGGCGGCTGGCGGGTGTTGACCAGATCCACGTCAATGGCATCGCTAACAAATTTTGGGAAAGCGATGATTCCGTGGTCCGTTCCATCGAAGCCTGTGCCCGCCCGCTGCTGGGCGGGATGTCGGTCTTGCCCGTCGTTTCTTCCGGCCAATGGGGTGGGCAGGCCTGTGAAACCTATCGGCGCACGAAAACCGTTGACCTGCTTTACATGGCGGGCGGCGGCATCATGGCGCATCCGGACGGCCCGTCCGCCGGGGTACGCTCCCTGCAAAAATGGTGGGAAGCCGCCACCGAAGGGTTGGCCCTGGAACAAGCCGTGGCGAAATATCCTGAACTCAAAAAGTCGCTGGAGAAATTCGGCAACCAAGGCGGATGAACAAGCTTCTCCTCACCTTCTACGGCGATGACTTCACCGGCTCGACGGATGCGCTGGAACAACTGACCCTGGCCGGTCTCCGCACGAGGTTGTTCATCCGGCCGCCGACGCCTGCGCAGTTAAAAAAAATCCCCGGCCTGCAAGCCCTTGGTGTTGCCGGCAAAACCCGCTCACTCGCTCCGCAGGCGATGGAGCGTGAGCTTAAACCGGCGTTGCGGGCTTTGAAAAAACTCGGCGCGCGCCATGTTCACTACAAAATCTGTTCCACCTTCGATTCCTCGCCCGCGATCGGCAGCATCGGCCGCGTGATGGAGGTGGCGGCGAAAATTTTTCCCGCGCCGTTCATACCGCTGCTGGCCGCCGCCCCGGCGCTGGGCCGTTACACGATCTTTGGCCAGCACTTTGCGCGCTATGGCATCGGCAGCACCGGCGCCATCCATCGGCTGGATCGGCATCCCTCCATCAGCCGGCATCCGGTGACGCCGATGACCGAAGCGGATCTCCTCGCACATCTCGCTAAACAAACAAAGAAGCGCGCCGCATTGTTTGATCTTCTCAAGTTAACGTTACCCCCCCAACAAGCCCGGGTCGCTTTCCAGCAATTATTGGCCGATAAACCGCAGGTCGTTTTATTCGATGCGCTGACGACCGAACACCTCGCGCGCATCGGCGGATTGCTTGAAGAAATCGCAGGCAAACAACGAACGCTTTTCTCGGTCGGGTCCTCGGGGATTGAAGCGGCCCTGGCCACGCATTGGAGATCGATGAGTCGGATCCCCCTCCAAAAAAATTGGAACCTGCCAAACTTCTCCACTCGCTCCAAACAGATTCTTGTGGGTTCAGGCAGTTGTTCACCGGTCACCAGCGGGCAGATCGCCTGGGCGTTGAAACATGGGTTTGCGGAAGTGCCTTTGAATGCGGCGCGTTTGATGAACAAGACCATGGCCGTCCGCGAAATCCAACGCGCCGCCGCCGAAGCCGCAAAACTTCTGCGGATGAATCGTAACGTCATCATCCATACGACCCGAAGCGGCCCGGATCATCGCATCACCGCCAAATATAAAGGTCGCACCGCAGAAGTGCTGGGCTCCGCGCTCGGCAAAGTGCTGCGTCGGGCGATCGAACTGCATCCGGTTCGTCGTGTCTGTCTCGCCGGGGGTGACACATCAAGTTATGCCGCGCGGGCGTTGGGCATTGAGGCGCTGGAAATGATTGCGCCCCTGACGCCGGGCGCGCCGCTGTGCCGGGTTTTCGCACCCGGCTCCCCCGCGGATGGATCGGAAGTGGTTTTCAAAGGCGGCCAGGTCGGCGCGAAAAATTATTTTGAAACTGCCTTGAGAGGAAAATTATGAAAAAGAAACGACTCGGATTGGTTCACACCTCCGCGACATTGGTCCCGGTGTTCGCGCAGCTTTGCAAAGACAAGCTGCCGGATGTGGAAGTGTTCAACATCGCCGATGATTCGCTCGTGAAAGGCATCCGCGAAGCAGGCAGTTTGACGCCGCAGATCTCGGGCCGCGTGGAAAGCTACCTGAAATCCGCCGAACTCGCGGGCGCGGATTACATCCTGGTCACCTGCTCCTCCGTCGGCCCGGCGGTCGAGGCGGGGGCAAAGTCCATCGGCGTGCCGGTCCTGCGCGTCGACCAACCGATGGCGGATAAAGCCGTGGCCACCGGCAAAAAAATCGGCGTCCTCGCCACGCTCTCAACCACGCTCGAACCCACGGCGGATTTGATTTCGCGCCGCGCGGCCAAAGCGGGAAAGAAAATTGAACTCACCTCGAAGCTTTGCGAAGGCGCGTTTGAAGCCTTGATGAGTGGCGACGGCGCGACGCATGACGCCAGGGTCGCCGCCGCGTTGAGAGAATTATCGAAGCAGGTGGAAGTTATCGTGCTGGCCCAGGCCTCGATGGCGCGCGTCGTGGACGCCCTCGCGCCGGAAGACCGGCGTGTTCCGATTTTTGCCAGTCCCGGCATCGCGGTGGATTACCTGGCGACAGTTTTGAAATGAATCTTTGGCAACCAGCCCTGGTTCTTTTGACGGTCGCGCTCGCGCTCGCCCTGCGTTTCACGAGAAACTTTCGCGGCTACCAGTTCACCACCTGGATCGTCGTCGCGGTCACAGCGGCCATGCTTTATCCGGCTCAATTCCTGCACGTCGGCAACTTCGATCTGCGCAGCCCATGGCTCATCCTCACCGTGGTCCAGTTGGTGATGTTCGGCATGGGCACGCAGATGAGCCTGCGCGATTTCGCAGGCGTCATCAAATCGCCGCGCGGCGTCTTCGTCGGCGTGCTGTGCCGGTTCACGGTGATGCCGCTCGTTGGCTGGGCGCTGATAAAAATTTTCCATTTCGAGCCGGAGATCGCCGCCGGCGTCATCCTCATCGGCTCATGCTCCAGCGGCCTGGCCTCGAACGTCATGGCGTATCTCGCCAAATCCAATCTCGCGCTCTCAGTGACGATCACCGCGGTGACCACCGTTTTGGCGGTGGTGCTGACACCGCTCTGGATGAAATTGCTCGCCGGCACCCTCGTCGAGGTGAAGCTGGTCGCCATGATGCTTGAAATCGTCAAAATCGTGCTGGTGCCGGTCGGCGCGGCGATGCTCCACGATTATCTAAAATTTGCCGGGAAACGCGGATGGAAGATCGTCTTCGCCCTGGCGGCGGTGGCCGCGCTCTGGTTGGCCTTTCTCGCGCTCGGAGGCTGGGTATGGATTCAATCCAACTGGACCGCCACCGGGTTGACCGTCGCCGGCATCAGCGGCTACCTGTTCGGCGCAATCTTATTTGGCGTCGTTTATCATCAGCTCACCTTGCGATTCCCAAAACTGGATGCGCGCATTCCCCGGCTTTCCATGGCCGGCATCGTTTATTTCACGGCGGTGACCACGGCGGCGGGGCGTGACAATCTGTTGCACGTCGGCGCGCTCCTTTTTTTGGTCGCGGTGCTGCACAACACCGCCGGTTACACGCTTGGCTATTGGCTGGCGCGCGCGGCCGGACTGGACAAAAATTCCGCGCGCTCGGTTGCCTTTGAAGTCGGGATTCAAAACGGTGGCATGGCGTCCGGCATCGCCGGCGCCGCGGGCAAACTGGGGACGATGGGGCTTGCCGCGGCGATTTTCAGCCCGTGGATGAACGTCAGCGGCTCCGTGCTGGCCAACTACTGGCGAAAACGCCCCGTGACATCTGAACCTTGAAACCCGAAACCATTCCCCTTTACATGGAGAGCCTTCTCTGGGTTTTTCGCCTGCCTCGGGACCATGACCCTGCCGTATTTTTTCTGGCCTTCAATTGACGCAAATCATCCTCTCGCTGTTCCCTCGCCCCAACTGGAAATGGCCTCACGCTCAAAACTCCTCGACGTACGGCTTGCCTTCGTACCAGGCGATCATGTTCAGGACCAGATAATTCCAGTTTTGGAACCCCTTGTTCAACACTGGTTCGCCGCTTTCGGGCAGATAATATTCGTGCAGCGCGCCGTTCTTTTCGTAATCCCGGCCGAGCAGGCGGATGGTTTTTTCCACCAACCCCCGGGCATCGCTCGTGTATCCATACCTCACCAACCCGCGAAAGGTGAGGTAATTCGCATTGATCCAGACCGGCCCCAGCCAACAGCTCGGATTCCCCGTGGCGCGCACGTCATACATCTTCTCCTGTGGGGAGAGCGTATACACGCCGTACGGGGCGTTGAAATTATTCGTGTCGCGGAAATTTTTTTCCACGATCAGCCGCGCCTGTTCCGGTGTCGCCACGCCGGACCAAAGCGACAGGAAACCGGACCAGACGCCGATGCGTTGGATCAGGCAATCCCAATTTCGCGGTCCGCCTTCGTGCAGTTCCCAGGCCTTTTCGGGCCGTTCGTATGGCCGCAGATCCAGGTCCACGCTGTAATAAAAATCATCTTTCGGGTCCCAACAATGCGCGCGGATGGACTGGAGCAGGTCGTCCGCCATTTTCTGGTAGCTGTCCCCGATTTCCTTCTCATTCAACCGTCCGGACAAATAGACCATCGCCAGCAACTCCCGGTACATCATGCAATTCAGCAGAATTGAGCCGGAACTCGCATCGGGGCGATAGAACGTCGATGGGTCGTTGTCCACGCCGATCGTCTCGTCCGTCTGCCAGTAATAAAGCCCGGTGGCTTTGTTGCGGTAGTGGTTGTAGTAACAATTCACAAAAGCCTGCAGCGGATAAAACTCATCGCGCAGCCACTCGGCATCGCCGCCGTTGATCTGCGTGAGAAACGCGGCATGTTGCGCCAGGCACGGCTTGTGCATGTTATGCGCAAACAGGTTCGTCTCGCCCATGATGGATTCGGCGTGCGTCGTATCGGGCGTCAGGCGCACCGGCAACCAGCCTTGCCAGCCGCCGAGTTGAAGAAAGTTGAGGACACAACCCTGTTCGTATTTGAGCGCATTTTGCCGGTCCGCGGGCGTGCCGTGCTCGAGCAGAACCTGCCGCAGGGCGACGTCCGAGAGCCACGAATCCCAATCCCAAAGCTCGTTCTCATATTGGCTGCTGCCGGGAGTGATGTAGGGATATTTCAGGGCGCCCTGGGCCGGTTTGAACATTCCCGGATAATCCTGGTAGATATGCTGGCGAATGATGCCAATGTAATGCTGGATATCGGCGTCGGGTTCCGCGCGCGCGACCAGCGTCATGAACAGCGGTATCAACAGGCAGATCGGAAGTTTCATGGAATGATTGATTTTGAGATGCCTTCAACCGGCGAACAAGCAGAAATAAGCGTCGCCATCTTACCCGGACTTTCTTTGAGCCACGAAAGGAACCGCAGAAAGCTTTCGTACGATTCAATTCTGCCACGTCGAGACAAAGGCATATGCCCCCGACTGCGCCTCGCAGACTAAAAAATTTCCATCACGCCCGATCACGCGGAGGCCGGCGGCTTTTTCAACGGGCACGCCCCCCTCGGTCACGGCTGTTTCTTGCCTGCTCGGTACATAAACACGGGCTGTTGTGTTCGCCGGGATGCGAATCGACCAGGTGATTTTTTCACCGGAGCGATTCCATTCGCTGGCGATCTCTCCATGCATGGTGCGATAGCTGGCGCGGGCGAAATCAAGGCCGTTGCCGATGAACGGACGTAAAATAAACTTCTGGAAACCGGCGGCGTCCGGATCGAGTTCGATGCCCGCCACATGGCGAAACAACCATTCCCCGACCGAGCCAAGCGAATAATGGTTGAACGAATTCATTTGCGGCACGAAGAACCCTTCCGCTTCCGTCCAGCCGTTCCAGCGCTCCCAGATCGTGGTCGCGCCATGCTTCACCGGATACAGCCACGACGGATAATCCTCGCGCAGCAACAGCCGGTAAGCCACATCAGTGTGGCCGGCCAGCGTGAGCGTGGGATTGAGATGGCTGATGCCGATGAAACCGGTGCTCAAGTGCCAGTCAAGCGCGCGGATGTTTTCGACCAGTTGATCGGCAGCGCGATCGCGCGCATTATCCGGGAGCAGATTGAACGCGAGCGCCAGCAGATAGGCGGTCTGCGTCTCGACGGCCAGCTTGCCGTCCGCCCGCAACCATTCCTTCTGGAAGGCGGCGCGAATTTTCTCGAACATCGCCTGAAAACGGCCGGCCTCTGCCTCGCGGCCAAGTTCGCGCGCCAGGCGGGACATCTTTGCGGCGTCATCCGCCCAATAGGCGGTCGCCAGCAAATTCTTCATCGGTGAATGGGTGCCGAATGTCGTATCGCCGGGGATGCACAGCCAGTCGCCGTAATTGTTGCCCAGTTGATTCACGCGCAAGCCGGTGGGATTATGGCGTTCAATCCAATCAAGCCAGGCGGTCATCGCCTTCCAATGACGTTCAACGATCCGCTTGTCGCCATAAACACGCCAAAGAGTCCACGGAATGATGACGCCCGCATCAGCCCAACCGGCCGAACCGCCCAGTCCCCCCAGCCCGATAAAATTGTCCCCTTCACGCAGGCGCGGCGCCGTATCTGGAAAAATGCCGTCGGCAGTCTGCGCATCTTCCACGTCCACCATCCATTTGGTAAAGAATGCGGCGACATCCATGTTGTAACTGGCCGTGCGGAGGAAAACCTGCGCATCGCCCATCCAGCCCAGGCGCTCGTCGCGCTGCGGGCAATCAGTCGGCACGGAAAGAAAATTATCGCGCTGCGACCAGAGGCCGTTCTGCCAAAGCCGGTTCACGCCCGCATGAGAACACTCAAACTTCCCCGCGTCCGCCGTGGCGGAGCGGACGACACAGCCGGTGACCGCCTCCTTGCCCGGCGCGGATGGCAGGCCGGTGAGTTCGATATATTGGAAGCCGTGAAAAGTAAAATGAGGTTCGTAGATTTCCGCGCCGCCGCCTTTGCAGATATAAACATCGGTGGCCCTGGCGCGACGAAGGTTTTCGGTATAAAGCGTGCCGTCAGGATTTAATCGTTCGCCATGCCGGAGCGTCACGCGCGTGCCTGCCGGCGCGTTGATGCGCAAACGAACCCAACCGGCGATATTCTGGGAGAGATCATAGATGAAAACACCCGGGCGGATTTCATTGACCGAAACCGGCGTGATTTTTTCCACTACCTTCACCGGCTCGGAACGCTGGGCGACCAATGGCACCGTGGGTGCAGCGACTTCGCGGGCGGGCAACCAGTCCTGGCCGGGGAAATTGGCGGCATCCCAACCTTTGTGCTCGCGACGGGCGTCGTAAGTTTCGCCCATCATGAAATCCGAGGCGAGAATCGGTCCCGTATTGCACCTCCATGAGCCGTCCGTGACAAGCGTCAGCCGTTTGCCGTCAACCAGTTCAACTTCCAGTTGGACCAACAGGCTGTTTTCCAGCGAACCATATCGGGCGCGTGTCTCCTGCCAGCCGACATAGCCGCTCCACCAGCCGTCGCCCAGTGTGGCCGCCAGCGCGTTGCGACCCTGCGTGAGCATCTTCGTGACCTCATAGGCCCGATAGTGAATGCGCTTGTCATAATCCGTCCACTCGGGCGCAAAGATATCTTCGCCGATCCGCTCGCCGTTCGCGCGCAATTCGAATACCCCTCGCGCGCTGGCATAAATTGTTGCGCGCTTGATTGGGCCGGGCACGTCGAATTCCTTGCGAAAGAGTGCCGGTGTCCCGGGTTCAATTAACGTTGGCGCCGTCGCTTCCTTGTCCCGCTTGATGATTTCCGGTTCGGCGGCGATCCATTTCGCCGGCCAATCGGATTTATCCAGCAAACCCATCGTCCAATGCGACCTCTCCGAAGTTGCCGATTTGCCCGTCTCGTCCCAAATTTCGACCAGCCAATGACCCACGTCGCGTGACCGCAGCAGTTTGCCGGCATAGGCAATATGCGTAGTCTGGTCGCTTTCGATGCGGCCGGAATCCCACCGGTCCCCTTCTCCGGCGGCGAGCTTTTCCGGCGTGCTCGCCACGCGGATGCGATAAGCGGTCTGGTGCGCCCCGCGGCGATTGGATTCGATTGTCCAACTTAAACGCGGCGCGCGCTCATCTATGCCCAGTGGGGCAAAAAGATATTCGCAGCGCAGCCGCGAAATTTTGGTGGGTTCGCTCAAGCCGGAAAAATTCATTTACCGGCGCGCTCGCTTTCAATTTGTTCAAGCGTCTTGCCCGAAGTGTCCGGCATGAAAAAAAATCCCACCCCGCCGCTGATGACCAGGAACAAAGTCAGCAGGGCGGCGATTGGACGGATCCCCGCGTTGGCCAGCATCGGCACAAAGAAACTCCATATCCCCAACAATGTCCTCGCCACCCCAAAAGTGATGCCCTGGGCCGTTCCCCGCAATAGCGTGGGAAACAATTCCTGGCTGAATACTTTGTAAAAGGCCTCGCCGGCCAGCACGCCCCCGGCGGCAAACATGACGATGTTCGTGATGATCGTCGGGATGGTAAAAGGCGCCACCAGGAACAATCCATATGCGAATATCTGCATCACCGCGCCGATGCCCCACAACCATTTCCTCGTTCGGAAACTGCGATCGGATAAAGGCATGAACACGGTCACCGCCACGATCATCGCGATCACAAATGCCGAGCTGTACATTCCCACGCTGGCCGCCTGGCTGCCGGCGTGCAGGGTTTTGATGAAGTATGGATTGAAAATTCCCGCCGTGCCGGCGGCGAGATTCCAAAAGAGATAGATCGTCGCCGTCCACACCAGCGCCCGCAGATTGGCCCCTGAAAAGAGCGTCCGCACTTTGTTCGGGATCGGGGTGGACCTCGCCGCCGCCGTCCAGCGGACCGATTCCGATAGTCCTCGTCTTAACGCCCACGTGACCAGCGCTACGACAAACAAGTGCAGAAAAATGATCCGTATGCCGAGCAGCCCCAATGGCGCCAGCAACAGCGCCAGCCATAAGACGATGGCCGGCCCCAGGCACCAGGTTACTTGGGTGAAACCCAGTAACTTGCCCCGCCCCCGCGCCGGCGCCAGTTCACCCACGAGCGCCAGCGAAGTGGGCACATCAGCGCCGACCGCCACGCCCACCACAAATGTGCCGATGAAAAGCATCGTCGCATTCACCGCCAGCGCAATGCCCAGGATGCCGGCCGCATAAATGAGCAGATCATATTGATAAATCGTTTTGCGTCCCAGTTTGTCGCCCAATCGGCCGCCGATGAACGCCCCCAGCGCGCAGCCGATGGCGTTGGGCCCGATCGCCGCCAGCGCCCCGACGGCTCCGCTGCTCAGGTGAAGCTCATTTTGGAATAAAGCCAGTCCGGCGCCGAGCGCCACGATCGAGCCGGCATCCAAATAGGACGCCATCCCCGCCAGCGCGGTCCATTTCCATTGGAGTCCGGTGATCGCGCCGTCTTCTGCTGCCGGCGGGACGTTGGTTTCAAGTTGATTTGGCATAGTGAGACACGTTGGCAACCGGAAGGGCTGGCCGGATTTTGGCTGGGCTTGGATTCATCAGGTTCATTCAATTTTGTCGGATTTTACGTGAATGAGCCATGCGAAATCCGCCAAAATATTTTAGACTACCCAACGGCCTCAACCGGATTTACCCCGTACAATTTCACCGGCCCCGTCGTCTGGAATGATCGTCGATTCAATCATAAACAGATCTCCATCCCATCGTCAGAGATCTCGATTCCAGCCTTTTCGATCGCCCGTCGTTCGGGCTGCCCCTTCCGTAAGATTGGGTTTGAATTATTGATATGGGTATAAATTTTCCGGGGAACCTTCACGATCCGCAACCATTCCAGGCTGCCGCCTGCGCCGTGGATGGGAACATGTCCCATGTCGCGCGCCGTGCGTTTGGAAAGACCGCACACGATCATTTCCCGCTCGGACCAAAATGTGCCGTCGACAATCAGGCAATCGCATCCCGCCAACCAGTCGTTCAATTTTTTTGTGATGGCCGGCAGTCCGGGAAGATAGATACAGGTGCGTCCTGTGCGGACACTTTCAAGGCGTAGTCCGGCGACTTCACCGGATCGGGCGCGGCCAGGGGAATAGCGCGGGGACTTTTCAGTCTTTAGCTCCAGCGCAGAAATCCGGATTCCTGCGATTTGAACGGGAAAACTCGAATGACGGATCCGGCAATAGCTTTCCAGGCAGGGCAACAATGGAAAATCCGCCGTCAGCAACCGCTTGACGGCGCGAGTGCAAATCACGCGCAGTGATTTTTGTTCGCGGAGCGAGAGCAAGCCGGCAACGTGGTCCATCTCCCCATCGGTGAGCACCACCGCCGCCATGGCGCTCCCGCGCAATTGCCCGCCACAGGCTGACAGTGGAGGAAACGAGGCGAATTGAACCGGCAGATCGGGCGAGGCGTTGAGCAACACCCAGTCTTTTCCATTATCGGAAACTGCCGCGGAGGATTGGGTGCGAAACGCTTTGGATTTTCGGGCAGCGCGGCAATTTGGACACTGGCAGTTCCATTGGGGAACCCCTCCGCCTGCCGCCGAACCGAGAATGCGTATTTTCATGCCTTGAAATAGTTGGCCATTGACCGCCTACGGACTGTCTTCCGAACAAAATTTCTCCAATGATTCGCCGTGGCTCCGATAGATCAATTCACCCGCAGGCGCTGAACCCGCTTCGGCCAGCGCCTCGCTCACCAGGTGGTGTTGTGGCGATAAGGAACACACTGGATCAGTGACCTCCGCCTTGCCGGTCAATAAAAAGGCCTGGCACCGGCAGCCGCCAAAATCCTTTTCTTTGCGCGAACAACTCTGGCACGGCTCAGGAAGCCAATCCGTGCCGCGAAACTTGCAAAACGCTTCCGATTCAAACCAGATTTCCGACAGGGAATGGTCCCGGCAATTCGGAAATGTCATTCCGCGGATTTCGCGGGCCGTTTGACAGGGCAGCACCAGCCCGTCCGCCGCAACGGTCATAAAAACATTCCCCCACCCGTGGAGGCAGGGCTTGGGATATTGCTCAAAATAATCGGGCAACACATAAAGGATTTCCATGCGGCCTTTGAGCCGCCGTTGCGCTGCGCCGACGATCTCTGCCGCCCACTCGACCTGTGTCCGCAACGGCAATAACGTGGCGCGATTTTTGAGGGCCCACCCGTTGAATTGCGTGTTCGCCAGTTCCAATCGTTCCGCCCCCAGTTCTTCCGCCAAGGCCACGATGCTTTCAATGCGCCCGATGTTCTGGCGGTGCAACACCACATTTAGCGTCAACGGAAATCCCCGCTCCTTCACCAGTCGGGCTGCGCGTATCTTTTTTTCAAAAGACGGCGCTCCCCCGGCCATGCGGTCTGAGTTTTCCGCGTCCGCGTCCTGGATGCTGATCTGCAAATTATCCAGGCCGGCCTCGCGCAATTGCCCGGCCAATTTCTCATTCAACAACGTGCCGCCGGTGCTCAGATTGGTATAGAGTCCCAGTTTGTGCGCATGTTGGATGATGGCCCCGATATCGGTCCGCACCAGTGGTTCGCCACCCGAGTAATGGACCTGCACCACCCCCAGCGCCGCCGCTTCGTCATGGACCCGCTTCCATTCATCCGTGGTGAGTTCCTCCCGGTAGCGCGCAAAATCCAGCGGGTTGCTGCAATAGGGACATTGTAATGGACAACGATAAGTCAGTTCGCACAACAGGGAAAACGGGTGCTTTGCTTTCATGGCTCAAGCACCACTAATCGTTTCTCCTTCAGCCGCAGTAAGATTTCTTTCACATCCGTTTCGAGATTATCGGCCTGATATTGCTCCTGTAGCAACTTTGCGATCTCCGTTATGTTGCGCTGGCCGTCGCAGAGCGCCAGCACGGCATGGGCCGTCGGGTTCAGCACCAACACTCCCTCGGGAAAAAGCAGCAGATGTTTTTCCCGCACCGCATCCCATTTCAACCGGGCCTTGGGCGCCAGGCGCGGCTTCTCGGCGGCGGGAATCGTGCCCTCACTCATTGGGCCGTCCCGGGTATGACATAAGCCAGATACATCGCGTCCAATATGGCCCACAACAGTTCACATTTAAATTTTAATGCCGAGACGATCTGCTCCTGTTCTTCGCGCGTGCCACAGCGCTCGATCACCAACTGCAAGACGTGTTCGGCGTCCCGCGGCGCCAGGCTCAACCGGCCCCGAAAATAGAGCAGTCCCTCCTTTTTCACCCACGGATAATGGCGTTCGAACGCCAGGATGCGTTCGTTCATCAAAGTCGGCGCGAATAATTCGGTGAGCGATGAGGCCATCGCGACCAGCCACGGCTGCGTCCGGCAAAAATTTACGTAAGCATCCACGGCATAGCGCACCCCCGGCAGCAATCGGGAATATGTCAGCAATTCATGGCGTTCCAAACCGACCGCGTCGGCCAATTGCAGCCATTTTTCGATCCCCCCAACCTCTCCCTTGGTGCCGTCATGATCCAAAATGCGCTGGATCCAGATCCGCCGCATGTCGCGTTCCGGACAATTCGACAGGATCGCCGCATCCTTGATCGGAATTTGTGTCTGGTAATAAAAACGGTTTGCCACCCATCCCCGGATTTGCTCGCGATTCAGCCGGCCCTCATTCATCAAGACATGAAAAGGATGCTTGTCGTGATACGACTGATTTCCCACCCCGCGAAGAAGCGTTACAAATTCATCAGGCGAAAGAGGGGGTGCCGTTGGCTTCATATCTCACTCGCATTCGAATCCTGGCCTGACTTCATGGGGAATCTTTCGTGAAACAATTGAAGGTGCCTCACCCGGGAAATAAAAAATTGAGGAGGCGCAAATCCTCCTAAAAAACCATCCAACCGGTCATTGCCGCAACCTCGGTTACGAGCCGACGTTCACGTAAGCAGTGACTTCCATGTTAAGGCTAATCTCTTCAAACTCTGGCTTGGTCCATTGCATATTATTTATATTTTGATTTTTGTCTTTAACCTCGCCCATACCTTATCCGAGTTTTCCTGCTTTGTCGATATTTTCCTTCAAGATCCTTCTCTCAACCCTGCACCAATCTGCCTGGGATATTTACACGATGAACTATAACTTTTGCCGGATTCACTAGACTTTGCGCGTGACGCCAGCGATGGAAGCCAGAATTTCAGACCATGTTTGGAGTCTGGAAGAAATTGTGAATTTGCTGGCTTGATTTTGCGGCGGACGAAGAGCAGGTTTGAGCCATTATGGGCATGCGTGACAGAGATTACATGAAGCGTCCATCGGATGACGATGGGGCGAGCGGCTCAGATTCCAAGGCTGAGGAATTTGCACAGAGATTCTTGCGAAAATATCCACGATTCTTTTTATATTGTGGCATTGGGCTTGGTGTTTTGATTGTCATAGCTTTGGTCGTCGCCAAGTTTAATTCAAAGTAGCCCACTACCCTCTAGCCGGTAGTGGTACAGTTTGAATCATGAAATCTCACTTTGGACTTGAAACTTTGGCTGGCATGGTCAAAGTCGACCTATGCCTAAACGGTCAAGCACAGATTTAAACCAAGCGGCGTTCAACGTCGTCACTCAATCGACGGGACAATTGCCAGTCATCAACCCTGCACCAGTTAAGAATCCAGCCGCCGTCGCACTCGGCAGGCTTGGTGGATTGAAAGGTGGCATAGCAAGGGCGGCTAATCTCTCTTCTCGTCGGAAGGCGGAGATTGCTCGTCTGGCGGCGGTGGCTCGTTGGTCGAAGAAGGCGAAGTAGGCTCTTGTTGGTTGGGTGCGGCAGATTTTTTAATAGTTTCTCCAATGTATTTTCCTAATTCAGCTTGAGACCTTAAATCAATTTGAAGCTTCCTTTTTTGATTTGTTTGATAAGTCTTCTCTAATTTTTCCAAAACGTGTTCACCTACATTGGGAACACAACTTCCTAGCACGGGGCCGATTAGAAACATATCAGTATCTTCTCCAACACCAGGTGCGACCTCAGCATGTTTTTTTGCCGAATAAGTTAACAATAACGTTTCTGCGAAGCTTTTGAATGGATTGTGTTCCGCAAACATGAACTGAGAATCGGCATGCCAGTATCCTGCGCCGATAGCCGCAAATCCAACAACGTCGTGGCAGATAACGTTTGCGGAATTGTCCACTACGTAGATGTGTGCGCCGGTTAAATCGTGTCCGCAAAAAATCGCTTGCACTGAGGGAGCTTCAAACTGCGCCAGTTTGGATGCTAACTGTTTAACTAATTCCCAGTGCATGTCTTTCTGTTTAGAAATAAAAGTATTTATATCCAATCCGTAGGGAGCTAAAATTGCGTTTTCCGAACGTTGTAAATGAACTTTTTTTAAGAAAACCGAATAAAGTTTTGCCACATCTTCGACCTTCCACCAAGTTAGCGGCTCGGCTTTAATTCGATCTTGAACGATTGGAAGAACGCTGCGGATGATTTCGGTTTGGAGGCCAAAGTCTCCAGCAAACATGCCAGAAATTGCAGTTGAAAAATGAACGATTTTATTGGCCAATTTAGGCTCAAATTCTATATCACCTCCCGTTAACATTCGGTCGGTTGCACCGATAACCATTAACCCCGGATCAGTTGGCACAATGTTTTTACTTATTGCAGCTATACAGACAGTCACAAGTATCCTTTCCCTTTTTATTTTTTGAGGCCGTTTGGGTAGCCAATCATCAAATTCCAAACGATAACGCTGTGGTTTTTTCATACAAGAAATTTTGTTGTTAACTATGCTTGACAGCTCAAGCATAATGCGGCATAAATAAATTGAGCGTCGAAGAAAAGATTCGGGCGGTGTCCTGTTTGGTTGAAGGCAATAGCCTTCGCGCCACTACGCGCA
The DNA here is from genome assembly GCA_036490655.1 of Verrucomicrobiia bacterium. Lineage (GTDB taxonomy): Bacteria > Verrucomicrobiota > Verrucomicrobiia > Limisphaerales > UBA11358 > UBA11358. Next base: position 78,641 of record DASXDM010000013.1, on the reverse strand, counting down.
TGACCGGAACGCATCACGGCGCGATTCAAAAGCTTTTGGTAGAACTTGGCGCGGCCTGTTCCGCATATCAGGAAAGATTTTCCGCAATCTCAAATGCCAGCGGATTCAATGCGATGAAATTTGGAGTTTCTGTTATGCAAAAGACAAAAACATTCCAGAAGAATTGAAGGGCAAGCAGCGTATGGACATGGGTCGCACTCGCCCCTGACACAAAGCTTGTTCCGTGCTGGTTCGTAAGCAGGCGTGATGCTGGCGCGGTGAATCACTTCATGCATGATTTGGCTGGACGGTTAGCGCATCGCGTTCAACTGACAATGGACGGTCATAAGACCTATCTGACAGCCGCTGAAGATGCTTCGGTGCTGAGATTGATTATGCCATGCTCCAAAAGATTTATGGCGCGGAACGGGTTGGTGAGGCGCATTACAGTCCTGCTCAATGCATGGGAGCGCGTAAGGCGGTCATTTCTGGAAAGCCGGAACGAGCGCACATTTCGACCAGCCACACGGAACGGCAAAACATGACAATGAGAATGCAAATGCGCCGGTTCACGCGGTTGACCAACGCTTTTTCAAAGAAGATTGGGAACCATGAAGCAGCGATTGCCTTGCACTATATGCATTACAATTTCGCCAGAATCCATCAGACATTGCGCGTGGCGCCAGCCATGGCGACTGGTATTAGTAAGAACGTTGGGGATTAGAAGAAATAGTGATGTTGCTTCATTAACAGATTAATTAGTATTTATTTGGAAACTTTCTTAAAGTGGATATGTTTATATGGAACATGAACAGCGGGACGAACAAAGCCTCACTTCAAGCGGTAATGAACCAATTGCGGAATCAGCGATTGAATCAGCCGCGCGTTACGTTGCAACAAGCACAGCGGCAGACGGACAAAATCATGGCGGCGGCAAGACGTTCTCCGCATCGTTTCACGCCCTCATGTGTTGGGGAGAAGCGTTCAGCCTAATACGCGAGGAGTCAGAGTTTCCATTTTTAAAGCAGAAACCAACGGGACATGGCGACGAACATGAGGGCTGGTTTGATGAAGCAAGCAACCGTTGGTATAAGGCTACATATGCGAATCGGTTTGGTGTTGCATGGGGCCATTCTGGTTCGGCAACTGCTGGTGAATATTTGAACCGCCTTGTCCTCCAAAACAAATATTTTGGAGACGACATTCAGCTTGTGGCGTTAGTAAATTGTGGTCAGAAACTTCGAGTCTTAACATCACAACCTCACATTGTTGGAGAGGATGCTGAATATGGAGAAATCTGCCTTTGGCTTCGTGGGCTTGGATTTCGTCGCCTTGAATCCAATGGTGCGATTGCTTGGTATAGGGATAATGATAATTTGCTCGTTTCCGATGTCCATGAAGGGAATGTAATACGAAGCGTTACCGGAGCATTGTTCGCGATTGACATTAATTTGATAAACCCGGATAGAGAAATGCTAGATGTTGTTCTTTCTTTGCTGGAACCCGCTTAAACCTCAAACTGCACCAATGCCCTCTACCCCATGTTCTCGACAGTTTCACGCCCAATGTGTAACGTCTCGTTTATGCGTGAACAATCTCTCGATTTTCTTCGGACCCTGGTCAACACCCCCAGTCCGACCGGCCATGAAGTCCGTGGCCAGCGCGTCTGGCTCGATTACGCCGGCCAATTCGCCGATGAAACTTTTTCCGATGCCTATGGCAACTGCGTCGCCGTCTTGAACAAAGGCGGTTCGCCCCGGCTGATGCTCGCCGCCCACGCCGACGAAATCGCGATGGTGGTCAGTTACATCAACGAGGACGGTTTTATTTACGTGCGCAAAATGGGCGGCATTGACGCGGCCATCACCAAGGCGCAACGGATCGTCATTCATTCCCGCCACGGCTCGGTCAAGGGCGTGGTCGGCAACGTCGCGCCGCATTTGATGCGGGACGAAAAAGATCCCCGCCCGCCGAAGATTCACGACCTGTTCATCGATATCGGCGCGCGCAACCGTCGGGACGCGGAAAAACTCGTGCAGATTGGCGACCCGATCACTCTCGCCGATGAATTTGATCTGTTGCGAAACGATTTGGCCGTCGCGCGCGCCTTTGACAATCGCGTCGGCACGTTCGCCGTGGCTGAAGCCCTGCGCCTGTTGAAAGAATCGAAGACCAAACTGCACGCTGAAGTATGCGCCGTTTCCAATGTGCAGGAAGAGGTCGGCCTGCTCGGTGCGCGCCAGATCGCCTACTCGCTCAACCCCGCGGTGGCCCTCGTCGTTGACGTCACCCATGCGACCGATTATCCCACCGTCTCGAAAACCCAGCACGGCGATGTGACCATCGGCGGCGGCCCGGCGATCACGCACGGCGGCCCCAACCATCCCGACGTCGTCGCGCGCATCGAAACCGTGGCCAAAACGAAAAAAATCCCTCTTCAGCGCCAGGCCATGTCCTCGAACAGCGGCACGGACACCGATGTGATTTTCTGGACGCGCGGCGGCATTGCCAGCGCGCTCATCAGCCTGCCCAACCGCTATATGCACTCGCCCGTGGAAGTCGTGAGCTTGAAAGATTTGGAAAAAATCCCCGAACTGCTCGCCGCCTTCGCCCAATCGCTCAAAACCGGCGAACAATTCAAAGTGAAAATTTGATGCGGCACGGCGGATTTCAACCGCATTTTAAAGCTGCGACCCCCCGACCCTCATTTATTTTCTGCCGCGAAAACTTCATAACTGTGCGGCGGCAAATGGATCTTGAACGAAACCCCATTTTCGCCCTCCAGGTTGTTTCGGCGTTCCCACGGCGATTCGACATGCGCCTGCCCCTCCAGCCTCTCGCCGGTGACCAGGTTTTTCAGATGCGGGAAACTTCCCGTGACTGAAATTTTCACATCGGCCGCCGTCGGCAAAAACGATTCGACGATGAACGTGTCATTGTCATAGGCAAATAACGCCACCTGCGACGGGCCGTCCACCCGCACCGGGAACCCCTTCATGACATAATTTTTGATCGCGCCGGTGACCTGGGGCGGCAGCGAATACAGGTCGTTGAAATTGTCCGGGATCACCCAGACGTAGAGCACCCCTTTGGAGTAGCGGTCCATCAGCATCAACGGCGTGGCGTTGCCGTTGGCCTCGGCCCGGACCAGTGACCATGCGTCGTTCGTCAGAAAATCGATCTCGGGAAACAAAATGTCCGGCTGGTTATCGTTGCCCAGTGTCGAAAAATTACCGGCGCCAAAGCCCCCGGAAAATTCGTGCGCGAGAAATTTTCGGTCGGTGCTTCGCACTTCAGCGATGTCTTCGATCCCTCGATTTTGCAGCGCGCGCAACAGGCCGGACGTGATGACCACGGATTTTCCGGCGCATAGTTGGCTTTTGATCCTGGCGACGATGTCCGGGTCAAATTTTGCCGATTCGGTCAGCAGGACCATGTTGGCATTCGTCGGAAATTCCGGGTGCATCTCGATCGGGATCCCCATCATGCCAAAATAATTATGCAAAAAATCCTCGCCGCTGGATTGGTACGGCTTGTAGCAGGCGATGCCGATGGGATTCCCAAGTTTTCCCAGGAACGGGTCCACCTGTTCCAATGAATATCCCACCACGGTCGCCATGGTTGGATCAGGATGGGACTGCAACATTTGTTCGTAGTTGAAACTCGTCCCCTGATTTTCCCACGCCGCGCGGTCGCCCGGCATGATGGGCCGGCTCATCGCCGACCATTCGAAAAGCATGATTTGCGGCGCCTTGGCGAACATCGTGTCCCATAACTGCTCGGCGTACCGGTCGATGTAACGGATGCTGTAAGTATCCACCCAACCGCCGCCGTCGCGGCCCGGGGCGATATTTTCAAAATACCGGAAAGCTTCATAACTTTCGTACTGTTGCAAATGCTGGTCCGTGATGACCGGGTCGCGTGTTTCTGTGCCGGTATAGATCCCGTCGAAAAGCTTCGGCTCACGATCAAGGTCATAGCCCAATCCCTGGAAATGCTCATACCAGTTCGGAAATTTGATGATCAGCTTCACCCGCGGATTGATCGCGCGCGCGGGCTTGATGATCAGGTTTTCCGCGGCATCATCCATCAGTCCCAACCGGAATTGCTCCCAGCTTTTGTCCCCCTTGGCCGCGATGTCCGAGTCGTTTTTCGTGGTCACAAAAAAGAAATCGTCCTGGATGATTTCGTCGAAATGCCGGGCCGCCAATTCCGCCGCGCTTTGGATAAAGGCGCGGTCATTCGGGTCGGTATAGCAAAATGATTTGAACTGGCCGCCGATGCTTCCATCAGAGAGCGCCATGCCACCCGCCACGCGTACCCCGTGGTCGAGAAAGAATTTTTTGACGTTTTCGAGCAGCGCATCACTGTTCGTCTGCCGGTCCCGCTGCACTTCGATATACACCTTGTCCACCTTCAACTGCCGGCTGATGTTGTTCCATTGGTTGCTCAACACCTCCGGGTTTTCGAAGCTGTGCACGACGTTCACCGGGATATAAATCGCCACGTCGAAGTTGGTGTAATTGCCGGCCACGCAAGGCAGGGCAAGCAGGAGACCGAGGCTGATGATGAACCGTTTCATAAATTATTCTTTCCTTTCGTCGCCGTAAATAACGCCGCGTCCGCCCGTGGCAAGATAAACCCGGCCAAAAACGCGCGGGTCCCCGGTGATGTGGCTGATCGTGCCGTATTGATGCTGCTCATCGTTGATCTGCGTCCAGGTTGCGCCTGCGTCCAGTGAACGATAAATGCCCTCAACCTTTCCTACGGCCCCGGCCAGATATAATGCTGGAAACGTTTTCCCGTCCGCCGCCTTGCCGAACCCGATGGCCCCGGCCTCCTGTATTGGCTCAACTTTCACGAAGCTCATCCCGCCGTCGGTTGAATGATACAGGCCACCCTCCTGCAACGATAGCCACAGGTCTCCTTCCCGGCCCGGCGTGGCCGACAAGGTGATGCCACGCCAAAAACCATCCTCCACTTGCACGGTCTTGCCGGCTTCAAAAAAATTTCTCGCGCCGTTTGTGCTGGCCAAAACATTTCCCGTCCGTGCATCAAAGGCGTAAAAACGCGCGGGATTCACCGCATCGGCAGCCACACGAACTCCCGGTGAAAGGCCGGAACAATTGATCCAGTTCGTTCCCGCTTCGGTGATATAACAAGGACCGCCGGGGCGCGGAACCAAAACAAGCGTCGCCCCATCGGCGGAAAGCGCGATCGTTCCGCTGCTCCGGCCGCGGTTGGGATACTGCGGCAACAGGCTCCAGGTTTCCCCTCCATCTTCAGAAACCGCGGCGCGCGGCTGGCCCTTCGTGATTCCAGTCCGTGCAATGACCCGGGAATTATTCCCGGCGAAGACGAGACTTTCCGTGGAGTTGAATCGCGGTCCTGAATAACTTCCTGTCGGCGGCGGGACCGTCAAGTCATCGTGCCGGAATCCGTCAATGTCCCCAAGGCCGCTGAGCAGATGGGCCCCTTCGGGCGGGCTGATGAGCGCCAGCGGCACAGTTTCTTCCAGTCCATTGTCCGCAAAAATCCAATCCGTTGCCCGGCCTGCATCCGCCATCGTCAAATTAGTGCCGCACCAGACACCGTAACCCGTGGTGAACCAGGCTTGATTCGAATCAAAGGGATTGATCACCACGCTGCCCATCCAGTGCGGAATCCGGCTTGCCGTATAGGGGGCTGCCGAATGATCAAAATGCGCCCCGCCTAACAACGGCGTCCAGCTTGCCCCGCCGTTGGTGCTCCGAAAAAGTTCGTCATGCGGATGCCACCGGCAAAACGTTGAAGCCACGATCACTTGCGGATTCGCAGCGTCCACCGCGACTGCGCCGTATCCGAAAGCCTGGCCGCCATCCGGCGATTTCAGCGGCGTGATCTCCGCCCATGCCCCGCTCTTTGGATTAAATTTCCAGACTGCCCCATCCGTCATGACGGACGGCCCCGCGTTATCGCCATAGCTCAAGTACAATTCCCCATCAGATGCCCGCACCAAATGATTTGGGCGCAATCCGATTGGCTGGCCGGGCACCCCTTGCCACGTGTTCCCGCCGTCGTCACTGCGGAATAAATTCGTACCCGTCATCGAAACCGCTGCGTAAATGGCCGGCTTATCAAACAGAATGCAGACGATTCCGACTGGCGTTGAACCAAAGCCAAAACCATATGTGTCAGGAGCTTGTTCCACCTGCGGAAACCCTGGCACTTTTGTCCACGTAACCCCCCGATCAGAACTTTTCCATAGTCCATCGCGGCGCGAGCCGAAAAAAAGAATTTTGCCGTCCTCCGGATCCACCGCGAGCCGTTCACCATTGAACCGTCCGGATTCATTGCCGCCCATCTTGAACGCCACATCCGTCTCCTGCCAGGTGCGGCCCTGGTCGTCCGAGCGAAAAATTGCCGCGCGGGTGCTCTCATAGATTCCTGCCGCCAGATAGACCCGGTTTGTGTCATTGGGGTCCAGCGCCAGGCTTTCGATGCCCGTGAAATCCATCCCTCCGAAAGAATCAGTGAGCGGAATCCAGCATCGCGCCGTTGCGTCCCAGCGATACGCGCCTCCCACATCGGTCCGCGCATAAAGCAAATCTTTCACCCCCGGATGCATGATCAGGCCCGTGACGAACCCCCCGCCGTCAATGGCCACGTTGCGCCACTGGTAGGAAGTATCTGCCACGGTCTCACGCGCGAGGAACAGACCGCCGCACAGCACCGCCATGGCGGCAAAGTACTTCATTTCAATCGTTGGCCGTGCCGATCTCCCACGTCACCTTGCCGGCAAACGGATCGCTGTCCAGTTGGAAAGTCCCGCTATGTTTGCTCAACGTCAATTCGTGCAGTTCAGTATCACCCGGCAGGAAGATGGATCCCTTCGCCGGCGTTGCGCCCGTGGCAAACACCGCCAGTTTGATCTTTGACCAATCCATCTGCATCGTGGATTGCGCCAGTTGAATTTCCGGGATCACCGAACCGTCACGCACGAGAATGACGGCCGGAATTTCACCGGCCTGGATGACATTCCACCCGCCGGAATAATTTTTCCCCGTCTGGAAATCGATCCAGTTGCCCGGGGGCAGATAAACATTCCGTCCCGTCTCGCCTTCATGCATGAGGGGAGCCACCAGCATGTCCGATCCAAAAAGATATTCATCGTCGATCTGCCAGGACCCCGGGTCGTCTGGATATTCGACGAACAGCGCGCGCAACATCGGCAGCCCGCGTTCCGAGCAATCCTTCGCCTGCGCATATACATAGGGCATCAGGACGTATTTCAGGTCGTCCACCTGCCGGAATTTGTTCATAAAATCCTCGCCGTAATTCCATGGCTCCTTCGGCGCGATGCCGTGGCACCGGCTGTGCGAAGTCAACATGCCAAACGCCAGCCAGCGCAGGTAAAGATTCTTGTCCATCGCCTCCACCGAATTTGCCGTGAAACCGCCCACGTCGTGGCTCCAAAAAGAAAAACCCGAAAGCCCGAACGATAGTCCGCCCCGCAATTCTGCCGACATCCCCTGGTCGGTGCTCTCCGCGTCGCCGCCCCAATGGATGGGATAACGCTGGCTCCCCGCCCAGGCGCTGCGCGCCCAGATGATATTGTCCCCGCTGATGCGTTTGGTCACGTCCGCCACCGCTTTGTTGTAACGCAAGGGATAGAGATTGTGTTCGTAAAATCCGCTGCGCCCGTCGGCATAAATGCCATCTGCCGGTGCCGCTTCGCCAAAATCCACTTTGATCGCGCCCACGCCCATCTTCAAAAGCGTCGCCAGATGGTCTTGATACCAATCGACCGTTTGTGGATTGGACAGATCCAGCACCGCGTCTTCCGACGGCAGGTTGCCTTTCGCGTCGCGGACCACGAGATTCTTATCGACCAACTCCTGGAACAACGAATTTTTGGGAACAAAATATGGCAATTGCCAGCAAGAGATATGAAACCCTTCGCCCTTCAAATCCGAGATCATCGCTGCCGGCGTCGGAAACCGGTTCGTGGAAAATTGGTAATCGCAGCGCCAATCGGTTTCAAACCAGCCCGTGTCCAGGTGGATCACATCGCACGGGATCTCATTGGTGCGCAATTTGGCGGCCACGTCGCGCACCTGGTCTTCGCGGCTGTAAGTGCACCGGCTCATCCACAAACCGAACGACCACAACGGCGGCAACGGCGAGCGCCCCGTCAACGCGGTATATTCTCCAAGAATGTCCTTCGGCTCGCCCAGGAAGACGAACAGGTCCAATTCGTCATCGCCCACCATCATCGCATTGACGCCGTTAAAAGAATTACCAAAATCGCACGTGATCGGCGAACTCGTATGGATGAACATCCCGTACCCGCGGCTGCTCATGAAAAACGGGATCGGCTTGTACATCTTTTGGTTTTGGATGCCATTGGCGTCCGTCGCCCACAACACGATTTTTTGTCCCCGCTTGTCCAGTGCCGTGAAAGATTCCCCGCAGCCAAAGATATGTTCGCCCGGAGAAAGAGTGAACGCCGCATTCATGCTCCGTGAATAATCCGCTGCGCGCCGCACAAACGAAAACGGCAGGATCGGCGTAAAAGTCAGGTTATTATCGGACGCATGATCGGTTTGCGTCAGTAATTTCCCGTTCGCGTCGCGGATTTCGATGTGCCAGGGATTTTCCATGATCGTCACCGACCCGAATTGGCTCGCATATTTATAACCGCCCGGCACCGCCTCATATTTCCATGAGCTATCGGTGGGCACCGGTCCGGCGAGCATCAATTCCTCCTGGGGCTTATGAAATTGCGGCCCGCTCGTGACCCGGATGCGCAAGGTGCGGGGCGATACGAATTGGATGGAAAACGGCAGCGATGGATTGGCGGCGTACTCGGTGGTCGGAAATTCGTTCGGATCAACCGGCTTCAGGGTCGCGAGCATGTTATCAAAAGCCTGGCGCGTGAAATATTGGGCGCGTTGCCATTCAATTTTTCCTTCGCCGGTCGCCGGATCAAATCCGTCGAGTTTATCCGCCAGATAATAAGTGTTCGCGAAGTTCCGGAAATCGCCGCTGATATCGAGCGGCTCGTTGAGCAGCGCCTGCTCCGCTGCCGACACCTGGAACGCCGCGCAAAAAAGCGCCAGGCCGGACCACCACTTGCCGAATTTTATTTTCGTGGACATCGGCCTAGCAAATCACTTTTCCCGGAGTTTGTCTTGTCAATAAAACTGATGAGTGACCGTGCTCGGATTTTAATTGCTTGTCAATCGCGCCGGAGGGCGCGGCCGAAAATAGCCCGCCGTTTCAACGGCGGATTTTGCCTTTGGCTGCACTTTGAATCCATGCCCAATGCATTTTCCAAAGACTAAGATTCCCGAAAAATGGCAAAACCGTAGTTAAATCCATCACTTGTCACCATTTTTGACGACATGTGACTTGAGAAATTACAGTTAAAGTTCTATTATTCAATAGCACCATAATGATGAAAATTTTCGGCCACATGCCTTTCAGTCAATCTACTGCCTTTACCAGTCTCATGGTCATCGCCGGTATGTTGGCTGCTGCCGGTTGCAGTAAATCAAATGCGCCCGCCCTTTCGTCGCAGGCTGCCACCCAGGCACAGACCAATCCGGCGGCTGCGTCTAATGGACAACCGGATTTGGCCGAGCTTCAAAGATCACTGATTCGCTGGATTGTTGGCAATCGGCGTATGCCCGCCAACTTTGAGGATTTTGCGGCGACGGCCGGCGTGAAGATTCCGCCGCCACCGCCCGGCCAGAAATATATCATCACCAGCAACATGCACATTCAATTAGTAAGCAAATAATCCCTTACGTGAAAAAAATCGCTCCAATTTCAAATCAATCCGATCTCCGTCAAAATGCCAGGAGACCGGCCGCGCAACCCGGTTTTACCTTGATTGAACTGCTCGTGGTCATCGGGATCATTGCCATCCTGGCGGCGCTATTGCTCCCCGTGCTGGCCGCCGCCAAGAACAAGGCCAAATGCACCCGGTGCGTGAGTAATATGAAGCAGCTCGCCCTGGGTTTCCCCATGTTTGCCGATGACCATAACCAGATGTATCCACCCGCAGGTTGGGCCAACGGCTCCACTACTAGCCCGGGAAAGCAGGTCTCCTGGGACAGCTACATCAACAAATACATCGGGGGAAACACTCGGCTCGCGGATTTGGAGGTAGGCACGCTTTTAGCCGACGAAGTCCCTAACACTCTCCAATGCCCCTTGGACACCTTCCCTAAAGTAAATTGGCTGGGAGGATTGAATGCTTCCGTCATTTTTGCCATGCGCTCCTATTCCATGGTCGCCGTGAACACAACCCAGGGAGCAAGCGGAGGATGGCAACGTCCTCCTTCAAAAGGACTGCCCAGCTTGACTGCGGCCGGAAATATGAACGTCGGCATCTTTTGGCAGGATCCCAATTCAAGTGATCCGGCTAACTGGGATGCCACCGGTTATAGTACCAGCGTGGTGCGCGATCCCTCTGGTACTATTTTGTTGTGCGAGAACACCCACGGCCAGCAATGTGTCGGCAACATTTGGACTTGTATCTGTCTGGGGCCACTGGGCGGTAGCTTTAATAACGATTTGTACCAGACAGTCCCGAACCCCCAACAACAGAATCCGTCCAGCCCCACCGCTTCCCAGCAAGCCAATAATCAGGGCAATTTTTTATATCAAGCCCAGGATAACCGCTTCAATTATGCCTTCCACGATGGTCACGTTGAAGTGCTCCAGATGAGTCAAACCGTTGGCTCCGGCTCACTTACCGCCCCAAAAGGTATGTGGACTGTCGCTCCCGGAGACTGATTTTATACGTTTTTGCCAGGTTTTCCCCTTAATTGCGATATCGACCAAAATTCATGTCACCATTTTTGACGACTCACCAAAGCCATTTAATGTGGTAGATTATCACGATACCAGTTCAACAAATGTGCCATAATACGATTATCTTTGGCTGCTTTAATTTGATATGCCACGCCGCGCTCAATCCCGAAAACTGTATTTTCCTCAACTAAACTAAACCCAAATCCCTATGTTAAAAACAACTAAACAATCGCATTGGATCATCTTCCTGCTGACGCTCATAGCGCTGCTTGGATTCACCTCCATATGCCAGGCCCAAAACCCGATTAACATCAGCTTCGATAGCGGAGTCCCCTCCCAGTTTTACGACGCCAGCCCTAATTCTGGCAGTGGATACATCACCAATTATTGGCAGAGCACCAACGGCCCCGACGGCAGCGGCTGTGAGGTATACATCATTGATGGCACGAACAACTTAGAAATAGACCCCGCTTTTAATGTGTCCTTTAATGGCGCGGAATATGCCCAGATCACCTTCCAAGTTAAGGTTGATCCGTCTTCGGGTGTCGTTGGTGGCTCAGATTCTCTTTTAAATGAATATGGCAATTTGCAGTTGGCAGCCATTACTTCCAGTTACGATTGGAACACCGCATATTATAATACCATTTATCAGGCAAATGCGGATTTCTGGGTCACCTATACCGCCACCGTTCCCGCTATCCAGGCGGCCCATCTCCAAATTCAATTACAAATCCCGGGAGGCTTTACCAATTATACTGGCCCGGTGAAAGTATATATCGGCAATATATCAGTTCTGCCGCCACCGAACCCGGACTATTTGTTTGGGACTAACAGTACCTTTAACTGGAATGACTATGGTGTGAGTGGCACGTGGGATAGTACTGCGGACGCTCCCTATTTCAACCCGGTGTCCGGCGCAGGACCGACCTCCCTCGCTCCCGCGGGTTCGATTGAGTTCCAGTCTGGTCCACCTTCTCCTAATTACCCCGGGGGCCAACTCAACTACTCCTTTAATCCGCAGGAATATGAATACGTAGGAGTTGACGTTTATTATGATGGACCGACCCCAAGCACAACCAACGACTACGCCGGGTTCTCAGTGTCAATCGCTGAAAATCTCGCGCCTAATTATCCCTGGGTCTATATCGGTGGCGCCAATTTTACTGCCGCCATGATTGGGCATTGGACTCATTTTGATTTCCCATGCGCGGCCAGTGGTGTTTCCAGCGCGAATGGATTCGCGATCCAGGCCACTCCGGGAAGCACGGGGGGCCATAATCCTATTACTTTCCATATGGATAACATCCAGTTATGGAATCCGGAAGTTCGTCCAAAAATCCTTGCATTCACGCCCAACAGCACCCCCGGCGGTTTGCAAATCGCGGTGGATGGCGATGGCTCAGCCAATGAATTTGACCAGGAAGGCATCACCACTCCCGCTGTCACCAATAACGCGGCTGACTTTTTCTGGATCAACCAGACTCCCGCCACCTATGCGTTCACCCTCACCAATTTCCCTGCGCCAGCCGCAGCGCCGGGATTTGAAGCCCATGCCTACGTTATTAATGGTGACTCAATCATTAACGACACCAACGAGGCTGGTTTAGGCTACCAGGAAACGTATAGCGGCGCCAACTATAACGCCCTCGATTGCATTGTGTTGCAGGTTGAAAACGGGACTAATGGAGGAGTCAACGTGAATTTCCTCTGGAAGACCAATACGCCAAACTCCAACGTGACCAACGGCATTTTCTGCAACCTCACTAATCTGGCGAGCGCGAATGGAGCTTGGGCGTTGAACTTTAGTGACAACACCCACGCCAGCATCACGCTCAATGGCACGGCCGTGACCAATTTCACGCTGCCGGACTTTGCCAGTGACCCGAACTATAATGCCAACTTCACTCCGCCTACGCCCACTTCGTTCGTTGATTTCGGTGTTTGGAAGGGCGACTCTAATACGAACCACCCCGGTATGAATGATAACCAGAGCGCCATCTTTACCAGTGTCCTGGCGACGAACACCACGGTGGCCATCAGTGATGGTTTTACCGGCTCGAGCCTGACGGCCAGCAATGCCTGGCAGATCGCTGAATACTATCAGTATTCCGCCAACCGGACGACGTTGACACCAGCCGGTACCGCCTTCTGGCTGACCTGGAACACGACTCAGGCCGGATTCAATGTCCAATCCACCACGAACCTGACCAGTGGCACGTGGACTAACGCAGGTGTGTCCTTCACCTATGTTGATGGAACCGGCACTAACACCGTTGGTGCCATTCCCTCCTCCACCCTGCCTCCGGGCGGCGCGGACTTCTTCGACTTGCTCAAATAATTGAACGAAGTTGAACGTTTCACGGGCACCGGCTGTAATGGCCGGTGCCCTTTATCTTCTCCACGATTCGAGTATATTTGACCGTCCATGGAAAACCGTTTCATTCAATCATTCTTCGGTTCATCCCGAAGGGATAAAATCACTCAGCCTGGGGTTGCGAGGAACGAGCTACCCCAGGTCGCATACCGCCAGACAATACCGCAAGGGGTTATCTCAGCCCTTGTCAAACATCGCACCTTTGCAAAAACCCATGCGTGAAATGCTTGTGCCTCGGGGCTATGAACCGTTTTATAAAAAAAGCGTACCCGCCAGCTTCCTCCCCCTCCCCTCAAACAAGGAGGGTGGTAGGGCGCGTCACTCCGTGCGCGCCGAAGCTTTGCGTAGGCGGACGTGCGCGCCGTCGGGACTCAAAAAGCCTCCATTCTCATTATAAGCACAGAAAAATTCGCACATTAAATCAATGAACCCGTCGTATGCCCTCTGACTTTCAAACCACTGTGAACCACTCTTTCCCTTGAGATTCATGAAAAGAAAAATCCTCCTCCCCACCCTCTTCGTGTTGCTCAGTTTCCTGCCGGTCTTGGCGGTACACGCACAAAGCCCGCTCTACCTTTACACCGATAATCTCGCGAACGGATTTCAGGATTGGAGCTGGGCGGCGCGTAACATGGAAAATACCTCGCCGGTCCATTCCGGCAGCGATTCGATCAGCGTCAACGCCACGACTTACCAGGGAATCTCGTTTCATCAGAATGACATTAATACCTCGCTTTATACCAATCTGACTTTTTGGGCGAATGGTGGCAGCACTGGCGGCCAGGGATTGGCCGTTTATCTAAGCCTCGATAACACTGATCTGCCTGCCCTTCCCCTGTCCGCAGTTCTTCCAACCAATACCTGGCAGCAATACTCCCTCTCCCTGGCCTCGCTCGGCGCCGCCAACGTCACCAATTTGGCTCGGATCACCTTTTGGATGACCAACGGTTCCGGCGCTTATTACCTGGATGACATCCAGTTGAATCCAGTCTCCCCGCCGCCCTTGACGCATCTGGGAGTTGACGCCCATCAAACCCTGCGCTCCGCCGACCCCCGTTGGTTCGGCTTGAATACAGCCACATGGGATGGTCATTTGGCCGATTCACAAACTTTTCCACTGGTGTCTCAGGCCGGCGTCATGGCCTTGCGCTGGCCGGGCGGATCGACCTCCGATGACAATTACCATTGGGCCGGCGACCTTTCCAACAACAGGAATTTCATCAACCTCGCCACCAATCTCAATGCCCAATCCAATTCCTTCGTCACCGTCAATTACGGCACCGGCACCAGCAATGAAGCCGCTGCCTGGGTTAAATTCATGTTCCTCACCAATCATTGCGCCATTGGAAATTGGGAGATCGGCAACGAATGCTACGGCACCTGGGAAACTGACAACAACAGCCAGCCGCACGACCCCTATACCTATGCGACCCGCGCCGCCGGTTACCTCGCCTTGATGAAAGCTGCGGAACCCAACATCAAGATCGGCATCGTCGTCGTCCCCGGTGAAGACAGCTATTCAAATAACGCCACGCATTTTGCCGTCAACCCTCGCACCCGCGTGACCCACTACGGCTGGACTCCGATTCTCTTCAACACCTTGAGCAACCTCGGCGTGATGCCGGATTTCGTCATTTACCATGACTATCCGCAATATACCGCTACGGGAAATACCTGGGAGCCGAATTCACCCGACTGCGATCCGCTTTTGTTGCAGGTCGCCGATACGCCGTCGGCTGAATGGACCGATTGGGCCAGCGCCGCCGCCAGTTTGCGCCAGCAAATCACCGATTATTTCGGCCCTGCTGGAACCAACATCCAATTATGCGTCACCGAAAATAATAGCGACGCTGGCGCCATGGGACGGCAATCCACCAGCGTCGTTAACGCGCTCTACCTGGCCGACAGCATGGGCCAATTGATGAAAACTGAATTCAATTCCTATGTTTGGTGGGATTTGCATAACGGCTCGGACACCACGGGCGATTTTGACCCGACCCTTTATGGCTGGCGCAACAACGGTGATTATGGAGTCTTGAACAGCTCAAACGTCCCTTATCCGACTTATTATGCCGAAAAACTGATGCAATCGTTTGTCCGCCCCGGTGACACCATCCTCAACGCCTCCAGCGATTATCTGGCGCTCTCCGCCTATGCCGCGCGCAAGGCCGACGGCGCGCTGGCCATGCTCGTCATCAATAAAACCCCCACCAATGTCATCAATGCGCAGATCTCTTTGACGAATTTTGTCCCCGGCCCCGCCGCCATCCTCCGTTCCTACGGCATCCAGCAGGACGAAGCCACCCGCACGAATGGCGCCGCCTCGGCCCAGGATATTTATACCAACAACATTTCCGTTCCCGCCGTTTTCACCAATTCATTCCCGGCCTACACGCTCACGCTGCTCACCTTTGAACCCGCCGCATCCCAATTGAGCGCGCCAGTGATTTCATCCGGGCAAGTCGTCCTGGACATCCAGGGACAATCCGGCACGCCCTACGTCATTCAAAGCTCCAGTGATCTCACCAATTGGAATTCTATCTCCACCAATATGCTGAATGGGACCACCCTAAACGTTACCAATTCCATTCCCCCATCGTCGCCCGCCCAATTCTGGCGCGCCGTTTGGATGCCTTAATTTATTTCCTTCCTGATTCGGGGGGTGCGCGTCACTCCATGTCGCGCCGAAGCTTTGCGTAGGCGGACGTGTCGCGCCGAAGCTTCATTCTGCATTTCCCCAATGGTGGGGCGAGACTCCGTCGAGCCATCCCCAGGTAGGCGTCCCGCGACTGCGGGATACGCGCCGCACATTCCAAAATTACCGACGCTAGCGCCGTAGGCGCGACATATTTGTAGAACTCGTTTCCCCGATCCGACTTCCCTCGCCCCCTCGGGGGAGAGGGTTAGGGTGAGGGGTGAGACAACCGAAAGCTACCCTTCCCGCCACGCCTTTTGGCCGCCGTTATGAACTGGAGCGTTTGAAGAAAAACTGTCACGGCGAGAACACAAGCCCGAATCAAAATTCCGCGAGGTTGTGGACTGCGGCGGCCCTCTGCCGCTTTCCTTTCGCCAAAGGAATGCGCGTGAAAATTGTGAAGGTTCATTAAAAGCCCCCCTAAGTTTGAAAGAGGTCGAAGAAGTCCCCAATAATACCCAGGATTGAAACTCATTTTGATTTTCACTGACTTTCCGCCCTTCTGCCGCGCCATCGCGCAGTGACGGCGGCGGGCCTGCCACGCCATAGCGGAACGGCGGCGGGCCTGCCGCGCCATAGCGGAGCGGCGGCGGGTTCGCGATTAAAAACCTCCATTTTCTCTGTTTCTCCTGTTAAATCCACTTTCCGATTTTGTTGCCGGGCAACATTACAGTCGGCTTTTCCTATGGTTTAATTGCCCCATGCGAAGTGCGCAGACATTTTTAAGACGTGGCGCGATAGAGGCATCTGGAAAGCGAGAGACCTGGTGGGGCGAGCGTACTGTGCCTGCCTCGCCGGCTTGTCTCGCCATAGCTTCAGCGACGGCGGAAGCCCACGCGAAGGCGGATCACCCATCCGTTGCGCGAAGTTACGCGAAAT
The DNA here is from genome assembly GCA_036490655.1 of Verrucomicrobiia bacterium. GTDB lineage: Bacteria > Verrucomicrobiota > Verrucomicrobiia > Limisphaerales > UBA11358 > UBA11358. The sequence continues at coordinate 61,911 of DASXDM010000013.1, read as the reverse complement.
TACGCGAAGTTACGTTTAATAGAACTCTGCGCTTCTTGGATCTTTTGCGGATTTTTGCGGATCTTTGCATCAGCCCTTCCATCCGAGATGAAAAGAAGATTAAATTTAACCGGATTTACGGGGTTGACGGAGGCATCAGCAAAATTCAGAACGCAAACGGCTCAATGAAAATCAACAAAATGCGGCCATCTCGGGAACCGTTGCCCCCCTTTGGCCATGGCGATCGCTGTCCGCCAACCCTTCAGCCCTCAATACCTCAAGCCGTATCCGGGATTGAAGAGCGGCTTGCCGGTCATCTGGTCCGCGGCAAACTGCTGGTCATTGCGCGGCCATTCGCGCGGCAACTTGCCGGTCGGTTCCACATCGCCGAACAACACGTCAGCCACACCCTCGCCCTCGGTGCCCGGCAGCCAGGCGGCGACCAAGGCATCGCTCGTCTCCAGCGCCGGCCCCAAAATCAATGGCCGGCCGGAAATCAAAACCGTCACGACCGGAGCGCCGGAAGCTTTCGCATTCTGCACCATCGCCTCGTTCTCAGCGGACAGATCCAGGTTGGTCCGGTCCCCTTTCATTTCCGCATACGGCCTCTCTCCCACCACCACGATGATCGCGTCGGCATTGGTGATCCCGCTGCCATCCGGCGAATACGTCACTTCCGTGCCAGGCGAAACCGCCTGGCGAATCCCCTGCAAAATAGTTGTCCCCTTCGTCAATTGTCCCGAGCCTTGCCACGAAACCGTCCAGCCGCCGCATTGGATTTTCAAGTCATCCGCCGCCATGCCGACAACTACCAAATGCCTCAGATCCTTCTTCAAAGGCAGCGTATGGCGCTTATTTTTTAAAAGCACCAGCGATTGCCCGACACATTCCCGCGCAACCTGCCGGTGCTCCGGCGACCCGATCTGCGCCGTCAGCGCCGGATCCGTCCATGGATTTTCAAAAAGTCCCATCTGGTATTTGACGCGCAGGATCCGGGTCACCGCATCATCGATCCGCGATTGCGGCACTGTCCCCTCCGCGACCAACTCTTTGAGATCGCGGATAAATTCCACATAATTGTTGGTTCTTTCCGGGCCTGCCGGAATCATGAACATGTCCAGGCCGGCGTTGACGGATTTTTCCACGTCCGCTTTGTAATCCGGCGAGAGCTGGTCGATTGCCGCCCAGTCCGAAACCAGGAAACCTCTAAAGCCCAGTTCGCCCTTGAGAACATCCGTGAGCAGATATTTATTGCCGCTCATTTTCTGGCCATTCCAACTGCTGTAGGAAACCATGATCGATCCGACCCCGGCCTTGACGGCGGCGCGATAAGGCGGCAAAAACAGCTTTCGCAGCGTCGCCTCATCGCAAATCGTATTTCCCTGGTCAATCCCATCCTGCGTGCCGCCATCGCCCATATAATGTTTAGCGCTGGCCAAAACGGAATCGGACTGGCCCGACAAGGTCTCCCCCTGCAATCCCTTGACCGCAGCCGCGCCCAATTCGGAAACCAATCCCGGCGATTGCCCGTAGCCTTCGTACGTGCGTCCCCAGCGTTCGTTCTGGGGAACGGCAAGGCAAGGCCCGAATGCCCAGCGTATTCCTGTCCCGGCTACTTCCATCGCCGTGACATGTTCAGCCTGCTCGACCAACCCCGGATTGTGCGTCGCTCCCATCCCGATGTTATGAGGGAAAATCGTCGTGCCAATGACATCGTTATGTCCATGCACCGCATCGATGCCATAGATCAACGGAATTTTTAGCCGCGTTTGCAGCGCGTAAGACTGAAGATTGCTGGCTGTGTTTAACCAGGTATCAGGATTATTTTCTCCCGTGGGTTTTGAGTCGCCACCGCTCAAAACCGAACCCAGGAAATAAGTTTGCACGTCACTATCATTGGTATCATGCAATGCACTCAGGTCCACCTGGACCATTTGCCCGATCTTTTCATCGAGCGTCATTTGTGCCAGCAAAGATGCCACCTGCTGGTCATACCCGCTGAAGGCCGCGGGCGCAGCAGAGGCGACCGTCGTCGTGGATACAAAAATAGCCGGGAGGAACCAGAGCAAACGATTGCAGAACATATTTGTCATAAGTTGTTATGGGATCGGTTTTAAAATGTGAGATTATCGCCGGATGCTAAAATGACCTAATTTAGCAACAGCCTGTCCCCGCGAACGCACATGGAGCTTTTCGTAAACACGCCGGATATAGGTGTTTACCGTGGCAACACTGATGCCCAGGCTGTCAGAAATTTCCTTGTAGAGATAGCCGCGGGCAAGCAATTCGAGCACTTCATGCTCACGCGGAGAAAGATTGGCTGATTCGTCCGATTGAGGCCCAAAGTGTTGGAACGATTGGACCACTTTGCGGGCGATGTTGCTGGACATGGGCGAACCCCCGGCATGGACATCCTTGAGCGCGGCCAGCAATTCCGTGCGCGGCGTTTGTTTTAGCAGATAACCGCTGGCGCCGACGGCGAGCGCCTCATAGATATGATTGATGTCTTCGTAAACGGTCAGCATCACAAACTGGGACAGGGGAAGCAGGGGCTTGAGATGCCGGACGCATTCGATGCCGTTTTTGCCGGGCAGATTGATATCCACCAGCACCACCTCCGGTTTGGCGGCGGGTAATTTTGCCACCGCGTCCTCGCAACTCCCATGCTGGCTGACAAATTGAAATCCCTGGGCGCGCCGGATCCAATCCACAAAAATTTCGCGGGCGGGCTGGTCGTCTTCGATGATTGAAACGGCAATGCTCACAGTAGATTTCATTGTACTCGAATATGCGCCGCAATAGGTGTCGTCAGTTTTAACGACAACGACCGCCCTTTATGCGATATTTTGACGGCCTTGCTTTGGATGATGGAAAAAATATAATCTATTTTGTGTCCCGGCGATTCAAATTTTCGTACTGCCCTCCATTGGGGACTGCGGCGTTTGTCGCCAGCTTGTTTTGCCTGTTATCATTTGATCCCAGGATTTTGGGCCAGACCAATTCCACCCTGCCCGATTTTTCCTCGAGTTCATGGCAGATCGAACAGGGTCTTCCCCAAAATTCCGTAAGTTGCGTCGTGCAGGACCACGAGGGGTATTTATGGCTGGGCACTTATAACGGTTTGGCCCGGTTTGACGGTGAACGTTTCTCCATTTATGACACGGCCAATACCCCAGAGTTCCATGACAGCCGCATCATGAGCCTCTACGAGGATCCCCAAGGGGTTCTTTGGATCGGCCATGAAACCGGCAGTCTTACGAAACTCGAGCATGGCCTGTTCACCGACGTTAAACTGCCGGATGTCTGGCCCGGCGGCCCGGTCCTGGGTGTCGGAAAGGACAAGGATGGCGTGCTCTGGCTGCTCAATTACACGGGCACCCTTTGTTCCATGAATGGCGACAAGCTCTATGCTGCCAGCCTCGGTCCCCAGGTGGGCGTTCCCTCTTTGGCTGAAGACAAAGACGGCAACCTTTGGGTGGTTCGCAACGGGTTGCTCGGCTCATTAAGACATGGAAAATTGCAACCCTGGCTGCCCGGGGGCCAACCCAACATGCGCGATGTGCAGCGGGTCTGCGCCTGCAAATCCGGCGGCTTATGGCTCCTGGGCAATTCCCGCGTCGCAAAATGGTCAGGCACGGGACCCGTCCAGGACTTTGGCCCATCGCCCTGGGGATGGGAATATGTCACGTCCGCGTATGAAACCGAATCGGGCGATTTGTTCGTCGGCATGTCGGATGGACTTTATTTGTGGTCGCCGAACGGGACTTACCGGCTGTTCAACCGGCAAAATGTTTTGTCCCATAATTGGGTAAACTGTCTCGCCGAAGATCGTGAGGGAGATGTCTGGGTGGGGACAGGCAGCGGCGGGCTGGATGAATTACGCCCACGAACAGTTGAAATGGTCAAGACGACGGATGATTGGCAGAACCGCGCGGTTTTTCCAGTAACAACGAATGCCTCCGGCGGATTTTGGATCGGGACCGAAGGCGGGGGTTTGTATAAATCTGACGGACGCCAGGCGATCCCGGCGACGGAGACGAATGGCCTGGCAAATAACTATATCTGGTCGGCGCTGGAAGACCGTCAGGGTAATCTCTGGGTGGGCACGTGGGCCAATGGCTTATTCGTCCGCCATGGAGACTTATTCCAACAGTTCACAAATGGCGTGAGATTAACAGTGGGTGTCCGGGCGTTGTTTGAGGATGAACAAGGAATGTGGATCGGAACCGCTGATGGATTGGTCCGATATGCCAATGGGGAAGCTTCCAACATAACTGCCGGGGCGGGCCTGGTCCTGCCTGATGTGCGGACCATTGCCGAAGATGCGGAACACGATCTCTGGTTTGGAATGGCCGGTGGCGGACTGGGACGACTGCATCACGGCAAGCTCACTCAATTTCTCAGGCAGGATGGTTTGCCGAGCGATTTCGTGTGGTCGTTGCTTCCCGATGCCGGCGGGACACTTTGGATAGGAACTTTCGACGGCGGGCTGTGCCGGTATCAAAACGGAAAATTCTCGACTGTCACCACGCAACAGGGATTGCCCAGTGATGTCATCTGCCACATCGCGGATGACGGGAAAGGAAATTTGTGGATGAGTTCCTACGGCGGAATTTTCCGGGTCAACAAGGAGGAATTGAACGATTGTGCCGACGGGAAAATTGCGACCGTCAATTGCGTCGTTTTTAACGAAGCGAACGGGCTGGCGACCATGGAATGTTCCGGCGGATTTCAACCCTCGGGTTGCAGCACCGCCGATGGCAGGCTTTGGTTTCCCACCATCCGGGGATTGGCCGTCATTGATCCCTCAAAAATAAAAACCAATCCGTATCCCCCGCCGGTTCTGATCGAAGACGTGACCGTGGATGACCAGGTAATGCTCCACGGGCCGGACGATTCCGCCCGGATCAGCATCCCGCCGGGGAAACACCGCCTCGAAATCGATTACACCGGGTTGAGCCTGGTGTCACCGGAACGGGTCCGGTTCAAATACCAGATGCAAGGATTGGAACAAAACTGGGAAAACGTCGGCACCCGTCGCGTGGCATATTACAGCTACCTGAAGCCCGGCAAATATACCTTCCGTGTCATCGCCTGCAGCAACGATGGTGTTTGGAACGAAACGGGCGCAACGCTCGCGCTCACAGTCATTCCCTGGTTTTGGCAAACCTGGTGGTTTATCACTGCGGCCATCCTGGCGGGAATGCTCGCCGTCGGCGGCCTTGCCCGCTACCTCACCAAACGTCGGCTGCGTAAAAGATTGGTGCATCTCGAACGGCAACGCGCCCTGGAAAAAGAACGCGCGCGCATCGCCAAAGACATCCATGATGACCTGGGGGCAAGCCTGACCCGCATCATGCTGCTCAGCCAATCGGGCCACGTCGAGGATTCACATTATTCAGACATCCAGCTCGAGCGCATCTATTCCACCGCCCGCGATTTGACACGCGCGATGGATGAAATCGTCTGGGCCGTCAGTCCGCAATATGACACGCTCGACAGTTTGGTGAGTTATCTGGGCAAATATGCGCAGGATTTTTTGAGCGCTTCAGGCATTCGCTGCCGCCTGGATTTGCCCATGCAATTGCCGGCGTGGCCGCTCACCGCCGAAGTACGGCACAATCTATTCCTGGCCGTCAAAGAGACACTCAACAATGTGAGCAAACATAGCGGGGCGAAAGAAGTCCATATCTCCCTTGGATTGTTTGAGGCGGGATTCTCGCTGTTGATCGAAGACGACGGCAAAGGGTTTGACTGGACGGATGCCGGCACGAACGCTTCAGCACCCGACCCATCGCGGATTTTGTCCGGCCATGGGCTGGCCAATATCCTCAAGAGAATGGAAGAAATAGATGCGAAATGCCGCATTGAAAGCAAACCATCCCAGGGCACAAAAATCAGGTTTATTGTCCACATGAAACGGTCGCCCAACGATGTCCTGGCGCCGGCGTTTTATTAAGAATGTATAAATTCGGCAGGGACGGCGCGCTGCGATGTCCCCTACCTGGGAATGAAAAATCGCAGGATGCCAATTTAGAACCCTGGGACTATATACATCCCAAACGCAACTATCGGGTTGAATCTGGCGGGAAAAACCGTTGGAAATTTTATTTTTTCCGGCGCGGCTTCTTGGGGGACTTCTTAGCGGATTTGGAGCTTGGCGGCGGCGGCGTGGCGAGCATCCGGCGCAACCCATCCTCAAAGCTCAATCCGTTCGCTGCCATGGCCTTCGTTTTCACTTTACTTGAGGCTATTTTAGCACTTTTATTTCGGTATCAAAAGCACAAAGTCAAAAGCTGTCAAGTTTCCCGAGACCAATAAAAAACTAGATGCATTTCCGATTGAGAAATATCGGAAAGAAGCGGCCAATAAAATTCCGTCAGTTTTAGAAATTGCAAAGTTGGCTGCGATACTCGCGGGCAACAGGCAAATAAATCCCCAATCGGCTATCACATATGCAAAGGAGGCCATTGGGTTATTTGAAAATTGTGAAGATCAGCGCAGTAAGGAGATAAATCGGCGTGCCCTAATGGCCCGAGCGCAGGCGATGCTGTCCGCAAGAGAAGAACTGCCAAAACCAAAACAATTTCCAGCACCACTTGATGAGGTCTTACGATTATTGATGCCCAAGGAACGCTCTGAAGACAGGATGAGATTCTACAAAAATTATGTGCGCGAAAATACTGAAGCGCGTAGAGAGGCTAATGTGCATGGAGGGGAGACCCAAGAGGTTTCAGTTGAGCAGGAAACAGAAAACTGGCTTGCCTCCGATGCAGAGATTGGATTTAAACGGGCATATTACGAATTTACAGCGGACGAATTTTTAGAATGGTTACCAAAACACAAAGCTGACAATCGACGCAAACGGGCGCGAGCCGGAGGGGTAGGATTGAAACAAAAACGGCAGATAAAAAAACATTTAGGGGATTTAATCGATGGCGAGACCAAAGAAAGTTAATTGGCCGATCAAATTTGATGAATTACTCCGCATTGGTTTCCCCAAAAAGCGGATTGAAGACAGACACAAATTTCATCGTTTCATAGTCGGCGAAAAGCTCTTTGGGCAACTTGGAAGAAAGCCGACAGATAGTGAAATCCTACAAGGATTGGAGGAAAATAAAGCACGAGAATTTAATTCAGAACATGCCCGATATATGCTTCAATACTTTCGCGCTGCAATGCCAATTTTTTCCGCTCAGTTGCGCCGAGAGCGGGCAAGAACCGCTGCGTTGGCCAGATGGAGAAAATCTTCTGAATGACATGCCTAGACCTAGGAAAATACAATGGCCGATTAGCTTTGATGAAATGTTGCGTTATGCATTCAAAAAGAAAAGGCCGGAAGATCGTTTAAGGTTTTATCGTCTTTTTCTACGAGATTTTTTGCGTCCCCATTCCACCAGGCAGGCTTCGTCGGAAGAAATTGAAAATGAATTACAGGCTGACCTAAAAAAGAACTTCAGTGAGGATAGGGCACATCATATTCGTTTGTGGTCACAAGGTTCATTTGAAGCGTGGAAGGGAGAAAACATTAAAAGCCGAATGAGAAAAATGGCCGCTGCACGTTGGTCTAGCGAAGCTCGAAAAAAACGGCAGAAAAGTAAAAATATTTCTTGATTCGACTTTTTAATGGCTATTTTTGCGCCAAGCATTCCAATATCCGAGCCAAGCATAAAACTATCTGCTGTAAGCATCGAATAATCTGCGTTAAGCATCTCAAAACCTGAGTTAAGCATCAAGATATACCCCCCAGTTCAAAATTCGTGCTGGTATGATTTCATTGTTGGCAGAGCTATTGACAGAATTTCTGAAATATGCTCTGCGAGAAGCACGGCCTAGAAACCATATGCCGGTGAAGTGAAATTTAAAGACCGCTGTAGTTCCAAGCTCGCGCAAGCGACGCCCTCACCGGGGGATTTTCTAGTTGGAACTGCGACGGTCTTGTTTTTGGAGTTTGAGAAATGTAAATCGACCATATTGAACCAAAGAGAAAGGCCAGCTTTCGCTGGCCATTAACTGATGCTTTGGATTGAATCCAACATCTCTCACATAGCAATGAGACGATAGCGGCTTTCTTCCCAGGCGTCAACGCAATTCGTAAAAATCCAAAGAAAGGATTGTATGAAGCAGCAAATTATTTGCCCTAAATGGCCCAAAAATCCGAAAGGCGCGGCGTTTCCGATAAAAAGGAAACATTGTCCTCCACACGATTTTAGGCCACCGATCCGCAAGGACATCGGGCGATGCCCAATTCGGCGATAATACTTAGCCCGAACACTGACGCGGGCCGTGGGATTGACTCTCACGGTCCGCTTTGCGCCTAATTCGTTTCCGTCCCCATCGTTTTCGTTTGGGACGGCGATAAACGAGAAAGTGATAGCAAAGGTGCTTTGCTGGGTTTCACCTTTCTGGCTGGTGATACATGAGCCGTTTTCCTTCAATCATCGGAATACCAACGGCCATCCTTGCCCCGTCTGTCAACTTGCGCGTGTTCCATCGGTATTCAAACTCATTCATATATTTCGGCAAATGCTCACGGCTCACGCAATGGAACGCACCGTACTTGCCACGTTTCACCAATGAAAAGAAGCTCTCGCATGTGTTGATATGTGACAGCGGGCCGGACTGAATAAATCCGAATGGGCGCGGGAAAAATTACTGGCCGCCGCGCAGTAAACCTGATGGGGAAATTGTGGATTGACGAAAGTGGCGGGAAAGCGTTTGATTCATCAAATACGCGGCTAATAATTAACCAACGGGGATAAGTTTATGATAATAAGAAGTGAAGATCAACCGCAGCCAACGCAACCACAAACTCCCTCACCCCAGCCCAATCCCGTCCCACAGCCCAGCGAAGGCCAGCGTGGTGATTGGAACCGGCCAGATGAGCGGATTACCAGAGACATCCCAACTCCGACACGGCCAGTAGAACCACCAAGACGCCCATAAAAAAGAAAGGGCTTAGGCAAAGTAATATGCGGACGCGGTTTAGCCTCCACGCGGTTGTGGCGACTCTATCCCGATTGAATTCTATTCTTTCCTGCAAATTTTCGAGTTCAAAGTTCTGTATTTGTTCTGATGTATATCCATTGGGAACTTTCAAATTTTTCGGTTCGTTTGAAGGAGCTTTAACTGGCCTAGCCATCAGACAGCCGCACAATAAACAAATAGCCAACACCGCCAGGAAAACGCACAACGAAGAAAGTGATATTGCAAGAATTGTGAAATTTCCTCCTGAAAACAATTTCAAAGAACCCGAAAAAGACGCTGAAATGACTACATACAAAAACGTCAGAGTGTTGTTAGCTTCACGCTGCAAATTGTCCATATTTTGCAAATGAAAATCCATGTTCTTGGATGCTTCGCTTTGCATATATTCAAGATGGCTCATAAATTCAGAATACACTCACTGGTTTGACTTGCCAACATCGGCATAATCCCACTGTAATTGCTCTTTTTTCGTTTTTAAATGTCTGGTGACGGCAATTAGTCAAATCAAACTGGCCTTTTTACCCCTAAAAACACCCATTTCACCCGCATAAACAATAGGGATTTTTGCGTCATCGTTAGGTATATAGTCCCGTAGAACCCTGTCCCCAATTACAACGACTTGACCGGAAATACCGGTTGCCAGTAACGTCTTCCCATGATCCAAGTTTTGAAATTCAACCGCATAAAAAATTTCTTCTCATCGTGTCTCGCCGCAATCGTTCTCGGATTGCTTTTGTGCTCGGGCGGATGCCGATCGACGCAAACGGCCGTTGATGTTTCGCATTATCCCGCCAATGCGAACCTCTTGCCGGGCAAAGGCCCGGCGACTTCGTGGAAGGGTCTGCCCGCCGTCTGGGCGCAGCGCGAGGCTCAATTCGCCAAAACCGCGGCCGGCGATTATCACGCTGTCGTTTTTCTGGGAGATTCCATCACGCAGGGATGGACCTCGCTCGCCAAGGATTTTCCCAATTTAAAAGTGGCCAATCGCGGCATCGGCGGGGACACCACGCGCGGCGTTCTCTACCGGCTGGATGCGGATGTGTTGTCCCTGGACCCGCAAGCCATCGTCCTGTTGATCGGCACGAATGACATCGGCAACGGCGCCAATCCCGCGGATGTGGCCGACAACATCCGGGCCATCCTGAAGGCCATCCGCAAGGAGGACCCGGAGATCCCGGTCATCGTTTGTGAAGTGATGCCCAGCAGCGCGAAGATGGGCCGTCCGGCTGACAAGATCGAAAAATTGAACGCCCTGATCCAGAAGGAGATGAAAAATAAACCCAATGTGTATCTCTGCGATACGTGGAGCATTTTTGCGGATGCCAACGGCAACGCGCCCCATGATATCTTTCACGACCTGCTGCATCCCAACGCGGCCGGTTATGCGAAATGGGAAGCCGCGTTGAACCCGATCCTTGCCAAACTCGATCTCAAGGCGATTTAACAAATTAGAAGTGGCGCGATGGCGCGGCAGAAAGGCGGAAAGTCAGTGAAAATCAAAAAGAGTTTCAATCCTGGGTAATCACTCGGGACGCCCTTTCCTACCGAATTCTCTTTTGGCTTGCTCATCACGCTTAAAGCGATACGTTCGCATTTCGGCCCAGGAGAGACGAGACGCTATCACACTGGGACCAGCCCGGAGGTCTAATGAGAAAATTAATATTGAGAATATCCGTTTCGATCGATGGATTTATCGAATCGTCCGATGGAAAGCTTGATTTTGCTAAAACGAGAAGTCCTGAAGGGGCGGCCTGGATGGGGGGAAAAATGGGGCAGGCAGGGGCTCATCTGATGGGACGAAAAGCATTTTGCGAGATGGCTTCTTTTTGGCCCAATGCCAGCGGAGTCCTTGCGAAGCCCATGAATGAAATCCCTAAAATCGTTTTTTCGAAAAAAGGCTTTGATCCTGCCCAGGCCTCGAGCGCAAAGAGTTGGGCGGACGCGAAGGTAATCACAGGCGACCTGACTGAAGGGATCATAGCTCTTAAGAAACAAACCGGCAAAGACTTGATCGCTCATGGAGGCGTTGAATTTGCTCAAAATTTGGTTCAAACGGGTCTCATCGATGAATTCTGCATTGCGATGCATCCTGTGGCGGCGGGCAGCGGTTTCAGTCTTTTTGAAAAGCTAAGCAAGCCCCTGTATCTCAAGCTGATCGACACGAGAGTTTTCAGCACTGGAGCGATGGTGCATGTTTATCAACCGGAAACCGTCGAAGCCTAAGAAGAACGCCAAGCGCAAAAAGTAAGATGAAAACTTTAGAAAAATAGCCCGCTTCGCATCTGTTTCAGATCATATCAGCGTTAATTTTATCACCGATGCTGATCGAGTTGTGCATTATGGTTTGTGGTGCCAAGTGCATAATCCCAAATGAATTCAATCCTGGGTAATCACTCGGAACTGATCCCTTTCCGACCCTTTTCAGGCTGATTGCTCCAGGAAGTTTGCGGATTGCGAGGATAGGGAAACTTGCGTTTTAGATTAATAATTGGTTTTTCCAAAACATACCAGGAGAGTGAGGCAAGACCCACGGTGATGAAGGTGAAAATGAAAATTTGCGCCGGCATCGCATGAATTCGCGCCAACCAGGACGGGTTTCCCAATAATGCAATCAAGCCCCGCCAGAGAGAAATGGCAAAGTTATGGATGATATACAAACCATAGCTGATTTTACCCAAAAAATTCATTGGGGCACTTTCCAGCAGCCAGCCAACAGGTCCGCGGAAACCTTGTGCCGAGCTAAAAACCAGCCAGCCCAAGATGCAGTTCTCTCCCAATCGAAAAAAGGGTTCCCAGGTGATTGCGAAATAACTCCAACGCCAGATGGCACATCCAATCAATCCGATCATCAATAAACCATAAGCCAAATACTTCATGGGATATTTTTGCCTGACGCCATAGGCCAGCAATGCGCCAATGCCCAGTGAATCCATACAACTGGGCGCCAACACGCTGGCGGTAAGATAAGGGGAATGCCGGATATAGAAAACATTCATTCCTGTTTCAAAGAGAGGCGCGCCCACAATGGCCGCCAGGATCACGGGCAAAATAAAACGTTTTGGCAAAAAAATAATTAACAGGGGCCAGCATAAATAGAATTGTTCTTCAACTGCCAGCGACCAAAAGTGACTGGTCTGCGCCTGCCAACCGTGGAGGTAGAAAAGGATGTTCGACAGATAAGTCACATGCCAATACCAATATTGACGCACGGTGTTTGCGTTCAAGATCAACCCGACCACAAGCACGGCATAGAACAAGGGGAAAATGCGCAAAATTCTCCGCGCATAAAATTGCCGGAAGATGAAAGATCTGTCCGTTTCAGAGCGGTTATCCAACAGAATCCCCGTGATCAAAAAGCCGCTGATGACAAAAAAAGTATTTACTCCAAGTTCCGCGTAAGGAATCGACAAATTAGAATACCATTGATCGCTCCAATGGCTCCAGGCAACTGCGGCGACTGATAATGCCCGCAATCCATCGAGTTGCCGCAAGTATGAGCTTTTGCCCGCCATTATATACGAGAATAATTATGCGCCCGGATACCGTCAATCACTTTCCCCTCCTTCCGGTATTACGAAATATCCGGAAAATTAGTTTTGGCCGACGAGGGATCAGTCCAACATCCAACGTCGAAGGGGAAGAAGGAAAGTGGCAAATTAACTACAAAGCAAAAGGTTTAACAACAAAGGAAACTAAGGGAACGAAGAAGAATGCGCCTTCGCCCGACTGCTGCATAACAGGGAAACATTCAATCCGCCTTCGCCTGGCTTCCGCCGTCGCTGAAGCTATGGCGAGACGAGCCGGCGCGACAAGGAGGTTCAATGCGCGGTGTGCAAGGGACTGCGCCAGTTTCCCGGGGCTTTTAACGAAGGCTGGTATGAACAATTTTCACGCGCATTCCATCGGCGAAAGGAAAGCGGCAGAGGACTGCCGCAGTCCACAACCTCGCGGAATTTCGACCGGGGCTTGTGTTCTCGCGGCAACAGTTTTTCTTCAAACGCTCCAGTTCATAACGGCGGCCAAATGGCATGGCGGGAAGGGTAGTTTTCTGGTGTCTCACCCCTCACCCTAACCCTCTCCCCGTTGAGGGAAGAGGGAACAGCGAGAGAACGCTTCACAGTGATTGGAAAGGCAGATGGTGGACGACGGGCTCATCCGTCTTCGCTGTGCTACGACGCGACAAGGGGGTTCAATGTGCGGTGCGCAAGGGACTGTGCCAGTTTCCCGGGGCTTTTAAGGAAGGCTGGCATGAACAATTTTCGCGCACATCCCATCGGCGAAAGGAAAGCGGCAGAGGACTGCCGCAGTCCACAACCTCGCGGAATTTCGACCGGGGCTTGTGTTCTCGCGGCGACGGTTTTTCTTCAAATGTTCGAGTTCAAAACGCATGCGGGGAGGATAGCTTTCGGTTGTCTCACCCCTCATCCTTGCCTTCTCCCCGTTGAGGGGAGAAGGAACAGGTGGCGCACGCCTTCGTCACAAATAAATCGAATAGGTGTCGGCTGCGATTGAAACTTTCGAATGTCTAAGATCGTCCGCCGGCCATCCTCCACAACCTCGCGGAATTTCGGCGCGGGCTTGTGTTCTCGCGGCGACGGTTTTTCTTCAGACGCTCCAGTTCATAACGGCGGCCAAATGGCATGGCGGATAGGATAGCTTTCGGTTGTCTCACCCCTCACCCTAACCCCCCGAGGGGGAGCGGGGAAACGCTCCGATGATTGCACCTTCTTGTCACCATTTTTCGCTACTTTGAAAGTGGGCGGTGTTCGTTATCATTTGGGCATAAGCCTGTCCCCATATAAAATGTGTTTAGGCTTTGGCCCATTCCGGCCATATGACGGGTCACACTATTTGCGCTCCAAACTATGAATAAGATCACGAAACGCCAATTTCTGGTAAGAACAACGATGGCCGCCGGGGCGCTCTGCGCGTGGCAACCGCTCGTCTCCATCTGCAAAGCCGCCGCCCCTTCCACACCCCGCCGCCTGAGCCTGAACGGCGCCTGGCAGGTCTCCGGCCAAAATATCGATTGGATCCCGGCAACGGTTCCCGGTTGCGTCCATACGGACCTGCTGGCGGCCGGCAAGATTCCCGATCCGTTCCTTCGCGACAACGAAAACGGCGTCCAATGGGTCGGCCAAAGCGACTGGACCTACAAGCGCAACTTCGACGTGCCGAATGATGTCTTGAAGAACGACCGGGTTTTATTGCGGTGCGAAGGGCTGGATACACTGGCCACAATCAAGATCAACGGTCAACCGGTGGGAGAGGTTGATAATATGTTTCGCACCTGGGAATTTGACGTCAAATCATTGTTGCAGGCCGGGGACAACGAGATCGAGATCCTGTTCCGCTCGCCGTTTCCCGTGATGAAGGACAAGGACACCCAGCGTCCGCTTTATGAATGGATCGGCTCGCATGAACCGAAGGGCCGCGCCTGGGTCCGCAAGGAGCCGTGCAGCTTCGGCTGGGATTGGGGCCCGGTTTTGCCCAGCGCCGGCATCTGGAAAAACATCAGCCTGGAAACGTTCAACACGGGCCGCCTCTCGGATGTGCTCATCCTGCAAAATCACGCGGATAAAAAGGTCACATTGGACGTCCGGGTGAACGCGGAGATTACCGGCAATGGCGCAAAGCCGTGCCGGGCGGTCGCGACCGTTTTTGAGGTTTCCGCTCCCGGCAAGACAATCGCCTCGGCCACGTTTGATATTTCCGGCGGATCAGGCCACGGCGAGTTGCAGATCGATCATCCAAAAATCTGGTGGCCGGCGGGCATGGGTGAACAGCCGCTTTACACGGTGCATGTCGACCTCCTGGACCCCGATGGCGCACCGATCGACAGCACGAGCAAACGCATCGGCCTGCGCGAACTCAAGATGGTTTTGCCGCAGGGAGACAGCCCGTTGCATTTTGAGGCCAACGGCATCGCCTATTTTGCCAAGGGCGGCAATTGGATCCCGTGCGATTCCTTCAACAACCGCGTGACGCCGGAAATCCTGCGGCGCTACATCGCGGACGCCAAGGCGGTGAACATGAATTCTCTTCGCTTCTGGGGCGGCGGTTTCTACGAGGACGACGCGCTCTTTGACGCCTGCGATGAAGCGGGCATCTGCGTCTGGCTCGATTTCAAATTCGCGTGCTCGGCCTATCCCGCCTTCGAGGATAGTTTCATGGACAGTGTGCGCCTGGAAGCCCGCGATAATCTGCAACGCCTGCGCCATCATCCGTGTATCGCGGTCTGGTGCGGCAACAATGAGATCAGCCTGATGACGAAGGACGAATGGTCCGACCAAAGCATGGGGCGGGCGGATTATGACAAGTTGTTCAAGGACATGATCGCCAAGCAAGTGACGACCTTTGCGCCCCAGGCCAATTATGTCTCGGGCAGCCCGGATTGCGGCGATACGCATTATTGGCAGGTGTGGCACGGCCCCAAGACGTTCGACGCCTACCGGACGTTGACCGGGTTCATGAGTGAATTCGGGTATCAATCTTTTCCCGAGCCCAAAACGGTGCGCGCTTTCACCAGCGAAGAGGACCGGAGTTCCGTGCTCTCGGCAGTCATGAAATGGCACCAGCGCTCCGGCACCGGCGACGTGGACGGCAACACGCAGATGTTGCAGATGATGGACCATTATTTCAAAACGCCCAAGGACTTCGACATGACGCTGTGGCTGAGCCAGATTTTACAGGGATTCGGCATCAAGATCGGCGCGGAATATTGGCGGCAGACCATGCCCAAATCCATGGGCTGCGTTTTCTGGCAGTACAACGACATCTGGCCGGGCATGAGCTGGTCTTCGGTGGATTATTTCGGCCGTTGGAAGGCGCTGCATTACATGGCGCGGAAGTTTTACTCGCCGATCCTCGTCTCCGCGCTGGAAAATATCCCCGGTCAAACGGCGGACATTTTTGTCACCAGCGACCTGGGGGAGAACGCGCACGGCAAATTGACCTGGGAAGTGACGGACCTGGACGGCAATTCTTTGGCGCGGGATTTCATGCATGTGAAAATTCAAAGTCGAAAGAGCGAGAAGGTCAAAACCCTGGATCTCAAGGAACAGGTCCATACCAACGGCGCCAACGGCATCCTGACGTGGCTGAAACTCGAGGTGCGCGACCAGGTGGTTTCAGAAAACCTGGTCATGCTGGCGTTGCCGAAAGAATTGCGCCTGTCCGATCCCGGCCTGACGGCCGACGTCATCGAGTCGGATGATGGCTTGGCGGTGACTTTGCGTTCCAAAAAGCCGGCGCTGTGGACCTGGCTCGAATTGGAAGGGGTGGATGCGAAATTCTCCGACAATTTTATGCATGTCACCCCGGGGATGCCGCGGACCATCATGGTGAAACCGGCCACCGGGTTGAGTGTGGACGATGTCCGGGGCAGGCTGAGCGTGCGCAGCCTGTTTGACACCAGTAATGCTTGAACATTTCGGGCAATCCATCACGATGAAAAGAAATCCAAAAACAATCATTTGATTATGAAAAGATTCTTCCTACTGCTGGCCTGCGCCGTTTGCGTTTCCGGATTTGGCCAGGATATCAATCAACACGCCTTGACGCCGCCGATGGGCTGGAACAGTTGGAACAAATTCCAGGGAAACGTGGATGAACAGATCGTCCGCGCGATGGCCGATGCCATGGCCACCAATGGCATGAAGGATGCGGGTTATCAATATATCAATATCGACGATTGCTGGCAGGGCCAGCGCGATGCCCAAGGATTTATCCAGCCTGACTCCGCAAAATTTCCGTCCGGCATCAAAGCCCTGGCCGATTATGTCCATTCCAAAGGATTGAAGCTGGGGATCTACTCGGACGTCGGCTACAAAACGTGCGCCGGCTTCACGGCCAGCCGCGGCCATGAGTATCAGGACGCGATGACCTATGCGCAGTGGGGAGTGGATTATTTAAAATACGACTGGTGCAACCACGATAATCTCGACCCCATCGGCGCTTATACCACCATGCGGGATGCGTTGCTTGCCACGGGCCGCCCGATCGTATTCAGCATTTGCGAGTGGGGCTCAAACAAGCCGTGGCTCTGGGCGGGCGGCATCGGGAACTGTTGGCGCACCACCACTGATATCGGTCCTCACTTTGACCAAGTGATTAACCACATAGGCTGGCAGTCATGGAGCATATTGCGAATCATCGATGCGCAGAAATCCATCCGTCAATATGCGGGGCCGGGCCACTGGAATGACCCGGACATGCTGGAAGTCGGCAACGGGATGAGCGTGAACGAAGATCGCGCGCATTTTTCCATGTGGTGCATGCTGGCCGCACCGCTCATCTCCGGGAATGACCTGGCAAACATGTCCCGGGACACGCTGGACATCCTCGCGAACAAAGAGGTCATCGCCGTGGACCAGGATTCGCTGGGGGTAGAAGCATTTTCGTATGCGACAAACGCCTCAGTTGAAATCTGGTTCAAGCCGCTCGCCAACGGCGATTGGGCCCTCTGCGCCTTGAACCGGGGGAGCGCGCCCGAGAAGATCACGTTCGACTGGAAGAATGAAAAAGTGTCGGACGATCTTTCAAAACGCGACGCGCATTTTGATACGATGCCCTATTCGCTGCGAAATCTTTGGACCCATGGGGATGCCGGCGATACCACGCAGCCCCTGGATGCAGAAATTCCCGGCCACGATGTCTTGATGTTTCGGCTCATCCAAAAAAAGTAGTCAACATTTATCTATGACCAACGCACCCCAGTCTGCCGCCCCAACTGCCGACCCCTCGATCGCCAATGGCCGCTCATACCGCGGACCGTTTGCGGTGATGACCGTGCTGTTTTTCATGTGGGGATTCATCACCGTACTCAACGATATTCTTATTCCCCGGCTGCAAGATGCTTTCGTGCTCACCAATTTCAAAATAATGCTCATTCAAACCGCCTTTTTCGGCGCTTATTTTATCGGCTCACTTTTATATTTTATCATTTCAGCGACAGCGGGTGATCCGATCGCGCGCATCGGTTACAAAAATGGTGTTGTGATCGGATTGTTATTGGCCGCATTGGGCAGCGCAACATTTTGGCCGGCGGCCACGATTATTTCCTACCCCCTGTTTCTGGTCGCCTTATTCATCGTTGGACTTGGTCTTGCCATGTTGCAAATCGCCGCGAATCCTTATGTGACTATTCTCGGGCCGGAAAGAACCGCATCGTCCCGACTCAACCTGGCACAGGCGTTTAATTCAGTTGGGACGACGATTGGCCCGCTCATCGGCGGGTATTTGATTTTTCAATATTTCGCGAAAACCGGCGCGCACGGCGCTGATTCGGTCAAGGTGCCCTACCTTATGTTTTGCATCGCATTTTCGATCCTCGCCGTGATATTTTTTATGATCCGCCTGCCGCATGTCGGCGAAGGGAAAATCGATCCGGGAGTGGGCGCGTTGAGATATCCGCATGTTGTCCTGGGGGTGCTGGCAATTTTCATGTATGTCGGCGGCGAAGTTTCTGTCGGGAGCAACATCATCAAATTTCTTGGCCAAACGAACGTTGCCGGCATGACCGAAATAGAGGCGAAAAATTATGTGTCGATATTCTGGGGCGGAATGTTGATCGGCCGCTTCATGGGGGCCATTCAATTGAGCGAATTAAAGCGGGCCAACAAACAAATATTTCTCATTATCGTTCCTTTATTGGCTTATCTTTTCCTTTGGGCCGCCATCAGCGCTCCGCTTGATGCCCTTCACGGCGGCTCCAGCCTGTCCGCTATCTTTGCGTTGTGGAAAGACCAATTTGTCCAAAACTGGAGCGTATTCAAAATTTACCTTCCTCTCGTGGGACTTTGTTGGTTGCTCTTCCAACTGGGCAACGCGCTGGCAGAACGAACGCTATTCATTTTTTCAGCCACCATCGTAGTGTTGCTGGCCATTGCCATTTTGGCCGGGGGAAAGATGGCGATGTGGTGCGTCGTAGGAGTCGGCCTGTTCACTTCCATCGGTTGGCCCAATATTTTCTCGCTGGCACTGCATGGCATGGGAGTTCTCAAAAGCCAAGTTTCATCGCTCCTCGTCATGGCCGTCGTCGGCGGCGCGGTTTTGCCTCCGATCATGGGCAAGTTGGCGGACGTTTGGAGCCGGCAAGATTCATTCATCGTGCCGCTGATCGCTTATGCGTATGTCGCTTTCTACGGCTGGAAAGGCCACAAGATCGGGCGCTCAAGTCAAACCGCAGGATGACCGTTCACAGCCGATCTCAGGGATTGCGAAACGACCGGCAGCGCCCATCATTCCAAAAATGAAAACCGTGTTTTGTATTTTGCTTGTGGCCATTGTCTTCTCCGGCCACCCGGCCAAAGCCGAACCGGCGGCGAATCCCGACGCCAATGCCCAGGCAAAAGCCATCCTGAAATATTTCCAGGGTCTTGAAACCCTTCCCGACAAGCGGTTGGTGTCAGGACAATTTGCAAATTTTGGCAACGGCGCCAACCTGATGCTGGCGGCGCGGATCCACGATCAATCCGGACATTGGCCGGCGATAATCGGCGTTGATTATGCCGATTTCCGGCATGGCATCACATACCGCGCGCCGAATGCAGCCGCCCTGGCGTATTGGCAACAAGGGGGCCTCGTCACGGTCAGCACGCACCTTTACAACCCGGCGCGCACCAATGAAGTGGGCGGATTGCGTGATACGGATGTGGACTTGAATACGCTGTTGGATACGAATACCGCGACCCACGCGCGCTGGATGCGCGAACTGGACCGGATCGCCGACGGCCTGGAGCAATTGCAAACCAACGGGGTGGTGGTGCTCTGGCGGCCGTTTCACGAGATGAACGGCGATTGGTTCTGGTGGGATGGCAAGGACCCGGGCACTTTCAAAAAGTTGTGGCGGCAGATGTTCGGGTATTTCACCCAGGCCAGGGGCCTCAACAACCTGCTCTGGGTCTATGCGCCGAATCATGGATCGAACACCACCGCATATTATCCGGGCGACGCGTACGTCGACATTGTGGGGTTGGACGCTTACACGGATTACGTGGATACGAACCACATATTCGGATATCCGGAAATGGCGGCGTTGCCCAAGCCATTTGGCTTCACTGAATTTGGCCCGCACGGTTCGAGCGATCCACCCGGTGATTATGATTATCTTCGCTTCCTAAATGGCGTGAAAACAAATTTTCCGCGGACGGTATTCTTCATGAGCTGGAACGCAAAGTGGAGCCTGGGGCAAAATACCAACGTCACGACGATGTTGAACGATCCATGGCTGGTGAACCGCGAAGCTTTGCCGAAAGTCATCACGGGAAACAGATGACGCGCCTCCGTTCGGTTTTATGACGCGGCGGCGTTATAGGTCAGCCTGAATTTTCCTGATGGCGTCGGAGGCAGCAAACTCACGGATTCGACATCAATCCGGTCCGCAGGTTGCAGGAGCGTTTCCAGCCGGGAGACGAGATCGTTCAACTCTTTCGCAGGCGGCCCGCTGCTTTCCGGGACATATCGCAGGGAAAAGACATTGTCTTTTGCCTGGCGCAATTGATAGTGGGCGATGCCGCTGATTCCGCTGAAACATTGATCAACGTCCCAGGTTGTCACCCGCCGTCCGGTTTTGTCGCCAAGCAAATCGCGCAAGCGCCCATGAACGATGTATGAAGTTCCGTAAGGGCGCTCCTGCCGCTCCGCCAAATCGCCGATGCGATAACGGATGAGCGGCATGTAGTCATTGGTCAGGGTGGTGGCCACCAGTTCGCCGCGGCCCTGCCCGTCCGGCTCGATAATTTCCAGGAAGGCATTTTCATAGCTGGGCTTCATTTCTCCGCGCTCGTCTTCCATGAGCAGATGGCCGGTTTCCGTCGACCCATACAGGTTGAACACGGGAATGCCAAAAGCACGTTGCAAAATCCGCCGATGGACGACACTGAGGAATTCGTAGCTGCATAATACGAATCGCAACGAGGGAAAGCGGAGGCCCTGCCGCTCACAAAAAAGCGCAAACCAGGCGCCATGCACGGGATCAACCTCCAGAAATTGTGGCGACCAATCCGCGATCTCCGCAGCCATCCGCGCCATTTCTTCGTCCGTCATAAGAAAGGGAATCCGCGCCTGGTTCACGAAGAGGGTCTTGCCCATCGTGCGATTGACGCGGGAAAGCCAGGCGGAGAAACAGACCCGTCCGTTGCAGGCGGGCGTGGTGAGTGTTGCCCGCCGGGCATCCGGCTGCTCTTCCAAAATCCGGCTCACAAACGGGTTCAACCGCAAGGCCCGTTCCTCCTGAGTGTCCCACCAACCGCGCTTGAAAAGCACCGATAACTGGTCGTCCGATGTGCCGGAGGTATGTTCCACCTCGACCACATCCTGTTCAAGCAGTTGGTCAAGGTTCTGTCCGGGGCGAAGAAAATTTTCCGGGAAATCCCGGCGGATCTCCTGTTTGCCGGTAAAAGGCAATCGCTCAAAACCAACCAATCTATCGGTCTCGGCCCCAGCCCCCAACCCATGGAAAGGATAGTTGCGATACATGGGGACTTGCCGCCACTCCGACAGGAGTTTTCGCAACCGCAAAGGTTGCGCCGTTTCCCGGATGATCTCTGATGTCGCCAGCATATCGCTCCCCATAAGATGCTTCGACAGCCCGGATATTCAATTAAAACTTTTTAAAACAGAAACCCGTATGCAAAAGCGATAGACAATTTGAATTCAATGGCCGCTCTGAATCTGTTTGGTGATTTGCCGTGATTGGTGTAGTTATTAAGAAGCGTTATGAGCGTCACGATCCACTTAGATTTGCCTGAAGGGCTGATCCAGCAAGCACGCAAAATGGGCTTGCTGGAGAATCAGCGGGTGGCGGAATTGCTGGCCGACGAAGTGCGCCGCCGCAACGCAGGGCAAGAACTGAAGAATGTGCTGGATGAAATTCGCTCTGCCCCCGGCGAGCCTTTGAGCATGGACGAGATAAATGCCGAAATAAAGGCCGCCCGGGACAAACGGCGCACGTGAAGCTCGTCGTTGACATCAATGTGTTGGTGTCAGGCTCGTTATGGAGGGGAAATTCTTCCCGATTAGTGGATGCTCTGCTGGACGGCGTTGCCACGCTGTGTGTTTCTCCCGCGATCCTGGCCGAGTTCGAGGAAGTCATCCAGCGAGATAAATTCCGCAAGCGGATTGAAGAAAGGAACCGGAACGCGAAGGAAATCGTCTCGCTGATCCGGGCAGCCGCGCTGATCGTCGAAGGCCGCGCCATCCCCATTCCCTCCACGCTGCGCGACCCTGATGATGTTCATGTACTCTCCTGCGCGGTGGACGCCGCTGCCGACGCAATCATCACTGGCGACAACGATCTGCTCACGATGGAAACTTTTGAGGGAATCCCCATTCTTACCGCGCGGCAGGCGCTCGAAAAACTTGGAATTTCGCCAGACTAATTCATAGGTGAGCCCGCACCCACAGTCTTTATTCACCAACATGTCGGGACTTCACCCGCACGGTGGCGGTCTCCAAATGGTCAGAGATGGCCGTGACGGTGATGGTCCCGGTTTGTCCGGGCAGGGAGCGGACAATGACGAGGCAAAGTCCGTTGAACGCCTTCCGCTCGTGTGACGGAAATGAAGTCAAATCTGTGGCATCGCCATTATCCGTGGCCACAATTTCGCCGGGACCAGTAATCGCAAAATGGATCGGGTTTTGGGCGTCAGGAACGACAAGTCCATCTTCATCGGTCACCGCCACAGTGAGGTAAGACAAATCTTTTCCGTCTGCTTTGATTTTGCTGCGGTCGGCGGTCAATTCCAGTTCGGCCGCCGGGCCGGTAGTTTTCACGACATCGGTCGCCCACTTGTGGCCGTTCTTATAAGCGACCACTTTAAGTTTGCCAGGCTGATATTCCACGCTGTTCCAACAGAGCCGGTATTGGTCCCGTCCCTTTTTGAGCATGCCGAGCGATTTGCCATTGAGGAAAAGTTCAGCGGAGTCGCCGGAAGTATATACATAAACCGGCGTGACCTGGCCAAGGCGGCCCGGCCAATTCCAATTTCCGGGCACGATATGCGCCATCGGCAATTCCGGGCGCCACCGCGCCTGATAGAGATAGAAGCGGTCTTTTTTGAATCCCGCCAGGTCAACGATGCCGAAATAAGAACTGCGCGAGGGAGAATCGGCCTGGGTATCGTACGGAGTCGGTTCGCCCAGATAATCAAAACCGGTCCAGACAAATTCCCCGGCCACGAACGGGTTGTCATCCTGCCCGGCAAATTCAGTATCGGGAATGGTGGCCCAACGCGGGGCGGACATGTCGTACGAGCTCATTTGGAACCCGTACATGCCATCGTTTTTATTGGTGTGGACAGGGAAGAAGTATTCACCGCGCGAGCTGATGCAGGAGGCGGTTTCGCTGCCAAAAATCGGCAGGCCGGGATTCGCTGCGTGCACGCGGGTGTATTCGAACGGTTTGTAGTTGTAACCAAAGACATCCAGGTTGGTCTCGAATCCGTCATAGCCGGATTGGAGATGGTCGCATGCAGCGGTGGTGGGACGCGTGGGGTCTTCTTCATGCGCGATGCGGGTCAGTTCAGCGGCGATATGATCGCCCCGAAGGCTTCCCTGGTCAGGCACTTCATTGCCGATGCTCCAGAGAATGATGCTGGGATGGTTGCGGTCGCGATGCAATTCAGCGCGCCAATCCTTTTCATGCCAGTCACTGAACAACAAGTGATAATCGTTCGGCCGCTTGCCTTTTTGCCAGCAGTCGAATGATTCGTCCATGACCAGCATCCCCATCCGATCGCACAGGTCCAGCAGCTCCGGCGCGGGCGGATTATGGCTGGTGCGGATGGCGTTACAGCCCATCTCCTGCAAAATCTGGATCTGCCGCTCCAATGCGCGCGTATTGATGGCCGTGCCCAGCGCGCCTAAATCCGCATGGTCGCAAACGCCATCGATGGGGACACGTTCACCATTGAGAAAAAAGCCTTTATCCGCGTCGAACTTGATGGTGCGGATGCCAAAGGGAGTCTCGTATCGGTCCACCTGTTGGCCGTCTTGATCGAGGGTGGTCACGACGACGTAGCGCTGTGGATTTTTCAGGCTCCAGAGCCGGGGATTTCCGAGAATGATTTGTCCTTCGCTCAACTGGTTGGTATGGGCCGAAACGGGCAGGCCCGCCATGGAAAGAGAGGCGATTGATTTGCCGGGCGTATCGTCGGCATTCAATTCGTAAATTTCGTTTTTCACCGACACGTTGGCGTCGGAATCCGAATCGTTGTCCAAAACCACCTTGATGTTCACAGTGGCGGACGAGGAAGAAACTTCGGGGGTGGTGACATACGTTCCCCAATGTTCCACATGCACCGGCGCGGTTTTTTCCAGCCAGACATTTCGATCAATGCCGCCCCCGGGATACCAGCGCGAAGAATCCGGCGGGTTATCCAACCGGATGGCCACCACGTTGTCCGCACCCGCTTTGAGATACGGCGTCAGGTCGAGCTGCCATGAGGAATAACCGTATGGCCAACCGCCCACGTATTGGCCGTTGAGCCAGACATTGGCGTAGGACATCGCGCCGTCCATATCCAGATAAATACGGCGGCCCTGGTCTGAAGCCGGAATCGTAAAATGTTTACGATACCAGCCGACGCCTTCCCACGGTAATTTGCCGGTGGACCCGGACGCGTTGATATTAAACGGCCCGGCAATGGCCCAGTCGTGGGGAAGCGTCACCGGTGTCCAGGAGCTATCATCAAAATCCGGACGGGCCTGATCGGCGTCCAGGTTGCCTGACGGACGTGAATTGGTCTGGCCGCCTTTCACAAACTCCGAACCGTTGGCCGTGACCCATGACTTAATGTTGGTGTAAGCCAGGGCGCTGTCGGCATCCGCCGGGTTTTCTTTGTAAAAACTCCAGCCGCCATCGAATGACAACTTTTCGCGGGGAGCCGGCGCAGCGAATGACGGTAGGCTTAACCCAAAAAAGATGGCTGAGCAGATTGAGAATTGGATGTAGTACTTATTCATGGTTTCAGTTATCGATTTTAAAGGAGAAGATTCCCCGGGCAAAGTTTTATCATTTCGTGTGCTTCAATAGGGCACTCTTTCGGGTGATATTTGACCAGCCTCACAAATGTATGGTTTTGCCCCACTGGTCCAACAATTACTCTTACATTTCTGGCTTGATTCACCTTGATTTGGTTTGACCAGGTCGGACTGAGCCGGACGGGGCTGGGCCGTGGACTGTGGACCAGGGTAGGCATGGGACAACGGCTCGCGATGTTCGTCGCGTTCATCATGGAAAATGTTTAGCAGAAAGGAGAGGAAGTGTAATGTTGCCCGGAAACAAAAAAAGTGATGGGTAACTAGTGATAGGTGACAAGCAAAACAATTGAATGGACTTCCCCTAAAAAAGTGCCTCGCTAACGTCTCACCCCTCATCCTTGATCCTTCTCCCCGTTGAGGGGAGAAGGAAAAACGAGTCGTAGCCGTATTTCAAAGAGGACATCATCACGCGATTTTCCTACCATTATAAGAACAATACATGGATACCCAGCGACTGGCAGTTTGTGGTTGAAAGATAGGATTAACGGATATACAAGATTGAAGAAATCGGAAAACCGGCTGAGAAATCACAATGAATTCAATTTTGTGTAAATACTCCGAACCGACCCCTTCACGACCCCTTCACAAATGCGTTTCATACGCGACCTTTCCAGTAGAATGGGCGGCGATGCAGGTGCATCACGGCCTTGAGGTAGAGCACCTCGACCTCCACACTATAGACGATAGCGTAGGGAAAGCGGTGAAAGTTGAGCTTGCGATTGTCGCTCCGGATTTTGCGCCAGCGTTCCGGCGCTTGCAGGATGCGGCGCAGCGTGGCCTGATATTCCTCAAGAAAATCTCCGCCCAAGCCCGGCTGCCGCTCCTCATACCAGAGCGCCGCCGCCTCCAACTCCAGGGGAACTTCAGGATGTCGGATGACGCGCATGGAGCCTGGCTCGAATGTCCCCGATCATTTCTTCCTCCGGGCGGGCGTCCACCTGGCCTTCGCCCATCTCGCGGGAACGCCGGTCAATAACCTCATTCCATTGCTCCTCGGCGTCTGCGTCCACGGTGTCATCGAGGCTGGCAATGAGTTGGCGGGCCAGATACGCCCGGTCCTGTTCAGACAGGGCCATCACTTCGGCCACTTTTTCGGCGGCAATGCTCATGCGGCAAAAATATCGGCCAGACGGTTGGTTCTGGCAAGCGCAATGATCTTTCATAAATTGGTTGTTTCCCGGAAAGAGAAGGTGGAATCCGCCTTCGCCAAGCTTCGGTGCGGCAGGCGGCGCGATGGGTGAGAGGGGGATTGAAAAATCAAAAAGAATTCAATTCTGTGTAAATACTCGGGACCGACCCCTTCATGTAATCGCTATTGAAATAATTGAAGCGGAGTTCTAGCCAATATTACCCCGCCATTAATAAATTTATTCGTCAGGCGGCATCTGCTGTTGTTGAATAAATTGCCGCCATTTTCGCAGTCTGTACATATTTTTGAATTGGCATATCCCGGCTGCCACACAAAGGGCTCCGTTAATAATAAAAACTCCCTCAGATTTCCAAAACTCCGCTGGATCTGCCCGCCTCGTAACATCACCGGGATGACTTCTTGTGAATTTTATCGTCTGCCCTGATTTTATCCCAATAACAGCGATATAAAGCAATCCACCACCAATGGCAATTAAAGCGACTCCGCTCATAAATCCCCATATTGGGAAACGTTGTTTTGGTTTATCGTTTTTGATAGTCGTAACGCTCAAATTTTTTAATCATCTCCAGTCTATGCTCTCCAGTTATACCACTGGATTACCGTAACGAACACGGAAATTATCAATTCGGTACAAACGACGGAGCAAACAGTGGGCACCAAACTTTTGCCGCAAGGAACCATGGAATCTACCTTCCGCTGAAATTCGTTTCAGTCCACTCCAAATGAAAAATTTGGTTGTGGTCATCTGCGACCGATCTGCTCCGAATGAATCCCAACGTGATTGAATCAATTCGATGAAACCCCTATGGGGTATTGTCGGCGACCGGTTTTACCCGGCGTAGTCCCGTTTGCATCGGGACAACGCCGGGCTGAATGATGGAATCCCTTCGGGATAATGACCAAGCCGATTTACAAAGGAAAACTGGCCCACATTTGAGGCGGCGACAATCGCCGGGATCGCGAATCATCGCGCGCTTGACACTATTAACGCGAAGCGTTACTATTCCTTGGTGATTTTAAGTTTCGCGTGCGCCGAGACAGAGCGGATTTTTCAGGCGGAATTGTCCCGCCGGTTTCCGCCAGACATCCAGCGCAACGCGAGGCGCAAGCTGCTGGCATTGCACGCCGCCACGGAATTGCGGCACATGGCCGTGCCGCCGGGCAATCGGCTCGAAGCATTGAAGGGCGGACGCAAGGGGCGGCACAGCATCCGCGTCAACGACCAGTGGCGTATTTGCTTCCGCTGGCGCGAAGGCAATGCCTACGAAGTTGAAATGGTAGATTATCACTGATTATGAAAAGTAAACTGTTGAGCAACATCACGCCGGGTGAAATCCTGGACGAAGAATTTCTGAAGCCGATGGCCATCACGCAATACCGGCTGGCCAAAGACATTGGTGTGCCGCCGCGCCGGATCAACGAGATTGTCAAAGGCCAGCGCGCAATCACGGCGGATACCGCCCTGCGACTCGGGCGCTACTTCCGCCTGTCGCCAGAATTCTGGCTCAATCTGCAATCACACTATGACTTGGAAAAAGAGCAGGAACGATTGGCCGGCCGGCTCGACAGGGAAGTGAAAGTGCTGGCACATGCATGATGCTTAAAGAGTCTCAGTATCCATTCAATTTTGTGTAAATACTGGGGTGACCCCTTCATGAACCAGTCGCCTACGCCAGTCCCCTAGCCTTTTCAAGAAGACGCGTTACGGGAAGGAAGATGGAAAGTTCCAGTGACATTCCATCGGCGAAAGGAAAGCGGCAGAGGACTGCCGCAGTCCAAAACCTCGTGGAATTTCGATTCGAGCTTGTTTATTCACGGATACAGAATTATTTGAACCGCTCTAGCTAAATCGTCTTAGCCTCACAAATGTATGGTTTTGCCTCTTAGGCCATATTCCTGATGCAAGCGTCCGGCAACAGGGTGTAAAATCGGGCCATGCGCCAGAATCTTTCAAATCCACGCCGTCTTTCCCGTCAGGCCTCTGACACGAAATACAATTTCGGAAACATTTTTACCGGTTTCCTGTGCTGTACCGCCGTCGCAGTGGTGATGTTCGCCGCCGGTTGCGCGAGCCGACCTTCGAGGACTTCCACTGCATCCGCATCCCCTGCCCCATTCTACCTGGGCGCGGACATCTCCACATTGGCGGAAGTCGAGCAGCGCGGCGGGGTTTACATGGACGGCAACCAACCCGGCGATCCGTTGTCCATCTTCATGAAAAACGGCTGGACGTGTTTTCGGCTGCGCATCTGGGTTGATCCCGTCAACGGCGTGAACGGGCTGGAATACACGACCAAGCTCGCCAAGCGCATCAAGGATGCCGGCGGCGTTTTGATGATCGATTTCCATTACTCGGATTGGTGGGCCGATCCGCAAAAGCAAAACAAGCCCGCCGCGTGGAAAGACCTGGATTTCGACGCGCTCGTCAACCAGATGCACGACTATACGGCCAATGTGATCAAGACATTGAAGGATGCGGGCGCGACGCCGGATTTTGTGCAGGTCGGCAATGAGATCACCGGGGGCATGTTGTGGCCCGATGGCCAGGTCAAAGTCCCGCTCTCCACCGTGAAAGTATTTTCAGGGGACGTAAAGGTCATGGCCCCGCCCGAGCCCTACGATGACGCGAAGCAATGGAACCATCTCATCCGGCTGCTCGACGCGGGTGTCAGCGGTGTCCGCTCAGTCACCACTCCGGCGGACCATGTGCGCATCGTGATCCATATCGATTGCGGGGGCGATTGGCCGGTGACCCGCTGGTACTTCGATCATTTGACCGCGGCGGGCGTCGATTACGATGTTGTCGGGCAAAGTTATTATCCGAATTGGCACGGCACGATGGAAAATGTGCGTGACAATCTGGCCAATACCATTAAGCGTTATCACAAAGACGTAATGATTGTGGAAACCGCATATCCATCGCGGGACGTACGCCCCTCGCCGGCGGCGGCGAAAAACATGGTCTGGCCGATGACGCCCGAAGGACAAAGGGAATTTTTGGCGGACTTGATCCGGACCGTGAAAGCCGCGCCCGGGGGTCATGGCATCGGGGTCAATTACTGGCATCCCGAGGCCACTTACATTCCCAACACGACCAATCGCTGGGACCGGCCCGACGCAAACTCGCTGTTCAATAACAAGGGTTATCCGTTGCCGGCCCTGAGCGTGATGAGTGACCAGCGTCTTTCAGAAAAAGACAATGTTTCGAATCCATGACCGACTTTTCGGGGCGCAGACAGGCATTGTTCTTAAAATGGTAGGGACATTGCTGGGATGTCCCCGCCGCACGGCCAAAAGGCATGGCGGGGAGGATCGCTTTCTGTTGTCTCAACCTATCCCTCAGGGGAATCGCAGCCATCTCATAAAGACCATCCTTTTTCTTTTCTCACCCCTCACCCTGACCCTCTCCCCGTTGAGGGGAGAGGGAACAGCGAGAGGATATTTATGGTCGCTTAAACGCTGGGTAGAATGCGATTGGTTCCTGAAAGCGCAAAAGAAACATTCAACACTGAACATTCAACGCCCAACGCCGAAGGTGGAAATGCGCACGGTTAAGATTAGGATCAAGAGCAGGAGGGGGCACGGCTCGCGAGTACGCCCGCCCCACCAAGGCACCAAAAGACCAAGGGTGGAGACAGGATTAAACGGAGGGAACGGAGGAAAAAATCTCACGCAAAGAACACAATGGCCGCAAAGAATTTTGACTGGAGATGACCGGGGAAACAGAGAGAAAATTTCCTGTAAGAGGACGGCGCAGCGCGCCGTTCCTGCCATTAAATTATTTTGCCGGATGATGGCCGTCGCCGTCGCGTTGAATTTTGCATCGGATAAAATCCAGGCGGCGGAGGGAACAGCAGCCAACGACGCCCTGCTTTCGGTGACCAATATCGCCCAACTGGCCACGGCGAGTTCCCAAAACCCGGATGCCAGTTACACCGTCCATCTGCAAGGGACCGTTTTATGGGCCAATGCCGCGGCGGGAAAATTTGTCCTGCAGGATCCGTCCGGCACGGAACAATTGGAGATGGATCTGGACGGGCAACCCCTTCATGCCGGGGAAGTGATGCGTTTAGACGGCCAAAGCACCATCGCCAGCCGAAGCGCGGGCTTTCAACTCGGCCCCCTCGGATCCGTGGTGGACGACGATGGCGTCCATACAATGATTGAAAAATCCGGCTCGATCTATCTGCAGGCCGGGCGGCATCCGCTCCGGCTGGATTGGTTCAACAACCTCGATAAGTATGGTTTGGAAGCGGAGTATCAGGGACCCGGTTTGCCGCGCCAAAAAATACCCGGGGCGGCTTTTTTTCATGCCGGCAGGCCAGCCGGAACGGACCTGGCCAATGGATTGGATTATGCATGTTATGCCGTCGAGGGAGAAGTGTTGCCGGACTTCAGCCGATTGACAGCGGTGAAGACCGGCAGCGTCACCCATTTCGACCTGAGCGTCATCGACCGCAGTGAACGGGTGGGATTGGAATTCACGGGTTATCTCCAGGTCCCCCGCGACGGGCTTTACACTTTTTACCTGACCTCGGATGACGGCAGCAAATTGTTTATCGGCGGCCAATCGTTCCGGATCGAAGCAGTGGGGACAGCGGCCATGCCCGCGCCAATCCAAATGAAGATCGGGCAGACCCTGAGCAATGGCCGGAATTATCAGCGGGTCACAGTGGAAGGGAAAATTACTTTCGTCGGCCATGATAGAAGCGGCTGGCACATGGAATTGACCTCGGACACCGGCACACTGGAACTGGAAGCGGCGGATGCCCCGGGATTCACGCCGGGCGATCTTTTGGACCACCGGGTCCGGGCCGTCGGGATCTGCCAAAATGCTTATGACGTGGATGGAGAAAAAATCGGCGGTGTTTTGTTGGTATCGGACAAGGACGGAATCGAATCGATTGGGCCAAAAGGGAGCGGCCTGGAAACTCAGGGCAGCCAGGCGTTGCCGGTGCTGACGACGGCCAGCGAAGTTCATCAACTGAGCCGGGATGAGGCGCAGCGGGGTTACCCGGCCCGATTGCAAGGCGTGGTCACTTGCGTGCAGCCGGAGCGCCAGGCCTTCACCATCCAGGACGCGACGCGTGGAATCTATGTGGTGGATTCATCGGAGAGCCGTTCCGTGCCTCCAAAGATCGGAGAGTATCTGGAAGTCCAGGGCAAGTCGGACCCGAGCTTGTTTGCGCCGATCGTGGACGCGGACAAGGTAATGGACCTGGGAGCCGGGCGCCTGCCCGAGCCGGTGCGTCCTTACTGGGACCAATTGATGAACGGCAGCCTGGACGGCCAGTATGTAGAGCTGCTGGGAATCGTCACGACCGTTTCTTCGAACGGCGTCACTCTGTTCACGGGAGACGGCCTCTTAAAACTGCAATTGCGGCAGGCCGGGGCGGGAGACGAAGATTTTGCGCGGTACGAAGACGCGGTCGTGCGCATCCGCGGTTGCCTCCAGGCCTCGTGGGATTACGTGACGCACCAGGTCAAGGTGGGGGAGATCCGGGTTTATGGCGCGGAAATCTCCGTGGACCAACCGGCGCCGGCGGACTTGTTTTCAATCCCGTCAAAAACGGTGGCCGACCTGCTGCAATTCAATCCGCAAGCCGGCATGTTCCAGCGGGTGAAAGTTTCCGGGCAAATCGTCCATGCCCAACCGCCGGAATACCAATTGTTGGATGGCCGAAATGGCCTGCAATTTGATTTGAAGAAGGCGAATCCGGACCTGCACGTTGGTGACATGGTGGACGTGGTCGGCTTTCCGGGCCTGAGCGGGTCATCGCCGTTCCTGCATGAAGCCGTGGCGCGCAAGACCCGGCGGGCGGCATTGCCGGCGGCCACAAAACTGCAACCAGACAATTTGATCCAATCCGCGTACGACTCAACCCTGGTCACCATCGATGGAATATTAGTCAGTTTGAGGGAAACCCCGGCCGGGCAGATCCTGGAAATCCGCAGCGGGGTACACACCTTCCTGGCGCGATTGGACATTCGCAGTGATTCAGTGTCTTCGCTGACCCCGGGCAGCCGCCTGGAATTGACCGGCGTTTATCTGGGTGAAGGCGGGGACCGCGCCATGGGACAGGACATCACCTCGTTCGAACTGCTCCTCAATTCTCCGGCCGATCTCACGGTATTGGCGCGGCCTCCATGGTGGACGCTCGAGCGGATGTTGATCATCGTCGGGATGCTGATTTGCGTGCTGACGGCGGCGGCCTTGTGGATTACCCAATTGCACCGGCAGGTGGAACAGCGCACCACCGAATTGGGGGCGCAGATCCGGCAACGCCAAAATGTGGAACACCAGCGGGCCATGGAACAGGAACGCGCCCGCATCGCGCAGGACCTGCATGACGAACTCGGCTCGGACATCACCGAGATCAGCATGCTGGCGGCGCGGGTCAAACTGGCGCCCGCCCCCGACGAAAAACGGAATCAATACCTCGAACAGGTGCGTGAGAAGGCCCGCGAAATGGTCGCGGCCCTGGATGAGATCGTCTGGGCGATGAATCCCAAGCATGATTCATTGGGGTCGCTGGTCAGCTATTTTTGCCTCTATGCGGAACGTTTTCTTGCGCTGGCCAATATCGCCTGGCGACTGGAGGACAAGCCCGGCGCGTCCGACCACATGGTGGATTCGCGCCATCGCCACCAATTATTTCTGGCTTTCAAGGAAGCCTTGACGAATGTTGTCCGTCATTCCGGGGCCTCGGAAGTGCGTTTAAGCATCCAGGTCGAAGACCATCATGTGCGATTGACCGTGGCAGACAACGGGCGCGGGTTTTCTTCAGAACTGCATACTGAAGAGATGGACGGCGTCAATAATATGCGGGCGCGCATTGAAAAATTGGGTGGCCGGTTTGAGATCACCGGCAAGCCGGGCTACGGCACCATCCTCCGGTTTTATATGCCCTTAAGTTCATGACAAAAATTGCGATTGTTGAAGATAATAAAGTGATCCGCGAAAGCCTCATGGAATTTGTCCATGCGGACCCGGAATACCGCTGTGTCTGCGCCTGCGCCACTGCGGAAGAGGCCCTGAAAATCATTCCCAGGCACCAGCCGGACATCGTCCTGATGGATATTCAATTGCCCAACATGTCGGGAATCGATTGCCTGGCCCAACTCAAGCAATTGATGCCATCCGTCCAGATCATCATGGTCACGGTTTATGAAGACACCGAGCGGATCTTCAAAGCATTGCGGATGGGCGCGTGCGGTTACCTGCTCAAACGTTGCGCGCCGGAAGAACTGATCGCTGCCATCCATGAAGTCCGGCAGGGGGGCGCGCCGATGTCCCGGGAAATCGCGCGAAAGGTCATCTCATCATTTAAAGAACCCGTCACGGCGGCGGCTGAAGTCGAAGACCTTTCCCAGCGGGAAAGGGAAATTTTGGAATTAGTGGCCGAGGGCTTCGCCAATAAAGCCATTGCCGACCGGTTGGGATTGACCGATGGCACCGTTCGGTGGCACTTGCGGCATGTTTACCATAAGCTGCATGTCCGGTCCCGCACCGAGGCGGCCTTGAAATTCCGCTCTGCCAAGGCAGGGTGAGCCTCCTTAAACTCTCTCTTTTGGCTTATTTTTTAGAGTTTTTAGCCAATTACCTTACATTTGTGAGGCTAGGCATTTAACGATTTTAGGCCTAGGATTCATACCGATCACCGAATGTGCCACTTAAATCAATGAAAACCCTATCTATTGCAACTATCGCCATCGCAGCATTAACAATGTCATCTTTGACCGGTCAAGCCCAAGTCACTTATTCGAGCCAAAATGGGGCCTGGGCGAACGGCGGGTATAGTGATGGCGCAGGGATTAGCAGCGTCATGGTCAATAATGATGCGAACAACATCAGCTTCACCTTCAATACGAGCCAGCCGATCGATGCTTACCCGGAATATTTTATTTTGATTCAAGAAGTTGGCCTCGGTGGCAGTGGCAGCACCGCGCTTCTCAATTCCGCGAATGCCCTAAATGGCTGGGGCCCCAGCCTTGGCATCAGCACCGGTGAAAACGCTTATCTTGCCACCTGGAACGGTCTCGGGGGCGCCAGTGCCGTAACCTATAGCAGTGGCACATGGACACAAAATTATAGTGCGGCGGGAGCCGTTTCTGCCGGCGGCGTTGGGAGCAGCTTTATCACATTAACAGTGCCCATCAGCAGCCTCGGCTTGAGCGCAGGCAGCCAATTCTACTTCGATGCAGTATCATCGTACGGTAATCCTACCGGACAAGCGGCCTATAGCGCTTTGGACACAATGACCCATCCTGAGGAGACTGATGCCGGTTCCACCCCGTGGAACGGCACCTCAGCTTTTGATGCCGCGACCGATCCCGCAGGCACGGTTTTTGGCACACCGACCAGTGAATACACCATCACCGCAGCTCCTGAACCCGCCACCGCAGCCTTGCTGGGGCTGGGAACTTTATTTGCAGTCATCAATGTGCGCTCGAAAAAGCGTTAAGTGTGTTGGTAAGAAAACCCCTGGAGATTTGCCAAGAGGTTAATCGAATTGATTTATGAGGTTAGGACCGCGACAGTGCAACTCGCATTGGAAGACAAGGTTCGGTGGATTTACTTTAATCGAACTTTTGGTCGTGATCGCCATCATCGCGGTATTGGCGGCGATGTTGCTGCCCGCGCTTTCGGCCGCCAAGCAGCGGGCGAAACGGATCCAATGCGTATCCAATCTTCGGCAGTGGGGAGTCGGATTTCAGATGTATGGCGGTGACAATAACGACAGCATGCCGATGGGCTGGTACGATCCCAGTGGCATGTGGATGGTGGCCTTGCAACCCCTGATTCCCGGCGCACAAATCGGCGGCCCCATCTGTTTCTGTCCGGTGGCCACGACGACCCGGGATACCATTCCGAGCACGTGGATCACCACCCAGGTCACTTTTTTAGCCTGGGGAGTCATGGGCAACGGCGCCGTTACGATTGGATCCAGTGGAACGCCTGCGGGGGGAACGTCTAACTGGGGTCGCCCAGGCATGGCCGGCAGTTATGGATTCAATGGCTGGATGGCGAATCCACCGCAGGCAGACATGGTGAAAGATCCCACCGCCGCCGGTTACTGGCAGAAATTGGCCCAAGCCGGTCGCTTCCAGAACGCCCCGTTATTCGCTGACTGCGTATGGCCAGGCTCCAACCCAACTCCCAACAGCGCAGCCGACCAGCCTCCAACCGCCGCAGGCGAATGCCAGGTGGGCGACGCCATGCCGTCTTTTTGCATCCCGCGACATATGGGGAGAACCCCGCTGAACATGGCCTTCATCGACGGTTCGGTCAGCGAGGTCGGGCTAAAACAGCTTTGGCAGTTGCCGTGGAGCAAAACTTTTAATCCCGCTTTAGGGCCAAAAATTTGGCCGGCCTGGCTCAGAAGTTACAACTGACCGGGCGGCGGACAATTTGCATCTCCGACAGAATCAAACCAAAAAACCACAATAAAACCATGAAAAAACTATTGCCAATCATCATTGTCATAATCG
This sequence comes from Verrucomicrobiia bacterium, assembly GCA_036490655.1. Lineage (GTDB taxonomy): Bacteria > Verrucomicrobiota > Verrucomicrobiia > Limisphaerales > UBA11358 > UBA11358. Next base: position 26,258 of record DASXDM010000013.1, on the reverse strand, counting down.
TTGGCGCCCTTCAATCCGCCCTGGCAGGAAGCACCAATGTTTACGTGGAAGATTGGGGCTCCATAAAAGGAGGCTCATCAGAGAACAATGCGAATGTCAGCACCGTTGGCTGGACCTATGCGGCGGTTTCACAGACGGCCGGCCCCTACTTGGGAATCTATCTGGCCGGAGGCGCGTCCGATATCGGCACCGGCCTGGCGTTGCCGACCAACACGGTCTATTTTACCTCTCTTAGCGGCAGTCAAACCACGCCGGGAATGTTTTACACCACAGATTCATCCGGCTCCGGTTCCGGCGGCGACACTTCATTTAGTGATATCGACCCGACATTGTACACCAACCTGACTTTGTCCGCGGAAATACGTTCGGGCGGCGGGGCGCCGGCAACTAATTATTTTGCCGTCCAGGTCGGCGGTTCATGGTATGTGGCCACCAATAATCCGCTCCCCATTTATACGGGAAGTTATCCCACTTTTACGAACGGCACATTGCCGTATACCAATCTGGCCTCCGTTTGGAATAACCTGACGATCACGGGCACGGGAGTGACGATCGGCGCGACCGCGGGAGCCAACCTCTCCGGCTCCATCACGGGCATCGGCATCGTCGAACTTCCCACCACCGGCGGCGGCAATTATAACCAACTTGCGGTCACCGCGTTTGCGACCACGGTAGTACCGCCGACCAAGCCTTCGATCAACGCCACCGCAGTGACTCCCCAATACACCTATGTGGGGGGTGGAGCGTCTTTCTCGATTTTCGCCGCGGGAACACAGCCATTGACTTTTATCTGGGAATCCAACGGAATTCCCATTCCTTCCGGTGGCCGATTCCTGGGAACCACCAACAACGTCTTGACCGTTACCAACGCCAATGTGGCTGATGCCACGGCGACCTATTCGGTGATCGTCACCAATATCGCCGGCTCAGTAACCAACGGCAGCCTCGCATTAAATGTCAGCGCCGTGCCAGCGGGCGTGGTGTACGCCGAAAACTTTCCTTATGAAGGTCCGACAGGCAGTGGAAATCTTCCGCTCACCGGCGTCGGTTGGGTCAGTTCCGCAGGTCCGAACACATCCATCGGCATCTATTCAGCCGGTCCGGGATTGGGCGATTGTTTCTCCTATTCGTCCACGGCCACGACCAATATCTATTACACCACGGACACCAACGATATTGGCACCTCTGGTTTACCTTTTGTGGATATCAATCCCGGCAGTTACCCGGCGATCACGTTCCAGGCCGGTTTCGTCCCGGGAAATGCCCCGGGGCAGGCGGTCGGAGCCATCTCCGTTTATTGGGCCGTAGCGATGAATGGTGTTTGGTATTGCTCCGCGCAACCGCAATCGATTGACCTGTCCGCATTGAGTCCGTATAAAACTTATGAATACGGATTTAACCCGGCGGCGACGAACTGGAACAACCTGACCATCACCGGTACGGGTGGAACGATCGGCAGCCAGGCTTCCGGCGCCTTGACCGGCAATATCACCGGCGCAGGAATAGTGATAGCGCATAATACCGGTTCCGGGTCAGACATGAATTTCCAGGATTTCGAACTCACCACCAATTCAGCGGTCGGAACTGAACCGAGCGTCGCCAGCGCTGCCGATGTTCCGCTGGCAATCGCGGTCGCCTCCGGAGGCGGTGCGAGTTTTGGCGTTTCCGCCAACGGCACACAACCGTTCACCTTCTATTGGCTGACCAACAATGTGCTGGTCCAGGATGGCGGACGAGTTTCCGGGGCAACCTCGGCCACTTTGACCATCGCCAACCTGACGGCGAGTGACAATAATATGCCGATTGATGTGATCGTCTCCAATTCGGGGGGAGCGTATGATGTCGGCGCGAATTGGGGCAATGGCGCCGGCGATGATCTCGAGTTGACGGTGACCAATCCGCCGGTCGGGTTGATTTATTCGGAAGGGTTTCCGTTTGTTGGCCCGGACGCAACGGTGAATTACCCGATCAGCAGCGTCGGGTGGGTGGAGGCAGTGGTCAGTGCGCCCAATGCTCTCTTCCAAACAAGTTCTGAAACGAGCGCGGGCGCCATTTTTGCCTATTATGGCTCTCCGGCCACGACGGTCTATTATGCGACCACGGCCACGGACACCAATCAAGCCGGGTTGCCCTTCCCGAACATTGATTTGGCGGCGTATCCCAGTGGCCTGAACTTCTCAGCACAAATCGCACCGACATCCTCCGCCAGTAACGTTACGGCTTATGTCGCGGTGCAACTGAACGGCACCAATTGGTATGTTTCCGCCACTCCCCTGCCGGTGGCCAACATCCCGGATAGCCAGACGTTCTCAACGTATACGTTTGCGTTCAATCCAGCCGCTGCGAATTGGGACAACCTGACGGTCACCACTTCCGGCGGTTTGATCGGATCAGCCGCGACTGGCAATCTTAAAGGCACCATGACCGGGGCGGGCCTGGTGTTTGTGACGGTCGGCACCGGCGGGACATTTAACCTGCAAAACTTTGCCATCACCGGGACGGGCGTCGGCGGAATCAGCTTCGGCGCGACCGGCGGAAACCTGAACCTGAGCTGGGTCGGCAATCCGGCAGTGGAATTGCAAAGCACCACCAACCTCACCGGCACCTGGTTGGATGTGCCGAATACGTTTGGCGCTTATTCGCTCACCGTGCCCATTGCCGGGCCGCAGATGTTCTTCCGGCTGGCGCCGTAGGCGGTTATAGATGGTTAAAAATAATTAATTAAAATTAATTAAAAACGGTTTAAAGGTTTAGTTTATGAAGCTGGAGCTGTTCGACACAAAAGAACGGCTCCAGCTTTAAAATTAATGCATCATTCAAAACGGTTCGGCCAATGAGATTATTTCTTTTCGCTATCGGATTATTGTCCTGGCAAAGTGCTTTCGCCCAAAGCACAGTTTTATACCAGGAGACTTTTCCCTATGACGCTGTCAGTGGAAACGCCTCCGTCAGTACCGCAGGCTGGGCAAGCGATATTCCGGACGGCCCCAATCGCCTTTATCAAAATTCCGGAAGCGATGGCGCGGTCTATGCCTATGAGGGATCGCCCGCCACGACCGCTTTTTATACTTCCACCAGCTTGTCCCAGACCAATGCGGCGACCTTTCCAGTGATCAACCCGGCGTCCTATCCCGGATTAACAATGTCCGTGGATATCCAGCCACATGTGACCCCGGCGAATGTATCGGCACGGTTCGCCGTCCAGATCAATGGCACCAGTTGGTTTGTTAGCGCAAACACCCTGCCCGTTCCCACGACAACGGGGTCTTTTGCCACCTACTCAAACGCCTTTAATCCCGCCGCCTCGCAATGGGATTCATTGACGGTCAGCGGCAATGGCACGGGAAGCGGCGCGGTGATTGGCGCGGGCGCCGCAAATAATTTGACCGGCAATATCACCGGGGCCGGATTGGTGTTCGTCCACAGTGGCAGCGGGGGAACATTTAATTTTGATAATTTTATCATCACCGCGGCAGGGGTCAGCAACCTGACGGTCGTCTCGATTTCGAACGGCCTGGTCACGCTTTCGTGGCCAAAGGCGATGAATATTGAGCTTCAGAGCGCGACCAATTTAAATGCCCAATGGACCAGCTCATCTCAAACCGCCGGCCAAGGCGCGGCGGCGCTCCCCATGAACGATACCGCCAGTTTCTTCCGGGCTGCTGCTTTTCCACCCGGCGGATTACAGGACGGAGATTTCGAGTCCACAAACCTTGCATCGTTCTGGCAGGATTCCGGGAATTCGGCGGCGGCCCTCCTGGTGACCGGCGGCGCTCTTTCCGGCACGAATTACCTGGAGCACAGCAATGGCGCTCCTTACGAGGTGCAAACGACTCAACTCGTCACCAATCTGCCCAATGGTTACTATAAGCTCACGGCGATGGTCGAAAACAGCGGCGGCCAAAGCGATTGTTACATCGGTGGCAACGACCGCATCACCAGCCTGCCTGTCTCTGCCGGATGGACCAATGTCATTGTCCGGGGAATCGATATCACCAACGGACAATGTCTTGTCGGGGTTTATTCGGACGATCTTGCCGGCGGGAACTGGTGCCGCGTGGATTTGGTCCAATTGATCAAGGACGACATCTCTTATAATTTCTTGAAAGGCGGCGATGTCTCCGAATTGACGTATGTCGAACAAGGCGGGGGCGTCTATTACGAGACGAATGGTGTGGCCACTGATTGCTTGCAGATCCTGAAAGACCACGGATGTAATATCGTGCGGCTGCGCCTGTACAATAATCCCACGCCGGCCATCAGCGATCTTCCCGCTGGCATTCAAAGTCCCACGAACATTTTGGCCCTGGCCGCAGAAGCCAAAGCGCTGGGGCTTCAGATCGAACTGACGTTTTATTACAGCGATGGCTGGGCCAATAACTGTCCGCAAGCCTGGACGAATGATACCTTCGTGCAACTGACCAATGCGGTCTATAATTATACCACTAATTTCATGACGGAAATGCAGAACCAGGGGACGCCTCCTCAATACGTGTCGCTCGGCAACGAAATAAATGCCAGTGGAATCATCCTGCCCTATGGCAGCATCTCCAGCTGGCCGCAACTCGCCCAACTGCTGAAGATGGGTTATGCGGGGGTGAAAGCAGTTTCCCCCACCACGCAGGTCATCCTGCACATGAACAATGTCAGCTCGGGGACGGTGACCTACTTTCTCAACCAGGCCGTGGGCAATGGCGTGCAATGGGATATCACCGGTTGCTCTTATTATCCCTTTTGGACGGGATTTACCGCCGAGCAGGCCCGGGACCAGATCGATTCCTGGTATGCCACTTACAAGAAGCCCATCCTGATCATGGAAACCGGATACAACTGGGCCACGAATCGGTGCGACGGTTACACCGGCCAGCTCGCCAACAACGGTCCGGAACCGTTCCCCAGCACGCCTTCAGGACAAAAAGAATTCCTGTTGAACTGTTTCAATGCATTAAAAGTTGCCAGCGGCGGCCATTGCATCGGCGATCTTTATTGGGACCCGGTTTTTATCTGCGTATCCGGCGAAGGTTGGGAATTGGGCCAGCCAAACCTTGTGGACAACACCACTCTTTTTGATTTTGACGGCCACGCCCTGCCGGCCCTGGATGCTTTCAACTTCAACAACTGACGGGACGACCCTTCACCGCTCCAGAAGTGGTATCGGATTTGAATTTCGGCGGGACGAGTTACACGAGTCCCAGAGATTTTCGGATTACTGCACACCAACGCGGTACATGTAGGGAACGTTGTTCGTGGCGGTGGTGTCCGTGTAGCTGGTGGTTCCAGTTTGGCCAGCGATGTTACCCTGGATTGTGGCAAAGGGCGGCTGGGCAGACAGATTTGTCGAACGCTCCAGGCGATAATCAATACCGCTGACGCTTTGCCAGCTTACCGTGATCCCGGAAACATTGTTCGTATCCGCTGGCGGCAACATGGCCAGTACCGAAGCCGGGTTGGTTGGATCCAGACCGGCGATCCAGTCCTGATAAACATCGAAGACAGTTCCATTGGGATGAGATGTGTCCGTATTCGTAGTGATGGGCAAGGCATATTGTTCGAGCCACAGGTAAGGCAGCACGCTAACGGGCGATTGATATTCATACGCGCCAACGTCCACCGTGCCGCCAACGATCCGCGGATTGCCATCGAGGTCTGTAGTGGAAAAGACATAGGCATTATTGCCGGAATTAATGCAGGGAGAGTTGGATTGGAGATGAAAATCTCCCGCGTCGGGATTGACGAACTGGGGCGCATTGGTGAAGCACCCGCTGAAACCGGTCGCATCCGGCCCCAAACAACAATTAGTAACAAAATACATGTCTGCTACATTGGAGTATTGAAGGGCGGTGTTATAATAGACGATACAATTTTCGGCGAGTCGCGCATAAAGGCCGCCGCCCTGGCTCCCTGCCGAATTTTGGCAAACTGTGCAACTATACAGATCACATTGCCAGGCCCCGCCCCCGTCATTCGTGGCGGTGTTGTCAGCCACTAAACAGTTATAGAACGACGAATTTGCATACACCCCTCCACCATTATACGCGCAATTGCTGATGATTATGCAATTTGTCATAAAGATAAATCCATAAGGAGCAGCGCATCCGCCTCCATCCGTGGCCAAATTTCCAATAATAGTCGAATTAAGTATAACAGAAGATAGAATGCGGTCTCCTCCGCCGGCAGAAACCCCGCCCCCTATTGCAGCCGTATTACCCTGAACGATACAATTAGATAATGCACTGGAATCCGCGCCACCCCCGACGCCTGTTTCAAAGGCGCCTGTGCCCAGTTCAGGCCCAGTCGAATTGCTTACAATCAGGCTATTCATTACAATGGAATTCCAAACCCCGCCTCCTACTTGATAAGCAAAATTATTACTGATGACGCAATTGTTCAGGGTGGAGGCCGCCGCGCCGCCTCCATAACCGTTTGTAGAATGATTGTTATATAACAAACAATTGTTTAAGACGCCAAGATTGACAGCGCCACCGAAACGTGTATCGGTGTTGCCGGCGAAGACACAATCATTATACGTCCCATATTCGGCGCCACCGCCGTTCGCTGTAGCGGTATTATTAATGATCAAACAACTCGAAATAAAAGCATTCGTGTCTGCACAAAGCACGCCCCCTCCAAAAGGCGCGTCTCCATTGGTTATCGTAAAGCCAGATAAAGTGGCACCATCTGCCAGATAAATGCAGGTCATGGCGCCATTGCCGTTAATCACTGTCGCGGTTGAGCCGTCGACACCTTCCAAGGATATTGCATTGGTGACATCTACAGGTTGATAAATTCCCGGATTGACCAGGACGATATCGTCATTCGTCGTCAGATCGACGGCGCTCTGGATATCCGTCGCCGCGATGTCCCAATTCGTATAAGGCGGCACAGGATTTGTGCTGTTGATATCCACATAATACGTTGTCGCCGCGGCGCGGAGGGCCAAAAACAGGATAAAAAAAGCGGGAAGAAGTGGTTTTAGCCAGGCGCGGATGACAGCACGGCCATGCAAGCGATGAAGCTTGGAGCGATAATAATCTAAATGCAAATACCCCATTTGGACTCCTGGCTCTTGGTGGGATTCTCGCACCGCTCTGCATAGAGGCAAGCACATTTTGGCCACAACTAGTGATTGTGGATTATGTTAAGACGTCGCTTCACCAAACGGAAGAAAGGGCAGTGAAAGTGAAAAGGTCGCCCATTACACTGATTCAACTCTCTTTACCCAGGAGTTTCCGGGCTGTTTCGAGGAATTGTTCGGCGGTGAAGGGCTTGGCCAGGGTTTTGTCCGCGCCAAGCTGTTTTGCCATCTTGAAATAGACTTCCGCCGCGGTCCAACTGGATTTGGCCGTGACGATGACTTTGGGAGGCCGCCCGGTGCGCCGCAGCTTGACCAGGGTGTCAAACCCGTCGTGCCCCGCCAGAAGCAATTCGATGATGACCAGGTCAAACGGCTCTTCGGCATGGAGGGCCAGCGCTCTCTCGCCGCTTTTGCATTGCACCACCACGTAGCCTTCACCGGTGAGTAAAAGCTCGAACATATTCCGCATCTCCGCATCGTCCTCAACGATAAGAATGCGCTTTGAAATTGGGCGGTTCATGGGACGGATATTTCGGAACTGTATTGAAGTGGGGAAGGTGATTCCGAAAATCTCATCTCGCTTTCCAACAGCATCCGGAGCGCGAGGATATTTTCTTTCAGGATAAAGCCGGTGGCGCCGCAAGACCGCGCGAGTTCATGAAAATGCCTGTCTTTATAGGCGCTGACGATCAGCACCCGGGCGTCTGGATGCACCTGTTTGATGGCGGCGGTCGATTCAAAACCGTTCATGCCGGGCATCTGGATATCCATGGTCACCCAATTGGGTTTGAATTCGCGCGCGCAAGCGACGGCTTCTTCGCCCGTGGCGCATTCCTGGATGGCCATTCCCGGCATCATCAAAAACCTCCGGATGACCTCACGCGTGCTGGCATGGTCATCAACAATTAATAATCTTACGCTCATATTGAGCTGATGAATATAAGGCGAGGTAAGGCCGGGCGTAATTGTTGCCCGCACATAATTTTGAATCCGTAGGTGCCGGTATTTTTCTAAGTAGGACTACCCACTACATTCTGGGGGGGGTCAGAGCGACGAACGGTTCTCAAGGGCAAACTGAAGAAGGCTATTACTGCCGTGCAGATCCAATTTGGTGCAAATATTGGCGCGATGCGCCTCGACGGTGCGCGGGCTGATGAACAGGCCGGTGGCGATTTCCCGGCTGGTCTTGTTCATCGCGATCAATTTTAAGATGCGGAGCTCGGCTTTCGTCAGGTCCTCGAGGCCGGGTTTTTTTCGGGCCAGCGAGACGGCCCGGTCATGGCGGCGGACCAGGTAGCCGGAAATGGATGGGCTCAAATAGTGTTCGCCTTCGGCAACGGCAGCCAATGCTTTGACAATCTCTTCCACCGCGTTTTCTTTCAGGACAAACCCTTTCACCCCGAGATCGACGGCGCGGTTAAAAACAGTTTCCTCCTTGAGCATCGTCAGGATCACCAGGCGCGTCGGCAATCGTTTATGCTGGAGTTTTTGGGCGATTTCCAGGCCTGTCAAACCCGGGAGGTTGACGTCCAGGACGGCGATATCCGGCTTTTTCCCGCAGATCAACTCGAGCGCCGCCTGTCCGTCGCCGGTCGCCCCGCACAGTTCGAAGCGGGCATCATTCAAAATGACCTGGCGCAACCCTTCGCGAAAAAGCGGATGGTCGTCGACGATCAAAACCTGGATGCGATGTGCCATTCTGGAACCTCCCTCTTTTTACTCCGCTTCGGCGGAAATGGGAATGATAATCTCGATGTATGTCCCGCGGCCCGGACGGGAGTCCACCCGCAACATTCCGCCGAGAATCCGCGAGCGTTCCGCAATATTTTTCAATCCCATCCCCTTGCCGGTCATTTTGGAATTAAACCCGCAGCCGTCGTCCTCAATCGTCAGTTGGACATCATGCACGTCCCGTTCGAGTGTGATGCGCACGTTCCGGGCGCGAGAATGTTTCAAGATGTTATTCAGGCTTTCCTGGACCACCCGATAAAGGTTCAGCGCGGCCTCCTTGGAAAAAAGATCGTCCACGCCGTCAAACTTGCGCTTGAAATCAACCCCGCTGGATTCCTCCGCTTTCTCGATCATCGCTTTCAAGGCCTGCGTCAGGCCCAGATGATCCAACTGATACGGATGCAGGTCATGCGAGATACTGCGCGCTTCGGCGATGGATTGCGTCGCCAGGCCGCTGATCGCTTCGATCTGCTCATACAGTTCACCGTCGATATCTTTCCCCATCAACGCCAATTGCGCCCGGTTCTTGATCAGCAACAGGTCTTGTCCCAGGCTGTCATGCAGTTCGCTGGCGATGCGCGTGCGTTCGGCTTCCTGCGATGCGATCAGTTGCAGCGTGTATTCCAGGCGGGCCGCGTGTTCGCGGGCAATGGCGGCTTCTTTCTCCGTCTCGGCGTGTTTGCGATCGGTGATGTCGTGCAGCACGGAAACGATGCAGGCCTTGCCGGCCACCTCGATCGGTTCGGCGCTCAACAGGATGAGCTTCACCTCGCCGGCGCGCGTGCGGGTGCGGGCCTCGAAATTGCGGACCATCCCCTCCTGCCGCAGTTCCTTGACGAACCGCGCCCGGGCCAGGGGATCCTCCCAGACCTGCAATTCCAGGGCGGTATGGTCGAGCATCTCGTCACGCTGATACCCATAAATCTGGCAATAGCCTTCATTGATCTCCACAAACCGGCCGGTTTCGATCTCAGAGATGGACATGCCGTTGGGGCTGGCCCGGAAGGCTTTGGAAAATTTTTCTTCGGATTCGCGGAGGGCTTGTTCGGCGCGCTGGCGCGCGGTGATATCGGTGATGAATGCCAGCCAGGCCGGTCCATCGGGCAGGGATACGCCGGCCACGGTGACATGCACCGGGAACTTGGAGCCGTCCTTGCGCTGGGCCACGCCTTCATATTCGGCTGGCGCGGGTTTGCCCTGTTCTCTTAGCCGGACGCGTTCCTCGATGATCGGCCGGAATTCGGGCGCCCAGTGTTCAAAGATCGGCTTGCCGGCCAGGTCATCCATTCTTTGGTGACCATACGCATCGAGATATTTTTTGTTCACATAGATGGTCTTCCCGGCGCGGCTGATGCCGATCGCCACCGGGGCTTGTTCGATCAGCGTCCGGAAACGGCTTTCGCTGGCCTGCAAAGCCGCCAGCGACCGGTCGCGCTCAGCGATGACGATGGCCGGGATCAGCGAGATCAACGCGCCCGTGACGAGAACAGTTTGCAGCACGAAGACGTAGATACCGGTCGCAGCCTGTGCCGGCGTGATGCCCGAATGGAATTGGGTCGTAAAAAAGGAAAAGACGAGCGCCAGATAAAGATTCGTCGCCGAAGCGCCCAACGTTCCAAAACGCAACCCGGCCCACAACAAGAACGGAATGACCACGGATTTGTTCGGCGACATCGCGCCATTCTCCATGAACAGCAGATACCACATCCCAATATTCAGCCCAATAAACAGGATGGCGGCTTCGATGATTTTGTTGCGTGAATCAAAAAAGGCCAGCGACCCCTCTTGTCTGGAGGCCCAGACCAGGATGAGCGGTGTCAGCATCAAAATGCCGACGGCATTCGTGCCCCAAAGGGTTTCGAACGATTGGCCGAATGAATGGCTTAACCCAAAATATTTGAGCGCCTCCGCATTAGGGATCGCCCAGATGATCGGGGCCAGGATTCCCACCAACAGCACCAACCACGTAAATTCATTCAGAGTCCTTAACGTTGGCCGCTTCGATATGAACCGGCGGATCATCCATGCGCCGGTCATGGCCTGCCCGGCATTCGCGACAAAGTACAGGCAGATGACGGCCGGTTTCGTACCCAGCTCATAATCAAAGATAATGTTTCCCAGCAAAGCCCCGGCCGCCAGCCACGGCCAATCCCGATATTCCGAGAGCAGAAGGACGGCCAGATAAAAACCGGCGGGAAGCCAAAACGTCATAAAGACCCCACCGCGCGGGGACAAATAGATGCTGGCGACGGCGCAGATATAAAATCCCACGCCGAACAACATCGCCTTTTGCCACGCAGTAAAAGTCCACTGGCGGATGGGCTGGATTTCACCGGCTGACGACATAAGAAAACGAACCAACTTCAGCCTGATATAGCATAAGCGGGGTCAAAAGCACTAAAAAGATGGGCGGCGGATCGGTGGGAAAATACCCCAGGATTGACGGCCGTCAGTTCACACTGACGCAAAGCAAAGTCGTATCCGATTCCACAGCCAGTTCGGTTTGTTCCAAAATCGCCGGGACCAGGCAAAATTGCCCGGCGCGCAGATCCGTGACAAACGATTGGTTTCGGATTTTGACTTGCCCGCGAACCACGGCGGCGATCTGCAACTTGCGCGGCTTGAAGGAATAGCTCGCGCCGGTTTTCATTTCCAACTGGTCGATATCGAACAGCCGGTCTCGCACAAGCGCTCTTGCTTTGGTTTTGGGATCGCTCGAAAATGTTGTGCCGGCAAGTTTGGGTTCAAAATCGTTGAAGTCCATGCTCGCCAGCGACTGGGCCACATGCAGATCTCTCGGTTTCCCATCCGTACCCAGGCGATTCCAGTCGAAGAGGCGATAGGTTGTGTCCGAATTCTGCTGGATCTCAAAGATGACCAGGCCCGTGCCGATGGCATGGACCCGCCCGCTCGGCAGGAACATGGCGTCGCCGGCGCGCACCGGGACGCGGTGAAAACATTCGGCCACGGTGCCGTCGGAAAGTTTCTTCTCAAATTCCCCGCGGGTCACCCCCGGCTTCAGGCCGGCATACAATTCCGCGCCGGGCGCGGCATGGGCGATGAACCACATCTCTGTTTTAGGTTCACCGCCGAGTTCGGCAGCCTGGTTCGCCGGCGGATGCACCTGGAGCGATAATTTCTCGCGCGCATCAAGAATCTTGCACAGGATGGGGAAACGGCCTCCCGCCGCCGCTTGGGCATCCCCCAACATCTCGCGCGGGTAATTGTCCATGAGCCAGCGGATATTTTTCCCGGAAAATTTGCCTCCGGCCACGACACTCTCATCCCCTGCCCGGTCCGATATCTCCCATGATTCACCGATGGGGTTGGCCGGCGGCAATTTTTTGCCGAAAAGCTTCTCGATTTCGCGTCCGCCCCAAATGCGCTCTTTGAAAATCGGTTGGAAAACAAATGGATACAGCACGGTTCGAAAAGGTAACCATTTTTGCAGCCCAGACAATTTGATTTTTCCGCCCCGCGCCTTGTAACGCATCTTGGTGCGGCAGGAATCCATTCCGCCTCGCACGGAGTGGCTTTCCACCACATGAAAATTTGTTTGCAGAAAAGCACGCCGCACGTTACTCATTGCGGGTCAGTATTAAATTTTATGACAAGGAAACCTTTAACAGGCGCAGAATTAAATGAACTGGTAGCTGGTCTAAACAAGCTGGCGCACAATCTCTGGTGGACCTGGGACCAGGAAGCGCAGGATCTGTTCCAGGAATTATCGCCGCGCGCCTGGCAAAATCTTTATCACAATGCGGTGGCCGTCTTGCGCGAAGTTTCCGATTACGAATTGCGCGTGCACCTGCAGGAAGCCGATTTTTTGCAACACGCCCGCTCCGTGCTGCATAATTTCGAAGCGTATCTCAGTGATCAGAGCACCTGGGGACACAAAAACGCCCCTGAACTGCATAAAAATCCCGTCGCCTATTTCTCCGCCGAATTCGGGTTTCACGAGACCCTGCCGATCTCCGCGGGCGGCCTGGGGATCCTCGCCGGCGACCATGCAAAATCGGCCAGCGACCTGGGCCTGGGATTTGTCGGCATCAGCCTGTTTTATCGCGAAGGTTATTTCCAACAGGCGATCGACGGCAACAATTGGCAGACCGAATTTTACAACCTGATCAACCCGGAAAATATTCCCATCGAGCCGGTGTTGAACTCCGAAGGCGAACGCCTGATCTGCAACGTGGAGATCAACTTGGAGAACGTCGCGTTCCAGGTTTGGCGCATCAATGTCGGACGCGCGCCGGTTTATCTGCTCGATACCAACCTGCCTGAGAACGACCAGCATTTCCGCGACCTGACCGCGCGGGTTTACGGCGGCGACAGCACCACCCGCATCATGCAGGAAATGTTGCTGGGCATCGGCGGTGTGCGATTGCTCCGCGCCCTCGGCGTCCAGCCTTCGTTATTTCACATGAACGAAGGGCATGCCGCGTTCCTGACCCTGGAATTGATCCGGGAAAAGATGGCCGGCGGGAAAAAGTATGCCGAGGCAGCCAAAGAAACGAAAGCGCATTGCCATTTTACCACCCATACGCCCGTCGAAGCGGGCCACGACCGTTTTTCGCCGGCCATGATGGATTATGCCATGCATACCTACCGCTCTTCGCTGCCGGTGGCGTGGGATGAGATCATGGCGCTGGGTCGCGTCAACCCCAGGGACGCCAATGAGCCTTTCTGCATGACCGTACTGGCGTTGAAATTATCGCGCGCGGCCAATGGTGTCAGCGAATTGCATGGCCAGATCAGCCGCGAGATGTGGCAGGGTCTTTACCCCGGGACGCCGGTCGAGAAAGTCCCCATCGGTCATATCACCAACGGGATCCATTTGCTGGGCTGGATGAAAGGGACCGTGCGACAATTCTGGCGCCAAAAATTGACGAATGGAAACGCCGGCGAAATGCCGCAGGAAACAGCGATGTGGAGCATCCGCGCGGGCATCGACTGGTCCGCCACGATCCATGAATGCGAATTCTGGCAGCGCATGACCGATCCCGAATTTCTCTCGGACGAGGAATTATGGGCGTTGCGTTATCGCCTGCGCCGCGAATTGATCGAATTTGCGCGACGCCGTTTGTTGCAGCAGGTCCATGGGGCGACGCCGGGCGATTACATCCGTTTCGATCGCCTGCTCAATCCCGACGCGCTGACCATCGGCTTTGCGCGCCGCTTTGCGACCTACAAACGCGCGCCGTTGATTTTTCAGCAATTCGACAACATCGTAAAATTGTGCAAGGACAAGCAACGGCCCATCCAATTCATTTTTGCCGGCAAAGCTCATCCACGGGACGATGACGGCAAGCGCTTCATCCAGCAGATCATCCATCTGAGCAAGCACAGCGACCTGGCGGGCAATCTTGTCTTCATCGAAAACTATGACATCCATGTGGCGCGCCAAATGGTCAGCGGCTGCGATATCTGGCTGAACAATCCCCGCCGCCCCCTCGAAGCCAGCGGCACCAGCGGCATGAAAGCCGGCTGCCATGGTTGCCTGAACTTGAGCATTCTCGACGGCTGGTGGCGCGAAGGTTACAACGGCCAGAACGGCTTTGCCATCGGCGAAGATTCGCATCCCGATAACATCGCCGAGCAAGACCGCCTGGACAGCGCAAATCTGTTCAAGACCCTGACCGAACAAGTCATCCCGCAGTTCTTCAATCGCGATGTCAGCGGCATCCCGCGCGCGTGGCTCCAGCGCGTGCGCGCCGCCATGACCACGCTCGTGCCGCAATTCACGACCGACCGCATGGTCAAGGAATACACACGGAAGTATTACCTGACGAAGTAGAGATCCGGAGGGGTTCCCTCCCTTGCTCATTCCATAGGAAGAACTTTTTCGATCAAAATATCACTCCATGATTGGGGACGTGGAAGACCTTACAAAGCGCAGTGATGCAGAAAGTTTTAATATTATTTGGGGTGAAACTGCCGGCGGATTTTGCGTGCGCCTTACGGCTGCACCAGCCGATAGAAATCATTGGCGTTTGTCTGCGGCACAATCGCCTGGTTCACCACCGCTGCCGCGTTCGACAAAGTGATCCAGTTCGGTGAAGCCAGATTGGTATTTTGCTGCAGGACAAACCCCGTCGACGGCCACGGCCACGAAACGAAAGCATTTCCGCCGCCGGTGGCAATGTTCAATGTCGGCACATTGGTAGACGGCGCCGTATAGGCGTAAATGGGGCCGGGATTGCTGCCGTTAAGAGCGAAACTCGCCGCATATAATTTTGTTCCGTCCGCCGAACTGGCAACGCCCTGCCAATTCATATTGGGCGCATACGACAGTTGCCACGAGGACCCTGAATTGGTTGAGGCATAAACCACTGCCGCAAATGGGGCGCCGGAATAAGAGGCGCTTAAAGAATAAAACCCGGCGCTCGCCGCGACCACTACATTTCCATTGGTTGAGCAGGCTACGTTCACCCAGAGCATCAATGGCGATTGCAAGGAGAACGAACTTGTGTCCCAATGACCTCCCGCGTCGGTTGAAACGTGAATTTGACCGCTGCTGGCACCTGCAAGATCAGGGTCAAACGAATTGATTTCGGTGGCAAATAATTTTGTTCCATCCGCAGAACAGGCGACGCTCGTCCAATAATAATTATATCCGTCATTCGCAGCGGCGGCGTTCTGTGTCCAATTGGTTCCCGAATTGATGGACGTGTAAATGTAACCGCTGGTATCTCCAGCAGGATCACCAGAGACCGCCACCCATTTCGTCCCATCCGCCGAAGAAGCGACATCCTGCCAGCTCTGGCTCGAATCGCGAAGCGTCCAATCGGCCCCTGTATCGCTGGAGGTGTAGATTTCGCCCCCGGAAGTTCCGCCAGACACCGCCGCCATTTTTGCGCCGTCTGCCGACATGGCGATGCCCGACCATTGATGACTTGTCGCCTGGCGGGCGGTCCAAGTGGTGCCGGAATCTGTGGAAGTATAAATGGTCTCCAGGCCGAGCACGGCCAGCGTTTGTCCATCTGCGGAAGAAGCAACCTCATGACCTCCGTATAGATCGGCTGAAATTGATAAGCTGGAAGGCGCCCACGTGGCGCCAGAATCGGTTGAAAGATAAACCGGGCCGGAGACCCATGGTATGGCAATCAGCCGGGCGCCATCGGCTGAACACGCGATGGAACGCCACGTCTTGAGAGGTGCGCCGGTTTGTTGCCATGCCGGAACGGCAACCTGCGCGTTGCCGACAGTCGCGCAAAAAGTATAAATGGAAATAGCAAAGACAAGAACAGATGAGGAGGCCTTCATGTCGCCACTGAACCATTTTTGCACGAATCCGTCAACAGAGTTTAGCGCGGGAATAATACGCTTTTCAACGTCGGTTCAATAAAAAATAGTTGAGCGTTAACAGTTGCATAACGAAGCGTAACGGATTTTCAACAGTTTCATTTCCATTTCCCCTCCATTTCCCCCCTACCGTTATTTTTCGGTTTGGCTTTGCCTTTTTTCAGGAAATTCAGTGATTAATTTAATCCATGCCTGCCAGTTTGCGATTTCGCCTTTCATTAATGGCTGTGTGGGTGTGGCCACAACGAGCCAGTCAATTTCATCGCTTAGAAGCAACCCTTTTTGGCCGATGGCTGGTTCAAATCAATTTGAGCCGCCTTCATACGACTTTATGGCCCAGCGGCAGGTCCCGCATAGTTGATGGTGTAATTGTTCCCGAGAATGTCGTTGTACGCCATGCTGATGCCGGAGACATCGGCCCAAGTCACGGTGTTTGTCGGCACGTTGCTCGTGGTTCCAGGCGTCAGTTGGGCTGAATCGTAAAGTTCGTCTGCGGCGCTGGAGCCATGAATTTGAACCTGGAGGCTCGTCATGTAGGCGGGCGGCCCGCCAAGCGTGTCGCCGTTGGTCGAGTTCAGATAGACCCAACTGATGCTTTGCAAAGTCCCGCCAGATACGGTAACGGTGGGATAAGGAACCACCACCCGGCTGGCAGCCTGGGGATCGACCACGCTAAACGTCATATTACTTCCCTTGTAATTCACCACCCAGGTGCCGGGCAGCCCAACCGCCGGGCTGGAAATAATGGCTGATTGATAGTTGGCCTGGTCTCCGTTATTGGTGTTTGAGTTGTCGGGGTCGGCCGGTGAATTGGTGAGGCCGGAACCGCCAGGGCCGGTGAAAAAAACATTGGTGGCCGCCGGATAATCGGTGTCGTCCACCGCGGAGAAAACGCCTGAGTAACTGTTGAGCGTCACGGGAAAAGTTGTGTCCGGCGAGTCATTGTCGCCAAAACTGCCCGCGTTGGCAAATTCAAGAAAATTGAAATCAAAACTAACGACGGTACCGAGCAGAAGACGATAAAATTCCCGGCTAAAACTGGCTGTCCCGCGCGGATCAACCAGGGTAATCAATTTATTTGTGGCCATCGTGGATTCCACCGCCGACCAGTCCGTGAGATTGGTGGACGTTTCGATGGTGAACGCGGCATTGGAAGAGATCAAAATCTGTACTTGAAAGTTGCCGCCCACAATCGCGGCGTTCGTGAAAATCGGCGACTGACTGAGACCTGCAATAGTGGAAAGCAAGAAAATGCCGGCGAAAAAGCCAAAACACCGCCTCCTGAAAAAAGTTTGGTATGAATTCATTTTATTAGTTTGGACGGTAAAATTGCTTTTCAATTATTTGCTGAACACTCCAGCCATCAAATCTTAACGCCTATTTATGCCCCCATTTATAACTTATTTCCAGTAAATTGCGACGACTAATGGCGCGGGTTTTCTTTCTTTATAAAGGGGTTGGTGAAAACAAGCCATGCACCCGAAAACCAAAGGCTTAGCTCAGACTAAACAAGACAGGAATTCGGCACGCATACAATCTGACAATCATTTTAATGCCGCATCCAGTTACGGTGATATTTGTATTACGGATTATTTCATCGCGGTCGGCAAGAGACACAGCCAGGATTAACGCGCAAACGCCGCGTGTCGTGGCATTTCAAAAAACGTCACAGGAAATCGTTGCGGCCTATGCGGAAGATTTACGCGATACGTTAAACGATGGCCGTATCATGCAACGAAAGGCATTTTTGAATTCTTTCATCCGGCGCATTAACATTAAGGATTCAGAGGCGGAAATCGCCGAAACGAGGTTCTTTCTTTGGCACAAATTGGCTCCCCGTTTTCGCAGCAAGGGAGTCTTGCCTCACGCGAAACTTGTGTTATCATTTTGATATATGGCAACACTTTTAATCCGGGATTTGCCGGATGAAATCCATGAGCGCCTGGTTCAGGCCGCGCAGACAGCGCGCAGGAGCAAGGAAAAGCAGGCCATGTTTCTGATTGAGTCCGGTTTGCGGCGCCGGCGTCCGCATGAGGAAGTGGTCAATGAAGCGCGGCGGATCCACGCACAATTCAAAGGCAAAGTTGCCATGAAAGACGTGCTGACGTGGACAGAGGCGGAGCATTGATCGTCGCCGACACCAATTTGATCATCGCCCTGACCTGCAAAACGGACAGTTCCGCGCTGGCTTTGGCAGTTCATAAAAAGGATGGTGATTGGATCGCGCCGGCGATCTGGCAAAGTGAATTCCGCAATGCCGTCCTGGGCATGATGAGGCAGGGGAAAATCGGCGGCGCCGCCGCCAATTCCGCCTTTATTTTTGCCGCAAGCGTGGTCGAAACATTTGATGTTTCAACGCCAGCCGTTTTAAGACTGGCGGAATCGCATGGAATTTCCGCCTATGACGCCGAATTTGCAGCGCTGGCGGAATGGCTGGATTGCAAGGCAGTTGCCTTCGATCAGGACTTGCTTAAACCGGGATTGGCAATCCACCCAAAAGATTTATAAACCCGGTGGATGGCTTCCCCTTTCCGCTTTTTTAATTTCCATCCATCGTCCGGAAAAACATCCATGACGGAGTGTATCTGAGCGGTTGAATGCTGCCATCGGGATTGAATTTCAAGGGCTCGCTCCAGTATTGGAAGTCATGGCCACGAGTTCCATCGTGAGCGGTGTGCCAGCCATCGGCGATCCAAATGTACCAGGGGTCCCCTCCGGTGGGCAGTTGGGCGACCCAGGTTTCCTGTGCGTGGATAAAGGGGTGGATTTTCGTCAGCGGATGAATGTAGGCGTTGGTACTTTTATATACGTTGGTGGCTTCTGCCAAATCGGCAGTGCTGCTGGCGGCCTGCATTTGGCTGGTGCCGGAAAATTGATTGATATCTCCAGTCAAAATATACGGTCCCAGGGCATTGGTGGAGATATTCACGTACACTTCGCTTCCCTGCGGGCAACCGGCACAAAGGGTCGTGTACATGGTATAGTAAAGGTTGCCGCGCCGAAAAAGCAGCGGCGCTTCCACTCCATAAGCGATAAATTCGCTGCCTGCGCCACTGGCATCCAGAAAATCCGGCGTTAACTGTTCCACGCGCAGCGCGTAATCATTGGTGATGTCAGTATAAATATAATAGCCGGTGCCGTCGTTATCCACAAAAAGACTGCCATCGCCCGGACTGGCGCCGGAAAGGTGGGCCTTCTGGTTGACGATGGTGAACGGGCCGACCGGCGTGTCACTCACCGCAATGCCCGCCTGCCCCACCCATAATTTTTGGTACCAGTTGTACCAAAGCACGTATTTTTTAGTTTTGGGGTTAAAGACCACATAGGGACGGTCGTATACCCCTTTGGGCGACTCTTTTAACAAGTAGCCTTCAAACGTCCAGTCCTTCAAGTCCGGCGAACTGTAAACTCCAAACGGACAATTGAAGAAGGTATCAACCAGGTTCGTCCCGAGCGAATTTCCATAAAGATAAAAGCGCCCGTCAAAATATTGAAGGCAACCGCCGTGCACATCGACAAAGTTTCCGTGCACATCGAGCCGTGGGTTAAGATTGTCGATCGTCACCGCCTCGACCCTGCTCGACCGACGCGAGCACGACGCGATGAGCACTAAAAAGATTCCCAATAACAACAGCCCGCAATGAATTGATTTAAGCCGGCGCAATCCCCAATCGTATCCGGGGACCTCCGGTTCATCAAACGGATTTCAGCCTGCCAACCGCTTCACCACTTCCTGCGCCAGCAATTCATAAGCAGCGGCGCCGGCGCTGTATTTGTCGTAGTAAATGATGGGTTTCCCGAAACTCGGAGCCTCTGCGAGCTTGGTGGTGCGGGGAATCGTCGTTTCAAACACTTTTTCACCGAGCAGGCTCCGGACTTCGCCGACCACTTCATTCGATAATTTTGTCCGGCTGTCAAACATCGTCATCACCACCCCAAAAATATCCAGGCGCGGATTGACGCCGGCCTCGCGGAGCTGGCCGAGCACGCGATTCATCATCGAAATGCCTTCCAGCGCATAATATTCGCACTGCAACGGCACCAGCAACCCGTCACTGGCGGCAAAGGCGTTTAACGTCAATATGCCAAGCGATGGCGGGCAATCGATCAGCACGAGATCGAACCTGTCGCTGTTGATGACCGGCTGGAGCGCGCGGGAAACGGCCTGCAGATGATTCTCAGTGCGCGCCAATTCCAGGTCCGCCGCGCAAAGGTCGACTTCGCTCGGAACGATGGTCAATCCCTCAAAATTAGTAGGCTTGATCTTATCCAGCAAAGCCCCTTCCCCCAGTAAAACGCGGTAGGCGCTGGCCCCTTCAATTTTTTCGAGGCCGACGCCGCTGGTCGCGTTGGCCTGGGGATCCAGGTCAAACAGCAGGACCCGCCGGCCCAACGCCGCCAGGCAGGCAGCGAGATTCACAGCGGTGGTGGTCTTTCCGACGCCGCCTTTCTGATTGGCGACTGCGATGGTCTTGGTTGGCACTACCCGATTAAATGAAAAGTGCGCGCTTCTTTCAAGCGCGCACACGATTCATTTTAAAAGTTTTTTTATTGCCCGGGCGGCGTGAAGGTAGCCTCTTGCGGCACGGGGGTTTGGCCGTTAAACAACACGTTGACCGGAACCGCCTGTTGCGCCGTGGCCTGGAGATCCAAAATAGGATTAGTACTGTTCAGGGCCAGCATGGGCTGGGCGGCGGGCTGAGAAGATGGCGTAACCGCCGTGGATGTGACTGACCCAATGGGCGCGGTATTATCCGCCGTTTGCATCAACAACGGCTGTGACGCGGAAACATCGGGGCGTTCGGCGTTGACGATCCCGAACACGAGCAGCAGGCATAACGCGGAGGCAAAAACTCCGGCGAAGGCGGGCTTGGCATCAAATAATTGGATAAATCTCAAGAACCATGGCATTTCCTGCGCAGTATCGTTCGAGCGATGTTCGCCCAACCGAAGGCGGGAAATGACCTGGCTGGAAAAGTTATGATGATATCCCGGGGGCGGGATTTCATGCCGCTTGAGTGCCAGCAACCGTCGCAATGCTTCAAAATTCTCGTTCTCGTCCATAAACTACTTCAAGTAATCAGCCAGTGTCGCCTGCAATTGCTGCCGCGCATAAAACAACCGCGACCGCACTGTCCCGATATTGCATTCCATGACTTTCGCAATCTCTTCGTGCGACAAGCCCTGCACATCGTGCAGCACGACAACCAGTCTATGTGGTTCTGACAGTTTGAGTAAAGCTTCGTTCAACTTTTGTTGTAATTCTGTCAGGCCGGCGGCGCGCCGCGGGGTTTTGTCGGAAATCAAGGCCACCAGGTCGGGATTATGCTCCGTATTGAAGTCCAGGTCGTTGAGGCTTAAATGCTGGCGATTCTTGCGTTGTTTGAGGAAATTGATGGTCTTATTGACCGCGATCCGGTAAAGCCACGTGTAAAAGCTCGACCCGCCCTTGAACGATTTCAACGCCTGGAACGCTTTGATAAACGATTCCTGCGCCAGGTCATTGGCGTCCTCGTGATTCGAGGTCATGTGGTAAATCGTCGCGTAAATGCGCTCCTGATAGCGCTTGATCAAGTCATCGTACGCAGCCAAATCACCGCCGCGCGCGCGCGCCACCAGGGATGATTCCTCCTCCGGCTCGGACGCTTTCGGTTCCCCGCGTTCTATGGGTTCGGCCATAATCATGCTCTAAACACAAACAGCCAAAGTCTCAATTTGTTGCGCTAAAAAATCAGCCAGGTTGACCAGATCCGCGCGGCCTGCCCCTTTTGGCAGGATATTCAATGCCTTCCGCGCCAAATCCAAATATTTTTCCACCACCTCCAGCGACGGCTCAAAAGTCTCGTATTTTGCAAGCAGTTCGTTGACGCCCCGCAGATTTTCCGGTTGCCAGACACGGATCATGCTTTCCAAACGCTCGCGATCAACGGGATTGGCCCGTTCCCAGGCGAGCAACACCGGCCAGGTCAACTTACCCTTCTCTAAATCTGTCCCGAGCGATTTACCGGCTTCGATTTCCGTTCCGAACAGGTCCACGCAGTCGTCATAAACCTGATAAGCCGTGCCGAACGCCGCGCCAAATTGCCGCAACGCCTGGCGATGTTCCGGCTTCGCTTCCCCGATAAAAGCCGCCAAATCACATGAAAGCGTGAACAACTCGGCCGTTTTCATCTCGATCACCCGAAAATACGCGCGCCTCGATTGCTCAAAATTCCGGCGATGCTGCGTTTGCAGGATTTCGCCGGTGCAAACCGTATTCGTGGCCATTGACACCGCGCGACAGACTTCCGGCGTGGGAAAACTGGCCGCCAGCTTCAGCGCCTGGGCGAACAGGCAATCGCCGAACAAAACAGCGATCTCATTGCCCCAGGTCGCCGCCAGCGTGGGTTTGCCGCGGCGGATTTGCGCCTCATCCATCACATCGTCATGCACCAGGGTGGCCAGATGGACCATTTCTATGATCACGGCGGCCGTGACGTGTGCGGAGGAAATTTTGCCAACTGCATTGGCCGAAAATGCCACCAGGGTGGGACGCAAATGCTTCCCGTTCCCATTCAAAGCATACTGGGCATAGGGGGCGATTTTGGGGTCAAAATCATTGGCCTGCTGGATCAATTGTTCGCCGACCGCATGGAGAAAAGGGTCAACGTGTTCCACGATTTTTTTCCAGGAACGATTCGGGTCTTCACTAGGCGCTTGGGCAACCTCCGCCCCCGCCCCTTTGGTTTCAGCAGCCAGCATTCGCTTGAATCTAGCGTTCCAACTCGCTTGAGTCAAACCCGTTGTTTTGTGCCGGACTCGTTTCACCGCGGTAATAATCGGGAAAATTACCAACGCCTCCCTTTCCCAGGCAGGGCGCGTCACTCCATGTCGCGCCGAAGCTTTGCGTAGGCGTGCGTGCGCACCGTTTCCTATTCCCTATGGTGGGGCGAGACTCTGTCGAGCCCTGAATTTTTCTTCTTTTCACTCTCGCGCCTGTCTTTGGTAGAGCGAGGCTCCTGCCGAGCCGCAAAATCCTTGTAGGAGACGAGGTAACGAGTCTCTGAATAATCGGTGGAGCGAGCGCCCTGCGAGCCGGCCTTGGATGTTGAATCTTTTTTGCTTTCCTCATTTCAGTGATATTATTTGACCTGTGATCCGACTTTTCATCAAACCTTACTGCCCCTGGTGCCATAAAGCCGTGAATTGGCTGGATGCCCGCAGTATCCAATACGAAACGCTCGATGTGATCGCCGACAAAGAGGCCTACGACGAAATGGTCGAACTCTCCGGCCAAACCCTCGCGCCCGTGATCGATGTGGATGGAAAAATCCTCGCCGACTTCGGCCCCGAAGAACTTGAAAAATTTTGGAACGAAATCGGGGGAAAATGACTAATTCCTAAATCCGAATGACTAAAGAATGACGAAGCCCGAACGCGGCCCCTTTAAACTTTGTCATTAGGACTTAATTAGTAATTACGGTTTAGTCATTAGCCATTCCTCGAGCCACATTCCCATTTCACTTCCGCAAAAAATTTGGTAAACTTTCCACCTGAAATGACTGCGACTGAATTGAAACGCCCGCGCCTGCCGGAATGGCTGCGCATCACTTTGCCCACGTCAGACACCTTTGCCCGCACACGCTCCCTGCTGGATGAATTGAAACTGCATACCGTTTGCGAAAGCGCCAAATGCCCCAACCATTGGGAATGCTGGAGCAAAGGCACCGCCACCTTCATGATCGCCGGCGACCGCTGCACACGCGCCTGCGGGTTTTGCGCGGTCGACACCGCCAAACCGCTGGCCCTGGAGGCCGATGAACCCGCGCGCGTGGCCGAAGCCACTGCCCGCATGAAACTCAAGCACGTCGTCATCACCGCCGTCGCCCGCGACGACCTCAAGGACGGCGGCGCCGATCATTTTCGCCAAACCGTCGAACACGTCCGTAAACGGAACCCCGGCATCATCATCGAAGTGCTCGTGCCCGATTTCAACGACAGCGACGCTTCCATCGATATCGTCCTGAACGCCCGTCCGCACATCTTCAATCACAACCTGGAAACCGTTCGACGCTTGACCCCGAGCGTTCGCCATCGTGCCACCTATAATCGCAGCCTGGCGGTCTTGAAGAAAGCCAAGGCCAAAGGCGGCAGCTCCATGTACACCAAATCCGGGATCATGCTCGGCCTGGGAGAGACCCTGGAAGAAGTCATTGTCGCCATGGAAGATTTGCGCGCATCGAATTGCGACATCCTCACCCTGGGCCAATATCTTCAGCCCACGTTGAAACATTTACCCGTGAAAGAGTTCGTCCCGCCCGAACAATTCGATGCGCTCGGCAATACCGCCCGCGAGCTTGGCTTCGTCCACGTGGCCAGCGGCCCCATGGTCCGCAGCTCCTACCACGCCGATGAATTCAAAGTGTAAGATTGGTGGATAGTTGACCGCCGCTGCGAATGCGATTAGATTTTCCTCATGGCAGCGGCCACACAGGTTGAAAAAAACCTCCGGGCAGCGATGCAGGATGCGTTACGCATTCAGGATCGTTTCGTGCCCGAACCACTCTTTGCCCGCACCGGCCGCGGTCATCTCAAAAGCGAAGGCGTTTCCACCTTGCAAAAAATCAAATCGAGCCTTCGCCGCAAAACTGCCGCCAAAGGCCGATGAAAAAGCGCTGGCTGAAGGATTGGCCGTGGAAAACGGTCATCACCATCAACGCCGGTTTGTGTCAGCAAAAAAACGCGCTTCACAAGCCCACCTCCGATGGCTACGCCCCGGCTCAAAAACTTTGGGAATCTTCCCTCGGGCACGAACTCACCTTGCGCGAGACCTTTGACATCTGCCGCCAATGTCACAAGCTTGCGCCGTTCTGTTTCTATAACGGCAACACCTTTGCGGCCATCGGCAGGACCCTCATCCAGGATTTGCTCCAAAAGATGTCGCCCGTGAAAGCGCACAATTTCCGCAGCGTCGTAGGCCACTACATTGCCGGAACGGCTGGTGCGGAAGAATTGAGCAAAGCCCTCGACGACCTGGATTGATCTTCCTCTTCCCCCTTTGTGTTCCTTGCGTTCTTTTGCGGCTCCTCCCTTTCCCGTTTCTCAGGTTGACTTTCGCGCCGAACGATTCAGTCTTCCGTTGATTTCCCCGCAAATTATGACCTGGCCAAAAACAAAGATAATTCTCGCCGCGCTGGCGGTGTTGGTTTTGGCGGCGGCGATGACCCTGTTCCTCAGGTGGCTGCTCAATCCCCAGCGCGTCGCCCTGGCCAAAGGCGAACGCCTCGTCGCCAAAAACCTCGCTGCGCCGGTGGACATGACCGATAATTACCAGACCCCCGCGTCGTCTTTCTCCCGGATCAAGCAATTTCCCGCCTGGGCCTCCGTGCCGATCGGCTTTCAGACATTCGACGGCGTGCCGGTGGATATCGAAGGCATGATCTGTCTTTGGGGCGGAGGCAACGCCAAAGGCGGCCTGGTCTTTCCGGAACAACTGGAAGGCATCAAAATCGGCGGGAAGTTTGAGACGCTCTATGTCTATCACTCTTCCTTTTATGCTTCGCCACACGGCACCCCGGTTTACGACATCGTTTTCCGTTACGACGACGGCACCTCGGCGACCAACCAGATCCTTTACGGCAACGACATCTCTGACTGGTACGCCCGGCGCGGAAAATTTTCCAAACCAACCGACCCGCGCTCAGCGATCGCGTGGACCGGCATCGCCGACACCGGCAAAAGCAAAATCCCTTTGCAATTCTTTCTCACTGCCGTCGAAAACCCGCAACCGGACACCACCGTGGCGACGATTGATCTGTATTCCTGCAAAAGCCAGACCGCGGCCTGCATCCATGCCATGACCACCGGCCAAACCGGGCTAATGCAAAAGAAATAGGGCAGGAATCTTTCAGTGTTGAATGTTTTCCAGGTAGGACGTCCCGCGACTGCGGGATGCGCGCCGCGTCTTCATTCTGCATTTCCCACAGGTAGGGCGCGTCACTCCGTGCGCGCCGCTCTTCCTTTTTCATTTCCCCCTGGTGGGGCGAGACTCCGTCGAGCCCTGACTAAATTCCTCTCTCCCCACCCGGAACCGGAGGGTTGAGCTCCGCGAGACCCTGAATAAACCCCATAGCCGCATCGCGGCGTCCGAAAATAGCCCGCAGTTTTA
>DASXDM010000012.1:0-100461 GCA_036490655.1 Verrucomicrobiia bacterium | reverse complement strand
GGCAGGTTCAGGGGCTCAATGCGCGAAAGGAGATTAAGAGCTTTCGCCCCTCCGGGGCTTTGTCGATTTTTGGATGGATACCCGCAGTTGAAACTGCGGGCTATTTTCTGTCGCGACTCTGTCGCTATCAGAGGGCGGTTGACGTCGATTGAATTACCTAAAGAATGCGGCAGGTTCAGGGGCTCAATGCGCGAAAGGAGATTAAGGGCTTTCGCCCCTCCGGGGTTTTGCCAATTTTTGGATGGATACCCGCAGTTGAAATTGCGGGCTATTTTCTGTCGCGACTCCGTCGCTACTCCGGGAAAGGACGAGGGGGTTTTGCGCGAGGGTGAACGAAGTGGCGCACGAGGTGCGGATGCTACACTTCTCCCCGATGAGGGTGGGAATCGCAGCCGGCAATATTTGGGCGGCGCAGCAACACCGCCCTGCCAAAAATTATTGAGAGAGTGGGTTGACGATGTTGTAGTCGGAGGGTGGGGTCCAATTGAACATCGTTTTATCGAGGGTTGGATTGAGGACAATGTTGGTGAAGTCGTTGCGGAGGCTGGAGCCGTCGGCGAAGGTAAGTTCCGTGCTGGTGAGGGTGTAATCAGTGCTGGAGAGGCCGATCTGGAGTTGGGTCATCATCTGGCGCGCGGCGGGGCTTTTGGGCTGCAGCGTGAGATGGTAGGCGCCGTTGGTTTCGGTGAGCGAGAGGATATGGTATTCGGAATCGAATTCATCGCGGCTGCGCGGGAAGCCGGCATTCAGGAGCGAGAGGGCGGCGCGAAGTTGGGCAGGGGCATTGTTGCCCATCGGATAGAGTTCGGCGCGTTTAAGGTGGGGATAGACGACATACATCTGGTCGTCATGGCGGATGGCCATGGTCTGGGGCGGGTTGCCGAGTTCCCAGCGGAAATCGTCGGGCATGGAAAACGAGACGTGGCCGTGGCCGATGAGGGGTTGGGTCAGGGATTTGAGAGAGCGGGTCTGGACGAGGTCGGCGGACCAGGTCTGGACTTTTTGCTGGGCGGCGAACCAGGAGTTGAGGACGGAATCGGTATCGGCGGCGCGGAGGGATTGGAGGGGGAAAAGGATGGCCAAGAGGAGGAGACAAAGGGTGTTGCCGATGGCGGATTGTAGATTGCGGATTGCGACGAACGGAAAGGGGAGAATGTGCGGCGCGCACGGAGTGACGCGCCCTACCTTTGGCGAACGGTGCCCCCTCACCCTAGCCCTCTCCCCCGAGGGGGCGAGGGGATTGCGGCCTGGTATGCGAGAATTGTTGATTAGAGGTTTCATAGGCTTGAGGGTAAAACGGAGGAGTGTCGCGCGAGGGCGCGAAGGTTGGAGCACGACTTGCCATTGTTTGTCCGATCACGAGATGTTTCCTCCGCCCCGATGGGGCGGGTTTCGTCTTTTTGAATTCGTGTCCACGGGTTCCGCTGCGCTGCACCCGTGGCTACCGGCCTGCATCCCTCCGGGATGCGATGAAAAGAGAATGCAGAACGAAGAAGGCCAAAGCGGTGCTGAAGCCACCACAGTCCAGACGCTGGCGCGAGGAGGTTGCGGCCTGGTATGCGAGAATTGTTGATCGGAATTTTCATAGGTTATTAAAAGAGTTCAAATCGGGAAATATTTGAGCGGCGACGCAGCACCGGTCTGCCATAATTGCATCGATGTTCTCATTTGTCGTTGTGGGGCCAAATCGGGACGAAATGGTACCACTGGGTAGCGTATTTGCGGATGCCGGGTTCCAAGGTGGCGGCGATCTGCCGGGTCAATTTAATCCGTTCTTCACGATTTCCAATAGTGGCCCGGTCATATTTTGTCTCAGGAAAAATTTCGGCGTGATAGCCGTTATCGGAACGGACGATGTAAGAGGGCAGGATGGCGCAGCCGGAGGCGCGGGCAAGCTCGGCGGCGGCGATGGACGCGAGGAATTTTCGGCCAAACAGTTCGACCTCGACTCCAGTAGGAGCAGGCGGGCGGTCCATGAGGAGGGCGACGGTGGTGCCTTCCTGCAGGCGCTTGATGATCTCGACAAAGGCAAAGGCGTCTTTATCACCGATGACGAGGGTCTCAATGCCCCAACGCGCGCGGGATTGCTGGCGGATGGCGGTCAGGCGGTCGTCAGGTTCCTGCTGGGTGATGACGAGGAGTTTGAGGTTGTGCCGGATGAGGAACGGGCCGCCAAGTTCCCAATTGCCGAGGTGCGGGGTGACGAGGAGGACGCCGCGACCGCGGGCGTGGGCGGCAAGATAATGTTCCCAACCGTTCCAATGCACGAGCATCTCTTCGACAGGCACACCGCATTCATAACGCCAAAGGTCGGTGAGCTTGATGGCGAAACGGGAAAAGAGTTCGCGTGAGGCGCGATGGGCTCGCGGACGGTCGTTGTCCAGGACGGGCAGGAGATTTTGGATGACGATCTCGCGGCGACGGGCGGCGAACAGCCAGTAAATGGCCGCAACGGTTTTGGCGAATGCTTCGAGTACGGGCGCCGGCAAGGTTTTGGCCAGGGCCAGGGCCATCTGCCAAACGCGCGCGGAATAAAATCGGGAAGGCGATCTCGTGGCGGTTGTTTTGGGGCTGATGACCTTCCACCAGATGGGCAGGAGCAGGATGGAGATGAGCATGTTGCAGGCGATACCAATGGCGCAGATGCGTCCAAGACTGGCCATGCCGGCGTTGCTGGAGAAGCCGAGTGAACCGAAACCGGCGGTGGCGGTGCCGCCGCACAGCAGCAACGCGCGACCGACGCTGCGGTAAGCCATCGACAGATCGCCGCCGTAACGGCGCAGGGCGAGTTGCATGAAGATACTGTAATCGACGCCGGTGCCAAGAATGAGCGGGAGGGCCATGAGATTCAGGAGATTCCAGGACCAGCCGAAGAGCTTCATCATCGAGAGCAGGCACGCGCCGCTCAAGAGCAGGACGGCGATGCTGAAGGCGATTTCGGTAAAGCGGCGAAAAGCCAGGTAAAGCGTGAGCAACACGAGCGTGACCATGGGGATGAGCAGTTTCCACATGTTGCGTTTCACCTGGGCCAGGACGGTGCCGCCGAGCAATTCCCAACTGGAGAGCAGGACGCCGGGGTGGGTGACGCGGGAATCGAGCCGGGCGAGCGAGGCCTGGCTGGCGTCCGGCGCCGGGTAGAGCAGGGTGACGGCAAAGAGATTGGTGGGGGTGCGCGCGATGAGTTTATCGAAAATCCAGGTACTTAGATAATTGGTGGGCCAAA
The DNA here is from genome assembly GCA_036490655.1 of Verrucomicrobiia bacterium. Taxonomy (GTDB): domain Bacteria; phylum Verrucomicrobiota; class Verrucomicrobiia; order Limisphaerales; family UBA11358; genus UBA11358. The sequence goes on along the minus strand of DASXDM010000012.1, from coordinate 97,238 downwards.
AGACCCGGGAGGTGGCAGCGGCGCGTTGCCAGGTATCAAGGATGCCATTAGCGAGACCGAGGGAGTTGGGCGCGAAACCATTGGTGGCAGCGGCGGCTTGCATGGCGTCGCGTTCGGCGATGATCGTTTTTGCGGTCGCGAAATTTTGGGCCTGAAAATTTTGACGCGGCCAGAGGGGCGCGGGCGAGTCGAAGCCGGTGAGCGTATGATTGGAAACGGAATCCTGGAGGATAGGCTCAATGGCATCGAGACGTTGGGCGATCTCATTTTCGGAGGGGGCGCTGACGATGATCCAGAGCGGCTGGCGGGGCTGGTTGAGATTCGTCGAGATCGCCTGCATGGTGTCGAACGCAGGGCTGTGCCGCGGCTGGAGGGCATTGGCGGTGCCGTCCATTTTGGGCAAGCCACTGCTCAAGACGGCGAGGCAGGCGAGGAAGACGAGGGCAGTGACGGTGAAGACAATTTTCTTGCGCGCGGGATTCAGTGGAGCATTGGACGGTTCAAATTTTTTGAAGACGCGGTTGGGCGGCGGTTGCATCCGATGAGGAAAGAGGGGAGGCAGATAGGCGAAGATCATGACCATGGCGGCGAGGGCGACGCCGACGGCGACGAGCGTGCCGAGTTGGGCCAGGCCGGGCAGGCCGCCGAGGTTCAGGACCAGGAACGAGGAAATGGTGGTGACGGCGGCCCAAAAAATGGCGGGGGCGATTTCACGGCGCACTTCGGGGATGGTGTAATCAGGATGCGCAAGGGCTTCCTGATAATGGACGACGGCATAATCCACGGCGAGGCCAAGGAGAATGGCGGCAAAGCCCATGCTCAGGACGTTGACGGCGCCGAAAATGAGACCGCCGAGAGCGAGGGTGAACGCAAGAATCAATGCGAGCAGGGTGAGGAGCCAGATCATGGGCTTGAGCCGGCGATGCGCGAGCCAGAACAAGATGGCGATGATGACGGACGTGCCGACAACGGAGGTGCCGATGTCGTGTTTCATGGCGCCGGCCATCTCATTCACAAAGATGGGGCGGCCAGTGTAGCCGAGGGTGATGTTTGAACCGGCGGGGAGGCTGTTCGTGACGATCTGGCCGACGGCGGTCATCCAGGAGGCGCACTGGATGTAACTTTTCAGCGAGCCGCGCGCCTCGACAAAGATGATGTGGAACGTGCCGTCGCTGGAGGAAAATAATTGGCGGCCGGAGGTGAAACTGGGCGCGGCGGAATTTTGCGGGAGTTGCGTGAAGCCCAGAGGATCATAGCTAAGACGGCCGATGTCATTTGGCGAGAGACTGTTTTGGAGCTGGTCGCGGGTATCGGCAAAAATATTCGACAGGTTGGTTGCGGCGAGCCTGCCGGCGAGCTGGGAAAAGGTTTGGGGCGGTTGGTTCAGCCAGAGATAGGCGATGAGTTCGGCGGTCTGGTCGGGATGCTCCTGCCAGGGAGCCTGCCAGGTGGCGTCGGCGACGAGATTGCTGGTGGCGCGCAGATTTTCAGTGATGGCGCGAGCGGTGTTTTCGGAATCGTCGGGACTTTGGGCTTTGACGGTGATGACGAGCTGGCGGGCGTTGGCGAAATATTGCTGATAGATCTTGAGACCCTGCACCGAAGGGTTGTTGGCCGGGAGCAAGTCGAGGACTTCGGTATCAAAATGCAGGCGGGTGATCCCCAGCGCAACCGGGATGAGAAAGAGCAACCACCACCAGCGAAACCATTGGCGTCTCATTGGAAAAATTCACCCTCCAGGCTTTCACCGGTTTGCAGATTATTAAACCGCCAGCCATTGGTGTCCGGGTGAAATCGCCAGTTTACGGCGACGGGCTCGCCGGCAAAAGCGCGCGGCAATTGCAGCCAGACGAAGCGCGTCATGGGGGCGCCGGTGCCGCGCCAGGAATGCTGGTCGTTGCCGAAGGTGAGTTGCCAATGAGTACCGGAAATTTGTGCGGTTGCAATGGTGAACGGCGTTTTGGTGAATTGGATGAAACAGTCGCCATCGGTATTCGTGGCCATGAGGAGATCGCCGGCGATCTGGGGACGGCTGGCGGTCGGTTTCCAAAGCGCCTGGCCTTGTTGCACGGTCCAACCGGGCGCGGAGAGATTGGCCGGCGAAAGCGGGGCGGTGGAACAACCGGTCGCGAAAGCCATTAAAACGATGATGGAAGATAGAGAGTGGAGGATGGAACGGCGAAGAATTTCCATGCAGTAAATCATCCGGGATTCAGGATTTTTCCACAAGGTCGAAGCGCCGGACTTTCCTGGGGACGCCTTTAGTGAAGGAGATACGGGGCACGATCGGCCAATATTTTTGGACTTTGACGATGAGCCAGAAATACATCAACCGCCAGCGCAACGACCAGGAGCCCTCGACTTCGCCGGCGAGGATGGCGATGACCGCCGATCCCAACCGACAATGATTGTGCGGGCGCAGAAAAATTTCCATGAACGGCGTGGTGTAATAGTTCTCGACGACGTGCCAGTAAAAATGAATGCCGTTATACACGCGTTTATCATATTTGGCGAACAGGCGGGCGTTGGGACGGCCTTGAGCGAGGCATTGAATAATGGTTTCGGCAGCGACGCGGCCTGACCACATGGCAAGGAAGACCCCAGCGGAAAAAATGGGATCCATGAAACCGGCGGCGTCACCGACGCGGAGGAGACGGTTGCCGACAAAGGTGCGGTTGTAATAGCTGAAATCGGTGGTGGTCTGGGTCTGGTTGATTTTCCGGGCATCTTTCAGCCGGTCCTTGACCGCAAAGGAGGAATCGACCCAGCGCTGGAAAATCTGCTCAGGAGTACCCCCGGATTTTGTGAACTCGTCCTTGTCGATGACGAGGCCCACACTGGTTTTCTTTTCGTCCAGGGGAATGATCCAAAACCACTTGTTCTCGAGGCGGACGATGATGGTATCGGTCCGCATTTCTCCGGAATCGAGGGCGACGTTTTCGAAATGGGCGAAAACGGCGAGCTTTTTCCAGGTCGGATGCATGTCGCGGATGTTCTCCTGGTTGCCGGTGAGATTGCCGCGGCCACTGGCATCGATCAGGTAGGCACCGCGAAAACTGTGCTGGGTCCCATCGGGGCCGCGGGCTTCGACGGTGACGCCATCGGCATCGGCGGTGGTTTTGGTGACGGTCCAGCCCTCGCGGATGTCGGCGCCGGATTCGCGGGCGTGTTTGAGCAGGATATGATCGAGTTTGGCGCGCTCGACCTGGATGGCCTCGGGCTCTTTATTGAATTTGCCGTCGCGAAAAGCGAAGCGGGTGCCGATGGAGGCGTTGCCGAGTTCGAATTGGGCGCCGTACTTGGGCGGAAAATTGGCCTCCTGTAATTTTGGCATCACGCCCATATCACGGAAGATCGTCATGTTGCAGGGCAACAGCGATTCACCGATGTGAAAGCGCGGAAAAATCTCTTTTTCGAGAACGAGCACTTTTTTCCCGGCACGAGCCAGAAATGTTGAAGCGCTACTACCTCCTGGGCCACAGCCGATGACTATGGCGTCATAGTTTGGCAAATCCACAGGGAGCAAGTTAAAGAAAAATGGAGAGAAAGCAAGTCGGGCAGGGGATTATGTGGGTATAAAAAAGTTGCCACAGCCAGCGCGCATATCAGTGGTTGAGATATTTCCCGCTGGCAAATGGTGGAAGCCTGCAATTTGCAATCGATAATAGACCAAGATTGGCATTGTGCAGGAATATTGAGTTTCAAGCAGGGTAAAAGGCTTGGTTTTTGAAGTTAGAGGCCATTGGCATATGCCTTGCGGGTCAATTATCTGCCGGATAAAACCTATAAAAAAATATGTTAGGCTGGACCATAATGTTTCTGATTGTTGCGCTGATCGCCGGACTGCTCGGGTTCACAGGGATAGCAGGAGCGGCGGTGGGAATAGCCAGAGTCCTCTTTGTGATCTTTCTGGTTCTATTTCTCGTATCGCTCATCGCGCGATTGGCGTAGACGATTGTCCCTCGGTTCCTCCGTATGGACAGCGGGCGGATATAACTGAATAAAATCAGGGCGTCCGCCCGCCTCAAGGGATCACCTTGAGGGCTTTTTCCAACGATTCAATCCCCACTGGTTTGGTCAAGTGGATGGCAAAACCTGCCGACTGGCTTCGAGCAAGGTCCTGTTCCATGCCGTAACCGGTCAGAGCAATCCCATGTATTCCGGGATGAGATTGGCGCATCTCCATCATCAGGTCATAACCGCTGCCATCGGGCAAGCCGATGTCGGAGATAAGCAGATCAAAGATTTTGTGGTCCGCAGCGGCCAAGAGGCGGGCTTCAGTCAGGGAGGCGGCGGTGGTCACTTCATAATTCCGATGGCGAAGCAATTGCGCGAGGGTGGTGCGCGTGGGGCCATGATCTTCGACCAGGAGGATTGATAGCGGCCGCATCGCATTTGATTCCGGGACAAGCGGGGGCTGGGTGGGTGACACCTTTGGGATTGGCTCGGCATTCACCGGCGATTTGGCCAGGGGCAGTTCGATAATAAACGTGGCGCCTTTGCCGGAGCCGGCGCTTTCGGCATGGATCGAACCATGATGCAATTCCACAAGCATCCGTGAAATGGCCAGCCCGAGGCCGAGGCCGCCAAAACGATGCGAGCCGCCGCCGTTGGCGTGTTCGCCTTGCGAGAAGGCGTCAAAGACGTGGGCGAGTTCGCCGGGTTTGATGCCGATACCGGTATCAATGACCTTAACGACTGCCGTGTCATTTTTGCCGAAAGACTTGACGGTGATCTTTCCGTTTTCGGGCGTAAATTTCACGGCGTTTTTTACCACGTTCCAAAAGATCTGTTCCAGGCGCACGGCATCCGCCAGGACCACGGTTTTTTCAGCGCGAAGGTCGAGGACCAGTTCGATGTGCTTCTCGCGGGCATCACCGCTTACGGTCAAGGCCGCTTCGCGCAAGACGTCATGGAGGTCGACGAGTTTGAGTTCGAGGGCCAGTTTGCCGCGGGTGATGCGGGTGAGGTCGAGCAAGTCATCGATCAAGCGCGCCTCCAGCTCGACGTTGCGGCGGATCATCTCGAAGTCGGCACGGATGGCGGGGGGCAGGCGGGAATTGACGGCGGCATCGCTGGCCAGGAGCAGGACGGGATTCAACGGGGTGCGCAATTCATGGGAAAGGGCGGCCAGGAAATCGTCCTTGGCGCGCGAGGCAGCGAGAGTTTCCTCATGGCTTTGCTGGATCTGGTGAAGCATGGAGTTGAAGGCATCGGTCAAATCGCCCAACTCATCCTCGCTGGTTTTGACGGCGCGCACGGAAAAATCTTTCCGGTTGGAGATGGCCTTGGCGACATCGGCCAACTGCAACAATGGCTGGGAGATCTGGCGTTGGAAAAAAATCGAAAGCAGCCATGCCACGCCGCCGGCCCCGGCCAGGATGACCAGCAGAACGAGGGCATAAACCTTCAGGTGTTCTTTCAAATGCAGATTGCTTTTGAGGTAAAGAGTTCCCACGCGGCTTTGACCCTGGTAAATGGGAGTGTAAAGAGTCAAAAAGCCGCTTTGAAAATGGACGCCATCGATATGTCCGGTGGAGGGAAAATCCCGGGCCGGCGCGCCGGAAGGATAGGTCGCAAATAATTTACCGTTCACGTCATATAACGCCGCGACGGTGATCTCGGGTTCTACCTGGAGGTCTGAAAGGATCTGGCCGGCGAGTTTTTGATCGTTGAAGATCAGGATTTCCGAGCTGTTGGCGGCGATGATATCCGCCATGGTGGACAGATTGCGCGCGACCGTCTGGCGGTAGCTGATGACCTCATAATACAACAGCATCAGGCAGGTAAGGAACAGGGCCGAAAGACTGGTGAGAAAAATGATTCCCGTCAGCTTGCGTTTGAGGGTTAATTTTTGAAATTGCATGGCTGCCTGGGCCGTGTGATCACATCGTTTGGGACGGTCATCCTTTCATTTCCGGCAACTCAAAAAAGAAGCACGGGCCGCCGTCAGCATGGGCTTCATAGCCGCAACGGCCATTCTGCAAATCCACCAGCCGGCGCACGATGGACAAGCCAAGTCCGCGCGTGCTATTGGTCTGGTGCAACGTGTCAAAGGGTTGGAAGAGGAGCGCGCGGGTCTCTTCGGTCACCCCCTGGCCGTTGTCATGGACCCAAAAGCGAAAATGGTCTTTTTCCTTCGACCAATCGAGCCGGATCGTCAATCCGCCGTGCTGGAGGGCATTGGCCAAAAGGTTCCACCAGATAAATTCGAGCAAACCGGGATGGCCGGCAACCTGCGGCCAGGCTTCCGGCGCAGTTACGGTGGCGCCGCACTTCAATGCCCGGCGTTCGAGCTGCTGGATGACCACCCAAACAATTTCTCCCATCGCCACTTTTTCGAGGGGCGGGGGTTGGGCGGTGGCTTTGGCGAGGACACTCATGGATTTGATCAGCCGGCTGATCTCATCCACGGAACTTTCCAATGACTGGAGGGCGCCCTTCGCGTCATCGTTTTTGGCGAACAATTCCTTAAGCAATTCGACCGAGATGGCGATGCCGCCCAGCGGGGTGCGCAGATCATGGGTGACCCGCCGGCCAAGGGTGAGCAAATCCCCGCGCAGCCGGACATTTTCCTTCTCAAGCTTTTCGGGATTGGGCTCCTGGCTTTTGTTTGGCGGCATTTTATTCCAGTCCGATTTTTTTTCGCTTACGATAAAGAGTGGCCTGGTCGATGCCAAGAACATCGGCCGCTTCGGTCAGGCTTTTGGTCTGCTCCAAAATTTTTCGCAGGTGGGCTTCTTCGAGTTTTTCGAGCGAAACCCGGGAGCCAACCTGGAGAACGTCGGAGACGCCCGAGAGAGGGTTGACGTTGGATTGGTCGCGTAATTCAGCGGGAAAATCGGTCGGGACCAATTGATTTCCCTTGGCGAGGATGACGGCGCGTTCGATGGCGTTTCGCAATTCGCGGAGATTGCCGGGCCAGGAGTAACTGCGGATGAGGGCCAGGGCCTCGGGGGAAAAGCCATCCACCTGGCGGCCGCATTGTTCAGAAAAAAACTTTTCGTAATGCCCGGCAAAGCGCACCAAATCGCCGTCGCGATTCCGGAGCGGGGGCATTTCGACCGCGATGACATTGAGACGGAAATAGAGGTCCTCGCGGAACATGCCCTCGGCGACGCGTTTTTTAAGATCGCGATTGGTGGCGGCGATAACGCGGACATTGGCGGTGCGGGTAATATTTTCGCCGAGGCGCTCATATTCGTGTTCCTGCAACAACCGCAAAAGTTTGGGTTGGATCTCCATGGGCAGGTCGCCGATCTCGTCGAGGAAGAGGGTCCCGCCTTCGGCGGCCCTGACTTTACCCCAATGGTCCTTGATGGCGCCGGTGAAGGAGCCTTTGACATGGCCAAACAATTCGCTTTCAAGGAGTTCTTTGGAGAGGCTCGGGCAGCTCACGGTGACAAACGGCTTGTCGGTCAAATGGCTTTTCTCATGGACCGCACGGGCGGCGACGCTCTTGCCGGTGCCGGTTTCGCCGGCGATCAAGATGGAAGCCGGGGTTTTGGCCGCGCGGATGAGGGTATCCATGACGTCACACATGACAGGAGTGGTGAAGTCAAAAATAGGTTCAAGAGATTGGGACTTGGTTTCAACGACTTCCTGCTCGAGGCGCTCGATGCGCTGGCTCATCTGGCGGATCCGCTGGAGGCGTGCCAGGACAGTCATGAATTGGTCGCGTTGGAAAGGTTTCTCGAGAAAATCCACCGCGCCGCGGCGCATGGCTTCGACGGCGACCTTGACGTTTCCCTGCGCGGTGAACATCACGACGGGGAGGCGGGGATATTTTTTTTGGATCTCGGTCAACACGTCCAATCCGTTTTCCTGGCCGAGATTCAAGTCGAGCAGCACAGCATCCCATTTTTCATCCTGGAGCCATTCCAGGCCCAGGCGACCGGTTTCGACACCCTCGGCGTAATGGCCGGCCTCTTCGATCAAGAAGCAGGTGGCATCCCGAAATGTCTTCGCATCATCAATGACCAGAAAATCCATAATATTATTTTGTTTTCGGCAGTTTTATCGTAAACATCGCTCCTTGTCCCGGTTCGCTTTCACAAGAAAGCTCGCCGTTCATTGCGTTGGTCAATTTGCGAACTATGCTTAAACCTAAACCCGTGGAGGGTTCTCCGCCAGTGGGGCGGGCAGACAGCCGGCCGTAACGCCGGAACATTTTAGCCTTATCCGCTTCGGTAAACCCGGGACCCTCGTCGCGGATGGAGCATTCCACGTGACCGTCAGCGGGGCGCACGGAAACGTAGATCTTTTTTCCCGAGGGGGAAAATTTGATGGCATTGGAGAGGAGATTGTCGACCACCTGGTGCAAGGCGGAGGCGTCGGCGATAACCACAGTTTCTTCCGGGGGGAAAAAGGTCTGGATCTTCAAATTTTTTAAGCGGGCGGCTTCCTGATATTGTCTGACGATGTTGGAAGCGGTATCGGTAAAATCGACCTCGGTGCATTTGGCGACGAAAGCATTGTCGGAGGCGGTGTTGGCAAGGAATTCCTTGACGAAAGAAAGCAATTGGGCGCTGGAACGCGAAATGTTGTCGGATAACCGCGTCAGGCGTTCGTTCTGGAGTTGTTCGATCTGGCTGCGCATCAATTCAGCGCTCATGCTCATTCCGCCGAGATGGTTTTTAAGGTCGTGCGCAAGGATGCCGAGGAGCTCGTCCTTGTCTTCCGCGAGTTGTTTGAGGCGGTCGCGAGCGGCCTTGAGCGAGAGCTGGGTGTGGACGCGGGAAATCAGTTCAGCGTGATTGAAAGGTTTGGTGATGTAGTCGACGCCGCCGGCGTTCAGGGCGCGAACGATCAGATCTTTATCATCCGCCGCGGAAAGAAAAATGATGGGGACATCCTTCCAGTCGGGGTTTTCCTTGAGCTGACGACAGACTTCGTAACCGTCCATCCCGGGCATGAGGACATCGAGCAAAATGATGTCCGGCGGGCGAACGGCCATGCGTTTCAGGGCGGTGGCGCCGTTGGAAGCGGGAACGATCTCATGCCCCAGGCCGCCGAGAACCGCGCCGATCATCTGAATGTTGGCGGGCTGGTCGTCCACCACCAGGATGCAGGCGGAGGGCAGATCGGAAGGCACGGGGGTGAGGGAGGCGTTTCCCGCAACGGGCCGGGCGCCGCCGATTTCTGTCCGCGTGATTTTTTTGGTGTCAGACATTCAGTTGGTCTCTCCCTTTAATCGCTCAACGAGCATCGAAAATTCACCGAGATGTTTTTCCAAATCTGTCACATTATAATTTTCGGCATCGCTCAGCAATTGTTGGGAATAATCCATCAAGGGCCGGGACTGCCAGCGCTGGCCGATCTCTGTGAGACGTTTCGCGAACATCTTGCTTTCATTGACGGCGACACTGTCCCGGATGGCGGGCCAGGGATCTGCCAGCAAATGGCGAAGTTCGGCCAAAAGCTCAGGAGGCGCAGGCTCGATAACGTGAGCGGCGCCGTTGGCAGTCACCGCCGTTACCTCCCGGCTGACCGGCGGGAGGAACCGTGATAATTCAGTGAACAGTTCCTGCCGGGAGAATGGCTTGCGGACATAGCCGCTGAAGGTTTTGCGCCAGGAGGATTCCTCGTCCCGGAACATCGAAGCTGTCACGGCGATGCAGGGGACCATTTCGAGCCCCGGAATCTGATGGATGACGGCGAGGGCCTCATCCCCATCCATCCCCGGCATGCGGATATCCATGAGGATCATATCTGGATGAAGTTCACGGGCTTTTGTGACGGCCTGGTCGCCGCTATTGGCGTAGAAAAGGCGGTGATGGGTTTTTATGAGCATGGCGGAAAGCAAATCGCGATTGATCTGGTTGTCATCCACGATGAGCAACGAGGCGGGTCGCAATTCGTTGAAGTCCGGCCTGGAGAAGTCGGTCGGCTTTTCCGCAGGCGACTGCGGCGCCGCGATCGGCACGTCCTGAAACCGCAGATGAAAGGCCGAGCCCTGTCCCAGAACACTGGCCACGGTGACCGTTCCCCCCAAAGTCTCGGTGAGCCGCTTGACGATGGCCAACCCGAGGCCGGTCCCTTGTTTTTCCTTGTCCTGATGCGCGCCGGACTGGACGAACGGCTTGAAAATGGCGTCTAATTTATCGCGGGGAATCCCAACGCCAGAGTCCTGGATATCAATGATGAGGGTGATCCGGTTGGTTAAGTTTTTTTCGCAGGAAACGCGCAGGTCCACGCCGCCCCGGTCGGTAAATTTTACGGCATTGCCGACCAGGTTGACGAGGATCTGGCGCAATCGCAGGCGGTCGATAAAAATGGCCAGGGGAAAGTCATCGCGCATGAAACATTCCAGCCGGATATTTTTTTTGGCCGCCGGTTCTGAGAAGAGAGTGCGGACGAATTCACAAATCTCCCTCAGGTCGGTCGGTTCCGGACGCAATTCGATCATGCCCGTTTCAATCTTGGAGATGTCGAGGATGTCGTTGATCAACTGGAGGAGGGAATTGGCGCTGGAGCGGATGGAGTGGAGATATTGGCGATGCTTGGAGTCTGGCAATTCGTTTCCCAGCAATTCGCTGAAACCAAGGATGGCGTTCATGGGAGTGCGGATCTCATGGCTCATGTTGGCGAGGAAGAGGGTTTTTTCCTGGCTGCTGTGCTCGGCCCTGAGCTTGGCTTCGGTCAATTCGCGTTCCCGCTCCTGATGGGAGGCGGTGACATACGACAACCAAAGGGCAAGGACGGCCGCGCCGATCCCGAAAACTCCCCCTGCGACGGTGGCCCCGTTGGAAAGGCGGACGCGCCGATAAATGTCCGCGCGGGCTTGCTGCACCTGTTCCTGGCAGCTTTCACTCAAAGGCGTAATCTCATCACGGATCTTATCCATCATGTCTTTGCCCTGGCTCGACTCCAGCATTTTTTGTCCCTTACCCGGATTGGTGTTGTAGGCGACAATGATCTGGTTCAGCCAGGCAAGAAACAAATTCGAATCTGACTGGATCTGCACGGTTTGTTTCAATAAGGCCGGGTTGTTGTGAGACAAATCATTCAGCCGGTCAAAATGAGGGGAGAGTTCACGCTGGGCGAAATAATATGGACCGAGAAAGTTGCGGTCGCCGGTGAGGAGATAGCCGCGCTCGCCGGTTTCGGCATCCAACAACAGGCCGAGGGTTTCGTTGAGTTCTTCCCGAAGATCATTGATTTGCCGGCCGGCGTCCATCCGTGCGGAAAGCCGGGACCATGAAACAAGCGCAAACGCCATGCTGCTCAAAGAGAGTATGAGCCAGGCGGTGAGGACGATAATATAAAATTGCTGACCGAGGTGCCGTTTCATGCATCCTTTTAGTGCCGAGCCCCGGGGGCTCGATTCACCAGATGAGATAATGTTAATGCATTGAAACGGAATGTCCAGAGTCAGGGGGCGAATTAGCGTCGCGCTCGAAATGCCTGCCATATGGAAAATCCAGTCTTTACACCGTTAAACAGTTCCGAAACGAGGGAACTGCTTTCAGTTGTTGTTTTTGGGGATGGTTGCATCCGGCGAAAAAAACGGCGAAAGAGCAGGACGAAGCCGCCGACTTTGGCGAGTGAGGAAGCGACATTGCCCGCGCTTTTGATGGTGTCGGCCACCCGGTGATATTCGTGCCGCAAGTTTTCCAGGTCTTGAAGCAATTGGATGCGGTTCAACTCGCTTTCGGCGAGCAGCAGCTGCCGCTCGGCATGGAGCATCACTAATTTAGATTTTTTGCCAGGCATTCGCGGTCTTTCTTTAATTGTTCCAAGGTTCCGGCCAGCATTCGCCAATCGCGTTGCAGCCGGGCGAGGCGCACGCAAAGGAAGGCCGAGGCGCCGGCATAGACGGCGGTCAGAATTCCCAGGACGATCAGCGGCGACCGGTCCCAAAACACCAGCACGATGATGGCGGTAAGGGTGAACATCGCCAGGAGTCCCAGGGTCATGGCGCCGATGGCCAGCAAAAGGGTGCGCAGGATGCGCTCCCGTTCCTCCTGCACTTCCACCATCAAGAGGTGGAAGCGATTTTCACAGATGACCAGCAGCCTTTGAGCAACACGCTTCGATGTTTCCGCCAAATGCAGGCTGGAATCCAGCGGTGTTTCCATAAAGGTTTAGTCGCGGCGCCGTAAAATAAATCCAAGGAGCGCACCCAATCCAAAAGCGATGCCAATGGATTGATAGGGATATTCCCGGATGGTGGCGTCGGTGGCGCGGGCGCCGGCAACGGCTTTATCCTGGATGTTACCCCAGGTTTCAAGGCCGGCTTCTTTGCACCGGTCGATCGCTGCCGACAGCCGGCGGCGGGCCTCGACGACTTTTTCCTCCGCGACATTCGCGGTGGCGTGCATGAGAACTTTTGCGTCATCCACGAGCGCCTGGGCCGGTTCGGCCAGTTCGTTGATACTTCCAGTTGTATGTTTCTTCATAAATTTTTTCGGTTAATGTTTTTGTTTTTTTATTTGTCCTGAACTATGACATTTTTGTTCCTTCATTCCTCTGAGCGGGAGTTGTGCCGCAATGGAAATCAATTCGTAGTGCATAAAACGGGGAGTTTATGCGGGGCCACGAGCCCAGATGCTGTGCAAACTGCAAAAAATCTTTCCCTGGCTGTGCAGTTTGCAAGCAAAGGCTGATGGCCGCTCGCTGAGGTTTTTGCAACCTTCCAAGGATTTTCACGATTTGGACAGGAAGTTGTTTCCAACGGAGACACGGCACGGCGCTTGCAAAAGGAAGTTGGGCGCTGAGATGGCGCTGAAACAACAAATCACCTAAAAATAATGGATACGCTGGCAATCATAGGAAATTGGAACATCGCAAAGGGGCGCTTCAAGCAACGGTTTGCGCGGTTCACCAACAATAAGTTTGGATTTGAGGAAGGAATGAAAGACGAACTTACCGGGCGCATCCAAAAAAACACGGTGCGGAACAGGAAAAGATTCAAGGCCGACGAAGAAAGGTGTTCCGAAACGACCTTATAACATCGTGATGAATTTTATGCTTCCAATGAACCAGACTGACCTGCCGCAGCCGCATCGCATCGATGTCCAATTTGCTGAGGCGCCTCCCGTACAACTCCAAATCATCAAAAAAATGAAAAATAAAGACCAGGGTAAACCAATAACTCCCTCCCTCTTTCAAATCGCGGCGAGCTTCGATGAGCTGGCGACAACGTCCCAGCCCCGGCGGACCTCCGCACCATTGCCCCTGGATGATTGGACGTTCAGCCGCGAAAGGCTGGAGAAGGCGTTAAGGGCGAGAATCTCTGGCATTAAAAAATCTGGCGTGACGGTGTTGGTGGAGCAGGTGGAACCTGCGGCCAAACAGCCGGTGCAACGGATCGCCAGGCCCGTGAAGAAGGCCCGCGCGGAGGCGCGACCGGTGCAATATCATCCGTTTGATCTTGCCAATCCCATGCCGGGGGTGGCGTGAACCCAAATGAACGCCACTGAACAGAGTTGTTGGAAACAAAAGGCCGGCCAGTTTTTTGTACAGGCCGTGGGAAATGTGGCGACATTTTTATTGGCGACGATTTTGCTGATGGCCTGGGCAGTGACCAGCCCGCTTTTCAAATTGGGAGACAGCCTGGCCGAAAACTGGAGGCGAAGAAAATCAACGATAATCAAGGAGCATTATGAATAAAGCAATTGGAGTAGCATTGTTGGCAGTCGGGATCATCCTGATCGTTTATGGCGCGCATTCGACGGATTCAGCCGCATCGCACGTATCGAATTTTTTCACGGGTTCCCCGACAAATAAAGCGCTGTGGTTGTTGTTGGGCGGGATCGCCGCGACGATTGTCGGTGCCGTGATGGTTTTTTTGCCAGTGCGCAAAGCCTGAGTTCCTTAACAATAAAAAGGAGAGATTATGAAAATAACTGCCAGTTCATTAAACCTGGCCCTATGCCTGGGCTTGTTGACTTCCACCGCTGTGATCACCACTACCGGATGCGCGGGCGATAAATATGACCGCAGCACGGGGCAATATATCGACGATCAGTCCCTGCAGGTGCGGGTGGGCGATGCATTGCATGATAATGCGGATTACAAATTCGGCGGGGTGAATGTCGATTCCTTCCGCGGCACCGTCCAGTTGAGCGGATTTGTCGATACCCAGGACCAGAAATCCAAGGCTGAGGACATCACGAAAAATGTCCAGGGCGTTCAAAAGGTCGTGAACAACATCTCACTTAAACCGCAACAGTGATATGAAAAAGCTTATTCCCTTGTTGGTCGTGCCACTCTTTCTCGCGGGGTGCGGAAATAATAATACAAATCCCGGTGCCGATACGAATGCGCCGGCCGCCAGTGAGATGAACACTAATGCTGCCGTGCCGGGCGGAGCGACGATGGGGACGAACATGGACACGAACACGCCGCCGTCCATGCCGGACACCAATATGCCGGCAAATAGTCCGACCAACTCCCCGCCGTAATCATGGCCGGGACATAACCTTTGAAAGCGCTGTGAGGAACGGCGCTTTTTTTGTTTTTTATCGCTTCAGGATGGCGACGGATTCCGGCGGCAATGTGATTTTCCCGCCGGAAAACCTCGTATCATCCCTGGAGAGCAACAAGGGATTGCAATCCCCGGCGCAATGAAAGAGCGTTTGCAGTTCGTTCGAGAAATTGTAAACGGCAACGATCGAATTACGCTCGACAACAAGCCAGCGCATTTTCTCGTCAAAATTCACACGGACACATTCCATCCGCCCATCGGAGAGATCCGGTTCGGCGTGCCGCAACCGGATCAGTTTTTTGTGCCAGTCCAGCATTTCCGCATGGGGCGGGCGTGAGGTTTCCGGCCAGTTCAATTTGGAGTTTGTGAAGGTTTCCTGCGCCTGGGGGTCGGCGGTGTCCTCCGGTTTCCATCCAAAGGCGGCAAATTCCCGGCAGCGGCCTTCGCGGACGGCCCGGGCGAGTTCCGGTTCCTGAAAATCGGTGAAATAACAGAAAGGCGTGCCGGCGCCCCATTCCTCCCCCTGGAAGAGCATCGGCACGAACGGCGCGGTCAAGACCAGCGCGGCGGCGATTTTCAATTTTTCCACGCTCATCAGCCGGTTGCTGCGATCGCCCCGGGCCCGGTTGCCAATCTGGTCGTGGTTTTGCAGATAGCCTAGAAAACGATGGCCGCTAAGCCCATCGACCGGACGGCCATGGCGTCGGCGGCGATGTTTGGAATATTTGCCGTCATAGACGAAAACCTGGCGCAAAGCTTTTGCCAGATCGGAGATTTTTCCGAAATCGGAATAATAGCCGGTGCGTTCACCGGTCAGGACGGTGTGGAGGGCGTGATGAAAATCGTCGCTCCATTGGGCATCGAGCTGGAAACCGCCACGTTCCCGCGACCAGAGGAGGCGGGGATCATTCAGGTCGCTTTCAGGGATCAGGACGAGATGACGGCCGAGTTGGGCAGAGAGCGCTTCGACTTCCATCTTGAGCTGTTCCAAAATGTGCGTGGCCGAAGTGTCCAGGATACCATGCACCGCATCGAGGCGCAGGCCATCGAAATGGAAATCGCGGAGCCACATCAGGGCATTATCGCAGAAGAACCGGCGGACCTCGCCGCTGTCGGCGTCGTCGTAGTTGATGCCTTCACCCCAGACGGTGCGATATTTTTTAGTGAAGTAAGGACCAAATTTGCCGAGAAAATTTCCCGCCGGACCAACGTGGTTATAAACCACGTCCAGAAGGACGGCGAGGCCGCGCGCATGACAGGCGTCCACGAATTTTTTCAGGTCATCCGGCCTGCCATAGGCATGGTGGGGGGCAAAAAGGTCCACGCCGTCATAACCCCAGCCATGATCGCCGGAAAATTCGATGACGGGCAACAATTCCACATGAGTGATGCCGAGGGCGGCCAGATGATCCAATTTCGCGATCGCTGAAATAAAAGTTCCCGCCTGCGTGTATGTGCCCAGATGCAGTTCGTAAATGATAGCTGAGGAAAGCGGCTGCGCCTGGAAATTTTTATCCTTCCATTTGTAAGAACTTTGATCGACCAGGCGGGACAGCTTATATACGCCGTTTGGCTGGGACGCAGAGCGGGGATCGGGAAAAGGCCCTTCGCCATCGAGGACGAAGCCATAACCGTCACCGGCTTTGGCTGATTTGACTGCCCGCGACCACCAACCCTTTTCGTCGCGCTTCATCGGTAAATTTTTTCCGCTGAAGTGAAGCTCGACATTTTTTGGAAACGGGGCCCAGACGCTGAATGTGTGCATGATTTATCCTCCTTTGACCAACAGGGCTACGGGGAATTTTTGTAGTAACGGGGCGATGGAAACTTTTCCAGACACCGTCTCTCCAGTGAACACATTGCGCCAATCACCGGTTGGAAGTTCCATCGTCAAATCCTTCCAATCGTCTTTCATTTCCAGGGTAAATCGCGGGACGATAGT
Source organism: Verrucomicrobiia bacterium (assembly GCA_036490655.1). Classification (GTDB taxonomy): domain Bacteria; phylum Verrucomicrobiota; class Verrucomicrobiia; order Limisphaerales; family UBA11358; genus UBA11358. The sequence continues at coordinate 80,865 of DASXDM010000012.1, read as the reverse complement.
GATGGCGCCGCCACCGCGATTGAAGGCGACCAGATGATCTGCCTTTTCGCCCTGCGCAAAGAGCGGCCGGTAATCTCCACGATAAAGCTTTTCATTTCTTGCACGAACATCAAGGGTTTTTTGAATCAACCAGAGTTTTGAAAGGCTCTTATCGTTGCTGTTCCAGATTTCTTCCGCGGGCAAATCCTTGGCCCGGTTGAGTATTTTTTCCCGCAATCCAAAGTCTACGGGACGACGGTTGTCCGGATCAACGAGGCTGAAATCGAGCAGCTCATTGCCCTGGTAAATGTCCGGGACGCCGGGAGCGGTGAGTTTGATCAGCGTCTGCGACAATGAATTGACCGCCGCGGCGTCTGCGATCGAAGCTATAAACTGTTCCAATGCGCGGACAAAATTGACATCGCCGAGAATGGCGGTGATGAAATTTTTAAGGGCCTCATCATATTCCTGGTCGCGATTGTTCCAGTCCGTGTGTTGTTTGGCCTCGCAAGAGGCCTTGTCCATGTAGGCCAGGACACGGTCCAGGGGCAGGGGCCACGCACCGACGAGGTTTTGGTAGAGAAAATATTCCGCGTTGCGATCCGGAAAATTATCTTTGCGATGGCATTCATTCATCTTCGACCAACGCAATACCGTTTCCCTCCAGATATCAGGGATTTCTGTGAGAACATTGATGCGCGCGCGAACATCCTCACTGCGCTTGGTGTCGTGGGTCGACGATGCCAGCATGGTGTGCGGCCACCGGGATTGCTGCAGTTGGCAGAATTCGTGAAACTCATCGATGTTCACGCCGAAGCGGCCCGGGTCGCCGCCCACTTCATTGATGGAGGCCAAACGGTTAAGGCAATAGAAAGCGGTGTCCTCGACGCCCTTGGCCATCGCCGGGCTGCTCAATTGTTGCACGCGCGCGATGAAATCGCTTTCCACGTCCCCGCGATGAAGCAGGAGCATCAATCCACTGATGAAATCAAACATGTTTGGCGAAAGGTCGGGCCGCGACTCCATCGCCCGGGCCGCAGTTTGTCCCACATAGTGAAAGTCGCTTTCTGTAACGACTTTGTCATCGCCACTGATATAAGTGCGATAGACGGGAAAGTTTGCGACGAATTCAATCAAGGCCTCACGCCATTGTTCGCGTGGAAATTCCCGGCACGAATGCACCGGCGCGAGTTTCAATAATATGTCCACCAACCGGTTCACTTCTGTCGTGAATAATGTTTCCAGCACGAGGCGCTTCTTTTCCAACACCACGCTTTTTGAATCCACCGGTTCACCGGTGAACTCCGCATAAAAACCGGTCAGAGCTTTTTCACTTTTCTGCCAGATGAACAAGCCATTCACCTGGTTCAAAAAATCATATCCGACGGTACCCTGGACAGGCCAATCCTGAGGCATCGCCTCCCGCGGTTGCAGAATTTTTTCGACCACGATCCATCGGTCGCCGGAGATCGCCCGCAATCGTTCCAAATATTGCCTGGGGTCGCGCAAGCCGTCCGGATGATCCACACGCACGCCATCCAACCATTTATTTTCCAGCCATTTGCGAAGCAGCGCATGTGAATCATTGAAGACCATCTCTTCTTCCACGCGGATCCCTGCCAGGGTGCTGACGGCAAAAAAACGGCGATAGTTCAATCGTTGGTCGCCATCACCCCAAAATGCCAGGCGGTAATGTTGTTTGCGGATCAATTCATCCAGAGCGCCGCGTTCCTTTATTTCTGTATTCGTTCCGGGCAGACTGCCCGGGGCCAATGGGAATTTATTTTCAAAGTAAGCGAGGACCGGTTCACCTTTGTTCTCCTCGATTTTGAGATCTCCGCGCGCCAGGATCTTTTCATATGGATCACCCAGGACCGGAAGGAAAATTTTCCCGCGCAATTCAAGGTCAGACGGTTCCCAATCGATATCAAAATAATCCGCATAGCGGCTGGCACGACCATTTTTTAGCACGTCCCACCACCACGAGTTTTCCGAAGAGTTGATGCCCATGTGGTTGGGCACGATGTCCAACACCAGGCCCATGCCATGCTCATGCAGTTTGGAAGCCAGTTGTTCGAGTTCGGCTTCCGTGCCGATCTCGGGATTTAAGCGGCTAAAATCGCAGACGTCATAGCCGTGTCCGCTGTGGGGGCACGCCTTGAAAAGCGGGGAGGCATAGAGATGGGAAATGCCCAGTCCGGCAAGATAGGGAACGAGTGCGAGCGCATCGGCAAGCCGGAAGTGCTCGTTGAACTGCAGCCGGTACGTCGCCCGTGGGATCTCCATGGTCTAGTTCCGCTCGATGTGAAATCCAAGTTGCTCGCCCAGGGCCAGGAATTTTTCCGTCCATTGTTTGGATTTCTCATCCTTTAGTTTTTTCATTTCAGGCAGGACTTTGGCGTGCAATTGATCGTAAATGTTCTGCGGCTTCCACAAGTTCACTTGCAGGGGCAGCGCAGGCAACAGCGCGGCGGAATTTGAAAGCCGTTGCAGGACATCCAGGTTCTCCGGCGCTTTAAAAAGTTCATCGCTTAAATGGTCAAAATGTCTTTTGACGGCGAAGCCCAGCGCATCGATCTCCAATGTGGCATGGCTGTTGTTGGCGAGGGCGATGAGGGAACGGACCCGTTCGGGATCGGTCGCGCCATTTTCGAACTGCTTGCGCAGCTCGGCATTGATGACAAATTCCGCTGCAGGAGCGAGTGCATTGAGCGGGGCCACATGGATATCATTGAGGAATCGGGTGAGCGGGGCGTAACGGTCCGTCAAAGATTTATAGGTGTTGTAGATATCGTCGCGCGTGGTGCTGAGGATCTGGTTGAGCACTTTGAACTGTTCGTCGCGGAAAAGATTTTTTAGCGAATAATGTGTTTCGCCGAAATGGCGGTCCAGCGCGCGGATGGCTTCAGGGAAATCCGCGCTTTCAAAGGCAGTGCGGGCGTCGTTGACGAGCGAGTCATATCTTTCCTGGGATTCAAAGAAGCGCACCCCGCAATTGAGATGGTGTTCGCCCATATATAACACTCCGTAAGTGATACTGTCGGAATTACGCGTGATATCGAAGGTGACTTTGATACGCCCGACAGCCATACGCGCATTGCCGGCGGTCCAAAGCTGGCGGTCCTCCTGCTTAATCGTATAGGCGTAGATTTTGGCCTCTTCGGGATACGATTCGAACAGGGAACTGATGGCGTAATGCGCCGCGACAGTTTCACGGGTCATGATGGCCGGCTTGACGAATTTCTCGTAGACGACGCGTCCATTCTGGTTTTCGGGGATATTACTTTTAGCGGCCTCAAGCATCTCCATGAAATGCGGCTCCAATTTTTCGCTCCCGAGTTCGCCCGCCAACTGGAGGGCTCGCGCGGCGTACTGGATGACCTGGGTGGTTTCGATGCCGGAGATCTCGTCGAAGAACCAGCCGCAACTGGTGTACATCAACATCGCATGTCGTTGCATTTCCAGGAGGCGAAGAGTGATGATCTGCTCGGCATCGCTCAACGTGCGGGTGGAATGGAAGGCTAAAAACTCCAGGATCTTTTCCGGGGATCGGTCCAGGATCACGGAGATATAATCATCGCGGGCTATCCAGGGGTCTTTGAGAAACTCTTTGGCTTTGGTTTCGAAGAACAGCGCGAGTTTATCGCGAAGCCAATCCATCGCATTGCGCAGCGGGGCGCGCCATTGCTGGTTCCAACCTTCATGCCCGCCGGCGCAGCAGCCGCAGTCTTCTTTCCAACGGCCAACTCCGTGAGAACAGCTCCAGGCGCTGCCCTGGTGAATTTCCGCCTCGTGCGTCGGGGGATGTTTCTCGAGATATTCTCCGTAAACGGTAAGTTTGGCGTCGTCGCTCGTCTCGATCTGGTGCAACGCGAACGCCAGGGCCATGTCGCCGTATTGGAAATGGTGACCGTAGGATTCGCCATCCGTGCCGATATGGACGAGTTGGGCGCTCTCGCGACCGCCATCAAAGGCGCCGCGCAAGCGGTTGGCAAATGCCTCGCCATTGACGAGTAGTTTCTCGAACGCGACGGCTTGCGAGACGGGCGCATCATAAAAGAAGACCACGATCGAGCGGCCTTCCGGCAATTTTACGAGATAAGGATTCTTCGGATCAATCTTGGCGCCGTTGACGTCCTGCCAATCACCTTTATCATCGAGCGGTTTGACGCGGCTGGCCTGATACGGGGAGAGGATGGTGAATTTGATTCCGTGCTGCGCGAGAACGTCGAGCGACTCGTTGTCCGCGGCAGTTTCGGGCAGCCACATGCCTTCGGGTTTGCGGCCAAAGCGCGATTCGAAATCCCGGATGCCCCAAATGACCTGGGTGTGTTTATCGCGGGTGTTGGCCAGCGGCAGGATCATGTGATTGTAGCCCTGGGCGATGGCAGAGCCGTGGCCGGAAAACCGTTCGCGGCTTTTCTTATCCGCCTCCGTGATCGCGTGATGGATCTCGGGTTGCTTGTCTTTCATCCAGGAGAGCAGGGTGGGGCCGAAATTAAAGCTCATGCGCGAATAGTTGCTGACAATTTTCTCGATGCGGCTGTTGCCATCGAGCAGGCGGGCGCGCGCGTTCGGGGCGTAACATTCGAAACAGATGCGTTCGTCCCAGTCGTGATAGGGAAAGGCGGAGGATTGAAGTTCAACTGATTCCAACCATGGGTTTTCGCGGGGCGGCTGGTAAAAATGGCCATGCACACAGATATATTTTTCCATAACTCCTTTTGTAAGCGTCACTCCTTTATAACAGTTACACTATTCCGGTGAAATGATGGCTTGTCAAATGCGGGAACCAAAAAAGAGGGAGGGTTTGCCCGTGTGTTTTGAGCGTTTTTTTGAGTTCCAAATTTTGCTTCGGCCCCGGAGTCCCGTAAATCCGGTTAATTTTAATCTTCTTTTCATCCCGGATGGAAGGGCTGATGCAAAGATCCGCAAAAATCCGCAAAGATCGAGGGGGCGCAGGTCCCGGTTAAACGTAACTTGGCGTAATTTCGCGTAACTTGGCGTAACGAAAGCAGATTTAACAGGAGGAAACGGAGAAGCCTGAAAAAGTGGAAAACGGAAGGCGGAAATAACCGCAAAGAACGCAAGGAACGCAAAAGATGGGAATTTGATCCGCATCCCGCAGGGCGGGAGCAGATATCCGCAGATTTTTTGGGCGGAACGCTGCTCCCGGCCAGCGCCATTTGAAATGGTCGTCGCATTCATAGAGCATGATTTTAGCTTAAAATGGGAAAGTGTAATGTTGCCGGGCAACAAAATCGGAAGGTGGATTTAACAGGCGAAAACGGAGGTTTTTAGACAGAATGAACAGAATGAACAGGATTGCGGGTTGAGAGAGGGGAAATCGGCTCCAGCTTTCGCGTGGGCTTCCGCCGTCGCTGAAGCTATTTTGAGATTAAATAGCCTGGAGAATACGAATTGACTGTTTGGCCAAAGATTTACAAACGTTCATCAACAAATAGTGATATTTGCGAGCGCATTGATTTGCCCTCTGTATCTGTGAATATTAATTTGCCAGGCAATAATCGACTTTAAAAATTAATTCAGCGCATCAGCATAAATGCTTTGACCTTTCCAATGTCAAAGAGTGCTGTTGCAAATGAAAACATGGATCCCGCGATCATTATGAAACAATTTTCTTTTTGTATTTTATTTTTAGCCGCGATAACCGGACCGCACGTTTTGGCGGACGACACAGAAACAAACGTGTGGGGCAGCGTGGTTAACAATGTTCAAATCAGTATCGAGATGCAGGCAGGCGAGACACAAATTAAAACAAATCAGTCTTTTAATCTGACAATCTGTATAAAAAATATATCCTCAAACGAACCTTTTTATTTTTATCAGCCTCTCGCAATAATAAATGATGACCCGATTTCATTTGTGGTGACATCTCCGTCGGGAAAAGATGTGACGCCTCCACCTCCTAAATTTGAGCATGGTTCCGGCGCTAATATTACTGTTCCACCTGACCAAATTTGCAAATACGAGTTTGATTTAGGTAGCCTTTGCAAATTTGATGAGCCGGGTACTTACAAAATCGTTGCAAAGATGAGTGTGGGCGCGCCGGCACCGAAAAAAAGTTGGGCTATTTCAAATCCGTTGTACTTGACCGTCGTTCCAGGACAATAAAAACAAAAGGTCGGTCCCAAAGCGTTAAATATGAATTATGCCGCAACTGGCTTTAACAATTCAAACCAGAAGGCCAATCGAAAAATCAAAATGAACTCAATCTTGTGTAAATACTCGGGACTGACTCCCTTATGAAAAGTAAAAAGACCACGCTTCGCGCAGTATCAAAAGTTGCCATCTTGGGCGGATTTGTTTTCGCGACTTTAACCATTTTAATGATCGTTTGCTGCCACCTCTTTGGGCATGGAACCGGTGAAAATAGTGCGGCAATGTCATTTGCTATAATACGAGGGATGCTTAATCTTCCTCTGTATTTACTGATCGGAAACCGGCTGCCACCCGCACCTTTCAATGGCATTTTTACGGATGATTTGCTTTGTCTTTTAACAAACGCCTTCATCGGTGCATTTATATTTTCTATAGTTTCATTCATTTGGCATTTTTTGAAAAAGGATAACAATGAAAAATAAAATAAGTTAAATTGAACTCGACGAGCCAATCGGGGATGGATCTCGATAAACCGGATAGGACGCAGGGAGTTCTGTCGTCCCGACGGGACTCCGTCGGTAATGAATCACAACCCCACCGATAAATCGGTGGGCTATGGTCTTTCGCCCTGCCGGGCTTTCCCAGGGAGAGGGAACAGCGAGAGGACGATTTGCGTCGATTGGATGCCTGGAAGAATGTGGCAGGTTGGCGGCGACCTTTTCAACTATGTTGGACAAAATAAACGCGCGACCTGCAATCACAACAACAGAAGCAGATTTAACAGGAGGAAACAGAGGAAACGGAGAAGCCTGAAAAAGTGGAAAACGGAAGTCGGAAATAACCACAAAGAACGCAAGGAACGCAAAAGATGGGGATTAGGATTAGGATTAGGATCAAACAATGGGTTGGGAGGGGGCAGGATTAGGATTCCTCTTTTCTTTCAGTTAGAGCCTCGTCACCTCGGCTCCTACGAATCAAAGAAGATTAGGATTAAGATTAGGATTAGGATGGAGCAAGGGTGCTGTTGACGGTGCTGGTCGTGACGCGCACAATCGAGGGATGCGGGTTTTCGCACAGGTGCTTAGGATTTTAGAGCCGGTCCCAAGGTGTTTGGGGTTGCAATCGTTTATTGCAGCCGGGGTGATGGTGCTGGCGTTGATACCGGGGCTGGCGCAGGCGCAAACGGTGCAGGAGTTGAATGACCAGGATCATGTGCTGTTCGACAAGGGGCAATATGCGCAAGCGTTGGATGTGAGTTTAAAGGCGTTGGCTCTTTCCCGAAAGACGTCGGGTCCGGACACGGCGTTGACGGCGGATTGTTTGTTGTACGCGGGCGAGGCTTACCAGGTTTTGGGGGACAATACGAATGCGGAGGCGGTGTTTCTGCAATGCATGCAAATCTGCAAGACGGTGCTGGGGCCGGAGCATCCGGACACGGTGGTGGTGATGGACGACCTGGGGTCGCTTTACACAACGATGGGCCGATATAGCAAGGCGGAGTCGTTGCTGCAGCAAGCCTTGAACCTCAATGATAAACCGCGCGCCTTGCATATTTCGCCTCCGTCGCTGTTACGAGTCGATATCACAGATGAAATGTTGCGAGGCAGGAATAACTTGTCGGAGGCAAGGTCGCTGACGGATCTGGGCAGGCTTTATCAGGCGATCGGGGAATATTCCAGGGCGGAGAGTTATTACCAGCAGTCATATGATATCACCAAGAGGTTATTGGGCGCGGAGGACCGGCGGACGGCGGTGAGGATGTCTGACCTGGCAGATATCGAGATGGCGATGGGTAATTATGGGGAGGCCAAGCCGCTGCTGGAGGCGGTGCTGGCGATGGATGAAAAGTTGTTGGGAGAAAATCATCCGAATGTGGGCGCGGTATTACAGTCGTTGGGACGGTTGAATTATGACATGGGCGATTATTCGAAGGCGGAATCGGATTACGACCGGTCGAGGACGATTTTGGAAAGCAATTTTGGAGAGGACAGTCTCAATACGGCGGGAACGTTGAGCGGGTTGGCCATGCTTTATATGTCAATGGGGGATTATGTGAAAGCGTGGCCATTGATCCAGCGCACGCTGCAGATCGATGAAAAAACGCTGGGGCCGGAGCATCAATCGGTGGCGCATACGCTGGATGAAATGGCGGAGATGTATGCGAAGGCGAATAATTTCCCGGCGGCACAAAAGCTGGATGAGCAGGTGGTGTCGATTGATGAGAAGGCGCTGGGGATGGAGACCCCGCAAACGGCGGCGGCGTTGCTTGACCTGGGAACGATCTATCTGTCCAAAGGGGATTTCTCCAAGGCGAAGGCGAATTTTGAACAAGCGATCGGGATCCAGGAGAAGGTCCTGGGCCCGGAACATCCCGACCTGGCGACGGGGTTGAGCGATCTGTCGATCGCCGATGAGCGGATGGGGGATTTTGCCAAGGCGGAGGCGCTGGAGGAGCGCGCGCTGGAGATCGACGAGAAATCGTTGGGCGATGAGAATCCGTCCACGGCAAATATCCTGGAGGGCCTGGCGTTGACGGACATGGACCTGCAAAAGACGAATGAGGCGGTCCAATTCGCGCAGAGGACGGAGGAATCGCGGCTCACGTTATTGAACAACATTTTGTCATTCACGTCCGAGCAGCAGCGGCTGAATTTTGAGGTGCAAAATGAACCGTGCAATCTGTTCGCGAGTTTGGGGGACACGGCGGACCTGGCGCAGACGGTGTTGCGGCACAAGGGGGTGGTGCTGGATTCATTGCTGGAGGACCACGTGGTGGCGCTGGCCAGCAGCGACCCGGATTACAAGAAGCTGGTCGAGGTGTTGGAACCGGCCAAGCGGCAGCTGACGCAGTTGTCGATGACGGTGCCGAAGGATTTCTCCGCGGCGACGTTGACGAACCGGTTCAATGAATACGAAAAGTTGTCGAGCCGGGTGGATGAACTGGAGGGCGACCTGGCGCGAGACGTGGCGGGGTTCGGCCAGGCGCGCGAGGCGCTGGCGGTGACTTCCGGGCAGGTGCAGCAGGCGATCCCCGCACAGGCGGCGCTGGTGGAGTTCGTCTATTATAATCATTACCTGGGGCGATCGAAGTGGGAGCGGCGTTATGGGGCGGTGATCTTTTCGGCGACCGGCAGTCCGGCGTGGGTCTGCCTGGGGGCGGCGGACGAGATCGACAAGACGGTGATTGATTACCAGATAGCGGTCCGGTCGGACCAGGAGGGGAAGCTGACGCGCGCGATCCACAAGTTGTATAAAACAGTTTGGCAGCCGGTGGAAGCCGCGTTTCCGCCGGACACAAAAATCACCATCCTCAGCCCGGACGGGACGTTGAATTTTGTTTCGTTTGCGACGTTGGTGGCGGACGACAATCATTTTTTGGCTGAGAAATATTCTTTCCGGTATGTCGCGAGCGGACGCGATTTATTGCGGCAAATGACGACGGTGGCGAATCGTGACCTGGACATCTTTGCCGCGCCGGATTATTACGCGGGCGGACAGGTGAATTGGCCGCAGACGGGAATCGTACTGGACCCGTTGCCAACGACGGAAACGGAGGCGCTTGAGGTGGGGAATATGGCGAAGGCATGGGGGTGGAACACTGAAATCTATTCCGAGGGCGCGGCCACGGAAGCGCAGGCGCGAGCCGTCCAATCGCCGTACGTATTGGAATTTGCGACGCATGGATTTGTCCTGCCGATGGTCATCCGCGGGCCGGAAAAATATTCGCTGTTGGGTTTTCCCGAGGATGCGGAGACGCCGGTACGGGTGATTCTGCAAAACCCGATGTCCCGCAGCGGAGTGGCGCTGGCGGGGGCGCAGGTGACGCTGGATGCATGGGAGCGGGGAGAGGTGCCGCCGACGGAAAGCGATGGAATCCTGACCGCGGAGGAAGTGGGGGGAATGAATTTGCAGGGGACGTGGCTGGTGGTGCTTTCGGCATGCGATACGGGCGTGGGGACGCCGAGATATGGCGAAGGGGTGATGGGATTGCGGAGGGGATTTGTCCAGGCGGGCGCGCAGAATCTGTTGATGACGCTCTGGCCGGTGTATGACAATGCGGGCAGCCAGATCATCAAAGAGTTTTATGCCAAAGTACACGATGACAATAATCCGCCGCAGGCGTTGGCGGAGGTGCAGCGGGATTGGCTGGTGAAACTCCGCGGCCAGGGAGGGTTGCTGGATGCGATCAGCCTGGCGGGTCCGTTCATAATGAGTTCGCAGGGGCCGGTGCGATAGGGCGGATAGGGCGGCTAACGCCGCAACCAAGGAGGGTGGAGGAATGGGGAACATCCAACGTCCAACATCCAACGTCCAACATCCAACATCCAACATCCAACATCCAACATCCAACATCCAACATCCAACATCCAACATCCAACATCCAACATCCAACATCCAACATCCAACGTCCAACATCCAACATCCAACGTCCAACGTCCAATATCGAGGGGAAGCGCAAAATTTAACCACCAAGGCACCAAGGGTGGAGACAGGAGGGAACGGAAAAAAACCTCACGCAAAGGACGCGGAGGGCACAACGAAGATGATCGAGATGGCCGGGGTGAAAGAGATCCCCAAGGCGGGCAAAAAATCCATCTCATTGGCGAAAGGAAAGCGGCAGAGGACTGCCACAGTCCACAACCTCGCGGAATTTCGATCCGGGCTTGTGTTCTCGCAGCGACAGTTTTTCTACAGACGCTCCAGTTTATAACGGCGGCCAAAAGGCATGGCAGGAAGGGTAGCTTTCGGTTGTCTCACCCCTCACCCTGACCCTCTCCCCGTTGAGGGGAGAGGGAACAGGGAGAGGACGTTTACGGTTGTTTTATTGCCAGATGGCAGACGACAGGTTTATCCGTCTTCGCTGCGCTACGACGTGACAAGGGGGTTCAATACGCGGTGCGCAAGGGACTGGCCAGTCTCCCGGCGCTTTTCAGGAAGGCTGGTATGAACAATTTTACGCGCATCCCGTTGGCGAAAGGAAAGCGGCAGAGGACTGCCGCACTGCACAACCTCGCGGAATTTCGCCGCGGGCTTGTGTTCTCGGCGACGGTTTTTCTTCAGACGCTCCAGTTCATAACGGCGGCCAAAAGGCATGGCAGGAAGGGTAGCTTTCGGTTGTCTCACCCCTCACCCTAACCCTCTCCCCGTTGAGGGGAGAGGGAACAGGGAGAGGACGTTTACAGTTGTTTGATTGCCAGATGGCAGACGACAGGTTTATCCGTCTTCGCTGCGCTACGACGCGACAAGGGGGTTCAATACGCGGTGCGCAAGGGACTGGCCAGTCTCCCGACGCTTTTCAGAAAGGCTGGCATGAACAATTTTCACGCGCATCCCATCGGCGAAAGGAAAGCGGCAGAGGACTGCCGCAGTCCACAACCTCGCGGAATTTCGATCCGGGCTTGTGCAGAGTGCGACTGGATCTTGAAAGCACAAAGGAAACATTCAATCCGCCTTCGCCTGGCTTCCGCCGTCGCTGAAGCTTCCATCTTCGCTGAAGCTACGACGGACGAGATGGCGAGACGAGCCGGCGCGACAAGCATCCGACATCCAACGCCGAAGATTGAGGGACGCCCCCTCATCCTAACCTTCTCCCCCGAGGGGGAGAAGGGATACGTACCAGGAAAATTCAACATCGAACATCCAACATTCAACATCCAACATCGAACAGCCAATTGCCAATGTGAGTCGAAGACGTGTTTCAAAGAGGAGATGGAGTGCGATGTTTCTGCCATTTTGAGAACACTACGTGGAGGTGCCCCATCCCAATTCCAACCGGAGATAAACTTTGCGTCGGTCCGATTTTTTTCCTAGGCTGTCGTTGATTCATGAAAATTTTCATTGATGGTAAATTTTACGGCGAGCGAGACGCAAAGATCTCGGTGTTTGACCACGGGTTGCTATACGGCGACGGCGTGTTTGAGGGAATCCGGGCTTATAATGGCCGCGTATTCAAATTGAAGGAGCACGTCGAGCGTCTCTTTTATTCAGCGAAGGCGATCCTGTTGCAAATTCCGTTGACCCCGGCAAAAATTTCCGAGGCAGTGCTGGAGTCGTGCCGGGCAAATAAAATCCGGGACGGCTACATCCGCCTGGTGGTGACGCGAGGGGTGGGAAATCTGGGCCTGAATCCGCGTAATTGCAAAAAGCCGTCGGTGATCATCATCGCGGACAAGATCCAGGTGTATCCGCCGGAGCTTTATGCGCGGGGAATGGAGATCGTCACGGTGCCGACGGTGCGCAACCTGCACAGCGCGGTGAATCCGGCGATCAAATCGCTGAACTATTTGAACAACATCCTCGCGAAGATCGAGGCCAACAATGCCGGGGTGGAGGAGGCGGTGCTGTTGAACGCAGAAGGTTTTGTGTCGGAATGCACGGCGGACAATCTGTTCATCGTGAAGCACAGCGAGTTGTTGACGCCGCCGCTTTCGGCAGGCGCGCTTTATGGCATCACGCGGCACACGGTGATCGAGTTGGGACACGAAGCGGGATTGAAAGTGTCCGAACCGAACCTGACGCGGTATGACTTGTTCAATGCGGACGAATGCTTTTTGACCGGAACCGGGGCGGAAATCATGCCGGTGATAAAGATCGACGGCCGGGTGATCGGCAACGGCAAGCCCGGGAAGATCACGAAAAGGCTCGTGGAGGACTATCATTCCTTGACGAAAGCGTCCGGCGAGCCGATATAGATAATATATGAGCGCCCCCAAAATGTGTTCCGTTTGCAAAGAAAAACCGGCAACGATTTTTCTTTCAAACATCTCGGCTGAGAACAAGAAGGTGGACCTGGATCTATGCGATACGTGCGCCAAGGCCAAGGGGATCGATGATTCGTCAGCCTTTTTGGTGGCCAGCGCCGACTTGATGCTGGGGTTGGGGGCGGCCCAGGAGATCGAGCAGGCGGCTGGCGGAATGGAATTGAAATGCCCGCGCTGCGGATTCACCCAGGCGGACTTAAAGAAATCCGGGCGGCTGGGTTGCCCGGATTGTTACAAAACATTTTCTGAAGGATTGAGCAGCCTGCTGAAGACGATGCACAAGGGGACGCGGCATGTCGGCAAAGCGCCGGAGGCACTCCGCGCGACCCGCGACAATGCGGATAAATTGAAGTCATTGCAAAAGAAGCTGATGAAGGCGATCGAAGGGGAAAATTTTGAGGAAGCGGCGCAGTTGCGGGATGAGATCAAACAGATCGGCGACCGGCCGGCGGCGCCGAAGAACCTGGCGAAATAAAGATGAAAGACTTGCATGCATTTCTTTCGCCCCCGGCGGAAACCGCCCGGCGCCATGGCCCGCATGACCGGATCGTGATGTCCAGCCGGGTGCGGCTGGCCCGTAATTTACGTGACGCGGCCTTTCCCGGATGGGCGAAGAAGCCCGAGCGGGTGAAGATTTTGGAGACGATCCGTCCCGCCGTCGAGAGCCTGCCGGAGATGAAGGATTCATTTTCCGAAGCGATGGACAATCTCGGGGCATTGGACAAGCAAGTGCTGGTGGAGCGCCATCTGATCAGCCGGGAACATGCCGCGAAGAGCGTGGGCAGCGGACTGGTTCTGAACCGGGAGGAGACTTTTTCCGTGATGATCAACGAAGAGGACCATTTGCGGATGCAGGCGCTGCGGCCGGGACTGCAATTGAAACAGGCCTGGGCGGCGATCGACGGTTTTGATTCGTCATTGGAGAAGAAATTGGATTTTGCGTTCGACAGCGACCTTGGTTATCTGACGGCTTGCCCGACGAATCTCGGCACAGGCATCCGCGTGAGCGCGATGTTGCATCTGCCAGGGCTGGTGCTGGCGGAGCAGATCAATCCGATCATCCAATCGGTCAATAAGCTCGGCCTGGCGGTGCGCGGTCTTTATGGCGAAGGCACGGAGGCGCTGGGGAATGTTTTCCAGGTCTCGAACCAGATGACGCTTGGCGAAAACGAGCCGATGATCGTGGAACGGCTGGAAAAGGTGCTGCTACAGATCATCGAGCACGAAGAGAACGCGCGCCAGGCGCTTTTGGAAAAGAAGCCGAAAACGGTGTATAATCATATCGGGCGCGCGTACGGAATTTTGGCGAATGCCCACAGCATCTCTTCCAAGGAAGCGATGAACCTGCTTTCGCTGATGCGGCTGGGGCTGGACCTGGGATTATTTCCGGCAGTGGACCGGCCGCTGGTGGAGGAATTGTTTTTGACGACGCAACCGGCGCATTTGCAGAAGCAATATTCTGACAAATTGACCACGGAGGAGCGGGACTTGATCCGCGCCGACATGGTCCGGGAGCGGCTGAAGAACGTGAACCGTCCGATCTCCAAACCGACGCCGCCCACGACAGCGAACTGAGGCGGTGAGGGGCCGTTTTGCGGGCAGGCGAAAATTTTTCCGGGGATCAATTTTTGCTTGAAAATATTTCCTGAAACTTTTCAATCTCCGTTGGACAAACCCGATAAGTCGTTGCATTATATTTCACAGGTATGAGTGAAGAGTCCATGAGCAATTTTACTCCGCGGGCGCAGCAGGTGCTGGCGCTGGCGCGGAAGGAAGCTGATCGCTTCAACCACAACTATCTCGGCACCGAGCATTTGCTGCTGGGTTTGATCAAGCTGGGGCAGGGGGTGGCGGTCAATGTTCTCCAAAAAATGGGCCTCGACCTGGAAACCGTCCGCATGGCGGTCGAGAAAAAGACCGGCAGCGGCCCCGACCAGAAGATGATGGGGAATATTCCCTACACGCCGCGCGTGAAAAAGGTCCTCGCGCTGGCGGCAAAAGAGGCCAAGGCGCTCAACCACACTTACGTGGGGACGGAACACATTTTATTGGGACTCCTGCGCGAAGGCGACGGGATCGCCGCACAGGTATTGCGCGACCTGGACGTGGACATCGAACAGACACGGCAGGAAATCTTGAAGGAGCTGGACCCGAATTTCACGGGGGAAGAACCCACCATGGCCGAGCCCGGCGAAAAAGCCCCGGCAGCCGGCGGCGCCGAGAAAAAAGGGGAAGTCAAAACGCCGGCGCTGAAGGCGTTTGGCCGCGACCTTACGGAAATTGCGCGCAAATCCGAGATGGACCCGGTCATCGGCCGCAAAAACGAGATCGAGCGGGTGATCCAGATCCTTTGCCGCCGCACGAAGAACAATCCGGTCCTCCTCGGCGAAGCTGGTGTCGGCAAAACCGCCATTGTGGAGGGGTTGGCCCAGGAAATCGCGAAGGGCAATGTCCCCGAACTTCTTTTGACCAAGCGCGTCATCACTCTTGACCTGGCGTTGATGGTGGCCGGCACGAAATATCGCGGCCAGTTTGAAGAGCGCATCAAAGCGGTGATGGACGAGATCCGCCGCGCGAAGAATGTCATCCTGTTCATCGACGAATTGCACACGATTGTCGGCGCAGGCAGCGCGGAAGGGACGATGGACGCCAGCAATATCATCAAGCCGGCGCTTTCCCGCGGCGAGATGCAATGCATCGGCGCGACGACGTTGAATGAATATCGGAAATATATCGAGAAGGACGCCGCGCTCGAGCGCCGGTTCCAGTCGGTGAAGGTGGAGGCGCCTTCCGTGGATGACGCCATCGAGATCCTCAAGGGCTTGCGTCATAAATACGAGCAGCATCACAAGGCTGAATTCACCGATGACGCAGTGGTGGCGGCAGTGAAATATTCCGACCGTTATATCACCGACCGATTTTTGCCGGACAAGGCGATCGATGTCCTGGATGAGGCCGGTTCGCGCGCCCGGATCGGGACGATGACGCGTCCGCCGGAGACCAAGACGATGGAAGGGGAGATCGAGGAGATCAAAACGCAAAAGGAGCGCGCGATCAAGAACCAGGATTTTGAAGGCGCCGCGGCGATGCGGGACAAGGAAAAACAGGCGAAAGAAAAGCTGGAAAATCTTTTGAAGGATTGGCGGACGCATCGCGAAGAGAAGCGCGTGGTCGTGGGCGAGGAAGATATTTTGCACGTCGTGGCTAAATGGACGGGGGTGCCGCTCAAGCGGATGGGCCAGGACGAGATGGCGCGATTGCTGAATGTTGAGAATGAGATGGAAAAAGTCGTGATCGGCCAGCGGGAAGCGGTCTCCGCCCTTTGCAAGGCGTTGAAACGCTCGCGCGCGGACTTGAAAGATCCCCGGCGCCCGATCGGGACATTTCTTTTGCTCGGGCCGACGGGTGTGGGCAAGACTTTGCTGGCGAAAACGCTGGCTGAACAGATGTTCGGCGACAGCAAGGCGCTCATCCACCTGGATATGAGCGAGTACATGGAGAAATTCAATGTTTCGCGCCTGATCGGTTCGCCGCCCGGCTATGTCGGTTACGAGGAAGGCGGACAGTTGACGGAAAAAGTGCGGCGCAATCCGTATTCAGTCGTGCTGTTCGATGAGATCGAAAAGGCGCATCCGGACGTCTGGAACATCCTGTTGCAGATCCTGGAAGACGGGAAGCTGACGGACAACGTCGGGCGCGTCGTGAATTTCCGCAACACGATCATCCTGATGACTTCGAATGTCGGCTCGGACACGATCAAGCGCCAGAGCTCGATGGGTTTTTCGCCGATCACGGACGAGGCGACTTACGAGAAGATGCGCGAACGGATCCTGGAAGAATCCAAGCGCACGTTCCGCCCGGAATTTTTGAACCGGATGGATGACGTGATCGTTTTCCGGTCGTTCACGAAGGCTGACCTGATCCAGATCCTGGGCCTGGAGGTTGAAAAAGTTTTGGAACGGCTGCGGCATAAGAACTTCAGACTGGCCCTGGATGAAAAGGCGAACGAATTTCTCGTCGAGAAAGGGTACAATCCTGATTTCGGCGCGCGGCCGATGCGGCGCGCAGTGGAGCGTTTTCTCGAGGATCCGCTGGCCGAGGAGATCCTCAAAGGCGTCATCCATGAAGGGGAACAGATCCAGGTGACGCGCGAAGGGGATAAGCTGATCTTCAAGCAGGCGGCGACGGCAACCGGCGCGGCGGCGGCAAGCTGATTCGCTGTCAATCAATGGTGATAGATAATAGCCATGACCTGGCATTATCAATCGGTCGCACGGCGACAAATAAAAAATTAGATTTCCGCTACCAGGTCTCGAAGCCGCACGCCAAGGACTTTGGCAATACGCATCAATGTATCAACGGAAATAGTTTTTGCTCCCCGTTCAACGGCACTTATATAAACCGGATGTAAATCGGCCTTTTCAGCCAGTTGTTCCTGGCTCAATTTTAATCGTTTTCTATTTGTCCGAATGGCGTCCCCCAAAGATTTGCGGTGTTTCAGATTTGTCGGCACACATAAACC
The DNA here is from genome assembly GCA_036490655.1 of Verrucomicrobiia bacterium. Taxonomy (GTDB): domain Bacteria; phylum Verrucomicrobiota; class Verrucomicrobiia; order Limisphaerales; family UBA11358; genus UBA11358. The sequence continues at coordinate 63,480 of DASXDM010000012.1, read as the reverse complement.
AAACGAAATTTGACGGTACCAAACTAGAACCTATAGGTTTATTTTTCCATTGCATCGCCTGCGATAGTATGTATAATCACCACCAAATTCAGAGACAGTTGGGCGAATTTATGAAAACAGGCATCATAAGTATATTGGTTGGGCTGGGAATCCTCACGGCGACCTTTCTCCACGCACAGGATACGAATATCGATTGGAATTCAGTTTCAGATCTGCAAGTGGAACTTCAAGCCCTTGAGCAAGTGCCGCCCATGCCTGCCGATGAGGTCACGAATGGCATCGAGTTTTGGTCCGTGCAACATGCTCCGGGCAGCGCGGAGCCATGGCCGCCTTTGCCGGGCAATATTGTGAATTTACCCGTGTGGGATCTGAGTGACGGACAATACCTTCTTGACGATATTAATTTCAATTACACAGCCCATCGGCGGCATCACGTGGCAAGCCACTCCACGACGAACGCAGATGGCACCCGGTCGTTAACGATGACCGCCGATGACAGTCCCGCTCCGCTCGACGAGGAGGACGACACCAACCTGACCGATGACTCCTTCTCCACCTTATCTGGCGCTACTCCAATCAACACGAACCTGCTTTGGCTGCAAATCACCAATCTTATCGATGGAATGGCGGATTTGAACCTGTATAACGCCACCGATTACGTCTATGCGGTCTGGAGCACAACGAACCTTTCAATGCCCTTTACCAATTGGAATGTCGAAGCGGAGGTGTTTCCCTCAAACACAAACTGCATGCCATTCACCGTGCAGGCCCAGAACCGGCAGAATTTGTTTCTGCAGGCGGAAGATTGGACTGGCGTGACAGAAAATGGAAACACCACTCCCGACTGGTGGTTTTGGGAATATTACGGAACGACAGATTTGTTGGATACGAATCTGGACAGCATTGGGGCGCCTTTATTGCGGGATTATCAAAACAACATCGATCCCAACATCATCTTTTTTGGCCTGCAATTTCCGGAGGAAGTCCACAGCAATGTCATCGATGGCAGCATAGCGGTTTACAATGGGATACCCTCGGACATGGCGGTAATGGTCAATGATACCAATCCGGCGGACGCGGTTTGGGAACCATTCACCTCAACCAATTTGACGGTGAACCTGGAGTCGGGGCTTGGCTCTTACACGATTAGTGTTGGGATGCGGGGAATGGCCACGAATGCCACGATCACATGGTCAGCCATCCCGGTATCGGTTGTCCCTGTTTTTGCCCTGATCCTCACCAACCCGGCCATTAGGACTGTTTCGCAGCCAATGATCCAATTGCAGGGCGTGGTCAACAAAACTTTAAGCGCGCTGACCTTTGATGTAAGCAATGCATTGGGGGTAGTCACCAACCAGACGGGATATTGGCAGGCAGCATTTTATGACACCAACGTGCAGAATTTCACCACGAACACGTTTCAATGTTACGATGTCCCGCTGACCAACGGTTTAAACACTGTCACCCTCCATGCCACCGATCTGGCGGGGGATGTCATCACGACTAATTTCAATTTCACTTTGGATTATTCCACCGACACCAATCCGCCGGGGTTGAACATCCTCTGGCCGCAGAACGAAACGTTCATCAGCGGGAACAGCTTCACGCTACAGGCACAAATCGATGACGACACGGCCACGGTGAGGGCTTCAATCAACGGCCAAATAAGCGCAGGTGTGGTTGAACGCAGCGGGAAGGTTTGGGTCAATGATTTACCGATGGCAGCGGGCACAAACATCCTGACGTTGACGGCCACGGATGCGGCGGGCAATTCAATGAGCACGAACGTGGTGCTCATCCAAAGTCCTGTGCTGGTCACGTTTGATCCGCTTTCGGGCAGTCAATTGAATCAATCCAACGTGGTGGTGATGGGGACCATCAGCGACACCAATTCGACCTATGACATCTTCGTCAATGGCGTCGAGGCCGGTTATGTGGATGACCAGGGTGATTGGGCGGCAACGAATGTTCCGGTAAGTCCGACGGGCACGGCAATGTTTGACGTGGAGATTTACACGAGCGATCTGGCGTATGCCGGCTCGCAAACGTTTGACCAAATCCAGCCTGCGGTCATGGGCCTGATCACATATGCGAATACTTATTATAACGCTACGACCCTCCTTTATGGATGTGTTAACCAACCATCGCAGTCGGTCACACAAGGCACAACCCAATGGACTTATCCAACAGGAGGAGAACAATGGAATTCTTCGACGGGATTAAACGGCTGCGATCCAGTAGATACTGTTGGGGGTAACGATTTACCCGGGGGGCTCAATGGCATTAGCCCGACGTGGGAAATCAACGATTATAGCGGTCCGTTCTATTCGGCGCCGTATTGGTACCCGACATATCTCTATGAGCATGTCAGTTGGTCTTATGTCACAGCATATTCTGAGCTGGGGTTTCAAATCGCGACTGTCAATGCCCAGGTGGGGATCATTTCGGGCGGTCCGGCGATCCCGGGGCAGAAGTCCTTGTATCTGGTGCAGGCGCAGGTGTTTGATGAAGACACGGAGGAGCAGATCCCGGGAAATGAGTTTCATTTCATGAACCAGTTGCCTGGAACAAGTGTGGTTGACGTGACGAATGAGGATAATTCGGTAACGAGTGAAGGCCTGGTGGTTGGTTCCTCCGGCGTTAATACTCTTTCAACACCGATAACATCCGGGAATATTTCCTTCTCTCAATCGCCGATGACCGCCAGTAATGTGACGTTGCAAATGACGGTTGTCTCAAATAGCGCGACGCAGATTGACGCTACGAATTGGGCGGTCGTAAAATCGCTGACGAATAATTATGTATATGTGCAGGCGTCGTTTAGCGTCACAAACATTCTCATTCCGACTAATGCGGCCAATTTAATTTTGTGGAGTGGCGGCGAGCCTGTGCCGGGAAATCCCCTACAGCGTATGGTGACAACGACTAATTCAGTGGAGACGACTGTTTCCGCCTCACTTACTGGAATCACAAACAGCCTTAATGTTTGGGTTATATGGAGCTCGGTGCAAATCTTGACAAGTGGCACAAATCCATCGCCGATATTATTTGAACCATACGGTGCCCCTGGAAATCAACTTGGAGTGGTTTATTATAGCACCTTCGACTACGCTTCTGGAAAAATATGTGCGATTGCAACAATTACTCCAGCAGGAATACATGCAGTTGTTACTAATGGATGGAATTTTAACAACCAGTATAGAATGGCTCACGACTTCGCCAATGGAGTTGAAGATATAGACTTTTATGATGCTAATTGGGTTTCTGATCCCACAGCGGTAACAAACATGCCTGATGCTAACGATCAAATATATCTCATTGACTCACCAAATATTGGTGATTTTGCAAGTGACTCTTACGAAAAGTATGTAAATTTCTATGATGTTGTAACCTGGAACGCGCAGCAGTGTTCGAGCACCAATAATTTCTGGCATTTTCAAGGGCGGTGGAAAGTCAATGCGACTCCAGACGTTACCTTTACGAATGTGGGAACAGGCTTAATGAACCTTCCAACAAATAGCTATTATCCACCACCATAAATCATAAAAATGAAAATAATTCGTAAATTAATATATAATTCTGCCAGCGGCATATTGACTATGCTGTTCGTTCTGGCTTTAAACATGGCATTGTCGTTCGATGCAAACGCTCAGGACATTGGTCAGGTGAGCTTTAATTTAAGTGATATTTTGGTTTCGGCCAAAACAAGCAATATATACTTTTTAAACAAGGCGGTTGATGATTTTAAGAAACAAGACAATTATCTTGCTTCAAAACTTGTACAAATTTTAAAAGAAGAAAAGTCCCCTAGTTTGAACCGGTGTGCCTCGGCATTTTATTTGGGAGAAATGCGAAGATCTGATTCTGCAAATGCCTTGGCGGAGACAATTCTATTAAGTGTGGACATGTCAAAGATTAATCTTATGGGACTTCCAGACGTTTTGCCGGCCATGGGCAAATATCCTGCAATGGAAGCTCTAGTTAAGATTGGCAATCCCTCCATTCCGGCTGTGATTCGTAATTTAGCACAAAGCGACGACCCGAATGTTCGTGAATTGTCATTGCAAGTGCTCACACGAATTGACGGCGACAAGGACATTTCACAATTGCGTTTACAGAAAGCTTTAAAAGCAGAAACAGATTCGCAAAAACAAATGCGACTCCAAAGCGCCTTGAAATCGCTTTCAGACCAGAAATAATAGAGTGGATGGTTTAGGAACGGTAACGATTGATGCCAATAACGTTTTTTCAGAATGCGGAAGTTCAAATCCGACCGATCAAACTTTTGTGAACATTTTCGCGCACGAAGGGATTTGGGGAAATGCGAGCGGGCAAGCTGATATCAACAATAGCCCATCAGTTCCAATTGGTGATATTGCAAACGGAACCGCAAATCCGCTTTCACTTTATACAGTCGCACCATCGTCACGAACTACCATAAGAAATCAATTTGGATTTTGATGAGTTATTATGAAGAAAATATTCGCAAAACAAATTTTCGCACTGATTTCAGCGGCGTTAATCGGCGCGCTTGGGTGCAAAACAGTTTCTTGTGCTGGCATTGATAATGCAGTTCAGAAAGGTGACATAGAAACAGTCGAGACACTCCTAAAAAACGATCCCCATTTGATATCAAGTAGAGATACCAATGATTGGACGCCATTACACTTTGCGGTATGGGCAGGAAATACGAACATGGCGAAGATGTTACTTGTCAATGGAGTGAATGTGAATGCCGGGGATGCTGCCAACTTTACCCCTTTGGATTATGCGGCATTTTTACGCGAGAAAGAGATGGTGGCTTTATTGCTGGCCAACCATGCTGATGTCAACGCCAAAGATGACAATGGCGATACGCCTTTACATCAGTCGGTGATTATGGGCACCAAGGATGTTGTGGAACTTCTGCTGGCTCACCATGCCAAAGTTAATACAAAAGAGATTTATGATGGCTCGACACCATTGCATACGGCTGTTGACAATAACGCTAAAGACATTGTGGAATTACTGATCGCCAACGGGGCTGGTGTGAATGCAAAGAATAAAAAAGGTGAGACGCCTTTAGATTTGGCAAAATCCGATGGTTACAAAGATATAGCTGATTTACTGCGCCAACATGGAGGGCAAGAATAAATATCGTGCCGAAGAGCAGATCCCGGGAAATGAATTTCATTTCATGAAGCAGTTGCCCGGAACAAGTGTGATCGACGTGACGAATGAGGATAATTCGGTAATCTTATGGGTGGTCTTTGACAGTGAAGACCGATCAAAACATTCCCGCCGCCGATTATGAAATTGGAGCCATCCGAATAATCAAAACGTCTTTACCCGATTCAACGAATACGGATAATGTGAAACTCGTTTCCAATCTGTTGCATGTGCAAATAAAATAATTCTCAAGCACAGGCCTTTTATTTTCCAAACAGGCTGTAGAACGCCATTTTCATGCTGCCGGCTCCTTTAGTCCCGAGATCGGGAACACTCCGCAACTTTGGTTGGTATCGGAAGTTAATGGGGGCGAAGACTGGGGGATGCGGAGTGCTTCAAATTCAAATTGTTCAATGAATTTCGCTGGCCAACCCGTCGTTCGCCAGATTGACTAATAATTACAAATAAAACGATTAAGCGAACTTCGTCTTTTCATTTGCCTGAAAAATTTTTAGGCTATTGAAAATGAAAGGCATCATCCTCGCAGGCGGCGCCGGTTCGCGGCTATATCCGCTGACGCTGGTCGCCAGCAAACAACTCCAGCCGGTCTATGACAAGCCGATGGTGTATTATCCGCTCACGACGCTGATCGAGGGCGGGATCCGCGAGCTGTGCCTGATCTCCACGCCGCAGGACCTGCCGCGCTTCCGGCAATTGCTGGGCGACGGTTCGCGTTTTGGCGTGAGCATCGATTACCGGGAACAGGCCAAGCCGGCCGGCATCGCACAGGCTTTTCTCATCGCCGAAAGTTTCATCGGCAAGGACCAGGTGACGTTGATCCTGGGCGACAATATTTTTTACGGCGGCGAAAGTTTCCTGCGGTCGTTCCGGGAGTTCAAATCCGGCGCGACGATCTTTGGCTATCATGTCCACGACCCGGAGCGTTACGGCGTGGTGGAATTTGACGGGAACGGCCAGGCGATCTCGATCGAGGAGAAGCCGAAGTCGCCGAAGAGCAATTTTGCGGTGCCGGGTCTTTACATTTTCGACAATCAGGTCGTTGAGATCGCAAAGAACCTTAAGGCATCGCCGCGCGGCGAGTTGGAGATCACGGATGTGAACGTGGCGTATCTGCGGCGCAAGGAATTGCACGTGCAGCGATTGGCGCGCGGTTTTGCGTGGCTGGACGCGGGGACGAGCAGCAGTTTGCAGGGCGCCAGCGCCTATGTGCAAACGATCGAGGCGCGGCAGGGGATCAAGATCGGCTGCCCGGAAGAAGCGGCTTTTCGAAGCGGGTTTTTATCGCTGGAACAACTGGAGGAGCTGGTCGCAAAGATGCCGAACTGCGAGTACCGCGCCTATCTGGTGGACGAAGTGGTGGCGGAAGCAAAGAGGTTGAAGAAATGAACCGCTGGAATAGTAGATTAGGAGTTATTTGAAACCGCGGATTACGCGGATTACGCAGATTAAGAATGGAATTATTACACAAAGATTTGACCGGGAAGATTATTGGTGTGGCGATGGAAGTTCATCGGGAGCTCGGATGCGGCTTTCTGGAAGCGCTTTATCAAGAAGCTTTCGAGCATGAACTGAAATTGAATCACATCAGTTTTGTCCGCCAGAAACCTCATCGGGTTGCCTATAAGGACATCATTTTGAGGCATCCCTACATTCCTGATTTAATCATCGAAGGAAAAGTCGTTGTGGATTTGAAAGCAATACGGGAAATCGGCATGATTGAAGAGGCTCAAATGATCAATTATTTAAAAATAACCGAACTTCAAGTCGGATTGATTGTCAATTTTGCCGGCAGATCGTTGGAATGGAAGCGCCTCGTGTTGAGCGAAGCGGCGGTTGCGGATTTTAAAAAGCAGCGTAATCCGCGGATTCAAAACTAAAGCTTGAATAATCGAGTCTTATGATCATTTTACTCGGCGCATCGGGATACATCGGCGAGGCATTCACCAAAGAATTGCAGCGGCGAAAGAAGGAGTTCATTTCGCTGTCGCGGAAGCAGGTCGATTACACAAGATTCGACGCGCTGCTGGATTTTCTTAAGGAAAAAAAGGCAAAATTTGTCATCAATTCGGCGGGGTATACGGGCAAACCGAATGTGGACGCCTGTGAACTGGCCAAGGCCAACACTTTGGCGGGCAATGCTTTACTGCCCCAGACAATCGCCCATGCCTGCGCGGCGTTGAACATCCCGTGGGGGCATGTCTCGAGTGGTTGCATCTTTAGCGGGGCGAAGATCGTTGACGGCGGTTTCACGCTGGTAGAGAAGGACATGACGAAGCCGGAGATGCGCGCGCTGGTGGAAAGGACGCCCGAGAGAGTGCATGGCTTCACGGAGACGGACACGCCGAATTTTTCTTTTCGCGATCAGCCGTGCAGTTTTTATAGCGGCAGCAAAGCGCTGGGCGAGGAGGCGATCGCCGGCATCGGGCAGAGTTATATCTGGCGGTTGCGGATCCCGTTCGATGAGTTTGATAACGCGCGGAATTACCTGAGCAAGGTGCAACGATATTCAAAGGTGTATGACAACGTGAATTCGATCTCGCACCGCTCCGATTTTGTGCAGGCGTCGCTGGACCTTTGGGAGAAGGGGGCGCCCTATGGCATCTATAACGTCACCAACCAGGGCCTGGTCACGACCCGGCAAGTGGTCACGTTGATCGCGAAATATCTGAAGCCGGCGAAGACGTTTGAATTCTGGCAGAGCGACGAGGAGTTTTACAGGGTCGCGGCGAAAACGCCGAGGTCGAATTGCGTGATGGATGTCTCGAAATTGCTCGCGGCAGGGGTGAAGATGAGGACGGTCAGCGAAGCGCTGGAGGACTCCCTGAAAAACTGGAAACCCGAATTATGAACAACCAAGAAACGAAGAAACAAAGCGGTTTGGGATTACCAGAATGGAAACAAGTCAAAATTCCCGCCGAGGTCGAGAGTTTGACAAGAACTGTCGTGGATTCCGCTTTGGCAGTTCACAATGAACTTGGTCCGGGACTTTTGGAAAGTGCCTATAAAGCGTGTTTGAGTCGCGAATTGGAATTGCGAGGCGTCAAACATCAACTGGAATTACCCTTGCCGATAAATTACAAGGGGATTCGGGTTGAAATTGGTTATCGGGCGGATGTGATTGTTGAGGAAAAACTTTTGCTCGAATTGAAAGCTGTAGACCAGTTGCTGCCCGTTCACCGCGCGCAAGTCATTACTTATCTGCGCTTGAAAAAGTTTCCGCTTGGATTGCTTATCAATTTCAACGAAGTCTTGATCAAAGACGGGATTCATCGGGTTTTGAACGTGCCGCGTTCACCGCAAGAAAGCTTGTCTTAAGCTCTGTTCCTTTGTTTCTTTGTTGTAGAAAATGAATTTACTTATCACAGGCGGCGCGGGATTTATCGGCTCAAATGTGATCCATCACGTGATCGAGCGTGAGGAGGTTTCGTTGCTGGCCAACCTGGATTGCCTGACCTACGCGGGCCATTTGGCGAACCTGGAAAAGGTTTCCGGCCACAAGAAATACGCCTTTGAAAAAGTGGATTTGCGCGACAAGGCTGAGGTGATGCGCGTGGTCAAGCAGCATGGCATCACACACGTGATGCATCTGGCGGCAGAGTCGCACGTGGACCGGTCGATCACGGGGCCGGGCGATTTCATCCATACGAATGTGGTGGGGACCTTCAATCTGCTGGAAGCCTGCCGCACCTGCTGGGCGGAGTCGAAGGCCGATCACCGTTTTCATCATGTCTCGACGGATGAAGTCTATGGTTCGCTCGGACCGACGGGGTTGTTCACGGAGACAACGCCGTACGCGCCAAATTCGCCTTATTCAGCTAGCAAAGCGTCTTCCGATATGCTGGTGCGCGCGTATCATCACACGTACGGGTTGCCGACGGTCATCACGAATTGCTCGAACAATTACGGGCCGTTTCAATTTCCGGAAAAGTTGATCCCGGTGGTGATCCAGAGCGTGCTCGCGCGCAAATCGATCCCGGTGTATGGCGATGGCAAGAACGTCCGGGACTGGTTATATGTGCGCGATCATGCGGAGGCGTTGTGGACGGTGCTGATGCGCGGCAAGACCGGCGAGACGTACAATATCGGCGGCCACAACGAATGGGCGAACATCGATATCGTGCAATTGATCTGTGATACGATCGATGAATTCGCGCCGCAGGCAGGGGGGAATTCGCGGAAATTGATCAGCTATGTGAAGGACCGGCTGGGGCATGACCGGCGTTACGCGATCGACGCGGGGAAGATCCAGCGCGAGCTTGGCTGGACGCCGGCGCATAAGTTCGAGAGCGGCATCCGTGAGACGATCCGCTGGTATCTCGACAACCAGGCGTGGGTGAAAGAAGTGCAGGGGAAATGACGCCAGCAAGCTGGAATGATTAAAGAACGAATTAAAAAAACATCGAACAGCCAATCCGCCTTCGCCTGGCTACGGCGCGACAAGCATCCAACACTGAACATCCAACATCGAACGGCCAACATCGAACAGCCAACATCGAACAGCCAACGCCCAAGGATGGACCTTAACCCCCTCATCCTAGCCTTCTCCCCCAGTGGGGGAGAAAGGGATACGCCGGTCGCGAACGTAAGTGGGATTTGAATGTCTAACAGCTAAACATAATGCGTAAGGAATTTGTCCGACAATTGATTTTGTGCCTGTTGCTGGCGTGCGGCCTGACGGCGCGAGCGGCGGAGGGCAATTCAATTGCCTGGCATCGGGCCGCCGATAAGGTGGATGCCGATGTGCAAGGCGAAGCGTTGCTGCCGTTGCTCGGGCAGATCGCCCGGGACACGGGCTGGCAGGTCTATGTGGAGCCGGGCACGTCGAAAACGGTCTCGGCAAAATTCAAAGATCTGCCGTCGCAGGACGCCTTGCGGATGTTGCTGGGAAACCTGAATTTCATGCTTTCGCCGCAGACGAACGGCTCATCGCAGCTTTACGTCTTCAGTACGGTGGTCCAGAAGGCCACGCAGTTGGTCCCGGCCACAAAGGTGATTGCCCGCCATGTGCCAAATCAATTGCTGATAAAACTGAAGTCCGGCGCGAACATTGACGCCATCGCGAAGCTAGTGGGAGCGAAGGTCATTGGAAGAAACGATAAGATGGGGGTTTACCTGTTACAATTCGCCGACGCGGCTTCGACGGATGCGGCGCTGGGGCAACTGCAAGCCGACAGCGATGTGCAGGCGGTGGATTACAATTATGTGTATGACCCGCCGCCAGCCGCCCAGCCGCTGGCGGCGTCGTCTGTGCCTCAAGCTCCTGTTTCATTGACGCTCCAGCCGCAGACAGCCAATGATCCATGTGATCCCATCGTTGGTTTGATCGACACTCCGATCCAATCACTTGGCAGCTCGTTGGATGCATTCATGTTAAAGCCCATTTCCGTTGTCAGCACCACGCCGGTGACACCGAGTGCCACAACCCTTACGCATGCGACCGGTATGGCCCAGGCAATGATGCGCGGAATGGGGGTGGCTGGGGGGGGAAGCACTTCGGCCAGAATTTTGTCCGTGGATGTTTACGGTTCAAATCCTACGACAACGAGTTGGTACGTTGCGGAGGGCCTTCAGGCGGCTGTAAACAATGGCGCGACTATTTTGAACATGAGCTTGGGCGGTTCCGGTGACAGCACTGTGTTGGATAGTGTGATCCAACAAGCCATTGCGGATGGGATTCCTGTCTTCGCGGCGGCCGGCAATAATGGGGTGGCGACTCCGGAATACCCCGCCGCTGATTCAGGAGTGAACGCTGTAACGGCTTTGCAAAGCGCCAACCAACTGGCTTCATATGCAAATTATGGGAGCTTTGTGGATATGGCATTGCCCGGCGCAAGCGTTGTGTATTTGGGTAACCAGCCTTTTCTCATGCAAGGGACTTCCGTTTCGACTGCTTACGCAACGGGTCTGGCGACAGGAACAAAATCATCCGATTGCGGCGGCTGGCCAAGCATCGTTCAAGGTTTGGCGAAATCGTACCCGGTGCCGGGGAAATAATCGGGTCTGTTAATCGACACGCGCCAAGCTTTCGGGCAGGGCAGTCAATTCGCTCTCTGTGCCATCGGGTTTCCACACGACGCGTCCATCTTTCAGGACTCGAACAATCACGCCATGCAACGAACCGCGCAGTGTTTTGACACGGTCGCCAACTTTGAATTCTGCCGTTTGCCAAAGGCTTTCAATAATTTCCACCATTGAATCCCACGGCAACACGCCGGCAATGTAATGAGCAACGGCGGACATGACTTCGCGCCGGCGGGTGGTGGGTAATTCGGCAAAAAGGGCGGCAACGATTTGGCGGCCAATATCGGCAAAGGTGTTGCCATTGAAGAAAAGAAAGGGGGCGCGGCGATGGCATTCCCGCAGAAATTCTATGAGTTCGGCGAGGGAGAGGACTTGCTGGCTTTTTTCTTCCCACTCGCGGCAGCACGTTTCTTGAGTCTCTCGATTAAAGCCGTGCTGCGCGCCTCCTCTTGCGCACGCTCCTCAATTGTAGCCGACATCAAACTCCCAACTCCGGTTTTTGAGAAAAGTGGTTCGGACTTATAACGGTGATTGTTTGCCAAGGCTTCCTCGAGAATATCCTCGTCGGTCAGATGCTGCAGTAGATCCAATCGCAGTTTCATCGCCGATAATTTAACAGGGTTTCAGTACTCGCGCAATAGCGCGTCAGCCAACCCGAGCGTACCATTGAAGCCGCACTTGCCAAGGCATATCCAGTGCCGAAGAAATAGGTCTCATGCAAAGGCGCGAAGATGGCTCCCGCCTTCGCGTGGGCTTCCGCCGTCGCTGAAGCTATGGCGAGACAAGCCGTCGCGGCGGGCAAGGGACTCTGCCCACCCTGCCAATTTCAGTGAGAGGACTTCGTCAATAATTTCTGTGCGGTGGGGAAAATCATTTCTTCCCACAGGCGATATTCCTTTGCCGAGGGATGCAAACCGTCGGGAGCGATCAATGACGGATCGTCTCCCATCTTTTTGCTCAGTGTGAAAATGTCCACCACTGGCAATCCGCGGCGGGCCGCTTCCCGTTTGATAATGCCGTTGAATCCGGCAACACCAAGAGCGATGTTCCGTCCACCGGAAAACATTGCGCCTGTCGGGGTCACAGAAAAATCGGGGATGGTCACGAGGAAGAGGCGGTTGGTATCCGGGATAACCTGTTGCATGGCATCGAGCAACGTGACGAGCCTTTGCTGGAAGGTTTGCGCATCCACGCCCTGCACCCAATCGTTGACGCCGATCTGCACGGACGCAAAATCCGGGCGGGCCGCGCGCCAGACGGGCAATTCATCGTCGATCGCCTGTTGCGTGGTCCAGCCGGTGCGGGAGGGGTTGGCGACGAGCGTCACGTTCAGGCCGCTCGCGGTCAGGTGCCGGGCCAATTGCGCCGGCCAGGCTTCGGCCGGTGAGGCGCCTTCGCCGATGGAATAAGAATCGCCGATCGCCGCGTAACGAGTGAGGTGGGAAGGCGATGAAATGTTGTTTGACGTGTTTGTTTGGGCAGCCGCAGGGAGCCCGATCAGAATCGTTAAGAGAAAGATGAGGGGGTTGGTCATGCGGGAATACGTTGCCATGTTTAATGGATTTAAGAGGAAACAAGGGACTTGTTCAACCCTTTCAGGTTGATGATTGGATGATGTCTTCCCGGGGTAGCTCGTTCCTCGCAACCCCGGGCTGAATGATTTAATCCCTTCGGGATTAGTGTTACGCAAACACGTCCTGCGAAAAATTACGAAAGCGGCAGAAGATAGCCGTACCCCAAGGCGGCGAGGACAGCTTTCTGTTGTCTCACCCCTCATCCTTAATCCTTCTCCCCGTTGAGGGGAGAAGGAAAAAGGAGTCGCAGCCGCTTTTTCATTTCTTCCAGTGACACTGCGGACGCGGGCGCATCACGCAATGCTGCCAGCCGAAAAATGCTCCGTGAAACACCACTCCAGATGCATCTCAAGTTTTGTATATGAATGGCAGAAGATGCCGCTCCTAACGGAGCTTTGATTAATTTCGCGGCAATTTCTACAAAGATTTCGCCCCTAACGGGGCTTATAGTCAGAGCCTTTGATGGCCAAGGCGTTGCCTCAAGCGCCGTCGGCGCGGCATCTTTGTAGTAATAAAACTAAAAAAACTCAGCAGCCCCGTTAGGGGTGGCATATTCCGTGCGTAAAAAGTGAAATGCGCCCAGCGCCACTACGGGCGTTGCCTCAGATGCGGGCAGCCAAATTAACACTTACAAGCCGGTGGTGAGGACGACGCGGAATCGTGCCTTGCCGCTCATCATCCGGTCATAGGCCTCAACAACTTTTTCCAGCGGATAGACTTCGTTCATCGAGCGGATGCCGGTGAGGACGCTGAACTTCAGTGTGTCCTGCGAATCTGCCGCCGTGCCGGAATACCAGCCTTTCACTGCGCGCTGGCCCATGATCAATGCGACGGGCGAAACCGTCAGAGATTGTGCCGCGCCGATGACGAGCAAGGTCCCGTTCAGGCCCAGGCCGCCGACCACCGCGCTCATGGCGTCGCCATTGGTGACGGTGGCGAGGATGACTTTGGCGCCACCGAGCTTTTGTAATTCTGCCGCCGGGTCCTGCGATTGGCTGTCGATGTAATGGTGCGCGCCGAGTTTCTTCGCGAGCGGCGCCTTGTCCTGGCCGCGGGCGATGCCCACGGTCTTGAATCCCATCTTGACGGCGTATTGCACGCCGAGATGGCCGAGGCCGCCAAGGCCCAGCACGGCCACGACATCGCCGGCCCGCGCGGCACTGTTGCGCAGCGCGTTGTAAGTGGTGATGCCCGCGCACATGAGCGGCGCGGCTTCCACGGGCGAAAGATCCTCGGGCACATGCGCCACGGCGATGGAGGGAGCGAGCATGTAATCGGCATAGCCGCCGTCAAAGGAAATGCCCGTAACCTGCAATGCCACGGTGCAGCCGAAGAAATTGCCGTTGCGGCAGTTATCGCATTGGCCGCAATGGCCACCGTGCCAACCCACGCCGACGCGCTGGCCGGTTTTCCATTGGGTGACGCCCGCGCCCAAGGCGTCAACGATGCCGACGACTTCATGGCCGGGCACACGGGGGTAGGCGATGCCGGGCCAGTGACCTTCTTTCACGAGCGAATCGCTGTGACAAATGCCACAGGCCTGGACTTTGATCAACACCTGGCCGGGGCCGGGCGAGGGGATTTCGCGTTCGACGATCTCAAAGGGGCCGCCGGGTTTGGTGATTTGGGCTGCGCGCATTTTTGGCATAAAAGTCTCCAGTTGTGATTTTTTATTTTAATCTCCTTCGCCCGCGTTATGCGGGTCGCCTTTGATTTTCGTCTTGTGGAGAAGTTTTGCAAGTCATATTCGGGTGACGATAATTGCCAGGGCGTATCTTGCCAATGCCCTGGAGCGCGGGTCTGTGACCCGCAGCAGCTTCGCCGGGGCAGAGTCGCCCGGAAAAATTAAAGCAGGTTGAAATTTGATAAGGGCTGCGGCTCACAGAGCCGCGCTCCGGGGGGCATTGCCCGGATGCACTCATTTCAGGTTGGAGCGTGAGATTGACATACGTTGATTTGAAGCGTAGAACACAGTTGGCGTTGTATGAGAATTTTGGGTAACGAAATCAGATTACGTCCGCATTTCACTTTTTTACTTCTGGCGTATGTGCTTCTGGGAGTGGCAATTGAAATGCCGTTATCTGCTGCCTCGGTCAGTACGTCCAACCCTGATTGTTTTTTCGCCAGGGTTGCCTCCCGCCTGCTGTCGTCGGAAATTAACGTGAACCTAACGCAAATCGAAATCTATCCGACCAACCAATACACGCCGGCGGTCCATCGGCTGCTGCAGGTCACGGCGAACATCTACGACGCCACTTCCACTAATCATTTCCCGGCGGTTTTTCGTCCGCTCTTCAACGTGGATGCTTTCGGCGACGTTTATCTTATCGGATATACCAACGTGCCATGCGTTTCCGACCCATCACAACTCTCAGCGCCGATTGAGGCGGTGACATTGGCGACGACGCCAAACCTGCCGGCCGTTGTGGTGACGAATGTCTATAACGTGCCGTGGATCATCGCCGCGAGAAAGGGATTTCCGACTTTCAACGAATTCGTGGGAGAAAATATGGTGGGCTTTACCCGGCGTTTGCAATTTACGCGCAACACCAGCGGGGCCATGCCCAATCAACTCCTCCCCATCCTGCAAACAAACCAGATGTATCTGCTTAGCGTGAGCAGTTCCGGCGGATTGGATTTCTGGAATTCCTACACCAACAATTTCACGGACCCTGTGACGGTGGCATACCGGGTCATCACATTTTTATCGCTGACCAATAGCGATGCGAGCGCGGCAGGCGATCCCGGTGGGGTAGTGCCCAGCGTTCCGTGGCCGTTGGGATATTTTTCCTCCAGTTCAGTTTCGTTTTCGGGCTGGCCCGGGACCGGGCAGTGGATTGGCGGGCAGCCAAATACCAATTCGTTTTATATCCCAATGAATTTTGTGGCTTTCAGCGAACTGTCGAATGCGGTTTATCGTACGCCTTATGCGAGTGTCGCGGCAGGAACTCTGCCTTCAGGATTTTCGGCTCCATCCCTGGTCTGGACGAATTATTTCAATAATGTTGGGCAACAAATGTTGGCGATTTTTG
Source organism: Verrucomicrobiia bacterium (assembly GCA_036490655.1). Lineage (GTDB taxonomy): Bacteria > Verrucomicrobiota > Verrucomicrobiia > Limisphaerales > UBA11358 > UBA11358. The sequence continues at coordinate 47,684 of DASXDM010000012.1, read as the reverse complement.
AAACGAATGTTCCGGCGGGCCAACAATTTTATGTGCCGCAATGGGGGTTGCTGACGACGAACCAGTTGCAGGTTTATATTTTGGACAAGGACTCCAGTGGTACGAACCATGTGATTGACTACGTGAATTTGGATCAATCCGGGAGCCAAGATTTGAACAATGAGATTTTCAGTGATGATGGTAATGCCGTAGAACCTCAAGGTATTTGGAACACCAACATTGATGTTAAGCGCGGAATACCTTGGGGGATTTATAATCAAATCAACATTTCCAAAGGACTTGAAAGTATTCCAACGGAAGACGGCACATGGCAGGGAGATCCGGAAGCCTCGACGTATGGCAGTTCGATACAAGCGCAACAGGCTGATTTTGCCGCGTTCTTCTTTCCATATGGTGCTACTGCCACTGTTAATGACAGCTATGGCATGGGCAGTGCCTCGAATTTAGATGCAACCGTCCAGGCTCCTTATGCGCCGACGCGCTATGCGGTCGGGTATACTGTATGGGTCGCTAATGACCCACTGGTACATTATACAACAACTGATTTGAAACCTCGACTCGCGATGAATATTTTCTCCGAATATAACAATTCGATTTCTAATGTTCCTCCACCAGTCAGTAAGACTTTTCAACTTGGCCAATTATCTTATGATTATTCACCGTGGGGAGGAAATCCTTTCATTCTGGCGAATTCCCCGCAATCTGTCCCGCCACCTCAGGCAATAGCCCTTATGCAGCAGGATTCCTTGATTTATTCTTCGGACGATTGGGATTTTCCCACCAATCAAATGCTTAATACCAGTTGGTTGGGCAGGGTTCATCGTGGGACGCCATGGCAAACGATTTACTTAAAATCAGCTGATATTTTACAGGAAGTCGATGTGAGCGGTGGGGTGACCAACCATGGTGTCGATTATTGGCAGCAGTGGATACGGGATGCAAATATGGCAGATGCCACCAACATGGCCCCGGTACAGGATTGGAATGTGGTCGGCATTTTGGCGGCGATGTTCAATACGAATAATTTTACCTCGCTGGTTTCCGTGAATGATCCCAACACAAACGATTGGCTGGATGTATTGGATGGTTTGATGGCAGTCACGAACAGCACGCCTGCCGAGTTTTTGGATATCTCTGCAGATTCGCCCCAGGCATCGACCATCGTCAGTGCGATACAGGCACTGCGAATGAACCAGCCAGCGGGTTATTTTTTGAACCTGGGAGATATTTTGGCGACGCCACAATTGTCGATGCAATCGCCGTTTTTGGATTTGGCGGCCACCAGCAACATCACTGATGAAGAGTATGAGGCGATCCCGAGCCAGTTGCTCTCATTGTTGCGGGTGGATTCTGTCGGGACGGCGGTGTCGGCGAGCGGCCAGGTGGTTTTTCAATTCACGGGTGATGACAGTCAATCGTATGCGATTGAAGCATCCTCCGACCTGGTGAACTGGACAAGTATCAGCACGAACAATCCGGTAAATGGAGTTTTCACGTTCACAAATTCGCCTTCGGTAAATGGTGGGGCGCAGTTTTTTAGGTCGGTGTTAGTGGGAAATTAAAAAGGTCAGTAGGTGCTGGTCCGTAGGTATGGCGGGCAAAAAAAACAATAATCAGAGACTCCTTACGTCGTCTCCTACGGCTCGCGGGGACGCTCGCCCCACCGGCGGGCAGGGGACTGCCGCCCCGCCGGGGCGGGAGTTTTTTTTATTCATGTCCACGGGTTTCGCTGCGCTGCACCCGTGACAATCGGCCTGCATCCCTTCGGATGCGGGGGGGGATTGATTCAACTCTTTCAGAGTTGATGGCGGTGGGCTGGTATCCCGGGGTAGCTCGTTCCTCGCAACCCCGGGCTGAGTGATTTAATCCCTTCGGGATTAATGCTGAGCCAAAAAAACTGAAAGAGGTAGATAAGGGGTAGATAGCTGCGGTAATTCTGGGCGGCTCGCGCCTCAAAGATGGCTCGGCAGGAGCCTCGCCCTACCGGTGGGATTGAAGAAGAACCACCCTGGCAAAAGGAAAGATGGGAGGGTATGGCCGCGAAGACAGCTCCCGCCTTCGCGTGGGCTTCCGCCGTCACTGAAGCTATGGCGAGACAAGCCGGCGCCGCAAGCGCGAGGACTTTCACCCCACCAAGAGGGAAGGCGGAGAGAAGAAGGAAGACAGAATTAACAGAATGGGCAGAATTTAAAGCGGACTGAAGTCGGCTGTTACGGCTCGCGAGGACGCTCGCCCCACCCGGATTTCAGGGCTCGACGGAGTCTCGCCCCACCATAAAAGATGCTGCTAAATGTTGCGTTTCAACTCGCTGAAACAGGGGATTTTTTGCGCCTATCGTTTTTTTTCATTTTCAACGCGCTATTGACAAATAAAAGTTTCTCCGCGAGTTTTCGCGGCGTCACATGGGAAAAGCATTGATCATAGCAGAGAAGCCGTCGGTCGCCAGCGACATCGCCAAGGCGCTCGGCGGGTTCACCAAAGACAAGAGCGGAGAATTTTTTGAGAGCGCCGATTACGTGGTGTCGTCGGCGGTCGGCCATTTGCTGGAGCTGGTCCTGCCGGAAGGCGTGGAGGCCAAGCGCGGCAAATGGACGTTCGCGCATCTGCCGGTGATCCCGCCGCATTTTGACCTGAAGCCGATCGAGAAGAGCGAGGCGCGCCTTAAGGTGTTGCTCAGGTTGCTCAAGCGTAAAGACGTCGATAAGCTCATCAATGCCTGCGACGCCGGGCGGGAAGGGGAGTTGATCTTCCGTTACATCATCCAGTATGCCAAGGCGGACAAACCGATCCAACGGCTTTGGCTGCAAAGCATGACGGCGGCGGCGATCCGCGAGGGGTTCGAGCGGCTGCGCACGGATGGCGACATGATCCCGCTGGCGGACGCGGCGGTGTGCCGGAGCGAAAGCGATTGGCTGGTGGGCATCAACGGCACGCGGGCGATGACGGCGTTCAATTCCAAGACGGGCGGTTTCCACCTGACGACGGTCGGGCGCGTGCAGACGCCGACGCTGGCGATCCTGGTGGAGCGCGAGGACAAGATCAAAAAATTCGTGTCGCGCGATTATTGGGAAATCCACGGGACGTTCGCGGCTGCTGCCGGGGAATATCCCGGGCGCTGGTTCGACGAAAATTTTACGAAGAAGGACGGCGACGAACAATCGAGGGCTGAGCGGGTTTGGGAAATCGCTCGCGCGGAGGCGATCCGGAACAAATGCCTGGGCAAGCCGGGCATTGTGACGGAGGAAAGCAAGCCGACGACGTCGATGTCGCCGTTGCTGTATGATTTGACGAGTTTACAGCGGGAGGCGAACGGGCGCTTTGGTTTTTCCGCCAAGAACACGCTGGGCCTGGCGCAGGCGCTTTACGAAAAGCACAAGGTGCTGACGTATCCGAGAACGGATTCGCGCGCGTTGCCGGAGGATTATGTCGCGACGGTGAAGCAGACGATGGAGATGTTGGGCGGAACGAATTACAAACCGTTCGCGGACAACATCCTGAAAAATGGCTGGGTGCATCCGAACAAACGCATCTTCAACAACGCCAAAGTTTCGGACCATTTCGCGATCATCCCCACGCTGGTGGCGCCCAAGCAGATGAGCGAGCCGGAGCAGAAGTTGTATGACCTGGTGACGAAGCGGTTCCTGGCGATCTTTTATCCGGCGGCAGAGTTCCAGGTGACGACGCGCATCACGCGCGTGGAGAGCGAGCCGTTCAAGAGCGAAGGCAAGGTGATGGTGAAATCGGGTTGGTTGGAAGTGTACGGCAAGGAAGTGCAATCCGACGACACGCCGACGCTCACGCCGGTGCAACCAAATGAGACGGTGAAGACGGCGAACGTGGAAGTGCAGGCGCATGTGACGAAGCCGCCGCCGCGCTATTCAGAAGCGACGCTGCTCTCGGCGATGGAAGGCGCAGGCAAACTGGTGGACGACGAGGAATTACGCGAGGCGATGAGCGAGAAGGGGCTCGGCACGCCGGCGACGCGCGCACAGATCATCGAGGGTTTGATCTGGGAAAAATATGTGCAGCGGAACCAGCGCGAATTGCAGCCGACGGCCAAGGCGTTTTCGTTGATCATCCTTTTGAATGGCCTGGGCATCCCGCAATTGACGTCGCCGGAATTGACGGGCGAATGGGAGTTCAAGTTGAACCAGATGTCGCGAGGGAAGCTGAAGCGCGCGGAGTTCATGCACGAGATCCAGGCGGCGACGCGGGACATGGTGGAAAAGGCGAAGCGCTATGAGAGCGATACGGTGCCCGGCGATTTCGGGACGTTGAAAACGCCCTGTCCGAAGTGCGGCGGCGAGATCCATGAAAATTACAAAAAGTTCCAATGTGAAAAATGCGATTTTTCGCTGTGGAAGATCGTGACGGGACGGCAATTGGAGATTTCCGAGGTCGAAGAGTTGATCACCAAAGGGCAGGTGGGGCCGTTGCAGGGATTTCGCAGTTCGAAGGGATTTCCGTTCGCAGCCATCATCAAGATGGGACCGGAGTTCAAGCCGGAGTTTGATTTTGGCGCTGATAAGAGAGAGAACGGCGAGGATTCCGCGCCGATCGATTTCACGGGGAAGGAGCCGCTGGGCAAATGTCCGAAGTGCGGCGCGAATGTTTTCGACGCGGGCATGAATTATGTCTGCGAAAAGGCGACGGGCCCCGACAAGAAATGCACGTTCAAGACGGGCAAGATCATTTTGCAGCAGGAGATGTCGCCGGAACAGGTGAAGAAATTGTTGAATGAACACAAGACGGACCTGCTCAAGGGGTTCATCTCGAAGAAGACGGGCCGCAAGTTTGAGGCGTTCCTGGTGGTGAAAGACGGAGGCACGGCGTTTGAGTTCGCGCCGCGCGAGCGCAAGGCGGGCGCCAAGAAGGGCGCGCCGAAGGAGCCGATGCCGAAGATCGATTTCACGGGCAAGGCGGAGATCGGCAAATGCCCGAAATGCGGCGGGAAAGTCTATGATACGGAGGCGGGATATATCTGCGAGAAATCGCAAGTGGAGGCAAGGCCGTGCAAATTCAAGATCAGCAAGGAAATCCTGGGCCAACCCGTCGAAGTGGCGCAGGCGCAAAAAATCCTGACGGACAGCAAATCCGATCTGCTGGACAAATTTATCTCGAAGGCGGGGAAACCGTTCCCGGCATATTTGGTGATGGATGAGAAGGGGAAGATCACGTTTGAATTTCCGCCGAGGGATTGATGGCAGGGACGGCGCGCGAAGGTGAAAAGGTTAGGCTTTTTCTTTTCTCACCCCTCACCCTGACCCTCTCCCCGTTGAGGGGAGAGGGAACAGTGAGAGGATGGTTTGCAGCCATTTAATGGCCAGACGGGGTACGACAGGTTCATGAGTTCAATGCACGAATTTCTTGAAGAGATGTCTTAATTATTCATGACGGCGCGCACGGAGTGCACGCCCTACCACAGAGAAGGTAAAACGATTTTTGGGCGTCGCGGCAGCAACGCCCTACCAAGAATGGCTCAGCGGGAGCTTCGCCCCACCTTCATTCCAGGTGGAATTTCAAATCGGGTTTGGTATGATTCCACGCAGTTGTAATGCAACTTTATTTCAAGGAGTTTGGAAGTGGCGAGCCGCTGATCATTTTGCACGGCCTGTTCGGGTCGTCGGATAATTGGATGAGCATCGCGCCGAAGCTGGCTTCTCAATCCCATATTTTCACGCTGGACCTCCGGAACCACGGGCAATCGCCGCACAGCGATGAGATGACGTATGCGTTGATGGCGCGAGACGTGGTAGAATTCTTGGATTCGCAGAAACTGGAAAGCGCGATGGTGCTGGGCCATTCGATGGGCGGCAAGGTGGCGATGCGCCTGGCATTGGATTTTCCGGAGCGCGTGCGGAGATTGATCGTGGCTGATATGGCCACGCGCGCGTACGAGCCGGAATATGAGGGATATTTCCAGGGGATGCTGGCGTTGGATTTTCAAAAGCTGCGATCGCGTCGCGAGATGGAAGAGGCGTTGGAGCCGGCGGTGCCGAATCTGATTGTGCGACGATTTCTGTTGAAGAACCTGGCGCATGATCCGGATGACTCGTATCGCTGGAAAATCAACCTGCGCGGCATCCACAAAAATTATCCGCATATCTGTGAAGCAATAACGTCGACAAAACCATTCGATAAACCGGCATTGTTCCTTTATGGCGGAAAATCGAATTATGTTTCGGACAAGGACAAGCCGGTGATCCGGGCCTTATTTCCGCAGGCGCAGTTTGAATTGATTCCTCAAGCGGGCCATTGGATGCACGCGGACGCGCCGGAGGAGTTTGTTGGAAGGGTGGGGAGTTTTTTATCCGCAGATGACGCAGATTAACGCAGATTAAAATGCAAAGGCGCGGAGGCGGGGGAACATCGAACATTCAACATCCAACGCCCGACATCCAATGAAGCAAGGCGGTGTCACGGCCATGCACTCCAAGACCTCAAGTAGTTTTTTATCCGCGGATTATACAGATTGACGCAGATTAAAATGCAAAGACACGGAGGTGGGGGAACATCGAACATTCAACATCCAACGCCCGACATCCAATGAAGCAAGGCGGTGTCACGGCCATGCGCTAAGACCTCAAGGAGATTTTTATCCGCAGATTACACAGATTGACGCAGATTAAAATGCAAAGGCACGGAGGCGGGGGAACATCGAACATTCAACGCCCAACATCCAATGAAAGCGGTGTCACGGCCACCGCACTCCAAGACCTCGCGGAATTTCCATACGTTTAGGTATTCAGTGGCTACTCAGGTTTTGGGTTAGGCGTTCTGTATATCGGGCTCGAGGTCTTTTGCTATTTGTTTTAAAGATTTCAGTAAATCTGGCAGAAACGTCTGGTCGCATTCGAAGCCAAAGCGTAGCTCTTGACGTAGTGGCCCATACTGGACGACAAAGCCGGTGATGGACACATGGCCATTTGTCTGGACAGAAATCTCGATAAAATCCTTCTCATGAGTATCTGCTAATCGTGCTTTGCCCTCAACCTTGTCATACGCCCGTGTGATGTTTTTGATGAATGACTTTAGGTCGTCGAAGTAGAAGGGATGGCCTGAACACGAAAACTGTCCAGATCGAACACTGAGACGCGACCTATAACCAGAACCGCCAGAGAATTTCTCTATTTCGGAAATTTCTAAATACTCCTCTGAGCTTATTCGCAGGATGATTGGAATATTAGTGGTCATGGCAGCATAAACTGCACTGGGGTTGCAGTTTCATTCAACCTTTCCCTCTTGTCCATTTTAAACCTGCGTCAATCTGTGTAATCTGCGGATTCGGCCCTCCTGAATCTGCGGTTTGAATCCTCCGCGCAATCAGCGTAACCTGCAGGAGTGAACAGCGAATCCAATGAAGCGCCGGTGGAGGTCTCGGACAAATGGATCCGCAAGTTTCTCGCGCACCTGGCGACGGACCGCGGGGCGTCGATTTATACGCAGAAGAATTATAAGCAGGCGTTGGGGGAATTTTTCAGGTGGCACAGCACTGAATTGAAGTCGGCTCCGGCCTGGGAAAAGTTGGTGCGGGACGATTTTCGCAGTTATCTCCGATATCTTGGCCGCAACAATCTAAGCCGGGCGGCGATCCAGCTCAGGTTCTCGGCGTTGCGCACGTTTTACAAATTTCTGATCCGCAACGGCGAGGCGCAGGTTTCGCCGATCAAAAATTTGTCGTTGCCGAAACCGGTAAAACGGCTGCCGAAATTTTTGACGCTGCAACAGATGGCCGACCTGCTGGCGGCGCCGGGAAAACTTTTAGAGTTTGCCAAAGAGAAGAAGGCGGGCCGGCCGGTTTCACGCATCGCGGCCCTGCGGGATGTGGCGGTGCTGGAGACGATCTATTCCTGCGGCTTGCGCATCAGCGAACTGTGCGGGATGCGCGCGGAGGATATTGATTGGAGTGAATACATCGTCCGTGTCCGCGGCAAAGGCAAGAAGGAGCGGTTGGTGCCGATCGGCGAGCCGGCGCTGAAATCGATCCAAAGTTATTGGGAGGCGATGGGCCAGATGCCGTCGGGACTGTCGCCGGTGTTTTATTCCGAGACGACCAAGCGCGCGCCGTTACATGCGGTGCAATTGTCACGGCGATTGAAGCAGTACCTGGTGATCGCGGGATTGGATCCGGGCCTGACGCCGCACAAATTGCGTCACAGTTACGCGACGCATCTGCTGGATGCGGGCGCCGACTTGCGGAGCGTCCAGGAATTACTGGGCCATGCGCATCTGACGACCACGCAGGTCTATACCCACGTGACGACGGAGCGGTTGAAGAAGGCGTATGATGCCGCTCACCCAAGGGCGTGAGGCAGGGCGCGCACTCCGTGCACGCCGCAGGATAAACAGGGCCTTCATCGTGCTCGCGGCGGGCAGGGGACTGCCCGCCCTACCATTTTTATCGCCATTGAAAACGCAGGATAAAGGGCGTATGCTTACATTGTTTGAAACCAAAGTGTGTTTTTGGTGTCTTATTAAATAATATGAAGAAATCGTACGGTTTGACTTTCGCAGTGGCGGTCATGGCAGTGGTTCTGACGGGATGCCAGTATCCCAATGGGGAACAAAATAATACCGGAAGCGGAGCGCTGATCGGCGGCGGCATCGGCGCATTAAGCGGAGCGGTCCTCGGCGGACGAAATGCGGCGGCGGGAGCGTTGATCGGCGGCGCGATCGGAGCGGTCGCGGGAAGTATCGTCGGGAACCAGATGGACCAGCAGCAGGAACAGCGGTTGCAGGCGCAAGCGCCGGCCACGTACGTGCGCGTGCAGCAGGGCCAGCCTTTGCAGGTCGCGGATGTCGAGGCATTGGTCAAAGCGAACGTGAGCGACGATGTGATCATCGCGCAGATACAAAATTCCCATACGGTTTATCATTTGGCTTCGTCGGACATCATCGGGCTGCATCAATCCGGCGTGAGCGACAGAGTGGTGAATTTCATGATCAATACCGCGAGCGCGGCGGAAGCTCAATCGACCACTGTGGTCCAAACGGCCCCGCCGGCGGCTCCGCCGACCACGGTGGTCGTGGCTTCGCCCGGCCCGGGTTACCTCTGGGTGGATGGTGATTGGGAATGGAATGGCGGCACATGGGTTTGGGTTGGCGGTCATTGGGTGTATCCGCCTTATGGGGGCGCCGTATGGATCCATGGCGGATGGTATCAAGGCCCGCACGGCTGGTATCATGAGCGCGGGTATTGGCGGTAAGCGGCGACCGGGAAGATGATCGGGTTCTCCGATTAATGGGTTGTCATCCACAGCAGGCGCTGTAGAATCTTCGCCAGGAAACCACCTGACCCGATGAAACTCTTTGCCTTCCGTGAATCGATGCTTGCAGGAGCGTTCTTGTTTTTCTCCGGTGCTTCCGTGTTTGGCCAGACCTGGACAAAAACTTTTTCACCAACCAATGATTGGCAAGCCGTGGCGTCCTCCGCGGATGGAACAAAATTGGTGGCGGTGATCCCATACGCAAGAGGGATATACACTTCGACAAATTCCGGAGCTTCGTGGACATCCAACAATGTGCCGTCAGGGGAGTGGTTTGCGGTGGCCTCGTCCGCCGACGGCACGCACTTGATTGCGGCCGCATATGCGGGGGGCAGCGGGATATTTACATCCACCGATTCGGGAGCCACCTGGGTTTCCAATACCGTTCCCGGGACGGGATGGTTTTCCGTGGCCAGTTCGGCGGATGGGACAAATCTCCTGGCCGTGGCGGGGGGCGGACAATTCCGGGGCCCGATCTGTACTTCCACCAACGGCGGTGGTACGTGGACATCAAATAACGTCGCGCCTGACTTTTGGTATTCAGCCGCCAGTTCCGCCGATGGAACCAAATTGGTGGCGATGGCGCAAAGCGACTATTACACGTCCACCAACTCCGGCGCGACATGGGTTTCAAACAGCCTTAATTCTGTGATGTGGAATGCAGTGGCGTGTTCCGCCGATGGCACGAAGTTAGTCGCTGCCGCCTTAGCATCGGGCAGGCATTACCTCCTCACTTCGACGAATAGCGGCGCTACCTGGATGACCAATAGTCCGCCGGTGGGCCGGACCGTTGCGGTGGCGTCGTCGGCAGATGGGACGAAGTTGATCGCAGTTGAGGAGGGCGTCGTCTGGTCCAGCACCAATTCCGGGTTATCGTGGGCATCGACCAATCTGGCCGGCTTTTGGTTGGGAGCCGCCTTGTCCGCTGACGGCGGCAGACAGGCCATTGGCGAAGGTTCTCCCGGAGAAATCTGGACCTCGCAAACCACAACGTCCCCTCAAATGGCGTTGGCAATATCTGGCGGTGTGCTGATTGCTTCGTGGACTGTTCCTTCAACGAATTTTATTTTGGAGCAGAGCGCGGATTTGATCTCCTGGTCGGCGGTGACAAATCCGGCGGTTTTTAACGTCGCCAATTTGCAATACCAGACGAGTGTGGCCGCGACAAATTTCGACGGCTTCTACCGCCTGGCAACGCAATGACCCCGGCCGGTTTTTTGCCAAAGAGGGGGAAATTGATGCGGATTATCGTGGCATCGACGACAGCCCAAAAAATTAAAATTGTGTGTTGACACAAAAAGCATTGTTCTTTAATTTGATTGGCGTCGGTAGCCCGTAAAATGTCATATAGCCGGTTGCCTCTTGGATTTTCGAAAGAAAAGATTAAGGGGATCGGTTTTTTGTCGTTAACGGTATCCGGTTTGAACGAATGATGATTTCGGCGCCCATGTAGCTCAGTTGGTAGAGCACATCCTTGGTAAGGATGAGGTCATCAGTTCAATCCTGATCATGGGCTCCAGACTATTTGCAGACAAAAAAAACAACGAACTAATAAATATGGCTAAAGAGCAATTTCAACGAAACAAACCGCACGTCAACGTCGGAACGATCGGACACATTGACCACGGCAAGTCCACGCTGACCGCCGCCATCGTGGCGACCCAGGCGCGCAAAGGCCTGGCAACCCCCATCTCGTACGCAGACATCACCAAGGGCGGCACGGTCCGTGATGAAAGCAAAACAGTCACCATCGCGGTGTCGCACGTGGAGTACCAGAGCGACAAGCGCCATTACGCGCACGTCGATTGCCCCGGCCATGCCGATTATGTGAAGAACATGATCACGGGCGCGGCGCAGATGGACGGCGCCATCCTGGTGGTGGACGCCTCGGAAGGCCCGATGCCCCAGACGCGCGAGCACATCCTGCTGGCCCGCCAGGTCGGCGTTCCGGCCATCGTCGTTTTCCTGAACAAGGTCGACCTCGTGGACGACAAAGAACTGCTCGAACTCGTCGAGATGGAAGTCCGCGACCTGTTGACCAAATACCAATTCCCCGGCGACAAAGCCGCAGTGGTCAAGGGCAGCGCCAAAGCCGCCCTCGAAGGCAAAGCGGAAGGCGAAAAAGCCATCCAGGAATTGATGGACGCGATCGACTCGCAGATCCCGCTGCCGCCTCGCGAAGTGGACAAAGCATTTTTGATGTGCGTCGAAGACGTGTTCAACATTGAAGGCCGCGGCACCGTGGTCACCGGCCGGGTGGAACGCGGAGTTCTCAAGAAGAACGAAGAAGTCGAGATCGTCGGTCTGAAAGACACCCGCAAGACCGTCGCCACCGACATCGAAATGTTCCGCAAGCTGCTTGATTTTGCGAACGCCGGCGACAACGTCGGAGTTCTGCTGCGCGGCACCAAGAAGGAAGAAGTCGAACGCGGCATGGTTTTGGCCAAGCCCGGTTCGATCACGCCCCACACCACTTTCAAAGCGGAAGTGTACGTCCTCTCCAAGGATGAAGGTGGCCGTCATACGCCGTTCTTCACCAAGTATCGCCCGCAATTCTATTTCCGCACCTCGGACGTCACCGGCACGGTGACGCTGGCCCAGGGCGTGGAAATGGTCATGCCCGGCGACAATGTCTCGGTTGAGATCGAATTGCAGAAGACCGTCGCCATGGAAAAAGGCCAGCGTTTCGCCATCCGCGAAGGTGGCCGCACGATCGGCGCAGGCCGCGTGACGGAAGTTGTCAAATAATCACTGTTTTAAATGCGGGAGGCGGAGATTTGAATCTCTCCGTCTCCCTTTTTGTCCGATGATTGGGCGGATACGGCAGTAGCTCAATTGGTAGAGTAGCGGTCTCCAAAACCGTTGGTTGGGGGTTCAAGTCCCTCCTGCCGTGCCAACCGGAGTTGGATGGATGGATAAATGGATTGCTGGATAAATTGGTTTGATGGGCTGGATGAGAGATTCATCCAAAAATCCATCATCCACTGATCCAATTCTGTCATGGAGAGGTGGCAGAGTGGTCTATCGCGGCGGTCTTGAAAACCGCTTTAGGCGAAAGCCTAACGGGGGTTCGAATCCCTCCCTCTCCGCCAGCTTTGGCTGTGGTGGAGCTGGAAAATAAAAAATGCCGGGCTGCGGCCTGGTGAGGAAAAAACGAATTTGTGAATAGCTGGATACATATTGCGGTTTGGGCGGTGGTGATCGTCGCGCTTTTCGCCTATTTCTGGTGGAAGGGCGCGGTGACCGATTTTGCCAATTACTGCCGTGAAACACGGGAAGAACTGTTGAAATGCTCGTGGCCGAGCTGGGTGGAGTTGCGCGGTTCGACCGTGTTGATCAGTGTCGTCATCGTGATCCTGAGCGTGTTTGTCTTTGTCACGGATTTGGCGCTGAGAGAGGTATTCTTTAATTTCTTTTATAATTTGTAATCATGCGCAACGAATGGTTCATCGTCCAAACGCTTTCCGGCCAGGAACAAAAGGTCAAGGAGAGCATCGAGAAGCGCGTCAAGACCGACGAGATGCAGGAATTCGTGAAAGAAGTCCTGGTCCCGATGGAAAAGGTCGTGGACGTTCGTGGCGGCAAGAAGACCGTGACCAGCCGCAAGTTGTGGCCCGGCTATGTTTTTGTGGACATGATTTTGCTGGATGAAGAGCGGCGGGTGATTGAGAAGCCGTGGTATTTCATCCGTGAAACGCAGGGGGTCATCGGTTTCCTGAGCGATCCGCCGCAGCCGACGCCGACGGACGAAGTGGACGCGATCAAGGCGCAGATCTCGGCCTCGGAAGAGACGGAGAAGCCGAAGGTGAATTTTGAGGTCGGCGAGACGATCAAGATCAACAACGGGCCGTTCCTGAATTTCAGCGGGGTGATCGAGGAGATCGATCCCGAGCGCGGCAAGTTGAAAGTGACCGTGAACATTTTTGGACGCAATACGCCGGTGGAACTGGAGTATTGGCAGGTAGAAAAAGCATAAAAATTTAAAAGAACGATATGGCAAAGAAAGTCACAGGACAGATCAAGTTGCAGATCCCGGCAGGGCAGGCGAACCCCGCACCGCCGGTCGGCCCCGCGCTCGGCCAGCACGGCGTGAACATCATGGGTTTCTGCAAAGAATTCAACGCAGTGACCAAGGCGGATGCCGGACTGGTCATTCCCGTGGTCATCACGGTATACCAGGACAAGTCATTCACCTTCATCACCAAGTCGCCGCCGGCGTCGATTTTGCTGAAGAAGGCCGCGGGCATCACTGCCGGATCCAAGACTCCGAACAAGGAGAAGGTCGGCAAGGTCACGCGCAAGCAGGTTTTGGACATCGTGAAGATGAAAGCGAAAGATTTGAACACCACGAATGAAGAGGCGGCGTTCCGCGTCGTCGCGGGAACGGCGCGCAGCATGGGAATTGAAGTCGTCGGTTAACCACAACCGCGGGAGAGCCAAAAGCTCGTTTGCACCGCAATTAAAGAAATGCCCAGTAAAAGATACAAGAAAGCGCTCGAAGTCTTAGACACCAAGAAATCGTATCCGCTCAAGGAGGCGGTCAGTGTCCTCGCAAAGTTTCCCAAAGCGAAATTCAATGAGACCATCGATCTCGCGTTTCGCCTCGGGGTAGATCCCAAGCAATCGGACCAGTTGGTCCGCGGCACAGTCCCGCTCCCGCACGGCAGCGGCAAGACGGTGCGCGTATTGGTTTTCGCCAAAGGCCAGGCCGCAGAATCGGCCAAAGCCGCCGGCGCGGAGAATGTCGGCTTCGAAGACATGATCAAGAAGTGCCAGGAAGGCTGGGCGGATTTTGACGTGGCGATCGCCACCACTGAGGCGATGTCCGAAGTGCGCAAACTGGGCAAAGTGCTTGGGCCCCGCGGTTTGATGCCCAATCCCAAGACCGGGACGGTGACGGACGACACGGCCAAAGCGGTGAAGGAAGTCAAAGCCGGACGCGTGGAATTCAAGACGGACAAGGCCGGAAACGTCCATGTCATCGTCGGCAAAGCGTCGTTCAAGCCCGAGCACATCGAAGAAAATGCGCGCGCGGTGATCGAGGCCGTGGCCAAAGCGCGTCCCTCAAGCATTAAGGGCGAATATCTGCGCAGTTGCACGTTGTCGGCCACCATGAGCCCGCCGGTCACGGTGGACATGCGCGAATTTGCAACCACGGCTTAACACTTTAACGAACCAAAAATATGCGTGCTGAAAAAAAGATTTTAACACAAGAGTATGCGAAACGGCTGAACGCCTCGCCGTTCTTCATCGTGGTCGGTTACCAGGGCCTGAAAGTCTCCCACTTTGCCGAACTGCGCAAACGCCTGACCCAGGCCGGCGCGGAAGTGCATGTGGTGAAGAACTCGATTTTCCGCGTGGCGGCCAAGGAAGCGGGAATCGCGGAATTGAACGGCTCGCTCGCCGGGCAAATGGCGGTGGTGACGGGACAAAAGGACATCTCGGCCACGGCGAAGGCCCTGAAAAATTTCGGAGCTGAATTCGACAAGCTGAAGCTGAAGTTCGGTTACCTGAACAACCAGCGGCTGGAAGAAGCATCCATCGTTGCGCTGGCAGACCTGCCGAGCCTGGAGGTGTTGCGCGCGAAGCTCCTGGGCTTGTTGAATGCGCCGGCGACGAAGCTGGTGACGTTGATCAACACACCGGCGAGCCAATTGGCGCAGGTGATCAAGGCAAAGAGCGAAAAAGCCGAATAAAGATTTCCGGTCCGGGTAAAACCGGGCCGGGGAAACAAACAAACAAACAACGTAAATCGTCGGTTTGCAGGCGGTGAACTGAAATCCCCGCAGCCGCGGAGGACGACGAGACGAAAGAAAGGCAGAAGTAATATTATGGCAGATCTCGGAACATTAGTGGAAGAATTGAGCAAGTTGACGGTCATCGAAGCCGCCGACCTGGTGAAACAACTGGAAACCAAATGGGGCGTTTCCGCCGCCGCGCCCGTCGCGGCTGCCGCGGCCTCCGGTGCTGCCGGCGGAGCTGCTGCTCCTGCGGCCGTTGCGAAAGACACCTTTGACGTGATCCTGTCCTCCGTTCCGGCGGACAAAAAGATCGCGGTCATCAAAGCCGTCCGCGAAGTGAAAGCGGGTTTGGGCCTGGCTGAAGCGAAAGCTTTGGTGGAAGGCGCGCCCAAGCCGGTGCTGGAAGGCGCGAACAAGGCTGACACTGACGCCGCCAAGAAGAAGCTTGAAGAAGCTGGCGCGAAAGTGGAAGTGAAGTAAACTATAAGGTTGGGGCGGCGTTTTGGAGCGCCGCCCCAAATCCAAATTTTTTTTGCGAAAATTAATAAGTTACGAATTGGTAAATAATTAAATGTGGTAACGAGTTTGCTGCTGAACGCGGCGGGCTTGTTTATTGTCATTAACCTGTGGCGCATGGAGCGCTGCAATAATAAGAAAAGGTCAAAATGCCATCGCGAGTCACTGAAAGAATCAACTTCGGCAAGATCAAAGAGATCGTGTCGCCGCCGAACATGATCGAATTGCAGACGAATTCCTACAAGGAATTCCTGCAGGCCGAAACTGCGCCCAAAAAACGCGACAAGCACAACGGCCTGGAAGCTGTGTTTCGCGAAGTGTTCCCGATCGAGAGCTACGACGCCAAATGCCTGCTCGACTACGATTCGTACGAGATCGGCGAGCCGAAAATAGACTGGCTGGAATGCCTGCGCGAAGGCCTGACCTATGGCGCGCCGCTGTACGTGACGTTCATGCTCAAGGAAGAGGGCAAGAGCGCGAAAGAGGAAAAAGTATTCATGGGCGAACTGCCCCTGATGACGCCCCAGGGCACCTTTGTCATCAACGGCGCGGAACGCGTCGTGGTCTCGCAATTGCACCGCTCGCCGGGCATCGCGTTCGAAGCGACCCAGCATCCGAACGGCAAGATGCTCCACAGTTTCCGCGTCATCCCCGACCGCGGCTCATGGTATGAAGCCCAGTTCGACACGAGCGACCTGCTGTATGTGTACCTGGACCGCAAAAAGCGCCGCCGGAAATTTTTGACGACGACTTTTTTCCGCGCGTTGAGTTTCCTCGACCACGAAGAAAAAGAAAAAGGTTCCAAGTCCAAAGACAACGGCGGGACAACCCGCGGCACGGACGAGGAAATCCTGAAGATTTTTTACGAAGTCAAAGAGTTGACGGTCAAAGAGGCCGAAAAACTGGAAGACTTGCAGAATTACGTATTGACCCATGACGCGGCTGACGTCGAGAAGGGCCTCGTGGTGGCGCGCGCATTCGAGCCGCTCTCGAAAGCGGTCGTCAAACAGATCGCCGAATTGGGCGCGGACAAGATCAAGGTCGTGGACACGTCAGTGGACGAAGGCGTCATGATCAAGTGCCTTAAGAAAGATCCGGCCAAGAATGAAGACGAAGCGTTGAAAGACATCTATCGCCGCTTGCGCCCGGGCGATCCGCCGACGGCGGCAAACGCCCGCGCGTTGCTCAAGCGCCTGTTCTTCGACCCGAAGCGTTATGATCTGGGCCGCGTGGGCCGTTACAAGATCAACCAGAAGCTTGGCATGAAAGACAACGACTCGCGCATCCTGACGAAGGATGACCTGAGCGCGGCCACGAAATATTTGTTGCGCCTGAAAAAGGGCGAGGGTTCGCTGGACGACATCGACCATTTGGGCAGCCGCCGCATCCGGACGGTGGGCGAATTGCTGGCCAACCAATGCCGCGTGGGCCTGGCCCGCACGGAACGCCTGGTGAAAGAGCGCATGACGTTGTTCGACCAGAGCGTCGAGCAGATGATGCCGCAGAAGCTGATCAACCCGAAAGCGTTGTCGGCGGTCATCCGCGATTTCTTTGGCCGTTCACAATTGTCGCAGTTCATGGACCAGATCAATCCGCTGGCCGAGCTGACGCACAAGCGCCGCTTGTCGGCTCTCGGGCCCGGGGGTCTGTCCCGCGACCGCGCAGGCTTTGAAGTCCGCGACGTTCATCCGTCGCATTACGGGCGCATTTGCCCGATTGAAACGCCGGAAGGCCCGAACATCGGTTTGATCGCGTCACTGGCGACTTTTGCGCGCATCAACGAATTCGGTTTCCTGGAAACGCCTTATCGCAAGGTGAAAGACGGGCGCGTGACTGAAGACATCGATTTTCTCACGGCTGACCGCGAGGAACAATATATCGTGGCGCAGGCGAACTCGCCGATCGATGGCCGCGGCCATTTCACGACCGAACGCGTGGTTTGCCGCGCGCGCGGCGAATTCGTGGACGTGGAGCCGGAAAAGGTCCATTACATGGACGTCTCGCCGAAGCAGTTGGTCTCGATCGCGGCCAGCTTGATCCCGTTCCTCGAACACGATGACGCGAACCGCGCGTTGATGGGTTCGAACATGCAACGCCAGGCCGTGCCGTTGTTGGTGACCGAAGCGCCGCTGGTGGCGACCGGGATGGAAGACCGCGTGGCGCGCGATTCACGCGCAGTGGTCGTTGCCGAAGAAAGCGGCAAAGTGGCGTCCGTTTCCGGCGACAGCATCATCGTCACCGAAGACGGAAAATTGCCGGAGACGAAGAAGAAGATCAAACATGATCCCGAGAAGGGCGTTTGGGCTTATCCCATCCGTAAATTCATGCGCTCCAATGCGGCGACCTGCATCAACCAGAAGATTCTCGTCCATAAGGGCGAACATATCCGCAAAGGACAAGTCATCGCCGACGGGCCTTGCACGCAGAACGCCGAACTGGCGCTCGGGCGCAATGTCCTCGTGGCGTTCATGCCGTGGAACGGCTACAACTTCGAGGACGCCATCCTCATCAGCGAGAAGATCGTGAAGGAAGACATCTTCACCTCGATCCATATCGATGAATTTGAAGTGGCGGCCCGCGATACCAAGCTCGGGCCGGAAGAAATCACGCGCGACATCCCCAACCTGGGCGATGAAGCCTTGAAGAACCTCGGGCCGGACGGCGTCATCCGCGTGGGCGCGGAAGTGAAGCCGGGCGACATTTTGGTCGGCAAGATCACGCCGAAATCCGAGACCGAACTGGCCCCGGAAGAACGTTTGCTCCGCGCGATCTTCGGCGAAAAAGCCGCGGACGTGAAGGACACTTCGCTCAAAGTCCCCTCGGGAACTTACGGCATCGTGATGGACGTGAAAGTTTCGTCGAAAAAAGAAGGCGAACGCGCCACCCGTTCCGTGGTGAGCGAGGAGAAACGCCATGCGAAGCAGATCGAGGAAGAGCACAAGAAAAAGGTCGGCGAATTGCAGGACCAGTTGACGGAAGCGTTGAGCAATATTTTGCTTGGCGAAAAAATCCCGCTCGACGTGGTGAATTCCGAGACCGGCGAGATCATCATCCCGGCGAACCGCAAGATCACCAAGACCCTGCTGCGCAAGCTGGCGACGGTCTATGACCGCATCGAGATCGACCCATCGCCGATCCGCAACAAGATCACGGAGATCATCGGCCAGTTCAAAAAGAAATTTGACGATATCCAGATGCAGTACGACGAGGAGATCGAGCGGGCCGAGGCCGGCGAAGGCGCCGAGAGCGGCATCGTGAAATCTGTCAAAGTGTACATCGCATCGAAACGGAAATTGTCCGTCGGTGACAAGATGGCCGGACGCCACGGTAACAAGGGTGTCGTCGCGCGCATCGTCAAGGAAGAGGACATGCCGTTCCTCGCGGACGGGACTCCGGTGGAGATCGTCTTGAATCCGCTGGGCGTGCCTTCGCGTATGAATGTCGGCCAGGTGCTGGAAACGCATTTGGGCTGGGCGGCGAAGTTGCTCGGCTTGAAATTTGCCACGCCGGTGTTCGATGGCATCAAGGAAAAGGACATCCGGAATTATTTGAAAGAGGCGAAGTTGCCGGAACACGCCAAGACCCTCCTGTTCGACGGGCGCACGGGCGAATCGTTCGACCAGGAGATCGTGGTCGGTTACATCTACATGATGAAGCTGGGCCATTTGGTCGCGGACAAGATCCATGCACGCGCCGTCGGGCCTTACTCGCTCGTCACGCAACAGCCGCTGGGCGGCAAGGCGCAATACGGCGGCCAGCGCTTCGGCGAAATGGAAGTATGGGCCATGGAAGCGTACGGCGCAGCCTACACGCTCCAGGAATTGCTCACGGTCAAATCCGACGACGTGCAGGGGCGCACACGGATTTACGAGAGCATCGTCAAGGGCGACAATTCGCTCGAGGCAGGCATCCCCGAATCGTTCAACGTTTTGGTGAAAGAAATGCAATCGCTCGGACTGGATGTGAAAGTCGGCTATTCAAACCCGGCGGAACATCCGAATGGAAGCAGCGAAGCGGTCGCGGCTTTGACAACTGTGTGAGATTGGAAATAGCGCACGATTTTACCACAACTGAAAAATATTTATTATGATTAGCTCAAAAGAAAACGCCCGCGAGTTGCTCGGGCTGGAGAAGGTCAACCAGGTGGATTACGTCGGCATCACCGTCGCATCCCCTGACGCCATCCGGTCATGGAGCAAGGGCGAGGTCAAGAATCCCGAGACGATCAATTACCGCACGTTCAAGCCGGAAAAGGGCGGCCTGTTCTGCGAACGCATTTTCGGTCCCGTGAAGGACTGGGAATGCTCCTGCGGAAAGTATAAGCGCATCAAGCATCGCGGCATCGTCTGCGATCGTTGCGGCGTGGAAGTGACGCTGGCGCGCGTGCGCCGTGAGCGCATGGGCCATATTGAATTGGCCGTGCCGGTGCAGCACATCTGGTTTTTCAAGTGCATGCCCTCGCGCATCGGTTTGGCGCTGGACATGACGGCCCGTCATTTGGAGCGCGTGATCTATTACGAGGATTACCTGGTGATCGACCCCGGCAACACGGCGTTGAAGCAGAATCAATTGCTCAACGAGAATGAATATCGCGAAGCGAAGGAAACCTATGGAGTAGAGGCGTTCAGCGCCAAGATGGGCGCGGAAGCCGTGCGCGAAGCGCTCTGCCGCGTGGACCTCGCCAAAGGCGTCGAGGAATTGCAACAGGCGATGACGGAGACCAAGAGCAAACAGATCCGCAAGAAATTGGCGAAGCGGATCAAATTGCTGCAAGGCCTGGCCTCGTCCAAGAGCCGTCCGGAATGGATGATTCTCACAGTGCTGCCGGTGATCCCGCCGGATCTGCGCCCGTTGGTGCCGCTGGAAGGCGGACGTTTCGCCACGAGCGATCTGAACGATCTGTACCGCCGCGTCATCAACCGCAACAACCGTCTCAAGACCTTGCTGCAGCTCAAGACGCCGGAAGTCATCATCCGCAACGAAAAACGCATGTTGCAGGAAGCCGTGGACGCGCTGTTCGACAACGGCCGCCATGGCCGCCCGGTGACGGGCGCGGGCAA
This sequence comes from Verrucomicrobiia bacterium, assembly GCA_036490655.1. GTDB lineage: Bacteria > Verrucomicrobiota > Verrucomicrobiia > Limisphaerales > UBA11358 > UBA11358. The sequence continues at coordinate 27,101 of DASXDM010000012.1, read as the reverse complement.
CCGCTCGTTGAAATCTTTGAGCGACATGCTCAAGGGCAAGGGTGGACGTTTCCGCCAGAATTTGCTCGGCAAACGCGTGGATTATTCCGGCCGCTCGGTCATCGTGATCGGGCCGGAATTGAAATTGAACCAGTGCGGGTTGCCGAAGAAAATGGCGCTCGTCTTGTTCGAACCGTTCATCATCCGCCGCTTGAAAGAGCTCGGCTATGTTCACACGGTCCGGAGCGCGAAGAAAATGATCGAGCGCCAGACGAAAGAAGTGTGGGATGTGCTCGAAGAAGTGACGAAGGGCCATCCGGTCCTCCTGAACCGCGCGCCGACGTTGCATCGTTTGTCCGTCCAGGCTTTCGAACCGCAATTGATCGAAGGCGAAGCCATCCGCATCCATCCGCTCGTGTGTACCGCTTACAACGCGGACTTCGACGGCGACCAGATGGCCGTGCACGTGCCGCTCTCCGTCGAGGCGCAATTGGAAGCGCGCCTGTTGATGATGGCGACGAACAATATTTTCTCGCCCTCGAGCGGGAAGCCGATCATCACGCCGACGCAGGACATCACGCTGGGCGTGTATTATCTCACCGCTGAACCGCGCACGCCGATGCCGGCGGATACGAAGACGCTGCCGCTTTTCGGCACGAAAGAGGAGGCGATCTATGCGCACAGCGACGGCGCGTTGAAGACCCACAGCCGCATCCGCCTGGCGAACCCTGATTTCGGCAAAGCGACCGTCCTGGGCAACGCGGAGAAGAAAATCATCGAGACCACGGTGGGCCGCGTGATTTTCAGCGAAATCTGGCCGCCGGAACTCGGGTTCCATAATAGGTCGGTCAAGAAATCCGAACTCGGTGACTTGATCTGGAAATGTTACAAATTTGGCGGGCATGAAAAGACGGTCATCATGCTGGACAAATTGAAAGAGCTCGGCTTCCGCGAAGCGACGAAGTCCGGCGCGAGCATCGGCATCGACGACATGATCGTCCCGAAAGAGCGCGACGAGCAGATCGACGCGGCGCAGAAGCAGATCAAGGAAGTCGAGAAGCAGTATCGCAAGGGTGTCATCACACCCGGCGAACGCTACAACAAGATCGTGGACATCTGGACGCATTGCACGGACCAGATCTCCAGCGTCATGTTCCGCACCCTGGAGCAAAACCAGGGCAAAAAAGAATTCAACCCGGTGTACCTGATGGTGGATTCAGGCGCGCGTGGTAATAAACAACAGGTGCGCCAGCTCGCCGGTTTACGCGGCCTCATGGCCAAACCCAGCGGCGACATCATCGAGAAACCCATTCTCGCGAATTTCCGCGAGGGGCTGTCGGTGCTGGAATATTTCATTTCCACGCACGGCGCCCGCAAAGGTCTGGCCGATACCGCGCTGAAGACCGCGGATTCCGGTTACATGACCCGCAAGCTCGTGGACGTTTCACAGGATGTCATCATCCAGGAAGCTGATTGCGGCACGACCAACGGCATCTGGGTCAGCGCAGTCTATGAAGGTGAAGACGAAGTGGTGAAATTGGCCGACCGGTTGGTCGGACGCTTCGCCTGCGACGACATCGTCAATCCGACGAACCCGAAAGAGTTTTTGATCCGCTCCAACGAAGAGATCGATGAGAACAAGGCCAAGGCGCTGGATACCTCTGGCATTGAACGCATCCGCATCCGCTCGGTGCTCACTTGCGAAAGCAAGCACGGCATCTGCGTCCATTGCTATGGCCGCAACCTGGCGACCGGCGCCCCGGTGAAACTCGGCGAAGCGGTCGGCATCATCGCCGCGCAATCCATCGGCGAGCCCGGCACCCAGTTGACCATGCGTACGTTCCACATCGGTGGCACGGCGGCGCAGGTCTTCAAAGTGCCGCAGATCAAATCCAAACACGACGGCACGATCCGCTACAGCGAATTGCGCGTGGTCGGGCTCGAAGACGGCAACAACATTGTGCTGAATAAAAACGGCGCGGTGCTCATCGTCGGCGACGACGGACGCGAGCTGGAGAACCACACCGTGGTCATCGGCGCAGTCATTTCCTTCAAGGAAGGTGCGAAGGTCAAGAAGGGTGACACCTTCGTGCAATGGGACCCGTACAACGTCCCGATCTTGTCGGAGAAAGCCGGCAAAGTGAAATTCCACGACATCATCGAAGGCGTGACGATGAAACAGGAAATGGACGAGACGACCGGCCAGGAAGCCATGGTTGTCATCGAACACAAGGAAGATTTGCATCCGCAGATCATCATCAGTGATGACAGCGGCGAAGTGGTGGCGAATTACCCGATTCCGTCGGGCGCGCATATCGTCGTGAACGAGAGCGACAAGATTGTCGCCGGCACGTTGATGGCCAAGACACCGCGTAAGACGTCCAAGACCAAGGACATCACCGGCGGTCTGCCGCGCGTGGCGGAATTGTTTGAAGCGCGCCGTCCGAAGGACGCCTCGGAAATCTCGAAGATCGACGGTCTCGTCGATTTCGGACCGAGCGTTCGCGGCAAGCGCACCGTGCTCATCAAAGACACGGCCACCGGCACCGAGGAAGAACATATGATCCCGATCGGCAAACACGTCATCGTGTTCAAGGGCGACCTGGTCAAGAAGGGCCAGCAATTGACCGAAGGACCGATGGATCCGCACGAAATCCTGGAAGTCCTCGGACCCCAGGAATTGCAGGAACATCTCGTGAGCGAAGTGCAGGAAGTCTATCGTCTGCAAGGCGTGACGATCAACGACAAGCACATCGAGATCATTGTGCGCCAGATGTTGCGCAAGGTGCGCATCACCGAACCCGGCGATACACAATTCCTCTGGGGCGAACAGATCGACAAGCTGGATTTCGAAGGCGAAAACGAGCGCGTGGAGAAGATGGGTGGCAAACCCGCCGAAGCTTCACCCGTGCTGCTCGGCATCACGAAAGCCTCGCTGGAGACCGACAGCTTCTTGAGCGCGGCGTCCTTCCAGGACACCACCCGCGTCCTCACGGAAGCGGCGACGCGTTCCAAAGTGGATTCGCTGCGCGGCTTCAAAGAGAACGTCATCATGGGCCATATCATCCCGGCGGGCACCGGCTTTGACCATCACCGCAAGGTGCATCTCAAGCCGCTCGTCGAGATCCCTGACGAGCCGGAAGCGGAAGCCCCGGCCGAAGAAGCCCCGGCGGAAAATCCGCTGCTGGCGTAAACGAAATAAAATTATCAGAGCCGGAGTCGAAAGACTCCGGCTTTTTTTTTGCCGCAATTGCCATCCAGTTTTTTCAGGATTGTTGGGATTATATGTGGGACTGATTCAACCCTAACAGAAATCTCTGCAAAAGTATTTGAACGGATGCGAGGGGTGACGAATCAGAAAGACATGCAACCCAAACGTGAGAATCAGCCGACTTTTTTTGATCTGGCCGTGCAACAACGCGGCGGAAGCAACCGGGTTTTGGAAACCATCGCTCGCGACGTGGATTTCACTTCTGCCGAGGAGCGCGTCGCCGCTACTTACAGCCAAGGGGGACGCCCTGCCTGCCGCGTCGGTGTGCTGCTGCGCGTCATGATTTTGCAGCATCTTTATGGTTTGAGCGATCCCCAGGCCGAAGAACAGCTCAAGGATCGGTTAAGTTTTCAAAAGTTTGTGCAACTTGACACCCACGAAGCCGTGCCGGATGAGACGACGATCTGCCGGTTTCGTCAGCGGCTCATCGAGTGTGGTTTGCACACGGAACTGCTAGGGCTGCTCAACGCCCAATTGGAAGCCCGGGGGTTAATCGTCAAACGCGTCACACTGGTAGATGCGACGTTGGTGGAATCCAGCCGCAAACGCCCTGATGCCCAAGTGGCGCGGGACGGTCAGGCACCGGATGCGGACGCCAGTTATACCCGTAATTACCACCGGAGTTTTTACGGCTACAAGGCGCATATCAGCAGTGATGCGCAACATCAATTAATCCGGGCGGCGGTCATCAGTACTGCGCATACGCAAGAAGCGCACGTGTTTGACCAAGTCGCGCCGCCGGACACCAAAATAATTTATGCGGACAAAGCGTATGACACCAAAGCGAACCTGGCTTGGCTGCGCCAGCGTGGCATCCGCAGCGGCATCCTCAAGAAAGGGGCGCACCACATCAAACTTAACGGGCAGGACGTCGAACGCAACCGCCACAAAACCAAAGTGCGCCGGCACATTGAACGGATCTTCGCCCAACTTAAACAATGGCAGCATTACCGGCGGGTGCGTTATCTGGGATTGGCCAAAAACCAGTTAGAACTGACGCTCAAAGCGGTGGCCTATAATCTCAAACGTCTGGCGGGCATCCTGGAAATGGGAAACGTATAGAAAACGCATCGCTGAAGCGGGAAAACAGGTAAATGAAAATCAAAAATCTTGATCAAACGATGCGAACCAATCCGGTTTCGCCGGCGCATTCGGGCGTTGCCAGCCCAGTTTCTTAAAAACATCCCTTTTGCAGAGATTTCTTTCAAGGTTGATAAATTTTATCTCATTTACCTGGGGTAACTCGTTCCTCGCAACCCCAGGCTGAGTGATCCAATCCCGTTGGGATTGATACTGGAAGAGGGGATCGGCGGACCAGTTCTGATTCTGGTGGGATTGAATCATTTATTTGTGACGGGGATATAATTGGTTATGCAATGCGCCAATCGCGTTGGCGTTGGTGCGTTCCAAAAATACGTTAAATTAGTGTTGCAAGGCGCAATGTGTCTGCTATATTCCGCGTTCCTATTTTTTAAGATAAAATGCCGACAATCAACCAACTCGTCCGTAAAGGGCGTAACCGTGTAAAGTACAAGTCCAAGTCACCTGCCTTGGAAAATTCGCCGTTTCGCCGCGGGGTGTGCATCCAGGTGATGACCCGCACGCCCAAAAAGCCGAACTCGGCCATGCGTAAAGTCGCCAAGGTGCGCTTGACCAATGGTTACGAAATCATCGCTTACATCCCGGACGAGGGACACAATTTGCAGGAACACTCCATCGTGTTGGTGCGCGGCGGACGTGTGAAAGATTTGCCCGGTGTGCGTTATCACATCGTGCGCGGCACGCTCGACGCCGCCGGCGTGGAAAAACGCCGGGTGAGCCGTTCGAAATACGGAGTCAAACGCCCGAAAGAGGCCAAAGCCGGAGCCGCCGCAGCCCCAGCCGCCAAGTAATTTAATCATCGCTAATAAAATATGTCCCGGAGACGTCAAGCAACCAAACGGCCGCTCAGCAAAGACGGCAAATTTCACAGCCAACTGGTGTCACGCCTCGTGAACACCGTGATGATCTGTGGCAAGAAGACCACGGCGCAAAAGATCGTTTACGGCGCCTTCGACACGATTTCTGAAAAGAACCCCGCCAGCAATCCGATTGAGATCCTGCAGCGGGCGGTGGACAACGCCAAGCCGCGCATCGAAACGAAGGCGCGCCGCGTTGGCGGCGCCACGTACCAGGTGCCGATGGAAATCCCTTCGGACCGCCAGAATGCCTTGGCGCTGCGTTGGATCGTTGATTTCGCGGATTCCCGCAAAGGGCAGGCCATGCGCGAAGCGTTGGCGGCAGAAATCATGGAAGCGTACCAGGGGCAGGGGAACGCCATCCGCAAGCGCGATGAAGTCCACAAGATGGCCCAGGCCAACAAGGCGTTTGCACATTTTCGCTGGTAGTATACATTAAAGATTCCTTGAGCCGTTAAATCGTAGCCGGCGGTTCGGCAAGACGATTTAACGGTTCAACATTTAAAGAACAAACATGAGTGCTGTCATTGATGAGAAATCGAAGGCGTTGAATTCGCCCAAGCGTGAATACACGCTGGAGCGCACGCGCAACATCGGCATCGCCGCGCACATCGACGCGGGCAAAACGACTACGACCGAGCGTATCCTTTTTTACGCGGGCCTGATCCACAAGATCGGCGACGTGGACGACGGCAATACGGTGACGGACTGGATGGAGCAGGAACGCGAGCGCGGCATCACCATCACCAGCGCCGCCGTGACTTGTTTCTGGACCCAGAAGTCGAACAAGCCGGGCGAAGACAAGATTTACAAGGCGTTCAATGGCATCCCCCAGCGCATCAACATCATTGATACCCCGGGTCACGTGGATTTCACGGCCGAGGTGGAGCGCTCCATGCGCGTGCTCGACGGCGCGGTCGCGGTATTCTGCGGCGTGGCCGGCGTGCAGCCGCAATCGGAAACCGTCTGGCGCCAGGCGACGAAATATAAAGTGCCGCGCATCGCGTTCATCAACAAGATGGACCGGATCGGCGCGAACTTTGATAATGCGTTGAATGATATGCGCACCAAGTTGCGCGCGTATGCGTATCCGATTTTCCTGCCGATCGGCGCCGGTCCCACCGAAGCTGAAGGCAAGGCCGTCACCACTGGGTTTGAAGGCGTGATCGACATCGTCAACCAGAAAGCCATCCAATGGGGACCGGGCGAGGCCAATGAAGGATTGAATTACGAGGTCACGGACATTCCTGCTGAATCTCAGGAACGCGCCAAGGCCGCGCTCGCCGAATTGATCGACGCCGTCTCGAACAAGGACGACGCGCTCGCTGAATTGGTGCTTGAAGAAAAACCGATCACTCCGGAAGTGCTCAAGGCGGCGATCCGCCGGTTGACCTGCAAGATTGAACTGGTGCCCGTGCTTTGCGGTTCGGCCTTTAAGAAAAAGGGCGTGCAGCCGTTGCTCGACGCCGTGGTGGACTATTTGCCCGGGCCGCTCGATGTCCCGCCGGCCGAAGGCCTTGAGCCGGGTTCCGAAAATAAAGTCGTCGTGGATGTGAGCGACAGTCACAAATTTTGCTCCTTGGCGTTCAAATTGTGGACCGATCCCTACGCCGGCAAACTGGTCTTCTTCCGGGTCTATTCCGGCACGCTGAAGAAGGGCGATACTATTTACAATCCGCGCACGCGTAAACGCGAGCGCGTCAGCCGCATCATGATCATCCAGGGCAGCGAGCGCAAAGATATCGAGCAGGCATTCGCCGGTGATATCGCCGCGCTGGTCGGCCTGCGCAACATCACCACGGGTGATACGTTGTGCGACGAAGATTATGATGTGACCCTCGAACCGCCGACCTTCCCCGAGCCGGTCATCAGCATGGCCGTGGAACCGAAGACGAAGCAGGACCGTGATAAGATGTCCGAAGGCTTGCAACGCCTGGCGGAAGAAGACCCGACGTTCCGTTGTTTCACCAACGAGGAGACGGGCCAGCTCATCATCGCGGGCATGGGTGAATTGCATCTGGAGATCATCACCGACCGTTTGAAACGCGAGTTCAAGGTGGAAGCCAATACTGGCGCGCCGCAGATCGCGTATCGCGAGACGATCACCAAGGAAGCGGAAGGCGAAGGCAAGTTCATCCGTCAATCGGGTGGACGCGGCCAATACGGCCACGCCCTCATCAAGGTCCAGCCGAACGAAAAGGGCAAGGGCGTGCTCGTCGAAAACGAGATTGTCGGCGGCTCGATCCCGAAGGAGTATATCCCGGCGGTCATCGACGGCATCGAAGAAGCCATCAAAGGCGGCGTCTATGCCGGCTTTCAGGTCATCGATATCAAAGCGCAGGTCGTGGACGGTTCGTTTCACGAAGTCGATTCGAATGAATTGGCGTTCAAGATGGCCGGAATTTTCGCGCTCAAAGACGCTTTCAAAAAGGCCGGTCCCATCCTGTTGGAACCGATCATGAAAGTGGAGTTGACCACGCCCGATGAATATCAAGGCGATTTGATCGGCGACGTCACGCGCCGGCGCGGGATGATCATCAACATTGAAGCCAAGCTGGGGCAGACGATCGTGAATGCGCAAGTGCCGCTGGCCGAAATGTTCGGCTACGCCACGGCGATCCGGTCGTTGTCAAAAGGCCGCGCATCGTATTCGATGGAGCCGCTGAGCTTTGAGCAGGTGCCCAATAGCGTCCTGTCGACGATTTTGGAACAGGCGGCCAAGAAACCCGCGGCGCGCACTTAAGCAGCGCAGAGCCAACTTAGCAAAGTCCGGAAACGAAAGTTTCCGGACTTTTTTTATGCGGAGGGACGAGCTTCGCGAGTTCCCATTTAAAGCCCCGGATTTATCTTCCCTTTCGCCGTTTGCCGCGTCTAGAGAGGTTCAAACAATTCTGTCGATGCTCCAGGTTACAAATTGGCAAAGAACGGGAACCTGATTGACGCTTTTCAATTTTAGGCCGATAGTGTTCGTTCAATCATGAAATTGAATTCTGTCAGATTTTTTATCGTCACTACTCTTGCCTGTGTCCTGTTGCAATGGGCGTCTACTGCTGCCGGAGCGACGAATTCGGTTGGGGCCTATCGGACTGATCAAATCCTCATCAAGCCCAAAGCCGGCATCGCGCACGGTGCGCTGGAAGCATTTCACGCGGCACAGGGGGTGAAGGTGAAGCAGGTATTCCGTTCGGGCGGAACACAGCTCATCGCCGTGCCTGCGAACGAAACGGTCCAGGATCTTATCGCAAAATACCAAAAAAGCGGATTGGTTGAATTTTCCGAACCTGATTATACGAATTACCATCTGTGTGCTACGATGCCGAACGATCCGGCATTCGTGAGCGGCCTATTGTGGGGGCTGTATAATTATGGCCAGAGCGGGGGCACGCCGGGCGCAGACATTGATGCGCCGGACGCCTGGGGCGTTCTGAATTCGGCAAGTAATATCGTGGTGGCGGTGCTGGATTCAGGCATTCTGGCCACGCATGAGGACCTGGCGTCCAATATGTGGGTGAATCCGGTTGACGGCGGGCATGGCTTCAATGCCTTTGATGGGACGAATGATCCAGCCGACGACTCCACGAGCCACGGAACGATGATGGCCGGGGTCATGGGTGCGGTGGGTAATAATGGGGTGGGAGTGACCGGAGTCGCATGGCGGCTGCAGATGATGGATTGCAAGTGTTTCAATAATGGCGGGGCCAGCACTGCCACCATCGTCGCCTGCATCGATTACGCAGTGGCGAATGGCGCGCGCATCATCAACGCCAGTTTTGGCGCGTCGAGTGGATCGGCAGCGTTGTCTAATGCCATCGCTGCGGCGCAAAGCGCGGGAATCATCTGGGTGAATGCGGCGGGCAGCAGCGCTGGCAACGACGATACCTCTCCTTTTTATCCGCCCAGTTACAACCTGGATAATATGGTGTCGGTCGCCGCGACGACCCGGAGCAATACTCTAAGTCAAATTTCGAATTATGGAGCAACGACCGTGGCGTTGGCGGCGCCTGGCGAAGCGATTTATAGCACTTTTGATTCCTCGAATTCAGCTTATTATCCGAATCCCAACAGCGGCTTATATTTGGCCAGCAGTTCCTACTCAGCAGCGTATGTTTCCGGGGCGCTGGCTTTGATGATGGCAAAATATCCCGCGGAGAATTACCACCAAATCATCGCGCGCCTGTTGAATGCGACGGACCCGTTGCCGGCCTTGCAGGGCAAATGCGTCACCGGCGGCAGTCTGAATCTGCGCAAGGCCTTGAACCCGGACATGTGGTTATCTACCGGCAATGCCAGCGGTGGAGGATTGGAATTGCAATTGAGCACGGGCCCGAATCGCGTGTGCACCCTCCAATCGTCAAGCGATTTGGTCAACTGGACATCGGTCTACACCAATACCACCGCGACCAATGGCATCTTTGATTTTACGAACACCGCGGCTTTACCCTCCCAGTTCTTCAGGGCCACGACGATCCCATAGAGTGTCTGCTGCTATTTCGAAGGACGAGTTGCGCGAGCCTTTATTTTAAAGCAATGAATTGATCTTCGTATGATCCACGGATCGGCGGGCTTTGACATCCCAAAAAAGTGTAAAATTATTGTTGCACAGTGGCGTCTGGATGATACACTTCGCGTCCGCTTTTGGAAGTTCCAGGGCGGAAGTTTATTAACCATTAACAGATAATTGATCTTTGTATGGCTGCACAACGCATAAGAATTCGCCTGAAGGCCTATGACCACCGCGTCATCGACCAATCCGCGCGCGAGATTGCGGACACTGTCAAACGCACCGGCGCCCGCGTGGCCGGCCCCATCCCGCTCCCGACCCGCGTAGAACGCTTCACCGTGCTGCGCTCGCCGCACTCGGACAAGAAATCGCAGGAAACTTTCGAGCAGCGCACCCACAAGCGCCTCATCGACATCCTTGACCCCACCGCCAAGACCGTCGACGAACTGAAGAAGCTTAACCTCCCCGCCGGCGTCGATATCACCATCAAGATTTGATTTTATGCCACTCGGACTTTTAGGAAAAAAACTCGGACACACGCGCGTCTATGATGCCCGCGGCAATGTCGTGGCGGTTTCAGTCGTACTGGCCGGCCCCAACCGCGTCTTGCAGGTCAAAGCGCAAGCAGGCAAAGACGGTTACAACGCCGTTCAACTCGGTTTCGACGACCAAAAAGAACAGCGCCTGCCCAAGCCGCTGCTCGGCCATATCAAGAAGCACAATGGCGCGGCGGTCAAACGCATCAAGGAATTTCGTAACTTCTCGAAGGAAGTGAAACCCGGTGACGTCATCGGCGTCACTCTGTTTGCGCCCGGTGATTTCATCGATGCCATTGGCGTCACGAAAGGCCGTGGATTTGAAGGGGTCGTCAAGCGTCATCGTTTTGCCGGTGGTGATTCGACGCACGGCGCCAAAGGCTGGCATCGCCGGAGCGGCGCGATCGGGCAACGTTTGTTCCCCGGTACCGTCATGCGCGGATTGAAGATGCCCGGTCACATGGGCCAGGACAGCCGCACGACGCAGAACCTGGAAGTCATCCAGGTGCGCGAGGCCGAAAATTTATTGCTGATCAAAGGTTCGATTCCAGGCGCCGAGGGCGATTATGTCGTCATCCGCGAATCGAAGAAACGTCCGAAGGGCTGGAAGCCGCCGGTGAGCCTGGCCCCGATGAAAAAGAAGTCCGCCACGGACAAGAAACCCGAAGCGAAACCCGCAGAGGCTAAAAAGTAATTAGGCCATGAAAATTGCGATCAAGAATCTCGAAGGAAAAGACCAGGGCGAACTGGAAGTGAAGTTCGAAATGGTTGAAGGCGGACGCGGCACGCAAGCGGTGCATGATACGGTCACCGCTTACCGGGCCGGCCAGCGCAGCGGCACCGCGCACACCAAGAACGTCGGCGAAGTGACCGGTTCGAACAAGAAGCCGTGGCGCCAAAAAGGCACCGGCCGCGCTCGCGCGGGTTCAAACCAATCCCCTCTCTGGGTGGGTGGCGGCGTGGTTTTCGGACCGCGCATGCGTGATTTCAGCAAGAAAGTCTCAAAAAAGACCAGGCAACTCTCGCTGCGCAAAGCATTGACGGAACGGCTCAAGGCCGGCGATGTGGTGGTGGTGGACGACCTGAAATTGGAAACCCCCAAGACGAAGAATTTTGCCGGGCTGATGGCCAAATTGGAGATGAAAGGCACGACGCTGGTCATTTCCAACGGCGTGGACAAAAATCTCACGCTCGCCGCCCGCAACATCGAGAAGGTCACGTTGACCACGAGCGATTCGTTGAACACGTACGATGTGTTGCGACCGGACAAGTTGCTTTTCACCAAGAGCGCCTTTGAAAAAGTGGAAGCCCGTTTGACCCAGGAATAACATGAACACTTTTGAAGTCATCAAAACCGTCCGCCTGACAGAAAAGGGCACTCGCCAGGGCGAGAAGTACAACCAATATACGATTGTGGCTGATCCGCGCGCGAACAAGACGCAGATCCGCCAGGCAGTGCAGGAGCTTTTCAAAGTCAAAGTCACCCGCGTGAACACCTTGAATGTGCGCGGCAAAGCCCGTCGCCAGCGCACCTCCCAGGCCGGCCGGGCGTCGAACTGGAAAAAAGCGATCGTCACGCTGAAAGAGGGCGACAAGATCACTCTGACCTAAGATTTGAGACATCGTCTCCGGAATATCCAAACGCGAAGTGAAATCACTTCGCGTTTTTTTATAAACTTTTCTGATTACGAGGACGGCTTCTTTGGCTTCAGGAGTTTTGTGGCGTCAGCGTGGGCGAAGACGACATCCGGATCCCGCTGCAACGCCTCAAAGTAATGGCGGGAGAATTCTTCGCCCGTCTCGGAAGGCGCCAATAGCTGGCGGCTTTCTTTGACGAAGGTGTTGACCTTGGTGGCGGTCAAAGGCTCCTTTTCATCGAGCGCTTCATCCATGGAGACGATCAGGAGCGAAAGCGGGTGCAACCAGGCGAACCAGGGATCGCCGGTCAGGAGTTTTAAGAACTGGTTGGGCGATGAAATTTTTCCGAAGGTTTTTTCGTAGGTGTCGCGGTCGGAGTCGGCGAGGGTCTTGTGCAATTTGAGCATGGCGTTGCGGATGTGCTGGAGACGCTCGCGGGGCTCCTTGTTTTCCGGTCTCGGATTCGTCGGCATGAAGTGAATTTAGTGGATTATCTCTAAAAAGGAAAAGAGGTTTATGAATTTCCGATCAGGATTCCAGCGAGGAAAACCAGCGCGCCGCCGAGGAGGATTTGCAACAGGGCGGAGAGGAGCGGCGTATCCATGAATTTGTGCCGGATCCAGGAGATGACGCATAATTCAACGAGGACGACGCCAACGGCGATGGAGGTGGCAGTCTTCACGTTTGGGATCAGATAGGGCAGGGTGTGGCCGAGGCCGCCGAGGGCGGTCATGCCGCCGCAAACGAACCCCCGCGCCCACGGATGGCCCCGGCCCGTCAGGCTGCCATCGTCCGAAAGCGCTTCCGCAAACCCCATGCTGATGCCGGCGCCGACACTGGCGGCCATTCCCACCAGGAATGTCTCGGTGCTGCTATGCGTGGCAAAGGCCGCGGCAAAAAGCGGCGCTAAAGTTGAAACGGACCCATCCATCAGGCCGGCCAACCCCGGCTGGATGACTTGCAGGATGAACAACCGTTTGGCCCGGGATTTTTCATCCTCGCTCAATTTGGTCTGGGCGATCTCTTCCGCGGTATGGGCATGCCCGCGTTCCTCTTCGGCGAGGTCTCCCAGCAATTGCCGGATGCCCGCATCGGTGGTGCGGCGGCAGGCGGCTTCATAAAAGCGGGTGGTTTCCACTTCCATGCTTTCGGCAGTCTTTTGCACCGTCTTTAACCCGAGCGGCCTGACCAGCCAAACCGGTTTGCGGTCAACAAACCCACGGATGTCCTGGCGGCGGATGTGGGGAACATGGTCGCCGAAACGTGCCTTGTACAATTCGAGCAAACGGTGGCGGTGACGGTCTTCCTCATGGCGCATCTGGCGAAATTTATCTGCCTGTTGCGGATAATTCGTTGCGAGGCCATCGGCAAAATCCTCATAGATGCGCGCGTCCTCCTCTTCCAGCGAAATGGCGAGGGCGAGGACTTCCTGTTCGGTGAGACTGTCGAAGGTTTTCATAAATAGGGCGCAAATAAACGCGCGATCGAATCACGCAGTTTGGCGGGCAATGAGCGCTTGTCAATTTGGGCGAGAGTGACTTCCCGGGCGGAAGCGATTTTTTTGCGGATGAATTTGGCCATGACCCCGGCGAATTCATGTCCATAACCTTCAACATTCAATTCGAAATTCAGGCGCAGGCTGCGCGTGTCCCAGTTGGCGGAACCGAAGAAGACCCAATGGTCATCAACGATCATCAGCTTGGAGTGGTCAAAGGGCGGAGGCGTCAACCAGATACGGCAACCGCGTTCGAGAACCTGCCACCACATGGAGCGCGAAGCCCAATGGACAAAGGGAAGATTGTTTTTTTGCGGCAAGATGATATCGACGCGCACGCCGCGCAGTGCGGCGACATTGAGCGCCGTGATGAGAGCGACATCCGGCAGGAAGTAGGGGGTGAGGATTTGGATGGATGACTGGGCATCGGCCAGCGCGGCGAGGAGGGTGAGCCGGAGCTTCTCAAAATCCGCATCCGGTCCGTCGGTGATGGCGCGCGCGATGACCTCACCGGATTTGCCCAATTCGGGAAACCATTTTTTGCCTTTAAGGATTTCGTTCGCGCAAAAATACCAATCGCTGGCAAAGGCCTCCTGCAATTGGGCGACAACGGGGCCGGCGACGGAAAAATGAAGGTCCTGGACGGGGCTCTTAGGCTTTTGGGCGAGAATATTTCCCTGCCGGATATTTATTCCGCCGGTGAAAGCGGTCTGGCCATCCACGACCAGCAGCTTGCGATGGTTGCGAAGATTGATGCTGGCGACCCGCCAGGGCGCGAGCAGAGAAGCGGGCAGAAATCTGGCGAAAGGGATCTTGGCGTGGCGCAGTTTCCAGGTGATCGGCGGCCAGGAATAGCGCGCACCGGCGGCATCGACCAGGACACGCACTTCGACGCCGCGTTCGATGGCGCGGGCAAAGGCGGCGAGAAATTGTTTACCGGCGGCATCGTTGTCAAAAATGTAGGTGCAGAAGGAAATCGAGGTTTCCGCAGAATCGATGGCCCGGAGCATGGCGGGGAAAGCTTCATCGCCATTGACCAGGAACTCGATCTTGTTTCCGGTGGTCAACGGCCGCTTCGCGATGCGTTGCACGGCCATGGCAAGGGTTTTGAGATGTTCGGCTTTTAGCTGGGGCAAATCGTGACTTTCGGCGGCGGCTTTCAATCGGGTCATCACGCCCAGGGTAACGGCGCGGCGACGGATGCGGTTGAAGCCGAAAGTGAGATAGAGCAGGGGCCCGAATAATGGCAGGAACCAGATCAATCCCAGCCAAAGAGTCGCAGCGCGCGAATCGCGTTTATGGAGCAGGGCATGGGCAGAAGCGAGCAGGGCGGCCAAAAGATCAAAACCAGCGGCGATGTGGGGCCAATATCGGGAAATTTTGTCGAGCCAATCCATGCGAAACAAGTTTCATCGGAAATGGCAAGGGGCGCAAGTGGCAAGCTGCCACTGGCCACGCCCGCTTCCGGCGGCGAGCAAGAAGGCGCTTCGAATCAATTGATCCGGGTGATGGTTACCGAAAAAACCATTCCTCCCCCACTGACAGGTCCGAATTGGATCGAGGAACTCCCGACATTGCCAAAATAAATCACATAACCCGCTGTGAGCTGCGCGATAAACGTATGGGAAAATGTTGCCCCGGAGATGTAAGCATCGCTGCCGGCCAGGAGCGCGGTGGAAGAAATATGCGCGCCGTACTCTGCGCCGATGAGCGGGCTGGGACTCGAGGCTGAGGTCGTCCCTTCGATCGCGATGTTATAATAACCAGTAGCCGGTACGATAAAGACGGGTTCAGAAGTACCGTAGCCGCTTAGATATTGCCAGCCATTGAAGAAGGCGGAAGTGACCGGCACCGGATAAAATGCATTTACCGTGTACGCCGTACTGCTGACATCGAAGTAATAATACAAAAAGTCACCGCCGCTTCCGATCGTCACGGTATTTGCATTTGTGGTCAAAAAGAGATTGTCGGAAACCGCAAGACTGACCGCGCCGGACAGGCCGTTGAAATTTGTTACGAATTGGCCAGGGGCGAAATCTGCCGCGGTAAGCGTGCCCGCGGCGATGGATGAACCGTTGATGGCTCCGGCAGCGATATTCTCAGCGGTAATAGCCGTAGTCGCGGTGGTAGCTGTGGTAGCCGTAGTGGCGGAGATGGCGTTACTGGCGCTGGCCGCATAAATGGCATAGGGAACCGGCAGGATCTGCTGGCGGGGCGTCAGTTCGGTGAATGGCGCGGGAAAGTTGGTGCGCACGGCGATATCGAGCCAGTTAGTGGCGCCGGTGAAGGCGGTAGCGCCGAAATTGATCGTGGTGGTGAATGCTCCATTGGTCACGGCAACGGCGGTGTTGGTGACCGGCCCGACAATAAGACTGTTGCCGGTGCTGGTGGAGTACAACGCGAATTGCATGTCATAGTTGCCTTTGGCCGGACTGTTGCTGGAGTCGAGTTGCCCTTGATAATTGAACGCAGTGCCCTGGGCAAAGGAGGACAAAGTTCCAAACACGGCAAAGAGCAGGAGAATTAACGCGATGGAGAATGTTTTCATGGCACCCCGGAAATGTCTGGCTTTGGTATTATATCACATCGGCCGCGTTTTGATTCGAACTCTGCGAGGCAAATCGATGTTTCTCGATGAAATTTAGACTGTTAAGGTGGTAATTCAACTGAAAAAGGCATGGCGCAAAGCCTGCGGTTCTGGAAAAGATGCTAAAAACAAGTATGGCGACCCTACCGGGAATCGAACCCGGGCTCCCACCGTGAAAGGGTGGTGTCCTAACCGCTAGACCATAGGGTCATCGAAAGCCTGCAAATATAATCCAGAACGCGCAGGTGTCACGCAAATTGTGGTTCGGATTTTAAAAATGTTACAGCAATGTTACTGGATTTAATTTAAATTTAATCCATGTTTAGGCGGAGCAGCCGATAATGGCAAAAAACCGGAACACATTGGAAACATGATGACCAACTTGCCTGTTGGAGAAGGAGTGAATGGCACAACCTCCAAACATTATTTAAACGGCAATGGCCATACGAATGGTCATAGTAATGGCCACAGCAACGGCGCCAATGGCCACGTTGCCGAGGAGATCGTCATCCGGCCCTATACCGCGGCGGATCGTTCCACCATTCGCCGGATCTGTTGCGATACCGGCTTCCTCGGCGACCCGATTGAAACCATTTTCACGGACCGCGAAATTTTCGCCGATCTTTTCACCGGCCCCTATCTGAATTACGAGCCGAACTACGCCTGGGTGGCGGACGCCGACGGGCAGGTGGTGGGTTATCTGCTGGGCTCGGTTTCGCGGTCTTTTGACTATACGCTGATGTATTCGGGGTTCCAGACGACGATGAAGATGATCGCCCGCGCTGCCACCGGCCGATATTCGCGGCATCCGCGCTCAAAAGGATTCATCCGCTGGTTGCTGACCAACGGTCTTCGGGAGCAGCCAAAGCACCCCGAGCGCGCGGCGCA
This sequence comes from Verrucomicrobiia bacterium, assembly GCA_036490655.1. Lineage (GTDB taxonomy): Bacteria > Verrucomicrobiota > Verrucomicrobiia > Limisphaerales > UBA11358 > UBA11358. The sequence goes on along the minus strand of DASXDM010000012.1, from coordinate 10,248 downwards.
CCTGCACCTGGACATCATCAAAAAATATCGCGGGCACGGGCTGGCCTGCCGCTTATGGCGGGCGTATGAGAAGCAATTGTACCAAAGCGACGTGGAAAATTGCTATGGCGCATTTTTTTCGCTGCAAAACCGCCGGCCGGAGAACGGCTATTCGCGATTTGGCTTTTCGGTTTTTGACAGGAAGCTCACCACCATTTTCCGGCCCGAGATCGCCGAGCCGGTGGAAGTCGTCTGCGTGCAGAAAAAGTTGCGGGAATGAAGAAGGTCATTTTCACGTTGACGGAGGCGCGGACGGGGACACTTTATCTGCGAAATCTTTTCCGCCTGAATGCCCGTGACTGTGTTTCCCGGCATGAGACGTTCTTCGACTTTGGAAACCCCACGATGTTTGGCACGGCCATTTATGACGCCTATGCCGGGCGGATGGATAAAGTCCGGGCTAGATTGGAAGAGAAACGCGATTTCATCCAGCGATGCCGGGGCACCGTCTATTTGGAATCCAGCCATGCCTTTCTGAAATCCGCCTACGTGGTGGCGCTCGATGTTTTTCCCGACCTGGAACTCGTCCACCTGGTCCGCGACCCGATCAAGGTCGCGGCGAGCGAAGCCTACCGCGAAATGTGGCGGCGGCGCGTCCGTGTGCCGTTTCATTTTTATCGCGGTGACGACCGGAAACGTCATTTTGTCTGGGCCTTGACCGGCAACGAAGAGATTTTCCAGAATTACGCCGCGGAGAAGTTGTCGCTGTTCCAATGGTATTTGATCCAATGGATCGAGATCGAAAATCGCGCGATGAGTTTTCTCGCGGAGAACGGGTTGCAGGACCGGTGTTTTACCCTGAATTGCCCCCGCGAATTGAATGATCCGGTGAAAATCCGCGAGATGTTCGACTTTTTCCACGTTGGGACAAAAGAGAAGGAAATCATTTTCGGCGGGCGAAAGAACAAGAGCATCGGTTATTCGGCGGCGATGGCGGAGCAATACGAAAAGGAGTTTGAGACGGTGTTGCGATCATTGCCGAAACGCTACCTTCAGATTTTCCAGCGGGAGCCATATTCGAACCACGACTGGAGCAAGCGTTTCAGCCGGCATTCCGAGGCGGGAATCGCGCTGGGCCAATAGTTTTGCCGGGACTGCTGCCTTCGACCTGGCAGGCAGGGTCTGGGTCAATCCGGTGTTCCCAGAGTGCCGCACCATGGATCAATGCGGATATGATTCGTGGCCAGACGATTTCCGACAACAAACTTGCGCCAAAGCCAGGCGGCCACTACGGAATTCCTCGCTTTTATCAACGCGACGGCTTCTTTTTCAGCGCCTTGTGGGTACATCAGCAGCAAATCCTGCAGCTGCCGGGCTTCCAACAAGGACTCTTCATCCGGTTCGACATCGTCGCCCTGGATGGGCGGTTGCGGCGGACTTAGGACCGTAAGCACATATAAAAATTGTTTGTCCGCGGACCAGTTCAAGCCGGTGCCTATGTCCGGGGGTATTCCTTGTTGCAAGGCCGGAATGCTGAAGGCCAATTGTTCCGGCGGCACGACGGTATCCACATCCACCCAATATCCCTGTTCGAAGTCGTCCGCGGCAATCGTTTCACATTCCTCCTCCATTTGTTTAACGAGGGCTGGCCAGGGCAAATGCGCCGGCCCTATTTCAGTCAATAATTTGTCCATGAATTCCGCCGCCACGATGGATCTGATTTTGACTTCAATCGGGTTCTCGCCCTCTGGCGGTGGCACCAGGTATTTTTCGAGGCTGGCCTGCGCCGATTCAAGACTTTCGCCAAACACAATCAAGGTGACACATTGGTCCGCTGTCTGGGGAAACTCGCGATAGCCAGAACCGGACTGGGTAGTTTGCATCCGGGTCACCGCTGCGATCGCAGTAAAAAGGCAGGCGTTCATGTGAGTTGCGTTGAATCCATTCGCGGGAATGAAACAGGCCGGCTGTGGTAATGTCACCCAAAAAATTTACGACTTCAGGTTGGGGGGCAGGGTGACATCCGGTGTTTTGTTGGAGCTGGATTCCTTGAACAATTCCAAAATCTCCTGCAAAGGGATTCTCGACCAATCGGGCCGTTCTTTCAGCTCGTAGCCGAGTACATAGATCGCTTTGCGCAGCAGAAAGGCTTCCGTAAGGATCTGCAGATCTGTTTCATCCGTGGGAAGCAATCGTGTGCCGGCCACGGCCTGGCGATAGGCTTTGAAATAAATCGCCCCGACCCAACGCGCCCAGAAGCGCGTCCAGGAGATGGTTTGTTGCGATTGTTCGGGGGAGACATTGCCGCGTTCGATCTGCTTCAGCAGCGCCGCGTAGGCGGCGTAGTGAAACGATTCGATCATGCCGGCGACATCAATCAACGGAGAGCGTTTTAGCCGGCGTTCGCTGAAAGCGACGGCAGGCTCGCCTTCAAAATCGATGATCAGGAAATCCTTGCCGGTGTAAAGGATCTGTTCGAGATGAAAATCGCCATGATTCCGGATGCGATCACAGTCCATCCGGCGTTCATAGACGCCGCGGAAGCGTTTGATCACTTCCGGTTCGAGCAGAAGAACTTGCTCCGCCTGCGGTTGCATCTCGGCCGGGAGAGTTTTCAAACGGCGGCTGAGCAGGTGAAAATTTTGCCGGGTGAGGTTGCGCATGGACTGGAACAAAGCGCGTTGCGAATGCGGGGTGAAAGGTTCGGGCGTAAAATTTTTATTTTCGACGTCATTGGAGAGCGCCAGGTGCATGGCGGCGGTGCGTTCGCCCAGCAGGCGCGCGCTTTCCACATAGGTATCGATCAAATGGCGCGCCAGCTCCGGTATTTCGGCGGTGGAAAGCTTGATGACATTGGAGGAAGGCAGGGGCGGCGTGCGCTGTTCCACGGGCAAGGTCTGCACGCGTTCGTAGAATTTGCCGAGCGTATCGATAGTGTGTTCCCAGGCGTCCTTGGCCTTGGGCACCAGTGCGGTCACGACCGCCATCGTGCGCGGCTCATCGCGTCCTGAACGATATTCCAACGCGCCGGCCAGCGCCGGCGAATAGGGGAATTTTTGCGACGTGAGAAAACGCAGGGTCTCAAGATCGGGATTGACCCCGAAGTCCAATCTGCGAAAAAATTTTAAGATCGCCTTGTCTCCGAAGATGACGGACGAATTATTGTGTTCAGCCCGGAGAATGGAAGGTTCGAGAGTGGCGGGGCTTTCCCCGACGATATTCCCAAAATCCGATGTATGCGTGGCCTCGATCAATCCGAACCGGCCATCCAGGTTTTGCCGGGAAGAAATCAATTCGAGGAGCGCGCGCGGAAATTCCCTGCTGGCGAGAGCGTCATACAGGACGCCCGACTGGTTCGCCTGGCTGAAATTGAGCCGGGCGATGACGATGGGCGCCAAATCGCGCGCAATCGCCTCAGCCGCCTCGCCGACGGCGCAGCCAAGAGGAAGCGCATAGGTTTCGGGATCGCCCTGGATGAATTCGAGTTGGACGAACGTGAGAAAAGTCTTTTCATTCGCCGGGAGAGCGACCCGGATGATTTCCTGGACGCGCGCGTACTTGATGCTGCGTGATTTGTCGGGAAACCATGGGCGGGTGGGCAGCCAGCGCTGCAAAGCCCGCTCAAGCTGGACATGATGGCGGTCATCGAAGATCTCCTCCCAATCGCTGGTGATATTGAGGGTGGTGCGGACATCGGAAGGGCCGGCGGTTTCGCCCGCGGTCTTGGCTTCCAGCGAGAACCAATAAAACGAGTGCGGCCCCAGCGTGAGGGGATAAGGCTTATCGGTGATCAATGGAAATTCAGCGCGCCCGAAAAGTTCGACGGGCATGAGCGATTGGTAGGCGGCCAGGTCCAGTTCCACCGGCTGCACAAAGCGCGACAGGTTGGCGACGACGAGAATGATTTCGTTTTGATAACGCCGGATACAAACGAAAACCTTCCGGTTCTCGGGATGCAGAAATTCAATGGTGCCGCGGCCGAAAGCGTTTTGGCGTTTGTAGAGCGCGATGATCCGGCGCATCCACCAGAGCAGGGAATGCGTGTTGCGTTCCTGGACTTCCACATTGACGGCTTCGTAATGATTTTCCGGATCGAGATTGATGGGCAGGTACAGGCTTTGCGGATTGGCGCGGGAGAAACCGGCGTTTTTGTCGGCGCTCCATTGCATCGGCGTGCGCACGCCGTTGCGATCGCCGAGGTAAATGTTTTCGCCCATGCCGATCTCATCGCCGTAGTAAATCACAGGGGTGCCGGGCAGGGAGAGGAGCAGGGCGGTGAGCAATTCGATGCGTTTGCGGTCATTGCCCACCAGCGGCGCCAGCCGGCGGCGGATGCCGAGGTTCAGCCGCGCGCGCTGCACATGCGCGTACATGCGATACATATAATCGCGCTCTTCATCGGTGACCATTTCAAGCGTCAGCTCATCGTGATTGCGCAGGAAGAGCGCCCATTGGGCGGTTTCAGGGATCGCCGGGGTCTGCTCGAGAATATCCACGATGGGAATGCGGTCTTCCATGCGCAAGGCCATGAACAACCTGGGCATCAGCGGAAAATGAAAGGCCATGTGACATTCATCGCCCTGGCCGCCGCCGAAATAAGCCACGGCATCTTCCGGCCACTGGTTGGCCTCGCCGAGCAGCATCTTGTCGCCGTATTTTTCGTCCACATGTTTGCGAAGTTTTTTTAGGAATTCATGGGTCTCCGGTAGATTTTCGCAACTGGTGCCTTCGCGCTCGTACAGATAGGGAACGGCGTCCAGGCGCATCCCGTCCACGCCCATGTCGAACCAGAAATCGAGCACCTTGATCATTTCTTCGTGGACGACCGGGTTGTCGAAATTTAGGTCGGGTTGATGGGAAAAGAAACGATGCCAATAAAAGGCCTTGGCACGAGGCTCCCAGGTCCAATTGGATGTCTCGACGTCTTTGAAGATGATGCGCGCGTTTTTATATTTTTCCGGCGAATCGTTCCAGACATAGAAATCGCGCAGGGTGCTGCCGGGCGGCGCGAGCCGGGCGCGCTGGAACCAGGGGTGCTGGTCGGAGGTATGATTCATCACCAGCTCGGTGATGACCCGCAGTCCGCGGCGATGAGCTTCGCGCAGGAACACTTTGAAATCAGCCAGCGTCCCGTACATCGGGTGCACGTCGTAATAATCTGCGATGTCATAGCCGTCGTCCTTGAGCGGTGAAGGATAAAAGGGAAGAAGCCAAATGGCGGTCACCCCAAGGTCCCGCAAATAATCCAGCCGCGTGGTCAAACCGCGAAAATCGCCCGTACCATCGCCATCGCTGTCCTGGAAGGCGCGGACATGGACTTCGTAGATGACACAGCTTTTGTACCACATCGGAATTTTTTCCGGCGCAGTGGTAGAGGTTTTTGGGTCCGTAAGAATGGCTGCCGCCTCCGGTTTGGGACGAGAAAGCTCCTTTTCAGCTATCATTATAGCAATATCCGAGGGAAATGGGGGTTGTCAAATGACCATCCGCGTCTTAGGGCGGCTCGATGAGGGTTTTAGCCTCAGATTTGAGAGAAATAATTGGATTTAATGCCAATGGCCGATACGAACTGATGGTGGTGGGCGCGGGAATATAAGTATTCCGGCGAGTAAATCGGATTCGAGTCTCTTCAATACGCCAGCATTTCCAAATCGCGCAAACCCTCATTCCCCAGTTCCCAATGATTGCCGTGTTTGACGACGAGATGGCGGCAGGGATTGGCCATCTCGTTGGCTTCGTTCACGGAGAGCAATTGATATTTCGCGGCGCTTTTGATCTCCGAAGCGGCCCGCGGCATCAGGGCAAAGGCCACCCCATTATAATTTAAAGCGACCTCGTATCCAGCAACGCCTTCGCGTTTGGCGACGGGATTGGGCAGGATGAGCATCGGATAACGATGCAAATAGGGAAAATCCGTGGCGCGGACCAGGACTCGGCACAGCTCGGTTTGGCCGCGCAGGAAGTCCAGCAGGTTAAACCCTTTGGGATTGTGTTCCTGGAGAAGGATTTCGCTGACGTCGAGACCGTTAAGATTTTGTCCGTTCCATTCGCCGTGATCATTGCGTTCTTTGGGGTTGGCGGTGGGGAACCAGGAGGCAAAGTTGTCGTTGACGAGGACATTCAACTCGAAATGCACGTGCGCGCGCCATTGTTCGATGGTCTCCGCGTTTGAGGTGCGACCCATGGTGGCGATGATTTCGCCGGCTTTCACCGCCTCACCGACAACCAGCCCGGGGCGGGGCGCCTTCAGATGCGCGTACAGCGAATAGATCTCAATCCCCTGGATGACATGGCGGATGACGATGTAATTTCCGTAGTTCGACAGCGACGGACGCGTGCTGATGTAAACGACCGTGCCATCGGCAGTGGCCATGACCTGGTCGGTGGGCTCCCCGCGACGGTCGGTCTGCAAATGGCGGATATCGAGGCCTTCATGGAGGCGCTGGCCATTGTCGCGCACGCAGCCAAAGCTGCCGCTGGTCCACGGCTTATCCTGTTCCGTGGGAGCGAAGAATTTCAATTCGTCGCCACGCTCATACAGATAATGGTTCGCGGTGGGGAACTGAAACGGTTCCTGGGCCAGGAGATTCGCCGAAAAGGTAAAAACCGCGGCCAGGACGAAAAAAACAGGGACCACAGACCCGCACCACTGCCTACTGCTTCGACCACAAATCATTTAAGCTGCCCTTTTTGGATTTTTTTAACGACGTTGGTCAGTCCCAGGATGAATTCATCGGCTTCATCGCGGGACATGTCCGGGGTGAATGTCATGGTGCCGTCATAGATGCGCCGGGTGATCATCGGCGCGGCGAGCCAGCGGCCATCCACGAGTTTCTCGCCCCACTGGCCGAAAATGGCGAAATGTTTTCCCAGGTTCCTGGTGGTGTCCTGTTCGAGGATCATGGAACTGCTTTCATCGAAGTTAAGCTCGATGGCGAATCCATCCTGGGTATCGATGACTTTGGCGGTGACGAGATTGGCTTCGGTGAAGGCCGGCTCCTTGTCGATCTTCAGCGTCAGGGGGTCGGCGCGAAAAACGGAAATGGACTGCGAGGTGTCGGGATCGTCCGCCGAAGCCTCGATATGGATGCGCACGGCGCTGACCTGCTTTTCCTTTTCTTTTTTGGGGCTTTCGCATCCGCAGACCAGGGCCAGCGCCAATGTCAGGGCGAAATAGAGATTGAAATGTTGCGGCCAAATTCGCATAGTGCATCTACAAAACCGTATCATACAAACAAAGTAAAGCATTATGGGAAGACAATACAACAAAGTCATCAAACGTAAACGCCGTTCAAATTATATCAGGCGCAAGACCGCCCGGATCAAGGCCAAGAAAGCCGCCCCGGCTGCCAAGGCATAAATCCTGCCGAAAATTGAAAGCCGCTCCAGGTTCTGGGGCGGTTTTTTTACTGCTGCGCGGATCCATCATTGAGGAAACTTAAAAGAATTTGCCACCCGGTCGAAGAGAGGCGCGTAACTGTCGAAATGTTTTGGCGTCGTCCAGGTGACGATCTGAATGGTGTAATCGTTATCAGAATAAACGTAATACCGGTATTCGAGCTTGATCCCGCGAGTGGTGAGATTGACGTCGTAGGTGAGCCATCGGCGCGAATCGATGATGACCGGGGTTGGCGTGGTGGCTGAAAAATCCTGCACTCTTGCCTGCATCCTTTTGCGGATTAATTCGCAGGCGCTTTCGGGGCTTCCGTGACCGATGCCTTCCGGCAGGATCCCGACATAGGCATCGTAATAGTGATAGACGAAGTCAAAAGGCGGTTTGGCGTCATAAATCTGCCAATTATTTATCCCCGGAAATGAAATCTGGTATCCCAGGGTTTTGCCCGAAATCGGGGTCATCGCCGCAGTGAGGAGCCTGGAAGGTTGGCCAAGTTGGGTCTGTCCGGACGCCATGCGGGTGAGCCCGAGAAAAAGCCCAATAAAAAAGGCGCCACAGAGGACCAGGCACGGGATGCCGGAAAAGACAGTAGCAATGATCCAGCCACTGGTCCGGTGGGTTATCGCCTTGACCAATGAAAGCACGAAGAGAGAGCTGAGGATGAGCAGAACACAGATGGTAATGGCACTCAGGGCAACGGGGTTAAACAAGTGTGGCATTGTGGTGTTCATGCGGCCTAAAATTGATGCGAGACGCTGGCAACTGTTGCATCAATGGACGCAGGTGTCGAGCGTGAATCGTTTTTCGCCGCCCGGCTACCGTTTTTCTTTAAGCGCTTCCGGCCGGCAAAAGATCGATTTCACATCGACGGGCGGAACATTCATCGAAAAATGGATCGCGATGATTTCAATATTGGTTGCCAGGGCGACAATCGTCAGGGAAATCACGGTCCAGTCTCCCGCATTGAATACCAGGAGCGCTAACAGGCATGCCAGCAGGCATAACCCGTAGAATTTTGCGAGATAGGAATGCGTGGCGGGATATTTGCGGAACCGGATAAAACTGACGAGGATGACCGCTCCTTCGGAGAAAAGAATCAGCGAGATCCAAAATATTTCCCGTGAAATGACCGGCCGGCACAGCACCCAGGCGGCGGCCAGAATAAATAAATAATAGAACACATCAGTGATGCTGTCATAACGGCGTAAAAAAGACGTCGCCACGCCGAATTTTCGGGCGAGGATGCCGTCAAAAATGTCAGAGAGCGTCCCGATGATCAAAATCGGCAAAAACACGAAACGTGTAATGTTTGCAAGGGCGCAGTAGAGGGCGATCGGGCCAAGCAACAGGCGCAGCGTGGTGAGGGCAAAGGGCAAATGACGTTTCATCTGATCCGGAGAAGTCTGCTCTCAATAAAATCCGCGTCGAGCGCGAATTTTCCAAAATTTAACAAAGGGAACTTGTTCACCGGGGGCAATCATCGCTGAAAATGCTTGTGAATAATTCAGGTGGCTGCACCGCGGGAACCGTTGATTTAATTAAGTAAAATGTGTTGTTCGCATCTTATCAACCGGCGCGTTTCGGTGAACAAGCTGTTCATATCAATTCATTGAAGGAAGTGAAAAATTTGCTAGGATGTTACCAGTTCATTGAATGAACGGAGCGGGCAGCGAAAGGTAAAACTGAAGTTGAACGTTTCCAGGATAATCCCGGGTGACCGGGGAAAAGTCGGAGCAGGTTGGTTGGTCCGGCTCCTCTTAAACGGCCGAAAGGTTCGCAGCGGAGGCAAGATTCACCGGTTCGTCTGGCGCGTTCGCGCGTGCCAAAAGCGAATGATGGATCGGGGGCGCGGGGCGATGAGAAACCGTCCCGGGCCAGGTTAAGTAGTTCAGGCAGGTTTCGAGCCTGGGCGAATCGCAGTTGCCGAAATAGGCAGCGGTTGCTACTGCGTATCAACACGGTGTGGGTGACTCTGGCGGATCCGATAAAAAAAATTGGACCGCCAAAAGAAAAACGCCGAAAGGCGGACAAAAAGAGCGCTCGCAACGGGAAGGACACGACGGCTGGGCAAGTCGCGTGAAAAACTTCCGAAGGCCGGCGATGCTAAAAACGGCACCGCTGGACTGTGAGAAAAGCAATCTGTGAGTGAAGAGGCGAGACCCGTGGCGTCGGGCGAACGCGCTGCCAAAAGCAGCGGCTGACCCGGTGCCAAGTGGTTAAGACGCGAAAGAGAATCGCAGGCGTGTCTTGACCTGGTTCGCAGGCCGGTGGCGCAACCACCAGCCGAAGCGGGCTGAAAAGCCTCACTCGAAATTCAGTCGCCGCAAGGCACTGGACGGCCCTGCTACGAGGCCGAAAACTCCGCTTGCCGTGGAGAATAGCGTCGGGAAACCGGCAGCCCCGCAAGGGCGCGCCTAATGCCGGTGCGGGAAAGAGAGAGTGGCGAACTCCCATCCCCCATTTGTCCCTGCCTGACCGAAAGGTCGGGTGGGGACTTAATGTTTTAGGTCAGGTCTTCAGACCAAAAACCAAAAGCGAGGGAGTTTCCTCCCTCGCTTTGGAATGCGGATCTATCTTTACGCGATCAACCCTTCAATTGGGACATTTCCCAAGGGGCGCGATAGGGGCGGGTGAGCAATTCGCTGGCGGCCGGGTCGTTCAGGATATTCTCATGTTTCACGTTCCAGTATATTTTCCGCCCGGTGAGCATGGAAATCAGGCCGAGGTGCCCCGGAATGGTGGAGTGATGGCCGGTCTGCGCGGGGCAGATCGTGGGCTGGCGGGATTTGACGCAATCGAGAAAATTCCGTTGATGCCCGTGTGATTCGTACAGCTTAATCTTGCGCAATTCTTCCGGCAGGTTTTTGCCATGT
>DASXDM010000011.1:0-3541 GCA_036490655.1 Verrucomicrobiia bacterium | reverse complement strand
CTTATCGCCGCCTGGGTGAAGTGGCCGGTGACGCCATGGCCAATGCCTTGACCGTGCTCGATAGCCTGGCCGTGATCGGCGGCGGCTTGTCCAAGGGCTGGCGCTTATTTTTACCGGCGCTCGTGGAGGAAATGAACAGCGCGTATGCGGGGCCCGGCGGGAAGAAATTTCGCCGCCTTCCTGAAGTAGCCCTGAATCTCGAAGACCCGGCGCAATTCAAAAAATTTCTTAAAGGCGAAAACCGTACTATTACTATTCCCGGCACCACCCGCAAAGTTAAATATGACGCGCTGCAGCGCCTCGGTCTCGGTATCACGCGCTTGGGAACCAGCCAGGCGATTGCGATTGGCGCTTATGCTTTTGCGTTGCGGTATCTGGACCAGCCTTCCTTGAAACCAAAATCAAGTCGCGTTGGCTAGTTTCTCTTCTCAGGGAATGTTCTTTTACTGCTCATGCTTTTCCATGAGCATCACTTGGACTATTCAATGTTCTTACACCCCACCCGAAAGAGGGGATTGTTGCAATCAATGAGATTTAGTTCACTATTGCCGCATATGTTTCACGTCAATCACAAGTTCTACTCTAAACACATTCTGATCGGTTGCGCTTCAGTTTTGATTTTTTCTGCGGTCACTATTTCGCAGGCCGCTGGTCTGGCCCTGGATGATCCAAAAATCGAAAAGCAGGTGGATGCTTTAATGTCACAGATGACGCTGGATGAAAAGATCGGCCAGATGGTCCAGGTGGATTCCTCCGCGCTCATCAACAAAAACGACATCACCACTTATTTCATCGGCTCAGTCTTAAGCGGAGGTAATTCTGATCCAACCGATGGCAACTCGCCGCAAAGCTGGCTGAAATTAGCCACGAATGTCGAATCTTATGCCTTACAAACGCGCTTGAAGATTCCATTGATTTACGGCATCGATGCCGTTCACGGCCACAACAACATCGACGGTGCGGTCATTTTTCCACACAACATCGGCATGGGCGCCGCCCATGATCCCCAGTTGGTTGAGCGCGAAGAACGCGTCACCGCGGAGGAAATCGCCGGGACCGGAATCCGCTGGGCCTTCGCACCCTGTATTGCCGTAGCGCAGGATGAGCGCTGGGGCCGTACCTACGAAAGTTATGGAGAGAATACAGAGCTGGTTTCGGAACTGGGAGTGGCGGCAGTGCACGGATTTCAGGGAGACGCGCTCTCCAGTGATCCCACATGCGTCCTCGCATGCGCCAAGCACTACATCGGCGACGGCGGCACCCGGGACGGCAAAGACCAGGGCAATACTGTTTGCGACGAGGCCACTTTGCGGAAGCTCTATTTGCCGCCTTATCGTGATGCGGTCAATGCCGGTGTCGGTTCCATCATGGTTTCCTACAGCAGTTGGAATGATGATAAAATGAGCGGCCAAAAATATCTGCTCACCGATGTCCTGAAAAAAGAACTCGGCTTTAAAGGATTTCTGGTGTCCGACTGGGCCGCCATCGACCAAATCTCCAAGAATTATAAACGCGACGTAGACCGTTCGATTAACGCCGGCATGGACATGGTCATGATCCCTTACGGCTTGGATAAACCCAACAATTATCTCGAATTTATCAATGATCTCAAGCAACTGGTCGCCAGCGGCAAAGTTCCGCAATCCCGCATTGATGACGCGGTCCGCCGTATCTTGCGGGTCAAGTTCGCGATGGGGTTATTCGACGCCCCGGCGGTTAACCCGGCGCTGACGGCAGCCATTGGTTCACCGGCACATCGGGCAGTGGCGCGTCAGGCGGTGCGTGAATCACTTGTCCTTTTGAGAAACGAAAATCACGCGCTTCCGCTCTCCAAAAACTTTAAGCGCATCGCGGTGGTCGGTGCGGCGGCGGACGACCTGGGCGTGCAGTGCGGCGGTTGGACGATTGACTGGCAGGGCGGCCATGGCAACGTGACGCACGGTGGCACGACCATCCTTGCTGCCATTCGCCAGACAGTTTCTCCCGACACGCAAGTGATCTACTCGCCGGGCGCCACCAATTTGGACAATATCGAAGCCGTCATCGCCGTGGTGGGGGAAGAACCTTATGCGGAAATGCTTGGCAATCGCACGAACCTCGACCTGTCTACGCAGGATGCCGACCTGATCACCCGGGCGAGAAATACCGGCGCACCGGTCATTGGGATTTTGCTGTCCGGACGCCCATTGGTTTTGAATGCCTCGCTGGACGCCTGCAATGCGCTTATTGCCGCGTGGCTGCCCGGCACCGAAGGGCAGGGGGTGGCGGATGTTCTTTTTGGCGATTACAATCCCACCGGCAAACTTCCGCGGGCCTGGCCCAGCACTAGCGACCATTTGAGCGCCCTGGACAAACACGAAAACCCCTACTTCCCGCTCGGTTACGGGTTGTCTTACTGATGCCGGTTATCTAATTATATTGTAATGTAAGGCTTTTCTCGAGAAGTGCGTCGCTTTCCACCCCTCGAAAGGGGGGTAGTTTGAACCGCGCAAATTTGTTTCAATCTAAGTAGACGTATCCGAGTTGGATACGTTGTTCGACACACATACACACAGGTCCGACAGGTTAATTAACATATGCGACGGAGACAGTTCATTCAAAACACGCTGGGCGGGATGGCAATGCTGGCCACCGCCAAAATGTCCGGCTTGGCTTTTGCGGAAGGGGTTTCCACGCCGTCTCCCATATCCATGCCGCCCGTTGCCGATGATACCGTTGCATCAAAATTTTCTAAATTGCGCGGCGTCAACCTCGGCGCTTGGCTCGTTCTTGAAAAATGGATGACGCCGGAGACCTTTCGCGGTACGAATGCTGAGGATGAATATACCCTTTCCCAGGTTCTTGGTGATAAAGCCAAAAGCCGCCTGGACCGGCATCGTGATACCTTCATTACCTCGCACGATTTTCGCTGGATAAAAAGTTCCGGACTGAATGCCATTCGTCTGCCCGTCGGCTATTGGGCCCTCGAAGCGCCTGCCCCTTATGTCGAATGCTCGCGGTATATTGATTTTGCCCTGGATGAATGCCAGAAAAATGATTTGAAACTGCTTTTGGATTTGCACGGTGCGCCCGGCAGCCAGAATGGCTGGGACCATAGCGGGCGCGCCGGCGGCATCAACTGGCCCAAAGATCCGCAGAACATTGAAGAAACGTTGCGGGTGCTCGAATCTTTCGCCCAAAAATACGGCAACCATCCCGCGCTCTGCGGCATCGAACTGCTCAATGAACCGCGTCCGGAAGTTCCCCTGGATATCCTCCAGAAATTTTATCAGGACGGTTATGCCCGCGTTCGCAAATATCTCGCCCCGGACGTGGCGGTCGTCATCCATGACTCCTTCCGTCCGCTGGAGTGGAAAAATTTCATGCAGCAGCCGGCGTTTAGCAACGTCATTTTGGACACGCATCTCTATCAATGCTTCGACCGGCAGGCAAAATCACGTTCTGGCCTGGAACAATTGGCCTTTGCGCTCAACCGCAAGACCGCTTTGGATGAGATGCGGAGTGAAGAACTGCCGCCCATGGTCGGCGAATGGTCGCTCTC
>DASXDM010000010.1:0-37434 GCA_036490655.1 Verrucomicrobiia bacterium | reverse complement strand
GGTCAGCGGAACCGGCGGGACCGCCAATTGGCCGTTCTATGTCCTGGCCGCAACGAACCTGGCCTCCCCGGTTTGGGTGCCCGTGCTGACCAACCAATTTGACGCCACCGGCAACTTTTCTGTCACCAATCCCGTCGATCCATCTTCTCAACAATCGTTCTACAAACTTCAGTTGCAGTGATTTGAACATTGGCTCCATGAAATTCAATCGATTATCCGGGATCATGGGTCGGGCAACGATCATGTTCCTCTGGTCGTCTCCTTCCTTGATGGCTGCGAACTGGTACCTCGCCACCAACGGCCTTGATAGCAATCCCGGTACGCAGGGCGCGCCCTTTGCGACCCTGATGAAGGCCCAATCCGTGGCCTCTTCCGGGGACATCGTCTATCTCAATGCCGGGACTTACTATCCGACAAATCAGAACGCGGTGGAAAGTGGAGTCTACGTCCCGGTAAACCTGATCACCAAAAGTGGGATCACCTACGAGGCCATGCCGGGAACACGACCGGTTTTTAACTTTTCCCTGGTGAACCCGTCGGGCCTGCGGACCGCCGCCTTTTGGGTCATCGCCAACAATGTCACTTTCCAGGGATTCGATGTGGTGGGAGTGCAGGAGAACATCACCAACGTCAACAATCAATCCGTCGGCTTCGCGAATTGGGGCTGCAAGTTCTGCCTCTGGAACCAGGTCAACGTGCATGATGCCGATTGCGTTGGGATTTATTTTGAGGAATTGGACATCAGCAATCTGGTCTATCGTTGTGATTGCTACAACCTCGCCGGCATCAACAGTTTTTCCTATGGCAATGCCGATGGTTTCGGCTGCCACGTGAGTGCCGGCGGCAAAGGTAATATTTTTCGCGAATGCCGTTCATGGAATAACAGTGATGACGGTTACGATTGCATCAATTGTTATGAATCCGTCACCTTCGACCATTGTTGGTCATATCTGAACGGGAACAACGGTGGGAATGGAAATGGTTTCAAGGTGGGTGGATGGGCGACAACGACACAGAACAAGATCGCCAATCCGATACCCTCTCACAGCGTTTTCGGTTGCCTCGCCGTCGGCAACCACGGCAACGCCGGATTTTATGCCAACCATCAATGCACCGGGCCGGGAGTTCCGACCGGTTGGACGAACAACACCGCGTACGCCAATGCCGTGGGATATAGCATGCTCCAGCGCACGCCGCCCGATTATACGACCAACGTGGCTGAAACCGCTGCCAATGATATTTCCGGGACCAATGAGATCATGCATTTCAATCTCGCCTTTTCAGACACTTCCTCGGACGTGGTGAGTCTCAACGAGAGCGGGAGCATGATCAGCAGCAATTCCTGGACAGAAAGCGGTGTCACCGTGAGAAGTTCGGATTTCCTGGGCACGACGGCCAGCCAGATGACCAATTCGCGTTCGCCGGATGGAAGCCTTCCCGTCATCAAGCTCATGCACCCCGTGCCGGGGGATGCCTTGACGGGTTTGGGATGTTTTGTCGTGCCTCCCACGCCAACTAATTTTGTCGGGACCGCAAGCAATGGGGCGGCGGTTTTGGTTTGGGACCCATCAACCGGCGCGACCGGTTATAATCTCTACCGTTCCACCACGAATGGCGGCCCCTATTCAGTCATCGCCTGGGGTGTGACGGCCACCAATTATACCGACACTGATTTCACCAATGCCGCGTCTGCATACTACTATGAAGTGACGGCGGTCAATCCCGGCGACGAAAGCCCCGCTTCCGTGCAAGTGGGCCTCCAACCTTTCAGCGAGCCGGTGATCACCACAGCTTCGATCTTCAATGGAAATCTGATCGTCAGCGGGACTGGCGGGACAACGAATCGGCAATTCTATGTGCTGGCCGCGACGAACCTGGCCTCGCCGGTTTGGGTGCCCGTGTTGACGAACCAATTTGACGCCACCGGCAACTTTTCCGTCACCAACTCCGTCGACCCGGTTTCACCGCAGACCTTCTACCGGTTGCAATTGCAATAAAGGGCCGCTCCCGCAATGGCAGGAATGCCCTTTACAACCCGGCTCACTATCGTTTACGGCAATTCGATTAAGTAAAATTCCTGTGCCCCTGAAGCATTCACCGGATTCGTGAAATTAAAATTGCCGTTGGAATCAAACTCATTGGTCTCCAGCGGAATCCAATTCGCCAGCGGGGTGGCCGGGTTGGTCGAGCCCAGCAGGATGAAGTTGCCGTTGATGATGCCGCCCGTGCCGCTGAACACGATGCTGTTACCGTTGTTGGCTGACGGTGCCGATATGGTGCTGAATACCGGCATGATGCTGTTGGTCACCGCGGCGTACGGGGTCACACAGACTGAGACGGAGTTGGACAAAACGGTGCCATCGCTGTCATGCACTGCAAACAGAAAACTTCCCAGGCCGGTAAAATTCACGTTCGGCGTGAAATTTACGATATGACCGCTGTTGAGCGTCACCGTTCCATTGCTCGGAAAGCTGACGGAATAAACCGGGTTGTCATTGGTGAATCCAGCGGTGTATTGCCACAGATCCACGCTCACTGGAGTGCGGGTGGTCGTGATGGCATTGGGCGCTGCCAGCCAGTTCAAATAATTTTCCAATTTGGTATAACCGCCAACACCCGGTGTGAGGCTGTCGGCCGCATTGGGATTGGTTCCTATGGCTTCTTCGTAGTAATCCGGAATCCCATCACCATCCGTATCCACGGGCGCAACGCCCGGGGTGATGACGCCATAGCCATTATTAGTCAAACCGGTTGAAGTCTGGTCATAGTAAAGACTGGATCCCGGCCCGGCTGTTCCGGCGCCGGTACCGGCTGTTCCGTTGCCCAGCGTGTTTATTTGGCTCAAAATCAAAGAATCCAGTTGGTCTGGCGGCATGGCCCCCGACCACGACGTATCGTAGCGAAAAGCACCCGCGGCCGAATAGACGACCGTGTTCGTCGAAAGCGGAGACCACGGCGCGCTCAATGGCGTATAACCGCCGCCCGGATCAATCGGACTGCCGTTGAGCACCCCGTCGTTGTTATTGTCCAACAGATTGCCGATGGGGTAAATTGTCTGGCCGGAATTCATTTGGAAAAATGCATTCGCCCCCGAAGGATCGGTCGGCCCCGTGACGAAATAATTGTTGATGATGTCATGGCGGAAATTTCCGCTGGTATCGGCGACGGTGTAACCGGCTTGAAAGTTGTATTCCGTGTTATTGACAAAAATCGTGTCGATCTTGGCCAGTGGTTGGCGATTATGCTCACTCACCCACAAATTGTAATACCAGGAAAATTTGCCTCCCACGTGTTCGGTATGCGCGCCAAATCCCTGCTTATCCGAAGTGCCGTTGGACATCGGATCCCCAATGATTGAGTTCTGCACGGTAATGGCATCGCTGCCGTTGTCGCCGGTGGCGTCTATGTTGTTGTATCCGGCGAACTCCAGTGAAACATGGTCGAAGATCAAGTTGGTGCAGTCGCCGACGTTGATCGCGTCCTCCCCGGAACTGGACATGCTGCCGGGCCGGATGCGCACGTAGCGAACGATCTCATTTGACCGGGTGCTGAAAGAAACTTCATGCCCGATGATGGCGATACCGCCGGGCGCGGTTTGGCCGGCGATATAAAGGCTGCTGGAGCAGGAAACGGCGCTCGCCAGGGTGATGGTCCCGCCGACGCTGAACAGGACGTAACGGTTTCCATGGCTTACGGCATCCCGGAACGAACCAGTTCCGCTGTCATTGGTATTGCTGACATAATAGACGGAACCGCCGAAACGCGCGCCGCTGGCTAACTGGCCAAAGCCTAACGCCCCCGGGAAGGCGGGAATGGTGGAACTGAGTGTTTGCACATCCAGCTTCACCTGTCCGGGTGTATTGGTATCAACGGTCGCCAATGTGCTCGCAGGCAGATTAAGCGTAAGACTGCCCAGGGTCAGCGTGCCGTTGTATGTGAAAAGCGTGTACGTCGTGGTGGTGAATCCAGTGCCAGCCGTGATATTCAATGTGCCGTTCAATGACAGATTGCCGCCGACCACCACTTTATCACTGCTCGTGCCCAGGGTCAGATTCATAACCGCGCCGCTGTTGGCGGCAAAATCACTGTTGATAGTAAATGTGCCCACTGGGTTTCCCGGTGAGAGGGTGCCGCCGCTGTTGATAGTGACTGCTCCGGCGATGGTTCCACCGCCACCCAGCGTGCCGCCACTGTTCACGACCACCGGCCCGCTACCGGCAGAGCTGTTCACCAGCAATGTGCCGGCGCCGATAGTGGTACCGTTATTGTAGGTATTATTGCCGGATAACGTGACCGTTCCACTGCCTGCCAGGGACACTGCACCGGATCCGCTGATCGATGCGCTGATGGCCGAATTCGCCGATCGATTGAAGGTCAACGTGCCATTGTCCGTGATACTGCCGCTGCCGAACCATCCACTCGAGGACAGTTGCAGGGTGCCGGCACCGATGGTCGTGCCGCCGCTGTAAAGGTTGCTCGCGGTCAACGTCAACACGCCGGAACCTGATTGCATCACGTTACCCGTGCCGGAGATGACATTGGCAAAAGTGTTGTTGCCGGGCAAATCAAGGACGAGCGAGCCGAGGTCCGTGATACTATTCGTCCCGACTGAGCCAAAGATTGAGCCGTCACCCAATTGTAGGATTCCCTGGCCAATGACCGTGACGCCGGTATAAGTGTTCGCCGTCAGGAGGGTTAGAGCGCCGGTGTTGGTTTTCACCAGCGTCGTGACCCCGGAAATCTGGCCGGTCCCGCCGAAGGTATAATTCTGTGCTGCATTCACAAGGACCGAGCCGGGCTGGAAGGTGGCGGTCAGGTTGATGGCCGGATTATCGGAGCCAGTGTCATCGAAGGTCACCAGGTTGCCGTCACTGTAGTTGATCAGGCCAAAGCCATCGAACCAGTTGGTGGTGGTGTAATCCCAATCATTCGAAGTCCCATCACCGACCCAGGTGCGATTGATGCCGGCAATGGAAGTGACCGTGAGGGTCACCCCGCCGCCGCTGGTTGTCATGGCCGAGGAAGTGCCGGGGGCAACCCCCGCGCCGGTGTAAGTGGGTGCGCCGGTATTGAACGAGCCGCTGCTGCCCGTGGGATTATAGTTCATCAGCGTATAGGTGCCCGGCTGAAGCGGTGTGCTGCCGGGAACATTCACGATCACTGAATTATTGTTCAAAGTGATTAAGCCTGCATTGAGTTCTGAGCCGATGGTGAACGAACCGAGTGCGCCCGATTGCCAGGTGATGCTTCCGGCGATGGTGCCGCTGCCGCCCAGGCCCGCGCCGCTTTGCACCGTCACGCTGTTCGTGCCGGTTGCCGATCCGCTGGTGTTATCGGCATTCAAAGTGCCGCTGCTCACCGTTGTGCCACCCGTATAAGTATTGGCGCCTTTCAAATTCAACGCGCCATTTCCTGCTGTGCTTTCCACCGTCAAAATTCCCGCGCCATTATTTCCGATCGGGTTGGCCAGGCTCACGGTGTTGCCGTTCACATCCAGCGTGCTGCCTGCGGAATTGAACGTGACAGTTTGGGACGAAATATCATTGGAATTGCCGGCGGCCCACTGCAACACGCCGCCGTTGAAAGTGATGCCGCCAGTGCCCAGGCCTCCCGAAGCAAAACTCAGGTTAGCGCCATCGATGATCGTGCCGCCCGAATAAGTGTTCGCTCCCGTCAGCACCACGGTTCCGGTGGCCAGGACCGGCGCATTCGCCGTGCCTGTACCCGTGCCGGCGACTTGTCCCGCCACCCCGCCATTCGCGCTGGTGGCCGGGATGCCGACGGTCAATGGATTTGCTCCACTGATGACGCCATCCACAGTCATCGTATCGCCTGCGACTGCGGCCAGGCTGCCGCCGTTATTGCCGAGAGCAAAGCCGCGCTTGTGCGCTCCCGAACTATCCATCGTAAAATTCGCATTGCCCAGGACCGTACCCCCGTTCAGGTTCACGGTCGCACCCGTGCCCGTCGCACCCAGGCCAGAATCCGCGGTGATTTCCGATACGCCACCATTCAGATTAAGGGTGCCGGTGAAAGTGTTGGCTCCGGAATAGATCACTGTTCCCGCGCCGGACTGCGCCCAGGAGCCGCCCGACGTCTTGCCATCGGCCAGGATACAACTCACAGTTAAAAAGCCGTTCGTATTATTTTGATAAATCGGAAGTTCTCCGCCGTTGTTGCTGCTGCGCAAACCCGGTCCAAAATTGGCAGTGCTGCCTGAGATGGCATCATTGTTCGCGCCAACATTCGGGGTCACCAGAATGGCGCCAAAACTATACGTGGAGGTCCCGGGCAATGAGATAGTGAGTGCCGCATTTTCGTTGAAACGAATGCCGCCCAAACTCGTTGTATTGCCGGAAGGAGTAAAACTGCCCGCGATGTCATCAAAATGTGTTGTGAAGGCGCCATTATTGTTGTCGAACCCCGTCGTATCCACGTAATAACTGCCGTCGCCGGCTGTTCCCAATCCGCTTGTGGTGGAACTGATCTGTGAAAGGCCGGTGATCGTGAACGGGCTGCTCCCCGAGACGGCAGCAAAGTCATACAAGCCCACCGTGCCATAACAATAATAATCCTCAGCGCCGCTGGCGGTGCTCATGAACGCTGTATTGGCTGTGCCGCTGGTGGTGGTGATCGTGGCCGTGGCGGCCTGGTTGCCGGTGTTGCTGCCATTGCCCGCCGCGCCGGTTTGTCCAGTTGTCGTCGTCGCCCCTGTGCTCGTGGCAGGTCCGTTGATCACCAGCGTGCCGCCGCCTGACGTGGTAAAACCGCCCAACGCGACGGTCGGATTGGGACCACCGTTCGGCCCGGCTGTGATGGTGGAGCCACCGGCGCTCAGTGTCGTCGAGGCAAACGTCTGGCTGCTGGTGGAAGTGGCGTTACCTTCGATTTGAAAGGTGCCTCCGCCAAAAGCCAGCGGTGAACTGCCGCTGATGAGATTGCCGGATGAGAAATTGGCAAAATTTTCCTGTAACAGGCCAAAGTTGGCAGTGGTCGTGCCCGTATACGTGTTCGCGGACGATCCATTCAGGACAGCCGTTCCACCGCCGGTCTTGGTGATCCCGGCGGACGATCCCGAGATGGCGCCGCCGATGTTCAAGGTGCCGCCGGTTGTGACATTGACCGAATGTGAGCTGCTGAGAATGACCGGCAGGTTGACGGTCTCCGTGTTTGTCGAATTATCGGTGAATCCGGCGGTGATGGTGATGGAATTGCCTGTGAGGATGAATGAAGGCGCGCCGGGAGTGAATGACAACCCGGCAAACGAAGTCGCGGCGGCGATATTATTATTGAGCGTCAAACTCCCCGCGCCTTGCGCGCCGAAGGCCGGCGCATCGCCTGCGATCGGCGGGGCGTTGATGCCCGTCCAGTTTCCGCCAGTGGCCCAATTATTGTCGCCGGCATTACCGGTCCAGGTATCGGTGCCGTTGGCGGCAAAAGCAGGAGCGGTGGCGGTGAAGCTGGCAATCGACGCCATTGCCACGGTGGCGATGCGGATCAGGGTTCGGGCCCAGGGGTTTTCAATCATATGCATGACGCGACGATGAGGTTTTTCGTTACGAGATAAAGAAATGATACACATAGTATATCATAACCAACGGGTGCGAATTGAAGGAAATTGTATGCGCGCATGGATGGGTGGTTGCCTTGATATATTCAACCTTTTTTGCCTTGGGCAGTCTATCGGATGTTTATCTGAGTGGCATTTTGTCCCATCCCAATTATGGCTAATTTAACCGTTTTTACGGTGAAAAATGGAAGGATGCCCTATTAAAAAGAGGGTAAGGTAAATCGCATCCATTTTTCGGATCCGCGTGTCCTCTCATCCTGATCATCCCGCCACCTCGATTCGGCTTTGGAAAACAGGCTGCCAGTACAAAGGCTAGTACAAAGATATGAGTGGATTTTGATTAAATCGGTTTGCTTATCCTCTCCATTGTTTTAACAATCGTGGAAATTAACCCGGTCAAATTATGCTTAAAGGTATTGCACCCTGTCTCAGCCCGGATCTGTTGAAAGTCCTCGCTGAAATGGGTCACGGTGATGAAATCATCCTGGCGGATGCGCATTTCCCCGGCCATTCCATGAACCCCCGCGTGTTGCGGGCCGATGGAGTGCGCATCGTGGAACTCCTGGACGGCATCCTGCCATTGTTTGAATTGGATTCGTACGCGACCCCGTTGGTGATGATGGCGGCGGTGAAAG
The DNA here is from genome assembly GCA_036490655.1 of Verrucomicrobiia bacterium. Lineage (GTDB taxonomy): Bacteria > Verrucomicrobiota > Verrucomicrobiia > Limisphaerales > UBA11358 > UBA11358. The sequence continues at coordinate 29,229 of DASXDM010000010.1, read as the reverse complement.
GCGACCAATTGGATCCCGGGGTGGAAGCTTCATATATGAAAGCCGTCCGGCGTCATGCGCCCAAAGCAAAGAATCCGGAGCGGATCGATCGTTTCGCTTTCTACAACCGCACCGGCACTGCCTTTGCCGTGGTGATGACCGGTGAAACAGCCAAGTACGGAAATATCCTCCTCAAAAAAGGTGTGACCCCCCAATAATCCAAAGACCATGATCACTCCCCAAAAAACAGGTTCTTCGGGCAAAGCGAGTTGGTTCCGTTCGTCTGATGGCAACAATTATGCGTTTATCTTTTTGCTGGTATCGTCGTTGTTCCTGCTTTGGGGCGTTTGCAACGGGATGATTGATGTGCTCAACAAGCATTTTCAGGATTCATTGCATATCACCAAAGCCGAATCGGCTTTCGTGCAGTTCGCCAATTATATGGGGTACTTTTTCATGGCGATTCCCTCAGGCCTGCTGGCGATCCGGTTCGGGTATAAGGGTGCCATCATCATCGGCCTGGCCTTTGTCACCGCGGGCGCGTTTTGGTTCATCCCGGCTACGCATATCGGAACTTATTGGGCATTCTTATTGGGCCTGTTCATCCTCGCGGCCGGGTTGACCTGTCTGGAAACCGTTTGCAATCCTTACGCTACCTTGCTCGGGCCGACGGAATCAGGCGCGCCGCGCATCAACCTGGCGCAAAGCGCCAATGGCATTGGCTGGATGATTGGCCCGGTCTTGGGCGGCTATTTCGTGTTGTCTTCCACCGGCGAAGCCATCACCACCAACACCGACCTGTACAAACCGTATCTAATTGTGGCGGTCGTGGTGGCGGTCATCGCCTTTGTCTTCATCATCAACAAAATTCCGGACCTTCATAACATGGAGGAGACCAAAACGGAGAGGGGAGCAGGCCAATCTGCCGCCAGGGTCAAACCCTTGATCCAGCGGCGCCATTTCGTTTTGGCGGTGGCGGCGCAATTTTTTTATGTTGCGGCGCAAACGGGCATCTTCAGTTTTTTCATCAATTACGTCACGGCGGATGTGCCCGCCCTTAGCCAGGGGGCGGCGGCCAGGTTGCAATCCGGGGCAAATGTGTTGCACAACGTCCTCCGGTTGCCACCCGCGCAGATGACTTATCCGGCGGCGATGTTTTCAGCGGGTGATATTCCCGATGTGTCTGCCCTGGTTGCCAGGCTGCAGAACGATTCGGATGCCACGACCCGGTCGTTGTCCGTTTTTATCTGGAGTGAAGCAACGAATACTCAAAGCGCGCTGGCTTCGCCAGACGCCGATCCTGCCGAGGCAAAGAAAAATGAAATGACGGCGCTGGTGAAAGATTTGAACAACGTCCTGGGAGACAACGCACTCTACCAGCCGGCGCGTTTTGCCGGAGTCGCCGTGTCGGGCGATGACGCGAAACTCGCCGGCCAAAATCTTACTGGCGAACAACTCGTCCGCTTCAACCGCAGCCTGTTGGAGACTGCTTATCCCGCCGGCCAATTATCGCGCAGTCCCTATCTCAATGATTCGATGTTCCACATCACTGACCGCGGGGCCTCCATCTTACTTTCTTTTGGCGGCTTTGCTTTGTTTCTTCTCGGGCGTATCACCGGCAGTTTTGCGTTGAGGAGTTTCAAATCCTATTCCGTGTTGGCGCTCTATTCCGTGCTGAGCGTGGCCATGATGCTCCTGGTGATGTTTCCCTTAGGTTGGTGGTCGGTGACCGGACTGTTCTTGAGTTTCTTCTTCATGTCCATCATGTATCCGACCATCTTTGCGTTGGGCATTCATGGATTGGGTGAGCAGACCAAAATCGCCTCGTCCTTCATCGTCCAGGCCATCGTCGGCGGCGCGATCATGCCGATGTTTATGGGTTGGCTGGCGGATAATTGGGGGATGCGCGCCGGTTTCTTCATGCCGCTGCTTTGTTTCGTATTCATCGCTTACTACGGTGCCTTTTGGCAGCGATTGGAGAGCAAAGACCGTACGGCGTGAAAATGCAATTTATCACCTTTGATTTGCCAATGATATTCTGCTTGCCGCCTCGCCTTTAAATCTGTTGATGTATCACACCTTATGAAAAAGATTTTATTTTTATTTATCTCCCTCCTGTCGGCGGTCGCCCTCCAGGCGCGGCCAACGGATAATATCTATGACGTCCGCCATTTCGGCGCACACGGCGATGGAAAACATTTGGATACCCCCGCGATCAATAAGGCCATCGCCAGGGCCGCGGCGGCGGGGGGCGGCACCGTCCTCATTCCTGCCGGGACATACTTGTGCGGCTCGATCCATCTTCAGAGCAACATCCATCTGCTCATCGACACGGGTGCGACCATCCTGGGCGCGCCGCAGGACTTGAAGGCTTATGATGCCGAAGAGGATTTCACCGGACCGGCCTATCAGGACGGTGGGCATACCTATTTTCATAACAGTCTGATCTGGGGCGAAAACCTGACCAACGTTTTCATCACCGGCAACGGGACGATCAACGGCGGCGGCCTGGTCAGGGAGGACGGCATGGAAAACAAGATCGATCACGCGGTGGATGCCGAACATACCAATGACATACCCATTGGTTCGAAAAGCTGGCCCCAACATCTGGGCAACAAAGCCATCGCCCTCAAGCTCTGCCGCAACGTCCTGATCCGCGATATCACCATCTATCATGGCGGTCATTTTGCCATCATCACCACCGGTTGCGAGAACCTGACCATCGATAACGTGACCATCGATACCGACCGCGATGGCATGGACATTGATTGTTGCAAGAACACGATGATCTCCAATTGCCGGGTCAATTCGCCGCGCGACGACGGCATCTGCCCCAAGGCCAGCTATGCGCTCGGCCGGCCCTTCATCACGGAAAATTTAGCGATCGTGAACTGCGAAGTTTCCGGCTTCAAGGAAGGCACGTTGATCGATGGCACGATGGTGCCGACGACCAACGGGACCGGGCGGATCAAGTTTGGGACCGAAGCCAGTTGCGGTTTCCGTAATTGCACCGTCGCCAATTGTACCTTCACTGACTGCCATGGTTTTGCCCTCGAGGAAGTGGACGGCGCCACCTTGGAGGACATCACCGTCAATAATCTCACCATGCGGAACGTGTTGGAATACGCGATTTACCTCACTACCGGCAAACGCGACCGGACTCCCGGCCTGACTACGACCAGTCACATGCGGAATATTTTGATCTCCAACGTCATCGCCGACGGCGTCGGGAAGATGAGCGGCATCCAGATCTGCGGCCTGCCGGAGTCGCCCATCCAAAATGTGCGGCTCGATGGCATCCGCCTGATCAGCAACGGCGGGGGCACCACTAATGATGCCGCGCGCACCCCCAAGGAATTGGGCACCATCTATCCTGAACCCTCCCGTCTGGGCATCCTGCCTGCCTACGGAGTTTTTGCCCGTCATGTCCAGAATCTTGAATTGGCAAACATCTCCACCAGCTTTGAGACCAATGAAATGCGACCGGCCATGATTTGTTCCGACGTGAACGGTTTACAGATCGACAATTTCAGGCCGCAAGTCGCGGATGGAGTCCTCCCCGCAAAATTTGATAATGTTACCGGCCTGGAGATCCGCAATTCACCGGCGCTGGAAAACAAAACGGCAGCGCAATGATGCGCCGGTTTTGCACCCGATCGGACGGCGTTCCCCGCTGCCGTCACCAATCAATATCACTCCTTACGGCACCGGCGCGCCACTCGGCGAGGGAGACGCCGGGGTCGGTGATTGCTGCACGCCATTCGTGGAGTCATTCATTGGCGGATTATTGGATGAGGAATCGTTCGTGCTCTGGCAACCCGTCGCAACCAGCGCGAGGGCGGCGATCAATAGCAATAATGTTTTCATATTATGGAGTGCCCGTGGAGGGCGTGGCGTTGGGAGTAACTCCAATCGGCGGCGGTGATCCCGGTGGCGTGGTCACCTCACTGTTGGACCGCTGGTTGGGAGTATTCATGTCATCATTCGTGCTGCTGCAACCAGACACAACCATGGCTGCAATAGCCATCATTAACACTAACAGGATTCTTTTCATAATATTTCCAGTGTTTAAATATGTCAAATAGGGTTTAGCTTGAACTGTGCCGCGATCGATTTCGCCATTATCGCCGGATTTTTTTGATCACGTCGGGAATAACCATTGCAAATAAGGGATGGGAATTTTTTCCATGATGCAGGCTGCAATCTATAAATCAGGCTTCTGGCAGATTGCATTTTCTTGGATGGTGTTCAGCGGCTGGCAGGCGTTGGTGACCATTTCCCTGACTTCCAGGATTTTTTTAACTCACCGGGTCCCGGCGAGGTGGAGATTAAAAAGTGGAAATAAGACGCCCTTAGGCGAACCGACCATGACCGTCACCGGGTCGGTCAAATCCAAAGCCGCTCCGTTGAACCGGGGACGGCTTTTTATTTTTATGTCTGCATCTTTCGTATCTTGCTGTCGAAGCTTGCCGATAGGCTCACCAGAATTTTTTAAAATCGAAGCAGCCTTGTCTTGTCCAAAATATACACACTCGCGTCCTGAAAAAGAGCATGCTCAGTGTCATAAAGATTAATTATATCTTAGCCAGTTACACCTCCCTTCCTTTTGTAGTAAATGCTTTCCTATCATACTTCTTAATGGCACAACTACTGCTTATTTTCGAAAAAATGAGTAGTTTCCCCATCCGAACCGCTATTTATGTCCTTTGGCTGATGGCTATTGGAACAGGAATTACCGTGACTTTGAGCTTCGAAAATTCCAGTGGCTCCTCAGGTGCGGCGCCGGGAAATTGGCCTGCAGGAACTAACCTTACGTTGGATTCCACCCGTGATACATTGATCATGTTTGCCCATCCCAGATGCCCGTGTACCCGGGCCAGCCTGGATGAATTGAACCGCCTCCTGGCTAGATGCGGGGGACACGTCGCGGCGCATGTGTTGTTTTTCAAGCCCAGTGGTTTCCCCGTTGATTGGACGCGGACAGATTTATGGCGAAGCGCTGCTGCCATTCCCGGGGTTACCGTGCAGGACGATGTCGATGACGCCTTTGCGCGCAAATTCGGCGCGGAAACTTCAGGCTATGTTCTCCTCTTCAATCCAAGAGGTCAATTGCTCTTCCGGGGCGGTATCACGGGCAGCCGTGGTCATGCCGGTGATAATGTTGGTGAAAGTGCGATTATTTCCCTGGGGGCCGGGCAGAGCCCAGGTGTGGAACAAACGCCGGTCTATGGGTGCTCTTTGTTGAATCCATCCACTCTGGCGGTAACCACCAAATGAGTCTTTCGACGCCGACAACTATCCAGGGCAAGAGCATGCCTCCGCGCGTTGCCGAACTTTTTAACGAACAATGGCAGAATATTATCTGTCATACCGACCGGCTTTTTTCGTGGTTAATGGTCTTCCAGTGGTTTTTCGCCGTTGGACTCGCGCTTTGGATTTCGCCGCGGACCTGGGCGGGCATGGACAGTCGAATTCATCCGCACGTTTGGCTGGCGATCTTCCTCGGGGGAATCATCACCAGCTTGCCCGTCTTTGTGGCGCGAACGCAGCCCGGCAAAAAACTTACGCGTCATACCGTTGCCGTCGGCCAAATGTTGATGTCGGGGTTGTTGATCCATCTGACCGGCGGCCGGATCGAAACGCATTTTCACGTGTTTGGCTCGCTCGCAATTTTGGCATTTTATCGGGATTGGCCGGTTCTGGTCTCCGCCACCGCCGTGGTCTATGCGGATCACCTCATACGGGGATATTTCTGGCCCGAATCGGTATATGGTGTGCTCCATGCCTCGATCTGGAGGTCGTTTGAGCATGCAGGGTGGGTGCTGTTTGAAGTGACTTTCTTGATTATTGCCATCCGGACCAGCCTCACTGAAATGCTCTCGGTTGCCGAACGGCAGGCCAAGTTGGAGGACTTGAACGAAACGATTGAGCGGACCGTCGCGGAGCGTACTGCGGAATTGACCCGGGAAAATTCCGAACGGAGGCAAACCGAGATCGAACTTCGCGAAAGCCAGGCTCAACTGGGGAAAGCGCAACAAATTGCCCGTTTAGGCAGTTGGGAATGGGATCTTGTCGCCAACAAAGTTTCCTGGTCCGAGGAGACCCGGCGGCTCTATGGACACCGCCCGGAAGACGCGGGATTTTCAATGGAGACTTGTTTGGAACGCGTGCATCCTGGCGATATCGCGCGCGTAAAAGAAATAATGGCTGAATCAATGCGGACTTACCAGCCCTTTATTTGCGATCATCGTATCGTTTTGCCCAATGGCACGGAACGCACTATCCAGGGCCGGGGTGAGATTGTTGTCAACGGGGACAATCAACCGATAAAAATGTTGGGGACGGTCCAGGACATTACCGAAGCTAAAAACGCTGAGATGGCTCTTCGCCGGAGTGAAGAAAAATTGCAGCAATCACAAAAAATGGAGGCGGTGGGCCGTCTGGCCGGCGGCATCGCCCATGATTTCAATAACTTGCTCACAGTGATCGGCGGTTACAGTGCGATGTCTCTGCAGACCATGGAGGCAAACCATCCCCTGCAAAAAAATATTACGGAAATTCAAAAGGCGGCGGAACGCGCCGGCTCCTTGACCGGCCAATTATTGGCCTTCAGCCGAAAGCAAATGCTTCAACCGCGGGTGCTGCAGCTTAATGAAGTTCTTCGTAACATGGAGAAAATGTTGAGGCGTTTGATCGGGGAAGATGTCCAATTATCAACGACTTTCGACCCGGCGCTCGGACATGTGAAGGCAGACCCGGGCCAAATCGAGCAGGTCATCATGAATTTGGCGATCAATGCGCGCGACGCCATGCCGCGCGGCGGCAAACTTACCATCCACACCTCGAATGTCAGGGTGGATGAAAAGTCGAATTATCGTAATCGAACGATGGGGATTGGAGAATATGTCCTCATCGCGGTCACGGACAACGGCGTCGGCATGACCTCGGAGATAAAGAGCCATTTATTCGAACCGTTTTTTACCACCAAAGGCCTTGGCAAGGGCACGGGCCTTGGTTTGGCGACTTGCTACGGCATCATCTGCCAGAGTGAAGGGGACATCCGCGTTTACAGCGAACCAAATTCCGGCACGACCTTCAGGATTTATCTGCCGCGGACCGATGCGCCTCTGGATTCAACCGCCTCCCCGGATTCGGCCCAATTGCCTCCCGGTACCGAATCTATCCTTTTGGTGGAAGATGATCCGGCCGTCCGCAGGCTCGCTACGGTTATCCTGGGCAATTGCGGTTACAAAATACAGGAATCCAACAATGCATTTGAGGCGCTGTCCTTGGTCAAAAGAAATCCGCGATTCGACCTGGTGATCAGCGACGTGATCATGCCGCAAATGAGCGGTAAAGAACTTTGCGACCAGATCAAGGGCAGCTTTCCCCACATCAGGATCTTGCTCATGTCAGGCTATACGGACGATGCGCTCGCCCATCATGGCGTTCTTGATGAAGGATTGCATTTTCTTGAAAAGCCATTCTCCCCGGCGAAACTTGCTCGAAAAGTACGAGAGGTTCTCGACTCTCCGGTCAGCCCGCAGTCGCCACGATCAAATGATGGCAAACTTACTCCGGCTTAAATTAACGGGGACACAATCGGGGGTATTTCTTCCCTTCTTTTATGAAAATATCGCCCTGATTTACTGGCCGCGGTTATCGCTGAATTAAGAGACTCGACAAAGTTTGATGGCGGGCGTATCTACTCTTCTGAGAGTCAGAGAGTTGGAATTAACAGGTTATGAGCGACACGGCTCAATTCTTAAAAGCGAGCATTTCATCGAAGCAGGGGACGCCATTGCAACCCCGGTTTGAGAAACGGTTGTTGGGGTTGGGGTTGCTTCTGATCGTGCTTATCTGCGCGGGCGGCTGGTTTTACTTCCATTACCAATCGATCCAGGCTCGCGACGCTGCCCGGGAATCCCTCGCCACCATCGCTGATTTGAAGGCTGATGAAATTTCATCATGGCTTAAGGAGCGTCGTGGAGACGCGGAGGTGGCAAGGACGAGCGTCATTGCCAGGGGAGTTGTGGCCAATCCCAACAGCCCGGAGGCGCATGAAGCGGCGGAAAGACGAGCGGAAATTTTCCGGCAGGTTTATGGCTACGCCGCCGTGGTGTTTGCCGATGCGCAAGGGAATGTCATCTTGAAGGTGCCGGCGGATTATCCGTTATCGACTGCTTCTCTCAACAAACATATTCAGACGGCGTTACATTCGCAGGCGGTCACGGTTGCGGATTTGAATCGAGACGAGACAAACGGGCCGATTTTGATGTGGTTGCCATGCCCCATCTTCAGCAGTTTTCAGACAAACAGTCCTCTGGTCGGTGCCGCTCTTTTAGTGATTGATCCGCACACATTTCTCTATCCGACCATCAATAAATGGCCTGCTCCCAGCGCAACGGCGGAGACGGCAATTGTCCGGCGTGAGGGTGACGATGTTGTTTGCTTGAACGACCTGCGCTTTCGTACGAATTCGGCGCTGAACTTGCGCGTATCGATCGCAGCGAATCCCCAACTGCCGGCGGTTAAGGCGGTTCAAGGGATTCAAGATGTTATTGAAGGAGTGGACTACGGGGGGATGCCGGTTTTTTCGGCCTCGCGCAAGATAGCAGGGATGCCGTGGTTCCTGGTCGCGAAGATCGACAAGGAAGAAGTTCTTGCGCCACTCCGTCAGGAGGCGTGGGAAGTCGGGATCATCACCGCTTTGCTGGTGCTGGCATCCATGCTGGGCATCAGCTTGTTATGGCGACAGCAGAAACTTGCCGATGTGCGCGCCAACGAAGCGCGTTTGCAGACATTGATCGACCAGGCGCCGATCGCTATCACCATGAGTCGCGAAGGGAAAATCATGTATGTGAACCGTAAATTCCTGGAATGGTATCGCTATCCAAACATGGATGAGCTGGGCGGACGTCCGATCACTGCCAACTGGGCGCCGGAATTCCGGGCCGGTGTGGCTGACTCCATTCGCCGGCGCGCCCGGGGCGAGCCGGTGCCGAATGATTATGAAGGGATGGCCCAGCGCAAAGACGGCTCGCAATTTCCCGTGCATGTAGCGGTGGCTCCGGTGGAATTACCGGATGGCGTGGCCTGGCTCTCTTTTATCACCGATTTCACCGAGCGGCAACACGCAGAACAATCGCTCAAATTGTTTCGCACGCTGATTGACCGTTCCAATGATTCCATTGAAGTCATCGATCCGGAGACGGGCCGGATTTTGGATGTGAACGAACGGGCGCTTCAGTTGCATGGATACAGCCGCGAAGAGTACATGGCGCTGACCATTCCTGAGATCGACCCGCTCTTTGCCGCCGCCGGTGAAAAGTCGTGGCAGGCGCATCTGGAAACCCTAAAACAATTCGGTTTTTCGGTTTTTGAAACCGAGCACCGGTGCAAAGACGGCACGATTTTTCCGGTGGAAGTGAATGCCAATTATGTCCGGCTGGAGCGCGATTACATCCTTGCCGTGGTCCGTGATATCACGGAGCGCAAGCAGATGGAAAAGGAAGGGGTGCGGCTGGAGAGCCAGTTCCGTTCGCTGGTGACCGACGCGGTCATTGGCATGACCTTGACCACGGCTGAGGGCCGATGCACCGAGGCGAATCCTGCCTTTTGCAAAATGGTCGGCTACACCCGCGACGAATTGGCCGGCTCAAACTTTCAAGACATCACCCACCCGGATGACCAGGCGGCAACTCTGGCAGCCCTTCGCCAAACCTTGGCCGGCGAAATAAACGCCTATCAATTGGAAAAACGCTATCTCCATAAGGACGGCCATCCCGTATGGGTCCAATTGTATGTCCGGCTCGTCCGGAATCCTGACGGATCACCGAGGCATCTCGTAGCCCAGATGCAGGACATCACCGAACGCAAGCAGATGGAAAAAGAACGGCGCGAAGCCGAAGAACGTTTCCGCCTGATGATTGAAAATGCCTCCGACATCATCACGGCCGTTAACCACCAGGGCGAGGTTCTCTTTGTCGGCCCGTCGGTCAAACACAGTCTCGGTTACGAGCCTCAAGAATTGTTGCACAAGAGCTTCCTTGAACGGATTGATCCGCAGGATATCGAAAAAGTGACGGCGGCATTGAAGCAGGCATCGTCCGATTCCACCGTCACGGCAAGTGTGGAATTTCGTTCCAAACACAAAGACGGCTCGTGGCGCATCCTGCAATCCATCGGCCGGAGCATCCCCGATCTCTCGCCGGACGGATTTATCGTCGTCAATTCGCGTGATATGACCGAGAGCCGGAAACTGGAAACGCAATTGCGGCAGTCGCAAAAAATGGACGCCATCGGCCAGCTCGCCGGCGGCGTGGCGCACGATTTCAACAACATCCTGGCCGTGATCCAAATGCAATCCGATCTGTTGAAGGCCGGCGGAAATCTTTCCGATGACCAGGCCGGGCTGGCCGATGAAATTGGCACCGCCGCGCAACGTGCCGCCGCCCTCACCCGCCAATTGCTTCTCTTCAGCCGCAAGGAAACCGCGCAGTTGCAGGATTTGGACATGAATACCACCGTCAACAACATGACGAAGATGTTGAAACGCGTCATTGGCGCGGACGTGCAGGTGCAGTTCAAATTCGCCATGGAAACCCTCTTCGTTCATGCCGATGCCGGCATGTTGGATCAGGTGTTGATGAATCTGGTCGTGAACGCCCGCGACGCGATGCCCGGCGGCGGGAAGATTGTCATCGAAACTTCTGGAATGGAAATCGATGAATTGTCCATTGCCAATTCTCCCCAGGCGCGAACGGGTTCATTTGTTTGCTTGAGCGTAAGCGACACCGGCGCCGGCATTCCGCCGGAAATCCTGCCAAAAATATTTGAGCCGTTCTTCACCACCAAGGAAGTCGGCAAAGGGACTGGCCTCGGCCTGGCCACCGTCTTCGGAATCGTTCAGCAACATCAGGGCTGGGTCACTGTCTACAGCGAGGTCGGACAAGGGACAGTTTTCCGGATTTATCTTCCGCGGATCGTGAAGGCTTCCGAACCACTGAAGGAACGCCCGGCCTTCAATGCCGCGCGCGGCGGTAAGGAAACGGTCCTGATCGTGGAGGATGACACGGCATTGCGCGGGGCGGTGTGCAAGATGCTGTGGCAACTGGGTTATCAGGTGCTCGACGCCGCCAACGGGCCTGAATCACTTTTGATTTGGAAGCAAAAGCGCGATGGGATCGATTTGCTCCTGACCGATTTGGTGATGCCCGGCGGCATGACCGGAAAAGAGCTGGCGGCCCGGCTTTTGAAAGAAAAACCGAATTTGAAAGTGGTTTACACCAGCGGTTACAGCGCGGAAATCGTCGGCAAAGATTTTCCCTTGCGGGAAGGCGTCAATTTTCTGACCAAACCGTTCCAGGCAATAAATCTGGCAAAAACTATCCGCGACAATTTGGACAAGATCTAAAAAGCCATTGGTGATTTTGCTTTGTTAGAGTCCTCAAGGAGCGAATCATCCGCCGGTAAGAACGCGACTGCTACTCGCTTGGGGAATGCGGCTTTTCCCGTTCCTGCCGCAAGACCGTGACGAGGCGGGAAAGTTCGTCCTTGGGAATATAATCAGTCGCGCCGGCCGCCAGGCTCTTTTCCACGCAGCGCGGATCATTCGTGCCTGACACGCAAATAAAGGTGATGCCCGGGCATTTTTCCCGGGCGCTTTTCAATGCTTTGAACACATTAAAACCCGGTACGCCGCTATCGGACAAAATTACATCAAAGGGAGTTCGGTCCATCGCGCACATAAATTCTGCTTCGCTGCGGACGAGCGTAATCAATGCGTCAATGCCGTTTTCGGCGATGGCGTGTTCAATCAAGTAAGCGTCTTCCCAACTATCCTCTATATGAAGGATGCGGAGCGGTATTTTCATTTCGATCATTTCAAAACCACCTTGTGATCAGGACTTAACCTCCTGTTCATTTATACACTGTTTATCCCCAAATCTCCAATTAAATATGTGATCATGCCGGTTCTGGCAAATTTTTGGTGGCTTTCTCTGGCATTTCCGCGAGGTCCCGCGCCTCCGCGGTTGCCTTCGCCAAACTCTAAGACCGCGGCATTCCGTCTTTGATGAAGACCTTAACGGGGAGAAGGCAAGGATGAGGGGTGAGACACCAGAAAACTGTACTTCCCGCCATGCGTTTTGACCGCCTTTATGAACTGGAGCGTGTGAAGAAAACTGTCGCCGCGAGAACCCAAGCCCCGGTCGAAATTCCGCGAGGTTGTGGACTGCGGCAGTCCTCTGCCGCTTTTCCTTCGCCAATGGGATGAGCGTGAAAATTGTTCATACCAGCCTTCCTGAAAAGCGCCAGGAGGCTGGCACAGTCCCTTGCGTACCGCACATCGAACCCCCTTATCGCGTCATAGCGCAGTGAAGACGGATGAACCTGCCGTCCGCCATCTGCCATCAAATGACTGCAAAATGTCCTCTCTTTTAGTTACTCTCCCCATTGAGGGGAGAAGATGGCCGGCAGACGATCTTAGACATTCGAAAGTTTCAATCGCAGCCGACATCTATTCGATTTATTTGTGACGTAGGCGTCCGCCACCTGTTCCTTCTCCCCTCAACGGGGAGAAGGCAAGGATGAGGGGTGAGACACCAGAAAACTATTCTTCCCGCCATGCGTTTTTGCTGCCGTTATGAACTGGAGCGTCTGAAGAAAAACCGTCGCCGCGTAACACGAGCCCCGGTCGAAATTCCGCGAGGTTGTGGACTGCGGCAGTCCTCTGCCGCTTTCCTTTCGCCAATGGGATGAGCGTGAAAATTGTTCATACCCGCCTTCCTGAAAAGCGCCAGGAGACTGACGCAGTTCCTTACGCGCCGCACATTGAAAGGGTGAGGGGTGAGACACCAGTGAGGCTCCCCTGATTTAGTGGACAGTCAGGCGAAGCGGGTAAATCTTGATCCCCATAGCATATGAAATCATCGTGCCTTGAACGCCAGGACGCAAACCGGGACTTGCGGGATAAGCCGTTTGATTTATTGTGATACCATTCGCAGCATGTGATTGCACTTTTCGCCATTGGACGGTTTCCCTCGCCCCCATCGGGGGAGAGGGCAGGGTGAGGGGCGACTCCAACCAAAGTGCGCTTACAAACTGGAAATGGTATGATTTAACTAAAGCAAAACATCGTTAATCCGAACCATATACAATGAACAAAGAAATCGACAAATTATTGGGTGAAGACGCCAAAGGCCTTCTCGAACATACATGCAAAACCGTCTCCAAAGACCAGCTGCACCTGCCCGGCGGCGATTTTGTTGACCGCGTATACGCGGCAACGGATCGTAACCCGCAGACGCTTCGCAGCCTCCAGGCGATTTTCAATCACGGCCGCCTGGCGGGCACCGGTTACGTCTCCATCCTGCCGGTGGACCAGGGCATCGAACATTCCGCGGGCGCGAGCTTTGCGCCCAACCCGGAATATTTTGACCCGGAAAATATCGTGAAACTTGCCATTGAAGGCGGTTGCAATGCCGTCGCTTCCACCCTCGGCGTCCTCGGCGCCGTGGCGCGCCGATACGCGCACCGGATTCCTTTCCTGGTGAAGCTGAATCACAACGAGCTGCTCAGCTACCCGAACAGCTTTGACCAGATCTATTTCGCGCAAGTGGAACAGGCCTGGAACATGGGCGCGACCGCTGTCGGCGCTACGATTTATTTCGGCTCGCCGGAAAGCCATCACCAGATCATCGAGACGAGCCGGGCCTTTGCGCGCGCGCATGAGTTGGGCCTGGCGACGGTGCTGTGGTGCTATCTCCGCAATCCCGCGTTCAAGTCGGACAAGGATTATCATAATTCCGCGGACCTCACCGGCCAGGCCAATCACCTGGGCGTGACGATCGAGGCGGACATCATCAAGCAGAAGCAGCCGACGAACAACGGCGGTTACAATTCGCTTAAGGGTTTTGGCAAGACCAGCCCGCTGGTGTACTCGCAATTGACGACGGACCATCCCATCGACCTGACCCGTTACCAGGTGGTGAATTGCTACATGGGCCGCGCCGGCCTCATCAATTCCGGCGGCGAATCCGGCAAGAACGATTTCGCCGACGCGGTGAAAACGGCGGTCATCAACAAACGCGCCGGCGGCACCGGATTGATTTCCGGGCGCAAAGCGTTCCAACGCCCGATGAAAGACGGCGTGAAGTTGCTGAATCTCATCCAGGACGTTTACCTGGATAAAGACATCACGATCGCTTGATCAGATTTGGTTGAGGTTAGGGTTCGGCGCAGGCTTCGGCCTGCGCCGTTTTATTATCGCAGCGAATGTGGCCGGGCCTCTTGTTTGAATTTGGCTGAAAAGGCAGGCTTTAGGCGCAAACTTAAACGTCCAGCAATGGCGTGACGTGGCGGTTCATTTCTTTTTTTGCTTCGGCTTGGGTTGCGCAGCCTGTTTTGCCTTTTCCTCCAACACTTTTAATTCAGCGGCAAGTTCTTCGGCTGCTTTGGCGTCCCCGATCTGCCGTTGTTGCCGCTGAAATTTCTCATATTCCAGCTCTGCCTTTTCCCTGGCCAGTTGGGCGGACACTTTGCCAAAACCCTGCAAAATGTCCCGGTCATTGACCCGGAGAAAATCATCCAATTTCCTCGCCCATTCGCGCATATACATGACTTTCCGCGTCCGCGCCTGAAACTCCGCGAAGTCGAGATACTGCGTCACAATCAGGTTGAGCAGCCCCATTTCCTCTTCATTCAAATAATTCTTCGCGACGTGGATGTCGTGCTTGCGCACCTTGCCGCCACTCCAAGTGGTCAATCCCATGTTTGGGCGCGCCGCGTTCGCCCGCGCCACAATCACCTCCGCAGCCGTGTGGCCGTGGATCGCCCAATGCAGTTTGTTTTGGGCCATCGCAAAAAAGTCCTGCGTGATTTCCGCGTGTTCGTCATAGTCCACGCTCGTCACGTAAAGGTCTTTGATCTTTTGGTAAAAATTCTTTTCGGACGCGCGGATTTCCCGAATCCGCGCCAGCAACTCGTCAAAATAAGCGCCGCCCTGTTTCAACCGTTCATCGTCCAGCGTGAATCCCTTCACGATGAGTTCCCGCAACCGCTGCGTGGCCCAGATGCGGAATTGCGTGCCGCGCAGCGATTTCACCCGGTAGCCAACGGAGATGATGACATCGAGGTTGTAAAATTTGGTTTTGTATTTCTTGCCATCGGCGGCAGTTGTAAAGAATTCCTTTACAACTGAAACTTCCCGCAACTCGCTTTCCGAGAATATGTTCTGGATATGCTGGCCGACGTTTTGCTTTGTCGTCTGAAACAACTCCGCCATTTGATTCTGCGTCAGCCAGACCGTTTCATTTTCCAGCCGGACTTCCAACCGCGTCCGCCCGTCCTCGGTCTGGTAAAAGACAATTTCCGAACCAAGGTTTGATTTTTTCTCCATAAAATCTGCGCCTAAAAAATGATTTTGTTGGTCTAGTCTTTCATCACCATGAGATTCATCAGCCAACAAAGATTTCTTTGCAACAGGACAAATTGGTGTTCGGACAATGCGCTCATAAGGTCAATATCAGTTTTGTGGCTGAATCATTTTGATGAGGTCGAGGCGCTGACCGAGAACTTTCTGGTTGTCCGGCGTATGCCCTTCCTCAAAAATCTGTTTCCAGAAATCAATATTGTGCTTACCGCCGAAAACGGAGTTCGCGAGATCGTGATTTACCCAAACAGGCAGGTTTCTCAAGGCGGCTATGAAATTGCGGACATTGTTCCATGCATTGGTAGGCATGGTTTTTTGGAATGGAGCGTTTTCATCAAATGGAATACCAGCGTTCACAAAAGCCATTTGTACGACCTGTTTCACATAACGAAGCCAGTTGTAGATAATTTCTTCCTTGGCCATCCGGTAGGCAGCCAGATGAGAGTCCGGCACATCTTCGTTATTGATAATCTTATTCTCAATGCGACTGGTACCAATGGAGGGATCGAATTTGCCGATGAAAATCTCCTCTGCAATTATGTTCATTAGCATGACTATCTGCTCAATTTCCAACTGCCGTGGATTCTGCCCCTCCTCGGCACGGTGGTTAAATCTGGTTGCCAACAAATCCGAGCCGATGAAAAATGAATAAAATGTTTTCTCGATGGTGCTGTAACTGAGCGGAAACTCTGAACTGCGACCGCCATATTCTATAAAGTCGCGCAATTTATTGTCTTTATTGTGCGAGATGGTGCTGCGAACCCAATCCAGGATGTATTTTTTCATCTCCCTGGCTTCACCCTTAAAGTGTTTCTGAAGATCCTGCTCTGAGAAATCCTCGCTGTCCTCTGGCAAGTTGCATTCAGTGCGATAACGATGCATCCGATCCGCCAGCAAAGCGCTGCCGAGGCTGCGCTGAACAGACTTGTCAAAGGCGACTTGGCGGAGAGTGGTTCCGGCGTTGGTATTGGAGGTAAGCAGTATATCCACGTCGGGATTTACGAAAATCCGCACAGGAAGTTCCATGGTGCCAAGCATGAGTTGCGCTGCGGCTTTATGCTGGCCATCAAAAATCCGCACTTTTGGTTTTTCATCATCATGAAGATTAATCCAACCAAGCGCGACATGGAGTTGGGGACGCTTGAGATAGAATTCTTTGATGAGCTTTTTTATATTTGGGCCGATGGCGCGGGGATTCATCTTTCCATCGTGGTGAATATATTGGATGGGCAACTGTGCGAAGAAAAAGCGAAAGCCAGACTGCGCGTCCTCATAAAGTGGCAGCGACACAATTTCATTCCGGCCAATGTCCGGCAAAGTGTATTTTACGGTGTTTTTTTCGACGCTGATTGAAAAATTATAACTGCCATGGGCATAAACTTTGAGGATGTCCCCGAGATTGGCGGCACGATTTTCACCGGATACGTTATTATTGATATCATCAAAGTTCGCCAGAATCCGAGCCACACGTAAATCGCTGTCTTGTTTGCCACGATTGCATGAATCATGTGTGATGGCAAAATTGCTGGGATTGTCTGGCCCATTCAGACTGGTGGGGATGACATGGTCAATATCAATGGAATCCTTATGCAGTTTGAGGTCAATTGGCTTGCCGCAAATGAAACAATTGCCGGTTTGATGCTCGTGCAGTTCTTTTAAGAGGGTTGTGCGCTGTTCGGGTGTTAGGCGATTAAGATAGAGTGATGACATAAATTTAGTTTTTAGAGAACGTTTTAATCAGAATCCCGACTTTTCCATGTTGAGCAATGGCATCCTAAATCAACAATTGTTTGAAGCAATTAAAAATTGAAGCAAGAGAAAGACGCGCTCAATGTGAACTACGCTTGCCATTCGTGCGCGTGTTTTGTCTAATTTGCTTGTGCTCAACCAACAAACCTTGGAGCGACCGGCAAGTTTTTCAGGAATCGGCCTGCACAGCGGCAACCGCGTGACCATGACGATTTTGCCCGCGCCGGCCAATGCCGGCGTGCGGTTCCGCCGCGTGGACCTGGATGGAAAACCCGAGATCGAAGCCCGGGTGGAACACGTCTCCGAAACGAACCGCTCCACGACCATTTCCAAGGGCAATGTCAAAGTCCAGACCGTGGAACATGTCCTGGCCGCCCTCGCGGGAATGGGGGTGCATAATGCCGTCGTCGAGTTGGATGCCAATGAGCCGCCGATCGCCGACGGCAGTTCGCGCGAATTTTGCAAAATCATCCGGGCCGCCGGCATCGTGGCGCAACCGGAAAAATGCGAGGCGTTCAAGCCCTCCGAACCGATAGAACTGAAGCTGGGCGAAACGCTGATGACCTTGTTCCCCGCCGATGATCTCAAGATCACCTGCACCAGCGCCGACAAACGTGGGCGATTCACCCAGTACTACAGCACCGACATCACTCCTGCGAAGTGGGAGAAAGAACTTTCACACGCCCGCACGTTTGGGTTCTACGAAGAGATTGAATATCTCTTCAAGCACAGCCTCATCAAGGGCGGCAGCCTGGAAAACGCGATCGTCATCCGCGACGACGCGGTGTTGACGACAGAGCCGCTGCGGTACCCCGACGAATTTGTCCGGCACAAGATGCTGGATATCATCGGTGATTTCTCGCTGCTCGGCAGGCCCATCCAGGGACACCTGATCGCCGTCAAGCCCAGTCACGCGGCCAATTGCGAGTTTGTGCGGCTCATCACGGCGCAGATGAACAAACCGTTGCGCGCGGCGCAGACGTTTGGCCCGCCGCCCGAGAATGGGAACGGCGATACGAAAAAAGAAACCTTCCCCATCCCGCCGGAAAAGATTGTCATGACGACGGAGCAGGTCATGCAAATGCTGCCGCATCGTTATCCGATGCTGATGATCGATTGCATCACGAAACTCGAAGACACGCGCATCGAAGCCATCAAGAATGTCACCATCAACGAGCCGTATTTCCAGGGGCATTTCCCCGGCCATCCCATCATGCCGGGCGTCCTGCAACTTGAAGCCATGGCGCAGGCGGCGGGATTGTTGATGATGAAACACGCCGAGACAGGACGGCAACTGGCCTATTTCATGGCGGCGGAAGACGTGAAATGGCGCAAGCCCGTGATGCCGGGGGACGTCCTGATCGTGGAGGTCGAACTGGTGAAAACGCGTGGAAAAATTTGCAAGGCCCGCGGCACCTGCAAAGTGGACGGCGAAGTTGTGAGCGAAGCGCAAGTCACGTTCATGCTCCGGTCAGAATCAATATGAGCGCCGCCCATCCCACGGCCATCATCCACCCCCGGGCAAAGATCGGCCCGCATTGCGAGATCGGGCCCTATTGCGTCATCGGGGAACACGTCATCCTTGGGGAAGGATGCAAACTGCACTCGCATGTCGTCATCGACGGCCACACGAAGTTGGGGAAGGGGAATGAGATTTTTCCGTTCGCAAGCATCGGCCTCAAGACGCAGGACCTGAAATGGAAAGGCGGCGTCACCCGTACGGAGATCGGCGATGCCAATACCTTCCGCGAATACGTGACCATCCACAGCGCCACGAGTGACGGCGAGATCACGCGCGTCGGTTCGCACAACACCATCCTGGCTTATTGCCATATCGCGCACAACTGCGTGCTCGGCAGCAGGATCATCATGTCCAATGTCGCCACGCTGGCGGGCCACGTGACGGTGGAAGATTTTGCGGTCGTCGGCGGACTGGCGGCCGTGCACCAGTTTTGCCGCATCGGAAAAATGTCGATGGTGGGCGGCTGCTCGAAAGTGGTGCAGGACGTCCCGCCGTTCATGATGGCCGACGGCAACCCGGCGGAGACCCGCACCATCAACAAAACCGGCATGGAACGCAACGGCATCTCCGAAGCGGCGCAAAGCGCGTTGCGCTCGGCCTACAAGATTTTGTTCCGCGAAGGCCTGACCGTTTCCAACGCGATCACGAAGGTGGAGAAAAAACTGTCGCCGCTTCCGGAAGTGAAACACCTCGTCCAGTTCGTCCGCGCCAGCGAGCGCGGCATCAGTAAATAAATTTACTCCTGCACCCGTTTGATCCGGATCGCCATGTAGGGCCGGTGTGGCAACCTGATGGCGCGACCATCCTTATCAGCGAAAAAGTAATCTGACTTTCTTTGGAGCGTGAACACGCCCCGGACCGGCGTTACCGTCATGTTCCATGTATCCAGGATTTCCGCGGTGAATTTCATGCCGTTGGCAGGCGCCGGTCCGTTGCCGAAGGATGCTTTGGGCAATAGAAACGGCCACGATCTCATCGTCTGTTTGCCCAGATAGACCAGATAATATTTTCCCGGCTGGCCGCCGTATTCGGGATTCTGCCATTTGTCGATCGGCTCAATGCCCTCCGGCGGCGCATCGTCCAGGACCTTTTTCAGGAAGGCCAGCCGCGCCGGACTTTGACCATGGAGCACCCCCCCGCCGTCTGTCCAGACATTGGTGTAATTCGAGAAAGTTTCGCCATGGCCGACATACGTGCCCGCCACGGTGCCGTTCCAGAACCTGTCCACCAGTTCCTGCCCCGTGAGTTGGCCCCAGCGTTTCGAAAAATTGCCCTCATATTTCACCTCGTCATAAACGACCGGCTTGCGATAGACATCGCGGTAAAGTTCCGCGCTCACGGGACTTTCCACCGCGGAACCGTTCTGGATGCTGGCATGGGTGATCCAGGGCAGCGAATTGTTGAAGATCTTCTCGCTGTTGTGGATCGAAAGCAGGTGATGATACGGGTCGTTGGTGGAGACGATCTCGCCGAGGCGTACAAAATCCGATTCCTTTTTCTTTTTCATCAAATCCCATTCGTTGGCCAGCGACCACCAGACGTTGCGATAGGCGGCCAGGCGCGCGACGAGATAACGCGCGTAAAGATCGTCCTTGTCCGCGTGCATCCGTTCAAATCCGATGTGCCCGTAGGGATTGAAAAAGATGACATCCGCCTGGACGCCGATTTTTTGCAGGTCGAGAATGCGGCGCTCGAGATGCTGGAAAAATTGCGGATTGAACCGCGCATAATCCCAGTTGCTTGGCCCGGTGCTTTCATAGGGATACAGGACAACCCCGTTCGTTTTCCAATCGTTGGGGAAGACGCACATGCGCAACTTGTTGAACGGCCCGGTTTCGAGCGAATGAAGTGTCTGCTCCTGCATCGCTGCGGTTTGATCGATCCAGTTATAGCTCGTGGTGCCGAGTTCTTCATAAGGAGTGCCATCCGCATAGGCGAAATGATAAGTGTTCGTGACCTCCACCGGGCCGTGGTTGTCCGGGGCCGGGCGCGTGACCGTAAGATCGCCGGCCTCGCCGTTAAGCTCCGGCCGGGTGCTTTCCGTGAGATAATGCCATGCGCCCTGTCGCTGCGGCATAAACCGGACCCGATAAATCCCATTCCCGTCATAAAATCCCCCTGCTTCCACGGAGTTGGTTCCCTGATAAAACCGCGCCGAGAATTGGACGTCGGTGAAAGGATTGCCGTTGGTCGGGCCATTGAGGGCCACTTCGAATACGCCCCATTGTTCGACCGATTGTTCTGCGCGCAGCGATAACGCCGCCGCGAAAAATAATAACGAAATGATTTTCACAAGTTTCGTAAAATATTCACGCGTCGCCGCCAGGGCGAATGCGGGAATAAGAGGTATGAAACAATTTTTCCGGTCAATTATCCAGCCAGTATTTGTGAATGCAGGATGAAGAAATACATCGCCTGAATAATACAACGATATTCGCTGAAAATCTCCCCTCTCAAACAAGGTGAGCAAGCGAAGGGAAGCGGGTTGCGTAAATGCGGAATGGCGCGGGCCTATGCGCCGATCCGGCGATTTAATCCAAATCTTCCAAAATATATCCTGAGATAAGATGCGAGGCTTTGTCGAAACCGGGGTATGATCGCTGGATGGAGGATAATATTGATAACTGAAATTATTTACACAGATGAATCCGGCTGTAAAAAACCCTCTGCGATTGGCATCGGGAATTTAAGCTGTCTTTTTTCATAAAACCAAAAAACACAAAGAAAATTAAACGTCTCCGTCCAAGAAATAAATATCATGAATGCTGAATTCGTAAAACAGGCGCTGGAAAAAGTTGGCAATGCCAATATCCTGGTCAATTTGATTTCACGCCGCGTCCGCCAACTTAATTTCGGCGGGGGCGGGCTTTCCCGACCGCTGATAACAGAGGTCGGGCAATTGGGACCGGCCGACATCGCCTTGCGCGAGATCATTGAAGGCAAAATGGGTTGGGAAATACCGGAATTAGTGGTTTTGGCGCGGCCAGTAAAAAAGAAACGCTCTGGCGGACATTCCCGGAAAATTATGGCCGAGGGATGATTTCCGTTGAGTAAAGCGCCGATCCACCCAGGCACCCCATGAACCAACCCCCGCTTGATCTCACTGTTCGCGTCGGCTGCAATCTTGTGTATGAGACCGCCGTGCCCACACCGGTGCTGTTCATGCTGAAACCGCGCTTGGATGGCCGGGTGCTCGTGATGCAGGAGAAACTTTCGCTCGGCGTCAGCTTGCCGTCATGTGAATTCGAGGATTCCCACGGCAACCTCACCTGCCGTTCCATGCTCATGCCCGGCCGGAATGAGATTCGGCATGACGCCCTCGTGTCCATTTCTTCCCTGCCGGACGACCGGGACGTGCCCTGCCAAATCCTTCCAGTCAATGAACTCCCGCCCGAGACGTTGCGATACACACTGCCCAGCCGTTATTGCGACTCGGACAAGCTGCTCGATCTGGCCTGGAACAATTTCGGGCAGATCACCAATCCTCTCCAGCGCGTGCAGACCATTTGCGACTGGGTCCACAATAACATCGAATACCGCACCTTATCGGGCCGTTCCGATCTGTCCGCTTCTGAAGTCATCGGACGGCGCTACGGCGTTTGTCGCGACTTCGCCCATGCGGCGATCGCGCTGTGTCGCACCTTCAATTTGCCCGCACGTTACGTGACCGGACACCTGCCCGACATCGGCTATGTTGACCCGGGCACGCCGATGGATTTTCACGCCTACTTCGAAGTTTATCTGGGGAACAAATGGTTCACCTTTGACGCGCGGTATAACGTCCCGCGCATTGGACGGATAAAAGTTGCGCAGGGTCTGGACGCGGTGGACGGCGCGTTCTCAACGGTTTACGGCGCGGCCAAACTGACCCGTTTTGAAGTCTGGGCCTACCAGGTGAATCCTCAAGAAGTTTCCGTGGGCGATCCCATTGATTTATCCAAACGCCTCGATGGCAATAAAGTTGTGCAGTTTGTTCATGCGAGTGAGCGTGGCCTCAGCAAATAATCTTGCCATTTTGGCGGGGCGATGATTGAATGACCGCTTGTGCTGGCAGGATAGCTCAGTTGGTAGAGCAGAGGACTGAAAATCCTTGTGTCCCCGGTTCGATTCCGGGTCCTGCCACCACTTTCTTAAAACCAACGCAAATTGGCCCGTCGGCTGGGGCAGCTTTTTTATACTACGATTCCATTAGTTTTGCTATTGTCTCCAACAAACACTTAGAGACTGATGAAGCCGAAAAAGCATGTAATCCTTTTGGGTGCGGGCGCATCAAAAACTTCTGGCTACCCAGATGCGAATGCGCTCACGGTTCTAATGTGTGACCGTCAATCGTTTCTCAAGGAATTTGCAAAACGCCTCGCTGATGAAGGCGTAGATAACGTTAGTGAGTGGGTTCGGAAAAGCACAGTTCGAGTATATTACGATTCATTTTCCAAAACAACACAGCTTTTGCGGGCCGGCGACTTTGCAACGATGGATGAGTTGAGCAATTTAGCGCAAGGCGGAATACGCGCTGATGAAATCCTAAAATTGAAGAAGCTGATGCGATTTGTCTTTGCACTAAATGATCCAGAAACCAACTCCTGGCCCACATCCGATTATCGAGCTTTAATACAACTCTTGTTTGAGGGAAAAAGCGAACTGAGGGGGGATATTTCCATTATTTCCTTCAACTACGATCCATACTTCGAGCATCGCTTGCTAAGAGCATCACGCAGTCGCGGGGAAATTCATCCACAGCCAATTTCTCAAAGCGCGCCTGCAAGAATGAGTCAAGCTATAACCAGTGGTTTTCTTTACCCATTTGATTCCTCTTGGACTAAGACCCCTGGATTTTGCCATCTGAAGCTGCATGGCACGAGTGTTTTGCCAACTACACGTGGGTTTGTTTTCGAGCTGCACCCGCCAAAAGGCAGTTCGCTGAATCTTACAACGGATCAAATGTTTGAGATTCCTACCCGTCAAAGACTCGTAGATCTTTCAACACCAGAGGTCGCGGAGCTGGACCCTCCAGTTCTATTACCGTGGGAAATTATTTCCCCTGATGGCAAACTGCTTGACCAAACTGAGTTTGATTCTGCGGTTGGACTGAATTGGCAGCACAGACCCCTGTACCCACTGTTCCGAAGTATCTGGGAGCGCGCCAGAGATGATATACAGGCTGCGGACAAAATTTCCTTTGTCGGTTTGTCGCTTGGTCCATTTATAGAACCCGAGCTTAGATTTCTCTTTAGCGGGAAAGAGGGCGTCATTCAAGCTGTTGTTGCAAATCCTGAGAATAAAAAGTATGCGAATTACTCGGATCCATTTCATTCTCGAACGCCACGTGGAAAGGTATTGGATTTGTTCCAGAAAATCTCTCCCGGCTTGTGCTGCAACCGTTCGGACAGCGAAGCAGGTCTTTTCTTAGCCGAAAATCGAAAAACAAAAGATGAGGTAACGGCTCTGGCTCCTGGTGATTACCGAGGTGCATCTGAAATCACCGCGAGAGACGACTTCGCCGACTTCATTCAAAATGAATTGTAATCATCCTACGAGATTGTTGCTGCGGATTACAGACCCGCACTCCAAAACCATTGCTCTAGAAACTCGAAAGTGCCCGCTCAACCCTGGCCAGCGATTTCTCTTTTCCCAACACCTCCAGCAAATGATACAAGCTCGGGCCCGACGTATTACCGGTCGTTGACAGGCGGCAGGGATGGACCAGGACGCCCGCTTTCACTCCCAATTCGGTGGCGGTGCCCTTCAGTGCCGCTTCCAAATCCGGCGCGGTGAATGAGTTCAGTTTGGCAAAAGCATCATGAAGCTTTTGCAGCCGGGGCTTGTTTTCAGGAATAAAATCTTTTTTTTGCGCCTCCGCGTTATAGTTGATCTCATCGCGGAAATAAAATCCCGCATAGTTGGGCAGTTCGCTGAACATCTTGAATTTGCCTTTGCAGGTATCGAGCGCGGCTTTGACGTAGGCGAGCGGAAATTTGTTCGTCTCGATCCCCGCCTTCGCAAAGGCATGGACGGCCAGCTCATAAAAGCGGTCATCCTTCAATTCGCGCGCGTATTCGCCCTGCAGCCACAGCAGCTTTTCATAATCGAACCGCGCGTTATGCCGCAGGATTTGCGGCAGGTCAAAAAGCTCGACCGTTTCCGCGAGCGACAATTTTTCGCGATTGTCCTTCGGCGACCATCCGAGCAGGCACAGATAATTCACCACGGCCTCGGGCAAAAATCCCTCGTCGAGATAACTCGTGAGCGATGCCCCCTGGTCGCGCTTGCTCATCTTGGAACCATCCTTGTTTAGGATAAGCGGGATATGGGCGTAGTGCGGCGCCGGCACACCGAAGGCCTTGAACAGCGCGATGTGCTTCGCCGTATTGCTCAAGTGGTCCTCGCCGCGGATGACATGCGTGATGTCCATCTCCAGGTCGTCGATGACATTGACCAGATGGAACACCGGCTGGCCGTCCGATCGCTGGATGACGAAATCAGGATCCACTTCCTCGCGATCGGTCAATTTGCGGACGACTTCGCCGACGACCAGGTCTTTGATCACCACGGGCTCGCGCTGCATCTTGAACTTGATCGCGCCTTCGTGTTCATAAGCCAGGCCGCGGGAAAGGAGCGCCTCCACGCGGCGCTGATAATTGTCCTTTCGTTGCGACTGAAAATAGGGTGCAAACTGGCCTTTGCTCGCGCCGGTGGCATCCGCCGTGACCGGCCCTTCATCCCAGTCGAGCCCGAGCCAGCGCAACCCGTTCAAAATGACCTCAACGGCCTCCTGCGAATTACGCGCGGTGTCCGTGTCCTCGATGCGCAGGACGAAAGTGCCGCCCGTGTGGCGGGCGTAAAGCCAGTTGAACAGCGCGGTGCGCGCGCCGCCGATGTGCAGATAACCGGTCGGCGAAGGAGCAAATCGAACACGAGGTTTCATTTCCACGGCAGGTTACGCGGAATTGCGCGGATGAAAAAGAAAAAGTCTGTCCTGCGATTCACCATCAATTCCCCGGTAGGGACATCGTGCTGCGATGTCCGCGAACGGCGCCCGCGCCATTCGAAAGTTTCAATCGCAGCCGACACCTATTCGATTTATTTGTGACGAAGGCGTCCGCCACCTGTCCCTTCTCCCCCTTGCCCCATCGTAGCTTTTGCGAAGATGGGTCACGGGGAGAAGGCAAGGATGAGGGGTGAGACACCAGAAAGCTATCCTCCCCGCCATGCCATTTGGCTGCCGTTATGAACTGGAGCGTTTGAAGAAAAACTGTCGCCGCGAGAACCCAAGCCCCGGTCGAAATTCCGCGAGGTTGTGGAGGATGGCCGGCGGACGATCTTAGATATTCGAAAGTTTCAATCGCGGCCGACATCTATTCGATTTATTTGTGACGTAGGCGTCCGCCACCTGTTCCTTCTCCCCTCAACGGGGAGAAGGCAAGGATGAGGGGTGAGACAACAGAAAGCTACCCTTCCCGCCATGCCATTTAGCCGCCGTTATGAACTGGAGCGTCTGAAGAAAAACTGTCGCCTCAAAAGCCCGCACCAAAAATTCCGCGAGGTTGTGGACTGCGGCAGTCCTCTGCCGCTTTTCCTTCGCCAATGGGATGAGCGTGAAAATTGTTTATACCAACCTTCCTTAAAAGCCCCGGGAAACTGGCGCAGTCCCTTGCACACCGCGCATTGAACCCCCTTGTCGCGTCGTAGCGCAGCGAAGACGGATGAACCTGCCTTCAAATGACTGCAAAATGTCCTCTCCCTGTTTCCTCTCCCCCTCGGGGGAGAGGGCTAGGGTGAGGGGGCATCCGCGCTCCACTATGTGCCCTTTCAAGGTTGATAAAGAGGCCCCCACAGACCTAAAAAAGGCATAAAAAAGGCGCCCTGGAAACCAGGGCGCCTGTGAGAAAACTATCGATTACTTGGCACCGAGGATCGCGTCCTTGGCGGCTTTGGCCACGCGGAACTTCACCACGCGCTTCGCCGGGATCTGGATGGTTTCCCCGGTTTTGGGGTTGCGGCCCATGCGTGCGGCGCGGTTGCGCAGAACGAGTTTGCCGATGCCGGGGAGCGTGAACGTGTCTTTCGCGTGTTTATAAGCGAGCGCGGCGATGTGTTCGAGAATTTCGCCGGCCTGTTTCTTTGAGAGTTGGGCCTTTTCGGCAACTGCCGCGGCCAATTGGGATTTCGAGAGTGCTTTAGCCATAACTTCGGTCCTTCCTGTTGGTTGGTTAATTGTTAATGTTTGGTTAAAAGTCGTGTGACTTGCATCGAATAAAGGAATTTCAGGCCAATCGCGCAAGTAAAAAAACACAAAATATTTTGGCTTCCCCGGCATTTTAAAAGGGCGGGGCTTGACTTCGTCCCGTAATTGCTGACCATAAGGGTATGGCTCTGTTTACCATCCAGAGTGACTTTCGTTACGAAATCGTCCGCAAAATCTTTGAGGGCGGCATGGGCATCGTTTTCGAAGCCGAGCAGCACGGCTCCCGCGACTTTATCAAACGCGTCGCCATCAAGATCATCCGGCCGAATTTCGCGAGTCAAAAGATGTTCATCGAGAATTTCATCGGCGAGGCCAAGCTCGTCGCCGACTTGATCCATACGAACATCGTGCAGACCTATCACCTCGGCGAGGCCAAGGGCGTCTGCTTTATCTGCATGGAATTGATCCGCGGCGTGAACCTGGAACAATTCTCCCACCAGTTGGTCGATAAGAAACGCCAATTGCCCAGGGAACTCGCCGTGTTCATCACCAGCCGCGTCGCGCGCGGCCTGGCCTACGCCCATGCCAAGGCCGATAAGGACGGCAAACCGCTCGGCATCGTCCATCGCGACATCAGCTTCAAGAACATCATGATCGCCTATGAGGGTGATGTGAAAGTGACCGACTTCGGCATCGCCAAGGCGCGCGGATTTTTGACGGACCAGGAAGGGGAAGTCGTCGCCGGCAAGGCGGATTATATGAGCCCCGAGCAGGCGGACTTCCAGATCACCGACAAGCGGTCGGACCTCTTTTCCGTCGGGGTCGTGCTCGGCAACCTGCTGCTGGGCCGGAACATTTTCAAAGGCGAGACGCCGGACGAATCGCGCCAGCGGGTGTTGAATATGGAGGTCCCCGATTTCCGGAAAATGGATGCGCGGATCGATGGGCCGTTGAACGATATCATGCAGCGCT
The DNA here is from genome assembly GCA_036490655.1 of Verrucomicrobiia bacterium. Lineage (GTDB taxonomy): Bacteria > Verrucomicrobiota > Verrucomicrobiia > Limisphaerales > UBA11358 > UBA11358. Next base: position 1,389 of record DASXDM010000010.1, on the reverse strand, counting down.
GCCTGGCGCGCGATCCCGCCCAGCGCTACGCCTCCGCCGAGCAATTGCTCTACGATCTCGAATACAATATCTATCACAAGGGCTATGGCCCCACCAACGAAACGCTCGGCAAATTCACGCGCGAACTTTTCGGCCAGGACGTCCCTCCCGCCGGCTCAGTGCGCGGCGCCACGGATCTGATGGAGCATACCATTCGCATCTCGCCGACCGGAAAATGAAACGCGCTGCCTCCCAGGTGGTCAAACTTGGACTCATCCAAACCACCGCCTCCGCCGACCCCGATGCGAACCTGAAACGGAACCTTGCGCTGGTTGCGCGTGCCGCCCGCCAGGGCGCGCAGATCATCTGCACCCAGGAATTGTTCCGCTCGCAATATTTTTGCCAGAGCGAAGACCATAAAAATTTCTCGCTCGCCGAAAAGATTCCCGGGCCGACCACCGATGCCTTCTGCAAGCTGGCGAAAAAGCTCAAGGTCGTTATCATCGCCTCCCTCTTTGAGAGACGCGCCGCGGGCGTTTATCACAATACCGCCGCCGTGATCGATGCCGACGGCTCGCTGCTGGGCATCTATCGGAAGATGCACATTCCCGATGACCCGCTCTTCTACGAAAAATTTTATTTCACGCCCGGCGACCTGGGCTTCAAGGCCTGGCAGACGAAATACGGGAAGATCGGCGTCCTCATCTGCTGGGACCAATGGTATCCCGAGGCCGCGCGTTTGACGGCCTTGCAGGGTGCGCAGATCCTTTTCTATCCCACGGCCATCGGCTGGCATCCGTCGGAAAAGAAAGAATACGGCGCCAAACAGCATAGCGCCTGGGAGGTGCTCCAGCGCGGCCATGCGATCGCCAACAGTTGCTACGTCGCCGTGCCCAATCGCGTGGGCCTGGAAAAGATTTCCGGCGTGGGCGGCGACGGCATCGAATTTTGGGGGCAAAGTTTTGTCGCCGGCACCTCGGGCGAGATCCTCGCCAAAGCCTCCACCGGTGAAGAGGAGATTTTGATCGTGCCCGTTGACCTCGCCAAAGTGGACGTGACGCGGACGCATTGGCCTTTCCTGCGCGATCGCCGCATTGATGCCTACGGCAACCTGACCAAGCGGCTGGTCGACTGAGAGAGTGGCATTTCAGGAACTGGTAGGGCGCGTCACTCCGTGCGCGCCGTCTGGAGTCTAAAAGTGCTCGTCCTGATTGGCAGTGTGCAAAGGACTGCATCCATTCTCTTTTGAAGCATAGAAAAACTCCCACATTGACCCCTCTTGTCGCGTCGTAGCGCAGCGAAGACGGATGAGCCCGTCGTCCACCATCTGCCTTTCCAATCACTGTGAAGCGTTCTCTCGCTGTTCCCTCTCCCCTCAACGGGGAGAGGGTTAGGGTGAGGGGTGAGACA
>DASXDM010000009.1:0-120709 GCA_036490655.1 Verrucomicrobiia bacterium | reverse complement strand
TGAAAGCAAGTTTGCATTCAACCCTGATTTAACCACAAAACGGCAGAATGTAATGTTGCCCGGAAACAAAATCGACACAACGAACCGGAGTGCGAGAGAAGGTGAATAACCTTATTCCCACCTTGCCACGAGTACAAAATTGGTGAGGGATGTCTGTAGGTGCTGTGTGAGGAGTGGGCCACTCTGCGGGTCGGCGATTTGTATGCGATCCTGATGGTTCTCGCTGGCAGTTATCACGGCTCGATTATCAAATTGTGGACAGAAGATGGTGACTGAATTCGTGCCATCAAAAGAATATGACCAATCCACTGGATCACGGTTGACGGTAAGGCAATTCGGAGAGAATCCCTGGCCTGCCTTGAACCCGCTGTCCTCATCGTCGTTCAGGCAAACAAAATACAAAGCAAAATTTCGTGGCACACGGCCTGTTTGATTTGCAAAAGTGTAAACCCCGCCATCATGCGTCAGGTTATTCGAGACAATGACTCCACCGCTGTCTGTTATGAGCCTCGCCAGGATCATAAAATTATCCAGAGACACAATGTTACGAAGCTTGAGGGGATCGGGATGAGAAGGACTGACGATTTCTGTTGTGGAGGGTGGATTGCCAAGTTTAAACAGGATTATCCCATTGGTTCCGTCAAATATATAACACCATGTTTTTGGGTCAGGGTAGGGAGAATCCCATAACGAGTTCGGAGATGCCACTTGGCCTTTCGCGTAATGATCGGACGGGTCGTCGTTCGTACAAACCAGGTAAAACTCAAAAAACCGGGGCAATTTTCCCATGGGATTTGGAACGGAAAAACTGCCGGAATAATCCTGAACGATAATCGAAGCACTGGTGGAATAGTTTTCCATTGCGTTGGAATAAACAATTTCCGTGCTCGCGGATTGCGCATGGGTTTTCCACCTGGCCTCTAAAACAAAATTTGAGACAGAGCTGGGCCCGGACGACCAGGTCCCGATGGAATGTTTCGGGCTGGCAATCTGGATCTGGTCAAGCTGGTCTTCAGCGCTGTTGTTCGTGTACAGCTTCCAGTTGACGCAGGCTATCGTTACGGAATTAGTCCCGTCAAAAAAGTAAGTCCATGTGGGGGGAGCTGAACCGTCAGAACTAAAAAAAGAATTTGGGGCAACCACCTGTCCTTTTCTAATGCCGCTGCCGGCATCATCGTTTGTACATACAAAATAAAATTCGAAATCTTCGGGCAGGCGGCCGGTTGGGTTCGGAAAAGTATAGGAGCCGGTCTTCTCTGTAAGGCAGTTCGAGAAAACGACGTCGGAATCTACCGGCCCGGGTCCTGCATGGGTCGCCGCACCGCCTGCTGCCAACAACAGCAGCCTCACCAGGACATTTGCAAATGACCATACCCTGCCCATATTGATACGCTGAATTTTCATTTGATTTCCCAGCCGCGTTGCGTTGAGACTATCACTCACTTCAGTCGCCGCAACCAAAATGCATTAATCCACCTCAACCATTTATTTCCTGGCTTCTCTGTTTTCTATGGCCTTTGCGTTTCAAATTGTCCGGCGGCAGGTTGCCGCTTAATAATTCGTCAGGTAGATTCCGCCGGCGGCGAACCATAGGTTCGTCGGTCCATTGTTGTAGACCCATGCGTCGAAGGTCGTGGGCTTTCCGGTCAAAAAGTTTGTGATCATGAAATAAGTGAAATTGCTCGCCGTCATTACGATCGGATAATTATTTAATGACGTGTCGTAATTGGTGGTCCCCACCACATAATCCGCGCCATAATTGATCAGTTGAACGCCGGAATTGGTCGCATACAGCGGGATGACCGCCACATAATTTGACCCGGTCGCATTCGTAAAATTCAGCACATTGAACTCCGGCAGGCCGGATTGCGCCGGGCCCATCCCGGTGAATGTTTTGATCATCCCGCCATGTTTTGTTTGCCGCGCTTTTTGCCTTGAGCGGTTGTGTTACCCCGCCACCTCCACCCCCTCCACCGAACACCTACGTCCAAACCACGCCATCGTTTCCAGTCGAGGATGTCGGAAGAGTCGGCCTGCTGGCTGATGCGACAATTTTTTTGACACCTCGGGCGTGAGCAATCAATACGTCGTGCTTCGGGATTCAAGAATGGTTGCGAGCAATTTACTGTCGAATGCCAGCCAGGCCCTTCAGGCCAAAGGCTATGACGTCGGATTTGCTGAAGCCCCGGTTTTAGGCGCTTTTCTTGATCCGAAAAAACCGGTCCGGGCGGCTGAACAGCCGAATGACCCGCCGGTTGAGATGACTTTTCCCGTATTGCTTTCTGAAGACGTGAGATCAGATGGCCAATATCGGCAGGCATTATCTCAAGTCATTCACCAGACACTTGAGTCGATGAGTTCGAGCGGAGAGCTTCCCGAAGAAAAATTTCTGGCCGACCCCTCGATCACCAACAGCTTGCACCTGATTGCCACCCGGAAGCAGATCGACTATCTCATGGTTGTCATTGGACACGGGGCGATTGTTTCCGGCGGCAAACAATTTGGTCAGGCGCTGGGGACTGCTTTGCTTTCAACGGTCTTGTCCGCCGGGCTGGTCACTGTGACCCGGCACAATATTTCCTTCCTGAATTCATACGTCGGCTTGATCAATTTAACGAATGCGGAGCTGGCCTGGTGCAATTCATTGTGCCTGCTGGAAAATCCTGATGCCCCGGATTTGTATAAAGGTTACTGGTCGAGGTCGTTATTATATTATCTCCCTGTTCGAGGCTTATCGACAGCGCTATCCGGGCAAACCACCGGTCCGCCGGCCGCAATTCCATTGCAGGCTATCCCTGTGCCTGCTGATAAAGCGGTCGTGTGCCTCTATCGGGACATGGAAGATCCTTTAGACATCGCTCACCCCATCATGTTTCAGGGTCATCAGATTGCCAGCCTGAACCGCGATGAATTCTTCCTTCACACAGTTGATCCGGGGGAAATCGTCTACAAAATTCCGCCCGCACCGAATCTTGCGATGTCGCTTACCCTGGCCCATACCCAGGATTCTGTGACCACCCTCCGGGTTAAATCCGGCAACATATATTATTTGCATATCTATCACGGGACGCTGCTCCGGGTTGAAAACGCAACCGGTCGGATCCAGGCCGCTCAATGTATCCAAGCGCCTTGAACAACTCCGACGCCTCCTTTAACTGAATAAATGCCTGCGCTTTCTGTTAATTCGACCTCTTCGGATATTGGCGCCGTTTAGAGTACGGCTATAAGATTGACCATTGGGGCCGTTTCTTGGGATGATTCCTGTGTTCTCATCAATCAGTTGAACATCCCGAATCCATTTTCATCGCGCCGCAGGTTCATCGCCTGGATCTTTGCCTTGTCGGTCATTTATACCGTTATTGGCTTTTTGATCCTGCCGCCGATCGTCCGTCTCCTCGCTGAAAAACAGATGTCCCGCCAACTCGGCCGCGATGTTTCCATCCAAAAGGTTAAGATTAATCCTTTTGCTTTTTCAGCGACCATCCGCGGTTTGCAGATCAATGAAAAGGACGGCCAGCCGTTCGTTTCTCTTGATGCAGCCTATGTGAATTTCAAATTTTGGTCGATTTTCGAAAGAGCCTGGGTTGTCCAGGAAATCAGCGTCACCAAACCTTACCTGCATGTCGCCAGGGACAAAGACGGGGCGTTCAATTTTCAAGATATCCTCGCGCGCCTTTCAAATGCTGATCCCACGACCAATGCCGCGCCTGCCAAATCCACGGCCAAACCAAAGCCGCTGGCGGTGGTCATTGAGCAGATACGCATTGCGGACGCCGGGCTTGCCCTGGAAAACCACCAGCCCTATGTCGCCAGGGTCGCGAGTACGAATGCGCCTGTTGCCACAGAGAACATGCCGCTGGTCGCGCAAAATTTGGCGCCAAACATTATGATTCTCCAGGCGGTGACGAATGTCTTTGCCTTGCTGGTTGCCGGCACCAATCAGATCAGCGGCACCCTTGACGACCTGGAGGTGTCGAATTGCGCCGTGCACTTTGAAGATTGGGGAAATTCCCGCCCGGCAAAATTGGATTTGACCGGGATCATGTTCGGGGCAAAGAACCTTTCCAATGTGCCCGGCACAAATATGACGGTGCAAGTGTCTCTGCAATGGAACAAGAGCGGATCCATCAAGGCAGATGCGACTGCCTTGCTCCAGCCGCCCACTGCCGACCTCCACTTCGACCTTCATCAACTTGATCTTGGCACGCTGGATCCCTATCTGGAGCCGAAGCTCAATTTATTCATTCTTAACAGTCAGGTGGGTTTTGGCGGAACGGTGAGTCTGCGCTCCCCGCCCGGCCAATTGCCGCAGGTTGAGTTTCAGGGCGACATGTTGCTCGATGGTTTTCACACCGTGGACGGCGTGATGGCCGAAGATTTGGTGAAATGGAGTTCGATTTGGTATCACGGCATCGACGTCAGTTTGAATCCGGAAAGCCTGTCGTTGAAAAAACTGGTCATCAGCGATCCCTACGAGCGGATCATCGTTGAAAGCAATAAAACCATCAATGTCTTCAATGCCTTGCATTTGCCGAGTCCATTGCTGGCTCCCACGAACGCGGTGCCGGCCGGGGCCGCAAAAGAACCGGTGGCGGAGACAAATTCCATCGCTGGTGCTGCTCCGGTGCTGCCGCCATTTTCCATCGATGAAATCGTCATCACGAATGAGACCATTATTTTTACGGATCGCCACATGAATCCACCGGTGAATTTGGAGGTTGAACAAGTGAGCGGCACCATTTCGAATATCTCCCTGTCTCACTCCGCCGATATGAATTTGCATGCGGTCATCGAAGGTATCGGCAGCGCCCAAATCACTGGCACGCTTAATCCCTTCAGCCAGACACTGACCAATACGATTAAGATCTCCATGACGAATGTGGACCTGACGCCCACCAGTCCGTATTCGGGTATGTTTGCCGGCTATGGCATCGCCGAAGGAAAGTTGAATCTCGATCTGCAATATCAGATCGTCGGCAGGAAGTTGGACTCCAAAAATATCATCGTCCTCGATCAATTCACTTTTGGCGAACACGTGGACAGCCCGGATGCGACGCATTTGCCCGTGCGCCTGGCCATCGCATTGTTGAAGGACCGTGACGGAAAAATCGTATTGGACGTGCCGATCCAGGGCAGCCTCGATGACCCCAAATTCCGCATCAGCAAAGTCGTCCAGCGTGTCATCATGAATATCCTCGAAAAAGTTGCCACCTCGCCATTTTCATTGCTCGGCGCGGTCTTTGGCGGTGGCGGTGATGAACTGAGCTACGATGAATTCACGGCCGGCAGCGCGGATTTGACGCCGGATGACTTCAAGAAATTGGGTGTGATGACCAACGTCCTCTACAACCGTCCCGGCTTGCAACTACAGATCTCCGGAAGCGTTGACCCGGTCGGCGACCGCGATGGCCTGGCCCGTGTCGCCCTCGACAAACAGATTCGCGAGTCGATCTGGATGAACCTCCGTAAATCTGACCAGGCGACCAATTCGATTGACCAGATCGTTTTATCGCCCGACGACCGTGAAAAGTGGATTAAAAAGCTGTACCGCCAGGCTGTTGCCGACGGCAAGATCACCCCGGAACTCCTCGCCGCCAACACCAACCTGGCGCTTTACGCCGCGGATGTTTTGCCGAAAAAGGAACTGAAAGGCGCTTCATTGCTCATGGTGACTGCAAAAAAGAATCCGGTTGTTTATCATACCAAACTCGACCCGCTACCCAGCCCCACGGAAGCAGTGCTGTTGGCGACGATACCGATCAGTGAAAATGATCTGGAAACACTGGCTGCGAACCGCGCCAAAACGGTGGAGCTTTACCTGTTGCAGACCGGCAAGGTCGAATCCTCCCGTCTCTTCTTGAAACAAGGTGCCGCCCAAAGTTTGCGGAGCGATGGAAGCAGGGTTTACTTGCAGTTTCAGTAAGTCAGACTTCATCGTCCACAGTCTGACCAGACTTTGAATCCGCAGATTTCGCAGATTAAATCTAAACTCACCAAAGGCGCAAAGACGCGAAGAAAATCATTTTGAGGGTGGGGCGGTGCTGCTGCGCCGCCCAAATATTTTTCATGGTGGGGCGAGACTCCGTCGAGCCCTGAATTCCCCTCAAGCCGATAATTTTCATAAGACTGCCTTGATGTCCTCCGAATTGCCAAAAATAATAGAATCCATCATGGAAGACGTTGTGCTTCTCCAGTGAATCAGGGATTCAGCCAGGGAAACAAATTTTTATGGGCCAAAACCCAGATCACCGCCGCCAGTGCGATATATGGGCCGTACGGCATTCTCGATGACCACTCGCGTCGGCCCATCAATATCAATGTCACTCCCACCGTTGCGCCGATCAATGAACTTGCCGCCAGCGAGAAAATCGTTCCCTGCCAGCCGATGAACGCGCCGATCGCCCCCATGAATTTTACATCGCCGAACCCCATCGCTTCCCGCGGCAGGACGATTTCGTTCGTCACGCATTCCATGCACGCAATTGTATCGGGATCGATCTTTTCGCCGCCGATATCCAGTGCCGACGGTGAAAGCCGCACCTGCGCATCTTTATAGCATCGGTCCACCAGTTCCACCGTTTGCGCGTGCAGCACGATCACATCGGATTTGCGGTAAAAAAGTTCTTCGTAGGCGATCTCTTTGCCACTGAAATAAAGTGAGGTCTCCGAAAAGACGATTTTCGTTTCCGACGGCAATTTCAATTTCTGCCGCCCGAACAACAATTTCCCCAGGCGCAAAATGGCATAGATGATTCCGGCCCCGACCACCACGCCCAGAAGACTATGACCCAGGCTCTGGAGATTGGAATGGTCTCCCTGCAGTTGCGGTAAAAAAAGTGATGCGATAAGGCCGACCACGATTCCCCCCAGCGTGATCTCATCAGGAATGATGAAATGTTCGATGTCGATGAACGTGGCGCAGATCAATCCCGCAAAGAAAATGGCATAGACCAGCGCCAGGGGCATCGAATGGAGAGTCGCATCCGGATCACCGGCTTTCAGCCAGCAACCCAAAAAGGCGGCGCCCGTGAGCAATTCGACCACGAAATAGCGCGGTGAAATACCGGCGCCGCAATTTTTACAACGACCGCGCAAAAACAGCCACGTTATGAGGGGAATGTTCAAATACCATGGGATGGAGTACTTGCAATGCGGACAATGCGACGGCGGCGTAACGATGCTCAATCCCAGGGGCATCCGATGGATGCAGACATTCAAGAAGCTCCCGACAATGCAGCCGAGCGCAAAAAAACACGCCGACCAGAAATGAAAGGGGACAGCGGACCATGTATGTGAATCAAACATCGGCTCAATGCCCATAAATATTCAATTTTAATGCCCGGCGCATAGCGGTGATCGGCGCGGGTTTGCCCGTCCAGATCTCAAACGCCGCGGCGCCCTGATAAAGCAACATTCCCAGGCCGTTGGCAGTCTTACAACCGGCTTTTCTTGCGGCAGCGAGCAACTTGCTTTCCGCCGGGCGATAAATCATGTCATAAACCGCCGCAGTTTGTCGCAAAGAAAATTGTTTTTCATCCAACGGCGATGGGTCGCCGGCCTTCAGCCCAAGCGACGTGGCATTCAACAACAGATCGATCTTCGTTTTTGGATAGCCGATGGAAACCTTGACCGGGGGACACCGCTTTTTGATTTCCCGGGCGATCGCCTCCGCTTTGCTGCGCGTGCGGTTGATGAGGAAAAGTTCCGCAACATTTTCCATCGCCAGTCTTAATGCCGCTGTTCGGCCAGCGCCGCCCGCGCCCAGCAACAGCACTTTCGCGCCGCGCAATTTGATTTTCAAATCTTCATCCAGGGCGGTGACGATGGCGTCGGCGTCAGTGTTGAATCCGATCGTGCGGCATTTCCCGTTGCGTCCGGTCTCGAATTTTATGGTGTTGACCGCGCCAAACCTCTTTGCGGATGCGTCCAGAACATCCACCATTTTCACTGCCAGTAATTTGTGCGGCACGGTCAGGTTGAGGCCGGCAAAATTCATCGCCCTGGCGCCCTCGATCGCGGTGCGAAGATTTTTCGGGTCCACTTCAAACGCGAGATAGCGCCAGTTCAGCCCCAATTTCGCGAACGCGGCGTTGTGCATCGCCGGCGAAGCGGAATGTCTGATGGGATAACCATAGACCGCGCAAAGGCGGGTCGCAGCGTTAAGTTCGGGTTGACCGGATTGTGACACGCGAAATGTATACGCGGCAATGACACCGCTGCAAAGTCCAAACAAAATTTCAAACGTCTTTGCTCAGGCGGAATTGTTCGGTATTATCCGCCAAAATGAAACGAAAAGGCACGGTCTATCTCGTCGGGGCAGGGCCTGGCGATGCGGAATTGCTGACATTGCGCGGCGCGGATTTGCTCCGGCGCGCGGACGCGATCATCTATGATCTGCTGGTTAACCCGGTCCTGCTCCGCCTGGCGCGCCCGGAAGCGGAAATCATTTCGCGCGGCAAGCGCACGGACGTGCCGCAGGAGAAAATCAATGAAATGATGATTTCCCGCGCCCGTGAAGGAAAGAACGTCGTGCGGCTCAAGGGCGGTGACCCTTATATTTTTGGTCGTGGCGGCGAGGAAGCCGAAGCCCTCGCGGCGGCAAAAATCCCTTACGAAGTCGTTCCCGGCGTTTCATCGTTCATCGCTGCGCCGAATTACGCGGGCGTCCCCCTGACCCATCGCGATCACTGTTCCTCCTTCACCGTTTTCACCGCCCACGAAGGTCCCGGGGATGCGAAAACAAACCTGCGCTACGAACAGATCGCCAAGATCCCCGGCACCAAGGTCGCGCTCATGGGCACGGAGAAAATGGCTGAATGGACCAAATCCCTCATGGCTCACGGAATGCCGGCGGAGACGCCGGTGGCCGTTATCGAATCCGGGACGATGGGCAGGCAAAAGTCCGTCTCCGGCACGCTGGCAACCATCGCCGCGCTGGTGAAATCAAAAAAAATCTCGCCCCCCGCCTTGACCGTTCTCGGCGATGTCGTGAAATTGCGCGACAAATTGAATTGGGCGGAGAATCGTCCGCTCTTCGGAAAACGGATCGTCCTCACCCGTTCACGGTTCCAAATGGCGGGATTCTCCCAAAAACTTTCGGAGCTTGGCGCGGAGGTCCTGGAAATTCCTGCCGTCAAGGGTGTTACGCCCGATAAGATTGACGCTATCATCGACGCCTTGTTGTCGCTCAATTCGTACGACTGGCTCGTGTTCACCAGCCCGAACGGTGTGACCACCTTCTTTGAATTGTTTTTTAAGCGCTTCCAGGATTTGCGTGATTTGGGTGGGGCCAGGATTGCCGCGGTCGGGCCGGGCACCGCCGCCAAATTGCGTGAACTGCATCTGCAGGTCGATGCCATGCCCAAAGATTACCTCGGAAAAAAAGTCGCGGAAGCGATGGTTAAGGAAGGCAGCATCGAAAATTCGAAGGTCTGCCTGTTGCGTGCCCAGGATGCCAATCCCGATTTGCCGCGCGCGTTGGAAGAATTCGGCGCGATCGTCGACGATATCGGTCTGTATAAAACGGTGGTGGAAACAGAGGATTTTTTTGGCGCGGCAAAGAATTTTCTGGAACATGGCGCGGATTGGATTACGTTCACCAGCGGTTCAACCGTCGAAAGTTTCCATGCGCGATTTGATTTGCCGGCACTGATGAAAAAATTTCCGGGCCTGAAGCTCGCGGTGATCGGTCCCGAAACGGCCAAAGCAGTCCGCGCGCTGAAGCTGCAGCCGGCTGCCGAGGCAAAAGAACACACTACCGACGGCCTGATCGCTGAGTTGTTGCGTACATCATGAAAATAGAAAAAAGCCCCTTTGGAAAAATGCCCGACGGCACCGCCGTCGATCGATTCACCCTCGCCAATGCGAATGGCGTCTCCTGCACCCTCCTCAATTACGGCGTCAGGATCTCCTCGATCCGGGTCCCGGATGCCAAAGGAAACGTTGTGGACGTCATCCTGGGTTTCGATGATCTGGAGAGCTATCTGCGGAACGGACACTTCGCCTGCGTTTGTGGGCGGGTCGCCAATCGCATCAGCGGCGCAAAATTTTCGATCGAGGGTACCACCTATAAAGTGACTGCCAACGAAGGTGAAAATCAATTGCATGGCGGCAAGCACGGTTTTGACAAGGCGGTCTGGCGCGCAGTGGAGCAGGGGAACGGCGTGGAATTTTCCTACACCAGCCGTGACGGCGAGGAAGGCTTTCCGGGCAACCTGGAAGTGAAAACCCTCGTGACCTTGACCGATGCCAACGAACTGCGCCTGGACTACACCGCGGTCACGGACAAGCCCACCCCTGTGAACCTGACGAGTCACGGTTACTTTAACCTGGCCGGCGGCGGCAGTGCGCTGGACCATGAATTGATGCTCGCGGCGGATTTTTATACGCCGACCGATGCAAAATTGATCCCGACCGGACAGATTAAATCCGTCAAAGGGACCGCCATGGATTTCACTACCCCGAAAACCATCGGTTCGCAGATGGCAAAATTTCCTGAAGCGGCGTCCGGCTACGATTGCAATTTCGTCATCAACGGTGGCGGGAAAAACCTCGTGCTGGCGGCTCGCGCGCGTGACCCCAAATCGGGTCGCGTCATGGAAACCTGGACCACCCAGCCCGGCGTGCAGCTTTATACCGCGATCCATTTTAAAGGGATTGCCGGCCGCGGCGGCGCCCATTATGAAAAATCCGCCGGGTTCTGCCTCGAGACGCAGCATTTTCCGGATTCGGTCAATCGCCCGGAATTCCCCTCGACAATCTTGCGCCCCGGGGAGGTTTACCGTCACACCTGCATTTATAAGTTCCTCGCCGTTTAACGTACAATTATCAGAACTTTTCCCTAACTGATTGTTTATATGACCATGAAAACCCCGGACATCGCGCCTGCTCCCCGTCAGCCCTCTTCTGCCGAGGCTGCCCGCGAGACTTACCGTAAAATTTCCGGGAACATTTCCAGGATCATGCACGGCCAGGCGGCCTCCACGCGCAGTCTTCTCTCCGCGCTCGCCGCCGGCGGACACGTTCTGCTCGAAGATTTTCCCGGCACCGGCAAGACCACCCTGGCCAAAGCCCTCGCGCGTTCGATCGATGCCCGGTTCCGGCGCATCCAGTTCACGCCCGACCTGTTGCCCTCGGACATCCTCGGCGTTTCGATCTTCAGCCAGCGCGACCAGCAGTTTAATTTTCATGAAGGGCCGATCTTCACCGACATCCTGCTCGCCGACGAGATCAATCGCGCCTCGCCTCGCACCCAATCGGCCTTGCTCGAGGCGATGGGGGAGAACCAGGTCAGCGTCGAAGGCGAGCGCCGTGACCTGTCCAAAATGTTTTTTGTCATCGCCACGGAGAACCCGGTGGAATTTCGCGGAACGTACCCGCTGCCGGAAGCGCAAATGGACCGGTTCGCCCTCCAATTCACCCTCGGCTACGTGCCGGCGGAGGAGGAAGTGGCCATCCTGACTGCGCAGGAACACAATCATCCGCTCGAATCGCTCCAGCCCTGCGTAACGCTCGACGACGTGCTGGCCCTCAAACGTGCCGTCGAAGATGTTCGCATCAGCGACGAATTGAAACGCTATGCGGTCGACATCGTCGCCGCCACGCGCACTGCCAAAGGCGTGCAGCTCGGCGCCAGCGCGCGCGCTTCCATTTCGCTGATGAAAGTCGCGCAAGCGGCGGCCCTGTTCGATGGATTCGATTTTGTCACGCCGGAGCAGATCCAGTCGCTTGCCGTCCCCATCATCGCCCACCGGCTCGTCCTCGAACCGCAGGCCCGCTTTTCTGGCGTGACCACGCGCGGCATTGTTGATGAGATCTTGAAAAAATTAAAAGTGCCGGCGTGAGTAGCCGGTGACAGGAGATGGCATTAAGTTGTCGGTAAAGCGCATGTCATTTATCACTCATCGCCTGTCGCTGAGATTGTGAAACTCGTTTACAAAATATTTTACCATTCCTATCGCCGCACCTCATCCGTGGTGTATTGGCTGCGACGGCGGTTCACGACGGCGGGGCTATGTGTCTTCGGCAGTGCTTGTGTGTCCATGATGGTCGGCGCGGATGCCCAGAATACCGTCACCTACCAGGTCTTTGCGCTCTTGATGGTGATCATGATCCTCGCGTTTGCGTGCAGTTGGGCCTTCCGCGCCAAATTTTCGGCTACCCGAAACCTTCCGCGCTTTGGCACCGCCGGGCAGCCGGTGTTGTATACTGTGCAGGTCAAAAATCTGACGGCCGGCGTGCAAAAGGGATTGACCCTCCTGGAAAACTGCGCTGATCCGCGTCCCTCCTTTGATGACTGGCTCGCCTTTCAACGTGGTGAAAACAAGCGGGTGGCCCCCTTTAGCATCAGCAACCGCCGGCCAAATCCATTTCGGCTTGCGGAGATCAAGGAGGCGGAAGTCCCGCCGATGCCCGTCCGCGGCGAAGTGGAGACATCGATGCAAGTCGTGCCGTTGCGTCGGGGCGTTCTGCGTTTTACCGGCGTCACCCTGGCGCGGCCGGACCCGTTTGGCTTGTTCCGTTCGCTCGTCAGGACACCCGCGAATGACGCCATGCTGATCCTGCCCAAGCGTTACAACCTCGCTTCCGTGCCGTTGCCGGGCATGATGAAATACCAGGAGAACGGCGTCGCGCTCGCCGCCAACATCGGGCGCAGCGAGGAGTTTGTTTCCCTGCGCGAATACCGGCGCGGCGACCCCCTGCGGCACATCCATTGGCGCAGTTGGGCCAAGGCCGGCAAACCCATCGTCAAAGAATTTGAGGACGAATTCTTTGTGCGCCACGCGCTCGTGCTCGACACCTTCACCGGTGAGTCGTTCAGCGAGATCCTGGAGGAAGCCGTTTCCGTGGCCGCGTCCTTTGCCTGCACCATGCTCACGCAGGAATCGTTGCTGGACCTTTTGTTCGTCGGCTCGCAAACGTACTGCTTCACCGCCGGGCGCGGCGTGGCGCATGCCGACCAGATGCTGGAAATCCTGGCTTCTGTTCAGGCCTGCGCGGACAAGCCGTTTTCCGTGTTGGAAAATCTCGTGCTCAACCACGTCTCAGCAGTGAGCGGTGTCATCTGCGTGCTGCAATCCTGGGATGAAGAACGGCAAAACTTCATCAAAAAAATGCGCATGATGGATCTGCCCGTCATCGTGCTAGTCGTCGTTCAACCGGAGACGGGGGAATTGGACGCGGGCCCCATGCGCGACCTGCCCGAGAATTTTCGCGTCCTCAAAATCGGGAAGATCCAGGAAGAACTCATCAAGTTGGGAGGTTGATTCCCGCGGGGGGACGTGTCCTCCGTGCGCGCCGTTATTGCATTCTGTATTTCTTTTGGTGGGGCGCCGGAAACATTCACAGAAGCATGGTTTTGGGTTTGCGGTTGTTTAAAATTCCTTGAAGATTACGATTTCAAGCATTCAATATCGGGGACCGGTTGGAATCCTCACTTGTCAATCAGGTTTCGGAGAGTTATCGTAATGGACAGTGACGCGGAAAAACAGCCAGAGCCAGACCGTAAAACCGCTCCTTTCTTCGGAGCAGGTCGGACGGATTTTGTCCGCGCGGCGCTCGATCACCTCCGGAGAATTCCAACGGCAAGTGGAGAATCATCTGGGCCGCCCACTAGTGCCCGCCAGAAAGAAAGCCTTTGTGAATGGGCACGCCGTCTGGGTCTGCTGCTAGACGCCGACGCGATTGTTCCCCGGCTTAGACGTGGCGGACAGGAACACGACATTTTTCAGGAAGGTGAACGCGTCTTCAAAGTCACTCGCAACGGCATCTTTGGCCTCTCTCCCGGCATCGAACTCGCGTTGGTTTCATCCGCTGAAGACGCCCGCCGTTTTCAATTATGGGAAGCCACCCCGCTGGAATATCTCGAACGCCTCGACCTTCACAACCAACTCGTCTCCGGTTTGAACATCTTCGAAGGCATCTTCGTCCAACCCGACGGCGACATGGCTATTGTCACTTCCCAGCCGCGCTTCGATATTGTGCCCGTCACGGAAGCGGAGATTGATGCCTGGTTTGCGCTTCAAGGTTTCAAGAAAATCACCCATTCCGCATACTATCGAGACGAGGATAATCTTGGTGTTTTTGACGCGCACGATAAGAACGTCGTCCGCGCCGGCCCTTTCCTTGTGCCCTTCGATGTCATTCCGTGCCGGCCGGCCGGCGGTTTTTTGAAATTCATCGCTGACACCATTGCCAGTGGTCACACCCTCAAAGCCGAACGCACCGTCAGTACCACCACTCGCCCTCCTTCATAGAAAGTTTCGCCACGGTGCGGCATTTTTGGGATGCTGGCGGGGTGAGTGGAAATCAAATCATCGTGGTAGGCGGCGGCGCGGCCGGCTTCTTTGCCGCTATCGCCGCGGCGGAGCAGGGGGCGCAGGTCTTGCTCCTCGAAAAGGCCGCTCGATTTTTGGATAAAGTCCGCATTTCCGGTGGTGGCCGCTGCAATGTCACTCATGCCTTGTTTGATCCGCGCGAGTTTGCGGCGCGTTACCCGCGCGGCGGCCGGGCGTTACTCGGCCCGTTCCAGCAATTTTCCGCGCGCGACACTGTCGCCTGGTTCGAATCCCGTGGGGTAAAGCTGAAAACCGAGGCGGATGGGCGGATGTTTCCCATCACCGATTCTTCGCAAACGGTGGTGGATTGCCTGTACGATGCCGCCATGAAGGCGGGCGTCCAATTCCGATTGAACTGCGCTGTGGAATCGATTGCCCATGACGCCGGCGGATTTGCGATCACGCTGGCTCCTGTTTCACCATCACCAGCAGAAGTTATCCGCTGTGACAAGCTATTGCTGGCAACCGGGGGATGTCGCGCGGTGGCGGCCGGCCGATTGGCCGTGGCGCTGGGCCATACGCTGGAGCCACCGGTGCCGTCACTGTTCACCTTCCAGATCCAATCACCATGGCTGACCTCATTGGCCGGTGTTTCGTTGGAGATCGCCGAGGTCGCGGTGCCGTTGGCAAAATTACGCGAGCGCGGCCCGTTGCTGGTCACGCACTGGGGTTTGAGCGGGCCGGCCATCTTAAAGATGTCGGCCTGGGGCGCGCGCGAATTGTCCCGGCTCGATTATAAATTTCCGCTGCTCGTGAACTGGGTGCCGGGCTTTTCCATCGAACAGATCACCGCTGAATTCCACGCGAGACGCGAATCGCACGGGGCCAGGCTGGTGGTGAATGTGTCGTTGGCGCCGTTGACCTCGCGCTTATGGGAACAGCTCGTCCTGGCCTCGGGCATCGCGCGCGAAACGCGCTGGTCGGTGTTGACGCGGTCGCAGGCCCATGCCCTGGCGCAGCAACTCACGCGCACGGAATTTTCAGTGCTGGGGAAGAGCTTGAACAAGGACGAGTTTGTCACGTGCGGCGGGGTGAAATTGCGCGAGGTCAATTTCAAGACGATGGAAAGCAAGCTCCAGCCCGGACTTTATTTTGCCGGTGAACTTCTGGACATCGATGGCCTCACCGGCGGTTTTAATTTTCAGGCCGCCTGGACCACGGGATATCTCGCCGGTGTGCACGCTGTAAAAACTTTGACCGCGAATGAACGCCAATGATTACGGTACAACCGGTCAGCGCAGAATGAAGTGATGACGCGCATGGAATATCGCCCCCTGCATTAAAATGATTCCTTCGCGCCTTTGCGTGAGTTTTTTGATCTGCGAAATTGACGTGATCTGCGGACCCGCTTTTGATTTCTAAAATTTAGTCTTACTGGGAGCTGACCCGATAGAACCGCTCGTAGTTGATGGGGCTGGGATCAGTGAATTGAAATTGGCCGGGCGAAATTTCGGTTGCGGCGCCCAATGGCGTCCAGTTCGTCAGGGAGAGAAACAGGTTCGTCGTGCCATAGACCATGAAACCCATGCCGGACGTATTCGTGAAACTTAATTGAAAGACCCCATCCGGCAGGACCGTGCTCTGTGTCAAATTGATGGGAGGCACCGGCACTGTGAAGGCATAGACTTTATTGTCATTGGCGATATAGATGCGTCCCCGGGCGGCGATGCCGGTATTGAAGCGCCGGGTGTTGGCCATCAATTCATTGGCGCCGCCGCCGTTGAAAATCACGGCGCCCGTTTGGCCGTTGTAGCCGTGTAATTTTTGGTCGCCCTCCGAGCCGACGAGCCAGACGATGGTGTCATTTGTGCCATCCGTGGAGGTGACAAACGGCGAGCCGTCGCCGTTTTCACTGACGGTCCATGCGCTGACCAGGGCCGGGGGATTGGCAGCTGTGATTTGAAAGGCATCAAGGCTGGTCGTGCCGGAGCGGCAAACGATATAAGTGCCCAGCAAGGTCTGATAGGCCGCCACGGCCTGCGGCAATGGGCTGGACCCGAAATGAAGTTTCGCCACGGGCGGAGTGATGCCGCTGAGATTCGTCCGGTTCAAAAGATAAGCGTAGCCGTCCTTGCCCACCGCGACTGCCAGTTCGGAAGGTGTCGCGCCCGGCACATTCACGATCAACGGACCGCAATCGCCGAGATCCAGGTCCGAGTTATCCAATGCGACCCAGTTGGTGGGCGCCCAATAATCATTGGTCAGGCCGCTGAAGACGGGGCCGGGTTGAAAACGAATGACGGCATCGCCGCCGCCCCAGGTGGATACGTTAAAAGTGTTGCCGGTGGCAAAGTAAGGATGCACGCCGTCATCGCTGGAGACGCCGCCCACTCCCCATGCGCCGCCGCCATTGGCGCTGGTCGCCCAGGCGAGCACGTTCGCCGGATTGCTTTCCTGCACGCCCACCAGCCAGCCGTGATAGGTTCCGCAATCCCCGTACAATCCGCCGTACGGCACATAAACATAGCCATCGAATACCGCGAGGGCGCCCCGTTGTTGTTGGGTCTTGGACGTGAAACTCATTCCATCGAATTGCGCTTTCATGTCCACGTTTACCGGCCAGCCCGTGTTGGTTGCGCCGGTATCGACATTCAGCGCGTAAATGAGGTCGAAGGTGGTCGTTCCGCCGTCGGGCGTGATCATGGCATTCACATACAACGTGTTGTTCGTCAAATCCACCACCGGCGTGCCGGTGATGCCCAAAGGATTAACGTCGCCGCAGGGCAACTTGGAAGTGGGCACGGGCACCCCGAGATGGTCCTGCCAGATGATCGCGCCGCTGGCTGCATCAAGTGCATAAACATTGTTGGATTCCGTGACCGCGATGACCATGGCCCGTCCGCCCGGACCGTTGTCCAGGTAGAGTGGCTGCGCAAAAATATTGCCATCGACCGTGCCGTTGAAATTCACGTCACGCGTCAGATTTGAAGCCGACGAATAAGTGAAAGCCGGGTCGATGTAGAGCCCGTCGCGCATATAATCATTGTGATGCTGCGTGACATTTACGTCGCCGCGCGCGGAAACCAGGAAACCGCCGAGCACAACAACGGCAGAAACAACAACTGGAAAGAAAGTAAAACCCCTCACGATTGATATTTTAGGCCAGTTCACGGCGTCTGTCAAAGAGCAGGCGCTGCCCATTCCCCCAGAGCCGTGCGCTTGTCTCAAAAATGAATATATATGTCTCAAAATTAGGTAGATAACTGACGGTCGATTTGCAAAATTATCACCAATCAAAGGCTGTTTACTCATTGTTAACCCGTTAAAAAATAAAGACTGATGAAAAAAATACTGTTCGTTTTACCATTGACCATTGCTTTCCTGGCGACGACTCCTGCGAAGGCGCAAATCGTTTTCAGTGATGATTTTTCTTCCGGCCTGACAGCTTGGAATTCTAACGGGCAGGGGATAGTGGTTCCCGACGCAACCTATGGGCAGGCTTTGGGCTTTACCCAAACGGCTGCGGGTTCAGGCGTCTATACGACCACGTTCAATGTTCAAGCTGGAGAATGGATTAATTTTGCCTATGAAGGCATTGGTGGTTTCCTGGGACTGGGTCGTCCGGGGGCATCTGTCTGGCTTGCCGGAGAAAACGCTTATTATTCCGTCCCTGTAAATTTGGCAAATTCGACGGATTGGACTTCTTATTCAGTTTATGATCCGAGTTACACCGGCGCGATCAATTTTGAAGATTTTTCGGGGGTTCCGGGATCTGCTCTCTTGACAGCCGAGTTTGCTGATATCACGGTGTCTGACAGCCCTATTGTCACCGCACCAACTTCAGCGGCGGTCCCTGAGGCGTCAACGGTGTTCGCCGGAGGAATGATGCTCCTGCCCCTCGGCATGAGCCTCTTGCGGATTCTGCGCAGGAAACCTGCGCAAGCCTGAGGTTTCGTCACCCGGGCCGGCTCAGTCCCATCGTCTTGATCCGGGAAAGCAGCGTAGTGGGTTTCACGCCCAGAAGTTTCGCGGCGCCGTCAGCGCCCGGCCCTCTCAATCATCTTCTTTGCGACCGCTGCGTCCTTTGCGTGAGGTTTTTTCTCCGTTCCCTCCTGTCTCCACCCTTGACCTCTTGGTGCCTTTGGTGGGGCGAGCGTCCTCGGCGCTTGTCGCGCCGAAGCTTTAGCGAAGGCGGAAGCCGTATTCCCCCCGTGGCAGGGCAATTATCACCTCCTACTCTTAATCCTAATCATTCCCGTTTCCCTTCGATGTTGGGCGTTGAATGTTAAATGTTGGATGTTTCCCCTGTCGCACCGCCTGCCGCGCCGTAGCCAGGCGAAGGCGGATTGAATGTTTCCCTGTTATGTAGCAGTCGGGCGAAGGTGCATTCTTCTTCGTTCCCTTAGTTTCCTTTGTTGTTAAACCTTTTGCTTTGTAGTTTATTTGCCGCTTTCCTTCTTCCCCTTCGATGTTGGATGTTGGATGTTGGATGTTGGAGAGGGATTGAGGGTGAGGGGTGAGAAAAGAAAAAGGATGATCTTTATGAGATAACTGCGGTTCCCCTGAGGTTCATGGAGAGCCTTCTCTGGATTTTTCGCCTGCCTTGGAATTTCTTCACCCCAGCCATTTCAATCATCTTCGTTGCGACCGCTGCGTCCTTTGCGTGAGGCTTTTTCCTCCGTTTGCTCCTGTCAAAATTCGTTTGCGTCTTGGTTAATGCTCGCCGCCGGAGGCGAGCGGTGGCCGGTGGCAGCTTGCCACTTTACTTCACATTCAATTCCCGCTGTATCCCGAATTTCTCGATCCGCTTGCGCAAAGTCGCGCGGGTGATGCCCAGCAGCTTGGCCGCCGCCACCTGGTTATCGCTCGTCTCCTTCAGCGCCTGGATCACCAATTCGCGCTCGACCGCGGGGATGACCTTCAATTTCGGATCGCGCTTGGCCCATTGGAACAATTGGCGCGCCATGGCCGCGACGTCGCTCACGGCCGAGTCGCCGCCGCTCGCCGCCATGATCACGTTGCTGGATTGGCCCGAGATTTCCGGCGGCAGATCGCTCAACAGGATTGCATCGCTCTTCGCCATCACATGCGCGCGGCGCAGCGCGTTTTCCAGTTCGCGCACGTTCCCCGGCCAATGATATTTCTCCAGCGTCTTGATGACGCTGGCCGCGACGGATTTTGGCGGATGCCCTTGCTCGCGCCCGAGTTTCTCCAGGAAATAATTCACCAGCAGGGCGATGTCATCGGGCCGCTCGCGCAACGGCGGCATGGGGATGCGCACCACGTTAAGCCGATAGAAAAGGTCCTCGCGAAATTGTTTGTTGGCGACGGCCTGCTCCAGGTGCTTGTTCGTGGCGGCGATCACGCGCACGTCCACCTGGATGGGTTGGTTGCCCCCGACCCGCTCGAACATGCCGCTCTGGAGCACGCGCAGGATTTTCGTCTGCGTCGCCGGCGTCATGTCGCCGATCTCATCCAGGAAAATCGTGCCCTTCGTGCATTGCTCAAATTTGCCGATGCGCTGGTTCGTCGCGCCGGTGAACGCGCCGCGTTCATGGCCGAACAATTCGCTTTCCAGCAATTGCTCGGGGATCGCGGCGCAATTGACGGCCAGGAACGGTTGCTCGCTCCGGTTGCTGTGATGGTAGATGGCGCGCGCGGCCAATTCCTTGCCCGTGCCGCTCTCGCCGGTGATGAGTGCCGTCGCGTCGCTGGCGGCCACCTGGCCGATGAGTTTGAAGACCTGCTGCATGGCCTCGCTCCGGCCCACGATGCCCAATTCGTAATCCTCGGATTCCAGCAACGGCTGGTAGGAGACCACCTGCTTCATGTCGCGCGCGGCTTTCAAGGCGTTCTTGACGATCTCCTTGATCTTCACGGCGTCGAACGGCTTGAGCAGATAATCATAGGCGCCGAGCTTCATCGCTTCGATGGCGGTTTGCGTGGTGCCGTAGGCCGTCATGAGGATGACGAGCTGTTTGGGATCGTTCGCCCGGATCTTGCGGAGCGTTTCCAGGCCGTTCATTCCGCCCATGCGCACATCCATCAGCACCAGGTCGGGCTTGAATTTGGGGATGACTTTCAGGCCTTCCTCGCCTGAGGACGCCGTGGCCAATTCGATCTCCGGCAGATCAAAGATCCGCTGGAACGAATACCGCACGTCTTCTTCATCATCGATCAAAAGCAACTTGCTCATTGGATTAAGAATAATGAAAAAATGCTCAGCCGGAAAGCGGAAAGGGCAGGGATTGTACCCATCATAATCCTAATCTTACTCTTAATCCCGCCCCGCCCAACACCCGCAAACTCGCCGCCTGTCTTTGGTAGGGCGCGTCACTCCGTGCGCGCCGCTTCCCTGTCGAGCCCTGACTGCGAACTGTGCCCATCATAATCCTAATCTTACTCTTAATCCTAATCCCGCCCCCGCCCATCACCCACAACCTTGCCGCCTGTCTTTGGTAGGGCACATCACAATCATGCCTTCGGAGAGGGGTTAGCTATTCACCCAATAACCAACGGCGATGATGGCATCCAGATTGTAAAATTCCACCTCGCGCTGGGCGTCGGGGCCGATGTCCACCATATTGCGCATTTCCGCAAAATGGTTGGCGGCGACATGTCCGCACTACCCGTTTGTAGCGCCGTTAGGCGCGGCCTATTTGTAGAAACCATCCGATAAATATTTCAAAGGTCCGTCAGGAGCGACCTCACCTGGAGAAAACAAACGGAAGATGCCGCCGCGCTGAAGGCGGCAAGCCTTTGAAAAAATAAAATTGATTCAACCTTTGTGTAAATGCTGGGACTGATTCCGTTAAGAAAGGAATAACCTCTCGATTCGTTGGGATAGGCGACCTTTATTCTTAACGGTAAGATCATGTTCGCGAACCCGGATTACTCGCCAGCCACTGAGTCGCAAAGCCTGTGTTTGAAATAGATCGCGCTCTCTATTCCGCTGAATTTTTGCTGCCCAAAATTTCATCCGGGTCTTCGGACTGCGATAACATTTCAAACACCCATGCCAAAAGCACCCGTCAATGAATAAGGCGACTTTAAGCTTCGGAAACAAGAAATCTGGTTTGACGCATGTCTTAAATATTGTGCCATCGGAAGCGATTTCTCTATGAACTCGTTTTATATCGAAGTGGATGATTTGATGTCGTCGCCACCCATTGATTCCAGATTTTCGAAGCAAACTGATAAAACTTATTTCGGTTCGTTTATTACCACGCCCACGAATTCTAGACATGACTGCAGAGCGTTTCGCTTTTGAGATAAAATCCACACTAATACGTTTCAATCGCTTTGGTGAGAGATGCTCCAAGTCGTGTAACGATTTCTGCTACCAACGCATTACCCATAAAAAAAGCGCGCTTAACATCAGTCATATTGTCGAGTTTTGTATGGTTATCAGGAAATGTGTTGATGCGTTCCAATTCAATCGGCATCAATCTACGATATTTCCCGTTCGACATCTGAACCACATGCTTAAACCGCGACGGAGTCGACCCGCCCTCTCCGGTTATTATTGTCCGAGCAGGCCGGTCGAGAGGATCGGGGAAGGGGATTGGACCTTCGTCATAAGAATAGGTGACCCCATTCTTTTTTGTGCGAAGGATGCTTTTTGCACCTTTAAGATATCTCCATTTTTTCACCTCGTTTTCCGGGATGACAAAGCTAGGGTCGACCTGCTTGTCTGACACAAGTATGTCACTAAGATTTTTCCGCTGGCCGTCATAAGAAGGGATTGTCTTTACGGTCAGCACCTCACGCTCACAGATTAGGCCAGCATTGAGAAATGGACTCACCGACGGATTTTTAGTGTTGAATTTATCCGTTATATCGCTAAGGGAGCCTTTGATTGAAAAAGACAATTCGGGGATTAATAGTAACTTTTCGATGGGAAATGCCTTTGCAATAGTCCCAGATTTCATTAACCAATCGGCTCGATTCGCTAAAAGTTTTTCAGCTAATGCTGTATCCTTACGATACGCCATTATAAAAACACGTCGGCGACGCTGAGGCATTCCATAATCGGCTGCATTGATTACACGCCATTCTGCGACGTAACCCAAATCAGCTAAGGAGGCGAGCATCACTGCAAAATCTTTGCCTCTTTGCGTAGCTGGAGATTTGAGAAGACGGTCCACGTTTTCAAAAAGTCCGAATGGAGGATGCTTGTCACGAAGAAATCTGTGGATTTGCCACCATAGAACTCCTTTTTTCCCGATAAGACCAGCGGCCTGTTTAAGAGTGGTCGCCACCGAATAATCCTGACACGGAAACCCCCCCACCAATAACTGAATTGTTGGGACTGAATCAGTATCCACTAAGCTGATATCTTGATTCGAATGGATTCCATTGTTTTGCCATTTGGAGCAAGCTTCGTAGACCTCAAAAGCATGTTGACGCTTCGTTGCTGGCTCAAATTGATTCGCCCAGATGACATCAAAAAGATTTCGCTTAGCATCTTGGTTTGCTTTCTCAAGACCGACTCGAAACCCACCAACACCCGCAAACATTTCAGCAACTTTCAGGGGAAGGGCGGGTCGAATAGGGCAAATGTAGACCGATGCGTTTTCGCGCAATTTTTTCGCAAACTTTATTCTGCCTTTTTTCCGATAACTTAGTTTCGTCATGGCTGCAATTTTAACAACTCAACAATCGCAGATCAATCTCTTTCAATCAAGAAGCTCGTTAAATTATTTGCAAGCATTTTTGTGGAACTTTGTTTAGACTTTCTTCATGCAACAAACGATTGGCAAGACCACGTTTGACAATCAGGGTTTCGGCTCGATTTTGACACATGCCCGCAAACTCGAAGGACAGCAACTCCGCGAAATCGCGAAATCGATGCTGAGGCCAGAATTGATTGAATTGAAGGGTAAAGGGGCTGCCGGACAACTATTGCATTCTTGGTTTGGATTGAAAGACAATGACAATCGAGCAGAACCGGATTTGATGTCGGTGAGATTTTCTGATGGTCGGACTGGAGGTGTTGAAATCAAAGCTGTCCCACTGATGCTCAAAAAACGCGGGCTTCGGATCAAGGAGCGATGCAAGGTTACAAATATTGATTATGGACAGCTTTTGGACGAAACATGGAGTGTTTCACGTGCACGTCATAAGCTTATTTCCGTCATGTTCATTTTCTATCGATATGCCGGTCTTGAAAATTGGCCAGCTTCACAGGTTGAAAAAATTGTATATTGGGAAGTGGAAACGGCGCAAGTAGGGGGTACTATTCGCCTCGATTGGCAACGCACTTGGGATTATGTCAGCGAAGGCCGCGCGCATGAAATCTCCGAGGGACATGGAATGATTTTGGGTGCTTGCACAACGGGACAAGGCGGTGATTCAAAACATGTGATACAGCCACGCAATACGCTCGAACTTGCTCGTAAACGTGCTTTTGCATTGAAGCCAGCTTTTTTGCAGACGACTTACGAATATATAATTTCTCCTGCCAGTTTTAAATCCATTAGCACTCTAAGCGGTAAAACTTTTAGTGCCGATTTGAAGGCGGAAGTCCTGCTGGGTTTTGAGCCTCTGATTGGAAAGCGTCTTGAAGAAATCGCAAATCGGTTAAAAATTTCGAAGCAAAAGACCAAACATGCTTCTGCACTTTTAGTTAGGCGGGCGTTAGGGATTTTAAATGACAAAAAACGATTGCTTGAGCTTGAGGCTGCAGGTGTAAAGCCAAAAACGATTCCAGTCCGTGAACGAGATTTGCGGCCATGCGAGGCTATGTCATTTCCGGCGATGCGTTTAACTGAATTTGTCGAGGAAGAATGGAAGGATAGCGAATTCCGCGCCCATCTGGATTGTTTGCTTTTGATTCCGACATTGGCTGTTCATTGCAAACAAGAACTCTGGTCGCGACGGCTCGGGCGACCTTTTTTTTGGACACCCTCCGGTGACGATGAGGCAGGTATTGCGAATGAATGGGAAATGTTCAAACAAGAAATCATTGAGGGGAAAGCCGCTTATAAAAGGGTTAACGGACGGCGAATATCAAAATTGACACCGGGATCGATGACAAAATACATTCATTTAAGGCCGAAAAGCCGCGATGGTACAGAAGATGATGTAGACCCTAATGGTAGGCGAACACAAAGACTTTGTTTTTGGCTAAATCAGTCCTTTATTCAAAAATTGCTTCATAAGTAGAGTTTTAGAGTATCACTCGTCACTTTTTTGTTGCCCGGCAACATTACACTTGGGGCAATCCATGCTTAAATCACCCTGCATGAATGCGATGACAATTTTAAATTGCGTTGGCCGGGAGCAACGTCCTGCCCAAAAAATCTGCGGATTAAATGCCCGTCTCTGCAAAAACGAACCCAATTCCCGTCTTTTGCGTTCCTTGCGTTCTTTGTGGTTATTTCCGCTTTCCGCTTTCCGCTTTTTCAGGCTACTCCGTTTCCTCTGTTTCTTCCTGCTTGTCGCGCCGAAGCCTTGGCGAAGGCGGATCACTCATCCATTACGCCAAGTTACGCGAAATTACGTGAAGTTACGTTTAACCCGCCTTGCTGTGGATGCCGGCATTGGTGGCAGCTTGCCCTTTTTGCGCAACTTTGCGGATCTTTGCATCAAGGCCCCTGCATTTATTTGTCAAACATCTATGAAAAGAAGCTTAAATTTAACCGAATTTACGGGGTTGTCGGAGACACAGGAAAAACTGGAGTGCAAAAATTATTCAAAAAAGTCACGGCTCGACGTCCCGCTTGGCGGGATTGCCCCAACGGACCAGCTTTTGCCATGGGGAGGACCAATTATGGTCAATCTTGCATATTCATTATGTTTGACCTGATTGTGGGCGCGGGATACACTCGTTTTTCTTTTGAACATGAAAATTGTTGTTTGTGATCCTATCTCGCCCAAGGGAATCGCGCTCTTGCAGCAGCGTCCCGAATTTAATGTCGTCGTCCTCCCAAAACGTTTGCCGGAGGCCGAATTGTTGCCGCTCGTGGCTGATGCAGTGGCGCTGGTGGTGCGCTCGGAAACGAAGGTGACCAGCAAGGTGATCCAGGCGGCGCCGAAGTTGCGGGTGGTGGGCCGCGCCGGGGTAGGGGTGGATAATGTCGATATCGAGGCGGCCACGAAGAACGGCACGGTGGTGATGAATACGCCCGGCGGCAATACGGTGACGACGGCGGAATTGAGTTTTACGATGTTGCTCTCGCTGGCGCGCAAGGTGCCGCAGGCGCATGCCACGATGGTGGCCGGCAAATGGGACCGTAAGTTGTTCCAGGGGGTGGAGTTGGCCGGCAAGACGTTGGGCGTGCTGGGCATGGGCCGGATCGGGACGGAAGTGGCCAAGCGGGCAATCGCTTTTGGGATGCGCGTGATCGCTTATGATCCGTACCTGACGGAGGAACGCGCGCGCGCGATCGGCGCGAGTTATGCAGACAGTTTGGACCAGGTTTATTTCTCGGCGGATTTCATCACGGTGCATATGCCGGTGACGAAGGAGACGAAGGAGATGTTGAATGCGGCGGCGTTCTCGAAGATGAAGCCGGGGGTGCGCATCGTGAATTGCGCGCGCGGCGAGATCATCAATGAGGCGGACCTGATCGCGGCGCTGGAATCGGGCAAGGTGGGCGGAGCGGCGCTGGATGTTTTTGCGGTGGAGCCGTTGCCGGCGGACCATCCTTATCGGAAGCAGCCGAATCTTATTTTGACGCCGCACCTGGGGGCGAGCACGGATGAGGCGCAGGAGAAATGCGGGATCGAGGTGGCGGAGATCATCGCGGGATATCTTTTGACGGGCGAGGTCCGCAACGGGGTGAACCTGCCGTTTCTCGATGCGAAGACTTACGAGCTGGTGAAGCCGTATCTGCCGCTGGGCGCGGCGCTGGGCAAATTGCTGGCGCAGCTTTCGCCGCCGGGCGCGGACCGGATCTATATCACGTACGGCGGGAATGCGCGGCAATTGCCGAACACGGACCCGGTGACGCGTTCGATTTTGCTGGGCTTTATGTCGGGCGGAAACGCGAAGGACGTGAATAATGTGAATGTCCGCAGTGTGGCGCAAAGCCTGGGGATCACGGTGGAGGAAAAGAAATCGGAGGAGCCGGTGACGTTCAATGAATGGGTCCATGTGCAGATTTACAGCGGCGAAAAGAAGTTGATCTCGGCGGGCGGAACGTTCTTCGGTTCGCCCAACAACCCGCGCATCGTGCGGTTGTACAGCCAGCCGGTGGAGATACCGGTGTCGGGGACATTGCTGTTGTTGAACAACAAGGATCGTCCGGGCATTGTGGGCCACCTGGGAACGTTGTTGGCGAAGCACGGAGTGAACATCGGGAACATGAGTCTCTCGCGGGACACCGCGGGGGGGCTGGCGCTCACGGTGTTGCACGTGGACAGTGTGCCGCCGCAAGCGGTCCTGGATGAGCTGCAAAAAGACCATGACATCAGTAATGTAAAAGTGATAAAGTTGTGAACGGTTTCCCCAAAACAGCATCTAACATCAACATGAAAAATAAGACCAAGTTAATGATTTCCGGTTCGCTGGCAGCGGTATTGCTGGCGGCATTGGGCGTGCGCGCCGCAACCGCAGGCGCCCCGATGGACACAAATTCTGTCTCCGCCCCGGCTACCGAAATGGCCGATACGAACGCCAGCGCGAGCGCGGCGATGGCGTCATTGTTCGGCGATCCAGTGGTGGCCAAAGGCAAAGGTTTTGATATCAAGCAGAGCCGATTGGATGAAGTGGCAGCGGCCGTGAAGGCCAATGCGGCCGCGCGCGGCCAGCAGGTCACGGATGACGACGTCACCAAAGTCGAGGCGATGGCGTTGAATGAATTCATCGGGACGGCCTTGTTGCTCGAAAAATCAACGGATGCCGACCGGACGCAGGGTCAAAAGCAGGCGGACGCGGCGATCGATGATTTGGTGAAACAAGTAGGCTCCCAGGAGGCATTGGAATTGCGGCTCAAGGGCGCGGGCAAGACGTTGGCCCAATATCGTTCTGAACTGGCGGACAGCATGACGGCCAACGCGGCCCTGGTGCGGATCCTGAATGTGTCGGTCACGGACGCGGACATCAAAAAGTATTACAACGATAATCCGACGGAATTCGAGCAGCCGGAACAGGTTCATGTGAGGCATATTTTGTTCGCGACGCTGGATCTGACGACGCAGCAGCCTTTGTCGGATGACTTGAAGCAGGCGAAGTTGAAACAAGCCCAGGACGTGCTCAAACGCGTTCGCGCCGGTGAAGATTTTGCGACTTTGGCCAAGCAATATTCCGATGATCCGGGCAGCAAAGAAAACGGCGGTGAACTGCTGCCGTTCAGCCATGGCGAGATGGTTCCGGAATTTGATTCGGCGGCGTTTTCGTTGACGAACAACCAGATCAGCGACATCGTCACTTCGCAGTTCGGCTATCATATCATCCAGATGATCGGGAAAACGCCGGAACAAAAGATCGACCTCACGAAGGTGTCGGACCAGATCAAATCGTATTTGCTGCGCCAAAAACTCGCTCCCATCGCCCCGCCGTACCTGCAGAAGTTGAAGGCGGACGGAAGCGTGCAGATTCTCGACGATAACCTAAAGACGGCGGTTGCCGCGCTCGATGCGTCGGCGACGAATGCTCCGCCGGCATCAGCCCCGACACCCTAAAATCCACTTAAATGAAATTAAATAAAATCATCATCCTGGCTTGCGCGGTCATTGCGGTCCGCTCGGCCACCGCGCAGCCCGCGAACCCGATCGCCGCCGCCAGCAATCCAGTGGTCGCCAGCGGAACGGGCGTCACGATCAATCGCGGTGATTTGGACGAAGCGTTGGCCAGCCATCGGGCGCAGCTCATGGCTTTGGCGCCGGCGCAACAGATCCTGATTCAAAAAGAGCTTCTGACGAACTTGATCGATTCCAAACTGGTATTGGCCAAGGCGACGGATGCGGACAAGGCCGCAGGCGCGAAAGCGGCGGATTTGCAGATGACTGCCGATATGGAAAACGCGGGATCGAAGGAGGCTTTTGACATGATCCTGAAGACGAACGGCGTATCGGAAGCGATGCTCCGCAGCAGGTTGACGGACCAGGAGACGATCACAGTGGTGTTGCAACGGGTCTTGAATGTCAATGTGTCGGACGCCGATATCAAAGGTTATTATGATGCGCATACCGCCGAGTTTGAACAGCCGGCGATGGCGCACATCAGCCATATCCTGATCTATACGGTGGATCCCACGACGGAGGCAGCGCTCCCCGAGAGCGAATTGGTGATGCGCCGCCGGATGGCTGAGAGTGTGGTGAAAGCCGCGCGCGCCGGTCAGGATTTTGAGGCGCTGGCGAAACAAGTTTCCGAAGATCCCGGCTCGAAGGCGCTGGGAGGAGATTTGCTGCCGTTTCCGCGCGGAGAAATGGCGCCGGAAATCGATAGCGCCGTTTTTTCGATGACGAATAACCAGATCAGCGATGTGATCACCACGAGCGTGGGTTACCAGATCATCAAGGTGCTGGACCTGGTGCCGGCAAAGAAGACGAGTTATTTAACGGCGGCGCAACAGATCAAACAGGTTCTCACGAGGCAGAAGTTCGGCCAATTGGCAACGCCCTACCTGGACGGATTGCAACGGGCGGCCAACGTGCAGATCCTGGACCCGACTCTGTCCGCGCCGACGCCGGCGATGTGACGCAGATTTTGGTCATGGCACGCTTGTCAAATAGCGATTCTGCGTCCATCTTGAACGGGTTATGAACAAGAAGACTGCGATAGCCATCCTGATCGTTGCCTGTGTCGGGCTTGCAGTGGCGTTGATCATCCTGCAAACCCGGTCAAGCAAGGAGCAGGGGGAGAACGTCAACACCATCCTCCAATTCTCCAATGAATTGGACACGGCGAATGTGAATCTAAACGATGTGCGCCAGGTGAATCTCGCCTTGAACACTGATTTGGCGACGAACCGGGTCATCGCCGCCACTCTTTCGAACCAGCTGGACCAGACTTCCCAACAGCTTGCGGGAGCGCAGTCCAGTTTGCAAACGGCGCAAGTGCAGATCACCAACCTGGACCAGCATATTTCGGATCTGCAGTTGCAGAACCAGGTGCTCGACCAGCAGGCCTCTGAATTGTCGAACACGATCTCGCAGTTGGGCACCCAGATCGCGCAGACGCAGGTGAAATTGGCGGTGTCGCTGACGAATAACGATTACCTGGAAGGCGAGCTGAAAAAACAGGTGGCTGAGAAGGACGAGCTGCAGCGGAAATTCAACGACTTGAACGATGTCCGCCAGCAGGTCAAAAAATTGAAGACGGATGCCCTGGTCGCGCGCCGGCTCGAATGGATCCGCGAAGGCGTGGACCCGACCAAACAGCAAAAGGGCGGACAGATCCTGATCGACCATCAACCGGCAACGAACGCGCAGGTTCGTCCTAATTTTGACCTGAACGTGGAAGTCGGCGCGGATGGCACGGTTCGCGTGCTGACGAATGCGCCGCCGCCCATGAGCACTCCGCCGCCGGCGCAATAAGATCGCAGGGCAATCCAATGTGATCGCCTGATCAACCCATGCCGACTTACGAATATATCTGCGAAAAATGCGGGCATGAGTTCGAAACTGTTCGATCCATTTCCGCGGGGCCGTTGAAGATCTGTCCCGAAGATTTGTGCGCGAAAAAGAAATGGGGGCGCGGCCGGGTGAAAAAGCAGATCGGCGCAGGAGCGGGTTTGCTCTTCAAGGGCAGTGGATTTTATATCACTGATTACCGCAGCAAGAATTACGCGGAAGGGGCGAAGAAAGAATCCACGCCGGCAAAAACAGAAACGAAAGCAGAGGCGAAGGCGGAGACGAAAGCTGCACCGGGAAAGCCCGCAGCCAAACCGGCCAAATGAAATTTTTTCTGGAGCGCGGGAGATTGTCTGCCTTCGGCTTTTCCATCCCACAGTCCTTAGGCGCAGTGGTTTTTTTCTGGGTCGCTATTTTTTCTCCGGTGGTTGGCCGCGCGGGAGTCCAATTTCCCATGCTTGTCTCCACGCGGAGCAATTCGGGTGAGTTCGCCGTGATGAGCGCGAACCAGGTTTCTCCGCTGGCGGATTCGCTGATGGTCAAAACGAATGCCCAGTTGGTGCGCCTCCAACCGGCGTTGCTCGCGGTTTCCGCCGAACACATCAAGGATTCGATGGATCAACGCCTGGGGATCGCTCCCTCGAAATGGAATGGGCAAATTTACCTGGCGCTGCGTCCGGCGCAATCGCCGGATGAAAATGTAACCATCATGTCGTCGCGTTTCAATGGTGCATGGATGTATCGGGTCGATCTGCCGGACGTCATCTCCCGGGTGCGCCTGATCCGCGCGCTCAGCGGGGCGGTGCTGCTGGAGTATGCCAACCAGGCGGCCGGCGAGCATTCTGCCGAGATCCCCCGGTGGCTGGCAGAAGGTTTGTCGCAGGAATTGCTTGAGGACGTATCCCCGGAGATCGTTTCGTTGTCGCCGGGAAAGTTTGTGAACGGCTATCCCGAGGACCGGTTGGTGAAGAATGATTTTGGGCTCAACCCGCTGTCGCATACGCGGGAGGTTTTGAAAGGTTCGACGCCGTTGACGTTCGACGAGTTGAGCTGGCCGACGGACGCCCAATTGAGCGGGGGCGACGGCGGGGTTTATGGCGCGAGCGCCCAACTTTTTGTCGCGGACCTGCTGACCTTGCGGGACGGCGCGGCGAACCTGCGGGTCATGCTGCAGTCGCTCCCGAAATTTTACAATTGGCAACTGGCATTCCGCTCGGCCTTCCGGAACGATTTTCATACGCCGGTGGACCTGGAGAAATGGTGGGCGCTGCAGACGGTCGATTTTGTCTCACGCGATACCGACCTGCAATGGTCGCCGCGAATCAGCCGCGAGAAGCTGGATGAAATCCTGGCGGTGCCGATCGATTACCGCACGGGATCGAACAATCTTCCGCTGCATGCGGAGATTTCCCTGCAACGGCTCATCAGTAATTTTGACTCCCAACACCAGGCGGAGATCCTGCAGGAGAAAGTGCGCGAATTGAACCTGGCGCAAATCGAGATGGCGCCACAGTACGCGGCGTTGAACGGGCAGTATCGCCAGATTTTGTCGGATTACCTCAACGAAAATCCGCGGGCGACGGTTTCGCATTGGGTCAAACATGCGCCGCAAAGGACGAGGCCGGGCAAGGTCCTGGAAAAGTTGAATATTTTGGACGCGCAACGACGCGCATTGGAGAATGCCCTGGATGGCGCAGCGCAACCCATCTTGACAGAAGCCAATTCACGCTTATAGTGACTTTCAAAGTAACTTTTAAAAATGGAGACTAATAATGCAGTTGCAGGCGGCGAGGAGCCGCCAGCGGGCCACCAACTCCAGGCATTGAAGGAATTCCGCTCCGCGGGCCGCGGCTTTTGGCGCGATGTTTCCGAGGCGGATTGGAACGACTGGCGCTGGCAATTGAAGCACCGGATCACCACGGCGGAGCAGTTGCAAAAGTTTTTGCCGACGCTCACGCCGGAGGAATTCGCGGGCGCCAAATTGGCCAATCATAAGCTCGCACTGGCCATCACCCCGTACTTTTTCAACCTGATCGACGCGGCGGATGAAAATTGTCCCGTGCGCCTCCAGGTCATCCCCAAGATCGCCGAGACCACCACGGCGCCCTGGGAGCTGAGCGACCCTTGCGGGGAAGATTCGCATTCGCCGGTGCCGGGACTGGTCCATCGTTATCCGGACCGCGTTTTATTCCTGGTGACGGACCGCTGCGCGGCTTATTGCCGGTATTGCACGCGCTCGCGCCTGGTCAGCAATGCCAGCGGGTACGATTTCCATCCCGAATTTGACAAGCAGATCGAATATATCGCGCAGCATCCGGAGATCCGAGACGTTCTGTTAAGCGGCGGAGACCCGCTGCTTTTGAGCGATGACAAGCTGGAAAATTTATTGGCCCGGCTGCGCGCGATTCCGCACGTTGAATTTTTGCGGATCGGCTCGCGCATCCCCACCTTTCTGCCCCAGCGAATCACGCCGGAACTGTGCGCGATGCTGAAGAAGTTTCATCCATTGTTCATGAGCGTCCATTCGAATCATCCGCGCGAATTGACGACGGAAGTGCGCGAGGCCCTTGGCCGGCTGGCCGATGCGGGCATCCCGCTGGGCAACCAAAGCGTGTTGCTCAAGCACGTGAACGATGAGGTGACGGTGATGAAGGCGCACGTCCAGAAATTGCTGATGTGCCGGGTGAAGCCGTATTACATCTACCAGTGCGATTTGATCTCCGGTTCGGCGCACCTGCGCACGAGCGTCAGCAAGGGGTTGGAGATCATGGAACAATTGCGCGGGCACACCACCGGTTACGCGGTTCCGACTTATGTGATCGACGCGCCCGGCGGCGGCGGAAAAGTTCCGATTACGCCGGAATACGTTCTTTGCCGCAATGCGGGCCGTGTGCTCATCCGCAATTACGAGGGCAAAATCTTTGAATATCCGGAGGCTGAAGACGGCACTCCACACCCGTCGCCCCAGAAAATTGAAAACCCGGAAACCTGCAAGTGCTGACGGCTGGCTGTCAGGGACTTGTTAATTCGTTGGCCGTGGATCAAAAGCGATCTCCCGGATTTCGAAATCGGCGCCTTCGCTTTGGATGCCAATGAAACCATTGGTGACAGTGCACCCGGTGATTTCGTTGAGTGATTTTCCATTGATGATGGCTTTCACGCCGGAACCGGCACAAATGGTCACGTTCGTGTCCCATTCGCCGATGGGATGTTCATTAGGCCCGCCATGATAGGGCACGGGAATACTGGCATTGGCATGCATCGCGAGGTGCTCCTTGCATTCGGCGCCAGCCATCACAAAGAGATCGCCTTGCCGCCCGGACTTGCCCTGGTTTTGCACGCACATGGGCCATACTGCGTCCGGGGCATTCATATAGACCAACACGCCGGTATTATTCGCTTTGGGGGTGACTTTCACAAACCGCCATACGACGGTCACGGTGCCACTGCCGTAATTTTTCAGAGTCCGCATATACCCGATGGCCGAGCCATTACAGTGGACCAGGCCATTGGTAACGCTCCAGGTTTTCACGGGGTCGGCATCGTTTTTCATGCAGAAGGTCCATCCGGATAAATCTTTGCCGTTGAACAATTCGATGCGATTGGCAGGCGTCGTGGCGTCCTGCGCCAGGGCGAGGCGGGCGATGATCGTGGCGACGAAAATGGGAAAGAGAGCTGATTTCAATTTCATAAACTACCTTTTTTATTTTCCAGGGCCGCCTTCGTTTGCTCCTGCAATTCGTCCAAATCAGGTTTTAGTTCGCTTTTTTTGACTTTGGTCATCCGGTCGATAAAGAGGATGCCATTCAGATGATCGGTCTCATGTTGCACCGCGCGTGACAACAAACCGCCCGCCCGAAATTCGATCGGCTTGCCCTTGGCATTCAGGGCCTTTACATCCACAAACTCTGGACGGGCAATGTCCGAAAAGATTTGCGGAAAACTTAAACATCCTTCGCCGGAGGTGACCGGTTCACCTGACATCGTGATTTCAGGATTGATGAGGACCAGCGGCATGTATTCGGCGACGTCGGCGGCCTTGCCTTCCAATTCAAGCGTGGAAGGGCGGTCGGTGGCTTCGCGCACGTCGATGACGGTCAATTGCAGCGCTTGTCCCACCTGTTGCGCCGCCAGGCCGACGCCGTGGTTGGCGTGCATCGTCTCAAACATATCCGCGATGAGTTTTTTGATCTCCGGCGTGATGCGCTCGATGCGCGCGCCTTTTTTGCGGAGGACAGGGTTTCCGTATTTGGTGACTTCTAAGATCATTGTCAGGTCAACTGTCGCCGGCGACGCCCAGGATTTGCAAGATACGTTCCAATTCAGCCTGGCTATAAAACGATATTTCCAACGAGCCTTTGCCCTGGTCATATCTCAATTGCACTTTAGTGGCGAAGATCTCGCGCAATTTTGCTTCCAGATCCGCCACATGAGGGTCCCCGAGGGGAACTGAAACAGTTTCGGGCGGCGTTGTTTTTCGCGCTCCGCGCTTCGATAACTTCGCCACCAGGCCCTCGGTTTGACGGACATTCAAACCTTCCTTAATGACCCGTTCGGCGGCGAGCATTTGGTCTTTTTCGTCGGTGACCCCAAGGATCACCTTGGCATGGCCGACAGAAATCCGGCCTTCGCGGACAAAATTTTGGACGAGGGCAGGGAGCTTCAGCAATCGCAGCGCATTGGCCACGACGGTACGGCTCTTACCGACTTTGGCGGAGATCTCCTCCTGGGTCAGTTGAAATTGTCCCGCCAATTGCGAATAGCCTTGCGCTTCCTCGATCGGATTAAGGTTTTCGCGCTGCAGATTTTCGATAAGCGCCAGTTCGAGCACCGAACGGTCATCGGCTTCGCGCGTGATGATGGGAACTTCCGGCAGGTTTAACAATTGGGCGGCGCGCCACCGGCGTTCGCCGGCGATCAATTCAAAAATCCCGTCGCGTTCCCGGACGATCAACGGTTGGACGATCCCTTGTTCGCGGATGGAATCAGCCAATTCACGCAATGACTCTGCGGAAAACTCCTTGCGGGGTTGCAGCGCCGAAGGCCGGATTTTGTCCAAGGCGACCCGTTGCACGCGGTCATGTTTATCGAGCGCAGGAGCCGGGGTTGGCAGCGTCTGGGCAGTGGACGGCGGGGCGGGCTTTGCAAGCGCATTTCCGCCCAGCAACGCCCCCAATCCGCGTCCCAAAGCTGGTTTTGACATGGGCGCAAGGGTGTCAAATCACGTCCCTTCCCTCAAGCCCAATGTCCGGTGAATGAAGCCGGGTGACTTTAAGCTTTCGAGTTTGGCTGCGGAACTTTACTTTGGATTCGTGAGCAAGAAGGGCATACGCATCGCCGCCATGGCTGAACAGTTCAAAGCCGGGGGACATGACCCGCATTACGCCGGCTATTTTGAATTGTTCAATGTGCAAAAATTCTATGAAGCGCACGATGTGCTCGAACATCTGTGGCTTAAGGACAAATACGGCCCGAACGGTCCGTTTTACAAGGGGCTGATCCAATTGGCGGGCGCATTTGTCCATTTGCAGAAGAACCGGTTGAAGCCCTCGGCGGCGCTTTTTAAATTGGCGCAGACGAACCTGGAAAAATATTCGCACCAGCATGAGCGCATGGACCTGAAGGGGGCCCTGGATTTGATCGGCAAATGGCTGGGCGATTTGGAATCGGGGAATTTTGAGAAAAATCCTCTTTCGCCCGAACAGGTTCCCACACTGAACTTACATTTGTGAGCGGAAATCGAAAACGCATCATTTTGGCCGGCGGAAGCGGATTCATCGGCCATGCCCTGGCGAAGGAGTTGGCCGCAAAATATGAAGTGATCGTGCTTACGCGGACGCCGAAGCCGCGGGATGATGGCGTTCGGGAGATCGAATGGGATGGGATCCATATCGGTGAATGGATCGCCCTTCTGGATGGCGCGGAAGCGGTCGTCAATTTGACGGGAAAAAATGTCAATTGCCCCCATACGCCGGAAAATCTTCATGAATTTGCAGCGTCCCGCATCGATTCGGTGAACGCCATCGCCGGCGCATTGGAACATATCAAGGAACCGCCGCGGGTCTGGGTGCAGGCGGGCGCCATCGGGTATTATGGCGATCCCGGCGATATGATCTGTGATGACTATTCGCCTCCCGGGACCGGCGCGTTGGCAGAAATTTGCCACCAATGGGAGGATGCTTTTCATGGCTTGAAAGCGCCGAAGACGCGAAAGGTATTGTTGCGGATAGGCTTTGTGCTTGGCCGCGACGGCGGGGCGCTGCCGGTGCTGGAACAGCTTACCCGCCGGTTTCTTGGCGGACGGGCAGGGACCGGCAAACAATATATCAGTTGGATCCATATTGTTGACGTGGTGCAGATGTTTCGCGGTGCGATCGAAAACGAAAACTGGAGCGGGACTTACAATGCCGTGGGATTGGCGCCAGTGACGAACAAAGAGTTTATGCGCCAGTTGCGGCACAGTTTGCACCGGCCCTGGAGCCCGCCCGTGCCGCAATTCATCATCAAGCTGGGCGCGCGCTGGATGAAAAGCGAACCGTCGTTGGCGCTGGGCGGGTGCCATTCCATTCCCATCCGATTTTTGGAGGGAGGCTTTCAGTTCCGGTTCGACAAGCTCAGTGATGCCCTGGCGAACCTTTACCGCGAGCCGTGAGCACAGAATCCAATAAACGTTCCGCTGAATTCTTGAAAGTCGCCGGGCAATTCAAGCTTGGCGCGTTGGTCACCGAGGCTTCGCATCCGGTCACGGCACAGTTGAGCGAGGTTGCCCGGCAGGATATCGCCAGCGCGCTCAAGTCGCTCTTTGAAGTGGATGAGGATGTGGTCCGCAAGTTTCGTGAATTTGTGGGGACGAAAAGGGCGGGGGAAATCGCTGGAAAAATTTTAGAAACGATCCAGGCGGGCGGGAAAATATTCTTCACGGGATGTGGCGCGACCGGTCGTTTAAGCATCCTGCTTGATTCGGTTTGGCGCGATTTTTGGCAGCGGCAGCATAATCCCGACAGGGAGAACCGGACATTCAGCGTCATGTCCGGCGGCGATTTTGCCCTGATCAAATCAGTCGAGGGCTTTGAAGATTTTGCGGTTTTTGGAAAAAAACAGGTCGCCGATTTGGAGGTCTCGGCACGCGACGTCCTTTTTGCGATCACCGAAGGCGGGGAGACGTCATTTGTCATCGGCACAGCGTGGGCGGGGGTGGAGGCCGGCGCCAAGGTCTATTTTATCTACAACAATCCCGATGAGATCCTGGGTGAGCAGGTGGAGCGCAGCCGCGAAGTGATCCGGGATCCACGCATCGAAAAAATCGACCTGACGACGGGGCCGATGGCCATCGCCGGTTCGACCCGGATGCAGGCCACCACCATCCAGCTTTGCGTGATGTTGATGATCCTGGAGATGGTCGTCCGAAAATTATCAGGCCAGGAAGATGAAACGATCCCCCATAAATTTTTGACCGGGCTGGAGGAACTTCATGCCGGCTTAAAATCACCGGGCACCTTGGCGGAATTGGCTAAAATTGTCGCATTTGAAGAGGCTGTTTATCGTGCCGGGGGCAGGATCAATTATTTTGCCGACCGATTTGGCATCGATGTGCTGACGGACACCACTGAGCGCTCGCCGACTTTTTGCATACCGCCATTCAGGAAGTTTGATGATGGAGGGGCGTCAGAATCATGGGCCTTCTTGTTTTTGCCAGTCAACGAAACTACGGCCGCATGGCGACGTATTTTAAAGCGCGAGCCGCGTTGCCTGGAATGGGGGGAGGACGGGATTCGCGGGTTAGTTGCCGGGGAAAATATGTCGCGCACTATGGAGACGCTGCGAAAAATCGGGCATCCTGAATTGATGCGTTTTAAGATCGGGTTGGATGGCTTGCCCGGCCGGCCTTTGAAATCGGGCGACGGAGTGGTAGCGGTCTTATCTCCCAACGAAGAACAGGTATCTTCGGTAAATGAGGTGTTTCGGAAACAGATGGGCGAGGGGCAGGAAAGCAGGCCTGGCGCCGCGGCGATCCGTTTTTGCTCCAAAGAGAGCAATCCGGCGACAGCGTTTGGAGGTTTGACAACTTCGGCGACGGTCGCCGTCCCGCAGACTGATTTTCTTCTCGACGGCTTAACGCGAGTAGCGGTGAAGCTGGTGATGAACGCCCTCTCCACTTGTACCATGGTCCGGCTTGGCCGTGTGATGGGGAACAAGATGATCTACGTCGTGCCGAGCAATTTAAAATTGATCGATCGCGCGACGCGCTATATCAGCCAATTAACGGGCCTGCCTTATGAAAACGCCAACGGGCTGCTGTTTGAAGTGATTGAATATGTCGAGCCAAGGATGAAATCGGACAAGGTTTATCCACCGGTTGTCGGGTTGGCGGTGGTCCGGGCCCGGCAAAATTGTTCGAATGAAGCGGCGGAAACATTTTTACAGAAGCACTAGGATTGGCTAATTTATCTGATTATGTCACCTGACGATATTTTGCTGGAGGCTGAAGATAAGATGATCAAGACCGACCAGGTGGTCACAAATGAGTTCGCCGGCGTGCGCACCGGCAAGGCATCGGCGTCGCTGGTCGAGAACATCCTGGTGGAAGTTTATGGCTCAATGATGCGCGTGCGGGAGCTGGCGGGGATCACCACGCCGGAGCCGCGCCAACTGGTCATCACGCCCTGGGATGCGGCATCGGTCCAGCCGATTGAAAAAGCCATCCAAAAATCGAATCTGGGGCTTTCACCGGCGGTGCAGGGCAAGTTTATCCGCATTTCTTTTCCTGAACTGAGCGAGGAGCGGCGGCATGAATTCGTCAAGATCATCAAAAAAATGGCCGAGGATGGACGGGTGGCGGTTCGCCACGTTCGCCGTGATTCGCTGGAGTTGTTGAAAAAGGCGAAAGCGTCCGGTGGAGTCGGGGAAGAAGAGATCGAGGTCGCGGAAAAAGAAATCCAAAAATTGACGGACCAATACTCTGCCAAGATTGACGCCCAGGTGGCGGTGAAGGAAAAAGAGATAATGACGGTTTAAGGGAACTCTTCAAATCCCTAAGGTGCGGCCGGATTGGTCTGGGGGCTTTCAAAATGGACGACGGTTTCGTCCGGCAGGGCGTAACCGAGCTTTTCGCGCGCCAAACGTTCCACGGTTTTGGGGTCGTGCGAAATCGCATCGATTTCCACCTGGAGCACCTTGGATTTTTCCTGCTCGGACTGGATCTGCTGTTGCAGGACCAGGATTTGGCGTTGCATCCGCTCGTTTTCGCGGATGACCGGCAGATAACACATCCCGATCAGGAGAAGAACGGCGATGACAACCAGGCCCAGGACAACTTTTGTCAGCTTGCTCCAAATACCGAGGTCAACGTTCATCCGGCGAGTTAACCATGCGGGCGCGGCCGGTGAAAGTGGAAATTTTTAGCGCATGACATCTTTATAGCCTTCGAGCAATCCGTCAGGAGCAAAAGTCAACCGCATATAGAAATTGGGTTCGGCCTGTTCCGAATAGGTTGTTGGCGGCAGCGGCCCACCCAGCCCATACGGGCCGGGATAGAACGGCTCCGTCTGGACGATCACCCGGCCATGTTGCGTCATCCATTCGCCGACGATAGTGCCATCGGTCAATTTTGCGTATTTATCGGGAGGGCCAAAGTCTTTGACTGCTTGATCGTAAGGATAATGACCCATGCGATCGGTCCAATCAATGCGGGGCGAGGCGCACCCGGCCAGCAGAAAGGCGGCGAGCATCACCAGGGCAGATTTCGACCACCGGCCAATGTTCATAGATAGTTTAATTTACACCGCAGGCATTTTAGTGCAAATTTCATGATTTGGTTGATGGCGCGAAGGCCAAACCAATCAATTTACGGGCATGATTAAAGCATTTTTTTTGATTTTTGAACCGGTGGGAGCATGGAATCGCATTGGCATGGCGAATCGGAAGATTTCTACCATCCTCGCGTTCTATCTGCTGCCAATGATGTTGATCGTGGCGGTGGTGGAGGGTTATGGCCTCGTCGCATTCGGCAGGGCGCGTCCTCCCTTTGGCCAGATCCGGACTTATAGTGTCCAGGAAGCATTTCAATACGAAGGGGCGCAGATGGTACTGATGGCGATTGTGATTATGCTTTCCGCATATATTGTCAAAGCCTTCGGTGAAACATTTCGTTCCCGCAATACCTACACGCAAACCTTCACGGTGGTTGCCTATGCCTTAAGCCCGCTCTTTTTGCTGCGGTTATTGGATGTGATTCCCACGATCAGTTTGTGGGTTTTCTGGGGGATGGGCATCGTTCTGGTGGCGAAGACTCTTTACATCG
Organism: Verrucomicrobiia bacterium; assembly: GCA_036490655.1. Lineage (GTDB taxonomy): Bacteria > Verrucomicrobiota > Verrucomicrobiia > Limisphaerales > UBA11358 > UBA11358. The sequence goes on along the minus strand of DASXDM010000009.1, from coordinate 80,611 downwards.
GTGTGCCGCGCATCATGGAACCTGATCCGCCGCACGCTTACGGCCTTTTCTTCATGACCGCGCTGCTCATCGCGCTGGCGACCGCCGGGGAGCGGGCCATTTCCTGGGGGTATCTGGCCGGGAAATACGCACCGGTTTCAGAAGTCATCAAACACCTCTTGAAAAGATTTCATCTGGGGCAATGAACGTACCGGTCGAAAAAAATCTCCTGGTGGCGCTGATCCAATTGGAGAATGCCGTGAAAGCGATGCCTTCCGCCAATCCCAAGCCGGACCTGCTGCCGATCTTTTCGCGCATCGATGAACTGGCGAAACAATTGCCGCGCGATACCGACCCGATCTTGTTTCATTATTTGCACAAGAAAAGTTACGAAAAGGCCCGGCTGTTTTTGCAGGGACTTGAGGCCGAGAACCAGGCCGGAAATTGCGGGCATGTCTGATTGGCTTTGGTTTCAGATGACGAATGATTGGACATTCAGTAATCGGCGCTCATAATTTTCTTCATGTTCGACACCGTTGCCGCCATAGCCACGCCATTGGGCGAAGGCGGCCTTGCGGTCATCCGGATTTCCGGCGAACAGGCATTGGCCATCGCGGATAAAGTGTTCCTGCCGTTGGGAAAAACATCCTCGAGGCCGCCCGTTGCGCCATCGCACACGATCCAATACGGCAGGATTGTCCGCGGTGATGAGGTGATTGACGAAGTGCTGCTGGCCGTCTTGCGCGCCCCGCGCACTTTCACGCGTGAGGACACGGTGGAAATTTCCTGTCATGGAGGCATTTTGCCGGCAAAGCTGGTCCTGGATGCCATTCTGGCCAACGGCGCGCGGCTGGCCGAGCCGGGTGAATTCACGCGGCGCGCATTCCTGAATGGCCGGATCGACCTTGCGCAGGCAGAGGCCGTTGCCGACCTCATCCAATCGCGCACGGAACTGGCGCTGGCGGCGGCCAATGAACAGCTCGCGGGGAAACTATCACAGCGGATCAACCAGCTCCGTGACGACCTGATGCTTGCGCTGGCGCACGTCGAGGCGCACATCGATTTTCCAGACGAAGATATTGCGCCGGATACGAAGGATAAGTTGCTGGCGAGGTTGGAGAGCGGCGTGAGCTTCATGGACGAATTGTTGCGCACAGCCGGGGAGGGACAGATTTTGCGGCGGGGCATCCGGGCGGCCATCATCGGGCGTCCGAATTCAGGAAAATCCAGCCTGCTCAATCAATTGCTGGGACACGATCGCGCCATCGTCTCGCCGATTCCCGGCACGACGCGAGATACCATCGAGGAAACGGCAAATGTCCGGGGCTTGCCCGTTGTGTTCATCGATACCGCCGGCCTGCGCGAAGCGGGCGATGAGATTGAGCAGGAGGGAATTCGCCGCAGCCGGCAATCGTTGGCGAAGGCGGAACTGATTTTGCATGTGATGGATGCCAGTGAGCCATTGACGGAAGCGGATAAAAAATATTTCAGCGAGTTCGCCGGCAAGAAACGGATTGTCGTCAGGAACAAAGTGGATTTGCCGGTGAAATTGGACAAAGGGCTGTCCGATATCGAAGTGGATGTGAGTTGCCTGAACGGGGAGGGGATAGAGCGGTTGAAAGATGCCATCAAAGAAACGGTCTGGTCCGGTGAAATCAAAGCCGAGATGTTGCAAGTGATGATCAATTCGCGGCATCAGGATGCATTGAACCGCGCGCGCGGCGCCACTGTGAGGACGATTGAGGCTCTGCGAGGAGAAGCGACGCTGGAACTGGTGGCGCTGGACCTGCGGATCGCGGTTGCCGCCGTCGGTGAAATCGTTGGCAAGACGACGACCGAGGACTTGCTTGATTCGATTTTTAGTTCGTTTTGTATCGGGAAGTAGCGCTGCCGATTGGGTCAAGATCAACAACCTTGCCTTGAGCGGATATACCAATTCGACAGATATTGTGGCGGGAGGGGGGCGCTTGGTTTTCCTTACTGGAAACGGGTCAAACCTCGTCATTGCCTCAGGAAATAAAAAAGCCACTTTGATTCGAAGTAGCTATAAAGCCAACATTGCTGGAATCAACCACATTTGTCATATTAAAAACTGATATATGTTATATATTATCATATTATAAGTTGACAAATATACATAAATGTCATACTATGGTATTATATTGTATGAAAAATACATATAATTACCTAAGAATAAGACAATTAACCCGCAGTTTAGAGCCAATTCTAAATGCTCGTGGTATGAAACGCCCAACAAAAGGATGGCTTTCCGCCATGCGCGAAATTTCAGGAACAACGCTTCGCGAGTTAGCCTCCAGGTTAAACGTTTCTTTTCAAACAGTTGCCGCTTCAGAAAAGGCGGAAGCAAATGACAGGATAACACTAAAAGGTTTGCGTGAGACCGCCGACGCTTTAGGGTGCGAGTTGATCTATGCACTCGTTCCCAAGAAGGGAACCGTTCAGGATTTTGCGGAGGCAAAAACGTATCACCGCATAAAAGAGCGGGTCTCAGCCGTGGAGCATTCAATGACTTTGGAAGCTCAACAAACCGGCAACGTTGAAGAAAAGGTGCGCGAGGAAGTCGCAAGAACCCTGAAACATGGACGATGAATTCATCAGGCAGCAAAGGGATAACACGCCGATTGCGGCGGAGGAACTTGATGCCCTGATCCCCAACTTGGCCTCTCAGCAGGAATTGAATGAGTGGGAGCGGGAAAACATCCTCGAAGCCGAAAAATGGTGTTTTGGAAGGGCCTTGAAAACTGAAAATTCGTTTTCAGAGGAATATGTCCGAAAATTACATGCAAAGATGTTTGACCATACGTGGAAATGGGCCGGCACCTATAGAAACACAGAAAAGACGATTGGGGTTTCTCCTTTCAAAATCAGAGAGATGCTTAAAGTTCTTTTGGATGATGCCGGATATTGGAAAGACAAAAAAATATTTCTAATCGACGAATTGGCCGTCCGCTTTCACCATCGGCTCGTGTCAATTCACCCATTTCCAAATGGCAACGGGCGTCATGCCCGATTGATGGCGGACATTTTAGTAGTTCGTGAAGGAACGAAACGTTTTACCTGGGGGAAAAGCGATTTGGCATCTCCAGGGAATGTTCGCTCCAGGTATATCGATGCACTCAAGCAAGCGGACACAGGAAATATTCAACCATTATTGGAATTTGCCCGCCAATGATTCGGCGCGGTGTTGTTCAAAATTACGACGGAGGATCTGCTTGATTCGATTTTCAGCGCGTTTTGTATCGGGAAATAGCCGGCGCACTTTGGAAGCTGGAACTTGACAGCCAAAGATTTGGATGGCATTAATTAACAATCCCATAAATTGCGGGTATTTATTTTTTATGACTGCTTCTATGTCAAAGTGCCATCCGCAACCCGGAGAATCTTTTCTCAATTTTCGATGTTCCTATTTTTGCCCGCCATAATCTGATACTTGTGATAAGGATGTTCAAAATTTTTATAACCACCGCAACAGTCATTATCCTGACCGGACTGGCGGTTTCCAGTCGTGCGGATTCGGTGACAATCGAAGCGGCATCCGGTACGCCCGGTTCGGACTTTGGGGTTAGCAATGATGTGGCTGCCGGGATCCAATACATCACAGTTCTTACTCCTTTGGTAAATGACGCATTTCCGGGAACCAATTCGCGAGTGGCGACCTATACAGTCACTTTTCCAGGACCGGGCACTTATGATCTGTATGCAAAAGTCGAAGTCGGTGCTGCGGGGTATAATGCCGACAGTTTGTTCTACGCAAGCAGTTTTGGAATCCAGTCGCCCACCAACGCTGCCGATTGGGTCAAGATCAACAACCTTGCCTTGAGCGGATATACCAATTCGACGGATATCGTGGCGGGAGTGGGGGCGCTTGGTTTTCCTTACTGGAAATGGGTCAACCTTTCGCAATTGACCAATGGGATCGGCGGGGTGCCGGTCACTTTTTCCGCAGCTGCCGGCAATCTCACGCAAACCTTCCAGATCGGCGGGCGTGAAACTGGTTTGAATATTGCGGAACTTATTTTTGGATCCGCCGCAAACACCTTTACTGTTGCGCAACTGGACGCGGGAGGTGGCGGGACTTCGGGGCCAACCTCACCCACGTTGACGACGCCATTCGATTTGGACAGCGGCAATTTGGTTCAATTCGACGATAACGGGATTTGGACCTGGTATTCGGACGAGCGGACTGTGGTTGATCCCAACGGGGACAAAATTGTGGCCGGCTGTGTTGAAAATGCATATGGCCTGGGTGGAATTCCGCGTGACGGAAACATCAACGTCACGGTTTGGGACGTACGCAGCGGATCGGGGCCGCGATACACTCTCAGGACCAACCTCACTTCATATGGCGGTGGAGATGATCACAATGCGCCCGCATTGTTGGTGATGCCCAACGGCAATTATCTGGCCGAGTACACCGGGCATAATTCCGACTCCAACACGTGGTACCGTATCTTCGATCCCGCAGCCGCCAGTTGGTCGCCGGAAACGAATTTTAACTGGGCTTCCCAGCCCGGCGGCACTGATTTTCCCACCACTTATTCCAATCCCAATAACATGACTGCCGAAGGGCGCACTTATGATTTTTCCCGCAGCAATGGCGGTGGAAGCCCGAACAGCATGATCTCAACGAATTTTGGGACCAATTGGTCCTATGGCGGAGAGTTGACCACCAATGATATCCCCGGTTATGTGCAGGGTTATTTCAAGTATTGGGGCAATGGGGTGGATCGGATCGATTTTATTTGCACGGAGGCCCATCCGCGCGACTACGATACCAGCATGTATCACGGTTTTGTCAGCAATGGCATGAGCTTCAATACCTTTGGGACGGTGAAGGACACCAATATCTTCGACAAAGTGAACATTGCCCACCCACAGGATTTCACACCCATTTTTACGGCCGGCACGGTGAAGCCGCCAGGCCAGACCAACTACCGCTGTTGGAACGATGACATCTGCCGGTATCCGGACGGCACCATCGAATGCATCATCACGGCCAGAATCAATGACAATACGGAAGACAACGATGCGAACATCAATCCGGACCATGCCTTCTTCTTCTGCCGCTTCGATGGGACGAACTGGAACTCCACCTATTTGTGCCAGGCCGGCTACAAATTGTATTCATCCGAGGCTGATTATGTTGGGCTGGGGTGTTTGAATCCGAACGATCCAAATACCATATATCTTTCCACTGAATTCGATCCCCGCGCTGTCCAGCCCGGAGTTTTCGATGCCAATCTGCAATCTTCGGTCGCGCACGAAATTTGGAAAGGAATCACGACCAATCACGGGGCCGGGTTTACCTGGACGCTCATCACGCAGAATTCCGTCCAGGACAATCTTCGTCCCATCATGCCCTTGTGGGACAACAATGATTCGGCGCTGCTTTGGTTCAAGGCAGCTTATACCAGCGCGCAGAGTGTGGACGGAGCGATTGTGGGCATCGTGGAGCACCGTTCAGAAGTGGTGGGGCCAATGCATTATGTGGATGCCACTGCTGGCGCCGGAGGCAACACGACTTTGACCAATGGTGCGACACTGATCTTGAGCGGGTCGATGAACCAATGGCATTCGCAAGCGGGTGTCGGCAACGGGGACACGATCATCAGCTCGGCTGACTCCGCCGGGGAAACGCCGCCGCTCATCACGACGCAGGCGACCGTGCCGGGGCCAGGCACCTATGACGTGTGGGTTGATTTCTGGGGTGATCCGGCAGCGGACTGGCGGATCCAGGCGGGCCTGGTGCCAAGCGTCATGCAGACGTATCGGTCTGAGAAATGCGAAGAGGTTCAAGCGGCCACCGAGGACACACTATTGGTTCTCAGCAACAGCAGTCCCGCCGTCAATTATCTTTATCAGGCCTATCTTGGCCGGGTGGTGGTCACGAATAATTACACCATCAATGCGGTGGTCGGTGGCAACGCACTTCAGACCGGGGATACCAACCTCATCGGGGACACGGCCCGCACATGGTATGACGGTATCAGCTATGCAAAAGTGGAGTCATTTCAGGTTCAAAATGTTGCTTACAGTGAAAATGGACAATCCGTCACGCTGACATGGAATTCACCGCTGCCGCAGTTTTCGCTGACGACGCCTTCATACACGGTGCAAAAGAAGAATTCCCTGAGCAATCCAGGCTGGATCACGCTGACAAATGGAATGCCGTCCGCCGGTTACACCACCAGCTACGTTGACACCACCGCGAACGGTAACGAGGCATACTATCGGGTGACCCGACCGTAGGAATTATCGGGGCGCTGCGCGGCGAAGCGACGCTGGACTTGCTTGATTCGATTTTCAGCGCGTTTTGTATTGGGAAGTAAACACAGACTTACGATGCGAAGCCAACAATCACCAATATCGCAAAAATAAACCAAAGCAAGAAGGTCAGCATGCGGTAACAATCGCATAGCCTCACAAATCCTCGATTATCAAGAGAACGATATTCTCGTCGCAGGACAAACTGCCATGTCTTATGTCCGGACACCAAACGTGTGAACGGGCTTCGAGGAACCAAATCAGGATAAAGTCTGGCTGCCAAATCAGGATAAAGCCCTTTCAATCGTCTGCGGTAAAGCAAATAGGCAACATACGCAATAGCCGCACTTGCGAGGTATATTGGCATCAAAATAGAAATAGCTTCTTTCATGTTGGTCGTTGCTCAGCGGCTTAATAAATAATATTTTGCCCATTTTGCAGCGTGTCTCATCTCAGTATTTAGATTTTATTTCGCGCTTGGGTTCCTGTCCAACATAAATTCGCATCCGTTCCAAAGCGGCGTCGCTCCCGCTTTGCGGGGTTGCCGCCGCACTCCACGACGCTTCGCGAATAAGAAAGGCTCGTATGATAAATAAAAAAGCCGCTTCGAAATCGAAGCGGCTTTTGATCTTAAATCAAAGCACTATTTTTTCTTGGCCGGTTTTTTGTCCAGGTCAGCGAGGGCGGCTTGCGCAGCGGCCAATCGAGCGACGGGCACGCGGAACGGCGAGCAACTAACATAGGTCAGACCGAGCTTATGACAGAACTTTACGGAATCCGGGTCGCCACCGTGTTCACCGCAGATGCCGAGCTTGATATCCTTGCGGGTCGAGCGGCCTTTATCCGCGGCGATCTGCATCAGTTGGCCGACTCCGGTCTGGTCGATGCTGGCGAACGGATTCTTTTTCACGATCTCCAATTCCGCGTAATGCGGCAGGAACGTGCCGGAATCGTCGCGACTCATGCCCAGGCAGGTCTGGGTGAGGTCGTTGGTGCCGAAGCTGAAGAATTCCGCCGACTGGGCGATTTCATCCGCCGTCAAAGCGCCGCGGGGAATCTCGATCATCGTGCCGACCATATAAGTGAGCTTCACTTTTTTCTCGGCCATGACTTCTTTGGCCACGCGATGGACGACTTCGATCTGCAGGTCGAGCTCTTTCTTGAAGCCGACGAGCGGGATCATGACTTCGGGTTTCACCTTGATACCCTCTTTTTGGACGATGGCGGCGGCTTCAAACACTGCGCGCGCCTGCATCTCGGAGATCTCGGGATAGGCGATGCCCAAACGGCAGCCGCGATGGCCGAGCATGGGGTTGAACTCATGCAATTCGTGCACGCGCTTGGCGATCTTTTCCTGGCTGATGCCCAGCTTGCTGGCGAGCGCATGTTGCGCCTTTTCATCGTGCGGCAGGAATTCGTGGAGCGGCGGGTCCAGGAAACGGATGGTCGCCGGCAGGCCTTTTAATTCGCGGAAAATCCCGGCGAAATCGTCGCGTTGATAGGGGAGCAATTTGGCCAGCGCCTTTTTGCGATGTTCGGTGGTCTCAGCCAGGATCATCTCGCGCATGGCGTCGATGCGGTCGCCTTCAAAGAACATATGCTCGGTACGGCACAGGCCGATGCCACTGGCGCCGAACGCGACGGCGTTAGCGGTTTGGTCCGGGCTGTCGGCATTGGTGCGCACTTGCAGGCGGGTGACCTGCGAGCACCATTTCATCAGTTGGACGAAGTTCTTGTAGGTGCGTCCCGCTTTGGCGGTAGCATCGCCTTCGAGCAGGCCCTGGATGACTTCACTGGAAGCGGTTTTGACTTCGCCGGCATAAACGGTGCCGCTGGTGCCGTCGATGGAGAGGAAATCGCCCTCGTTATATTTTTCGCCGTTCACGGTCAAGGTCTTGGCGCCGTAATCGACATGCAGCGCGCTTGCGCCACAGACGCAAACTTTGCCCATCTGGCGGGCAACGAGTGCCGCGTGCGAGCTGACGCCGCCGCGCGCGGTGAGGATGCCTTCGGCGGCGATCATGCCGCGTAAATCTTCCGGCGACGTTTCGACGCGGACGAGCAGGACTTTTTCGCCCTTGTTCGCGGCTTCGACGGCGCGCTCGGCATTGAAATAGATTTTACCGGAGGCTGCGCCGGGACCGGCGGGGAGGCCGGTGGCGATGGCTTTGGCGGCTTTGATGGCATTGCGATCAAAGATGGGCGCGAGGACCTGGTCCAATTGGTCAGCGGGCACGCGTTTGATGGCGGTTTTCCAATCGATCAATTTCTCCGCGACCATTTCGCAGGCGAAACGGACGGCGGCTACGCCGGTGCGTTTGCCGTTGCGGGTCTGGAGCATGTAGAGATCACCTTTTTGGACGGTGAACTCAAAGTCCTGGACGTCTTTGAAATGCATTTCGAGGGTCTTGCGGACCTTTTCCAATTCAGCGAACGATTTGGGCAAATGCTTTTTCAGTTCGGCGACGGGTTCCGGGGTGCGGACACCGGCGACGACGTCTTCGCCCTGCGCGTTGATGAGAAATTCGCCGTAGAATACTTTTTCGCCGGTGGCGGGATCGCGGGTGAAGGCGACGCCTGAGCCGGAGTCTTCACCGGTATTGCCGAACACCATCGCCTGCACGTTGACGGCCGTTCCCCATTCGGTGGGGATATTATATTTGCGGCGATAAACGATGGCGCGATCATTCATCCAGGAGCTGAACACGGCGCCGACGGCGCCTTTGAGCTGGTCCCAGGGGTTGGTGGGAAATTCTTTTCCGGCGCGTTCCTTGACGAGTTTCTTAAAGCGCGCGACCATTTCCTTCATGTCGCTCGCGGTGAGCTTGGTGTCTTCGATGTCGGCGTGATAGCGCTCGTGTTTGAGGGCGTGGATGACCATTTCAAAGGGTTCATGGTCTTCGCTCGGGGCCTTCTGCACGCCCATGACGACGTCGCCATACATCTGGATGAAGCGGCGATAACAATCCCAGGCAAAGCGTTCGTTTTTGGTGGCGGCGACGAGGGCGAGGACGGTTTCGTCGTTGAGGCCGAGGTTGAGAATGGTGTCCATCATGCCGGGCATGGAATCGCGCGCGCCGGAGCGGACGGCGACGAGCAGGGGCATGGCGCTTTTATCGCCAAACTTCGTACCCATGATCTTTTCCATGTTGGCGATGCCGGCTTCCACCTGCGCCTGGAGTTCCCTGGGGTAGGAGCGCTTGTTGGCGTAGTAATGAGTGCAGACCTCGGTGGTGATGGTGAAGCCGGGAGGCACGGGCAGACCGATGCGGGTCATCTCCGCCAGGTTAGCGCCTTTGCCGCCGAGCAGGGGCTTCATGGAGCCATTGCCATCGGCCTTTTTATTACCAAATGAATAAACGTATTTGTTTGCTTTTTTTGCCATATAAATTGTTGGAAATATCCTTAAAAACGAGCGGTAAAGCGTAGCAGGGAATTTCGTGGAGTCAACGAAAAGTAGGAGGGGATTTGACGCGAACCTGCCGTTGTTGCGCTGTGGCGCGGCAGGTGGGCGCGGATGAACACGAATAGGGCAAAAGTCCATTGTCCATCGGTCGCAATCATCATCAGGGCTCGACGGAGTCTTATTCCACCAAATGATGGAGAAGTTTGGGTTCGTTTTTGCATTTTCGGGTATTGGTAATGAGCTGACTGAGTAACAACCAAGAAACAAAAGCACAAAGAAATCCGCAGATTTCGCTGATTCCACAGATTGCAGAAAAACAGATGGGATGCAGTCGGCAAGTTGCCGACAGCGACGGCCTAGTAGGCCGTTCCACCCAGAGCAGGAGTCCATCGGACGCAGTCATCATTAGGGCTCGACGGAGTCTTGCCCAACCCTCTGGCAGGGACGCGATGTCCCTACCTGATGACGATCATTGAGTAGATGCGCATGGAGGGGACGGTGAAGGTGATTTTGCCGCCGGTGTCCTGGAATGGGAGCGAGAGGGGGTCGTCGGTATCAGGGGAAAAGGCCTGGACGGATTTGACGGGGCCGGCGAATTGTTTTTTGACGGTGACTTCAAAGGGGCCCAGAGTCTGCTTGCGGTCAAAGTTCACAAAGTGAACGATGGTTTCATGGGTTTCCGGGCGAACATACATTTCCGCGACAGTGGTGAGAGGCGCGCCGGAAATAAGGGAGAGGCCATCGGGCAGGTTGGTAACGATGGTGTCGTAGATTTCCCGGTGATTGGTGGGGAGGACCCATTGCGCGGGGGAAAGGCGTGGGGTGAGATGGGAGACGGCGCCCGGTTCGGCATCCTCGGTGTCCACAGTTTTTGGCAGCGAGACGGAGGCGGGCTTAAGGTGGGGAATGTAAACGATGCGTCCGCTGCCTTCGTTGCGCGCGGGCAGGAACGGGTTTTGATGGCGTTCTTCACGCCAGCCGTTGTATTGGCCGGTGTTGTCGGAGACGACGAGCGTGCCGCCGCGGCGAACGTAATCAAGGAGTTGTTTGACCTGGGCGTCCGAGACGCATTCCTGTCCGGCCAGGATGACGGCCTGGTACCGGTCGAGGTTGGTGAGTTCTTCATCGAAGAGGAGGTCAAAGGGAATTTTGTATTGGATGAGGACTTGTTCCATGAGGGTGGCGGGCAAATAGGCGGCATTGATGCTGTAAGCCATGGAGGGCCAGTTGCGCAGGACGGCGACGTCCGCGACATTGGTGGTGCCGGTGTAATAGCGGTCGTGATACGCGCGGTAGAAGGCGAGGATGGGGGTAGTGGCGGTGCGGGCGCACATCCAGGGCGCGCCGGCGTAACCAGTCACGGGGGTTTCGTAGCCAAAGGCCATGTGTTGCGCGGCGAGCAATTCGTCGCCGATGGGGGCGTCGCAACTGGCGCCGATCAAGCGGGCCATTTTGTAGGAACGGATCTGGGAAACGAGCGCGCCGGTTTTGGCGTCGATGCGCGCATCGTAACCGCCAGTATCGAAGGCGAGGACATCGACATGTCCGGCGAACAGGGGATGATACACGGCGTTGGCCCAATAGCGGTTCCAGCTATAGACGCCTTTGATATTCATCAGGACGCTGCAGTTGGGGTTAAGACTTTTGACGTAGTCGGAAAGGTCGTCGGCATAATTGGCGAGGGATTCGCAGCGGAAGCGCACCCATTCCTGCATGACCGGGTCGTCGAGGACGGCCAGTTGATCGGGTTGGTCGGGCGAGTCCCATTGGTCCGGCTGGATCCAATCGACATCGGGCAGGCCGAAGCGGCGCATGACCGCGTCTTTGGTCGGATATTTTTTGCGGAGGTAATCGTGGAAGGCCTGGATGGCGCGGGGACTACGGTCGGAATCCGGCTCGGCCTGGAGCATGATATTGTCAAAGACGATCTGGTCGGCATGGAGGTCCTCGACGCCGATCTTGAGGACGCGTTTGAGGTAATCGCGATAGGCGGGCTCGCTGGGGCTGGCATAGTGGCGGAAAGTTTGCTGGCCGTAGGGGACGGGATGATTGTCCTGGTTGCGTTGCTCCCAATTTTGCGCCCCAGGAATCTCATGGTAGAGCGTTTCGGTGAACATGGTGCCGCCGACATAAAGCCCGACTTTGATGCCCAGTTTGTGCAGCTGATCGGCAATGCGTTTGGATTGTTCCATGGAAGACTTTTCGTATTCGAGGCCAAACCCCTTGTAGAAATAAATCATCACGTAACGCACGCCGGCGTTGGCCATGGCCTGGAGGTTGGTTGGGTCGGCCATTTCCGCATAGCGTTGCGGCTCATCGTCAAAGTGGTCGCCGCGTCGCAGCAGGAAATTGAGGGGTTCGTGCGTGAGCCAGACGATGTTTTGGCTCAGTTTTTGGTTCTCTTGGGCCTCGCGCATCCAGCGGGTCTGGCCGGGGGAGCCATCGGTGGCGGCTGGGGCAGAATTGGTGTCCTGGGCGAGGGTCCGGCATTGAGTGAGCAGGAGCAGGGCGAGAAAGAAATTTTTAATCATTCGGTGATGAGGCGATTTTGCCACTGTGCGAGCGGGCTGCAATAAAAAAGGGGATGATGAAACCGCAGAAACAGCGGATTGTGTCGTGCGAAAATTGCGAATGAATACCAATTTTCAGCAGGGCCAAGTTCCTGCTAGCCACATTTCGGTCGGGCGAACAGCCTGGCGCGCCGAAGCCTCGGCAAAGGCATGTCCCCATCCACGCGGTTCAGGAGGACGCGAATTCACCACGCCGGTTGAGGGCAACCGGCCTACAAAATGAGTGCCTCTCCGCGACGCTCCGCGAATTTTTAACGTACGAGAAAATGTTTGCATCCTGGAGTGCGGTGGCCATGACACCGCCTTCGGTTCTCCGCCGCCTTTTTGATCCGCGTAATCCGCGGTTTCAAAAAGATCGCCCGCCGGTCTTGCGACGGGCGGGCGTGATAATGTCTCAAAATTCAGGGCTCGACATCCGCCTGCGCGAAGCCACGGCGCGACAAGGAGTCTCGCCCCACCGCGGCGCGCAGGGACTGCGCGCCCTACCAGTTACTTACTTCCAGATCATGTCCGCGACGGTTTTGCCGGCGGGAATGAAGGGCAGCACATGTTCGGTATAGGGCGTGACGACGTCGAGGACGTAAGGCGTCTTGGCATCGAGCATCCGTTGGATGGCGGGACGCAAATCCTTCTTGAACATCACGCGTTCGCACGGGACGCCGAAGGAGTTACACACGGCTACGTAATCGGGATAGATCTGCTTGCGATGAGCCGGGTCGCCCAGGTACGTGTGACCGCGATTGCCGGCGTAGAAGTTGTCCTCCCACTGCACCACCATGCCGAGGTGCTGGTTGTTCAAGATGATGGCCTTGGCAGCGATCTGTTCAACGTGCGCGGTGGCGAGTTCCTGGATGTTCATCAGGAAGGAGCCGTCGCCGTCGATGTCGATGACTTCCTTGTCAGGACGGGCCACTTTGGCACCGAGCGCGGCGGGATAGCCGTAGCCCATGGAGCCGAGGCCGCCGCTGGTGATGAATTGGCGCGGGAACGAGTATTTATACCATTGGCCGGCCCACATCTGGTGCTGGCCCACGCCGGTGGTGATGATGGCGTCGCCTTTGGTCAAATCGTAGAGGGCTTCCACGACCATCTGTTGCAGGATGAGCTGGTCTTCATGTCCCTGCATGTGGTCTTTCATGTGGTCGCTGTTCACGATCTCGGTGGTCAGCTTGTAGGCGAACGGCGCTTTCTGCTGCCATTCGCGGATCTGCGCCAGCCACGGGGTGTGCTTCTTGGTGCAGGGCCGCTTGGCGAGCATCTTGTTCAGGCGCGTGAGCGCGTCCTTGATGTCGCCGGTGACGGGCAGGTGCGCCTTTTTGTTTTTGTTCAACTCGGAGGAGTCGATGTCGATGTGGACGATGGTGCCGTGCTTGCAAAATTCCTCGAACTTGCCGGTCACGCGGTCATCGAAGCGCACGCCGAAGGCGAGCAACAGGTCGGCGCCGTCCTTAAGCTTGACCATGGGGTCGTTAAAACTTTTGCGCTGCTCGTACTCGCCGTTGACGGCCCAATTCGCGGAGGCAGAGCCGTGCATGCCGAGCCAGCGGAGGGAGAGGGGATGGGTCTCGGGAAATCCGCCGATGCCCATGAGCGTAGTGGTCACGGGGATGTTCGTGGCCTCGGCGAATTTCTTCAATTCTTCGGCCGCGCCGCTGGTGATGATGCCGCCGCCGCAATAGAGCACGGGGCGCTCGGCTTTCTCGATGAGACCCATGATCTCATTAAGGGCCAGGTCATCGGCGCGAAGGTCGGGCTGGGTGTAGCCGGGCAATCCTTTTTTGATGTCGGCGAGCGTCGGCCACACCGGCTGCGTCTTCATCTGCTGGATATTTTTGGGCACGTCGATGACGACCGGGCCGGGCCGACCGGATTGGGCAATGTAAAAGGCTTCCTTGACGATGCGCGGGATGTCGTTCACGTCAGTGACCAGATAGCTGTGTTTCACGATGGGCAGCGTGACGCCGATGATGTCGGTCTCCTGGAAGGCGCCGCGGCCGATCATGTTGGTGGTCACCTGGCCGGTGATGGCGATGAGGGGACAGGAATCCATGTAGGCATCGGCGATGGCGGTGACGAGATTGGTGGCGCCGGGGCCGCTGGTGCCCATGCACACGCCGGCTTTGCCGGTGGCGCGGGCGTAACCTTCGGCGGCGAACGAGCCGCCTTGTTCATGCCGCGGAAGAATGGTGCGGATCGTCGATTTGGTGAGCGATTGGTGGATCTCCATGCTCGCGCCGCCGGGATAGGCGAAAATCACCTCGACGCCTTCGCGTTCAAGGGCTTGCACGAGGATATCGCGCCCGAACATGGCGGGACCGACTTCCGCGCGCTGGCTGGCGGAGGATTTGGGTTGCCGCGCAGAAGCCGTTTTCGGCGCGGATTTGGCTGATGTCATTTTGCTCATACTATTTTGGGTTGTGCGGCCGTCGGCGCGGATTAAAACAAAAACCCGCGACCTTTCAGCCGCGGGTCTTGTTAAAGTATTCAGTTCAACAAGCGCCAGCGGCGTCGGCGGCTACTACGACGACGACGACTACCAGACTAACGACTTGTGAATTGTTTTTCAAGATTACAGATTCAGTTTAATAGAGGTATCGGCCAAGTCAAGCCACGGATTTAGCCATAATCAGGCTCTTTTTTGCTCGTTTTCGGCGATGTATTTCCGGGTGGCGTGGGGTAATTCGTTCCAAATCTTGAAGGAAATGAAGAGACCGGCGATGGCGAAGGGGATGACAAATAGTGGAAATCGCGCCCAATGAACCGGGCTGCCGGCGAGCAGGAAGCCTAAGATAAAAGATTGCATGGAGTTTCCAAAGTACGCGAAGGCATTGATAATGCCCATGCTGGTGGCAGTGGCCTTGCGTCCGCCAAAATCGGTGGCGGCGGTGCCGGACATCAGCGAGGTGATGCCAATGGCGGCAGCGACAACGAACACGGCAGCCCAGCCGACGATGAGGGGCTGGCGGTACATGAATACCACCATGAGAATCGCCATGAGCAAGGCGAGAGCGCAAAGCATGGCGGTGGGCGGGCCGCGTCGGGACTGGAACAACCTATCGGAAATCAAGCCGCCGGAAAAACCGCCGACAATCCCAAAGATGCAGGTATACCAGCCCCAATTGTGCGGGATATATTCGGCACCGGTTTGGGGGACGGCTTTGCTGAAAATGGGGTACCACTGGGTCATGCAATACCGGAAGATTCCCCCGGAAAATTCCACGCAGGCGATCAGCCGCATCAAGGGACTGGCACAAACTTTTACCAACAATTCGCGGACGCTGAAATCAACGTGCATCATCCCGGACGAAGCGTCATGGGTGTCAAAGTAGGGGAAGCCGGCTTCCTCCGGGGTATCTTTGATGAGCCAGATGTCCAGAATGATCCAGACGACGAGAATAGCTGCCGGGATATAGAAGATGGACCAGGTGGCATCGACTGGCTGGGTAGCGGGAACGAACAGGTCATGGAGCCAGCCGGTGGCATTGGCTTTAGTCAGGTCGATGATGGAACTGCCCCAATCGAAGGCGAAGTACACCCCGATGGAAATGAGTGACCCGAAAATTGCGCCAAACACGCCGCGTTCGCGCACGTGGAACCAGTAGGCCTTGACCTTGATGATGGACATCGCGCCAAAGCTCTGGAAGTACATGTTCACCGAATAAATCAGCGAATAGCTGAGAACAAGGTTCACCTTTGAATGTTTGGCGACGATGAACCAGGTGAGGACGCCCAGGGCAGCATTGGACAAGGCGGCTCCGACGGCCGAGATGAGCATGCCAGCCTTGCCGCCGAGTTTTTTATCGATGAGCGGACCATTCACGAGGAAGGAAAGTCCATACACCAGATTTCCGACACCGAAAATGATGCCGATATCCTCATTGGACATCAACGTACCCAAGGCCCCTTTGGCGACGATGATGTTGTAGCGGCCCATGCACAGGAAGGCATAGGTCATCCCCAACGGGAACCAATTGATGAAACGGCGGGTGATGAACCAACGGCTATGTTTAAGCGGATTGTTGAGAAAATAAACGACCACCACCGCGATAAGGCATAGCGCGATTGTGATCGGGTAAAAGAGATCGGGATTCATTCCGCCATGCGAAGCAAAACAGAGTTACGCGGGCGGGTCAAAAGATTTATGAGTTCAAATCAATTCTCACCGAGCAGCTGTTTGATCTTCGGCTCCATGGCGGCGGCCCAAATCTCATAGCCCATTTGGCGCGGATGCAAGTAGTCCGGCATCATGGCGCGGGAGATGGAGCCGTCGTTCTCGATCATTTGGGGGCCGATATCGTAGTAGAAAATGTGTGACCCGTCGTCAAGCCTGGCGAGGGCTTCGTTGACCTGCAACAGCTCGGCCCGCTGACCGTTAAAAGTCTGGCCGCGCGGGAAAATAGCAAAGAGGAGGATTTTGGTATCGGGCTGGCGGGTGCGGACCTGTTGGACGATGGCCGTAACGCCCTCAAGGATCTGCGCCTCGGTGAAGGCGTTGGTCTTGGTATTATTGGTCCCGATCATGACCACGGCGACCTTGGCCTTGATGCCGTCGAGTTGGCCATGGTCAAAGCGCCAGAGGACATGTTGGGTGAGATCGCCACTGACGCCCATGTTGATGACTTTGCGGTGGCTGTAATATTGGCTCCAGACGTTCGAGCCGAAGGTTTCCCAGAACTGGGTGATGGAATCGCCGATGAATTCGATATCGTAATCGCCGGGGTTGTCGTGGGCCCGCTTTAACACCAGGGTCTGGCGTTTCAACGCGGCGCCGGTGCGCGAAACCGGGATGATGGCAGCATTGGGAGAGTTTGTCGTCGCGGACATCATCGCATCAGCCGTGGCGGGCGCGTTCGTTTGTGCAAAGGAGGAGAATTGAGGCAGCATCGCCAGGGCGAGCCCGATAAAGAGCAATTTTTGAAATTTCATGGGTTTCCAAAAATATCAATCGCGCTGGCGGTGTCAAGACGCGGTCAAAAACAAAAAAGCCGCGGAGTGTTCCGCGGCTTTGTAAAATATCAGGAGGAGATTATTCGGCTTTGGCCTTTTTATCAGATTTGGCCTTGGCCGGTTTTTCGGTTTTTTCAGCCTTCTCTGCCTTGGCCGGGCGTGATTTCTTTTCTTCGGGAGCCGCTTCAACTTTTTCAGCCTCCGGGCGCTTGCTATAACCGCGTTTTTCGGTGCGGGGCCGTCTGCCATCTTCGGTTTTAGCTTCGGCAGACGCTTCCGCCATGGCCGTGGTCGGAGTCAAACTTTCGATACGCACCTTGAGGGTGCTTTTGACTTCAGAATGGAGGTGCAATTCGATTTCGTGGTCGCCCAGTGTTTTAAGGGGGTGTTCGAGATGGATTTTCCGCTTATCGAGGGTGATGTCGAATTGATGTTTCAGTTCGTCGGCGATCATTCCGGCGGTGACTGAGCCGAACATCTTACCGTCTTCGCCCGCCTTGACCTTGACGATGCAGATCAATTTCTGCACGCCCTTGGCGAGTTCGGACATGGTGTTGAATTCATGCGCTTCGCGCTCGGCGCGGCGTTTCTTGAGGGCCTCGAGGTGTTTTTTATTGGCCCCGTTCAACGGGATGGCAAACCCCTGCGGGAAGAGAAAATTGCGCGCGTAACCGGCGGCGACGCGGACCTGGTCTGATTCGGCGCCGAGGCCGACGATGTTATGAGTGAGGATGACTTCAGTTTTTGGCATACGAAATTGGTGTAATGGCTAATGGTTGAAAATCAGAATGGAACGTCGTCGTTTTCAGGCGGGACATCGCCTGACGGGGGCTCGGGAGCGGGAGCGGAACCTGCCGATGGGCGGGAGCGGGGAGCATCTCCTTCGCCACGACCACTGCCGGAATCCAGAAATTGAAACGATTCGAGGACGACGCCCAATTTGCTCTTTTTTTGGCCGGATTGTTTGTCCTCCCAGGTGTCGTAGCGCAAGCGGCCTTCGATAAGGATGGGGCGGCCTTTCTTGAGGTATTGGCCGATGGTCTCGGCTTGTTTGCCGAAAGCGTCCACGTCCACAAAAGTCACTTCCTCCTTCATTTCGCCAGTCTCGCTTTTCCACTTGCGATTGCAGGCGATGCCCAGTCGCGCAATAGCAGTGCCCTTGGGGGTATAGCGCAATTCGGGATCGCGCGTCAGGTTTCCCGCAAGAATCACTTTATTGAAGCTGGCCATAGGGCAGGGGGTTAAGGATTCGGTTCAGATCATTTCGCCGGTTTCGGCTCGGGCGATTCGGTGAACATGACGCGGAAGACTTCTTCGTTGAGCGCGAGTTTGGGGCGCAATTGGTCGATGATGGTGGGCGCGCCGGAGAAAATCACATTGGCATAGAAGCCGGCGGTGTGTTTTTTATCCACGACGCGGGCAAAATGCTTGCGGTCCATCTTTTGCACGGTTTCGACTTTGCCGCCGGCGGCGGTGATCTCTGCGGAGATCTTGTCGAGCGCTTCCTTGACGCCTTCTTCGCGTCCCTGCGTGTTCAGGACAAATAAGCCTTCGTATCGTTTCACTTTTTCTTTTCTTCGGTTTCGGGGCCAAGGGCCCCATTTAATTGCATTGCGTTATTAATTCCCGCGTCCAGCCAGGTTTTCACCTGGGCAGCCGCGCGTTCCAAAACTTTTTCCAGCATTTTACCCTCGGCGGAATCAAACTTTCCGAGGACATGGCCGGTGATCTCGCGCAGGCCGTCCTGCCGCCCGATCCCGATCTTCAGCCGCGCAAACTCCCGCGAGGCCAGATGCTGCTCGATGGACTCCAGCCCATGATGCCCGCCGCTGCTGCCATTCGCCCGCAACCGGAGGGTGCCGATGGGCAAATCCGCATCATCGACCGCCACCAAAATCCGCGCCAGGGGCAACTGGTAAAAATTTGCCAGCGCGCCAACCGTCTCACCGCTTAAATTCATGAATGTCTGCGGCTGGCAGAGCAATATCCGTTTACCGGAGCGGTCAGTTTTGGCGATCTGCGCGCGAAACTTCTTTTCGTTCGCCCAACCGCATTTCCATTCCGCCGCCAGTCTTTCGACGAGCAAAAAACCGGCATTGTGGCGCGTTTTGGCATATTCCGCGCCCGGATTTCCCAAGCCCACGATGAGAAAAACATTTTCCATGCGCGGGGAACGCGGCCATCGCCGCAAAAATTATTTCTTTTTCTCCGGAGCCTTGGCATCCGGTTTGGCTTCGGCTTTGGCATCGCCCTTGGCGGGAGCCTTGGCATCGCCCTTCGCCGGCGCTTTTCCGGCTTCGGCGCCTTCGCCTTCTTCTTTCTTTTCCTTCGTCATTTCGACGTCGCCGGCAGCCTTGGCTTCGGTAGCGACGACTTCTTCTTCGGCGCGCGGCGCCGCGACTGAGACGACCGAGATATTCTTGTCGCCCAAAATTTCAACACCTTCGGGCGCTTTGATGTCTCCGATATGGAGGGACTTGCCGATTTCCAGGGCAGAGACGTCGATCAGGAGCTGTTCAGGCAAATCTTTGGGCAGGGAACGGACTTTCAATTTGAAGAGGACGTGTTCGAGCACGCCGCCGCCGGATTTCACGCCGGCGGCTTCGCCGATGGTTTCCACGGGCACATTGACGATGACTTTTTCCGTTTCAGAAACTTCATGGAAATCGACATGCAACACCTTGCCGTCGATGGGATGATGCTGGATCTCCTGCACCAGGGCGAGGCGTTTGGAGCGCGCATCGTTTTCGACCGACAGATCCACCAGCAAATTTTCCGAGGCGGAATGGCTGATGAGATCGCCGATCTCGCGGGCGTTGAGCTCGAGGTTTTGCGGCTTGGTCTGCTGGCCGTAGATGACGGCGGGGACGCGGCCATTGGTGCGCAATTGTTTTACTTTGCCGCGGCGCGTTTGCGTGCGCGGATAGGCTTTTAAAGGAACAGATTTCATTTTATCAAATTATCTATGGAGGACGCTAACTGGTGCGCCCGCCCTTGAACTCAAAAAGCGAATTGACCGACGAATTACTATGAATCCGTTTGATGGCCTCGCCCAAAAGTCCCGCCACTGACAGCGTCGTTATCTTTACACCGTCAATTGGCGGGCGTTGGACTGTATCAGTTGTTATCAATTCGTCAATGGCAGAATTGCGCAATCTTTCGATGCCTGTCTGGCCCAAAATCGCATGGGAAACGCAGGCTAAAATCTTTTTTGCCCCCTTTTTCTTCAATAATTTAGCGGCTTCAGTCAGGGTGCCGGCGGTTTCAGTCAAATCATCCACCAAAAGGACGTTTTTACCTTTGATTTCACCGATGACGGCCATGCTCTCCACTTCGGTGGCGCTTTTGCGTCTTTTGGCCACGATGGCCAGGCCCGCTTCCAGCACCTGGGAATAGGCATGCGCCATCTTGAGTCCGCCGACGTCCGGGCTGACGACTACCAGGTCTTTCATGTTTTTGCGTCGCAGATAATCATACATCACCGGCGCCGCATACAGATGATCGACGGGGATATCGAAAAATCCCTGGATCTGCTGGGCATGCAGATCAATTGTCAGCACGCGATTGGTGCCGGCGGCGACCAGCAGGTTGGCGATGAGCTTGGCCGTGATGGGAACGCGCGGCTGGTCTTTGCGATCCTGGCGGGCATAGCCGTAGAACGGAAGCACAGCGGTGATGCGCTTGGCGCTCGCGCGGCGCAGCGCGTCAATCATGATGAACAACTCCATCAGGTTGTGGTTCGTCGGCGGGGACGTGGGCTGGACGATATAAACTTCTTCGCCGCGGACGTTCTCTTCGATCTTCACGAAGGTCTCGCCGTCGGGAAAAGGTTTGATGGTGCATATGCCCAGGGCGATGCCGACGGATTTGCAGATGGCGCGGGCCAGGGGTTCGTTTGCGGTGCCGCTGAAAATTTTCACGATGTTAAAATCTGGTTAAAAAGAAAATCCGCCGCGATCGGCGGAGAATTATGGATGACTTTAACAAGGAGCAGGAGGGGCGCAAGAGGAAACTATGGGGAAACAGTCAATCACCAAGACACGAAGGAACAAAGTTTAAGACGGCAAGAAAATTCAGGGACTCGTGGAACTCGCCCCTCCGAAAGAAATGACTAACGAATATTAATGTCCACGATTGTCGTCCCGTGCACATAAAGCAGCGAAGGGCGCGGCATCGCCAATTTTGTTTATAACTATTCCCTTTTGATAGTGTTAATATCGGTCAACCACCTAGATGAACGGGCACAAATCCAGCCAGATTGGCGGTTGGTGTCGCGTCGAGCCGGGAGGGCTTCCCGGTTTTACGTTGATCGAGTTGCTCGTGGTCATCGCGATCATCGGCATTCTCGCGGCCATGCTCATGCCAGTCCTCGAAAAATCCAAGGGGCGCGCCCAGGGGATTCAATGCCTCAACAATATGAAACAGTTGGCCACCGCCTGGGTCATGTATGGTGACGACAATAATCAACGCCTTGCCCTGAATTGGTTGATCCAATCTCCGTGGACATCAGCGCCTGAATCCTGGGTGACGGGAAACGAAACCACATTGGATGAGGCGACCAATGTCGCCTGCATCAAGAACGGGCGGCTTTATAATTACGTCAAGTCGCCGGGGGTCTATGTTTGCCCTTCCCTGACGGGCATGGCTATGGTCGGGGTGCCTGCCAATACGCTGGTCCGG
This sequence comes from Verrucomicrobiia bacterium, assembly GCA_036490655.1. Classification (GTDB taxonomy): domain Bacteria; phylum Verrucomicrobiota; class Verrucomicrobiia; order Limisphaerales; family UBA11358; genus UBA11358. The sequence continues at coordinate 58,744 of DASXDM010000009.1, read as the reverse complement.
TCGGTTTCCATGAATGGCCGGATGGGTGGCGCGTTGCCGGCGGATGTTTCAACGGGCGGCCCGATTTGGGACACTTCACAGATGTTTGGAAGCAATTATCCGCCGATCCGCGCGTTTTCAGCGATCCAAGGTCCCGCGCCGGTGGATGCGCTGGTGTTCATGGATGAAAGCCTGGGATCTTTGGACGATTGTTTCTTTGTCGTTCAGTTGGGTTCCGATATCACGTCCTGGCAAAATGCTCCCACGGCGCGTCATGGCTTCGGTGCAACAATGTCTTTTGCGGACGGGCACGTGGAATTATGGCACTGGAGAAACATCACTACGGAACTGGACGGCGATGCCCCGGCGATAGGCGATGCGGACCTGCCGCGAGTCCAAAAAATCATCGGACAATGATTTGTCTTATCTCGCGATCCAACCGCCGCCGACGACCAGGTCATCCTGATAAAACACCGCGGCCTGGCCGGGCGTGATGGCGCGCTGCGCCGAATGCAGTTTCACTTTCACCGAGCCGTTGCCGGTCGGCGTCAACGTGGCGGGCGTGCCGGGATGGTTGTAACGAATTTTTGCCGTGACCTCGATCGGCCCGGCAAGATTGTCGTAGGGATGCCAGTTGCAATTCGTGGCCGTGAATTCATCGCGGTCGAGCGCTGAGTCGTCGCCGACGACGACGCGATTGTTCTCGGCATCCAATTCCACGACATAGACCGGCTTGGGGGTGGTGATGCCCAGGCCTTTGCGCTGACCAATGGTGTAAAATTCAATGCCGTCGTGCTGGCCGAGGACCGCCCCGCGCAGGTCCACGATCTCGCCGCGATGTTTTTGCACGAGGTTGGCAGATTGGAGGAAGCCGCCGTAGTTGTTATCCGGCACGAAACAGATCTCCATGCTTTCCTCTTTGTCGGCGGTCTTGAGATTGCAGTGCCTCGCCACTTCACGGGTATCGCTCTTGGTCTTCTCGCCGAGCGGAAACAACGCGCGCGCGAGTTGATCCTGGCGCAGTGAGAAGAGGAAATAGCTCTGGTCTTTGCGCAAGTCGCGCCCGCGCTTGAGGAGGTAACGCGAGCCGTCGACATTTTTCTCAATCCGCGCAAAATGGCCGGTGGCGATGTAATCCGCGCCGAGTTGGGTGGCACGGTCGATGAGGCGTCCGAATTTGAGGTTCTGGTTGCACATCACGCAGGGGTTGGGAGTGCGGCCGGCTTTGTATTCATCCGCAAAATATTGGATAACGTGCTTCTGGAATTCCCCTGCTTCATCGATGAGATAATAGGGGATATCGAGTTTGTGGCAGACCGAGCGTGCGTCGGTGACCGCTTGCGGGCCGCAGCACCGGTCTTCGGCGCGGTTCACGCAATCCTGCGGCCAGAGCTTAAGGGTGATGCCGATGACTTCGTAACCCTGCTCGAGCAAAAGCGCGGCCGTGGCCGAGGAATCGACTCCTCCGCTCATACCGCAGACCACGCGCGGGCGTTTTTGCGAATTCACAGTGGGACATTATACGATGTTTGGCATGGGTGTAAAATGGTTTGCGCTCAACGCGGAATGGGCTAGTTTAATTCGACGATGATAGTTCCAATTTCCAAAGTGCAACTCCGGAAGGATGAAGACGGCGTGTGGATCGCTAAATCATCGTTACTGCCCGGCTGTCATGCGCATGGACGCGATCGAGGCGAGGCCGCACTGCGTTTTCAACAAGCCGCCAAGGTACACCTCGAAGCGCTGCTCGAAACCGGACGTCCGATTCCCGAAGCCTTCCGCGACAAATTCGTTCTCGCCGCCTGACGTGGGAAAATATCCGTCATGGAATTGCCGTCGGCTGGAACGCCGCCTGCGTGAGATCGGCTGCGAATTGCTTCGCACGGCTGGCAGCCATCGGCATTATTCAAATCCGTTTCACCCTGATCGGCTCATTACTTTCGCATGGCATCCGGGCGACGTGCCGCGCGGTATCATCGCTGACATTGTTCAAGATCTCGGCATCAGCCGCGACGATTTCTATTTCAAGAAATTTTAGAGGTTCCTCCGCTCATGCCACAGACCACGCGCTGACGTTTGGGCAAATTCACAGCGGGACATTATACGATTAATGGGCGGTGTGTTAAATACGATGTTGCCGGCGTAAACTTGATTTATCCGTTCGGCAGGGATATTTTTCAACCATGCAATACCAAGTGTTGATCGTTAAAACCGGGGAAGGTTTTAAAGTTTCGTGTCCAGCATTGGTTGGCTGCCGTAGCCAGGGAGCAACCCGGGAGGAAGCGCTGGCCAAAATCCGCGAGGCCATCCAGGACTGGTCCGGGGACGAGGAAGATGATACGAAATTTGATGCGGAAGCCGAAGGTTCGAACGCGATCTGCGAATTGGTAAACGTTTGATCCAGTCGGAGACTTCCTCGCCATACGAATCTTACCAGATTAAAAAAACTCGATCTTGCGAGCAAAACTTGGTGGCAAATCCGAGGCGTGGATCATGTTGAAGAAAAATTGGTCGTCACCGGGTTGCTGGAAACTTTGGTCCTTGTGCAGATCGCGTCCGCGCTTTTTTCAATCTGCGCAAAATGGCTGGTAGCGATGAAATCCGCGCCGGGTTGAGTGGCGCGGTCGATGAGTCGCCCAAACTTTAAGTTCTGGTTGCACATCACGCACGGGTTGGGAGTGCGTCCGGCCTTGTATTCATCCGCGAAATATGGATGACGTGCTTCTGGAACTCCTCCGCCTCGTCGATAAGATAGTAGGGGATGTCGAGCTTTATGGCAGACCGAGCGGGCATCCGTGACCGCTTGCGGACCGCAGCACCGGTCTTCGGCACGGTTCACACAATCCTGAGGCTAGAGCTTGAGCGTCATGCCAATGACTTCGTAGCCTTGTTCAAGCAAAAGCGCGGCCATTGCCGAGGAATCAACTCCGCTGCTCATGCCACAGGCCACGCGCTGGCGCTTGGGCGAATTCGCAGTGGGACATTATACGATGTCAGGGCGGTGTGTAAAATGTTCTGTCGTCTAAGGTTTTTGAAGCCGGAAAAACATTTGGGGCACCGGATTGGTGATGGTCACATAGAGAGTGCCTATCTCTTCGTTGGTCACTTCTGAATACCCAAACATGGTGAATGGCTGTGACAGGTTCGTGGTGGCCACCAACATATAGTCCGAGGCGGAAACCGGCCATTGTAATTTGATGCCACCGCCGTTACTGGTGATGGTGACATTGGGATTGATGAGCACCGCCACGGCATTTGCGGCAGGAGTAACGGCAGTGGGCGTGATGTTGACCGGATTGTTCGTTTGCTCCGGGATTATTTCCACCACTCCGTCCATTGGTAATCCGATGGGATCCACCGTTCGATCGCCCCAATCATTCCAATGGTTTGCCTGGCTATGGTTGGGATAAAAGATGGAAACATAATCTTCGCCGCGCCCGGCATTATTCGGTTCACCTGGGGCCCACGTCGTGTAGGAAGCCGATTCTCCGCTGCTCCAACTGAAATGAAATTTTTTCTCACGATCGCTTAACCCGATCCACAAAAGCCGTTGCATCCACTTGTAATGGCCGAAGGTCTTGAAAATCCAATCCTCTTCGGCCTGGTTGCGCACCGTGGCCAGATGTCCACCGAGCGCCACCGCCTGCGCCTCGGATTCTTCCCATGTGGCCGGGCGTAACAGGATATAAACGTGGTGGTTGCTGGGATTAACCACGGGCGGGCTGAGCGGATGTACCAAATAATTTTGGCAATCCAAGTGCAACCCACTTTCAATGGCGTCAGGACTATTCGACTGCAAATTGGTAAACGTGAAGGCGACGGAGATGCGCCGCGGGTGATTCTGGGTAAAATTGAACCAGATCAAATATGTGTGACCGTCTTCCAGGTTCTCGCCTGAAAGGCTCTGTAAGATCATTCGGCGTCCATTGAGTGGGAATAAGCCATCGGCAGCGGGATAGATGTTTTTGGGCGTGTAAAAATAATTGATAAAGCCACCCATGATTCCAGTTTGGGGCATGATATACCAACCGGAGAAGGACTCCGGTTGGACAAACGCCCAAACAAAATCTTCTTCATTCATCCGGGACGGCACTTGGAACCTGAACCCATAATAGGTGCTATTGCTAATCGACACCGGATTCGTCAATGTCAGCGTCTGAAAAGCGGGTTGTCCCTCCGTATTGGTGGCCAGGGCAAAAAGCGGGAATTGTGAGAACGAATTCTGCAATTGTTTGTCCCTTGCGGAAGTGGGCGTTTGCAACCCAAACAAATTCGACTGTGTTCTCACGATTGTTGGTGACCCGCTGGTTACATTAGAAATATTTGTTACTGGTTGGCTATAGCTTGAAAGCATGTTGTTGGTATTTTCACCATTGATGGAAGTTTGCTGCGCTGCCGATTTATTATTGTTTCCGGTTTGTGATAGGGCGACCGTCGCCACACTGGCTGCCAGTAACACAGACACTCCCGCGCTGACTGCGGATTTGATTTTTAGCCAGGTCATAGTTTTCATTGTTCCTTTTACGAGGGTTAAGGTTGAGGCCAAGGCAGTCGATCCTTTTGCAATCGCCACGGCAGTCACAGATTTAGCCAGGGTGGCCGGCGCCATTTGCAATACATGGGTGGCAATCGATTCTCCGATGGCCGACCCTGTGGAATTCACCCCGCGTTTGGAAAAGGCGCGGCGCAATTTTTCCAGCGCGCGTTTGATCCGCTTTTCCGCCGCATCTTCACTTGCGCCCAGGGCTGAACCAATTTCCCGCAAGTTTTTGTCTTCGTAAAACCGCAACAAAACAACCTGGCGATCTTTTCCGTGCAACCCGGCGATTGCGTCATCCAGGAACGGAGCGATTTGGGGCCAGAGATCATTGTCTGATTCATTCAACGTGGCTCGCATGTGTGCCTCCTGTTCACGAAATTGCCGCCGCATTTCGCTTCTTGCAAAATTATTCGCCGTCAGCCGCGTTGTTTGAAACAGCCAACTGGAAACAGCCTTGCTATGGCGCAATTGCCCGGCCTTTCTGGCAAGAATGATGAAGACAGCCTGCGTGATTTCTTCAGCATGGCCCGGATCGCCAATTTGACGGAGGGCGACAGAATAAACGAGGTTGATATGCCGCGTCACGAGGGCGGCAAACGCTTCATCTGAATTATCTTCCACGTATCGCTGTAACAATACGCTATCGTCCGTTGGCTGCATTTGCGGATAAGTGTGCGCCGCACGCCCGAAACCGCCAATTTATTTGTAAATTTTCCCGTTGATACATCCGATTGCGCTTTTTGCGCATATATCCGTCAATGGGCGCTGTCGTTTCGCGCGTCGAATACGAGGTTTCCATTGATCTTCCATTCCCCATCGACATTTTTCATGGGAACGGTGCCATTTCCAATACTGTTGCAATGAAAATGCAGGATCAACTCGTCATTCGCCACGACTTCATTGCTCACGCTTTGGAAGTCTCCGATCGTGCCGGCGATCCGACCAAACATCGTGGCGAGTTCACTATCGGATTTTCCTTTTCCAGCAGTTTGCATGAAGGTGGTCTCATACTCCGGCGTGAAGCTGCCGGTGATTTTTTGCATATCGTCTTTACTCATGGCCCAGAGCAACGATTGTAAAGAGGCTTCCGGGGTGGCGTATCCCATAAAGCCCCAGGAGCTTTCTGGAATCGATCCCTGAGGCTGATCTTTGACATGATGTTGGTGTTTGATCACCAGGCTGGTCGTGCCGGTGGCGAGAATAACGGCGATGCCGATCACTACGACTGATTTCATTTTAGTCCAGGCCATAAGTTTCAATGCTCCTTTGATGAGGGTTAGGGTTGAGGTTGAGGTGGTCGCGCCTTTGGCAATCGCCAGGGCGGTCACTGTTTTTGCCAGGGCGGCCGGCGCCATCTGCAAAGAGTTGGAGGAAATAGTTTCTCCAATGATCGAGGCGGTGGAATCCACGCCGCGCTGCGAAAAAATTCTACGGAGCTTGTCCAGCGCCCTGCCGACACGCATTTTTGCGGCGTCTTCAGTCGCGCCCAGGGCGGCACCGACCTCGGCAAAGTTCTTGTTTTCAAGAAACCGCAGGACAAGTGCGTCGTGGTCCTTTGGGCCCAGCTTTTCCATCGCGGCGTCGAGCAGAGATGAGATCTGGTCCCAGTTATCGTCCGGCTCGGGTTCGTTTGAGATGTTTTGCATATACGCCTCTTGTTCACGTTGCTGGCGGCGCAGTTGTATTTTTAACGCATTGGCGCTCGCATATCTCGCGGTGCGGCAAAGCCAGCCGCTTAAGATGGTGTTATCGCCCAGCGAACCGGCTTTGCGGGCCAGAATGATGAAGACGGCTTGCGTGATCTCCTCGGCGAGGTGCGCGTCGCGGGCCTGGCGCAATGCTGCCGAGTACACGAGGTTGATGTAGCGGGAAACGAGTGCGGCAAATGCTTCCTCGGAGCCATTCCGGGCATATTCACGCAGCAGCGCTAAATCATCGTTCATTCATTGATATATTTACGCCAGAACGGAAAGGTAACAGATAAAATTCGAAAACCGGGAGACGGCTCGCGAGTACGCCCGCCCCACCCGGCTTACGATAGTTTAAAGAACTGGATTTCGCGGGCGAAGCTCGACGGCGAATCTGAGGCATGGATCATATTGAACAGGAACTGGTCGTCGCCGGGTTGCTGGAATTTCAGGCGAAAGGGGGCATTCGCTTCGGTGGCGCCGGGCCAATAATCCCCACGGATGGTACCCGGTTCGGCTTTCCATGGCATAGTGGCGCCGACTACTTTGCGGACTTTCTGGATAGCGCCCTCGCCGCGCAGGTGGATGACGTGTACGGGTCCATAGGCCATGTATTTGGAAGTACCCTCAAGGCAAGGCGGGCGGCTGCCGATGGAAGGAAAATAAAATTCGCGCCACTTTTCTTCCGGCAGATTGTCGCTGCCCTTGAGAAGGCGCTCAGCGACGACTTTCAAACCCAAAGACTTGATGCGACCGAGGATTTGTTCGTTCAAATTGCGCCAAAAAGAGTCGGGTTTAAGGACGGCCAGGGTATCTTCCGGATCGCTACTTTCCATAGCCCTTAAATGATGGGACTTGCGCCCGAGAACTCAATAAAATTTCACAAACATTGCAGGTCTGGCGCGTAACAATAAGAATGGACTGGCCTGTCCGGATTGCCGATGCGTCCAGTGGAATTTAATTTAAGTGCCATGAATTTGTTCCATATGTGCGCCGATCTGCAAATGAGACAAGAAATTATTGTTGCTGTTGCAGGCTATCGGCAAGTTGTTTGGGATCCACGATTTTCGGTGTTACCAGCACCAAGAGATCCTGTGGGCCAGCCGGTAGATTGGTGACATTTGGCATCCAACTGCCGGGTGGAACAGGTTGTTCCAGGACCAGAGTCTTGCCAGTGGCGAAAGTCACTTCGTTGGTCATTTGGATCGTCTGTACTGTCGGCTGGGAGGGGTCGCCAGTCAGATCTTTCAATTGAAAGTCGAAATTCAGATCGAAAGTCGAGGAATTGGTTGAATAAAAAGGTTGAGCGGAGAGAAATTCGCCGAGATTCGTAAATGCGCCGAAATTTGTATAGGCCAGATTTTGGTCAACATTTGTGGCCAGATAGCCGGCCAAACTTGTATTGGTCGGGTTGATCAAAAAATACTGGCTCGAAACGCTCATCTCAGCCTTTTGGCCGTTGATCATCACTAATCGCGGCATGGTCAAAGTCGTGACATCACTCGCGCCATTTAATGCTTCATGGATATCCTTGAGTTGCGGTGCGTCCAGATAACCTATTTGGCCGCCCTGGGGGTCGATGGTCCACTGAATCCCCATGCTTTGCAGGTCGCTATCCGGAACAAAGTAAAATCCAGATTGGATGAAAATTTGAAGTTGCGGGTCATGCGGCTGCGGGACGCTTGAGGCGGGCGGCTTATCGCCCTGATGCAGTTGAGTGACTTCCGCACGCAAACGCAGGAGTTCATCAGAGTTCGTCTTCAGGGACGCGTTTTCATCTGTCAACGAGGACATCTCGTTGCTCGCGTCATTGAGTTGCAGTTGTAATTGTTGAAGTTGCCCGGTGAAGGCGGCTTGCTGTCGTTGCAAGGCGTCGTTTTGTTTCTGTAAATGCAATGCGTAAACAGTGAGGCCGACAGCGGTGGCAACCGCAGTCGTGGCGAATGTCTTTTGGAACAGGGTCATAGTTTTTGATAGAACGGGCAGGCTGTTTATCTTTGAAAGAGTTATGCTGGAAATAACGGCGGCGAGTTCCGCCGGCACTGCCCGGACTGAATTGGCGGAAATCGCGCCACCGATGGTTTCTGCCGAGGAATTCACTCCATGGTTGCTGAAATATTCCCTGAGTTTTTCCAGGGCGCGATGCATGCGCTTGCGAGCGGCTTCTTCGTTCATTCGCAGGACCGCGCCGATCTCGGCCGCAGTGCGGTTCTCAAAAAAACGCATCACCAGGGCATTTCGATCTGTCTCGCCCAATTTCCCCATGGCGGCGTCCAACAAAGGCGCGATTTTATCCCAATCAGCCGATTCAGGATGGGGTAGGGTGGATTGCATATAAACCTCCTGTTCGCGACGACTGCGCCGGACTTCGCCTTTGACAAAGTTTGCTGCTGTCAACCGCGCTGTTTGGTAAAGCCAGCCGGAAAGCACCACGCGCGATGATAACGTACCCGCTTTGCGGGCGAGGGTGATGAACACGGCCTGGGTGATTTCCTCCGCGTGATGGGGATTGCTGCTGAAACGGAGGGCGGTCGAATAAACGAGCGCGACGTACCGCTGCACCAATTCAGAAAAAGCGGACTCCGATTCGCTGTGAACGAATTTGGCCAAGAGCTCATGGTCATTCTGTCCCGTCATCTAACTCATGATGTCCATGAAACTCAAAACAGGACAAAGATTTTTTTTGCATATGCCGATGACAACTCTGAGAACAACCGCGCGGCCAAAATAGCGATGAGTCCGGTTATTTAGTTCATCCAGTCTGGAAACGCCGCGTTTGACACTGCGGTGGGATCCCAATTTTTGTGCCACGGGAACTGCCATAAATCTTTGGCCCGTGAATATCCCACGGAGCCGTCGAAGAAAAGGAGGTTGACGCCTTTGCTGTGCCGCTCGATGGCAAAGGCCCACATTTCCGCCCAATCCCCCGCGCCGTTGTTCCACCAATCTCCGTTGAAATCGGGCGGCGCATCGGCTTCAAATGGACCGCCGCCTCGCCACATTGAATCCAGAAAGAGTGGGGTGGAGGAGGGTTGCGCCGCCGCATTGTATTTTCGCCAATGCAACGCCGCATCACGGCCCTGGATATTATTCGTATCCGGGTTAAAGACCCAACAGTTAAGCCCGTAACTGGCCAGCAGCAGATAATTGGGATTGGACGGATCGTTGATGGGAAAATCATACGCGGTGGTGGGTCCGCCATTATCCACAGCGTTGGGGTCATCGGGGTTGGTCTGAGATTCGCCATTGCCCGGGCCGCGGCGTTTGGTGGCTTTGGGACAAAGCAAGGGCGGCGCTTTTTGTGGAACGGAATTGGTGAAGGCCAACACCCATTCGCCTCGCGGCCAGGTGGTGAGAGTGCCGGACATGAAGGTGTCGCTGTTGTCGTCAGTATAAACGCGCCACGTGATGCCCCATTGTTTTAGATTGGAGATGCAGTCGGCATCCTGCGCCCGGTCTTTGGCGCGGGACAAGGCCGGCAGGAGTAACGCGGCGAGGATGCCGATGATGGCAATGACCACCAGCAGTTCGATCAGCGTGAAAGCGCGATTAGTATTTGCCGCGTTCGCATCCATGGTTTTTTCAGCAGGCCGGGAATCAACAGGCCGGGAGCGTTAGTTTGTTTTTTCCACGACGAGCATCGGCATGGAAGCGGTGTCCGGTTCCAGCCCGAGCCCCCAACCGGCAAGGATCGTTTTTCCGGTTTCCTCGTCCATCTTGCCTGCCTGGAGTTGTTGTTGCATTTGCGTATTCCAGGCCAGGGAGAAATCATAGAAGTTGGTCATGCCGGTTTGATCCACCACCGGCATCCTGACCATCTGTTCGATGCCGCCCATGATATCCTTCAAACGGGTGTGGGTGAGATAAAGCCTGCCGTTCTTAACGTTTTCGCTTTCTTTTTCATTGTCGGCGCTGGCCTTCAAGTCGGGAGGGTTTGGGTTCTCAGCTTTGAGGTCGAGGACCGGCGTATCATTCGTTTGCAATGTGGCGATAAAGCCGAGCTTTCGGCGGATGGCTGTTTGCAAAAGCTGGCTTGGATTGCCGGCTGCGGTGACCAGAACATCAAAATCATTCTTTGGCGCATTCCACGGCACGGTGATATGGCTGGAGTTTTGGTTGTACGCCATGGAGATGACCATCTGAAACGTCATATTAACGCCAACAAACCGTTCTTTTCCTTTCACCTGGGCATAGGCCACCCGGTTTTGGGCCGAGTTGGCAAAATGGGTGGGACGGATGACGACCAATCCCGACGGGACTTGTTTCAACCGGCCGGAGTTGACCGTGAAATATTTATCGCTGATGGACGGGAAGAAGATGATTTTAACGGTGATGATCACTGCCATCACGCCCAACCCTACGCCGGTCAGCACGATGGTTTGTGTTTTTGTCATAAGGTTTTGGGTTGAGTTTCTGATCGATGAGGCATCCGGTTTATTGGCTCGATAAATTATTATTAGTATCGAAACCGAAATCAGGCGTCACCGCCTGGACATGACCATCGGCAAAGGCCACATCGGCTTTGCCCCCGTGGCGGACGGTCAGGGTATCGCCCGTTCCGCCGATAAAATCCGAAGGGATCCAACGTCCATCGCTGATCAGTTGGGTGCCGTTGGGGCTGTCCCAACTGGAAAGCGTTCCCGGTTCCTCCGCGAGCATGATTTTGTTCCCGGGACTGCGCACCATGCCTTCCTTGAAAAGTGAGACACTGACCACCCCGCCGGAACTGCTGATCACCGATGACATGCCCAGATTATTGCCGTCGGCGTCCAGACCATAACCGTTGAAGCTGTAGCTGAACGGGTAGGGACCGTAAGCATCAGACCCGTAATCATACGAAAGGCGGTCGGCATCACTGGTGTCCAGCGGGCAGCGCAGGGACGGTTTGCTAAGACCGGGAATCGAAGTCAGGATGGGGCTTTTCTGGAAGGAGGGGTAGAGCGCGGTGTTGGTGCGCCAGTAAATCCAATCCGAGGTTTGAAAGCCATAGTGCCGCGAGGCGATGCCGGGGTAAGTGGCGCTATTGTCATCCACGTACATCTTCATGCCGATGCCGAGTTGCTTTTGGTTATTGATGCAGGCGGCCTGGGCGCCTTTCTTTTTGGCAGCGGAAAGCACCGGCAGGAGCATGGCGGCAAGAATTCCGATGATAGCGATGACGACCAACAGTTCCATCAGGGTAAAGGCGCGCCGATGATAATTCATGGATATCCAGGGTTATTTGAATGACGCGCCGGACGATGAAATTTGTCCAAAATCATTTGAATGCCTGATGTTATTAACAGTTTTTCAGGTAAAAAGTTACAAATTAAAAAATACCAGGGTTTTCACCTGTTGATTTATGTCCGCCCGAAGCCAAAAAAGGACAAAGATCATGGGCTTTTCACCGGTCAAAGCAGGCGCAACCTTTCCAACCGTCCCCTGACCGGATATTGTTGGCGCAGATGGCCAAACCGAATTTTATCGAACTGCCGGATTGCGACCCGATCCCCATCCTGTATGAGGACCGCTCGGTCATCGCCATCGACAAGGCGCGGGGTTGGATGCTCGTGCCGTATTCATGGCAAAAGACCTCGCGCAATCTCCAGGCGGCGATCACTTCCTCGATCGTGGGGGGCGATTATTGGGCGCGCTCGCGCGGGCTGAAGTTTCTCCGGCACATCCACCGGCTCGACGCCGACACGACCGGCATCCTGCTGTTCGGAAAAAGTCTTGGCGCCATCGATACATTTTCGGACCTGTTCGAGAGCCGCAAAATGGAAAAGACCTACCTGGCGGTGGTCATCGGCGAGCCGAAACAAACCGAATGGGTCTGCGAACTTAAACTCGCGCCGGACAAACAGCGCTTCGTAAAGATGAAAGTGGATGCGCACCATGGCAAGGATGCCAAGACGTTTTTCAAGATCCTGGAGACCCACGGAAAGATCTCGCTGGTCGAGGCCCGGCCGGTGACGGGGCGCACTCACCAGATCCGCGTCCATCTGGCCGAAGCCGGCCTGCCGGTGGTCGGCGATGAGATGTATGGGAATCCGAAAGGGGATTGGCCGATGGGTTTGCGCGCGGTGCGATTGGTTTACACTGATCCGTACACGAAAAGGCGCGTGGAGATCCACGCGCCGGTCAAAGAATTTCTGAAACAATACGGGTTTACGCTTACTCCGCGTACTTGACGCTGCAGCCGTAAGGCTTGGTCTGCGACACGGTGATGGGAGTTCCTGAAATCAGGTCGTTCACCGCATCACGGACATAATTGTGCGCGGTCTTGGGATTGTGGACCGGGTCGGGTTGGTCATCGATCGCGCCGTCATAGACGAGGACGCCGTTCTTATCCACCACGAACATATGCGGCGTGGTCTCCATGCCGTAGAGGTGTCCGACTGCGCCGGAGCTGTCATCAATCCAGGCCGTCACGTCCATATTTTCAGCGGTCTGTTCTTTTTGCGCCTGGGCATCGGTCCGATGGCTGGGGTTCTTCGGGTTCACTGAGTTGACCAGCAACCAGACCGCGCCTTTGGCGGACAATTCTTTCTGCAAATCCTGCATCGCGCCGGTCTGATATTGATTGTGGCAGAACGGGCAATCGGAATTATACGATTCGAGGATGACAATCTTGCCTTTGTAATCGCTCAAATGAACGGTCTTGCCGTTGATGTCGGTGGCCGTGAAATCCGGCGCGGGTTTGCCGATGTCGACGGCCAAGGCGGATGCCGCCATCAAGGAAACTGCGAGTAATGCAATGGTAGTCTTCATGTTTTAATAGCTCTCTTTATCTTTGTCCCGGATTTGACATGCGCTTTATAAAAAATGTTCAAAGCGCAGCGCGATTCAGCGCATCGGAAATGACTTTACTATAGCTGGAGGGCAGTTGCAACGGTGATGGCTGGGGCAGGACGATGGCCGGGGATTGCGGGTTTTTAGGATAGATCAGCACCAACGGCACCCCGGCGCCGCCGTATTTGGCGATTTCATCCGTCATGTCTGCCGGGGTTCGCGTGTAGTCGGCCAGGAACGGCGCGGCGCCCATCGCCTTGAGTTGGGCGGCGACGGCGCTGTTCTCCAGCGCGGGCTTCACGATGGCGTTGCAGGTGACACACCAGCGGGCAGTGAAATCGACGAGCACCGGTTTCCCGGCGGCGCGCGCTTGCGCGACGGCGTCAGCCGACCACGGCTGCCAATCGATGCCGCCTTCGGATTCAACGGCGGAGGCGGATTCTCCCGCAGGCATGGCGCGCCATTGCAATTTGTCTTCGAGGGCATAGGCGTAACCGCCAATCAGCAGAAGCAGGGTGAACGCCAGCGCGAGTCCCTTGCCACTTCGCCCACGTTGGACGAATTCGCCAAAGATCCATGCGGCGAGCGAGAGGATGACCAGGAATACGCCGAGCCAGAACACGTGGTCACCATAGTCGCCGGCAGCGACATTGAAAAGCCAGATGACTGTCGCCAGCATCGGGAATCCCATCGCGATCTTGAAACGTTGCATCCAGAGGCCGGGCTTGGGCAAGAATTTCAGCAATGCGGGATTGCTGCTGAGCAACACATAAGGAGCAGCCAGCCCCAGGCCGACGAACAAAAAGATCAGCACGATGATGGCGCGGTTGTTTTGCGAAAAGGCAAAGCCCAGCGCGGTGGCGAGCACCGGCGCGGTGCAGGGGGTCGCCAGGGCGGTGGCGAGGATGCCGTTGAAAAATGCGCCGGGCGCGCCATGCCGGGAGGCCAGCTTGCCTGCGGCATCCATCACCGCCCCGCCGGGAGTGATCTCGAACACGCCGAATAAATTCAATGCCACCAGGGTGACCAGGATGGTGAGGCAGACAACGAAGATGGGGTTGCCGAATTGCATTCCCCAACCGGCGCGATGCCCCGCGGCCTCAACGGCGATGACAATCCCTGCCAGCACCAGGAACGAAGCCAGGACACCCAGCGCATAGATGAGGCCGAGGTTGCGGACGCGACGTGGTTCGCTCCGGGCTTCGCTGACAAAGCCGAGGATCTTTAGCGCAATCACCGGAAGCACACACGGCATGATGTTGAGGATGAGTCCGCCGATGAAAGCTTCGAGTAACATCAAAGACAACGAGGCCGGGATAGCCGACACAGAGACTGAGTTGGCGGGTGATCCGGCCTGGGTGGAGGCAGGAGCACTAAAGGTTGCCTGGGCAGTCGGCGCCTGGTCAGAAATTGAAAAGGCGACTGGTATTCCTTTCGAAGAACCTTGGTTTTCTATCACCAATACGCCGGAAATCTCTTTGGGCCAGTCACCCGAATATTTCTTCACCGTCAGCCGCAATTTCGTTTCATTTGAACCAGCCGCCAGCTTTTCGGTGGTTGGTTGGATCTCTAAATTGTCGCTCGCGTCGGGAAAAAAATCCGCATTGTCGTATGGCACATTCAGATCAGATACCAAAAAACGATGGTCAATGATCAGTGGGCGCGTATCCCCATCAGCAGGTTTCTCCCACCAGGCAACGTTTGCATAGGCCGGGGAATGCCCCGGATTGTCACTTTGAGGAACTTTTTGTTTCCACGAATCAATGGCCGCCGCATCGGCGGAAGTTACGGTTTCAGTTCCGATGTTCAAAGTGGCTTCGACATCCTGGTTGGCCGGGATGCAGACGTCCTTGCATTCGAGCCAACTGACATTGGCTTTGAGATCAACGGAGCCGGGCGGCAGATTGCTGCCAATCGTCAGGGGCACGAGCAGCATGGTTTCATTTGTATAGCCGTAAGTGGTGACTTCGACCGGCGGGAATTTATTCGGCAGCGGCCATTGGATGTCCCCGGCGGAGATACCCGGCGGCAGGGTCCATTTGATTTTGGTGGCCAGGCCGGCTTCGCCTGAATTTTTCCAGTACGTATGCCACTCGGGGTCCATCTTCATGTCGACGCCGGCCCAGATGACATCGCCGGGTTTGGCAGCTTGGGCGGACAAGACCAGCCTGGCCTGCGTATGATGCGCGGAACCAAGGCCGCCGAGTGAAGATCCGTTAAAGGATGGCAATTGGGCCGGCGCGGTGAAAGCCACGCAAGCGGCAAGCCAAAGTCCAAGGATGGTTCGTTGCACGGTGATTAGATGCCAGAATTGGGGATGTGTTAGAAGTTATTTAATGCAACGAACCTCTCCCGGCGCTTTCTCAAGTTTTTCCCATTGCCCGTCATCCGTCCCGCGGACACCTTCTCCCGCTCCCGCGGGCGAGGGAACTGCGCCGGGGACAACGCTGGACATTACGTTTGTTTTGCCATCAATTTGTCGAGATGCGGCTGTGGACCTTACACCCGAAATATCTCGATGCGAAAGGCCTGGTCGCGCTTTGGCGCGAGGCGTTGTTGGCCCAGAAGGTTTTGCGCGGCCAAACGCGCGGCTACAAACATCATCCACAACTCTTGCGCTTCGGTGAAACAAAGAATCCACCTGCCGCTTTGGCGGCATATTTAAAAGGTGTCCACGATGAAGCAATACGGCGCGGTTATGAGTTTGATGGCAAAAAGATTGGACGGACAAAGTGTCGCGGACGCATCAGAGAAACTCGCGGGCAGTTGCTTTACGAATGGAAACATCTAAAACGGAAATTGAAGAAGCGCGACCCGAAACGATTGCGTGAATTGGCAGCGATAAAAATTCCTGTGCCGCATCCGCTTTTTAAAATTGTTCCCGGTGAAGTGCGGGAGTGGGAAAAGATTCGAAAAAGTGGAGTTTAATTTTCATTGATCATGCAAATGAGGTTCAGGATGCGCGACGCAATTCTGATTAACGATGGCATCCACCTCTTTCCAGCCCGGCACAGAATCATTCGCGTTATAGCGGCTGTGGATTCCAAAAACATATTTGTCATTGTGCCAGAGTTCGTAAATTACACCCCCGGCGCCAACCGGGGCGCTAAATTTGCCGAGGTCGATATCGTCCCATTGCCGGCGGGTAAAAACATAAAGCGGGATATCCTGATATAAATAATTTGTTTTCCACTGCGGATTTCGAAGGATGATGATTGGTCCAAGCGCCGCCACAACTTCGGTGTCTTTGCCGGGTGAATATTTCTTGCCATCCCATTGGCTCATCAAGACTGAATAACCACGCCAATCGCCTGGTAAATCGAATGTGAGACCATATTGAGCATTATGGTAGCGGGCTGGCAGGTTGGATAACTGATCATGGGAGGTTGAGCAGCCAAACAGAGCACCGCTCAAAACCAGTGCGAGCCAGAGAAAGAATTTGGGTTTCACGGATGATTATCTTGAACGACCTTCACAACCTGCCATGTTTTTAGATCAATCCAGACGCTGGCTGTATGCGCGCCACTCGAACCTCTTGCGTGATTCCCGCCTGGCCCCTTTAAATCCAAACGCAATTTCCCATTGCTGACATCAATTGCTTCAATTGTTGTCCCGATAAATTGTAAGCCATGCCGCTCACCAACAAAGAGCCACGGGTCCAAACCGTTGTCTATTCCACGAGTGCTGTCTTCGATTAGCGAATTCATATTATGTCCAGTCCACCAGTTCCAGCCGCTCCTTGGTTTGTAGAGATGAATTACAGCCTCCACGGTCTCTCCTCGTTTGACACGGGAAACAAGGCTGCCCCGCCATTGCACTTCTCCAAGAGCACCGTCTCCGTTAAGGACATCTTGGGATCGGTTGGCTGGGGGGATTCCGTCTAATGCCGATGCGAAAAACTCTATCGTCCCGGAAAGAATGCCAGTTTTGGTTTCAAAATAAAACTGTGATTGACCAAAGATGTCACTCATCGTTGGGCCCAGCCATGCATTTAGAGTTTCAGGGTCAATAAAGGCGGTTACGGCAAGATCATTCGTGTAAAGAAAGTGTCCATTCTCGAAGGCCTGATATTGAGTAACAACTGCCTGCTTGGCATTGAATTGTACAACTTTACCATTTGCGCGATACACCGTGACTTTTATATTCGTCCAATTGGATTTTAATTCTTCATAACTTTGAGATGAATTGGTTGAAATCGCTGCGTTGGGGGTAGTTTGAGAAAGGCAGACAAAACCGCAGCCTAAAACCAGCGCGAGGCAGAGGATTAGTCTGAAGTTCATGGCTTTCAATCCGCGATGGTCCAATCCAAGTATGGCTTGGAAATCTTGCGGATAGTAGAAGAGCAGTTTGAGGTTCATAATGTTGGGTTCGTGACTCGGCCCAAGAAAAGGACGCTGCCGCTATGATTATCGCGGATGAGGAACAAAAAGGGATGATCGGCCCGAAAAACAGGGGTTGGCGGCGGATTTATGGACGCCCCACCAAAGTTAACGAGTACTGCTGTGGCTGCTGCGGCTTCTGTACCTTCCTCGTTGACTTCCACGAAAGCTTTGTGCTCGACAACATTGATGAATAAATCCTTTTGGCCATCCATTCCAGAGAAGTCAGCGAGTTCGGATTGAAATGCATCTGTGATACCCATTTTTGCCAGCGTGTTCGCCAATGAGAATTTGGAGGTGATTTTGAATTTCGGGAGAGATACGATCACTTTTTGACTAAGTAGATCCGTTGTCCATGAGGCCAGATTCTGCGTCGTCAATTCTGCTTCAAAACTGTCGAGGCCGTCGATCTTGTCTGGCAACAACACGATCATGGAAAGGTTGCCGCCGGCATAGGGAAGTTCAATGACCTGCAAACCGGGGAATTCGGCGTAACCAAAATTAGCCGTCTGGCGCATCAGGGGCGCAGTGATGGACTGTTCTGGTGATAGATGAAATGGTTGGTTCGCCGTAAGATTGGTCTCGAATGGACTCGCCCATTTACCTTTGAAATAAATGGCATTAACCAACGTGAGTCTGGTTGAACTTGAAACCATTCCGGGTGGCAGTAGCTCGGTAATTTTTCCTTTGGTTCTAATTTCGACCCAGTAGTTGATGGTTTTGCGCGCCTCTTCGGTATGGTTCTGATAATCAACAGGGGTAATAGATGTGCCGTAATCTTTTTGGCACAAAGCGAGATAATCCGGCAGAAAGCCAAAGCCCTGTTGCGGCCAAAGGGAGTTCGCCGTGGCAAGTTCGACCCGGCCTTTTTGTTGGACGGCATTGAGATTAGCCCCCAGCTCAGCAAAGGCCGGGTGGAGTTTGTCTGGCGGCAGATCAAAATGGAGCGTTTGCGCGATTTGTTCTGCCGTACGATTCCGTGCCCCGCCGTAGGCCATGGCCAGCGCAGTCGAGATGCTATAGGGCGAGAAACACAGATTGCCTGCCCGCGTCCGCAGTTGGCCATATAGATTAATGGCAAATGCGGTGTTGTCAGTGGCAACAGTCTGCGCGCTGGTGGTTGATTCGTCAGCGTAGGCGAGGTTGAAATTATATGAGAATAAAGCGCTCAAAATGAGCACGACGGTGAAGATGAGTTTAGGGTTCATGATTTCTTAAGCATTGAAATTCCAAATCCTGAAATTGGCAAACCACAAAGCATTAAAATCGTTCCAAGTGTGCGATTTGGACCGGTCGGAGATTTTGGCGGGACGGCAGGACTAACAATGTTTACGAAAGGATCGATTGGCTGGTTGAGGGATGATTTCTCCGATTCAATTTTATTTTTTACTAATTCCTGAAAAGTTTCGTCGTTAGCCAATTCCTGTTTGCCCCGGTAATAAGCTGGATAATTTGACTTAAGCCCTTCCCCGGCCGGTTCACTATTCGTGAGATTTAATTGTTTCTTCATTCCTTCAAGGCTTGATTGCTCGCGTGTAATCTTTTTTTCCTCCATTTGATATGCTTCTTCCATGGTTTCAAGATCTTCAGCCTTTTCATACCGTAATCGCTCGATCCGTTGGTCTCGATAGGTGCTGGCTATGGCGTTGGCGATCTTCGCCGCTTCATCAGCGTTTTCAGTAGTTACGTGAATTTCGAAAGTGCCCAGGTTTTGGTCGCGGACAAATTTCATTCGCCGCTGCAACATTTTTATCGTCTCGTTTGTTTCAAGTGTTCTGCCGTGGTTGTAACGGTTGCCCCATTCCTCATTCAAATTCAGGGCGCCAACGACTTCACTGAGAACTAATTGAGATTGGATTTTTTCAAATTCAGTTTGAATAAAATAGGGGTCGTACGAGACAGGCACGTCAGCATCATTAGTATAGGGTTGGCCCACTTGAATACGCACGATGGCTTCATCTTGGGATGGACCCAACAAAAACCAACCCCCCACACCACACAATGTAAGGCCAACCAGTAAAGTGGCAAATCCAAGGATTTTTTTTGACTTGGATTTCATGCGGTACGGTTTTGACGCAAAAGCGGCCAACCCGTTCAGCTAAATATGAGGATAAATGATGAAGTTCCGCCGTCCCTGACGGGACTTTGTCGCATTTGGATTGTGAACCCACCGATGAATCGGTGGGCTAGGGTCTATCGCCCTGACGGGCTGGGACGGCAGAATGGCTCTCACTGAACCCCAAGGGGAAGAGAGAGGAAATTTTCTATCACATTCAGTAAGACGTTTTCAAATTCCAACGGTTCAGTAAATCTGCAGGAATTTCATCGAGGAAACGCGAGGGCCGCTGCATGGCGTCGGCGCCGGTTTGGCCAAACCCGCCGCGGATGAGCGGATAGCTCAGATACAATTCATTCTTCGCGCGGGTGATGGCCACGTAAAATAACCGGCGCTCTTCTTCTTCGCCATCGGCGGTATCAATCGAGCGGGTGGAAGGAAACAGGCCATCGCAGAGCATGATGACGAACACTGAATCAAACTCGAGTCCTTTGGCCTGGTGAATGGTCGAGAGGCGGATGCGCTGGTCATCCGTTTTCGGATTATCCTCCTCGGCTTCGACATTGGTCAGGAGGGCGAGTTGGGTCAGGAATTCGTCCGTGGTCTTGAATTGATACGCGAAGATGGCGAGTTGCTCCAAATCCTCCAAACGCGAACGATAGTTCGCAAAATTCTCTTTTAAGTAATCGTCGTATCCGGCATCGATGATGATGCGCAACATTTTTGCCGGAGATTTTTCCTCCTCCAACTGCGCGGCGGTCGCCACGAATTGCGCCCAGGGGACAGCGGCCTTTTTCCCGACATGCGGCGCGCAGGTTTCCAATGCCGTCGCGATGGGGTTTTTGATCTGTTTGAGGGAATGAGCCTCGGCGGAGAAAATTTTCCAGAGTTTTTCCGCGCCTTTAGCGGCGATGCCGGGATGCATTTGCGCGACTCGTTTGAAGGCGATCTCATCGCGCGGGTTGGTGACGAGCTTGAGATAGGCCGTGGCATCCTTGATATGCGCCTGCTCGAAGAAGCGCATGCCGCTGGTGATGGAGAAGGGGATCTGGCGTTTGGTCAATTCCAGTTGCAATTCGAGCGCATGGAAATGCGAGCGGTAAAGCACGGCGACCTGGTTCAGGTTCGTGCCTTCCTCATGCATTTCCATGACCCGCTGCACGATGAACGCCGATTGTTGACTGGCATCCATGCAGGCGACCAGGGCCGGTTTCATGCCGGACTTGCGTGATGGAGTGAGGTTCTTGGTGAATTGATTCCGGTTCGCGGCGATCGCCGCATTGGCCACTTGCAGAATTTCCGGTGTGCTCCGGTAGTTGGTTTCGATCTTGAAAACTTTCGCATCCGAATAACGCTTGGGGAAATCCAGGATGTTCAGGAAATTCGCGCCGCGCCAGGCATAGATGCTTTGCGCATCGTCGCCGACGACGGTGACATTATGATGCCGCGCAGCCAGCAGATCGATGAGGTCGCCCTGCAATTTGTTCGTGTCCTGGTACTCGTCCACGAGGATGAATTGGAAGCGGCGCTGGTACATCTCACGCACGTCGGTGTTCTCCTGTAAAAGCTTCAGCCAGAGCGAGAGGAGATCGTCGAAATCCATCGCGTTGCTGGCCTTTTTGCGTTTGGCATAGCGGCCGGACAGGTCGGAAATTTTGTCGGAGAACTGTTCGAAATAACTGAATTGCGTTTCCAGGATTTCCTGCGCGGATTTATGGGTGTTGACCGAGAGGGAAAAGATTTCATTGAGCACTTCCGGTTTCGGGAAGTGGGTCCCCTTCGTATCGATGCCGGCATCGGCGACACAGGCCTTGATCAAATCTTTCGAGTCATCCCGGTCGAGGATGGTGAAATCGCGACGATACCCGAGGGATTCGGCGTGGGTGCGCAAGATGCGCGCGCCGATGGAATGAAAGGTCCCGCCCCAAAGCTCGAATAATTGGCGGCCCAACAGATCGGCGACGCGCCGCATCATTTCGCCTGCGGCCTTGTTCGTGAAGGTGAGCAGGAGAATGCGTTCGGCGGGAATCCCTTGTTCCAGGAGATACGCCACGCGGTAGGTGAGCGTGCGGGTCTTGCCCGAGCCGGCGCCGGCGATGACGAGCGCGGGACCGGGCGGGGCGGTGACGGCCGCGTGTTGCTGGGGATTGAGTTCGCGCGCGTAATCGATTTGCGGATGAAAATCCGTCTTAAAATTTTCCAGGACGTACTCGCGCGACATAGCACAAATTGAAACGGTAAATGGCAGTACGCAAAAGAAAAATCGCTTAACAGTTGAGAATTGAAATCGTGGGTACGATGGTGATTAATTTTTTCTCCGCGTCTCCACATTTTTGCGTTAAATTCCTTCGGGCCACATGGCAACTGACACCAACACTCATCCGCCGCCTTCGGCGATCTCAACCGAAGCGGTGAAGCGTTTTCTCCCGTGGCTCGTGGCGGTGGCGTTCTTTATGCAAGCCCTGGACACAACCATCCTGAATACCGCGGTTCCGGCCATGGCCAAAGCCCTTGGGATCGCTCCCTTGAGCATGAAAGCCGTTCTTTCCAGCTACACGCTGAGCCTGGCGGTGTTCATTCCCATCAGTGGTTGGATGGCCGATCGTTTCGGCACGCGCCGGGTCTTTTCCTGGGCCATCGGAACTTTCACCCTGGGTTCGTTTCTCTGCGGCATCTCGAACAACATCCATCTTCTCGTTGCCTGCCGTGTCCTGCAAGGTTTTGGCGGCGCAATGATGGTGCCGGTCGGCCGGCTAACCATGGTGCGAACGTTTCCAAAATCGGAACTTATCCGGGCCATGAGTTTTGTCGCCATTCCCGGATTGATTGGCCCGATGCTTGGACCCATTGCCGGCGGACTCATCGTCGCTTATTTCCATTGGCGGATGATTTTTTTCATCAATCTGCCGGTCGGGATTCTGGGTCTTTATCTCGTCTATCGTAATCTGCCGGATTACCGTGAAAAAAATACCCACCGCCTCGATGTCGTCGGTCTCGTGCTTTTCGGGAGCGGCATAGCGTTATTGGCCTATGTCCTCGAAATTTTTGGCGACCACACCATAGGCCCTGGCGCAATGTTGGGATTGTTGGCTATTTCCGCAGTTTGTCTCGCGGCATATGGCTTGCGGGCCGCGCGTATCAAATTTCCTTTGCTGAAATTGAATCTCTTTTGCATCCGGACCTTTCGCGCTTCGGTGAGCGGCAGTTTTTTTACGCGGTTGGGCATCGGCGGCATTCCATTTCTTTTTCCGTTGCTTTATCAGGTCGGCCTTGGTTTCACGCCCATCCAATCCGGCCTTCTCCTGGTGCCACAAACTGCTGCCGCCCTGGGCTTGAAGATAATGACCCGGCGGATTTTACAGCGATTCGGCTATCGCCGCGTTTTGATGACCAACACCGTCATGATCGGCCTGATGATCCTTTCATTCGCCACCTTTGGCGCGAGCACACCTGTATGGCTTATCGTCATGCAGGTTTTTATCTTCGGTTTTTTTACTTCGCTCCAATACACCAGCATGAACACCCTCGTTTATGCCGATGTGACGGATGAACAAACCAGCGGGGCCAGCACGATCACCAGCACGGTGCAGCAAATGTCCATCAGCTTTGGCATCGCCACGGCCTCGCTCCTGGCGGCCTGCTTCATCCCCGACCGTTATCAGGCAACGCCGTCCCAAATGGTCCATGGCATCCATGGGGCGTTTTTGGTTCTGGGCGGATGGACCATTTTATCCTCGCTGATTTTTCGCGAACTTAAGAAGGACGACGGCAACACTTTGAGCCTGCACAAAGCCATCCCGCATGCAGGCACATGATATTTGTTAATTTCCATTCAACTTTGTAAGCTTTCACCCCCATGGCCCAGTTCAAAGTAATTTTTTTGAGGGTGCTCGCAGTGACCAGCTTGCTTATCGCCGCGCTGCCCGGGATCGCAACCGCTTCAGATTTGAATGACGCGACGAATACCCCGGCGGTTCAAGTAGTGCAGCTCAGAGGCGATGCCGGTGGCAAGCGCTTTGATGGCATCGGCATTGTCAACGGCGGCGGCGCCACCTCGGTGTTGCTCAAGGATTATCCCGAGCCGCAGCGCAGCCAGATCCTGGACATGGTTTTCAAGCCCGGGTTCGGCGCGTCGGTCAGCGCATTGCTCGTGGAGATACCCGGCGACGGCAATTCGACGCAGGGTTCGATGCCCAGTCACATGCACACGCGCAATGACCTCGACTATTCCCGGGGCTACACATGGTGGATCCTGCAAGAGGCGAAAAAGCGCAACCCGAACCTCTCGCTCGACGGCGCAGCGTGGAGCGCGCCGGGCTGGCTCGGGAATGGAGAGTTTTGGTCCCAGGACACGGCTGACTATTACGTGAAATGGCTCCAGGGCCTGCGGAGTGTTTACGGCCTGGAATTTGACGCGCTCGGCTGCCGCAATGAAAGGGGAGCCGATTATGATTTTGCCAAAAAGCTCCGCGCGACCCTCGATGCCAATGGGTTTAAAAATGTTAAAATCCACGGCTTCGATAATTGGCCTTCCAACAAATTCGACTTCGTCAAGGACATGGTCACCGATGAGAAGTTGCGCGATGCGATCGGCATCATCAGCGCCCATACTTTGGTGAGCATCCCTCCCTCGGCGGAAGTGCAGGAGATGGCTGCCGGCATGAATAAACCCATCTGGAACACCGAGGAGCATGTTTACAAAAAGGGATTAGATTGCGAGATCAGCATCGTCCAGGCTTTCAATGAAAACTTCATCCAAGGCGGCGCGACCCGGACGGTGAACTGGTATGACATCGCCGGGCTTTACGCGATGGAACCTTATTCGGAAGACCCCGCCATGGTGCTGGCGCGAACGCCCTGGAGCGGGAATTACGAAGTCCGCGAGGCGTTGTGGGGCTACGCGCATTACGGGCAATTCACCCAGGTCGGATGGCAATATCTCAACGGCGGGTGTGGAGAATTGGCCGGAGGCGGCACGTTTGTGACGTTGAAATCACCGGGCGATGATTACAGCATCATCATGGAAACAAAAGATGCAACGACGCCGCAACAAATCTGTTTCCAGATCAGCGACGGTTTATCGGCCAAAGAGCTTTGCGTCTGGCACAGCGATGCCACGGAACAATTTGTCCAACAAACCGGAATCAAGCCGGCAGGCGGCGGGTTCACAATCACATTACAGCCCAATTCCATCTATTCGCTCTCCACCACGACCGGGCAACAGAAAGGTTCCTTCGACAAAATTCCTGCGCCGAAGCCGTTTCCGTTTCCTTATTACGAAACATTTGATGAGTATTCCTCTCCTCAAGCGTGGGGTGATCTGCCGCGCTACACGGCGGATATCGCGGGCGCATTTGAGATTGTTGATCGCCCCGACAAGCAAGGGAAGTGCTTGCGCCAGGTTGTTCCGGTGCCTCCAATTTCGTGGGCGCCGGCGTGGTTGCCGTACACGATTTTGGGTGACGACCATTGGCAGGATTATGAAGTCAGCGCGGATGTTTGCTTAAACCCTGGCGACTCCGCGGCGGTCATGGGCCGGATCAATGACGTCGGCTACGGCTGGGGTTACATTCCGAAAGGTTATCTTCTTCAACTCAGTGACGATGGCCAATGCCGTTTAGTCGTCGTCCGCGGCAAAACTGATAAAAAGAAGTTGGTCGGAGACGCAGAACAGCAGGCGCTTATCCGAAAACAAAATGCCAGTGATGAGGGCGGGGAAAAGGTGCTCGGCTCGATTCAACTCTCAAAGATCGGCCCCAAGCAGTGGCATAATTTGAAGCTGCGCCTGGCGGGTTCGACGATCATTGGATTGGTGGACGGCAAACCGGTCTTAAGCGCGACGAATACGCTTTATGCCCACGGCATGGCCGGGCTGATGGCCGGCGGCGATGCGAAAAAACTCAGCACACCCTATTTCGATAATGTTTTGGTCAATCCCCTTAATGCCCCCGTGCCCAGTCCTTCGCCGGCCTTGCCGGGCCAGTCGCCCATCTATAATATTTCCGCTTTCGAAAATGACAAATGACTGACATGAAACTTCGTTCGTTCCTGGCCATCATCGTTTTGGTTATCACTACGTTTTTTTCGTCCGGCTCCCGGGCCGCCGGCGACATGCCGACTCCGATACGCATCGTCATCGTCGGCGATTCGACCGTCTGCAATTATCCGCTGACGCGCCCGCAACGTGGCTGGGGCATGTATATCCAGGAACGATTCAAAGAGGGGACGGTCGATGTGATCAACCTGGCGGCGTCGGGGCGCAGCACCAAGACCTTTATCAAGGAAGGCCGATGGAAGAGCGCACTGGCGCAAAAGCCGGACTACATCTTCATCCAATTCGGCCATAACGATTCGCATCCGCCGACTAAACCCGAAGCGACCGACGCGGCGACGGATTACAAAGATTACCTGCGGCGCTACATCGATGATTCCCGCGCGATCGGCGCGACCCCGATCCTGGTGACTCCAATGGTGCGGAGAGATTTTGACGCCCACGGCAAGATTTTGGAGAGCGGGCTTCAGAATTATCGTAGCCTGCGTTCCTATGCCGACGCCATGAAGGAAGTTGGTCTCGAAAAGAAAGTGGCCGTGATCGACCTGTACACTTCGAGCAAGGCCCTGGCGGAAAAGCTTGGTCCCGCCGGCAGTGCACAGTTGGCTGACCTCCCGGACGATTCCACGCATTTCAACGAGAAAGGCGCGCGAGCCATGGCCGATCTGGTGATGCAGGAACTGCCGAAAGCAGCTCCAAAGCTCGTGGTGGATTTGAAAACGCCGTGACGGGCGCAAAAGTGCGCAGTCTGCCTGGGCTTTTAAATTGTGATCTGTCGTGGTTTAATTTTTCCGCATGAAACTGATTTCCTGGAACGTCAATGGCCTGCGCGCAGTGCTGAAGAAGAATTTTTTAGAATTTCTCGACGAAGAACAGCCGGATGTCCTGTGTCTCCAGGAGATCAAATGCAGCCCCGATGACGTGGAACAGCTTTGGCCGCGGCATTACACCACTTTTTGGAATTCCGCGAATCGCAAGGGCTACTCCGGCACGGCCATCTTTATCAAGGACCGCCCGTTGAACGTCGCGCCGCACATCGGCATCGTGGAGCATGATCTGGAGGGCAGGGTATTGACCGCCGAACTGGACCGTTTTTTCCTGGTGAACGTCTATGTCCCCAATTCCAAGCGCGACCTTTCACGGCTGACGTATCGTCAAAAGTGGGACCGCGATTTCCTGGCGTATCTGAAAAAGTTGGAAAAGAAAAAGCCGGTGATCTTTTGCGGCGACCTCAATGTGGCGCATACGGAGATCGATCTGGCCAATCCGCGCGCGAATATTCACAATCATGGATTCACGCCGGAAGAACGCGCCGGGTTTGACGCTTTTGTGAAAGCTGGATTTGTGGATTCGTTCCGCGAATTTGAAAAGGGCGGGGGACATTACACCTGGTGGAGCGTCTTTAGCGGCGCGCGTTCGCGGAATGTCGGATGGCGCCTGGATTATTTTCTTCTCTCAAAATCGTTCCGGCCCCGGCTTAAATCCGCCTTCATCCGGCCCAAGGTCCTCGGCAGCGACCATTGTCCGGTGGGGATTGAGATAGATTGAAAGGAATGACTAATTCTTAAATCTTAATGACTAAAGAATGATGAAGCCCTAATGATGAATTTCCTCATCTTTCAAAATCGTCATTAGTCATTCTCGACTAGAGCCCCAGCTTCTTAAACCGATTCTTCACTTCCTTGAAATGGAAATCGAGGGAGCAGAGTTTTTCCAATTCGCCCTTCGCAAAATGTTTGGCGACTTCCGGCGAAGATTTCAGTTGCTCCACAAAATCCGCGTCATCGCGGCCGGCATGTTTCACCTCCCAGGTTTTCATGGCGGCATCCTGGACCAATTTATATGCGGCCTCGCGTGTCAGGCCCTTCTTGATGAGGGCGAGCAGGACCGTCTGCGAATTCCACATCCCCAGGCTCAGGCCAAGGTTGCGCTTCATGTTCTCCGGATACACCTGCAGGCCGTCGATGAGCCGGATCAGCAGCGAGAGCATGTAATCCAACAAGGTGCAGGAATCCGGAAAAATGATGCGCTCGACGGACGAGTGCGAGATGTCGCGCTCATGCCAGAGCGCAACATTTTCGAGGGCGGCGAGGGCATTGCCGCGCAGGACCCGCGCCAGGCCGGTCAATCGTTCCCAGGTGATGGGATTGCGTTTGTGGGGCATGGCGCTGGAGCCTTTTTGGCCCTTGGTGAACGGCTCTTCGGCTTCCAACACTTCCGTGCGCTGCAGGTGGCGAAATTCCACCGCCCAGCGTTCGATGCTCGCCCCGACCAGCGCCAGCGCGAGTTGAAATTCTGCATGGATGTCCCGCTGGACGACCTGCGTGGCGATGGGCGCGGGCCGCAGGCCCAGTTTTTTGCAGACGTAATCCTCCACCCTGGGCGACAGGTGCGCGCTGGTGCCGACCGCCCCGGAAATCTTTCCGACCGCGACGGCTTCGCGGGCGCGTTCGAGCCGCGCGAGCGCCCGGGTGAATTCATCATGCATCAACGCCAGCTTCAGGCCGAAGGTCGTCGGCTCGGCATGGATGCCATGGCTGCGGCCAATGCACGGCGTGAGTTGAAACTCATTGGCGCGCCGGGCGATCGACTGGCGGAGCATCTGCACATCAGTGATCAGGATGTCCGCCGATTGCGTCATCTGCACGGCGTAACAGGTATCGCCGACGTCACTGCTCGTCAGCCCGAAATGAAACCAGCGCGAGGCGTCGTCATTGATCTGTTCGGCCACGGCCGTGGTGAAGCCGATGACATCGTGGTTCAAGGTTTTCTCGAGCTCTTTTTGCCGTTCGACGAGGCCCTTGAGGTCGGCAAAACATTTGTCCGCGCCGGCTTTTATCTTCGCAAAATCTTTTGCGGGGACAATGCCTTCCTTGACGAGAGCCTCGCTGGCGAGCAACTCGATCTCGAGCCAGATGCGGAGTTTGTTTTCATCCTGCCAAATCGCCCGCATCTCGGGGCGGGAATAGCGAGTAATCATATGTCCATTAAACGGGAAAAATGGGAAATGTGAAAGGGAGAAAGAGGCTTTGCGATAATGCTGAACGGCCCCGGAATTCGCGAAGCGCCTGGACTGCGGCGATTAACCGCCGCTTTTATCCATAAATAATCGCTTCACATTGTTGAATCACCCTTTTTTCACTCTGAAACAGCGATGCTAAAGTCATCGCATTCCAAACGTTTCGCGATGGTGGGCACCCCATCACCGTTTGGTCATCTTCGAGCGGGCTTTTTCGAGGATTTCGCGTTCGCGCGTGGTGAGACTTTGAATGCCATGCGCGGAGATTTTATCGAGGATGGGATCCACTTCGCTTTTCAAGAAGTCGTCAGCGGACGATTCCTCATCGGGCGGCGGCGCTGAACCCCAGAGTTTTCTCCGGGGTTTCGTGGAAACAAATTCCGGCTCTTCACGGCGGATCGTGGGCAGGGAGAAACCGCCGCGGATGATTTGCCGCGCAAACAATGCGCCGGTGAAAATTCCGCCCAGATGAGCGACGTTGGCCACGTTATTCGGCACCAACATGCTGACAAGGGCCAGCGCGATGCTGCCCCAGAAGAGGATTTTTCCGGTGATGTTGACGGGGAACAGAAAGTAGAGAAAGATTGTGAACCGCTCTTCCCAATACAACATGGCAAAGGCCCCGACCAATCCCGCACCGCCCGCGGACGCGCCAACGACAGACATATCGGATTTCGTGGCAAAAGCATAAATCACCTGGAAGAGACCCCCGATAACGCCGCTGGTAAGGTAGAGCGCCAGAAATTTTCGGGAGCCGATCGTCATCTCAACGGCCCGGCCAAAAAAGAAAATCACGATGGAATTGCACAGAATGTGCAACCAATTGGCATGCATGAACTGGAAGGTCAGCAGTTGCCAGAGGTAGCCGTGTTTTAAACCATCCAGGCTTAACGCGAGATAATTCCCCTGGAAAGTGTCATCGAGGGCCACGTCGCTGAACGAGTGGGAGGCCGCGAGTTGCGCGATGAACGCGACCGCGTTGATGACCAGCAACGCGACGGTGAATGAAATTCGCGGCCTGCCGTAATAGTCAGGCTGGCGCATATAATCTCTATCTTCAAGCATGGCAATGGCAACTTAACCCGACGCGCCACATTTTCAAGCGATCCGCCCATCGGTCAATTCGATGGTGCGCTGCGCGTGGGCCGCGACTTTTGCGTCGTGAGTGGCGATGACGAGCGTCATTTGCCTTTCGACACGCAATTTTTTGAGTAGTTCAATTATTTCGGCGCCGGTCTGTGAATCCAGGTTTCCGGTCGGTTCATCCGCTAAAAGCAAAACCGGCTGGTTGATGAGCGCCCGGGCGATGGCCACGCGCTGCTGCTCGCCGCCGGAAAGTTCCGAAGGCTTATGGTCCACTCGATTTTCGAGGCCAACCAGCTTAAGCAGGTCGCGTCCGCGGTTTTCGGCATCACTGACGGAAATCCGGGCCATCCGCGCCGGCAGACAGACGTTCTCGAGGGCAGTCAATTCCGGCAGCAAATGATAGGCCTGGAAAACGAACCCCACCCGGCGGTTCCGGAAATGCGTCAATTCGCTGGTGGAAAACTTCGTCATATTTTGGCCATCAAAGAAAATCTCCCCGGCATTCGGCGAATCGAGCCCGCCGATCAAGTGGAGCAGGGTGCTCTTGCCTGCGCCGGAAGCCCCGCGCAGCGCCAGAAATTCGCCGCGCGCCACTTCCACGTTCACGCCGCGCAGCACTTCCAGCGTGCGTTTGCCCATCACATAACTTTTCGTGAGGCCCTGGGCTGAAAGAAAATTATTCATTGCGCAAGGCCTCCACAGGTTGAAGCCGCCCGGCCCGGATCGCCGGCAATACGCCGCCCAGGATGCAAATGATGAACGAGAGGCCGCAAATGATCGCGATATCATGAGAGTCGAGGACCGCTGGCAATTGCGTGAACTTATAGATGGATTCAGGAAATAATTCCCAGCCCGTGGCATGGCGCATGAAATCCAGGAAATCGTTGCGGTACGTCACCGCCAGGATTCCGAACCCCAGGCCTGCCAGGACACCGAGGACGCCGATGATGGCGCTTTGAGCCAGGAAAATCCCCGAGATCTGCAGGTTCGTCGCGCCGATGGCCTTGAGCATCCCGATCTCGCGGGTTTTCTGGACCACGAACGTGATCTGGGCGCTCAAGATGCAAAGCGCCGCAACCAGCACGATGAAAAATAACAGGTAAAACATCATGTTCTTCTCAACCACCAATGCGCTCAGAAACGCTGAGTTATCTTCCATCCATGTGCTCATGGAAAAATTTGAACCCAGTGATTGCTGTAACTCATCCCGGACCGGATCGACTTGATACGGGTCGTTGAGCATCACCATGAGGCCGTGGACATTGTCATCCAGATTGTAAAGGTCTTGCGCATTTTCAAGCGAAGTGACGATGAAATCAGAGTCGAAATCGTAATAGCCGACATCGAAAATGCCGGTCACGGTATAATCATCAGGCAGGATGGCCTCGATATCCTTTTTACTGCGCGCCGTGCGCATTTTTTTGATGTCATTCGGGGAATAAATGGCCATCCGGTCGCCCACGGATAAGCGCATCGTTTCAGCAAAACCTTCGCCGATAACGACGCCTTGCCCCTGCAAGGCAACGGCCAGGTTTGTCTGGCCAAAACGGATGCTGCCGGGCAAAACGCTGACGGAACCTTCCACGGCCGGGTCCACGCCGCGCAAATAGGGAGCCGCAGTCAGTGAATCCTCCGCATTCGTGTCCGCCGGTTCAGTTTCCACCAGCACTTGTCCCAGCACGAAGGGCGCTACGCCGCGCACATTTTTATTTGAGGAAACTTCAGCCATGATCGCCTGGTAATTGGCCATCGTAGTGCCATGCTCGGTGAGGGTCAGGTTGGCATTGAAACCGATGAGTTTTTGGCGCAGATCATGGTCGAACCCGCTCATCACACTGATGACGATGATGAGGACCGCCACTCCCAGCGCGACGCCGACAACGGAAATCAGGGTGATGATGGAGACAAATGTCCGTTTGGGGCGCAAATAACGCAGCGCCAGCATCAGTTCAAACGGAAGTTTCGACATCAGGGTAGGCTAAAGTTCGCGCAAGGCGGTGGCAATTTTATTTGCGCGTTTCAAATGGGTTTCCTTTTGGCGTGGCCGTAGAAACTCGTGGAAGAAAGAAGAAGCTGGCGGCCAGATAGATCCAACCCAGGACAAAATGCGCGGCGAAAATGAAGGAGAATGAGACCAGGTGCACTTGGCCAAAATCATAGAGCCAGATGCCCGCGATCATCAGCAACGCCCCGGGGAGGACTGCTGCCGCGGATAATTTCCAACTGGCCCATAGATTCAGTTCCCGATTGGCAAGAAACCCGGCGATCCATACCGGTAAAAAATAGATCGTGGCCAGGATCAACCAGGATATCAACAGGGTGATGAAGGCGGCGGCAGCGGTGATGAATAAAATGTCGACCTCCCAGGCGTCCCATTTGGGTTGCAAGTCGGTGCGATTGAAAGGCGCGGGCCATTCGGGGTAATAAATCTCAGAATATCCCGGCAGAATCGAATAGACGCGGATGGAATCATGACCGAACTCCACCTGGATATCGGCCGTGGAATGGACGGTGCCACTATGATCCACATCCACATCGATCGCCAGAAGTTGTCCTTCCGCGAGCATTTTCGAAGAATCACCATCCCAGTGCAGGCGGCCGAAGGAAATTTTTCCGGTGTCCGGCAGATTCTGGATGGCGGTATGGATCACCGAATAGCAATTAGCATCGAGAAAACAGGTCAGCGAGGTCGCCGCGATGAGCGCAATGACGGCTTGTGCCAGGAACAACCAGCCGGATTTTACGCGCGCAAACGCCGCGACGCCGCGGGGCGTGAACGGTTCGGCAAATTTTGACACTAAAGCATTCATCCGCTCCCAGATTGCCAAATCTGCGGGCGAAATCAGGCTTTCTTTTCGGGTTCGGGCTGGGGATTTTTGTTTTGCGGCGGCGCCAGGATGACCGGGATGGAGTAACGCAATTTCATGACGTCGTCCACGATCACTTCCACGAAATAATTTCCCGGCACTTTAAGTTCAACATTGCCAAAAACCAGGATGTTCGTTGAATGCAACGACGGGTCTTTCAACTCAAATTTCATCTCGCCCTTGCGCAGGACGGTCGTCTGGTCGGGCGCGATGAGCTTTACATTCTCGGTGAACTGTCCCACGCCCGCCGTCCAACGGCTGAACACACACAGCCGTCCGGCGACGACCGGCAGTTGCGGCACGCGGATGAGATTGATGACCCCGATGATGAAAAAATTTCCATTGGATTCCTGCCGCACTTCTTCGCAGAGCAGGGAGGCTTGGAGGTCGGGGAGGATTCGAGTGGCGTTCATGTTTTTGTTGAATATTGAGTGATTGGTTTCGTCATCAGTCATTTTGACTTTGCCGGCGTCGGTAAACTTCCCGGAATTTTTTTATTGCGACCACGGTTTTCATGAGGCGGCCCTGACAGTATTGGCCATGAGCATGGCGATGGTCATGGGGCCGACGCCGCCGGGATTGGGGGTGATCCTTCCGGCGATCCCGCTCACGGCGGCAAAATCCACGTCGCCGACGATCTTACCATCCACGCGGTTGACGCCGACGTCGATCACCGTCGCGCCGGGCTTGACCATGTCGGCTTTCACAAAATTGGCGACGCCCATCGCGGCGATCAGGATGTCCGCGCGGAGACAATGCGATTTGATGTCGCGCGTGGCCGAATGGCAGATCGTCACGGTGGCATTGGCATTTTTGCCTTTCTGGCAAAGCATCGCCGCCATGGGTTTGCCGACGATATTGCCGCGTCCCAGGACCACCACTTCGGCGCCGTCAGTGTTCACATTCGAGCGCGCAATCAATTCGACGATCCCCGCAGGGGTGCAGGGGCGAAAGCCGGTGGGGTCGCCGAGCATGAGTTTGCCGACGTTGACCGGGTGAAATCCGTCCACGTCTTTTTGGGGCGAGACGGAGGAATAGATGATGGCCTCGGAGATATGTTTGGGCAGCGGCGCCTGCACCAGGATGCCGTGGAGGCGCGGATCGGCGTTCAATTTTGCGATAAGCGCCAGCAGATCACTTTGGGAAGATTGTTCCGGAAGGACATGCGTTTCGGAAACGATCCCCAGGTCGGCGCAGGCTTTTTCCTTGCGGCCGACATAGACTTTGGAAGCCGGATCCTCGCCGACGCGGACAAACGCGAGGCCGGGAGTGACGCCGCTCTTCTTGAGTTCAGCTACCCGCCCGGCCAGTTCACAAAGGATTTGCCCCGCGATGGCCCGGCCATCAACGACGGTGTTCCTGCTGTTGTCTTGGGCTGAGATAGGTTTTTTCGGGGACAGCATTGGTATTGACGACGAGGATTTTTTGGATGGTCAGCACCGGAATCTGCCAGCGCGCGGCCAGGTCTTCCTCGCCCGTCACGATGATGTCCATATTGATGTACTTGCTGAGATCCAGGTTGGTCGAGGTCGTGTAGAGGAAATCAATGTTTTGATTGCTCAACGGTGAATACAGCTCATAGGCCGTGGGCGTGATCAGGCTCATCACATGGCGGACAACGCCTTCATGGGAGACAACCCTCGGCAGATTCGAGTCATAAGTGATGGCGGGCATCGTTTCGGGAGTGACCGGAACCGGCGCATTTTCAGCCGGAGGAACAGGAGCCGGCGGCGGAGAGTTTTGCCCGGTGATGATCGGCTGCGGCTCATTGACCGGCGTCGGGGTCGGTTCGACTTCGGTCTGAGTCGATTGAGCTGTCGCAACCGTTTCAGTCGTGGGCGCCGTTTGCGCCAAATACATCGCGGCCACAAAAGCGAAGCAATTCGTCGGAGGCTGGATCTTGATCCAGCGGCCTTTGGTCTCGATGGGAGTGACGGAGTCGCCGCTGTTCAAAACGCCGACGACGCTGAAATTTTCACCGGGGCCGGCGCGAAGATTCAATTTCTTCGTGGTGACCGTATTGTTGGTGTCCACGAATTTGGCGTTCACCCAAACGAGCGCATTGGTGGGGTAAGCGATTTTCGCCCATTGCGCCGGTTCATCTGAGGCATGCTTCTTGAGATTGATCTCGTCGAGCACCGTGACGCTATCGCCCTTGAAGACGTGCGCGATGACTTCGCCATTGACACCGGCCTGGCCGCGGACATTGACGTGGCCGCTGGCGACGGTGGCGGTTCCGGGAACGAGCGTGACGGTCGGCTCCTTGATCTTATGGCGGACGACGCGTTTATGCTTCGGCTTGACCACCGGGGCGGTATTGGTATCGGCAGTCACCACCGGCGGCGGCGACACCTGGGCGGGCGCTGTCTCCATGGCCGGCGAAGTGGCCGGCGCGGGGATGGCCGGCAAAGTGTTCGTATTGTCCTGTGCGATGACGCTGGTTGCCAGCATCGCTCCCAAAATTGTCCAACTAATCGTTTTCATGTTTCCGAAATTAAAGTTCTTATTTCTGTCTCTGTCAATGTTCGCCATCGCCCCGGCTTTAGTTCGCCCAGTTTAATCTTGCCTATCTGCGTGCGCTGCAACCTCTTTACCGTTAAATTCTGCGATTCAAAAAGCCGCCGCACTTCCCGGTTTTTGCCCTCGCCCAGTTCCAGTTCCACCACGCTATGAGCGCGGCTCCCAGAAACTATCCGCGCCGCCAGGGCCTGCAATTTTTCGCCGCCGTCAAAAATCCCCTTCGTGAACCGATGGAGCATCTCAGACGTCACCTCGCCATCCACGGAGGCCACGTATTTTTTGCGGACACCATAACGCGGATGGGTGAGGCGCAACGCGAATTGTCCATCATTTGTCAGAAAAATCAACCCTTCGCTGTTGAAATCGAGCCGCCCTACAGTACTCGCAATTTGCCATTCTTTTGGCAATAAATGGTAAACGGTGGGCCGGCCCAGTTCATCATTATGGGAACAGGCGCATCCGGGAGGTTTGTTGAGCGCCACATAAACTTTTCTTTTTGCCCGGACGGGCTTGCCATCCACCAGGACCTTGTCGTGAAGCGGATCCACCTTGGAGCCGAGCAGGCGGATGATCTTGCCGTTGACCGTGACCCGGCCCTCTAAAATGTATTGTTCACTCGCGCGCCGCGATGCCACGCCGGCTTCAGCCAGAAATTTTTGGAGACGAACATTCAAGTGCGGAGTGCGAAGTCCGAAGTGCGGAACAGGCTTAGGATCGTGCGGGTTTTAATTCCACACTCCGCATTCCGAAATCCGCAATGATCAGGCGTCGGGCTTGGTCTTGCGCAAACCGGTGATGCGGTTGCCGTCTTTCCATTCGCCGCGTTTCTTCAGGATTTCCACGCGCTCAAAGCGCTTGAGAACGTTGCGTTTGCCGCCCAAAGTGGACGCGGCGCGGAGGCTGCGATGCTGTGACATAAATTTGTTTGATTAACTTTTGACCAAAAACGAGCGCACAGAATAGCTGATTTTTGCCCGATTGCAACCGGTTTATTTGGGTAGCTTTAGGGACAGAATTAATAGGAGAAGGCCTGAGGCGCCAGGCTTTGGGCGGAAAGCGCCGGGCGCCCGGGAACTTTTACCAGCTTCGCTCATCCTATCTTTGAACCCATGACGAAGATTTTTGTGTTTTAACGTATTTAGCACGCACCGGCACTACCTGAACCAAATGGCCCGCTCATCCAACCGGATGGGCGGGCTTTGGTTTTCCAGACAATAAAAACCGTTGAAACGGTTTTAATATTCAAGCGTCTCTTCACCGGGCTGAAGCCCGGTGTTAATGAGAAAATCCGATAATATGGGGGTGACAATTCACAGATGCATTGGTAAATATAGAATGAACCAGTCCAGTAAATCGGGGTGTTTAGAAAGAAGAAAACCACATAGAAAAATGCTGACGCAAACAAACATCCCCGAAGTAAAATCTCTCAACTTGTTTCCAGTTTGAAATCCACGGCATAAAACTAATGAGCCAAGATAAAGAGGGGGAATGGAAATGAGGCTAATTATAAAAAGTGGAAATAAGTCTTCTTCGATTGACTCGATACCCAGGATGAAAACAGCCAGACTTAAAACAACCGCAGGTAAACCGAACAGCAATCCGGGAAACAAACCTCGTGCGCTTTGAGTGCATAGGAAACCAATTGCTCCAGAAATACATGCCAAGAGCAGACATACGCCTAAAACTATAGGCAAAATGATTTCAATAGGCATAATCCTGCCTAACATTCCGAATCCGACCCACGTCCGAATATTGGCTTCTTAACTCGCCACCACGACTTCCGGCAAATCTTTCTGCTCGTCGGTTTTGTGGAACTTCACGCTGACGATC
Source organism: Verrucomicrobiia bacterium (assembly GCA_036490655.1). Taxonomy (GTDB): domain Bacteria; phylum Verrucomicrobiota; class Verrucomicrobiia; order Limisphaerales; family UBA11358; genus UBA11358. The sequence continues at coordinate 21,957 of DASXDM010000009.1, read as the reverse complement.
TTGCTGATGCCGTGTTCTTCCATTGTCACGCCGTACAGCACGTCGGCCATGCCGATAGTGCGTTTGTTGTGGGTGATGATGACGAATTGCGAGTGGTTGATGAATCGCTGCAGGATTTTCACGAAACGGATGACATTGGCCTCGTCGAGCGGGGCGTCCAACTCATCCAGGATGCAGAACGGACTCGGTTTGACCTGGTAGATCGAGAAGAGCAGGGAGACGGCGGTCATGGTCTGTTCGCCGCCGGAGAGCAGGGAGATGCTCTGCAATTGTTTGCCGGGCGGGCGCGCCACGATATCGATGCCGCTTTCCAGGACGTCGTTCGAGTCGAGCAGGATGAGGTCGGCTTTGCCACCGCCGAAGACTTCCACGAACATGGCGCGGAAATTGTCGCGGATCTTTTCGAACGTCTCCAAAAACATCTGCCGCGTCTGCGTGTTGATGCGGTTGATGACCTCGAGCAATTGCGCCTTGGCATTGACCAAATCGTCATGTTGCTGCGTCAGAAATTGATGGCGCTTCTCGGTCTCCTCGTATTCTTCGATCGCGACGAGATTAACCGGGCCGATCTCATCCAACTTTTGTTGCAGGGCTTCGATCTGTTGGCCAACGGCATTCCAATCAGTCGCCGCGCCGTTCGCGGCCATCTCGTCGGGAGTGAGTGTCTCCACCTTGGCCGGGCCTTCATCGGCGTAGGTGATGGTGATGCATTCGCTGCGGATGTCGTCCAGGTTGACGTGATATTTCTGTTGGATCTTCTCGCGCAGGTTTTGGACGGACATGTTTTTCTGCGCCAATTCCACTTCAATGCTGCTGCGCTCGTTCTGGAGTTCCGTGAGCCGGCTGCGTTGGGAGCGTAAATTTTCTTCGCGCGAGGTGACTTCGGTTTCCTGGGTATTCTTTTGCCCCATCAATTCCGCCGCTTGCGCGTTGACCAGCTCGCGTTCATGCGCAATTTTCTCGATCTGCGCGCGCGATTCCAAAATTTCCGATTCCGCCTGTTCTTTGCGGGTGATGACGGCGGAGATCTCTCCGCGCCGCTGCTCGACGACCTGTTTCAATTCGGCGATGCGTTGTGCCAAAGCCTGTTGTTGCTGGCGGAAGGACGCGAGCAATTGCTCTTCGGCAGCGAGAGCGACCTTGCTTTCGGTGACTGACGCCGTGGTGGCGTCCCGCTGTTGCCGTGAGTTTTCGAGCGACGTGGTGAGTGAAGTGACTTTCTCCTGCTCAGTACGTTCGCGCGTTTCAAGTTCGTCCAATTGGGTCGCCAGGGCGTTCCGTTTTTGCGAACCTTCCTGCTCCTGCGCCGCGAGGCTTTGGACTTCAAAGATCACTGTCTCAATCTTCTGGTGCAACAGCCGGGACGAATTTTGAAGCGCATTGAATTCGCCTTCGTGCGTGGCGATGGCCACTTCCTGTTCGCGCAATTCGGTCTGCGCCTGCTGCAAACTGGCCTGCAATTCCGTCTGCTCCGCGAGCAATGCGCCGCGTTTGCGGCTGGCTTCGGCGATGCGCTCCAGGATCAGCGCCAGTTCGCTTTGTAATTCGGTGATCTGGTTCTTGCGGCCCAGGATCGAAGCCGGCGCCTTGGGATTGCCATGGCCGTTCAGATAACCGCCGGTATAAATGCCGTGGCGGCTGAGAACGTCGCCTTTCAACGTCACGAAATCGCAACCGGCATGGCCGTTTTGGATCTGTGCCGTTGCCGTCGGCAAATCCGATGCGATGAACGTGCGGCCCAGCAACGAGCGTAAAAGTCTTTCAACGGACGGATCAGACTGGATGACGTTCAGCGCGGAGATGATCTCGCCTTGATCCAGGCTTTGGCGGGCTGAATCATTCCTTCCGGGGGCCAGGTCGCCTTCGAAGACCAATTGGTTGTCATCCTTTTGCTGGATGTTCAATGCGGCCACGCTGGCGCGTCCCGATTTATTCGCGCTAAGGTCCGCGAGAATTTCCTGCGCGGATTCCGGCTGCTCGGTCAGGACCAGTTGCAGGTGATGGCCCAGGGCATTTTCGACGGCGACGACAAATTGTTCGGGGACGCGGATACGATCGGCGAGCGAGCCGATGACGGAGCGCGATTGGCGCAAGGCCGCGACCGTGCCGGCATCGAAGCCCTCATGGGAATGGACAAGCTGCTCGATGACCGAGAGGCGCGAGCGTTTTTCCGCCTGCTGCTGCAACAGTTCATCCTGCTCGGTGGAGGAGGCCTGCAATTCATGCTGTAACTCCTGCAGGCGGGTTTGGCGTTGTTCCACCGAACCGCGCTTGGTCTGGGCGTTCAGTTTTTCCGTCTCAACATTCGCCGTGAATTCCTGCAAGCGGCTGTCCAGGCGAGTCCGCTCTTCTTCCAATTGGACTTTTTCCGCGGAGAGCTTTTCAAGCCGGACGATATTGCCCTGTTTCTGCAGGTCCAGCGCGGTGATCTCATTGCGGATGCGGGAAAGGTCCTGGGCGGCGGCGAATGCGGCGGATTGGGCGGTGCGCAATTGTTCCTGGAGCCGTTTCAGGTCGCCTTCGACCTGGTTGAGCATGAACTGTTTCTTTTCCAGCGCGAGCCGGTGTTCGGAAAGGGCGGCTTCAGATTTGGACAAATGCTGCTGGACGGCCGCCAATTCCTCCTCGGCGGTGCGGCAACGTTCTTCAGCCTGGGTGATGTCGGCGAGCGCCTTGGAATTTTGAGATTCCAGTTCGCGCAAACGTTCCTCGTCAAATTGGATGCGGCTCTCGTGCCGCTCGATCTCGCCCTTCAATTCCATTCCGCGCTGTTGCTGCGCGGAAACTTCACGTTCGAGTTCGGTGAGCCGCTCGCGCAATTGTTTGATCTCGTCTTCGAAGCGCAAGACATCCGCGGACCCGGTCTCGATCTCGTCGCGCAACGTTTCGGCGGCGGAATTTTTTACGGTGATCTCGCCTTGCAGGACGTCGAACTGGTGCCGCGCCAGTTGGGTTTCGAGATGCTGGAGCTCCAGCGAGATCTGTTTATAGCGGCGGGCTTTGCCGGCCTGGCGTTGCAATGAGCCGATCTGCCGCTTCACTTCGCGGATAAGGTCGGCCACGCGCAAAAGGTTTTGGTCGGTGTATTCGAGTTTGCGGAGCGATTCGCGTTTCTGCGATTTGAATTTGGTGATGCCGGCCGCTTCCTCAAAAATCATCCGGCGATCTTCCGGCTTGCTGGACAGGATCTGCGTGATGTGTCCCTGCGCCAGGATGCTGTAACTGGTGCGTCCGATGCCCGTGCCCATGAACAACATCTGGATGTCCTTCAATCGGCAGGGCGTCTTGTTCAGGAAATATTCGCTGCCGCCGTCGCGGAAAATCCGGCGGGTGAGGGTGACTTCGTCGTAGGCGACTTCCACGCCCGCGGCGCGGAGGCTTTCTTCGCCGACATCGCCAAGCGTCAGCGACACCTCGGCCATGCCCATCGGTTTGCGTCCATCGGTGCCGTTGAAGATGACGTCAGCCATTTCACCGCCGCGCAAAGCCTTGGCGGATTGCTCGCCCAGGACCCATCGGACAGCATCGGAGACGTTGGATTTGCCGCAGCCGTTCGGACCGACAATGGCCGTCACACCGGGCTGAAAATTAAGAGCGGTTTTGTCCGCAAAGGACTTAAAACCAAAAACGGTCAGATTTTTTAAATACATGCTATTGACTGCCAATTAGGCAAACATAAACGGAATTATAAGTAAAGCAAAAACCACAACATAATGCGGTTTTCGATGTTGCAAGCACAACTAATGGTGAGGAACCGTGGTTTGGCTTGTGCCCGCAACAAACTTACTTTTTACTACCAAATCGTAATATTTATACGCTTTTTTGGGAGATTCGTCAACTGGAATCCGCTCAGGATGCCATCCTTTTATGCTCAAAATAAAGAGGCTTTGAAAACGTATCGTCAGGAAAGGGATGAAGACAAAAAAACAGTTGGTTTGGGCGGTCTCATTTGTCTTCCGTATCCGATGGCAAAGGCGCAACACCAAGGGGGGCCTATCGCGTCAGCCAGACGTTGTGAGTCTTTCATCCTGCTGCGGATCTGCGGGCTAAAATTAACAATGTTGTGATGCCATTAACTGCTCCCCGGCAGCGGCCTTATTCTTTCCCCGTTTTTGGTGGCAAAGGCGGAGCACCAGGGGGCGCCCATAGAGCGCCAACCAGGTATTATGGACTTCCACCGGCACTTTATTGCCATCGGTGCAAAGCATCGCGCATTCCATGACCCGGCGGTCATCCGCATTGGCTTCGGTCAGCGCCAGGAAATCGAATTGATTGCGTCCGAGAATCTTTGCGCGGTCCGACCCGATCATGCTCGTGGCGGTATCATTGACATCGATGACCTTTCCGGTCTCCTGATCAATGAGAAATGCGCCATCACCCAATGCTTCGAAGAGGGTGCGATATTTGTATTCAGATTGGCGCATGCACTCTTCCGCGCGTTCCCGCTCTGAATTTGCTTCTGTTTCGCGCAAGGTCCGGTCCACGGCGGGGATCAGGCGCATCAGCCGGTGTTTGAGCACGTAATCCGTGGCGCCGTGTTTCAGCGCTTCGATGGCCGTATCTTCGCCAATGGTGCCGGAGACGAAGAGAAAAGGCACTTCCGGCCGGCGTTCCCGCGCAATGGCCAGCGCCTCCAGCCCATTGAAATTTGGCATCGTATAATCAGAAATGATCAGGTCCAAATCCTCCTGCTCGAGTGCCGCGATAAAATCCCGGCGGGTATCCACTCGCATCAATTCGCATTGAGGCCAGCGCGCCGAAAGCATCGCTTCGTTCAATTCAGAATCCTTGGGGTCATCTTCAAGATTGAGTATTCTTAATGTTGATTTCACAGTTTTGGTTTTTGGGTTGGGACTCCAACTCACCATGAAACGTAATCCCTTGGCCTGCATTCGCAATTGGGGTGAAATCCTCCCATGAGTTGGCATGGACTCGCCACCGCAAAGAAGAAGTGGGCTCGCAATCGTGCAAAATGAAAAGTTGTAATTACTCCCGTCACCTTCCGACGGGCAGAAGCGTCATCCTTCTATGTTATTACGGAGGAAGAATTTCTGCATGTGATGTTTTGCAGCCAGAGATCGCACCAACCTGTTCGGCAGACCAATAAATACGACTTGGACTTGCCGGAATGGAAATAAAGTGTGATGTTGTGGCCAGAAAGTTAGTCGCAAACCGGAATCAGGCAGGGGTGTGAAGACGCACTCGTATTTTTGTCGTTCCGTCACAAGGCGGAACGAATCCAATTATTATAGATATGGAAAAAATTCAGGTTCTCCTTGCAGACGATCATGCGATGGTCCGGCAGGGATTGCGCGCGCTGCTGGAAGCCGAAGACGACATCAGCGTGGTCGCAGAGGCTGATAATGGGCGTCAAGCGGTCCAATTGGCGAAAAAATTTCTGCCGGGTGTCGTGATCATGGACATTGCCATGCCGAATCTAAACGGCCTGGAAGCCGCGCGCCAAATAACCAGGGAGGTCCCGGGAACCCGGCTGCTTGCGCTATCCTCTTACGACGATGATGAATACGTGGCGCAGGCGATCAAGGCGGGCGCCAAGGGTTATTTGCTCAAGCAAACCGCCGGCAGGGATTTGATCCAGGCGGTGCGGGAGGTGGGCAAGGGAAACCCGTTTTTCAGCCCGGCAATTTCCCGGCGCCTCACCAGCGACCTTGGCGATAGGGCATCGGACGGCAAAAAACATGTGGATCTGACTTCGCGGGAAATGGAAGTGCTCCAGCTCGTCGCTGAAGGCTTGCCGAACAAGCAGATCGCCGCCGAATTGAATATCAGTATCAAGACAGTCGAAAAACATCGCCAGCAGGTGATGAATAAATTGAACATCCACGAAATTGCCGGCCTCACGCGCTACGCCATTTCCAAGGGGATCATCGAAGGAGCTTCCCGCCCGCAATTGTGAACTGGTTCACGGGGCCACTCCATGCGCCGGAAATTCAATTTCCGTTCCCCCCCCCGGGTGAGAGAGGATTCGACTCACTTCAAATTTTCCGTTTCGGCGGGGCATGGATGCACTCTCCATGCAACGCGTGCGCGGATTCCATCCAGGCTTCACTGAAGGTGGGATGGGCGTGAATCGTGCGGCCGAGTTCATGCGTGGTCAATTCGGCGCGGATCGCGGTTGTCGCCTGAGCGACAAGTTCCGTCGCGTGCGGGCCGACTGCAGCCGCGCCGAGCAATTGATCGGTGGCCGCGTCGGCGATCCATTTGACGAAACCAGTCGTCTCGCCAGTGGCCAACCCTTTGCCGAGGCCTGAAAAACGGAATTTACCCGTCTTCACCGCGCGGTTCTGCTTCCGGGCATCGTCCTCGCTTAAACCCACCGTGCCGACCTCCGGTGAGGTGAAAATGACATTTGGGACAATCATGTCGTGCTTCTCCAATTTCGTCTGGACAGCATTCTCTGCCGCCGCGATGCCCTGGGCCGTAGCGTAATGCGCAAGCTGGATCTTGCCGGTCACATCGCCGATGGCGAAGATATTGGCGACCGAAGTGCGGCAATAATCATCGGACTGGATGAAACCCCGATCAGTAGTTTTCAGGCCGGCGTTCTCCAAATGCAGCCCGTCGGTGACTGGCTTGCGGCCAACGGCGCAAAGCAACAGGTCGGCGGTCAGCGTTTCGTCGCCGAAATTACCGCTCACAGAATTTGCGTTCGCGGAGATTTTATCGAGCGCTTTGCCGGTCAGCACGCGAATGCCGAGATTTTTCTCCATGTGCGTGCGGACTTCGCGGCGGACATCGGGATCGAGCAGCAGCAAAAGATCCTCCAGCAATTCAACGATCGTGACTTTGACCCCGAGCATCGCGGCCATGCAGGCCAGTTCGCAGCCGATGAATCCGCCGCCCAGGACGATCATCGAACCGGGCAATTTCTGGATGTCGAGAAACGCGCGGCTTTCCACGACGCGTTCATTTTTAGGGAGAAATCCTGGCATGGCGGAAGTAGAGCCGGTGGCGATGATGATTTTTTTCGCGTTGAGCCGGCTCGCGGGTGCGCTCGCCCCACCATCGACTTCCAGCGTGTTGCGGTCCACAAAGCTGGCCGTACCGGTGAATTGTTTCACGCCATTGGCGGTGAGCAGGGATTTGACGCCACCGCGTAACTGTATGACTACCTTGTTCTTATGGCCTAACAGGGTGGGGTAATCCATCGCCGCGCCCTTGACGGTGATGCCAAGTTTTTCAGCGTGTTTAATCCTATCAAATGTTTCAGCCGCGGCGATCAGGGCCTTGGTCGGGATGCAGCCCCAGTTGAGGCAAGTGCCCCCGAATTGTTCTTTTTCGATGATCGCGGTTTTGGCGCCGAGTTGCGCGGCGCGAATGGCCGCCGGATAACCGCCGGGGCCTGCGCCGATGACTACGATGTCAAACGTTTCCATAATTCGATGTCCTCAAGTTTCTGTTTAACGGCATTGGCAAATTTCGCGGCCATCGCGCCGTCAATGATGCGATGGTCGGACGACAGGGTGATTTTCATCATCGAGCGGACGACAATCTTGTCCTCACGCACGACTGCTTTTTTCAAGGTGCTGGAAACGGCCAGGATGGCGCTTTCGCCGGTGTTGATGATGGCGGTGAAATTTTCCACGTCCAACATGCCCATGTTAGAGATGGTGAAAGTACTCCCGCTCATTTCATCGGGAGCGAGTTTCCCGGCGCGGGCCTTTTCCGCCAATTCCCGCGCGCGCTGGTTCAATTCAGCGATCGTCAGATCGTCCGCATTGCGGATGACCGGGACGACCAGTCCCTGCTCCAGTGAAACGGCGATACCGAGATGGACTTTGCTGTTCCAGCGGGTGGTTTTCCCATCGGTCGAGCTGTTCACCCCGGGAAATTCGCCCAGGGTCAACACCACGGCTTCGGAAATGAAATCCGTGACCGTATAAGGCGCGCCCCTGGCTTTCAATTCAGCGCGGAATTTCACGAGATCCGTCATGTCCACTTCAACGGTGACGAAGAAATGCGGCGCGGTGATGACGCTTTGGGTGAGCCGTTGGGCGATGATCTGGCGCATCTTGCTCATGGCGCGAGGCCGTTCGGCCAGCGCGCGGTCAACGTCTGCCATGCTGATCCGCTGATCGCCGCTGGAACTGGTGATGGAGAGAATATCCAATTTTTCCAGCGCGGCCTTTTGCTTGGCCGCGGGCGAAATCCGCAATTGGTCATAACCGTGCTGTTGCAAATGACTGCGGACGTCTTTTTCCACGATGCGGCCTTCCGGGCCGGTACCTTTGATGCGTGTAGCATCGATCACGCAAGCTTTTGCCAGGGCAGCAGCGCGCGGGCTGATACGAAATAACGCCGGAGCCTGCGGCCGGGCGGCTGGCGTCGGCGCAACTGGAGCGGCGATTGGCGCAAGAACAGGGGAGGCTGCCTTCGATGTTGGAGCCGAAGGAGCAGGCGCTGGCGCGGGTGCGGCCGCTTTGGGTGCAGCTGGCGTTGGGGCAGGGGCGGTGACTGTTGGAACCGGTTCGCCCGGATTTCCCAGGAAACCAACGGTGCTTTGCACCGGTACATTCACTTTAGGCGGCACAACGATCTTGATCAGGGTGCCTCCCTCGAAACTTTCCACTTCCATGACCGATTTGTCGGTCTCAACTGTGAAAAGAATGTCACCTTTCTCGATCTTGTCGCCTTCCTTTTTCAGCCACTCGACGATCGCGCTTTCCTCGGTCATCTGACCGAACTTCGGCATGATGATTGGTATAGCCATATGATTAGTCTTTAGTTTCCATTATGGCATCAAAGAATTTCGTTCGCCGCGGCCAGCAGATCGTTGACATTCGGCAGGAACGCCGCTTCCAGGATGTGCGATTGGGGCGCGATCCCGTTTTTGGCCCCGACCCGTTTCACCGGGGCGTCGAGGTAATCAAAGATCGCGTCGGAAATCGTCGAAGCGATTTCACCCGTGTAACTGCCGATATGGATCGCCTGGCTGGCTACGACGCACTTGCCGGTTTTTTGGACCGAGCGCAGGACAGTTTCAAGGTCCAGCGGTACGAGCGAGCGCAAGTCGATGACTTCGGCAGAAACATTTTTCTCCGCTTTCAATTTATCGGCGGCCTTGAGGCAGTCATGAACCAGCGGTCCCCACGTGACGAACGTGATGTCCGAGCCTTCGCGTTTCACGTCGGCCACGCCAAGGGGAACGAGATATTCTTTTTCCGGCACCACGCCCTTCAAGCCGTACAAACCTTGCGATTCGATGAACATGATCGGGTTATTGTCGCGGATGGCGGATTTCAACATGCCCTTCGCATCATACGGCGTGGCCGGGTAGACCACGTAGAGGCCGGGGATATGGCAGAACATGGATTCGAGCGTCTGCGAATGTTGCCCGCCGTAGCCTTTGCCGGCGCCGGCCGAAACGCGCAGGACCATCGGTACTTCTGTTTGCGCGCCGCTCATATAATGCCATTTCGCCGCCTGGTTGCTGATCTGGTCGGATGACATCAGCGCAAAATCATAATACATCAATTCCATGACGGGGCGCAGGCCGATCATCGCCAAACCGATGCCAGTGCCGCAGATGCAGGCCTCGGAGATCGGGGTATTGAACACGCGGTCGCGTCCGAAAGATTCAAGCAGGCCTTTCGTGGCCTTGAAGGCGCCGCCGTAGTCCGCCACGTCTTCGCCGTAGAACAACACACGTTGGTCGCGTTTCATTTCCTCCATGAGCGCCTCGCGGATCGCGTCCTTATAATTGATCTCGCCATTGACCCGTTTGATCTCAGGCAAAGGCTGGATGACTTCGACCTTGGCGAATTCGGCCGGGACGGTTTCGGACCTGGTGTCCGTGTACATGTACTTGATGACGTCTTCGGCGGCCGGATCAGCGGCGGCGACGGAGCGCTTGGCGGCGCGGCCATTACGGTCGCGAACGGCGGCTTCAAGAGCGGCGAGTTCCTTCGCGGAGAGAACTTTATTTTCAAGGATCTGCGCCTTGAACGTTTCAACAGGATCGACCGATTTCCATGCGGCTTCTTCTTCCTTGGTGCGATATTCGTTACGCGGATCGCTCAACGAATGGCCCCAATAACGATAGGTATCGCAATCGAGCAGCACCGGACCCTGGCCGTTACGGCAGATCTCGGTCGCGCGAGTCACGGCATCGCGGACGGCGAGGGGATCCATGCCGTTGACGATTTCCGCGTGCATGTTGTTATCCGCGAAACCTGCGGCGCGGCGGGCGATGCGGCTGACGCCCATGACTTCATCGTCGGTGCGGTGCGTCATGCCGTAATGGTTGTTGATGATCAGGAAAATTATCGGCACGCCGTATTTGTGTTCGGCGAGATGGTTGGTGAATTGCGCCTGCGTGGCAAAATTCATCGATTCGAGGACCACGCCATTCGCGTAAGCGCCGTCGCCGGCGAAACAGCAGACGACCGCGTCTTTTTTCTGGTAACGCAACCCGATGGCCGCGCCGGTGGCGATGGGGGTGCCGCCGCCGACGATCGCATTTGCGCCAAGATGACCGACGCTGAAATCCGCGATGTGCATCGAACCGCCCCGGCCTTTGCAATAGCCGTCTTCCTTGCCGAACAATTCGCAGATCATGCGGTAGACATGCTGTTCGAGCGCGGCTTCGAGCAATTCAGCGTGCCTGGTAGATTTGCAATGGGGCACGCGTGCCTTCAATTGTTCATCACTCATCTCGCGGATGGCGACCGTCCCTTTGGCGAGGCTTTCGCCATGACCGCGGTGGGTGCTGGTGATTTTGTCAGCCATGTGCAACACCGAGCAGGCTCCCGCCGCCGTGCCTTCCTGCCCGACGGACACATGGGTCGGCCCGCGGTAATTGTAATCACGGATCGGTTCATATGCGCCGGAGCGCAGCTTGACGATCATCTCCTCCAGCTCGCGGATCATCAGCATGTCTTCCAGCAGATTCACGGCTTCGGCTTTCGTGATGCGTTTGGCGGCGAGCTCCTGTTTCAGGTTGCTCTTGTAGCGATAGGCGGGGATCTTCCCGCAATCGATCTCATACGGCTTGAATTTCGGCCGCATGTCGCTCAAGTACGTCGGTGAAAATTTTTCAACCGCTTTTTCGGTTTTTTTGCCGGGTTTAGCCAATGTTGCTGTTGCCATAGTTTTATTTGTTAAATGGAGTTATACTTTTATCAATTTGATTCCGGTTTTCGTCAGTTCTTTCGCAAATTCTTTGTCCAATTCCTTGTCGGTGATCAGCGTATGGATATTTTCCAGGCGACCCGCGCGGGCAAATGAAACTTTGCCGGCTTTGGCGGAATCGGCCAGCAGGATCACCTGCCGGGCCCGGCTCATCACCAATTCTTTGGTGAACGCTTCGCTGGGGTCGGTCGTCGTCAGGCCTTCCTTCATCGTCATCCCGATGGTGCCCATGAAGGCCTTGTCCACGTGTAATTCCTGCAACGTGAACCGCGTCAACGGCCCGACCATCGTCTGGCTCAGGCGTCGTAATTCGCCGCCGATGAGAATCAACCGCGGACCGCGCCCGGCCAATTCATGGGCCGCGCGCAGGGAATTGGTCACCACGGTAATATTCGTCCGCTCGCGCAACAGCCGCGCAAATTCCAACACTGTGCTCCCGCCATCCAAATAGATCGTATCGCCCGTTTCTACGAATTTCAAAGCGGCTTCGGCGATGCGGTTCTTCTCCCGGGCGGCGATCGAAGCTTTGTCATCGAAGAGCGGTTCGTCCAGACGGCTCTCGACGCTGACCGCGCCGCCATGGACCCGGCGAATGGCGCCGGCGGCTTCCAATTGGTCCAGGTCGCGGCGGACAGTCGCCGGCGAGACGTTCAGGCGGCGGCAGATCTCCTCGACGCGAATGACGCCGCTCCCGCGGATCAATTCGCGCAGGTTGTCGTGGCGCCGCGGAGCCAATTCTTTATGATTGCCGTTGAGCATCAAATGATTGATTTCGACAAAATCTAATCATTTATAGACTATAGTCAATCAAAAACGCTCAATCAAATTTGACAAGGTTTCGCTGCTTATCTACCCTCTGCGGCAATGGTTCACGTGGTCTTTCTCAAAATCACGGCGATGTTCCTGGTGATCCTTGCCGGCTGGTTTGCGCGGCGGCGCGGGTTCCTTGCCCGGGAGGTCACCGCCACCTTGAGCCGCCTGGTCGTGGACGTCGCCTTTCCGTCCCTTGTCTTCACCCAGATGTTGCGCACGGTGGATGGTCCCGCCCTTCGGGACGGCTGGTTCGCCCCGGTGCTTTGCGGCCTGCTGATATTCATCGCGTACTTCGCGGGTCTGCTCCTCGCGCCGGTGTTCGGCAACAAATCCCAGCGTAATACGTTCATCTTTCTCGTCGCCATTCCCAATTGGATTTTCCTGCCCTTACCAATCGTCCAGGCGCTTTACGGTGACAGCGGCGTTAGTATCGTGCTGCTTTGCAATGTCGGGGCTCAAATCGTTCTATGGTCATTCGGGGTTTGGATCCTGCATGGGACGATGCAGGAGGCGGCCAAAAATCTGTTCACCAATGTCGGTTTGTGGGCGACGGGATTGGGAGTGGCGGTGGCCTTGCTGTTTCCTTCTGCGCGCGGATTAGAAACGCTCAGTCCCGCAGGTGCGCCGGCAGGAATGTTGGTGCCGGGTGCGCTGGTGCAGGCCCTGGCCATGGTGGGCAGCTTGACCATCCCCATGTCGCTGCTGGCTATCGGCGCGCAATTGGGCGACTTGACCATCGCCATTCATCGGTTTCCGCGGGTGCTGTGGGGAGTATTGCTGGGTCGTCTCATGGTGGCGCCATTGATGACCTTGGCCATCGGCTATGGCCTGATGCAATTTGGCGTCAAGATCCCTGAAGAAACCAGGCTGATAATTTATCTCATCGCGGCCATGCCCGTGGCCCTCAGTTGCAGCGTCATGACCGAACGGCTCAGCGGCGACACCACGCTGGCCGCCGAGGGGATTTTTTACAGCACCTTTTTCAGCCTGCTGACCGTGCCCGCGATTTTCTTCCTGATCCAGAGGTTTGGTTTGTGAACGGTTGCAATGATTTTAATTCCGGTTCGCTGGACAAATAGCGTTCCGCCCAGTAATTCACCGCTTGTCCGCCGATAAGAATATAAGGATGTCCGGCTGCATCGCGTATTTTGAGAACGTCCGAAAACTGATGGAGAGAAAACCCCACAACTGTTACCAGCGGGCAATCGCGCGGGCGACTTGGTTCAAATTTGTGATGCGCCATTTTCCGCCACCAGCGAGAGAAACGCGGCGTTGGATTTTCGCGGCCGCTTGCGGACTGCGCCGCGCCTTTCGCAAAGCCGCCATGCGGCTTTGCGTTTTCTGCTCTTTTAGCGCTTTGAAACCCGTTTTCACTTAAAAACAAATAACATCATTTGGGGACCAAAGCAATCTCGCGTTCAAAATCCGGTGCTACCAGGACCGTTCTGGCTGCCAATGACTGCAGGATGAAAACGGTAATCGGCGCCTACATCTTCAGTGCGCGTTGGCGATACGCCTCGTCCGGACGGCCGGCGATGCGTTTGATGTTGGCGTCTGAGAAGAAGACCGGGCCTCCCATGGCCGCCGCACCGGCAAAAATCTTCGCCGCTTTTTCCGCCATCAGCATCGTGTACAATGCCGCCTGCCAGCTTTTGCCCAACGAGACGATTCCGTGGTTTTGCAACAGTACCACCAGCGGCTGGCGTTCGTACTTCTTGATGAACGACTCCGTCTCGCGACGGATGCCTTGCGAAAGTTTCAATCCCGGGTCGATATAGGGGAGATAGACCGAGCGCGGGCCACACACGACGATCTCGTCGGGGAACATCCGGTTCGTCGCAAAATCCATCGCCCGGGGTGAGCAAAGGATCTGGTTCACATGGGTGGCATGGCTGTGCGCGATAAATTTTACGCCGGGCAAAGAAAGAAAATAGGCATGGAACACCGCTTCGACCGACGGCTTTTTGGCCTTGGGATCGACGCGCGCGGCCAGCAGGGCGTTGTCCATGTCTTCGTCGGCCATGCTGTCTTTGTCGAGCAGCGGGAGCAGCGCCGAGAAGCGGCATTCGACAACATCCTCTTCTTTCAGCGTACCCAGGCAGGTGCCGCTGGCTTTCACGAGGAAGGTATCGTCGCTCAGTTTTACCGAGGTGTTGCCTTCGCCAAGCATGGCGAGGCCACGATCTTCGCGACCGACTTCATGGGATAATGTTAACAGGTCTTGGAGCAGGGGATTTTGCATTTTAATAAGTTTAAATTAGTTCAAATGACCGCAAATAGCCGCAAACAAGCGCAAATAAATTTAGTTCATTTCCTGGCCGCCGGTCACGCTTAACGATATGCCGGTGAGGTAGTTAGCGGCATCGCTGGCCAGAAAAATCAATGCGCCGCAAATATCATCGTAAGTGCAACCGCGCCGCATCGGGACCTGGTTCGTATAGAATTGCCGCACGTCCTCGATGTTTTTTGCGCCGGGTACTTTGCCGGCTTTGAGATATTGCACGAACAACCCGTTATTCGGGTCGGTCCACAACGGCGATTCCAACAGGTTGCCGGGGCAGATCGCATTGCAGCGGATGCCGTGGGGCGCCATTTCGAGCGCGACGCTCTGCACGAGACCCACGCCGCCGAATTTTGTGGCGGCATAAGCGGAATTAGCCGCGCTGCCTTTCTTGCCGGACTTGGAATTGATCTGGACGATGACGCCTTTCTTATTGGGCTTCATCACGCGGCAGGAATGTTTCATCGTCAAAAAATTACCGAAGAGATTCACATTCATCACCGCGCGCCACTTTTCGGCGTTCGCCTCGGCGATCGGTTCGGCGATCAAAATGGCGGCATTGGCCACCACGATGTCCACGCGGCCAAATTCCGTCACGGCGCGGTCGAACAAAGCTTGCACATCTTCTTCCTTGCCCACGTCGGTCTTCAGCGCGAGCGCCTTGCGTCCGGTGGTTTTGACGATCTCCGCCGCGGTCGCCTGGGCCGCTTCTTCTTTCATGTCGGCGATGACCACCTGGCAGCCCTCGACGGCGAGCCGTTGCGAAATCGCCTGGCCCAAACCCTGCGCGCCGCCGGTGACGACGGCGATCTTATTTTCGAGCGAGAGATTCATTGCGCGCCGAACTCCTTCTTCAATGCTTCTTCGGCGTTCTTGTTCCAATAACCGTTGCTCAGCGATTTTGCGACACCGGAATGTTCCGCGCCGGTCTCCGTGAGCGCCGTCAGCTTCAATCCTTTGGCAAATGGATAAACCACGATCTTGCCGGGCATCGTGTTCTTTTCCACCGCGCGGATGCCATCGACCGCGCCCTCGAGGCCGGAGATGGCCGCGACCGACAAATTTGTGTCGAGCTGGCGTGAAGCCACTTTCTTCAAAACGACCTTCATGTCTTCCAACGTCGAACCGCTGGTGCCGATGAAGTAACATTGTTTCTCGATATACGCATCGAGATCAACCTCGCCGTATTTGTCGGCGGGGATGCCAGCGAAAATATTGATGATGGCGCGGGGCGCGGCATCTTTGACCGCCTGGGCCACGAGCGCCGGGACCGGCGCCATGAGAACAACGTAATCGAACTTTTCGGCGAGTTTATCCTTCGATGGATTATAAGTCTTCAACGTGAGCTTGTTCTTTTGCGCGAGCGGCTCGGATAATTTGCACAGGGCTGCCAGCCGTTCATCGCTCAAGTCTCCGGCGAAGATCGTCACATTCGGCACTCCCTGGCACAGGTCGCGGATGACGTGCATGGTGCCCATCGGCCCGGCGGCCCCGATGATATTGATTTTATTATTCGGCCGAATCTCCGCAGTGGCGGGAATCGTCGCCAGCGCGTCGGCAACGTTATTGCCAGTCGTGCCAGTGATGCGGATACCACCATAATGGACGCGGCCAACGGCTGTGACGACCGGGCGGCCAAATTTCTTTCCGCCCTGGACGATCACAAACAATCCGTTCGTGGCGACATTGGCAAAGAGTTTCTCTGCCACCGCAGCGTCGCTTCCGAAATAGACGACGTCATCGAATTTTTCCGTTGGCAAGCTGGATGGCTTCGCGCGGGTGATCTCGCCTGCGCCGTCGATCTTCGGTTCGTCCTCGGCAACGACAAGCATTTTGCCGTCGCGCTTGAATGTGCGGCGCTGTTTTTCCACGTAAGCATCCTCAACGCACGCCCACGGTTCACACAAGGCGATGGCCGATGCGGCCAGATCTTCCGGCGCGGGGATGAACATCGATTCGCCGTCCGGCGCCGTGATGACGCGTTCGTCCACCAGCACAAATTCCTGGAGGGCGCCTTCAAAATTATAGCCGAAGGCGGAATTGGAATTTTTCGTTGGCAGCCAGCGATAATCCGTCTGCACCAGGTAACGTTCGCCAACCTTGAAGCGTTTCACCTCCGGGCCGACCCTGGCGATGCGTACGACCGTTTCATGTCCGGGCACCACGGCCTTTTCGCCGGGCACATAATTCGGCATCTGGGAAAGCGCGTCCGATGCGATTCCGGCGGTGATCTCGGATTTGCGCACGTGGCCGGAAAATTGTTTCAAGAGCTTCAAGTCGGAGAAACACAGGCCGCAGACTTCCACCTGGCAAAGGACCTGGTGTGGTCCCGGCTGGAAAACCGGTTTGGTTTCGTTGAGACGGAGCTGGTCAGGGGCGACCAGTTGGATCGCCCGCTGTTTTTCAGGGATAACGTTCATACTACAGATAAAATATCAATTTATTTGATTTTGGCAAAAATGGCGGCCGGTGTCACGTCAGTTGACAGGCCGGTCAAACAATCTTCTGCTGAAGGTGCCAGCTCACGGCCAAGTTTTTCGTAAAAATCATTCTTCTGGTTCACGGCCTTGAAGTTTTTCTTCGCCCAATCGCTCAGATAACCCAGCCCGCTGCCGCGTTGCAGGACTGAATGCGCATAAGTGATATGCGCGCCCTTCAGGAAAACCGGCACGAGTGGTTTCAACTCAGCCGTTTCGAACGAATCCACGAATTTATTTCCCGGCGCGTTCATTTCCGTGCCGATGACGACGGGGAAGCCATGTTTTTCCGCAAGAGCGATCACGTCATACATATTTTTGACCTTCTCGTCCTTCACCCCCGGCGTGTAATTACGATCGGGGATCAGCGCCAGCGCCGCCGCCCCGCTGGCCATTTCAGTCTCAAAAAGTTCTTCAATGGCTTTTTCACCTTCGGTGGTTCCGTCCAGCCACGTCAGCGCCGGGATCGCGCCGGAATCCAAAGAGAATTGGTTCATTTCGGAAATCAACGGGAATGAGCCTTTATCCGGCTGCATATAACCCGGGCCGCCGCGTTTCATGGTCTTGGAGCGGATGAGCGCCTGGAATTTTGCCGGGTCATCGGGACGATCACCGATCTTCTGCTTCCAGAAATTTACGTCGCCTTTTCTCGAATAAGCCTCGCAGATATGGCGTTCAGTGGCGTTGCCGTTGGGCGTAAGCGGCGCCACATCCTGATCATAATCCAATTCAACAGGCTTGAGAAAAGCATTCACGCGGCGGACCAGTTCGCGGTTGCGCGCTTCAGCGGTGCTGCGCATTTGCGAGAGCAGGGGATGCGCGACCGCGCGCGGGAAACCCACGCCCATGTTATAGGCGATGCCCGGTTCGCCCGGCGAATTGATCACCCGCGACGAAAATTCCGGGACGAACGCGCGTGATTCCAGGCTCGCGCAACGCTTCAAGCCGATGAGTTTTCCCGCGGCCCAAAATTCCTCCAGCGCATCCAGCACGTCAAAATCCACGATGCCTGCCGCCGCCAGCCCGCGCTTGCGCGCCAGCCAGGCGAATTTGGAAGGCGAATACCCATAGGCGTTATAGGAAAAAAAGGTGTGGCTGTGGAGATTCACCGCTGGGCCGGGCTGTGCCAGTTCAACTTTTCCGGCTTTGGCCAGGGCCCAAAGTTGCTCCAACGCCTGCCGGCGTTGGGCGGCGTCAAAACTATCCAGTTGCTGTTCCAGCTTATCGACAATGTTATTCATTTGATTACCCGGACCGTGAAGTTTGCTTACGCCTTTGATGGCGTGGTTGAAATGATTTTCATCGCCTCGGCGGTGAGCGCGGTGATTTTATCCCAGGATTTTTCGGCAACCAGTTTGCGGTCGGCCATCCAGGAGCCGCCGATCGCCGCCACTTGTTTGATGGCCAGGTAATCCGCCAGGTTGGCCGCGGTGATACCGCCCGTGGGGACGAATTGCACGCCGGTATGGCCGAACGGGCCGATCAGCGCTTGCAAGGCTTTCACTCCGCCAAACGTTTCCGATGGGAAAAATTTCAATTGTTTCCAGCCCAATTCCATGGCGCGCATGACTTCGCCCGGAGTGATGACGCCCGGGAACAACGGCATTTTGTGATCATGCGCGGCTTGGGACACGGCCTCGCTCAGGCCGGGAGAGACGCCAAATTGTGAACCGGCATCCACGGCTTGTTTGACCTGGTCGGGAGAGAGGAGGGTGCCCGCGCCGACGATCATCCGGGGAACGCTTTTGCGGATGCGCGCGATGGAATCCGCCGCGCCCGCGGTGCGAAAAGTGATCTCAATGACATTCAATCCGCCGGCCAGCAAAGCTTCCGCTGTGGGAACTGCGTCCTCCGGTTTGTCGATGACGGCCACGCAGATGAGACGTTGCTTGAGAAATGAATCGGTGCTCATAAAACGTATAGGATACAAAAACGGCAGCCGAAGTGAATCGCAAATATTGGCGAGGTCGCGGGCGCCTGCCATGGCTGTCCTGCCACTAAAATTTTATTTTTGAGGATTTGCACAATCCGCGTAATCTCATTTGTAAATGAACATTGCCATTGAACATATTGCCATTCCCTCGCCAAACCCGGTCGCGCTGAAAGACTGGTATCAACGCGTGCTGGGCGCGCGCGAACTGTTTAACAACGGCCAACATCCGCCGACCTGCCTGATCGCACTGCCGGGCGGAGGATGGTTTGAGATCTACGCGGCGGAGGGTGTGCCGGCAGACCGCGGCAACAACAAGCTGGCCGGTTTCCGCCATATCGCGTTGAGGGTCGATTCGATCGCGTCGGCGAAGGCTGAACTGGAAAAGCGGGGAGTCTCATTTCCGGAGGCATCCCGTCCGGCGGCGGGGGGCGGAACCGTCTTATTTTTTGAGGACTGCGAGGGAAATTTGCTGCACTTGGTGGAGCGACCGAAGGAATCAGGGCATTTTTCAGCGAAAAACCCTGTTTAAACCATTGAGCATTTGGTCCGCTTGCATTGTCAATGATTTGAGTTAATTTTCCATGGGCAAAACTTCTCAAGCCCGGAAAGGAAACAAAAATAATTATGGCAAAGAAAACGACATCAAAAAGTAACAACAACGGATCCACAAGCACCGGCAACGGAAAAGGGCATCTCCAAACTTTTTCGCTGCGCTCGCCTGGCGCGATGAATGTGCAATTGGTGGGTGATTTCACTCAATGGCAGCAGCACCCGATCACTCTCCAGAAAACCCCGGATGGGGTATGGAAGGCCAATGTGGAATTGCCGGCGGGCGTGCATCATTACCGTTTTATGGTGGATGGTGAATGGCGGGACGATCCCGATTGTACCCTGCGCGAGCCAAATCCGTTTGGCAGCGAAAATATGAAACGCCAGGTGGCTTGAGATTTCTCTGGTCTGGTGAAGACGGCGCGCTGCGCCGTCCGCGTTCATCGCAATACGATGTCCGGATTTGACCAGACTTTGTGCGTTCTCGACTCGGCTCACGCGGACAGGTAACCTGTCCGCGTGAACCATTTTTTGACCGGGCTTCTTGGCACGATGCTGGTGGTTGGCACGTTTTCGTTTGCCACCCAGGCGATCGGGCAAACCAACGCGCCCGCGGACTTGAGTACCAATACCCCGGCGGAAACCGATTTGGACCAATTGATGGCCGACGATGATGCGGCGATGGATGAAGTGGACGGATGGATCCGCACCAACGCCGCTGAAGCCGCCAAAGGCGGGGGGGTCTCCCGGGACGAATTGAATAAGCGGATCAATGCCCGCCTGGATGCGATGCGGCAAAAATACGAGGATTATTTGAAGCGTTACCCGGATTATGCGCCCGGCCATCTGGCTTATGGCAGTTTTCTGGATGAGATCGGGAAAGAGGAATTGGCCTCCGTTGAATACGCGACTGCGAGTAAATTGGATCCCAAAAATCCCGCCGCGTGGAATGACCTCGCGAATTATGAAGGAGAATACGGCCAGATCACCAACGCATTCATCAACTATCAAAAAGCGATCGACCTGGATCCGACCGAGCCGGTCTATTACGAGAATCTTGCCACTTCGATTTACGTCTTTCGGCGGGATGCGATGAGTTTTTATAAGTTCACCGAACCACAGGTTTTTGACAAGTCATTGGCGCTCTATCGCAAAGCCATCCAACTGGCGCCGAATGATTTTGCATTGGCGACCGACTACGCCGAATCCTATTACGCCATCAAACCGCTTCGCACTGACGAGGCGCTCGGGGCCTGGACCAATGCGTTGAATACCGCGCGGACCGATGAGGAGCGCGAAGGGGTTTTCATCCATCTTGCGCGGATCAAATATCTCGCCGGGCGCTACGCTGAAGCGCGCTCGCAATTGGTGACGGTGACGAACTCGATGTACGACGACCTCAAAAACCGGATCAATCGTAATATCAGTGCCAAAGTGAATCCCCAGACCAATGCCGCCCCAAATAATTTGTCAGGCACGAATCTTCCCGCCATGTCTGTCGCCACGAATAATCCATCAGAGATTGCCACCAACATCATGGTTCCCAACGGTATCCCGGCGCTGACCAATCCACCGTCGTTTTCTACCAATGAAGCAAGCGTCATGACCAATGTGCCACCGACTTCGCCGGCGCATGTCCCGCTTCAAGATACCAATCCGCCGGTGAATCCTACAAATTTGCTCAATAACCTGGATCTGTCACCACCCGTTCCCCGCCCTTCGTCCGGGCAATAAAAGCGACGTTTGGGTTGATTGAATGTTTCCATATCTATGGAAGCACCGTGTTCCTTCTCCCCCTTGGGGGAGAAGGCCAGGATGAGGGGTGAGACAACAGAAAGTTATCTTCCCGCTATGCCGTAAGTTTTTCTTCATCCTGCGTCATTTTTATGGCATTTTATTTGTTACATGAGCTTTTACGACCAATTGAAATTTGATGCGAGCGGGTTGATCCCGGCGATCATCCAGGAACACAAGACCAAGCGCGTGTTGATGTTCGCCTGGATGAACCGCGCCTCGCTGGAGAAGACGGCGGCTACCGGCAAAACGCATTTCTGGAGCCGTTCACGCCAGAAATTCTGGATGAAAGGCGAGGAAAGCGGCCATACGCAAACCGTCAAGGACATCGCGTTCGATTGTGATGGTGATGTGTTACTCATCCAGGTCGAGCAAGTCGGAGCAGCCTGCCATGAAGGATACCAATCCTGCTTCTTCCGGTCCATTGATGGGGACAAAATCAAGGTCACCGAAACGCAATTGCAAAAGCCCGAAGAGATTTATAAGAAGAAAAGTTGAAGCGTTAATCGTCACCGCCCGCTGCCCGCGCATTCCGCGTCCCGCAGGGACAAAATGAAAATAGCCCGCAGTTTCAACTGCGGGTATATCGTAACAAATGAATTCCATCCCGGCGGGACGGCTGGATTGCCGTCACTTTTTTGTTTCCCGGCAACATTACGGTTCGGTTCCTTTCTGTTAAACCTATTCATGATGAACGCGAATTACCTCGCGAGCCGTTGGTCTATGCCCACATCCGGTCGCGCTTACCCAAAACCTGAAATCCTGGACCCGGAACACATAATCCAACTCAGTCCAGCCGAATCCACCCCAGTCCGGCTCACTACTGTCCAGTTAAGGAGACAGAGGAGGTGATAAAAGGTAATAAGGACGGACTGTTTATATTTTTTTGGATGTGAGCGATCAGATTTGAAAGGGTATTTTTTGGGTTAGCATCTGAAATGCCAAAGAACTCTAGTCCC
>DASXDM010000008.1:0-114890 GCA_036490655.1 Verrucomicrobiia bacterium | reverse complement strand
GGGACTAGAGTTCTTTGGCATTTCAGATGCTAACCCAAAAAATACCCTTTCAAATCTGATCGCTCACATCCAAAAAAATATAAACAGTCCGTCCTTATTACCTTTTATCACCTCCTCTGTCTCCTTAACTGGACAGTAGTGGGTTGGACTGAGCCGGACTGAGCCGGACTGGGGTGGACTGGGTCTGACGGAAGACCGAATGAGCCGCAAATGAGCGCAAAGAGCACAAAATAGCTGAAATGAATGTCCGTTTGGCCAAGAGGTGCCGGGCGTTAGGCTGTGGGCGCGGGGAAAAGTGGCTTTTTTCATAATTTTGACCGCGAATGGGCACATAGAAGAGACAAAAGGAGATAGGGTAGGGGGCGCAGCCGCTCTTCGTCCCGTAAGCCGGGACTACGGCGCGGCGAGGGCATGGCAATGCGGCCCGCGGTCTGAGGCGCGTTCTTCATGGGTAAGATTTAACAGAAAGGAGCCGATGTGTAATGTTGCCCGGAAACGTAAACTGCGGAAAAGCGGAACGAAGATGGACGTCACGGATACTGCACGCGATAAAATTGCGGCCCCTGATCGGGCGCCAGGGGGGCGCTGAAGAGATAGTTGTTGCCCCCGATGTTTGTGGCGGAACCCACCGCAGTCCAATTAGCCAAAGGCAGCGAGAGATTTGTCGCGGACAGGACCGTGAGCTGGAGAGGAGCGCTGCCGGTGAAGGAAAATTGGAACATGCCATTGGTCAATACCGGATTGACGAGGCCTGGCTGGGTGACGGATACGAAGGTGGTGGTGCTTTCGGCCGGCAGGGTGGCGGTGAAGCTGCCGCTGGTGACCGGGATGCTCGCTTCCTGGAGCATATTTTCGTTGGTGGCGGTGACCGTGGGGACCACGGCGGACACGGACATGCCTGAGATGGAGAACGATTGCGAGGCGGCGGCGGTGATGTTCGTATTGACGGCGACAATCACGAGGGTGCCGCTGTTGGTGTAAGCGGTGACAAAGATGTTGGGGGAGGGATTGAAAGTGGCGCTCACCATGACAGAGCCGGGACGGATAAAGCCGGCGAATTGGCCGAGCGTGTAACCGGTCACGTTTGGCGTGTTGCCCTCGATCAGATCGTCGTATTGAGGCGTAGTGTGGTAAGCCCGCCACCAGAAATAGGCGCTCATCTGTTGATCCATGCAGACACTGATCTCATAGGCGGTCTGCACGGCGCTGAGGATGTTCGAGCTGACCATATCCGGTTGCGTACTGCCCAGCGTGTCATAATGCTCGGTCATCCAAACATGTTTGCCCAGGTTGAGGGCAGCCGTATAAGGACCGGACGGCAATCCGCCATAAAGATGTCCGGCAACAATGGACACATTGCCCGCGGCTGTGCTGTTGTTCAGGGTGGGGTTGGAAAAGGAATGGTTGAACGACTCCGATTCCGGCATCACGATCGGCCTGCCGACGGCCGGCGCATTGCTGGCGCACCAGGTTTCCATGGTTGTGCCGGTCCAGAAACAGGATTCGTAGGAGACGACCGCGTCCGGCTCGTTCTGCATGGAAACGTAATCCAGCCCGATGCTGTTCGCCGCCTGGTTGAGATAGGTCGCATAGGCCGCATATTCGTTGGTCTTGAGTGTGCCGCCGATGGTGTTGTCGTTGGTTTTCAAATTAGCCGGCGGTGTCCAGGGTGTGCCCAGCACTTTGGCCCCGTATTGATGGGCGAAGACGGAATTGGTGGTTTCTATAGACCAATTCTGGGCCGGGTCGATGCGGACGCGCCACAGCGAAAGTCCCATCTGGCCGTTGCCCAACCCAAACAAGGTGGCGGCCTGGGCGCTGGTCATGGCCACTGGATCTGCGAAGGCGCTGCTGGCGCCAAAGCCGTCAATGGTCTGGAAGGTGGAAGCGGTATTGATGACGCATGTTTGCGCCTGCAGGTTGGCCTGGGAGACGACCAGTCCAATCGCGATAAAAAATCCGAGCGCCGATAATGAAAACACCTTGGATGGCATATTAGCTTCTACCACACAACCAGAAGATTTGGAATTGTAGAATAGTCCATGTCCAATGATTTACGATTGGCGATTGGCGATTGGCGAATGAAGTTAGAGTCCCGATAAATCGGGACTGCTACAAATAGCCGAAGGATTTGAGGGAAAGTGGGGGATACAGAAGGAAACGAAGAAGACGGTGGGCGAGCCGTGCCTCTCTCAACTTCAACAAAATCCTCTCGAACCCAAGGTGGACGATCTACGCGAAATCGTGGCACTGGGTGGAGGGGGAGGAAGGAATGGATAAGTGAATTTGCCGGATGACAATTTTCCCGCCAGCGACTAGATTTGTCCCATGAGCGCAACAGAAATCATTAAGGAATTGCCCCGGCTCACTGAAGCCGACCGGCGGCACGTCCGCGAAGCGCTCCTCGAAATCGCCAACGAAAATCCGGACGTAGCCTTGTGCAACCAGGCCGCCCTCGAAGGCGCGCAGATGCTCGACCGTATGGAGGACGATGATGCGCGGCATTCATCCCGGTGAAATTTGGATGGTGGATTTCGGCCTGGCGCCAAGGTCCGCCCCGCGCTGCTGCTGACCGGCGAACCTGGATATTGTCACCGTGCTGCTCCACACCACTGCGCTGCGCGGCAACCAATGGGAATTGAACCTGCCCAAGCCGTTTCTCAAACCCGGCGCATTTCATCTACAACAAATCCAGACTGTCTCGACCATCAAACTCGAACGCCGGCTCGGTATTTTGGCGCCCGATGAAATGGACCGCGTGCGGAACGCGCTGGCCGACCGGCTGAAGGTTTAACAAGAACGATGACCATCCCGTAGGGATGGTCGGAAAATACGTTGGCCTGAAATTGATACAACCCATTCTGGGTATTGTCTGGTAGGGGCGTGACCTGGGGTAGCTCGTTCCTCGCAACCCCAGGCTGAGTGATTTAATCCCCTTCAGGGATTTCGAATTATTTATGAGGTGGAGCAGAATAGGCCGCTCCTGACGGAGCTTTGAATTGGTATGTGATGGGTTTCTACAAATAGGCCGCTCCTACGGAGCTGGGACGGGATTGGCATCTTCGGGATGGCCAGAAAATATGTTGGCCTGAAATTGATGCAACCCATTCCGGGTATTATCGGGCGGGGGCGTGACCTGGGGTAGCTCGTTCCTTCGCAACCCCAGGCTGAGTGATTTAATCCCCTTCAGGGATTTGCGAATTATTTACGAGGTGGGCAGAATAGGCCGCTCCTGACGGAGCTTTGAATTGGTATGTGATGGGTTTCTACAAATAGGCCGCTCCTACGGAGCTGGGACGGGATAGGCATCCCTTCGGGATGGTCGGAAAATACGTTGGCCTGAAATTGATACAGAATAATTAGTTTTAGGGTCAAGGTTATAGGGGCTGGAATTGAATTGATCAGGGCTCGACGGAGTCTCGCCCCACCGGGGGGAAAGGTTGAATTCAGAATGTAGAATGAAGAAGAGGGGAACGGCGCGCACGGAGTGACGCGCCCTACCTGAGAAAAGGAAAAGTCATAGCATGACTTGCCAACATAAGCCGCACAGGCCATTGGGAAAGGCACAGGTCGATATCGTGCAATGATGCAGCGCAGACGGCGCAGCGCGCCATCCCTACCAGGGAAAGGAAAAAATATTCAGGGCGTCGTAGAACTCCGCCCTCCGATTGTATGATTGTGCGATGCCATTCACACAATTAAAACTGCGGGCTATTTTCGGTTGCCGCGCTGCGGCTCATTCAGGGCGTCGTGGAACTCCGCCCTCCGATTGTATGATAGGCCGCTCCTACGGAGTTGAAACCGGGCGTGCTTCCGGAAAACGGATCGACACGCCCGGTGCTAAATATCGCGGACTGTCCCTGGCGGACCGCTTTAGGGACTGACCAGCCTGAAAACCAGGTTTCCGGAAGTGAGGGGAACCGTCACCTGATTGGTTCCATCGACCAGGGTGACTGGATCGGTGTTGTCGACCCAGTTGGGGTTGATGGGATCACTGTTTTGAAGGAGCCGATAAGTGGTTCCCGAGGCGGGCCAGAGCAGCGTAATGCCATTCGCCGCTGCATGAATGCTCAAC
Organism: Verrucomicrobiia bacterium; assembly: GCA_036490655.1. Taxonomy (GTDB): domain Bacteria; phylum Verrucomicrobiota; class Verrucomicrobiia; order Limisphaerales; family UBA11358; genus UBA11358. Next base: position 110,815 of record DASXDM010000008.1, on the reverse strand, counting down.
GCGGGTGCGGAGGGCAGCGTCGCAAATGTCGCAGGATTATTGGTAATGGTGGACGACCCGCAACTGGTGGCGTTGGGAAAACCCGGATAGACACCTGCTTCGACATAATAAGTCCCATTGTTGTTTACCGCCCACATGCTGTAGGTGTCCGGGCCCTCGGCCCATATGTTGAGCTGGTCACCCACGCTGTTAGTGAACAGCAAACCACCGGTGGTCGTCAGATACGGATCAGAATCGAGACTGACCATGTTATCATAGTTGAAATAACCGCTCGGGGACACGCCTGAACCCGCGGTGGATGCGGTCCCACCTGTCAGGGTCCAATCACCCGCCGCCAGCCCCGCGGTCACAATGAATTCGCCACAGACGGCATAGCCATTCTCAACATCAATGACCCCGGAGCCGGTGTTGTTGCCTCCGTCATCGAAAGAGATGTCCATGGCAGTGGCGCCAGCTTGGATGGTGACACTGAATATCAAGGCCGCCAACGCCATAAATTTAATCACTGTTTTATAGGCGAGTAAAAAGGCGGAGGGCATTTTTACAATATTTGTATGTTTCATAGTGCTTTGATTGTTCTGATTTATAAACCGTCTAATTTAACGAACGATGGACACTTAGCAGCCGATGTGCCAACTGTCTTATCGCCGTATAATATATTGGAATAGAATGTCTTACATACTTATAACGGCTCGGAGAAACGCCGCGGCAGGTGTCGGCTTATATGACAGTCATGTCCATAAGAGTGTATGATAATACGATTTAAATGGACCTGGTTAACGGGAGTAGGAGACGGATAATAAGATTGTCTTATTTAAGCTAATTGCGAATGGCGATTCGCGATCGACGCACGTGAGAGTTGAGAGCGGTTGAACAACGAAGGAACTAAGGAACAAAGGGGAAGTCTAAGAGAGGGCAAAACATTCAACGTCGAAGGGAATCCCTGGGCCTTAATAGAGGTTTGAGTTTAGGTTTACGAATTGCAGATGGCCGGAATAGGTCGCCCCTGGCGGGGCTTAGAATTGATATGTGATGGGTTTCTACAAATAGGCCGCTCCTACGGAGCTGGGACGGGATTGACATCTTCGAGATGGCCAGAAAATACGTTGGCCTGAAATTGATGCAGGGTAATTAGGTTTTAGGATCCAGGTTATAGGGGCTGGGATTGAATTGATCAGGGCTCGACGGAGTCTCGCCCCACCGGGGGGAAAGGTTGAATTCAGAATGTAGAATGAAGAAGAGGGGAACGGCGCGCACGGAGTGACGCGCCCTACTTGGGTGGGCACGAGGGGTGAGGGGAAGCAGGATTAACGGAAGTGGAAATATTTGGGCGGCGCAGCAGCACCGCCCTACCAGGGAAAGGAAAAAATATTCAGGGCGTCGTAGAACTCCGCCCTCCGATTGTATGGTTGTGCGATGCCATTCACACAATTAAAACTGCGGGCTATTTTCGGTCGCGACACTGTCGCGCTGGGTCTGAATTGATCAGGGCTCGACAGAGTCTCGCCCCACCAAATTTAGAGCAGAGAGGAAAGACGGCTCGCGAGGTCAGAGCATGACCGGCCATTGCTCGCGGTCCCGGATTTCCAAATTGTGAATAACTTTTGAATAAATGGGAGGTGGGAAGTGCATTTTATAGTTGACGAAGTGGGGTAAAGTGGGTAAAAGTGTTGCGTTGTGGGTTAACAGGGCGTTTCTTGTTTCGGTGTGGATAACTTTGTAGGTGGCGTAAGGCTTGGGTGTGGGGGTGAAAACCGGAAGCCAGTCTTCGCTAAAAAGCTACGGCGCCAAACGGGCGCAAGCCGATGGAAATGTTTTCGAATGAGTGCGGCGCGGACAAACGAACCGATCTATTACAATTCATGCTATCGACATGGCGTGGATGAGAAGCGGCGTGTGCAAATCCCGGCCAAGTGGCGGCCCGAAAGCGAGGGGACGGAATTGACTTTGATCGTGTGGCCCAAGCACCAGGCAGGAACCTGCCTGCGGGTGTTGCCGCCGGAGCAGATGGCCAAAATGAAAGCGGACATCGATGCGATGCCCAATGGCGACCCGAATAAGGTGGTCTTGAAAAGATTTATCGGCAGCGAATCTGTGCAGGTGGCCCTGGATAAGGGAGGGCGGATCTGTTTGCCGGATGAGATGGCGCGCGCGGCGGGGATCAAGGAAGAAGCCGTGCTGGTGGGTTTGCTGGACCGTTTTGAGATCTGGAGTCCGAATCGTTACGAAAACGTCAAGGCCGCCGATGCGGTACTCGCATCGGAAGCCTTCAAACTGATGGAGTAATCATTATGAACTTTGGAAAATTATTGGCGGCGGGAAAGAGCATTGTGAACGGCCGGGCGGAAGTGGCCTATCGCGCCGACAAACAATTTTATTTGCCCAAGTTCGGCCCGGCGAAGAATCCGTTCACCAAGACGCCAGCGGAAAGCAGCCCGGCACCAGCCAAAACGGAGCCGCCAGCGGCGCCCAAGACTTTACCGGTTCCGGCGCCAGCGCCGGCCGCGGCAAAATATGTGAGCCAGCCGTATCCCGTAGCGGCCCCGCGCCAGGCGCAGCCGACAATGAACGGCGTGCCGGTGGCGCAGCCGGAGCTGTCCCTGGACATGGTGAAAGTGGTGCATAACGATTTAAGCGATGCGGACGTGGAAGTGGTGCCGTTAAAATCGCGTTCGGGCGCGCCCGATCTGCCGCCGGCAAAAAAATCATGGGAAATATTGGGGGAACGCCTTTTAAAGGTGACAGCCCTTTAATTTAAAAAAATGCGCAGTGCCAGAATTCATTCACAAAACAGTGATGGCGGCGGAGGCGCTGGACGCGTTGAGCCCGCAGCCGGGCGGCCTGTACGCGGATGGCACGGTCGGTGGAGCCGGGCACGCCGAAGCGATCTTGACCGCGAGTTCGCCGACTGGATGGCTGTATGGGTGCGATCGCGATGGCGCCGCGGTTGAAGCCGCGAACCAAAGGTTGAGGGGGCGATTTGCCGCGCGTTTTGAGATCCGGCGCGGAAATTTTGCGGAGATGGCGGATTGGATCCCGGAAGGAGTTTGTGACGGGGTGATCCTGGACCTGGGGGTGAGTTCGCCACAATTGGATTTTGCGGAGCGCGGGTTCAGCTTCCAGGCGGACGGCCCGCTGGACATGCGGATGGACGATCGCCAGCCGAAGACGGCGGCGGACCTGGTGAACAGCGCCAGCGCGGAAGACCTGGCGAAGATTTTTTGGGAATACGGCGATGAGAGCGAATCGCGCCGGATGGCCAGGGCCATCGTGATGGACCGGGAGCAAAAGCGATTTGAGACGACGCGGCAATTGGCGGAATTGATGGAGCGCATTTCGCCGCGGCGCGGAAAGAAAGCGCATCCGGCGACGAAAGTGTTCCAGGCGCTGCGGATCGCGGTGAATGACGAGATGGGCGCTTTGACAGCCGGACTGGAAGCGGCGCTGAAGATTTTGAAGCCGGGCGGACGGCTGGCAGTGATCACGTTTCACTCGCTGGAAGTCCGGAAGTTGAAGGAATTCGGGCGCGAGAAGACGCGCAACTATTCTTTCAGCGGTGAAGTGGATGTGCCGGAGTTGCGGACGCCGCACGCGCCGGAGATGAGATGGGTCTCGCGAAAGGCGATCGTGCCGGGCGAGGCCGAGCTGGCGGAAAATCCGCGGAGCCGGAGCGCGCAGTTGCGCGTTTTGGAAAAGATTTTAGCTGAAGCGTGAAGGGTAGGATTAGGATTAAGAGTGAAAAGATTTGAGTTGAATTGAGATGGCAAAGAATCGAAAGAACCAGTCGGCGGCGATCCGGTTTGGGCCGGCGCTGAAGGCATTGTTCCTGTGCTTTATGATCGCGGGCTCGGCGGTGGGTTATGTCTGGCAGAAAGGCCAGGTTTACCAGCTCGGCCAGCAGATCCGGCGCAGTGAGTCGGGCCTGACGCAGTTGCGCAATGAGAACCAGCGCCTGGACGATCAACTGGCCATTTTACGTTCGCCGATCATGCTGGACCAGCGCGCGCGGGCCTTGAACCTGGGATTAGTCCCGGCGCAACCGGGGCAGGTTTGGCGGTTGCCGGAACCCGGCGCAGCGCCGGAGACCGGGAACGTCCCGCGCCAGTTGGCAGCGCGGCAGACTGACGCAATGACACAATAAAGATTTTGGCCGCCGCTCGTGACGCCGTCGGGTGAGGAACCGATCGCCACGGGCGGCTGGCCGTTTAATAAAAAGCGGAAGCCTGCCTCCGCTTGACTACGGCGCGGCAGGGCGGAAAGCGGTAAGAGATAATGACTAAGCGGCTGCAACTTCGTCGCATACTGGCGCTGACATTGCTGGTATGCGTGGCGTTCACGGGTTTGGGTTACCGGCTCGTGGACTTGCAAGTGTTGCGCCATGACGAGTTGAGCAAGCTGGCGCACGAAGACACGCAGCGCGAATTCTGGCAGGCGCCGCGCCGGGGCGACATCCTGGACACGCACGGCAATCTGCTGGCGACGAGCGTGCCGGTGAGGACAATCTGCGCCGATCCTTCGTTGATCGGAAACCAACAGGCGGTCGTGGCGCATGCGCTCGCGCCGTGGCTGCATATGAATGAGGCGGACCTTTCCCAAAAACTCTTTCCCCGCGTGACCCGGGATGAACACGGAATTCTCTCCACCAACAACCTGCATTATGTGCGCCTCCAAAAAAATGTGACGGAGGACAACTGGCAGCAGATCCAACTGGCGATGAGCCAATTGAATTTTGGCGTGGACGAAAAAAAACTACCGAAAGCTCAACAGACGTTTTTCAATGGTCTGCGCGAGAGCGCCATCTTTGCCGAGCCCGACCAGATGCGGATCTATCCGAACGGCGCGCTGGCGTCGCAGGTATTGGGATTTTCCGGGACGGAGGATTCAAAAGTGGACGGCCATGTGGTCTCGGAGATCTCCGGGCGCGACGGGATCGAACTGGAGTTGAACAATGAATTAAGCGGCGTGGCCGGCTGGCGGGTGACGGAAACGGACCGGCAGAAACATGAATTGGTGGGCATGCGCGATGAAGACGTGCAGGTGCGCGATGGGTTGAACGTGGAGTTGACGATCGATGCAGTCGTCCAACATATCCTGGAGACTTCACTGGCGGAAGCGCTGCAAAAACATACGCCGCGCGGCATCACGGGCATCGTGATCCGCCCGAGCACCGGTGAAATCCTGGCGATGGCTTCCCTGCCGAATTACGACCCGAACCAGCCGAACACGGTGACGCCGGACATGCGCAATCGCGATATCACCGATGTGATGGAGCCGGGGTCGGTATTCAAGATCGTCCCCATTTCGGGTGCATTGAATGACGGAATTGTTCATCTCAATGATCAATTTGATTGCGAACAAGGTCATTTCGCGTTTGCCGGTCGCATCCTGCACGATTCTGAGCCACACGGTATATTGACCACCGAAGGGATCATCACCAAATCATCCAATATCGGCGCGGCGAAGGTGGGCATCAAGATGGGAGACGACCGGCTTTACGATTATGCGAGCGAATACGGTTTCGGCGAACGCACCGGCATCCCTCTGCCGGGAGAAGTGTCCGGCATTTTATATCCGGTAAAAGATTGGACAAAAGTTTCCATCGCGCAAATCCCGATGGGCCAGGGCGTGGGAGTGACGCGGTTGCAAATGTTGATGGCGCTGGGCGCCCTCGCCAACGACGGATGGCTGATGCGGCCGATGCTGGTGAAATGCCTGACGGACCGGGATGGAAATATCATCCAGCAATACAAGCCGCAGCGGGTGCGGCAAATCGTAAGTGACGACACCGATAAACTCATGATCGAGGCGCTCAAGACGGTGGTTTCAGCGGAGGGAACGGCACCGGGCGCGGCGATGAAAGAATATGTGGTGGCGGGCAAAACCGGCACGGCGCAGAAGGTCGAGAACGGCGCTTATGTGCACGGCAAATATTTCGCGTCGTTCATCGGATTTTTCCCCGCGGACCATCCGCAACTGGTGATTTCCATCGTGATGGATGAGCCGAAGGAAGGTTTTTACGGCGGGGTGGTGTGCGGGCCGGTGTTCCACGAGGTGGCCGAACAATGCGCGAGTTACCTGAACATTCCGCCGGACATGGAACAAACGAATTCGATGCAGGTCGCGACCACGCTATCGGGCGGGAGGGAGACGCCGTGAACACGCCGCGACCACAATTTTTTGGGATGCTGGCGGGGCTATTCCTGGCGGCCGGATTGATTTTTTCCTCGATGCTGGCGACGAGCACATGGATGAAGGTAAGAAATTCGCAGTTCATCACCGTCAAAGGCTCGGTGCAGACGAATGTGGAATCGGATTTTATCGTGTGGTCAGGCAGTTACCCGGCGGAAGCCGCGACGTTGTTGGAGGCGCAACGCGCCATCCAAACGAATCGCGCCATGGTGGAGGATTTTTTGCGCGCGCAGGGGGTGACGAACTATATCTTCACGCCTGTTGGCATCGAAGAGCAAACGGCATCGCGAAAATCCGACGATGGGTGGATGATGCAACGGACAACGGGCTACCGGCTGACCCAGACGGTATCGGTGGAATCCACCGACGTGGACCGGCTGGACAAACTGGATACGACGCCGTTATTGGAGCGGGGAGTGATCTTCACGGTCTTGCCGGAACAGTTCATTTACACGAAAGCGAATGAGGCAAAAATCGAGATGCTGGCGGATGCGACGCGGGATGCGCGGGCGCGCGCGGGGCAAATCGCCGCGCAAGGCGGGCGTGATATCGCGCGCTTGCACGACGCGGACCAGGGCATATTCCAGATCACGCCGGAGCACAGCGTTGATACGAGTTGGGAAGGCGAGAACGACACCACTTCCCGATACAAAACCATCACCGCGATCGTAACCGCGACGTTTTTGCTGAGGTGAGTTTGTGGAAGAACGTTCTTTGAAATTTGTCGCTGAGGCGTGCGACGCGGAAATCCTCCGCGATGCGGGCGTGTCCTCCGCAACAAACGTTTGCACGGATTCGCGGAAAGCGCAGACCGGCGAATTGTTCTTTGCGATCCGTGGCGAGAGCCATGACGGCCACGATCATCTGGATGAAGTAGCGGCGAAGAAAGCCGCGGCGGTGGTGATCGAGCGGAAAAAAATCCCCGCGAAACTGCCGGATTGCAGCGTGCTGGTGGTGGAGGACACGCGGGCGGCGCTGGGAAAATTAGCGGCGGCGTATCGCAAACAATTTGACCTGCCGGTGATCGCAGTGGCCGGTTCGAACGGAAAGACGACGACGAAAGAATTGCTGGCGTCGGTCCTGAAACAAAAGCGGCCAACGCTGGCAAGCGAGGCGAGTTTTAACAATGACATCGGCGTGCCGCTGACGCTGTTGCGGCTGGAAAAAACGCATCAGGCGGTCGTGCTGGAAGTGGGCACAAATCATCCGGGCGAACTGGCGCCGCTGGTGAAAATGGCGCAGCCGACGCATGGAGTGCTGACGAACATCGGCCGCGAGCACCTGGAATTTTTTGGCGACCTTGAAGGGGTCGCCCGCGAGGAAGGCTGGCTGGCGGAACTTTTGCCGGCGGAGGGAACGCTCTTTGTGAACGGCGACAGCGAATGGACGGAAAAAATTATCCGGCGCGCGAAGGCGAAAGTCGTGCGCGCAGGATTGGGGAAACAAAACGACTGGCGCGCGGAAAAAATCCGGGTGGACAAGGGAGGGGCGACCTTCCGGATCGCGGCGGCGAAAGAAGAATTTTGCGGTGAATACCGGATCCAATTGCTGGGCCGGCACCAGGTGATGAATGCGCTTTTAGCGGCCGCGGTCGGTGAGGAACTAGGCCTGGGTCGTCCCGCAGTGCGGGACGGCCTGGCCGAATGCAAGCCGGCGAAGATGCGGCTGCAATATTGGGAAGCGAACGGCATCCGCGTTTTGGACGATGCCTATAACGCGAATGCGGATTCGATGATGGCCGCGCTGGAAACGTTGTGCGATCTGCCGTTGCAAGGCCGGCGCGTGGCGGTGTTGGGCGACATGAACGAGCTGGGCGCGCACAGCGAAGCGGCCCATGCGGAGGCCGGCCGGCGCGCCGCGGAATTGAAGATCGGCCAATTGTTCACGATCGGGCGCATGGCGCCGGTGGTCGCGAAGGCGGCGAGGGCCGCGGGATTGATGCGCGTGATCGAATTTGAAAGCGTGGAAGCGGCGCAGAACGCCGTGAAGAATTTTTTGAAGGCCGGCGACGTGGTGCTGTTGAAGGCGTCAAGGGCATCGCGGTTGGAACGGATCGCGGAGACTTTAAAAGGGGTGAAGGGAGGAGAGTAAGAGCAGGAGTAAGAGTGACGGGTTTGAATCAAGTTTGAGAGATTGTGAGAAACGACGATGATCTATTATTTGAGCCAATGGTTGCTCGATTGGTCGCACGGGACGGCTTGGGAAAGCCGGCTCTCGTGGCTGCGGCTTTTTCATTACATCACGGTGCGGAGCGCAGGCGCGGCGGTGACGGCACTGGGCCTAAGCTGGTGGCTCGGGCCAAAAATCATCCACTGGCTCAAGCAATTGAAATTTGGACAGGATTATGCGGACAAAGCGGAGGAAGCCGGCGGCCTGGCGGCGCGCGTTTTGAGCAAGAAGGGAACCCCGACGATGGGCGGGGTGTTGATCGTGACGGTGCTGGTTTTTTCCACGGTGCTCTGGACGGAGTTGGACAACAAGCTGGTTTTGTTGACGCTGCTCTCGGTGATCGTGCTGGCCGGTTTGGGATTTTACGACGATTACGCGAAAATCGTCCAGCAATCGGGAGGAGGAACGCCGCCGCGCGTGAAATTGTGGGCGCAAACGGCAGTGAGCACTTTCGTGGGAGTTTATCTGTGGCTGACGCCATCAACGACGAAACTGGTGACGGAAATCATGGTGCCCTTTTACAAATATCCAGTGGTGACCGGCATGGCCTGGGTGGGAATCCTGGTCGTGGTGCTGGCGATTGTCGGCACGTCAAATGCAGTGAACCTGACGGATGGATTGGACGGGCTGGCGATCGGCTGTTCATTGATCGTGGCCTTCGTGTTCCTGGTTTTTACGTACGTGGCGGGAAATGCAAAAGCGGCGGCGTACCTGGAGATACCATTGGTGCCGGGCGCGGGCGAGTTGACAGTTTTTTGCTCGGCGCTGCTCGGGGCGGGGCTGGGATTTTTATGGTTCAACTGCCATCCGGCGCGGGTGTTCATGGGCGACACCGGATCGCTGGCGCTTGGCGGCGCGTTCGGGGTGCTGGCGGTGTTGATCCATCAGCCGTTTGTGCTGGTGATCGCCGGGGGAATTTTTGTGATCGAAGCCGGGTCGGTGATCCTGCAAACGAGCTGGTTTCGGTACACGCGGATGCGGACGGGGACGGGGCGGCGGATCTTTTTGATGGCGCCATTGCATCATCATTTCGAGAAGAAAGGGTGGTACGAATCGCAGGTGGTGATGCGCTTTTATATTTTGTGCGTGCTCTTTGCGGTGGTGGCGTTGGCGACCTTGAAGTTGAGATAAAAATGTAACCCCAAACCGAAATGAAGACATTGCAGACATTGAATAATTCGAGTTTTGCTTCTTGCGAAACCGGCGGCCAAATGTTAATAACTTTGGCGGAAGTCGCAGGCCGCAATTTAATTTCCGTGCCGATGTACGAACTAGTTTTAATCCGTGACGAAATTTTTCGAGGCAAATATTCGCCGCGGCAAAATCAACTGAAACAAACTGTCCTCGAAGAAAGGACGCCACTGGCGCCAAAATCATGAATAATCCGAACCCATTTGTCCCTCAAGGCTCGTTGCTCGAGCAGCATAAACGCCGCACGCGCATGAAGCTGGCGGTGTTCTGCGTGCTCGCCCTCAGCGTCGCCAGTTTGACGGCGATGCTGATCGAGGGTTGCAAGCGCGAATCTGAAAATCCGCCCGTGGACACCAACCAGGTGACCTCGGTGGACACGAACCAACAGTCGATCGAAGCCAGCAATCCGCCGGTGGTGGTTCCGCCCATTTCAACCAATCCGCCCGTGGTCGTGACGCCGCCCATGCAGCCGGTTAACCCTCCTCCGCAGGAAGCGACCGAAGGAACCACTTATGTGGTCGTCAAGGGCGATACGCTCGGCCATATCGCCAAGGCCCATGGCGTGAGCTTGAAAGAGATTGAAGCGGCCAACCCGAATGTCCAGCCGACGCGCCTGAAGATCGGCGACAAGCTGAACATCCCGGCGTCGTCCGCCGATGCGAACATGGCTCCCCAAATAAACGGTGGTACGGACATGAGCGGTGCGGAAACGTACGTGGTCAAATCCGGCGATACGCTGACCAAGATCGCGCATTCGCACGGCACGACTGTGAAATCACTCGAAGCCGCGAATAACCTGTCCTCGACGAAGATCAAGGTGGGAAAAAAATTGATAATACCGGCGAGCGCCCAAGCGGGGAATCCGGCTGCGACGCCGCCGCCACCGGGACCCGCACCGATGTCGGCACCGGTCCAACAGCCGGTGACTGCAGCGCCTGCGCCCGCGCCTTCGACGAACGCGCAATAATCGCGTTCGCAACGGCCGGCATTTATTTGAAGCATTGAAATGAAAGTCGCCGTCACAACGCTTGCGTTTTGTGTCGCTGCGCTCCTTGGTTTGGGCGTGGTGATGCTTTATAGCGCGAGCATGACGCTGGCTGGCGCGCACGACCTGATGATGCAACTCATCTGGTGCGGCGCGGGGCTGGCTTTTTGCGCGACGGCGACCTTCGTCGATTATAAATGGCTGAAAAAGGTCGTCTGGCCGATCTATGGGATGGCGGCGATCTCCCTGGTGGCGGTTTTTGTCCCGCACATCGGCCGCGCCAGCCATGGCGCGCATCGCTGGATCACCAAGTTTGGCCTCACGTTTCAACCCTCAGAACTGGGCAAAATCGCGCTGGTGATCGCGTTGGCGTGGTATTGCGACCGGTACCAACGGCAGATTCAGACTTTCAAACGCGGCATCGTCATTCCCGGGATCATCATCGCGTTCATCCTGGGGTTGATCTTCGTCGAACCGGACCGCGGCACGACCATCCTGCTGGCGGTGACATGTGGGATCATGTTGCTGGTCGCGGGCGTGCGTTGGAGGGATATCCTGCTACCGGCAGCGGCAGCGGCGGCGGGGTTGGTCGTTTCCATCCTGCATGACCCGATGCGCATGAACCGGATTTTTGCGTGGCTGCATCCGCAACAACATCTGAACGGAGCGGCGCTCCAGGCCCAACAGGCGATGATCGGCCTGGGTTCGGGCGGCTGGCTGGGCGTCGGCCTGGGCAACGGACTGGAAAAACACGGTTACCTGCCGGAGATCCAGACGGATTTTATTTTTGCGAACATCGGCGAGGAACTGGGTTTGGTCGCCACGCTGTTCATCGTGCTCGCATTTGTCATCATCGCGCTGTGCGGCATCATCATCGCCATCCATGCGCGTGAACCGTTTGGGGCGTTGCTGGCGACGGGTTTGACTTTTCTGATCAGCCTGCAGGCGGCCATCAACATCGGGGTCGTCACCAGCGCGTTGCCGAACAAGGGATTGCCCCTGCCGTTCATCAGCTACGGCGGGTCGAACCTGCTGGCGATGCTCACATGCATCGGTTTCCTGTTCAGCATCGCGCGGCATGCGCCCGCGCGCGAAAAAGTTTCCAAACCGGAAGTTGAAAGCAGCGACAACCCCTTTGCCGCGCGCGCCACATGAATTTGTCCGCACCAAAAACGCCCTCTGTCGCCATCGCCTGCGGCGGAACGGGCGGGCATCTCTTTCCAGGGATCGCCGTCGCCGAAGAATTGAAGAAGCACGGCTGCCGGGTGGCGCTATTGATCTCGCCCAAGGAGATCGACCAGCAGGCCGTGAAAGCGGCGCGGGACATGGAGATTTTCACCCTGCCGGCGGTCGGGTTGCAGAACCGCAATTACCTTTCCTTTGCGCTGAGTTTTTGGAGGTCGCGCCAGGCGGCGAAAAATATTTTTGGGACCCAAAAGCCGGATGCGGTGCTGGCAATGGGCGGGTTCACCGCCGCGCCGCCGATCTTTGCCGCAAAAAAATTTCGCGCCAAAACTTTCCTGCATGAATCCAACACGATCCCCGGGCGCGCCAACCGCCTTTTGGCGCGGTTCGTGGACGAGGCGTTCATCGGGTTTCCCGAAACCAAATCGCGGTTGAACGCGAAGAAGACTTCCGTGGTCGGCACCCCGGTGCGGCCGCAATTTTTTGAAAAGAAAGAGTCTCCCGCAGCGGCGCTCGGCCTGGAGCCGAATATCCCGACGGTCCTGGTGGTCGGCGGCAGCCAGGGCGCGAGCGGATTGAACCAGATGATTTTGTCGGCGTTGCCGTTGTTGGCCGGGAAGAATTGGCAATGGCTGCACCTGACGGGCGCGAACGATCTTGAAAAGGTGAAAGCCGGTTACGCCGCGCACAATCTGAAAGCGGTGGTGAAACCGTTCCTGGCTGAAATGGACCTGGCGCTGGGCGCGGCAACGGTGGCCGTGAGCCGCGCCGGAGCGTCCTCTCTCACGGAGATCGCGGCGATGCGATTGCCGTCGTTGCTGGTTCCCTTTCCCGCCGCCGCCGATAACCATCAATATTTCAACGCGCTGGCTTTTGAGAAAAATGGCGCGGCGAAATTGCTGGAGCAAAAAGATTCCACGCCGGAACGCGTTGCGGCGATTTTGACCGAAATGGTCGGAAGTGAAAACATCCGCAAAGAGATGCAAACGGCGCTGGCGCAATGGCAATCCCCGCGCGCCGCGGCGCAGATCGCCGAAACAATTTTGGAAGCCATTGCGCGGCAGCAGGATACGGCAAAAACTGCGACTTGCAGCTGTGGCCATACGCACGGGCGCACGAGCCATGCGATTTGATAAATGACGCTGACTGACGACATTTTGGAAATGAAGAGCCAAAACCAGGACAAAGATGCCGGGTTGAGCGGACAGGTTTCGTCCGCGACGATGATCCGCCGCGATGAACCGCTGGCGAAGCACACGACCTTGCGGGTGGGCGGGCCGGCGGAGTTGTATGTGGAGCCGGCCAACGAGACGGACCTGGCGGGCGTGCTGAAATTTTGCGGCGAGCATAATATCAAATTTTTCATCCTGGGCCGGGGATCGAATTTGCTGGTGCGCGACGGCGGTTTTCGCGGAGTCGTCATTTGCCTGGCGCAATTCGGCTATATCGAAATCGTGGGCGAGCGGTTGCATTGCGGGGCGGGCGCCAAACTGAAGGCCATCGCGGTCGAGGCGAAACGAAATAATTTGAGCGGTGTGGAATTTTTGGAAGGCATCCCGGGCAGCGTCGGCGGCGCATTGCGGATGAACGCGGGCGCGATGGGCGGGGCCACCTTTGATGCGATCGAATCTGTTCGCGTGATGGATTTTAACGGTGCGGTTCGGGAGATGACGCCCGGCGAAATGGCCGTGACCTACCGGCAATGCGGCGCGTTAAAAGATCACATTGCGCTTTCGGCGATCTTCAAAGGCAAATCCGCGCCGCCCGAAGAGATCGGGGGCCGGATGAAATCGTACAGCGAGAAGCGCTGGGCATCGCAGCCGGCCGCGCCGAGCGCCGGTTGCATTTTCAAGAATCCGGAGACCATTCCAGCGGGCAAACTGGTGGAGCAGCTCGGCTTGAAAGGCACCCGCGTGGGCGGGGCAATGGTTTCAAACGAGCATGGCAATTTTATCATCAACGACGGCACGGCCACGGCGCGGGATGTCCTGGAGCTGATCCAAATTTTGAAGGTGAAAGCAAAGGCGGAGCGCGGGATTGATTTGCAAACCGAAGTAGAAATTATTGGAGAGGGGGAATTATGAAGATTACCCGATTAACTTCACAAATTCTATTTTTGGCAATCTCCGCAATGCTTGTCTTAGGATTCGGATGTAACACTTCGAAGCCGACGCCTGATCCTTTAACAGGTTGGACATTTCGAGGATTCGATGACTATGAACCATCCAGTGAACGGCACCATTACCAACTGGACAATGCAATTACTGATGACTATCAAGATTTCATCAAAACGAATAATTTGGACACTATGGGTGCAATAACCGGCTTTTACGAAGACGGGACTGGCCAACACGCTATTGAATTTGAGGGGATGCTCGTTGGTCCAAATAGTAGGGGGGAGATTTCATGGCACTATGTTTTGATTTACAACAAGGATAATAAGCGAGTGAAGACGACAAAATACAATCGTACTCGATATCAGAGTTAAAACTTGTGCAGTTTTTTTAAAATGGTTCAAAAACTAAATATTGTCGTGATGTTGGGCGGTCCGAGTACCGAGCGCGAAGTGTCGTTGCGCTCGGGGGCGGGGGTGGCGCAGGCGTTGCGCTCACTCGGCCATGCGGTATCTGAGATCGATCCGAAGGATAAACAATTTGTGCTGCCGGGAAAAACCGAGGTGGTTTGCCTGGCGCCCTTGCATGGAACGTACGGTGAAGACGGCGAAATCCAGAAGCAATTGGACAAGCTTGGCGCGGTTTATACCGGATGCGACGCGAAATCGAGCTGGACGGCTTTTGACAAAGTTTTGACGAAGCGCAAATGCCTTGAGCGCGGGGTGCCGACGGCAGAATTTGTGGTCATCAATTCGGCCCAAGCTCCACTGCCGCAAAATTTGAAATTGCCATTGGTCGTCAAGCCCGTGCGGCAGGGTTCGAGTGTCGGGCTGCAATTCGTGGAGCGGGCGGAAGATTGGCCGGGTGCGCTGGCCGAAGCGTTAAAATTTGATTCGGAAGTTTTGGTCGAAGAGAAGATCATTGGCCGCGAGACGACGGTGGGAATTTTGGACGACAGCGCGTTGCCGGTCGTTGAAGTGCGGCCCAAGGCCGGGTCGTATGATTATCGCAATAAATATACGGCCGGCTGCACGGAATATTTTTGCCCGGCAAATTTTGACGGGGCAACGACGAAGCGCATCCAGGCTGCCGGGCTGGGCGCGTTTCGCGCTATCGGCGGACGGGATTATGCGCGCGTGGATGTGATGGTGCGGCCCGATGGCCAGCCCGTGGTTCTCGAGGTCAATACGCAACCGGGAATGACGGAGACGAGCTTGCTGCCGAAGGCGGCAGTGGCAGCGGGGTTGAGCTACGAACAGCTTTGCCAACGGATGATCGATTTGGCGATGAAACGAAGAGTGGAAGTGCG
The DNA here is from genome assembly GCA_036490655.1 of Verrucomicrobiia bacterium. Classification (GTDB taxonomy): domain Bacteria; phylum Verrucomicrobiota; class Verrucomicrobiia; order Limisphaerales; family UBA11358; genus UBA11358. The sequence goes on along the minus strand of DASXDM010000008.1, from coordinate 95,673 downwards.
AGGAACGGTAGAAAATAGTGGAAAGCGGATGGTGGAAACAGAGTGCATGCACTCCCCCTCATCCTAACCTTCTCCCCCAAGGGGGAGAAGGAACACGCTGCGGAAAAGCGGAAAACGACGGCCAAGCATTGAGCGGAGTCATATAGTTTATGTGGTTTAAACGTGAACAAAAAAATCGGCGATTGAATCGCGGGCATGTGCTCGACGTCAAATTGCGTTCCGACCAGGTGCGCGCGACGCGCACGCGGCTGGTCTCGGTCGCGTTTTGCGTGGTGGCGGGCACCGTGTTCGGGCTCTACCTGCTCTGGCGCACGGGCGAGTGGACGCTGGACAAGTTCGTTTACGAAAATTCGACATTTGCGATCCAGGACGTGCAAGTGCAGACGGACGGGGTGATCGCGCCGGAACAATTGCGCCGCTGGGCGGGAGTGAGGCCGGGGGCGAACCTGATCGGGCTCGACCTGGCGGCCATCAAGCGCAATCTTGAATTGGTTCCGGCCATCGATTCGGTTTCCATCGAGCGGATTTTGCCGCGCACATTGAAGATCCAGGTGACTGAGCGCCAGCCGATGGCCCAGGTCGATGTGCCCCGGGTGGATGCGAACGGCGCGATCTCTGTCTCGGTGTTTCAACTGGACGCCAACGGTTATGTCATGCAACCGCTGGATCCCCGCGAGCGGACGATCTCGCTGGCGGAAGTCACGCGGCAACTGCCGGTGATCACCGGCTTGAATGTTTTCCAGGTGTTGCCGGGGCATCGCGTGGAATCGCCGCAGGCGCAGGCGGCGCTTAGACTGCTGGCGGCATTCGCGCATTCGCCGATGGCCGGGTTGGTGGATTTCCGGCGCATCGATGTTTCCTCGCCGCAAGTCGTGATCGCCACGACGGAGCAGGGGGGCGAGATCACTTTTGGGCTGAATGACCTGGACCAGCAATTGCGCCGCTGGCGGGCGGTTTACGACCTGGGCCAGCGCAATGACAAAGTCATCGTCTCGGCCGATTTTGCGGTGGCGAACAATGTTCCCGTCCGCTGGGCGGAAAATAATTTCATGCAGCAGAAAAATTTCAATCCAACCAATATACGGAGGAAAAATGTTTGACGATTCGAACATCATTGTCGGCCTGGAGATCGGCACGTCCAAAGTCTGCGCCGTGGCCGGCGAAGTGAACGGCGAGGGCGGGCTGAATATCATCGGCATCGGCCAATCGCCCACGCGCGGTGTGCGCAAGGGCGAGATCGTGGACGCGGTGCAGGCCGAGGAATGCGTGCGCAACGCGATTGTCGCCGCCGAGCAGATGGCCGACGTGGAGATCCGCAATGTCTATCTGGGGGTGAGCGGCGGCCATATCCGCGGCTTCAACAATCGCGGGGTCCATCCGGTGGTCAGCGCCGATCGCGAGATCTCCAATGACGACGTCCAGGACGTCATCAAGAATGCCAAAGCCATCAATTTGCCCGCGCAGAACACGATCATTCATGCGGTGCGGCAGCATTTTCTGGTGGACGGCCAGGACGGGGTGACCAATCCCGTGGGCATGCTCGGCGCGCGCCTGGAGGTGGACATGCACGTCGTCCACGGCATCACGAATCGCCTGCAAAATTCCGTGCGCCTCGTCAAAGGCCTGCAATTGGAAGTGGACGAGATCGTTTTCAGCGGGCTGGCCTCGTCGCTGGCATTGTTGACCAATGAGCAAAAGGAGATGGGCGCATTGGTCGTGGATATCGGCGGCGGCACCACGGATTATGCGGTGTATGCGAACGGCGTCATCCGCCACACCGGCACGCTGGCGCTGGGCGGCGACCACGTGTCCAACGATTTGGGCCATGGACTGAAAGTTCCCCTGAGCCGCGCGGAAAAATTGAAAAAGGAGAACGGCTCGGCCATCGTCGAGGAAAGCGTCAAAGGGCAGACGATCACGATCACGAACGAACTGGGCCTGCCGTTGAAGACGGTCAACATCGAGCATTTGCAGCGCATCATGGCGCTCCGGTTGCAGGAGATCTTTGAGATCCTGGCGCTGGACCTGGAACAGGCGGGGGCGCTGGATTATTTGCGGGCGGGAGTTTTTCTTTGCGGGGGCTGCGCGCGCGTCCCCAACATCGTGAAACTCGCCGAGCAGGTTTTCCAGATGTCGGTCACGCCGGGCAAGACGAATTCGGCCAGCGGCGTCAAATCAGCCCTGGACCAGCCGGAATTCATCACCGCCATCGGGCTCGCCAAATTCGGTTCGCTTAAGACACGAAAGCAGGGCGGCAAAGCGTCGCTCCTGAAAGGGATGCTGGGAAGATTTATGCCACGCTCTTGAACTATTTTTTGCCATGAATAATAAATCTGAAAATTCTCCGGCCGCGGAAACGCCAAAATCGCGGATGGTAAAAATCATCGGGGTCGGCGGCGCGGGGGTCATCCTGGCGGACGCCATGAACAGCGGGGAGTTTGCGGGAGCGGAGTTTGCCGTGATCGACACGGACGCGCAATCGCTGGCCGCTTCATCCGCCATGGTGAAGATCCATCTGGAGACCAAGAAATTGCGCGGGTTGGGCACCGGCGGTGATCCCGACCGGGGGCGCGCCCTGGCGGAGGAGCAATATCCTGTGCTCAAATCCGCCTGCGAAGGCGCGGACGTGGTTTTTATCGTGACCGGCCTTGGCGGCGGAGCGGGGAGCGGGGTGAGTCCGGTTTTGGCGCGGGCGGCCCGGGAAGCGGGCGCGATCGTTTTTGCCTTTGTCACCCTGCCATTTATTTGCGAGGGCAACCGGCGCATCGAACAAGCCCAGCAAAATTTCGAACAATTGAAATCCATCGCGGACGGGGTGATTTGCCTGAAGAACCAAAAGGCGTGCAAGCTGATCGACGAGAACACTCCCATCCTGGAGACGTTTCGGATCACCGGCGGCCTGATGATCGAGGGCGTTCGCGGCGTCTGGCAATTGCTCACGCGCCCGGGATTGATCCAGATCCATTTTGAGGATTTGTGCGCGCTGGTGCGCGACCAGCATTCCGAGAGCACGTTTGCTTTTGTGGAGGCGAGCGGCCCGGCGCGTTCGCGCGATGCCGTGGAAAAACTGATCGCGCATCCGCTGCTCGATGAAGGCCGCGCTTTGGCTGAAGCCGATGCCGTGCTGGTGAGCCTGACCGGCGGCAAGGACATGACGATGGCCGAAGTCGGCCGCGTGATGGAACAGATCAGCCGGCATTGCGACCACGCCCGGATCATGATGGGCGCGGCGATCGATGCGCAAATGAAGAACAGCCTTTCGGTGACGCTGATCGCGGCGAAAAATTCCGCGCCGAAGATCGAAGCCCCCGTCGCGCCGGAAAACCCCGAGGGCGTGGACATGGGCCTATCGCGGCGGCGGACGGGCGATTCTCCCGCCGGATCGCCACTGACCTTGGAGCAGCGCGAGCAGACGATTTCGCGCCACAGCCGCGGGCGCCGTGATAAGTCAAAGATGTTCCAGGCGCAATTGCCGCTGGCGATCGTTTCCAAGGGCCGTTTCGACAAGAGCGAACCGACCATCTTTAAGGGCGAAGACCTGGATATTCCCACCTATATCCGCAAGGGTGTGCCGTTGAATTGATTCCTGTAGCGGCTGAGAGGGCTTCGCTGTTTCAACGGCTTTTCGGTGTAGAGAAAACCGTTGAAACGGTTTTTATCTTCCAGGATCACGATCACCGGGCTGAAGCCCGGTGTTAATGAAATCGTATCACTTATTTCCCTCTATATCCTTCCTTGGAAATAGCGGGGCGGGGTCGCCGATCTTATGGCCGGGATCCAACTTGCCCCAGACGGCATCGGCGAGTTTGTCTGGTCCCGCGTCGGCGGGATTTAATCCAAGCTGGGCATAAATCTTCGCTGCCGTTCCGGGCAGGAACGGTTGGAGCAACACCGCAAGGACGCGGCAGGTCTCGGCCAGATTATAAAGCACTTCATCCAGGCGTTTGGCCTGCGCGGGGTCCTTCGCCAGTTTGAATGGCGCAGTCTGGTCCACGTATTGGTTCGCGCGGGTGACGAGTGAGCCGATGCTCTGCAGCGCGGCCTGCAACTGGCATTGCCGCAGCAGGGCGCGGGTCTCGTCCGCGGATTTCGCGGCGTCAGCGGCCAGTTCATCAGATTTCGCGGGCACGATGCCATCGCGATACCGCTTGAGCATGGAGAGCGAGCGGTTCACGAGATTGCCGAGGCCGTTCGCCAGCTCGGCGGCATAGCGCGCGCGAAAGCCGGCGTCGGTCCAGTTTCCATCCGGCCCGATGTCCAGTTCGCGCAGGATATAAAAGCGAAAGGCGTCCAGTCCCCATTCATCGATGACGGCGATGGGGTCCACGACGTTGCCGGTGCTTTTGCTGATCTTGGCGCCGTCCTTTTGCCACCAGCCGTGCACGAGGATCTGTTTGGGCAACGGCAGGTCCATGGCCTTGAGCATGATGGGCCAATAGACCGCATGAAATTTCAGGATGTCCTTGCCGATGACATGGATGTCGGCGGGCCACAAATTCAATTTCGAATTTTGAGTTTTGAATTTTGAATTGCCGAGGGCGGAGGAAATGGTTTCGTCACCGTGGGCTGCGGCGATGCTGATGTAATTCACCAGGGCATCAAACCAGACATAGGTGACAAAGTTGGGATCGAAGGGCAGGGGAATGCCCCAGTTCAAACGCGACACGGGGCGCGAGATGCACAGGTCTTCCAACTGGTTGTTCTTGAGAAAGCCCAGGACTTCATTGCGGCGATAATCAGGCTGGATGAATGTCGGATTGGCTTCGATATATCCGATGAGCCACTGCTGGTGCGCGCCCAGTTTAAAATAATAATTCTCTTCCTTCAGCGTGACGACCTCGCCGTAAGAGGGGTCGAACGTGCCGTCGGCGCGGCGATCTTTCTCCGTGAGAAACGTCTCTTCTTTGGCGGAATAAAAACCTTCGTAACTGGCTTTGTAAAAATGGCCGGCGTCGTTGAGCCTGGAAAGGATGGCCTGGACGAATTCCTTGTGGCGCGGCTGGGTGGTGCGGACGAAATCGTCGTTGGTCAGCTCCAATTTTTTGGCAAAGGCCTGCCAGTCGGCGGCAAGGGCATCGCAATAGATCTGCGGATTTTTGCCTTCGGCCACGGCGGCCTGCTGGACTTTCTGGCCGTGCTCGTCGAGCCCGGTCAGAAAGAACACATCCTGCCCCAGGCTGCGGCGCGCCCGGGCAATGACGTCGGCGACGATTTTTTCATAGGCATGGCCGAGATGCGGCTGGCCGTTGACATAATCGATTGCGGTGGTGATATAGAACCGTTTATCCATCGTTGAACCGACAATCATGCCGGAGAAATGGGGTGAAGGCAATCGTAACGAATGATTGGTAGGGTCCTAATTTGCGGGACTAAACACTTCCCAAACGCATGATTTGACACCGAGACGCAGGTTTGGAACGTTAGACATCATGAGCATCATGAAACAGAAATCTACCAAGCAACCAGCCATCGTCGGAGTTTTAGGGATGTTTGTGACGGCGGCGGTATTCGCGCTTGTCCTCACTTATTTTGGTTATCTTCCCACGATTACTTCGGTGCCAGTGCGTCCAGAGGATGTTTCAGTCACGCAGCAGTTTTATCAGATAGCCCGCAATGGATTTTTGATTTCCGGTGTTTGCGGAGTCGTCTTGGGATTTGCGGTGCCGGTGATATTCAAAATGTTTAGAACGAGATATGGCAAGCACGATGTCTTCTAACACCGCGCTGGAGCCAGTTTCAAATTAGGACACTACCGAATGATGGGCAGCGGTTTGCCTTAAGGAACCAGCCGTTTTTCGCAGTTTTTCCGCAAAATGACGAATTATCCAAAAACGGTGATCACTTTTTTTCCCGTTTTACGCACTGTTGATTGACGGACAATTCAACTCATTAAATATATGAAATGGACAAAAACAGTACTGGCAATCGGCATCGCAATCTGCGCATCGGTCGTGGTGGGGATGGTCGTGAAATACCAATTCCCACACGTCAAAGATTCCTATTTTGACCCGGACAAAGACAAGTTGCGGCAATTGCCGGCGAACCTGGATATGATGCGGCCGACCCATTTCCCGCATTCTTTGGCAAAAGTTCGCCATATCCATGGCGAAGATTCCATCATCCGGACGCTCGGGCGCAACGCATCCCTGCGACAGGCCATCGCCGAGGCTTATGATTGCGACCTGGCGCAAGTGGTTCTGCCGCCGGATGCGCCGAAAGGAGGCTTTGATTTCCTGGTCACGACGCCCGAAAATACCAGGGAAGAATTGCAATCGACCATCCGGAAGACATTGGGTTACACCGCGCAAAGGGAAACGCAGGGCACAGATTTTTATGCATTGAAGGTGGGAAATGCGAGCCTGCCCGGCTTTACTCCCAGCCCGAATAGCGAAGAGTCGGACGTAAGCATGAAAGAGGGGAAGCTTTACTTCACCCACCAGCAATTGAACGCGTTGCTGGACGGGTTATCGCAGGGGCTCAACCAGCCGGTCGTGGACCAAACGGGGTCGACGAATTATTATGATTTTTCGATGGCATGGAATCAAAAGGCCCAGGAGAGCATGCAAAGCAGCGCGCTTGACCCGGATAAGGTGAGTGAGTTTTTGGCCCGCATGGGACTTCGCCTGGAACAAGAGACGGGGCCGATGGATGTCCTGGTCGTACAGAAGGCGCGCTGACCTGAATAGTTGCAAAGCTAAAATATTTTCCACATCCTTTTGATCCACCAACCAAAGGAACCATGAACGAATTCAAATTTTCCTGCTCGCAATGCCAGCAGCCGTTGCAGTGCGATGAGCAGTTTTCCGGGCGCGAAATCCAATGTCCCGCCTGCCATCATCTGATCCGCATCCCGCCGGTTCCCGGAAAGACGGTGCAATATGAGCCCGAATCGGGGAAAACGTGGGCGACATTTGTGCCGCCGGGAAATGCGGCGACGCCCAAAAATCTTTCCGTCAAAAAAGACGATCCGAAACCGCCGTCCCCATGAACGAACCGGCCAACCAGGAAGAAGCGATTTTCGACGCGGCGCTGAAATTGCCGGTCGAACAGCGCGCCGACTATCTGCAAAAGGCGTGCGCCAGTGACGCGGCGTTGAAGGCGCGCGTCGAAGCATTGCTGAAAGCGTGCGGGGATGCCGGGGGGTTCATGGAAGAGCCGCCGGCAGCGGCGCGCAAGACGATGGTGCTTTCGCTGTCCCCGGATGAAAAGCCGGGCGATAAGATCGGGCGCTATAAACTGCTCCAGCTCATCGGCGAAGGCGGTTGCGGGATGGTTTATATGGCCGAGCAGGAGGAGCCGGTGCGCCGCCGCGTTGCCCTCAAGGTCATCAAGCTGGGGATGGACACGAAAAGCGTCATCGCGCGCTTCGAAGCGGAGCGGCAGGCGCTGGCGATGATGGACCATCCGAACATCGCGAAGGTCCTCGAAGCAGGCGCGACGGAAACCGGCCGTCCGTTTTTCGTCATGGAGTTGGTTCGCGGGATAAAAATCACGGATTATTGCGACCAGAACAAACTTTCCACGGCCGCGCGGCTCGACTTGTTCGTCCAGGTTTGCAACGCCATCCAACATGCCCATCAAAAGGGCATCATCCATCGCGACATCAAGCCATCGAACATTCTTGTGACGCTGCACGACGGCGCGCCCGTGCCCAAGGTGATCGATTTTGGCATTGCGAAAGCCACGCAAGGCCGGTTGACGGACCAGACGCTATTCACCGCGTTCGAACAATTCATCGGGACACCCGCTTACATGAGTCCCGAACAGGCGGAGATGAGCGGATTGGACATCGACACGCGCAGCGATATCTATGCATTGGGGGTGCTTCTCTATGAATTGCTCACGGGCCGTACGCCGTTTGATGCAAAGGAGCTTTTGCAATCCGGGCTTGATGAATTGCGCCGCACGATCCGCGAGAAGGAGCCCGCGCGGCCGTCCACGCGCTTGAGCACGATGCTGGACGCAGATTTGACAACCGTGGCACAACGCCGCCAATCCGACGCGCCCAGGTTGATCCATCTGTTGAGCGGCGACCTGGATTGGATCGTGATGAAGTCACTGGAGAAAGACCGGACGCGGCGATATGAAACCGCAAATGGCATGGCCATGGACATCCAGCGTTATCTGGCAAATGAGCCGATCATCGCCCGCCCGCCCAGCACGATTTATCGGTTTCAAAAATTGGTGCGCCGGAATAAAACGATGTTCGCCACGGCCGGCGTGGGCATGGCCGCGCTGGTGATCGGGTTGATCGCCGTGCTCTATCTGTTTGTCCAGGATCGGTCGGCGCTCAAGCGCGCAGTGGCGGCGGAGCTGGTGGAAAAACAATTCCTCGACAAGGCGAAGGCTGATGCGGTCGTGGGCCAACAGGTCGCCGATGCGGAATTGGCATTGATGGGCGGGCAGTATGACAAATCGGAACAGTTGCTCAGTGGAATTCCCCCGCACGCGACCCTGGTGCCGTTTTACAATGTCTTTGGCACCTATCACGCATGCAAGGGGGAATGGCTGGAAGCACTGACGAACTGGCAGCGTGTCATCGAGTATGCCCCCCAGGACCAGGTTGGTTATCAATTTCTTCCGTCATTGCTCCTGCAACTTAACGACGTGGAAGGCTACAAAAAATGCCGGGCGCAAATCCTTCAACAATTTGGAAACACCTCTGATCCGCGCATCGCCGAGCGCATGGTCAAGGCCAGCCTGATCATTCCGCCCACCGCTGATGAAATGGCCGTCATTGCCAAAATGGCCGATGTCGCTGCCGGCGGAGACACCAATGACGAGCACTGGGGGCTTAATCTTTACGCGGTGGGGCTGGCGCAATATCGCCTGGGCCATTTCACGAACGCCGTGGTTTTGATGCAAAGGGCCATTTCCATGGATGTCGGCTGGAATTGCCGCACGGAGGCGTATCTCGTGCTCGCGATGGCGCAGTTCGAACTCAATCAACCGGGGGCAAGCCGGGCAGCGCTGGCCGAAGCCGCCGATGCGATTAAAAATAAACTGCCCCAGGCCGGTGATCTCGATGAAAGTTACTGGAATGATTGGATCAACGCCCACGTTTTGATGCGCGAAGCGATGGCATTGATTCCAGCGGCATCCTCCCTGGAAACTCCCGCATGGCAGACGGCACTCACCCGGGCTGGCTTGAAATTCACCAGCGAACAGCGGGACGACGGCACCTGGGATTTGACTCTCGATGGACAGCCGGTGACTAATCTTATGATCCTGCGCGATGCGCTGCTCAGCCGCCTGTCATTAGCGCGCACACCGGTGTCCGACCTCAGCCCCTTGCGGGGAATGCCCCTGATCAAGCTGCGGCTGGCCGGCACCAAAGTCACCGACTTAAGCCCGCTTGAGGGGATGCCGCTCAAAGTCCTGCAACTCAGCGGCACGCCCGTGACGGACATCGGGCCGCTGCACGACATGCCTCTGGTTGACTTGAAAATGACCGGCTGCGGGGGCATCACTAATGTTGAGCCGATCGCCGGTATCACGACGTTGCAAAACCTGGTCCTGCCGCCGGGCGCAAAGAATTTTGATTTCCTCCGTAGCGAGACAAACATCCTGCGAATCAGTTTTAGATACGACGAAGTCAACGAGGGACCCGCCCAAACCGCCGCCGAATTTTGGGCGCAACAGGATGGCAAAACGGCTCAACCCTGATGGCCCCGCTTATGGACCCGCTCATTCATTGTCGCCGGCGAGCTATAATCTTTGTCCCGGACTGAAACTGTGAGCGATATCACCCGCATTCTCCAATCCATGGAATCCGGCGACCCGAACGCCGCCGGTGAATTGTTGCCGCTGGTTTACGGCGAGCTACGAAAGCTGGCGGCGTCCCGGATGGCCAATGAATCGCCCAACCAGACCTTGCAACCAACGGCGCTGGTGCATGAGGCCTGGCTGCGCCTGGGAGGGGACCAACATATGAAGTGGAGCGGACGCGCTCATTTTTTCGGGGCCGCCGCCGAAGCGATGCGGCGCATTCTCATTGATAACGCCCGCCGTAAACAGGCATTGCGGCATGGCGGCGGCCAACAGCGCATCGATATCGATGATCTCGAGATCGCAGCGCCCGCAAAGGAAGATGAATTATTTGCCGTCAACGCGGCGTTGGAAGAATTTGCGAAAATAGACGGGCAGAAGGCCGAATTGGTCAAGCTGCGTTATTTCGTGGGACTGACGATTGAAGAGTGCGCTGAGATCCTCGAGATTTCCATTCCCACCGCCGGGCGTTGGTGGAGATACGCCCGGGCCTGGCTTTATCAACGGATAAAAAGTAACGGCGCAATGTAAGGGTGAGGGCAATCGCAAGGGATTCTTTTCAATTGCAGGAGGGCAATTTTCAATTATACTTCCCAACGGCTGTCGCGGAAAACCAGCCACAAACAAACACCGCATGAACAAAGAACTTTCCAGCTTCGCCGCGCGATTACGCGCGTTGATTTCCCATGAAACGCCGGCTCTGGATGACCGCCGGTTCAATGAACTTGCGCTGGAGCTTTTCTCACTTCAATTCGCGCACAATGCTGCTTATCGCAAGATTTGCGAGGCGCGCAGGTTGACGCCGCAAATCGTCGAACATTGGACACAAATCCCCTCTGTCCCGACCAGCGCGTTCAAAGAGTGGGAATTGACTTCCATTGCGCCGGGGGAGCGCACGGCGGTTTTTCATTCCAGCGGCACGACGGAGCAAAAGCCCAGCCGGCATTTTCATAATGCGGAATCGCTTGATCTTTACACGGCCTCATTATGGTCCGGGTTCGAGCGGAATGTTTTAGATAATTCAAAATCTAAAGTTCAAAACTCAAAATTGATCTGCCTGACGCCGCCGCCGGAAGCTGTGCCACATTCCTCGCTCGTCCACATGCTCGAGACCGTAAGACAAAGGCTTGGCGCGCCGAAGTCAGTCTTCGTCGGAAAGCTGGATGCCGAGGGGTTGTGGACGTTGGATTTTGAGGCCTTCTCTATGAACATCGCGGGAAAGGGAAGGGGGGAACCTGGTTTGAGTTTAACCCAACCTCCCCTCACCCTGGCCCTCTCCCCCGGGGAGAGGGAACAGCGAGAGGATGTGAGTCATCGTTTGGACGCCGGAAAAAATTCGGCAGGTTCATGGTCCCAAGGCAGGGGAAAAATCGAGAGGAGGCTGCCCGGACCCGAGATCCCAGATCCCAGACCCCACCTCATCCTTGGGACCGCGTTTTCATTTGTCCATTTGTTGGATTCTCTGGCTGAAAAAAACCTGCGGCTCCAATTGCCGGAAAATTCGCGTGTCATGGAGACTGGCGGATATAAGAACCGTTCGCGCAGCATGTCCAGGGCAGAATTGCATTTGTTGATCACTAAATATCTGGGGGTTCCGGCGCAGGATATCATTTGTGAATACGGCATGAGTGAATTGAGTTCGCAGGCGTATGATGGGAATCCGGATGAACCTGATTTCGGAGCGCGGGTCTGTGACCCGCAGCGGTTTGAAACGGAACGGAGTGCTGCGGCTCATAGAGCCGCGCTCCGCTCGCGGCTGTTCCGCTTTCCACCGTGGGCGCGGGTGCAGATCGTTTCTCCCGAGACCGGACGCGAAGTGATCGAAGGGGAGACGGGATTGATACGGATTTTTGATTTGGCCAATGCGTTTTCTGTCAGCGCAATCCAGACGGAAGATTTGGGGATCCGTCGCGGCGATGGATTTGAGCTGGTTGGCCGGGCAAAATTGGCCGAGCCGCGCGGTTGTTCGCTGGCGGCTGCGTGATATAAGAAAATGAACCTGCCCAACTATTTTCTCGCTGATCTGCCACCCGAGGCGAAGCTCTCGCCGGCGATGATCGCGGAGGCGTGCCAGACGTTGAAACGGAATCGTGAGCAATACCTGGTGAACCGTTCGACGGAAAGCATGGTGCGCCTGTTGAGCGACCTTGCTGAGCACTGGCTGGAACCGGAATTTCCTTTTCGCAGATTTGCGCTGGAAAATTGCCCGGCTTTTTCGCGCCCAACACTGGAACGCGGCCTGGACAACTTTTTCAAGCAGCTTACCCGTGAAAATTTCCATGCGTTGCTGATCCAGGAATTCGGCGATGCCAAACGGCTCGACCATATCTGCGCGACCAGCGCCGAGGAAAAAGGTTCGCGCGCGGCGGTGGCCCTGGCGCCGGAATTTCTTGTCCATATCTGCGCGGGCAATATCCCCAATCCGGCACTGATAAGCATAGTTTTTGGATTGTTGGGGCGCTCGGCGCAGTTTCTCAAGTGCGGGACCGGCAGTTCGCTGTTGCCGCGATTATTCGCGCATTCCATCTATGACGCCGACCGGAAGCTGGGCGCTTGCCTGGAGATCGCCGAATGGCCGGGGGGAAATATGGAGCTGGAAGATGCGCTGTTTGCCGAGGCGAATTGCGTCACGGCCACGGGCAGTGATGAAACGCTGGACACGATCCGCAAGCGGGTCCCGTTGAAGACGCGTTTCATCGGGCATGGCCATCGCATAAGTTTTGGGTTTGTCGCGGCTGACGTTTTGTACGGGGCGCGCGCCAAAAAGATCGTGACGGCGGCGGCAGATGACGTGGTGGCGTGGAACCAGCTTGGTTGTCTTTCGCCGCATGTCATCTTTGTGCAGCGCGGCGGCGAGATCGGGCCGGAACACTTCGGGCAGTTGCTGGCGGATGAATTGGAAAAACGCGAGGCGCACGAACCGCGCGGGGTCATTTCAACCGAAGAAGCCGCGGCCATCGCGTCACGGCGCGGCATTTATGAAGTGCGGGCGGCACATGCGCCGGAGCATACGCAGCATTGGTGCAGCAAAGATTCGACGGCATGGACGGTGATCTATGAGGCGGACGCGCGGTTCCAGGTTTCGTGCCTGAACCGGTTCATTTATATCAAGCCGGTCGGCGACTTGAAAATCGCCCTGGAAAATGCCGACGCCATCCGGGACCAGGTCTCGACGGTGGGCCTTGCGGCACCGGAAGAAAAAATTGGGGAACTGAGCCTGCAACTGGCGCGTTGGGGCGCGACCCGGATTTGTCCGTTGGGACAGATGCAAAATCCGCCGCTCACCTGGCGTCACGACGGCCGGCCGACATTGGGAGACCTGATCACCTGGGCGGATATTGAAGCGCACACTTGATTTTTTTATTTATGAAAATGGAACTACGAAAAACCTTTCAATTTGAAGCGGCGCATTTGCTGCCGCATTTGCCGAAAAAGCACAAGTGCCGGCGATTGCACGGCCACAGTTTCAAGGTGGAACTGGTCGTGGCTGGCGAGTGCGACAAAAAGCTTGGCTGGCTGATGGATTACGCAGACATCTCGGAGGCGTTCAAACCGATCTGGGAAAAGCTGGACCATTATCATCTCAATGAAGTGGCGGGCCTGGAAAATCCGACCAGCGAAAATATTGCCGTTTGGATCTGGAAAAAGGCCAAACCGAAACTGCCCCTGCTGGTGGAAGTAGTGGTGGCAGAAACCTGCACGGCGCGGGCGGTTTATCGGGGACAATAAAGCGGCAGCGGATCACGGACCCATGTTCCACGCGACTGCGCTAGAGTTTCGCGCCTGATTTCTTTTTCTTTTTGATTCTTTCGTCCTGGACAAAGATGCTGAAGAGAAGCCACATGCTGCCGGCGGCGGCGCCCAGGAAACAGACGATGGCCAAGCCGGGATAACCAAAAATCTGAAACTCTGTTTGGACCCGCATCAGCAGGGAGGCTCCCAAAATCAGCGAGGCCAGGATAATTCCCGCCGTGATGCGATTGGCGATCTTTTGGAATCCTTCCACCAACATGCTGGTGTCCACCGTCTTCACTTTGATCTCCAATTCGGAGGCGGCCAAAGCGTCCATCAGGCGGTTGCAGCGCCGGGGCAAACCGGTCATGAAATCTTTCATCTCGAGCATCGAACTGAAGACGCTTCCCGGGGTGAGAGCTTTTTTGGCCCGCCGCGCAACCAGGGCAGGGGTATTGCGGCGAATGGCTTCGAAAGGATCAAAGGTTGGATCGATGATCTTACCGACTTCATCCAGTTGCAGCAGCGTTTTACCCAGGAGAGTCAATTCTGTCGGCACATAGAGACCGCTATCGATCGCGGTGCGGCTGACTTTCATCAACGTTTTTCCCGCATTCAAATTCTCAAGGCTTTGATTTTGTTGCAGCGTCATGATCTGGGCGATATGACGGCGAAATTCGACGGCGTTGAAATCTTCGGTGACCTGGCTGATATGGATCACGATGTCCGCGGCGGTTTCACTGTTTTCTTCCCCCACAGCCATCAGTAATTTCAAAAGGTTTTCCTGCAATCCGGGCGCGAGGTGGCCGACCATGCCCAGATCCAACAAGGCGATCCGGTTGTCATCCGTCAAAAAGACGTTGCCGGGGTGCGGATCGGCGTGAAACATCCCATCCACCATGATCTGCTTCAGGTAGGCCTGGAACAATTCTTCGGCCAGGGCCTTGCCATCCAGGTCGATGCGGACCAATGGCGAAAGCGCCGTGATTTTTTTTCCCTGGACATAATCCATGGTCAGGACGCTGCGGGTCGTGTAATCGGGAACGGGCTGCGGCACCTGGATTTTTTCAAATTCCTTCAAGTTCCCGGCCAGGGCCACCAGATTTTGCGCCTCCCGCTCGTAGTTGAGTTCCTGTTGGATGGTGACACGAAATTCCTCGAGGGTGGTGACGAAACGATAGCGGCGTCCAACCTCCGTATGGGCGTCGAGAAAATTGGCGATCTGGCCCAGGACTTCGAAGTCCGCGGCAATCTGTTTGCGGATATCGGGACGCTGGATCTTGACGATGACCTGCCGGCCATCGCGCAAGGCGGCGGCGTGCACCTGGCCCAGGGACGCAGCGGCGATGGGCTTGGGATCAAAATCGGAAAATGCTTTGGAAACCCGAACGCCAAGTTCTGATAAAATGATCTGTTCCGCCTCCTCGAAGGAAAACGGTTTGACGTTGTCCTGCAATCGCGCGAGCGCATCAAGATAAACGTCGGGCAGCAAATCCGAGCGGCTGGACAGCAATTGGCCGATCTTCACGAACGTGGGGCCCATCGCCTCGAGGTCGTTCGCCAATTCTTCCGGCGTCGCTTTCTCCGTTTCCGACATCTTGATCTCGCGAAGCTCGATGTCGAGTTCATCGCCGAGATTCATCTGGCGGACGAGATCCGAGCGCCCGTATTTCCAGAGCAACGCGGCGATTTCTTTATAGCGTTTTAGATGTATCGCAGAAATTTTCATTTTCCCGCCATGAAACATTGTTGTGGCCATGCGCGCCGCGGCCAACCGATTTACACGCCCCCACACTAAAGCTCAGACCCGGACCCTGATCAATTATGATACCAGGGATGGTAACTATTGGTTTGGAGAGAATTCCAATTCGAATACACCCCGCCCATATTCGTGGATAATTCCAGTGAATTAGTATTCATGTAATTGGTTGCGATACCGGACGACCCATTGGTCAGGCCACCGCCGCCCGGGACAGTGCTGGGATTCATTGTGGGATTGCCCGATCCGGTGGAATTATTTTGGTTAAAGCCTCCACTGCCGGGAACGGTGGATGGCTGTGCCTGGGCCGGAGATGATTGGGATGGAGTTGCGGGCGCGGTCTGGTCTGATGAGCCTTGCGGCCCGGTTCCCGATGCGCCTCCACCGGCAGTAGACCCGCCACTACCCGGCGCGGCCATCGCCAGCGCAGCAGCAGTGATGATTGCGAAAGTGATCATTGATTTCATAATGATAACTTTAGCAATAGGAATGCCATGGCATGAATTTCAATTATGGCGGGCAACCGCACCAAAATCCCCGGGTCATGCCGCAAACTGCAATATCAGGCCGGCCAGTCTTGCAAAATCAATGGGCGGTGTCGCTTCTCCCCTGGTCCCCGCCGCCCAGAGCAGCACGCAATGTTTGCGCTTTGGACTGCAGCGACCACGACACCGCCAAATCAAAAGGACACGACCCGGGGGGATTGGTATCTCCAAGAGTCATTTTATTTTGGGATTACGGTCCGATGGACCGGGAAATATTTCATCAGAATTAAAGAAACCGTTCTTTTGCGAGAGGCGCTGGTCCAATACCCAGGCGGCGCTGATGAGCGCGATGTGCGAGAGGGCCTGCGGAAAATTGCCCAGATGTTCGCCACACGGACCGAGTTGCTCGGCATAAAGGCCCAGATGATTTGAGTATCCGAGGGCTTTTTCAAAAATGAACCGCGCCTGTTTCAAGTCGCCGGCGCGCGCCAGGCATTCGGCATACCAGAAGGAGCAGACGGAGAAAGTGCCCTCGCGGCCGCGGAGGCCATCGGAGGCAGCCTTCCCGGGGACATAACGATACACGAGCGAATCCTCGACGAGCCGTTCTTCAATGGCTTTGAGCGTGGATTTCCAGCGCGGGTCGGTGGGACTGATGAATTTCATCAGCGGCATCAACAGCGCCGCCGCATCCACGCTATCCGCGCCGGCGTATTGGACGAAGGAATTCAACTTTTTGTTCCAAAACTTCTTATAGATGTCCTGGTAAATTTCATCGCGGATGCGGTGCCAGCGGACGAGCGGGGCGGGGTAGGAACGTCTCCGTGCGATCAGCATCGCCCGATCAATCGCCACCCAGCACATCACCCGCGAATACAGAAAAGGGCGCGCGCCGCCGCGCACCTCCCAGATGCCATTATCGGGTTTGCGCCAGTTTTTGCAGACCCATTCGATCAGGGTGGTGATGTTGGTCCAAAAATCGTAGGAGATCGGCTCGCCATGTTTGTCATAGATGGAAATGGAATCCATCAGTTCCCCATAAATGTCCAATTGCAATTGTTCGGAGGCAGCGTTGCCGATGCGCACCGGCTGCGATTTCCGGTACCCCTCGAACTGTTTTAAGATCTTTTCCGGCAGGTCGCGTCCGCCATCCAGGCGATACATCACCTGGAGCGGCCGGCCGGGTTTTAATTCGCGGCAACGTTTTTCCATCCATTGCATGAAGGCTTGCGCTTCCGCGGTATAGCCCAGGCGCATCAGCGCATAGAGCGTGAAAGACGCATCCCGTATCCAGGTGTAGCGGTAATCCCAATTGCGCATCCCCCCGGGATTTTCCGGCAGGCCAAAGGTCGGGGCGGCAACGATCGAGCCGTTCGCCTGCGAGGTGAGCAATTTCAAGGTCAACGACGAGCGATTGACCATCTCCCGCCAGCGGCCCTGATAATTCGATTTCGCGACCCAGCCCAGCCAATAATTCATGGCCGACTTGAAGGCCGTGGAAACATAATCCGGGTCAGCCGACGGTGATTTTCCCTCTTTCGCCTCTTCCAGGATGAAGAATGCCGTCTGCCCCGCGCGCAATTTGAACTCAGCCGTCGCCTCGCCGTTTTCGGCCCTCATGGGCACACTGCTGCGCAATCGCATGGGCAGACAAATTTTTTTGTCGGGGGTGAAAACGATCTCATTGCGTTCTTTTGAGACCGAATGTCCGCAACGCGCATAATCAAATTTGGGCGCACAAACCATGCGGATGGTGGTTTCGCCGCGGACGGCCTTGACGCGGCGCACCAGGCTGCGCTCTTCACCGGGCGACGGCATGGCCATGAAATCAGAGATAGCGACAATGCCTTCCTCGCCAAGGAAGCGGGTCAGCAGGATGTTTGTATCCGGGAAATATCGCTGGCGTTGCTTGAAATCACCGCCGGCCGGCGCGATCTTAAAAAAACCGCCGCGTTGAAAATCGAGCAATCGCGCAAAGAGAGTCGGCGAATCGAACGCGGGGAAGCACATGAAGTCGATCGAGCCGTCCATGCCGACAAGCGCCGTCGTCGTCAAATCTCCGATCACGCCGTAATTTTCGATCGGCTGATAACTCATCGTGTTAAATTACATGCAGATGGCTTATTCGCAAATGCGATGCGAAATTATTTGGGGGGTTGACACCCGCAAAAAAGTGGACGACAGATTAAAGATGAGTGGAGGACGAACAAACCGTTCATGGGTCGACGTCGCGGTCTTCGAGAGCGCCAGTGAGGGGAAAACGCTCGAGGCCTTTTTAAAGGACAAAAAATTCGAGGCCCGCACATACGATGATAAACTGCTGAGATACTTCCTGTTTCTGCGCCCGCCGCGGGTGACCTACCGGGTGCAGATCCGCGAAAGCGAATTCAAGATCGTCGCCACCATTTTGGAAAAGGAATCGCCGCCGGTCTTAAACCAGGCATTCCATTGCCCATCCTGCGGTTCATTGCGGATCAATTATCCGCAGATGACGCGCAAATTTCTCATGCCGACGATCCTGTTGCATCTGGGAATCATTTTTCGAGTGATCGATCACGGGGCATATTGCGAACATTGTCATCATGTGTGGAATTTGCCGAAGGACGGCATGGCAGTCACCCCCAAGGAACGTCCGGCCAAGCCATTTTTTCCATTTTGAGCAAATGGAACGCTCGCTCTCTCCAAGGCACCGAGAGCTTAGGCCAATTGCGCGGCCAAATCAGTGCCGATCGCTTCCGCTTCAGAGATCGGGCGTTTTGATTCACCACGTTTTACGGCTTCATCGCGGAACGAGATGGCACGCATGAATATCTTTTCACCTGTGACTTCCGCGTAGGCTCCCACGGGACTTTGGCAACCGCCGCCCATGGCGCGCAGGAAGGCGCGCTCGGCTGTCACGCATTGGAAGGTGTTGAAATGGTTGAGCCGCTCGCAAATTTTCGCGATGCGCTCGTCTTCCGCGCGGATCTCAATGCCGATCGCGCCCTGGCCCACGC
Source organism: Verrucomicrobiia bacterium (assembly GCA_036490655.1). Taxonomy (GTDB): domain Bacteria; phylum Verrucomicrobiota; class Verrucomicrobiia; order Limisphaerales; family UBA11358; genus UBA11358. The sequence continues at coordinate 76,933 of DASXDM010000008.1, read as the reverse complement.
ACGGCAGCATCGTGTCCAACTCCAATACCGTTGCCAGCAAACCATCCGGCACGGCATCCCCGGTAAGTTTGCCGTCGCTGTCGATCTTGAAATTCAGGCGGGACATTCCGGCGAGAGCGAGCACGGTCGCATCCCATTCGCCGCGTTCGGAAATTTTTTTCAAGCGGGTGGGGACGTTTCCACGGATCTCGACGAACTTGAGATCTGGCCGGGCGGCGAGCATCTGGACTTTGCGGCGGACGGCGCAGGTGGCGATGGTGGCGCCCCGGGGAAGATCTTTGAGCGTGGTTTTTGGCGCAAACCCGCGCAAATCATTCCGGCCCGGAGTCCAATCTTCTGAGTTTTGCCCGGTGAGTTTTTGCTGTTCGAGGAAGGCGGCGTCGCGATAGATCAAAACATCGCGGACATTCTCGCGTTTAGGCGTGGCGGCGAGCATCAAGCCGGCGGGAACTTCCGTCGGCAAATCCTTGAGGCTATGCACGGCGAGGTCGGCTTTACTTTTCAACAAAGCGACTTCGAGTTCCTTGGTGAACAGGCCTTTGGGCAGGCCGCTGGAGGCCATCGACGATTTTTGCAGTTTATCGCCGGTAGTCTTCATGATTTTCAGTTCAAAACGCAGGCGCGGAAAGGCGGCGCGACATTGCATGATGATGAAATTTGCCTGGGCCAGGGCCAGCGCGCTGCCGCGTGTGGCGATGATGATAGGTTGTTCCGCAGCCATTTTGCCCCACAGATGAACATGATTTCGATGCCGACGGCAACTTTAAAGCAACAAAACGGCCTTGAAAATTTCATTGAACAACGGGGCGGGGCATGGGACATTGGTTGGCCGGACGGGGATAGGCGCAATGACCGTGTGAATTGCATTAAATTTTATTAATTTTTCAAACAGCGCTACGAGTGTCCGGTCGAAAGGTTGGAATCATGCTGGAAAATCTTGGTTATTTGGAGACGCTTTATTCGCGCTATCAAAGCGACCCGCAATCGGTTGGCGCTGAATGGCGCGATTATTTTGGCGGAACGCCCCCCGCGGAGGTCCTGGGAAACGGCAACGGCCGTGGTGAGGACGATGATGTGACCGGCGAGGCGGCGCCGGGACCGGCCTTGCTTCTGGCCGGACGCGCCGCGCGGAACTCAAATCTGGATCAAAAGCTTCACCAGATGATCCGCAATTATCGTGTCCGCGGCCATCGCATCGCGGCCATCGATCCCCTCGGCGCGCAGCGCCCCGTGCCCCCGGAATTAAAACTGGAGTATTATAATTTTTCGGAACGTGAATTGAATCAATTGGTGCAGGTGCCATCGCTCCATTTCGGCACGCCGCTGACGGTCCGGGAAATCTACGAACGGCTGCGGAAGACCTATTGCGGTTCCATCGGCGCGCAGTTCATGCACATCGACGACACCGAGACGCGCCAATGGCTGCAACGCCAGATGGAGAGCACGGAAAACCACCTGGCCCTGTCGCGCGAAGAGCAAGTGCGCATTTATACGCGGTTGACGAACGCCGTGGTGTTCGAAGAATTTCTGCAGAAAAAATTTCTCGGCGCCAAGACTTTTTCGTTGGAAGGCTGCGAGACGCTTATCCCGTTGCTGGATCTGGCCATCGAGAAAGCCGGCAGCCAGGGGATCAAGGACATTGTGTTGGGAATGGCCCATCGCGGACGGTTGAATGTGCTGGCGAACATCGCGGGAAAAAATCCCTGCGAGATCTTCCGCGAATTTGCGGATGCGAACCCGGAAAACATGCAGGGGCGGGGCGACGTGAAATATCACCTGGGGCACAGCGGACATTGGACCACCGCCGGGGGCGAGAAGATGCACCTGTCACTTTCTTTCAACCCGAGTCACCTGGAATTCATCAATCCGGTCGTTTTGGGCCGGACCCGCGCCCGGCAGGACCGCTTTGGCGACCCGGAACGGAAGCATATCCTCAGCCTGCTGATCCACGGCGATGCGTCGTTTGCCGGGGAAGGTATCGTGCAGGAATCGCTGAACTTGAGCAAACTCCCGGGCTATTCCGTCGGGGGCACGCTGCATATCATCATCAACAACCAGATCGGTTTCACGACGTTGCCCAATGAGTATCGTTCGTACGTTTATTCGACGAGCGTGGCGCGCATGTTGCGGGCGCCGATCTTTCACGTGAACGGCGAGGACCCGGAAGCGGTGGCGCAAGTGGTCCGGCTGTCCCTGGATTTTCAACGCCAGTTCCGCAACGACGTTTTCATCGACATGTACGGTTATCGCCGCCGGGGCCATAACGAGACGGATGAGCCGTCGTTCACGCAGCCGGTGTTGTACCGGCAGATCGAGAAGCGCAAGGGGGTTCATGCGCATTACCGCGACCATTTGCTCAAACTGAACGGGTTGACCAAGGAGGAAGCGCAGAAAATCTCGCAGGACCGCCACGAGAAGCTGGAAAAGCAATTGGAGGCAGCGCGCAAAGGCCAATGCGAGGTCACGCCCAAAGAGCGCGGGGTCTGGCAAGGCTACATCGGCGGCCCGGAGCCACGGGAAGAAACCGAGACGGCGCTGACCATCGAAAAGATTTCCGGATACCTTGAAAAATTGGCGGAGGTGCCGCAAGAGTTTCATCTGCATCCAAAATTGGAGAAATATTTGCAGGCGCGCCGCGAGATGGCCGCCGGCCGGCAGTCACTCGATTGGGCGGCCGCGGAATTGCTCGCGCTTGGTTCGCTGGCAGCGCAGGGTTTTCGTATCCGGCTTACGGGACAGGATTCCGTGCGCGGGACGTTCAGCCATCGCCACTCCTATTTCTACGATTACGACACCGGCGCGCCGTATTGCCCGATGCAACATTTGACGCCGGAACAGGCGCCGGTGGAGGTCGTGAACAGTCCGCTGTGCGAGGCCGGGGCGCTCGGTTTTGAATACGGTTACAGCCTGGATTATCCCGATGGATTGGTTTTATGGGAGGCGCAGTTCGGTGATTTTGTGAACGCGGCGCAAGTGATCCTGGACCAATTCATCAGCAGCGCGGAGGACAAATGGAGACGGCTGTCCGGCCTGGTTTTGCTGTTGCCGCACGGGTTTGAAGGCATGGGACCGGAACATTCGAGCGCGCGGATGGAACGATTTTTGACTCTGGCCGCGGAGAACAACATCCAGATCACCCAGCCGACGACGCCCGCGCAGTTGTTTCACCTGTTGCGGCGGCAGATGCTGCGCAAATGGCGCAAGCCGTTGGTGGTGTTCACGCCCAAGAGTTTGCTGCGCCATCCCAAAGTCGTCTCGCCGCGCGATCAGTTTGCCGCCGGATATTTCCAGCGCATCATCCCCTCCACTTTGCCGCCCGCCGGCGTGAAACGCGTTTTGATCTGCAGCGGGAAAATCTATTACGAGTTGCAGGCGTATCGCGAGGAGCACAAGCGGGACGATGTGGCCATCATCCGGCTGGAGCAGCTTTACCCCTTGCACGATGAGATGCTGGAAAAGATCCTTGAGCCGTACGCGAAGAACATCCCGGTGCTCTGGGTGCAGGAAGAGCCGCAGAACATGGGCGCCTGGAGATTTTTGCACGAGAAATTCGGCAAACATCTGTTCGGGCGCTGGCCGTTCGCGCTCGTTTCCCGCCCGGAATCAGCCAGCCCGGCGACCGGCTCGTCCGGCGCGCATAAGATGGAACAGCAACGGATCATCCGCCGCGCGTTCGGCGACGGTGAAAATGCGCCGGCGTCTCAAACGCCCCCGGCTGCGGCATCAAAATAGCTGGAGTTGAGACATGAGAGCTTTTTTTAACGGATTGATACTGGGAATCATCATCGGGGCGCTGGCTTATTGGTTTATTGAGAAAAAGGCCCGGGAACATCCCGGGGCCGAGCAACATTTTCAACAAGCCGCCGCCCAGACCGGCAATAGCGCCGTGACCACGGCGGAGAACGCCACCGATGCGTTGAAAGCCAAATTGGACACGCTCGACCTGCATGGGGACGAGATTCGCGGCGAACTTGAGCATACGGGCGAAGTCATCCGCCATAAGGCGCACGATATCGGCGCCGAAGCCGTGACGGCGGCATCGGATGCCCGCGCGGTGACTGAGATCAAGGCGAAATATGCGATGGACTCGACGTTGTCCGTCTGGAAAATTTCAGTGTCCTGCAGCCAGGGCCATGTCACTCTGTCGGGGACGGTTTCGTCGCCGGAAGACATCGGCAAAGCGGTCGCGCTGGCGCTGGATGCGGATGGAGTGCGAGACGTGACCTCGACCATCCAGGTAAAACCAAGCACATAAAAACTCTATGCCAGTTGATTTAAAAGTACCCGAAGTCGGTGAATCCATCACGGAAGGGCAGATCGCCGAGTGGTTGAAAAAAGACGGCGACGAAGTCAAAAAGGACGAAAATGTCGCGGTGATCGACACTCAAAAGACGACGTTTGAACTACCCGCGCCGGAGGCGGGACGCTTGAGAATTTTGCGCCAGGCCGGGGAGACCGTGCCGATCGGAGAAATCGTTGGCCGCATTGAATTGAACGGTGAACCGGCGGCGGCGGAAGCCAAACCGGAGCCGAAAAAAGAAGTCAAAAAGGCTGCTCCACCGGTTCCCGAGGCGGCCTCGGCACCTGCGGCCCCCAAAACGGAGAAGAAAGAGCCGAAGGTTGTGGCTTCTGAAAAAGCAGCACCCGCGATTGCGACTCCACCCGCTGCCCCGCCGCAACGCGTCTCTTCCCCGGGAGATGGGCGCGTGGTTCCCATGACCATGTTGCGCCGCACCGCGGCCAAGCGCCTGGTGGAAGCGAAACAACAGATGGCGATGCTCACCACCTTCAACGAAGTGGACATGGGCGCCGTGCAGGCTTTGCGGAAGGAATTGCAGGAACAATTTGAGAAACGTCACGGGGTGAAGCTGGGCTTCATGTCGTTCTTTGTGAAGGCGGTCGCGGAGGCCCTTAAGGAATTCACGCAACTCAACGCGGAGATCCGCGGCACCGACATCGTTTATCACCAGCGATTCGATATCGGCGTGGCGATCGCGAGCGATCGCGGGCTGGTCGTTCCGGTTTTGCGCGGCGCGGAAAAGATGAGCTTTGCCGGGGTCGAAAAGGCCATCGGAGATTTTGCCAAACGTTCCAAGGAGGGAAAATTGAAACCGCAGGAGCTTGAAGGCGGCACCTTTACCATCACGAATGGCGGGGTGTTTGGCTCGTTGCTTTCCACGCCCATCGTCAATCCGCCGCAAACCGGCATTTTGGGGATGCATTCGATCCAGGAACGGCCAATGGCCGTGCAAGGGCAGGTCGTCATCCGCCCCATGATGTATCTCGCGCTGACTTACGATCACCGGCTGGTGGATGGCCGCGAAGCCGTCATGTTTTTGCGTCGCGTGAAAGAGATGATCGAATCGCCGTCGCGCGTCTTGATCGAAGAGTGATGGGTTTGAGGGAGCGCCGCGCAAAGAAGCCTTGAACCAGAATGTTCTGACGTAGGCGCGCCAGCGTCCTGGAGTACGACAGTCTTCCCCGTATCGCTCCAGACCGCTGGAAAGCGATCCCCACCGATTTTGTTGCCGGGCAACATTACACTCTCCCGTCTTTGTGTTTAAATCACATCGACGATGAAAAAGGTATTAGATGGCGATCGACAATCAGGGCCTGCCGGCCTGGGGCGGGCCGCAAATTTCGGGCGCGGTACCGGTCACTGCGAAATAAATCAGGGTCCGTTACGCGAAATTACGCGAAGTTACGCGAAGTTACGTTTATTCAGGAAAAATCTTGGACGCAAATTGACGCGACTTGACGTATATGAATTCAGCAATTCATCCCGTCAAAATTTGATGGAGTTCTGGTTCTTCAAAAATACTGGCAAATTGCATTGTTTAGGGGTCATTTTTTGCACATTGCAGGTAATATTCCGCCGGGCGTGCTTAATTTGCATGGCATGGCTTTCGCTAAAACCCATGACAGTTCAAATTATGAAAACAAAACTACTAGTCACCGGTATTGTCGCCGTCGCCTCTTTGGGTTTGACGGCTTTGGCGCAGGATTCCAGCATGCCCAGCACTCCTCCGCCGGGCACGCAACCACCCACCTACACCCCCCCGCAACAGATTTTCCAGGGTGATGAGATGCAATTGGACTTATTCGGCACTGGCTCTGTCAACGAACAGATTCTCAATCACATTTCCGGCGATCGCGTCACGCGTAACGGCCGCCTGGGTGCCGGTGGCGGGGTGACGTATTATCCGTTGCGCTTTTTCGGATTCGGCGGCGACGCCTATTCCGAAAACACGAAGCATAGTTTCATCGACGATGCTTCCGGCAACCTGTATCTGCGTTTGCCGTTCGATGCGATCCATCTGGCGCCCTACGCTTATGCCGGCGCCGGCTACCAATTCGATCCGGGCGAAACGGTTTTCGGCCAGGTGGGCGCCGGGTTGGATATCCGGATCACGCACAACTGGGGACTATTTGTGGATGGGCGATTTGTGGTGCCTACCCATAATGAAGAGAATTTTGGCGTGGGTCGCGCCGGCATCCGGTTGGTCTTTTAAGCAGTCATGATCCGCAAACTGTCATCGGGTAAGTTTCGCCTGTATTCGCGCAGGCGAAACCCCGAGACAGGAACGCGGCGGAATTTGGGAACCTTCGGGACACGCGAAGCCGCGGAACGCCACGAGCGAGCGGTGCAATTCTTCAAACGCCATTGATCCATCCCGGGCGCAGAGTCCGGGGCTGTCCCTGGCCGGCGCCTGATCCAACGGAAAAATCTTATTTTCAGGCCCTAAAAAGCATGAACATTTTTCGCGCAGCGATGTCTTTTATTTGTCATCGATAAACGATATCATTTTGAGAAAGTTGCGTTTGAGGAAAAACAATTTATCAATCGTCGCCACGGCTATTTTTCTATTGCTGTTGGTGATGATCACCGCCGGTCACGCCGCGAGTTTCACTGCGACGCTGGACCGTGACTCCATTTCGCTGGGCGAATCGGCGACGCTCTCGCTCTCTTTTCAAGGAGCGCAGCCGAACAATGTCCCGACCCCGGATATCCCGGGCCTGCAGATCGTCAATTCCGGCACTTCGCAGAACGTGAGCTATATCAACGGGGCGATGAATGCGACGGTCACGGTCACGTTTTCGGTGACGCCGCAACGCACGGGAAAATTTACGATCCCGGCGATGCGTGCCGATATCAACGGCGAACAGATCACCAGCCAGCCGATCGAATTGACAGTGGCAGCGGCCAATGCGCCATCGGCGGCCGCGGTCAATTCCGGCAGCCAAGTGGCGTTCATGAAATTGGTTTTGCCGCAGCAAAAGGTTTATGTGGGCGAAACGCTCGCGGCGGAATTACAGATCTATTTGCGCGATGATGTGCGGAGCATCGCAAACTTCCAGATGATCTCCTCGCCGGCAGACGGTTTTGTCGTTGGCAAAAATGCCCAGGGCGCGCGTTTCCAGACTCAAGCAGGAGGCCGCAACTATACTGTGATCCCGCTTTCGATCGCGCTGACGGTGACCCGCTCAGGAGATTTAAGCCTGGGACCGTTCAACGCCAGCCTGATCATTTTCGTGCCGTCACAAAATCAAGGCGGTGATCCGTTTTTCTCGCAATTTTTCAACCAGGGAGATCAAAAGGAGGTCACGCTGACGACCGAGGCGACTTCCGCGCAGTCATTGCCCTTGCCGACCGGCAATGTGCCGAAAAATTTCAACGGCGCGATCGGCGATTATACGATGAGCGTCACCGCCGGGCCGACCAACGTCACTGTCGGCGACCCGATCACGGTGCATGTGCAGATCAGCGGGCGCGGGGCTTTGGACGCCATCAGGATGCCGGACCAATCGGCCTGGAACGACTTCAAGATTTTTGCGCCCACGACCAAGACGGAAATCTCCGATTCGCTGGGACAGGCGGGGACGAAGACATTTGAGGAAATCGTCACGCCCCAGAGCGCGACCGTCCATGAGCTTCCGGAATTTTCATTCTCTTTTTTCAATCCGGACGACGGCCAATATCATACTCTCAAACAACCGCCGGAGCGCCTGATGGTGCGGGCTGGAGGAGTCACACCGATGCCGGCCATCGCGGCGAATAAAAATTCCGCGCAGGAAAGCCAGGCGCCACAGGATGTTTTGCCGATCAAACAGGAGCTGGGAACGCTTACGGCGGCTTCCGGGCCGTTGATCCTGAGGCCTTCTTTTTTGGCGGTCCAGGCGCTGCCGGTGATCGCATTCGTTGCGGCATTTGTCTGGCGGAAGCGCACGGACAACCTGGCGAACAATCCGCGTTTGCGGCGCCAGCGTCTCGTGGCGCAATTGGTCGAGATGGGGATCGGTGATCTGAAAAAATGCGCTGTGGAAAACAGCCCTGAAACTTTTTTCACGACGTTATTCCGCTTGTTGCAGGAACAGTTGGGTGAGCGGCTGGATTGCCCCGCCAGCGCGATCACCGAAGCGGTGGTCGATGACCTGGCGACTGGGGGCGCCTCCGAGGAGCTATTGGGCGAGGTGCGCGAACTGTTCCAGCTTTGCAACCAGGCGCGCTATGCGCCGATCCGCGGCAGCGAGGAACTGAACTCGGTCGCCGCCAAATTCGAAAAAGTTGCCCATGAATTGCAAAGTCTGAGCCTATGAGAAGCTGCCTTTTCATCTTAATCGCCTGGGCCTGCGCTGGAGAAGCGTTGGCGGCAGATTTTACGGCGGATTTTTCATCGGCGAACCAATCGTATGCCCGGGGAAAATATTCGGAGGCGGCGACGGCTTACGAAAAAATCCTCCAGGCGGGGGTGGTCTCGCCGAATCTGCTGTTCAATTACGGAAGCGCGGAATTCAAAGCGGGGAATCCTGGAAAATCCATCGCGGCATTCCGGGATGCGGAATTGCTCGCGCCGCGGGATGCTGACATCCGCGCCAATCTCGGTTTTGTCCGCAGCCAGGTGCAGGGTGCCACCCTCCATGAAAGCCGCTGGCAGGATTGGTTTGGGCAACTGACGCTTAATGAATGGACCCTCCTGGCCACCGCCGCATTGTGGCTGACGTTCCTGATACTGGCGGCGAAGCAGTATCGCCCCGCGCTTGCGCCAAAACTTGGCAGCGCCGGCGGCTTGTTCATTTGTCTCACGATTTTATTCGGCGCGGTCGCGGGATTGCAGGCCGTGGAGCATTTCTCGCGGCAGAGCGCGGTGGTGGTCTCGGACGCAGTCACCCGGAGCGGGCCGTTTGACGATGCGCAAAATGCTTTTGCCGTGCATGACGGCGCGGAGCTTTCGGTGGTGGATCAGCATGGCGATTGGGTCCAGGTCGCCGACGGTTCGGGGAGGACTGGCTGGTTGTCCACCCGGCAAGTGGAACTTATTCCGGGCGCCTAAGGAAAAAATGTTGAACGTGGTAAAAAATTAATTGTCGGAAAAACACAATGAACACAGGTATCTCTGCAATCAATGAAGCGGTCAAGGAAGCGGGAGCGTTCACGCACCCGCTCTTCAATGAACTCGGCAAGGTCATTGTCGGGCAAAATTATCTCACCGAACGGCTGGTCGTGGGCTTGCTGGCCAACGGCCACGTGCTGCTGGAAGGGGTGCCCGGCCTGGCCAAGACGCTGGCGGTAAAATCGCTGGCGAATACGATGCGCGTGAAATTTTCGCGCCTGCAATTCACGCCGGACATGCTGCCCGCCGACGTCGTCGGCACACAAATCTACAATCCTCAATCCGGCGGGTTCACCACGCGCAAAGGGCCGGTGTTCGCGAATCTCATCCTGGCGGACGAGATCAACCGCGCTCCAGCCAAGGTGCAGAGCGCGTTGCTCGAAGCGATGCAGGAACGCCAGGTGACCATCGGCGACCAGACATTCAAATTGGACGAGCCGTTCCTGGTGCTCGCCACGCAGAATCCCATCGAGCAGGAAGGCACGTATCCGTTGCCCGAGGCGCAGGTGGACCGGTTCATGTTGAAATTGAAGATCGGTTATCCGAACCGCGCCGAAGAACGGCAGATCCTTGACGTCATGGCCAAAACTTCCGGCACACCCATCGCCAGCCCGGTCGTGGATTCCAAGGACATTCTCAGGGCGCGCGAGGTCATCAACGACATCTATGTGGATGACAAGGTGAAGGATTACATCGTGGACCTGGTCTGCGCGACGCGCGACCCGGAGCATTACAAGATCGCACTGAAGGATTTCATCCAACTCGGCGCGTCGCCGCGCGCAACGATCGCCCTGACCCTGGCAGCCAAAGCCTATGCGTTCCTGAAAGGGCGCGGTTATGTGACGCCGCAGGACGTGAAGAGCATCGGCATGGACGTGCTGCGCCATCGCGTGGCAATCACCTACGAAGCCGAGGCCGAAGAAAAGACGAGTGAAACGGTCATCCAGAAAATTTTTGATGAATTGCCGGTGCCGTGATCAAGCAAACATCTAAAGCTGATGAAAGCAAAAAGGCCTTCAATTTACTGGCTGGATAAATTTGGTTTGAGCATCGGTCAACTAACTTCTCTTGGTCGCGTAAAAATAAAATTTCATGCGTATCTGCGACACATCAATGAAAAGTCGTTGTTCAGATTCAAGCCGAGTCAGCGGATAGAGAAAACGAAACGCCACTACGAATTGCTTATGTCGCGAGTAAAAAGTAAATGGAGTCATGGCCCGGTCAAGATCACTTACACAAGACGACAACCTCGCAGTTTTAGCGCTTCTATTGAGGCAAGAAGTGTAGCGCATCTTCTGCGGATGCCAGAAATCCACAGCATCTGGCTTGATGAGGTCTCGAGACGCAAGCCCGTTAACGCAAAACCGCAAGAGTGTTGGTTTTCCGTTAAAGCCAGATTTGCAATTCAAATTGAAGGGAAAAGAACCGGTATGCAATCCTACGAGGATCGAATCGTGATGGTAAAGGCTACCTGTTTTGAAGACGCCGAAAATAGACTTCAATCGGAATTCAAGAAATATGAAGCACCATACTTAAATTCTCATGGCCATATGGTTCGATGGAAATTTGAGCGTGTTCTACATGTTTATGAAGTTGGAGATGAAATAATTGATCCACGAGGAGTAGAGGTTTTTTCGGTTTTGGCCCGGCGGCGCATAAAACCCGAATATGCGTGGAAGGTAAAACACAAAAAGCAAGTTCACGCGAAATGATTCCCCGCGAGACCCTCAAAAAAATCCGGCAGACCGAGATTCGCACGAGCCGCATCGTGACCGGGTTGGCGGCGGGAGCGCAGCTCTGTGAGCCGCAGCATTCCCATCCTGCCCGCAACCTAGACAATTGCGAGGGCGTCCTGTTTTGCGAAGCTGCTGCGGGTCGCAGACCCGCGCTCCGTTCATTTCAGCCGCCGCCGCAGTTCCGCCGGATTTCGCGCGCCGTGCCAAATGGCCAGCACTTTGACTTCACTGTGTTCGATGTTAATGGTAAAAAAAGCCGAATAGGGCCAGGGCGACGGCACCTTGGCCTTGTATGTTTGTGTAGTTGCGTGTGGAAATCGTTCCGGCTGTTGTGCGAGAGTGTGAAGAAGTTCTCGCATTGCCACGTTAAGCCGAACGCTGACGCCCGGTTCGCGTTTGTCATACCACATCACGGCTTCATGCCAGTCTCGTTCAGCTTCGGCCTCGACAATGACCGTGAAAGTCGTTTTTTAGCGAGCAAGCGTTCCTGGATTTCAGCGAATACTTGTTCGACAGGCTTACCGCGCCCTGGGTTTTTGAGTGCATCTTCAGCACGTCGGTCAAGTTCTGCAACCTGCTCCGGTGTCAGGTCAGGGTCGTACCCGCTTTCGGCGATATCATCCCACAAATCTTGTGCCAGCTTGATGCGTTTATCGAGTGGCAGCGCTTTGGCGGCGGCAAAAATTTCAGTCGCACTCATGGCGTTAATTTACTCCGTTGATTCATTCACACAAGCAGGGTTTTTCACCGGCGCAAATTCGGCAATCGCCAATCGCCAATCGCCAATTTTCCCATGATACCGCGAGAAATCCTCAAAAAAATCCGGCAGATCGAGATTCGCACGAACCGAATCGTGACGGAAACACTCGCGGGCGCGTATCACTCGGTCTTCAAGGGGCAGGGGATGAATTTTGATGAAGTGCGCGAATACCAGCCCGGCGACGATGTGCGCTCGATCGATTGGAATGTCACCGCGCGGATGAACCATCCGTTCATCAAGAAATTTGTCGAGGAACGCGAGCTGACGCTGATGCTCATCGTGGATGTGAGCGGGTCGGGGTTGTTCGGTTCGCGCGGCCAATCGAAGCGCGAGTTGACAGCGGAGATCGCGTCAGTGCTGGCGTTCTCCGCCATCCGCAACAATGACAAAGTAGGCCTCATTCTCTTCAGTGACGAGGTGGAGAAATTCATCCCGCCGCGCAAGGGCCGGAGCCATGTCCTGCGAGTCATCCGCGAAGTGTTGTATCATGAACCGAAACATCGCGGAACGGATTTGAAAAAGGCCCTGGAGTTTCTCATGCGCGTACAACCGCACAAGGCAGTGACGGTGGTGCTTTCAGATTTTCTCACGGAGGCCGGCGGGGGGAGGTTGCCCAAGTCGCAACAAAGTGCGCTTCGCCAAACCAACCGAAAACACGACGTGGTCGCCGTGCAGATCACAGATCGTTACGAGATGGAATTGCCCGCGCTCGGCCGTTTGATATTGGAGGATGCTGAGACAGGTGAAATTTTGGAAATAAACACCGGCAAGGCGAGCAGCCGCGATGCTTTTGCGTTGAGACAAGAAAAACAGATCGGCGAATTAGCGCGACAGTTCCGCTCATCCGGCATCGATTCGATCCAGGTCAGGACGGACGAACCGTACAGCGCGGCATTGGGAAGGTTTTTTGAAACGCGTGAACGGCGGAGGATGAGAGGATGAGGAAGAATTTTCGATTTATGATTGTCGATTTACGATCGAACGTAAACGACCTGTGTTTTGGCCAGCGGGCAGAAGACCACGAAGAGCGGGCTTTCTCCCTTTATCCTTTTTGCTTCTCACTTGATTCCTAATGTCCACAAACCAAACATCCCTGCCACCTGTCAGCGACATCCGCGACATCAAGCCGCCGATGGAGATCTCCAATCCATGGACATTGGTTTGGTGGACGGCGGCGGTAGTGGCATTGCTGGTGATTTTGTGGCTGGCATGGTTGTATTGGCAAAGACGCCGCTCGCAAGTTCCCCTGGTGCCGCCGGTCCCGGCGCATATCCGGGCGAAACAGGCCCTCGAACGCGCGCTGGAGATCATCACAGAGCCGAAGCCATTTTGCATTTTGGTTTCGGACACCGTCAGGTTTTACCTGGAAGAGCGCTTTAATTTTCGCGCACCCGAGCGGACAACGGAGGAATTTTTGCGTGAATTAAGCGCGACTGACCTGCTTTTGACCGAGCAGAAGGAAAGCCTTGGTAATTTCCTGGAGAGTTGCGACCTGGTGAAATTTGCCAAATATGAACCGGGCGAAAAGGAATTACATGAGTTGCACAATTCGGCGGTGAAATTGGTTGAGGAAACCGAGCCAAAAGAAATGGCCGGGGCCGGGGTAGTGCAGGCATTGGCGGAAATGAACGAGAAATCATAAATGGCATTCGCTCATAAATATCTCCTCTTGCTGTTGTTGGCGCTGCCGGTGTTGGCCTGGTTAAAGGGCCGCCGCAGCGCGCAACCGGCATTTTTATATTCGTCCCTGAAATTGATGGAGGGATTGACGGCAGTACGGCGGTCGCGGGCGGGAGCTTTTCTCGCGGCATTGCGCTGGCTTGCCCTGGCATTATTCATCATCGCGCTGGCGCAACCGCGTCTCTCCAAGAGCACCACGGAGGTGAAGGCCAGCGGCATTGATATCGCGGTTGCGCTGGATCTGTCCGGGAGCATGAACACGCAGGATTATATCGTGAATGGACAGGGCGTCAGCCGGTTTCATGTCGCGCAGGCGGTGTTGGAAAAATTTATCGAAGGCCGGCCCGATGATCGCATCGGCCTGGTGGTCTTTGGGGCGCGCGCTTATATCGCGTCACCCCTGACCCTGGACCACGATTTTCTGATCGCGGACCTGGAGCGGTTGGAGATCGGGACGATCAATTCGGATGCCACGGCGATCGGCGACGGGCTGATGACGGGGCTGAATCGTTTGCGCGATCTGAAATCGAAGAGCAAGATCATCGTCCTGATGACGGATGGTGGAAATAATTCGGGCCAGATCGATCCCGATACGGCGGCGCAGGCGGCACAGGCGCTGGGGGTGAAAGTGTACACGATCGGCCTGGGCAATGCGCAGATCGTTCATGAGATGGGACTGCCGGATGGTTATCTGCCGGACACCGATGCATTGCAAAAAATCGCCGATGCGACGGGCGCCAAGTTTTATCGCGCCAACAATACGGAAGAATTGACTGCTATTTATAAAGACATCAACAAACTGGAAAAGACTGAGGCGGTCGTCAATAAATACACCCAATACAAGGACCTGTTTGCGTGGTTCATTTCGGGCGGGCTGGCGTTATTGTTGCTTGAAGTGGTTTTGGGACAAACTGTTTTTAGGAGGCTGCCATGAAAACATTGCCGATTTGCGGACTATTTGCCGGACGCCGTCTTACGGGAAGCGGCCATGATGGCAGTCAGCGTGTTCGCTTCTTCCAACAGCGAAGACAATTTCTTTACGGGCATGATACCGGATTCAATCAACAATTCGAGCCAGAGCGCGGTTTCGTCGGATTCTTCTTCCACGGTCCCGATTTTGGCAATGAATGCCGCCGTACTGCGCGCGCGGCAACAAGCCCGATAATTTGCCGCCACCGACGTGCCGCTGCGAACAATTTGCGACGCAATCGCGCGCCCCGCGGTTGTTTTTGGAATTGCGCCGGCCAACTTGATGATTCTCAATGCAAATTTTTTCGTGCGCGTTTTGAGTTCGATGGGGTTCATGGCATTAAATCACAAATCCAATCGGCGATCGGCGATCGGCAATCGGCAATACCAAGATGAGATTCGAATATCAACAAATGTTCTGGCTGCTGGTGATTCCGCCGGCGCTGGTGGCATTTTTCTGGTGGGCGGGACGCCAGCGCCAAAAACTGCTGACGCAGTTCATCGAAGCACGCCTGCTTCCAGCGCTAACGGTTGGAATCTCCCAACGCCGTCGCAAGATCCGCCGGGGGTTGATCGTTTCTGCGGTCATATTATTGATCATCGCATTGGCGGGACCAGAGCATGGTTTTGACCTGCAGGAAGTACAGCAAAATGGGTTGGACGTCGTAGTGGTCATTGACACATCGAAATCAATGCTGGCCCATGACATCGCTCCTGACCGCCTGGAACGCGCGAAACTTGCGGCGATGGAGCTGATGCAGGACGCCCAGTCCGACCGGCTGGGATTGGTGGCGTTTGCCGGCGAGGCGTTTCTTGAATGTCCGCTCACTGTGGATAACCCGGCCTTTCAGCAAAGCGTACAAGGCCTCGATGTGAATGCGATTCCCGAAGGCGGCACGGCCATCGCCGGGGCCATTGAAACGGCGGAAACCGCGTTCAAGCAAAGCAACGCCCATAAAATCATCGTGCTACTGACCGATGGCGAGGACAACGTCAATGAGGCCAACGCGCTGGCGGCGGCGCAAAGCGCGGCCAAAGATGGCGTGAAAATTTTTACGGTGGGAATCGGGACGGCGGCAGGTGATTTGATCAGGGTCACTGATGCGAATGGGAATACTGATTATGTGCGGGACCCACAGGGCAATGTCGTGAAATCCCATTTGAACGAGAGTCTGCTGCGGCAGATCGCCGGTGCGACCGGCGGATTTTATCTTCCCCTGAACGCGGACACGATGGATTTGCTCTATAGTCGCGGCCTGGAGCCGCTGCCCAAGACTGAAGGGCAGGGGAAGATGATCCGCCAATATCACCAACAATTTTATTGGCCATTGATGGTGTCCATCATCCTGTTACTGGGGGAAATGTTTTTGCCAGAGCGAAAGCGGATCGGGGCAACGACGCAAGCCGGCGTTCAAAAGCCATCTGTGCCGGTATCTGCAGCCGCGGTTGTTTTGGCGTTGATGGTTTTGCCGCTGGCCGGACAGGCTTCTCCGTCGTCGGCGCTGCGCGATTATCGATCGGGCGAATACACCAATTCACTCGATGAGTACTCACACCTGGCACAGACGCAGACGAATGACTTGAGGCTGGTTTTCAACGCCGGTGACGCAGCCTATCGGGCGACGAATTTCGACCTGGCCCAGGAGTTGTTCGCGCGAGCGGCACTTGCTCCCGATTGGAAGATGCAGGAGCAGGCGTATTACAATCTGGGCAACGCGCAATTCGAATCTGCGAAAAATGCGAAAGACCTGGACGGGTTGCAGGCGGGCCTGGAGACGGCGGAAAAAAGTTACGCGCATGCCGTGGACCTGAACACCAATGACACCGACGCGGTATATAATGATCAATTCACAAAAAACGCGATCGAGCAGATCAAGGAATTCAAGGAAATGATGATGCGCGCAAAAAATGAAGCGGACACCGCGGTGCGGCAGGCGGAATTTCACCGGGCGTTGGGAATCATGTTGCCGCTCCAAAAAACCATCGCCGCAAAACAGTTCCAGGATTACACGAAACGACTGAAAGATATCGATGACATTACGACACCTCATCAGCCTTAGTTTACTGTTGCTGGCCTCATTGGCAGCAAACGCGCAAACCGCTGGAGATTATTTCGACGGCGGCGCGCAGCTTTATATCTCCAATAATATCCCGGCAGCATTGGAAAAAACGGAGAAGGGGCTGAAGCTGTATCCGGATGACCCGAAATTGAAGAAATTGGAAGAATTATTGAAGCAGCAGCAACAATCCCAAAGCCAATCCCAGCAGAATCAACAAAATCAGCAAAATCAACAGAGCCAGCAGAACCAGTCGCAGCAAAACCAATCCAAACAGCAGCAATCGCAGCAGAATCAAAATTCCCAGGCGCAGAAACAACAGGACCAGCAGAAACAACAACAACAGCAACAGCAGCAAAATCAACAGAACCAACAGAAGCAGCAAAACCAATCGCAAGACAATCAGGCTCAGCAGCAGTCGGCCCAACAAAAAGCCGACGAGAAGAACGGTCAACAGGCCAATCTGATGTCGCCGGAGGATGCGAAGCGATTATTGGATGCGCAAAAGGACAACGAACAATTTCTGCAAATGGGACCCAAGGGACATCAGCAAAACGAAAATCAGCAGGTCAAGGACTGGTAGCGGCATACTCGTCTTGCGGCTTTTGCTCGGGATGCTCGTCCAGGACCAGCACGCCATAGGGGGGAAGATCGTAGTTGCCGGAAAACGTATTGCCGGTGAGGAAATCGTGCATCGGCTTGTAGAACTGGATGCGCACCGGCGAATTCTGGTGGTTGAGCAGAAAATAAACCCGCGTGCCGTCTTTTTCCCTCATGCTGACCTCGACATTTTCCGGTACTTTGAGGAGGGGATGCAGGCTGGTCACCTGCCGCAGCCAGGTGATCAAGTCGTGATAAAAATGTTGGTGGCTTTGGGTGCCGATGTAGATGGCCTTACCCAGGCCGTAGGAATTCATCGTCAGGGCCGGTTTGCCGGAATAGAAATCCTTGGCATATACCGCAAGGATCTGGCATCCCTTCGGTTCAATGATATCGCACCAAAGTTTGGCCGGGTGCAAATGACTCGTCGGGAACACCCCTTTGAAGGTCAGGTGATTTTCCTCTCCGGGCGGAATCGGATCAAACTCGAGGACTTCCAGGCCGAAGAGTTCCATCAGATCATTCGGAAAACCGCTGTCGGGCACGATGTGATGTTCGTTCACCAGGCCGGTGTTGAAAGTGCCGACCAGCACGCCGCCATTCTGGACATACAGTTTTAAGCGATCGGCCTCGGCGGAGGAAAGCATCTGGAGCGACGGCATGAACACGATCTTGTATTTTGACAGGTCTTCGACAGGGCGCGCAAATTCCACGGGAATATTGCGGTCATGAAGCGCATTGTAAATGAGCTGGATATGTTCGCGCAGGCTGAAATGTTTATTGGGCTGCATGGGCTGTTGCAGCGCCCATTCATTTTCGTGCGTGTAGAGGATACAGGCCTCGGAGACGACTTTGGTATCTTTGAGCGAGGGAGCGAGCAATTTGAACTCCTCGCCGATCTGGCCGACTTCCTGGTAAATCCGATTGTTCCCTTCAAGATGATGTGGCACCACGGCGCCGTAGAATTTTTCGTTCCCGATCCGGGGCTGGCGCCATCGGAAAAATAAAATGCCGGTCGCCCCGCGGGAAACCAACTGGTAGGCAAACAGTCGGATCAGGTTCGGACGCATCAAGGCATTCACGTCCTGAGTCGTCCCCTGGCCGACTTTTTGTTCCAGCGCCCAGAAACCGCAATTGCCGTCGGGAGACTTGATATTGGTTTTTTTCAGGGAGCGGAGGAAATCAACATCACACGCCAGTTCGGCGGTTTTGGCGCGGGTGACGGGATTGCTTTCGATCGAGACGAAATCCACGACGTCGGCCATGTCAAAATGGTCAAATTTGCGGGCGAAGGCGCGCATCGTGACGGTGACGGGATGTTGCGGGCAAACCTCGTGTAAAAGGTCGGCCTGCATTTTTACGAATTGGACCATCGTATCGCTGCTGAAGCGGTTCCAATCGAGCAGGAGCGCGGAGTTATGCATGGCGGGCGCGGCCATGGGCATGGGGACCTGGTCGAAGGAGGTGACGACTTGTCCCCAAAAACGGAGACCGAGCAACTCGTTAAGGCGTTCCACCGTTTGATATTTGGCCTCGAGCCAGGAATGCCATTCGTTGCGCGTGGCTTCGTTGAAAGAAAATTCGGTATCGTGCGCGCCGATGCCGTTATCGATCTGCCACGCGATCAATTGGGGATGATCGCCCAGGGCGGTGGCCATTTGGGTGACGATGCGTTTGGAATAGTCCCAGAAGACATCGCTGGTGAGGCAGACGGCGCGGCGCGTGCCTTCGTGTTTGGGCAAACCATTTTCGTCGAGCGGAAGGATTTCCGGATGTTTTTGCGCGAGCCAGATCGGGGGCGCGGCGGTGGGAGTGCCCAACACGACTTTGATATCGTGCGCGGTCATGATGTCCATGACGCGGCGCAGCCAGAGGAAATCGTATTTGCCTTCGGCAGGTTCGCAGAGACCCCAGGAGAATTCACCGATGCGGACAACATTGACGCCGGCTTTGGCCATCAACACTGCATCCCGTTCCCATGCAGCCTCGGGATTATCGGCGGAACCGGCATACGGATAGACCCAATGCTCGGGGTAGTAATCAACGCCAAAATACATAGGTCAAATTACGGGCTACCATCACTCTAAAACAAAATCCCGCCCTTGCAACCACAAATCACGCGCGGATTTATTTTCCAAACAAATTGCCGAGAGCCTTTTTCACACCGCTGGCTCCTTTGGTCCCAAGATCGGTCGCGGTTCCACCGAGTTTGGTGGCCTGGGTGGTGACAGCGGTGAGGGTGGCGGTCGTGATGGAGTGGAGAATCTGGCTGGTCAATGCAGCCGGGGTGATGCCATCAGGGCCAGTACCGAGATTGGACAAATGGATATCCGGAATGGGAATATTATTCAGGGTAACTTCTCTGCCGAATAAGGAGAGGCTGCCGTTGACCTTGGCTCCGGTGATGACGAGGTCGTCCACTTCAAGCTTCCTGGAGGGGGCTGGCTGGCTGGCGGGGGTGGCCTGGCTGACGGTATTGGTTCCCATCTTCACCGTTCCGATGGCAGCGCCTTTGTTATCCACGTTGGCAAGGATGGTGCTCAGATTATTTCCCCCCAGGCTGCCCTCGAAGGTGATTTCGGGATATTGAATATTGATCGAGCGTACCACGATTTTGTCTGACAAGACCGTCGAGGGATTGACGCCGACACTGATGTCGCCCACGCTGATGGCTTGCGGCGTTTTGTAACCGGACGGATTGCCGACGACGAGATTTTTCACCTCGGCAGAAGCGGTCAGCAGGCCGATATCGACCGTGTCCACGGTGACGGCGACCTTGGTGATCTTTGGGCCATAAACTTCCACGCCGCTCTTGATGATGCGGCCGAGGTTTATCATGACGACAATGGCGGCGACGGCGACGAGAATCAACAGCAGGATGAAGACGCGCCAAAAGAATTTTCGGGTTTTAGACATTTTGGATGGTCAGGGGTTTAAGAGTTTTTTTACGGCCAGCACAAGTTCGCGCACCTGATAGGGTTTGGCAAGGAATAGGTCGGGCTTGGCAGGTTCACTGTTAAAGATGCTTTCATCCACAGTGCCGCTTAAGAGGATGACCTTTTGGCGCGGATTGATCCGGCGGCATTCGCGCAGCACATCCAAACCGGTCATGCCATCCATGGCATAGTCCGTGATGACTATCGCGGGTTTCGCTGCGGGATATTCAGCCAGCGCTTCCGCGGGATTGGTAAAAAGGCGCAAGTTATAACCCAATGGATTTAGCACTGTTTTGGCTAAATCCAGCAGCAATGGCTCGTCATCCACAACGAATATCGTTACGGGGTCCTGGGCATCAGAGGTGCTCATTGTAACACGTGAAGATTATGAAATACTTATTCTGCGGCGATTAGCAAGCTGGTTTTGAGAAAAAGTTATTCACAGAGAAGATTTCCTTGCATCCCGGCCCTGACGGCTTTAGAGTCAAATGCGAGGGTGATGCCAAGATCGGGGGATTTGTGGTTATGAAAACGAAATCGCCGGCTTTACTTGATAAGAAGAAGACCAACGTCCGTTCTGCACGTGACGAGATAGATAAACCTGTCGAAACTAAAAACCTGGATGAAGCTAAAATGACTCCCGCCCAAAAAAGCTCCGGCACTTTGCCAAAACCCAAACGTTCCACTACCAAAAAAATCAAAGATACCATCGCCTCCGCCATCGGCATGGTCACTGCGCCGGTAAAATCTGTTCGCGCCAGGTCCAAGGACTCCGAGCCGGCGGTCAAGGTCACCGCCGAGACCCGCGTGCGCCGGACTTATACCAGCAAGAAAAAGATCGAGGTGCCGAAGATCCTGCTGGAAGGTGATGAGACACCCGTTCTATCCGCAGGGGGACCGGGGAAAAAATTTGAGCTTGGCCCGGGACCAGTCGCCCAGACTTTTGGGACCGACGAGGGTGAATTGCCACAGGCCTATGGCACTAAAAAGCTTTTTCTTACCGCGCGCGATCCGCATTGGCTGTATGCCAACTGGGACCTGACGCAGGAGCAGCAGTCAAAATTGAATACGCGTTCCGCGGACGGGCATCTGGTATTGCGGATCTATGCCAGCGCCATCGAAGGCCATCCGCTCTATGAGATCCATGTGCATCCGGAATCGCGCCATTGGTTTGCCCATGTGGAGCGCGCGGGAAATCCTTATGCGGCGGAACTGGGCTTTTACTCGAGTGTCGGGCGTTGGACCCGGGTCGCCGTTTCCGCCCTGACGGTCACTCCGCCGGATGCTGCTTCAGAGGATGAAAAATTTGAATTTGCCACCATTCCTTTTGAATTTCCCTTCATGCGGTTGATGGAATTGGTCAAGGCGGCGGTGCGCGAAAATCTTCCGCTGGCCCAGGCCATTGAGGAACTCCGGCGCAGCGGCCATCCGGAACTTCCCCGCGTCTCCGGCAACGGCACACATTGGACGCCACAACAGGAGAATGCGCTCTCCAAGATCGTCACCATCGACCCGATGCGCCGCGTCTGGATGGGTTCGCTGGAGATCACGGAGTTGATCCGCCGCCGGCTGGCGGAGGAGGTTTCTTCCCTGGGGATTTCCTCCCTGGGCGTCTCGAGTTTTTCAAGTCCGATGGGCGGCGTCGAAAAGAAAAAAGGATTTTGGTTCAACGTGAACGCCGAATTGATCATCTATGGCGCCACCGAGCCGGATGCAAAAGTGACCCTGGGCGGGCATCCGATCCGGTTGCGTCCGGACGGCTCGTTCAGTTACCGGTTTTCCCTCCCGGACGGCAAATATGACCTGCCGGCTGTGGCGGTATCCGCCGATGGCACGGACGGACGCGCGGCGGAATTGAAGTTCAGCCGCCAGACACAGTATCACGGCGAGGTTGGCAAGCATCCCCAGGATCCCTCGCTCCGGCCGCCCGTGCCGGAAAGCATATGATATGGACGCCCCGACTCGCGGCGCCTTGACCTTCGTTCGTCTGGTCGCTGTTTGCTCCATGGTGATCGGGTTATTGAACGTGGGATTATATCTGACACAATGTTTTGAACCGAAACATCCCACGCCGGTCAAAGTGTTTCCGATCATATTAGATTCAATCCCGGTGATCATCGGCATCATTCTTTTGGTGAAAGCCAAGGCCATCGCACATTGGATCGACGAAAAATTAGAATAAAAGGGCCATGCAAGGCTGTCTTTCCATCATATTACACGCGCATCTGCCATTTGTGCGCCACACGGAACATGAAAAGTTCCTGGAGGAAAGCTGGCTGTTTGAGGCCATCACTGAGACTTACCTTCCACTCCTGCAGATTTTCGAAGGCTGGCACCGGGACGGGATGGATACTCCCATCACCCTTTCGCTCTCGCCGACGCTATGCAGCATGCTCGCCGACCCGCTGCTGCAACAACGCTACGAGCGTTATCTGAACGATCTTATCGCATTGGCGGAAAAAGAAATCCATCGCACCCATTGGGACCGGGCGTATCGCGAGCTGGCGTGGATGTATCATCATCGTTTCACCACCATCCGCGATGCCTGGGATTTTTATCGGAAAGACCTGCTTGGAGCGTTCCGAAAATTTCAGGATGACGGACGGATGGAAATCATCACCACGGCGGCGACCCACGCGCTGCTGCCGATGCTGGTCAATCATCCGTCGTCCATCCGCGCCCAGATCCTGACCGCGCGCGACCATTACAAAAGTTGTTTTGGACGTGAACCGCGCGGCATTTGGCTGCCGGAATGCGCCTATGTGGAAGGCGTGGAAGCTTTTTTGCAGGAGGCCAACATCCGCTGGTTCATCCTGGATACGCACGGGGTCTTGCATGCGCGTCCGCGTCCGCGCTACGGCACGTTCGCGCCGCTCTTCACGCCAAACGGAATCGCCGCTTTTGGACGCGATTACGATTCATCCCGCCAGGTCTGGAGCCAGCGCGAGGGTTATCCCGGCGACCCGCGTTATCGCGATTTTTATCGCGACATCGGCTTTGACCTGGATTTCGACTACGTGAAGCCGTACTTGCCTGCCTCAGACACCCGAGGCTTCACCGGCATCAAATATTTTCGTATCACCGGCAAGGAGAACAAAGAGATCTATGACCGTGGCGCGGCGTTGCAGGCGGCCGGGGAACACGCCCAGCACTTCCTGAACGAACGCACCGCGCAGGTGAGCCGGCTCGCCGGGCTCCTTGACCGTCCGCCGCTCATCGTTGCGCCCTATGACGCCGAATTGTTCGGGCATTGGTGGTATGAGGGGCCGGAATTCCTGGATTATTTCGCCCGCAAGCTGTTTTACGACCAGAAAACCGTGGGAATGATCACGCCGGGCGATTATTTGCATCGCTATCCAACCAACCAGATCGGCACGCCGAGCGCCTCCACCTGGGGGGAGGAAGGTTATCTGCGCGTTTGGTTGAACGACAAGAATGAATGGATCTACCCACATCTGCAGATCGCGCAGGAACGCATGAATACCCTCGCAAAAAAATTTCCGAAAGCGACGGGGTTGAAGGCGCGCGCGTTAAAGCAGGCCGCGCGTGAGCTGCTGCTGGCCCAATCGAGCGATTGGCCGTTTATCATGCGCACCGGCACCAGCCCGGATTACGCCCGCCGGCGCTTCAAGGAGCATCTGCTGCGGTTCATCTCCCTGCACGACCAGCTCACCGCCACCGGCGTTGACGAAAAATGGCTCGGCGAGATCGAATCCCGCGACAATCTTTTCCCGGACGCAGACTGGAATTATTGGAAGTAACGACCGGCCCCGGCGTTTTTTACATTTGCCTCAAACGCACATCCGTTTAACCTGTCTAAATCCAATCAATGAAATTATCCGCTATCTTGATTTTTGTGTGGCTGGCGATTTTGCGCGCGCCCGCCCAGGTGGTCACCCTCGATATTTCCCTCAACCAGGACCAATATCTGCCCGCCGAGACATTGCCTGTCACTATTCATCTCAATAACAGTTCCGGCCAGACCCTGCATTTGGGCGCGGATGATTATTGGCTGACCTTCAGTGTGCAGCGCCTGGACAACAATTCCAGCGTAGTGAAGCAATCTCAACCGCCAGTCGCAGGAGCCTTTGACCTGGGCTCTTCAGAGGTCGCCACCAAACATGTGGATATCGCGCCCTATTTCGACCTGAAGCAGACGGGCCGTTACCAGGTCATCGCCTTTGTGCATATCCCGGCATGGAACATGGATGTTTCAAGCGGACCCAAGGAATTTGACATCGTTGACGGCGCGGAATTGTGGTCGCAGGTTTTCGGCGTGCCGATACCCGCCGGGGTGTCCAATCGCCCGCCGGAGATCCGAAAATATACTTTGGAGGAGGCAAATTATCTCAAGAAACAGTTGCGGATGTACGTGCTGGTGACCGATGAGACGGGCGGACATATCTACAAGGTCTCGGCCGTCGGCCCGATGGTTTCGTTTGGCCGGCCCGAAGCACAATTGGACAGCGACAGTAATTTACATGTGCTTTACCAAAGCGGTGCGATCTCGTTTATCTACTCCATCATCAACCCGGACGGGACCATCCTGAAGCAGGATGAATATGATTATGGAGACACCCGCCCGCAATTGAGCATGGATTCCTCTGGCAACATTATCGTGGTCGGTGGCAATCACCAGGTGAAGCCCGCAGTATTGCCGGTCATTTTACCGCCGAATCCGCTGCCCGCGCCGGCACAGCAGTAGAAAGCGCCGGATAATTTATTTCGTCAAATCCTCTTTGGTGAGCACCCGCTTCTGCATCTCATTGATGATGATGCGCACCCGGTCCAGGACCATGTCCTGTGTTTCGGCCAGGGTATAGGATTTCAATTGCACGCGCACGGCCGCCATCGGATCGCCGTTGCGGTCGTTGAGCGCCGTCGTCACGGCCACGGTGCCTTTGCCATGCCCGTAAAAAACTGAGCCGTCCTGGTAGGCCTTTTCTTCCGAATCAGTTCCGGGTTGCCCGATTTCGGACGGTTTATCGCTGGCGACGATGCGCATCTGTCCCTTGTTATCGGGGAGATAGATCCGCAGCCCCAGGATGCGGGGATATTTTTGCATGATCCCATCCACGAGCGCCTGCGCCACCGGAATGATCGGCGTATAATCGATTGTGGTATCGGCGAAATAAGTGACCGCGTCGGACTTCGTCCAAAATCCGATTTTGCCCATTGAAAACGACGTGTCCTGGAGCGGGGGAAGCGCCAGGTTGCCATCGAGCCATAGGGTGATCTGGTCGCCGTCGTCCTGCACTGACAGGGCATGCCATGTATTGGTGGAAATATCCACATCGGGCCCGAGGATATTTCCGCGCACACCGTTGACGACCTTATAGAACCGCAAATTATGGCCGAGGGCGCTGACGCGAACGACGTAAAAGTTGGATGTATTCTGGTAACGGAAAACGAGGCCCGCCATTTCTTCCGTGGTGCCGCTGACGATCTTGAACTGCGTGGTGACTTTGAAGCTTTTGAACGTCGCGCCATCATAGATGAGCATCGGAAAATGTTCGTCGGTGGGGTCCTGGCTCAATTGCGCCAGCACGTTGCGCGTGGCTTCTGTCGGCGTCGGTGTGGATTGCGGCATCAGCGGCGCGAAAGCAGATGGCGCCACATCGGAAATGATCTTCCAATCGCCCGGTTCGCCGCCGCCGGCGAGCGCGCTGGAAAAATTTGTGGGTGTTTGGCCGACAGGGAAATTATTGAAATTCAGTTTGATCTCCGCGCCGGCCGCAGTGAATCCAAAGGCGAGAAGCAACAGGAGAATTAGTTTTTGCACGCGCGGGAGGTTCGCAAAAAGTCCGCCGCTCGACAAGGAATAGCGTCCCCGCATCGGAAATATGATCATTGGCCTGAGTAAAACGCCTCGATCTTGGCGGAGACATCCTTGTAACCCGCGTCAATCTCGTAAATCTGCTTGAACTGTTCGATGGCTTCCTCTTTTTTTCCCATACTTTCCAGAACGGACCCAAGATTGTAGACCAAATCTTTTTTCTCCTCGTCAAAGACCGGTTTTTCCTTGATGGCCTTTTGCAAGGTGCTTGCCGCGAGATCGTACATCTTGCGTTTGCTGAAACATTGCGCCAGGTAACTCATCGACGCCAGCTTCTTATGGGGATTGTTCTGCGACTTTTGAAATTCCTGGATGGCCTCGCTAATTTTTCCCGCCTGGAAATAAAACTGGCCCATTTCAAAGCGGATGGCCAGGTCGGTGGGATATTTTTCCACGCGTTTTTGGCATTCGGCGACCTGAAAATTCAATTTTTCCGCCTTGAGCCGCTCGACCTGCGCCGCGTGGTCTGCCTCAAACGGATTGATCTGCTCGATCTGGTGATCGAATTGCTTCACTTTGAGGTTGGCGATGGCCAATTCCAGCGAGGGATCGTTGCCCATCTCGGAATTTCTGATGCGGTCATAGAGGCTGAGCGCCTGTTCAAATTGCTTGCGCGACGAGTAAAGTTCGGCAAGGGAACGGACGATTTTCAGGTTGTTCGGCTCGGTCTGCATGCGCGCTTCATATTCGCGGATGAGCCGTTCGGTGACGTCCTCGGATTTTTCCACGCGCTGTTCCTGCTCCAATTTGGTCGCTTCCTTTTTGTCTTTGAGAATGTCGCGGAACGAGCCGCCGCCGCCCTCGAGCGCGCCATAGCCGCCTTCGGACATGGTTTTGCGGGCGGATAAATCCTTGAGCGCTCCATTCAGGTCGCCGTCACCCGGAAATTGATTCAGCAAATCCATCAGGATTCTTTCTCCCCTGGTGCCTTCGCCGATTTTCGCCGCGAGATAGGCGTATTCGATCGCCAGGTCCTTGTCCTTCGGCGAATTTTTCAAGAGGGTATCCAAAGACAACGCCGCTGTGCGCGGCAATTCCAGGGCGTTCGCCGCATCGACGACGATGCGATGCGCCGAAGAATTGTGCGGGTCGCCATTCAGGATCTCTTCGGCGATGGAGAGGGCTTCGGCGGGATTTTTTCCCATCGCCATCTTGGCCTTGGCGATCTGCGGGGAGGAGCCCGCGCCGCTCAACATCTTTTTGAAAAAGCCTTTGCTCTCGCCGGCTTTGCGGAATTGGGCCTCGCGCAACGACTTGCGGCATTCAAAAAACGCCGGCTCTTTGTCCGACGCCTGTTTCAGCAGCGCGATGGCGTAGTCCAAATTTTCCCGCGAAAGGGCTTCCATGCCCTTGGCGTAAAGTTTTCGGGTGTCGATCGCCACTTCATTCAGATTTTTTTCAGCCATAAAATAAAATCGTTTACGTTTTAAGAAATCAACCGCATTGCGCCTTATGACGCAGGGCGTGGTCGATCAGGACCAGCGCGGTCATCGCTTCCACCATCGGCACGGCGCGCGGCAGCACGCAGGGATCATGGCGTCCACGGGCCTTCAGCTTCGTGTTTTCGAGATGGACGTCAATCGTGTCCTGCTCGTGCATCACCGTGGCCACCGGTTTGAACGCAAGGCGGAAGAAAATCGTCTGGCCGTTCGAAATGCCGCCCTGGATGCCTCCGGAAAAATTCGTGGTGGTGAAAACTTTCTTGTTCCTGGCTCGAAAGGCGTCGTTATGCTCGCGGCCGGTCATCAAAATGCTGTCGAAGCCGGAGCCGATCTCGAAGGCTTTGGTTGCCGGCAGGCTCAACATGGCTTTGCCCAGGTCCGCGCCAAGTTTGTCAAAAACCGGTTCACCCCAGCCGGCGGGAACGCCGCGGGCAATGCCTTCAACCGTGCCGCCAACCGTATCGCCGGCCTTGCGCATATCATCGATCAACACAATCATCTTTTCCGCGGCAGCCTGGTCCGGGCAGCGGACGATGTTGGATTCGACATCTTTGAACTTCACCTTGTCCGGGTCGACGTCCGCTGAAATGTTTTGGACCTGTTTGACATAAGCCAGGGTCTCGACGCCGAACCGCTCGCGCAAAAGTTTTTTGGCGATCGCCCCGGCGGCAACGCGGCCGATCGTTTCACGGGCGCTTGCGCGACCGCCGCCTTGCCAGTTGCGGATGCCGTATTTGGCGAAATAGGTGAAATCCGCATGGGACGGGCGGAATTTTTCCTTCATCTCCGAATAAGCTTCGGGCCGGGCATCTTCATTTTTGACCCACATACAGATCGGCGTCCCGATCGTTTTGCCTTCGAAAGTACCCGAAAGGATTTGCACCACGTCCGGTTCCCGGCGGCGCGAGGTGATTTTGGACTGGCCGGGGCGCCGGCGATTCAATTCCGGCTGGATGTCCGCCTCGGTCAATTTTAATTTGGGCGGGCAGCCGTCAACGACCACGCCGACACCGCCGCCGTGGGATTCACCCCAGGTGGTGATGCGGAACAAATGCCCGAAAGTGCTAGCCATCCGGTAATGATGCGAAAAAAGAGGGGGTTGGTCAAATCGGCTTTGGCACGACATTTACTTGAAACTTCAAACCTGAAACTTGAAACTCTCCGGAATGAATCGCATACAGGAACGATTCGCCCGATTGCAGAATACGGGCGGAAAGGGTTTTATAGTCTATATTGGCGCAGGCGACCCGAATTTAAAGGCCACGCGGGAATTGGCCCTGGCGTTTGACCAGGCCGGCGTGGATGTCCTGGAACTCGGCGTGCCGTTCAGCGATCCGCTGGCCGATGGGCTGGTGAACCAACTTGCCGCCCAGCGCGGCCTGGAATCCGGCACGACCCCACCCAAGGTGTTGGAGACCGTTGCCGCCATCCGCAAGAAATCGGAAATCCCCGTTGTCCTATATATTTATTTCAATCTCATCCATCGCATCGGCATGGAGAAGTTCATCCGCGATGCGGCCAAAGCCGGGGTGGATGGCCTGCTGGTGCTCGACCTGCCACCGGAGGAATCAGATAATTACGAGGCGCTCATGCGTAAACATAGGCTTTGCCATATTTATCTGGTAGCCCCCACGACGCCGGAAGAACGCATGGAATATATCGTCAGGCGCGGCAGCGGTTTTATTTATTACGTCTCGCGCGAAGGGGTGACGGGGATGCAAAAACAGATCGCATCAAATCTCGAACAACAGGTTGCGAAGATCCGATCGCATACGGATTTGCCCATTGCCGTTGGTTTTGGCGTATCGAACCCGGAACAGGCCCGGCTTGTCGCGCAGGTCGCGGATGCCGTCGTCGTGGGCAGCGCGGTGGTAAACCAGATCGCCACGCATGGAAAATCGAAGGATTTGGCAAAGCGCGTGGGCAAATTTGTGAAATCGCTGGTGGATGCGGTGAAAATGATCAGCAAAGAGTGAACCTGAATCGTTCAAGAGATTTTCGTTCTTCTGCATCATTTCTGGGGAGAGGCGACCGGCAGGGTCGATTCAAAACGGGAATAGAATTGCCCTTGCGTCATCATCACGATAAGCGGATGTGGCAACTGAATAATTTGACTTTTTCCGCCATGTAAGGAATTCTTACGACATGACAACGACGATTTCATTGACGAGCAAACGACAATGCGTTTTGCCAAAAGATTTTTGTGAGCGCAAAGGTTTGAAACCAAATTCACCGCTTCGCGTGACGGAAATTGGCGAGGGGCTTTACATTACGCCCGTCCCTGAACCGACCGAAGGGGAGTTCGAGCAGGTTGTAAAGCTGTCGGGCGGCACGCCCACAAAGCGTTTTGCCAAAAAAGACGAAGAAATGGTTTTGCGCACTGTAAAAAACGTCCGTGCAAAAAGAAACCATCGTTCTTGATTCCAGTACAGTTGTTGCAGCGGTATTCTGGAAGGGTGATGCGCGGCGTTGCCTTGTCGCAGCGGCGCAGAGGAAATTTATGATTGCCGGATCATCGGAAATTTTCGGTGAATATCGCAAAGCAGCATCGGCGGTTAAGCGGAAAACACAATCAGCGATTGATCCGAAACCAATGGTAGACTGGCTGGAGAGCATCGCTCGAAAGGTTGAGCCAATCGCTTTTACGTCACGATTGAGCCGGGACAAGAGTGATAATGTCTTTATTGGCTGTGCGTTGGCGGCTAATGCGTCATTTATTGTGACTCACGACCCGGATTTGTTGATCCTTAAAAAACCGTTCGGAATCGAGATTTTACGGCCGCGAGAATTTTTGAGAAAAATTTCACTATGAAGATTAAACCCGACATCAAAAATCGTTTCGTCATCATCATGGCCGGCGGACGCGGTGAGCGGTTCTGGCCGTTGAGCCGCGAGAAGATGCCCAAGCAATTGTTGCCGCTGCTTGGCAAACAATCTTTCCTGCAGGACGCCGTCGCGCGCGTGCTGCCCCTGGTGCCGGCGAAAAATATTTTTGTCATCACCAACGAGGCCCAATTGCCGGAAGTGCGCAAACAATTGCCCAAAATCCCCAAGGCCAACCTCGTCGCGGAGCCGATGGGACGTGATACCTGTGCGGCCGTTACGCTGGGCGCGGCGCTCGTTGGGGCGCGTTCGACCACCGGGGTGATGGCGGTTTTGCCCGCCGATCATGTCATTCCCGATGCCAAGAAATTTCAGCAGATCCTGAATGACGCTTTTGATTTGGCGGCGCGCGGCCAGGCGATTGTGACGATTGGCATCAAGCCATCCGAACCGGCGACGGGTTACGGTTACATCCGGATCGGAAATGAATTGCCGACGCCTGACGGCGTGAAGCGATACAAGACGACATTTTTCAAGGCGGAACAGTTCGTGGAAAAGCCGGATTTCCAGCGGGCGCTTGAATATGTGAACAGCGGGCAATATCGTTGGAACGCAGGGATGTTTGTCTGGAGCTTTATCACGGTCACCAACGGTTTGGAAAAGCATCAGCCGGAGATGTTTGCCGCCTGCCAGCGATGGTTCAAAGTCGCCGGCAAACCCGCGAAGCTCGCGAAAATCCTCGCAAAGGATTATCCCGGGATCAAAAAAGTCTCGATCGATTACGCGCTGATGGAAAAAGCGCAGAATGTGATCTGCGCGGACGGCGATTTTGAATGGGACGACCTCGGCGCCTGGAACGCGCTGGCGCGGCATCTCAAGGCCGATGCCGAGGGTAATTGCGCCGTAGGGGATTTCATCCACGTGGACGCCGCGCGCAACATCATCTTTGATGCGCGGACGAAGAACAAGACGCCCATCGCGGTGGTCGGCCTGCGTGATTCAATCCTGGTACAAACGGATGACGCCGTTTTGCTTGCGCACAAATCACAGGCGCAAAAAGTGAAAGAGATGGTCAAGAAATTGGGCGAGCATCCCAGGTTGAAAAAGCTGATTTGATTGTTATCTCTTCCTCTGGAGAGGTGAAATAAGTTAATAATAAGCCAAATTTCCTGTCACCTCTTTGGCTTTTGGTGGGACGTATCCAGTAATATGATAACCAACGAAACCATCATGGCAGTGGAACGTAACAGCGATGCGGAACTGGTATCGCGCACCCTGGCCGGCGACCGGGACGCCTTCAACCACATCGTCTCGCGCTATCAGATATTGATTTGCTCGCTGGCGTACAGTCGCATCGGCCATCTCGGCCAGAGCGAGGACGTGGCCCAGGAAACCTTTATCACGGCATGGAAACATCTCCGGCTCCTGCGCGAACCGGAAAAACTTCGCGCGTGGCTGTGCGGCATCCTGCGCAACCGCACTAAAAAATGCCTGCATCGTGAAGGGCGCGAACCGCTGCATGACGCCGAGCCGTTGGAAGTGGCTGAGGAGTCGCCGGCGACCGAAGCGCTCCCTTCAGAACAAACCATCGGTCGCGAGGAGGAAGCCATTTTGTGGCGCGCCCTGGAAAAAATCCCGGAGCTGTATCGCGAACCGCTGATCCTGTTTTATCGCGAGCACCAATCGATCGAACATGTGGCAGTGGAATTGGATTTATCCGAAGACGCCGTCAAACAACGGCTGTCACGCGGCCGCAAACTGTTGCAGGAGGAAGTACAGTCCTTCGTAGAAAGTACCTTGCGCAGGACTGCGCCTGGCGAGGCATTTTCCGGCTCGGTGCTCGCGGCGCTGCCGTTGATGGCGGGCTCGGCTACGGCAAGTGCCGGCATGGCGGGCAAGGGAACTGCCGCGGCGAAATCGGGGCTTCTGGCGGCCTGGCTGCTGCCCTTTATCGGAATCTTTACCGGCTTTGCCGCGCAATGGATGATGATCCGCGGCGGTACCGCGCGCGAACGCCGGACCAGAAGGGTTGAACTCATCATCACCTGGATTTTCGTAGTGGGATTTGTGGTCGGCGGCCAATTTGCCGTGCAATACCTGGGACGCCATTACCGGTGGAGTGACAGCATCCAATTTGCGGCGATGGCGGGCTTCTTTTGGTTCTTTGCCATGGTCATAGCCACGTGGATCGTCCGCATATTCCGTCAGACCCAGGCCCAGGAAGAGCAGGGCAAAAAATCCGGAGAAATTCTTCAACCGGCGGCAACAACGGCTCAGTCGGGCATGTCTGTGGCGATGGTGGCCGGGACACATTTGATGATTTTTTGGGGCATCATTTTTATGGCGTGGCAGACTCATGATCGCCTGGGGGCAGCGATCATTGGAGGATTGATGGCGGGGTTGGGAATCTGGAACTACTTCAAACTTCAAGGCCTGACCGGACCAGCGATCGGGCTGGCGTACCTCAGGCAATTGGCTTCGTGTTGCATTGTGATGTTGGCCGCATTCGACCTCCGGTTCGATATTTGGGTGGCCTCCATGTATGGAGTCAGTGTGCCCGAACTGCACAACCAGATGCCCACTTGGTTTGTCCCGCTCCTCACTTTGGTCCTGGCACTTTGGGCGGCATTTTTACTGGCTATCACGAGGCCAAAACGCGAGTCCAATCCTTCGCATCTGAATTGAGCGGCAGCGGGAGGCTTCGCCAAAAAACATAAAGCCGGACTTACGTCCGGCTTCACGCGGTGATTGAGATTTAAACGTCTTCACCGTAGACGCTCAGAAGGGCGGCGGGCCAACTAGGGGGTCGCTGTCCAAGCCTCGCCGCGGGCTAAATCTCTATGCCAACCCTAACGGACAGCGAAAATTAAAATCTGGATACGTCATAAGAACGCGCAATTTTTATCACACCACTTTCTGACGTCAATGACGGGTTGCCGATTTAATCGTACGTTAATCCAATTTTAATGTTACCAATCTCCAGAGGAAGATGGTAGGCGCTGAGGGATTCGAACCCCCGACCAACAGCGTGTAAAGCTGCTGCGCTACCGCTGCGCTAAGCGCCTGACCGCCTGCACGCTATCAGTCCGCACCCGGTTTCGCAATCAAAGTTCCATCGCGCCGCAATCTCATTTTGTGCCCCCGCCACTCGACGGTGCTTCCCGCGAAGGCGCAGAACCAAATCAAGGCCTGCAGCAGATCTTTCACCGGAACCAGCCAAAACGGCGAGACCAATCTGCGTTCGGGAGTGAAACGGCGCTGCAACCGCTGTGCCAGGCAGATCCGAATCAATACGAGGGCAATGGCGGCAAACACGCCGCAAAATGTTTTTGATGTCGCAGCGGAAACTGCCGCCCAGGCCAGCGGCCAGAACGTAGCGTTGGACAGGATGCTGAAAAAATAGGGCAGGGGCTGGCAGACCCGGATGGTCCGCGCCCAGCGAAGTTGATGTTTCCACACCTGCCGCCAATCCATCGGCGCATCCCAGCATTCAACCACGACGGGACAGAGGGCGATGCTCGAGCCGCTTTTGGCGATGCGATGGCCAAGCTGGAAATCATCCGCGAGACAATCCACCAGGGATTTGAACCCCCCGATGGTCTCCAGCGATTTTCGGCGCACCAGGATGGCTGCGCCGAGCGCGAAATCGAGCGGTTTCAACATCTGCGATTGAAGGACCTGGCTCCAGAAATCGGCGTTGATCGCAACGGCTTCCCATTGCATCGCGGAGGTCGTGGGATTGGCCAGGCGATAAAAACAGTTCACCAGCGCAATTTTCCCATCGCGCAGCGGCGCGACAAAATTGGCAAGGAATTCCGGCGGGATCCGCACATCGGCATCATTGATGAGGATCAGGTTGTGTTTGGCGGCCTTTTGCAATTGGGCGAGCGTGGATACTTTGGCATTGGCGCCGAGGACTTCATTGCAAACGACGAGTTGGGCATCGAGTTGCGGATATTTCTTGAGCAGTTCCAAAGTCGGTTGGCAGACGGGGTCGCCGGCGTCGGCCACACCGAAGAGTATCTGGATTTGCCCGGAATAATTCTGGATCAACCAGGATTCCAGCGAAGCGACGGTCGTCTCATCGCAGCCTTTCAGGGGTTTAAGGATTGAGATCGCCGGCGTAAAATCCGGTACCGTGATCCGCTGGTGCAGCGGGAATCTTTGCGCGGCAACCCATTGCCAGAGCAAGAGCGCGAAGCTCAGCAGGGCGAGCGAGGCGAAAATAGAGTCGGCGATCACGGCGGTAGGAAACGAAAAATTGCGCCGCGACGCCAGCGGTTTTCGAGAAAATGAAAGAGCGCGAACGAGAAGTTCGTTCGCGCCCTTTTCCGTTTCTTCTTCCCTTGGCGAAAAATCTTGATCCGGTTTAGAACCGGTAACGCGCGCCGATGCCACCAACAATTTCACCCCGCACGTCCGGCGTGAAGATGATTGCCGGACCCACTTCCGCGAAAACGTCCACCGGGATATTTTGGAACATGTACGAGATCCCGATCGGCAGGCGGATCCCTGCCTGGTCGTCTTCGTTATGCCGGAACCTTACCAGAGCGCCGGCGCCGATATACACCGGCAACTGTCCTTGATCCACGTGCAACAGTTCAAAATCGTGCACCAGGATGTCCGCATGGATTTCTGCGGTCGCATGTCGGTAGGGCGACCAGCCTGCCGCGGCATCCACCGCGACCATATCCGTGAGAAAATATTTCACCGTTGGCCCCGTCGGTTCACCGATCATCAAGCCCGCGCTCAAGGTGTGGGCCACATCGCTCAATGGTATTGGCGACATCTGCGTTTGGATCGCATTCGTTGGATTCGTATCCTGTGCACAGGCGATCAACCGGGATGCTGACACAAGAGCGATCACGAACATCAATTTCTTCATGTGAGAATGCGATGAGCGTTTGGTATGCCAGGGAGTGAGCCGATAATTATCCAGTGATACTGCATTTTAAATGACTGAGGTCATGGCATTTCGCAAAGGATGGCCTGTAAAATGCAACAAATCAGGCCTGTGGCGATGGGGGTTCTTCATCCAGGGCGAGCTGGCGCGCAAAATAAAAACAACCGCCCGAAATCAGGCCAGAGACAATGAGGATGAGGATGGCTTGTGTGCCCGGCTGTTTCAGGTCTTCCGTCCATTCATCCATCATGACGCCGGAATTGCCGTAAAGATTTCCCATCTGCCGTTGGGTGGCATCGTTGAACCGGAGCATGGAAGGATCATTGTTCATGCCCTCAGCGCGCGAGCCGATCCCATAGACTAAAGCGGCGGAGAGGATTCCGAGTGCCAAAACCACCCAACCCGTCCATTTTAGGCGCACGCATGTCCTGCGGGAGTGGCGGGGTTTTTGGGCTGGTGGCATCGCCTTTTAACGAATCTGGCTCATTGAAGAAATAATTTGAAGCCTGGGCAAGTGCAATTTAGTTTATAGGTGCCGGGAATCGGCGCCTATGGGAAAGAAATTATTAATCATCGTGTGGATCACCGTCCTGACAGCAGTCATTGTTTTGGTGCCGATCGGTGCGGGCGCGCAGAACCTTCTGGAGTCGGATAGTGGCAGTGGCAATATCTACCTGTTCACTACCAATGGAACACAAAGCGTTTACGCTGCCGGATTGTCCAGTCCTTATGGTTTGGCATTCAACAGCGGTGGGAAATTATTTGAAGCAGACTATGGCAGCAGCAATATTTTTCAATTCACTGATGGAGCCCGGATTTACTTTTCTTCGGGATTTATCCCAGTCGGATTGGCCATTGATACGAATGGCAACGTTTTTGTGACGGACACCAGTAATGGGAGAATCATCAAATATACGCCGACAGGAACTTTCAATCCTTTTGCGAGTGGATTGATCTACCCGTCCGGGTTGGCTTTTGACAGTGCCGGGAACCTATATGAAGCCGATCAGGGCAATGCCATCGGTTCAGGACACGTTTATAAATTCACTCCGGCTGGTACTCGCAGCACTTTATTCTCCAATAGCCTGGGCGATCCCGTTGGCCTGGCCATTGATCGTTCGAATAGCGTGTTTGTAGCGGATTTTGCAAACAATGCCATCTACAAATACACGACGAATGGCGTTTTCAGCACTTTTGTCTCTTCCGGTCTGGACGAACCTGCTGGCTTGGCATTCGACGATGCCGGAAATCTATATGAAGCGGATTATGGGAGCGGTAATATTTTCAAATTTAATTCGAAAGGAGTTTTGCTGGGCACTTTTGCCTCCAATCTGGATAGTCCGACATATCTCGCTTTTGAACCGCCGGCGCCGGCGTTGAACATTTCGCAAACGGGCAACCAGTCGGTCCTCTATTGGCCGGCGGTGGGTGCCAGTTATACGTTGCAGATGTCCACCAATCTGTCCTCGGCCAATTGGGTGACGGTCACGAATGGCATTCAAATCACAGGATTCGCCATCACCAACTCCTCGCCTAACGCCTTTTTCCGGATTGTCAGTCCGTAGCAGGCACCAAACATATCCCTCTCATTTACGTTTGGTCGTCGCCAGGCGCATCGCCTTGCGCGCCCATTCCACGATTTCGTGTGGGTTTTCCAATACCTCCGGCGGCACTTCATGATAACTCATCGTCATCTTTTTGCCGCGAGACATATAAGTGAACTGTCCCATGCCGTGCGAAGTATAATCCGGCTGCGATTGGGCATCCGTTTTGAAGAATAACCGGCCTTCGTCCAGGATTCCGAAGAAACGGTCGCCGGAATAAAGCCCATGCGCACCGAACATTGCCCTGGCACGCAACTCCGGCAACGCGCTCAATTGGTCGAGCACAAATTCCTTGAACGAGTCGTCGGGCATCAGTGGAAGATAGGGCAGATGAGTGGATTGAAAAGACTATGTGGAAAAATTTTCTCCGATGTTGACTCCCTCTCCTCCAATTTTATTGGAGGGGAGGGTCGGGGAGAGGAGGTGTAAAAAAACGTCGGACGAGAGTTAAAGTCCCCTCTCCCTAACCCTCTCCCCGCGCAAGGCGCAGGGAGAGGGAATAAAATGCGCGCTCAATTGGTCGAGCATAAATTCCTTGAATGAGTCGTCTGGCATGAAAAGCAATCAGCTTTTCCGCACTTCTTTGGCCCAGGTATCCTTAAGAGTAATAGTCCTGTTCAGAACCAACTTTTGCGGGGATGAATCCTTGTCCAGGGCGAAGTAAGCGAGACGCTCGAATTGATAGCGTTCGGTCGGCTTGGCGTCTTTCAGGCCGGGCTCGCATTTGGCGGTGATGACTTCGAGCGAATGTGGATTGAGGACGCTCTTGAAATCGCGTCCGTCCTTTTCCGGTTCGGCTTCGGTGAACAAGCGGTCGTACAGTCGCACCTCGACGTCGATGGCATGTCCCGCACTGACCCAATGGATGGTCCCCTTGATCTTGCGATTGGAGGTCGCGCCGCCAGTCTTGCTGTCCAGGTCGGCGGTGCAATGCAATTCAGTGATGTTGCCACTGGCGTCCTTCATCACTTCATCGCACTTGATGATGTAGGCATATTTCAGACGCACTTCGCCACCGGGTTTGAGCCGGAAGAATTTTGGCGCGACATTTTCCATGAAATCATCGCGTTCAATGAATAGTTCGCGGCTGAAAGGGACCTTTCGCTTGCCGGTGCTTTCATCCTCAGGATTATTAACGGCATCCAGTTCTTCAATTTTCCCTTCAGGATAGTTGGTGATGACAACTTTGATCGGGTGCAGGACGGCAAGTCGGCGCAGGGCGATCTTGTTCAGATCTTCCCGGATGGCGTGTTCGTATACGGCGATGTCCGTGACGGAGATATATTTGGTAACGCCGACGCCCATGGCAAAATTTCGCAATGCGCTGGCCGGCACGCCGCGCCGACGAATGCCGCTGATGGTCGGCAAACGCGGGTCGTCCCAACCGGTGACGATCTTCTCATTCACGAGCTGGATGAGTTTCCGCTTGGAAACGATCATGTAGCTGGGGATGAGCTTCGCAAATTCGTATTGCTTCGGCAGCGGGCGCGGCAGGTCGAGATTTTCCAGAATCCAATCGTACAGCGGGCGGTGCACTTCAAATTCCAACGTGCAAATGCTATGGGTGATGCCTTCGAGGTAATCGCTCAGGCAATGCGCGAAATCGTAAAGCGGATAAACGCACCATTTGCCACCGGTATGATGATGCTCGGCATGGCGGATGCGGTAGAGCAGGGGATCGCGCAGCCAGATATTCGGCGACGCCATATCGATCCGGGCGCGCAAGGACCGCGCACCATCGGGAAACTCGCCGTTCTTCATGCGCGTGAAGAGGTCCAGGCTCTCCTCGATGCTGCGGTTGCGCCAGGGCGAGTCTTTTCCAGG
Organism: Verrucomicrobiia bacterium; assembly: GCA_036490655.1. Lineage (GTDB taxonomy): Bacteria > Verrucomicrobiota > Verrucomicrobiia > Limisphaerales > UBA11358 > UBA11358. The sequence goes on along the minus strand of DASXDM010000008.1, from coordinate 38,371 downwards.
CCGGTCAGGTGAGCCGCGGTATTCATCCGTCTCTTTTGGCGATAGGTCGCAGACGTAGGCCTTGCCCTTTTTGATCAGAGCCACGGCGTATTCATAAATCTGGTCAAAATAATCAGAGGCATAGAATGGTTCGGTAGGGCGCGTCACTCCGTGCGCGCCGGCGGCGGGCAGGGGACTGCCCGCCCTACCAGTTATGGGAGCGAGATAAAAATCAGGTTTGCCGTTGCTCGAAACGCTTTCCGCCGTTTTACCTTTTTCCTTCAGGCCAAGTTTCTGATCCGCCCAGCCGCCGATGAGCCAATTCACGTCTTCCTGGATGGAATCCACATATTCGACATCCTCCTTGGCAGGGTTCGTGTCGTCCATGCGGAGGTTGCAGATGCCGTCGAACTCGCGCGCGATGCCGAAATTCAGGCAAATGCTCTTGGCATGGCCGATATGAAGGTAGCCGTTCGGCTCCGGAGGAAAACGGGTGTGGATCTGCGGATATTTGTTTTCCGCCACATGTTTGGCGACGATGTCCCGGATGAAATCGGACGGCGCGGCGTCTTTATTTTCTGAACTCATAAAATCCCGGAAAGGCTAACAAATAAAAATGCCTTTGTCAGGACTGTTTCCTGGCCAGGTAGGCATACCACAAGCCGGTGATACCAAAAACACCGCCGCACCCGGCCATGAACCAGATTAGAAAGGGCACGTGTAGATAATACCACGCGCCCGCCGCACCCGCCGCACAAGCTGCGGCGCACAAAAAATAATAATACGCGCTGGCCCTGGCGTTCTGGAGGCTCTTTTGGAGGATGGTCTCCATGGCTTTGCCTGCTTGGGCTAATGCGGCGGCACAGGCCTCTGAACAAACCAAACGGGGTCCGGAGGGTTTGGGACATTGTCCACACACGGCGCGTCCACAATACGAGCAGATGCCGATGGCTTCGAAGTTATGGGTGGAACATTTCATGATCGATCCGCAATATGCAAATCCAGGATTTTAACGTGTCGGTCGGAGAAATCGTCCCAGAATTTAACGGCGTATCTGCCAAAGACATGAACTTCGATTCATCGTCCGGTCGCATCGTATTCCACATAATCGGAAAAATTGGACGGAAACGCCGAAGCAAATCGCTCATTGGGGATCAAGCCCAAGTTTGCTTTCGATCTGTTCGGGTGTTAGCCAGCGGTCGGGGGATTTATCATCAATTTTTCGCGCCAGTTCCGCTGCATAACCGGCGCGATTTTGATCCTCAAGTGCGACCATGAAAGCCATGAGTTTGCGACACTGCTCTGACGACAGTGCGCTAACCTCGTTTTGAAGCAATTCAATGCTCACGTTCCAAATCTACGCCCGCTTTGAATTACCGGCAAGCCGGAATTGGTGTCGGAATTATGGGTGGGGCATTTCATTCGTTGTACCTACGCCATTCCAAATCCAATCGCCATCCCAGATGTCATTATTATCTCTGTATGAGTAAAGTGCGGCACGGCCGCCTTCATTCGTTTTATTCCACCCAACGGAATAGAGGATGAATCGATCTTCATTGGTAGGATAGTATTTAAATGGGTGACCATCAATGACATCATGAGGGACCGCATTAAGGAAGCGAGGAACTAACGAATCGAGTTTAGTGGGATAATTTTTTGATTCTATCCGATATTGCTCCAGAGCACAGGCAATCCGTGCCATATTGACAGCGTCTTGTGCGAAGGCCTCGTGAATGGTGACATTTGGTACGCCGGGAAGAAAATAACGAATGAATATTTTATCAGATGAAAAGTGGCCGTATTCTTTTCTTATTTCAATTGCAGCCGCATTTTCGGCATCAGGCGAAATGGTTTGCTTTTGGGGATCAACGATCGGCAAAATCCAATTCTGGTAAATATTTGCCAGATTTATTTCATTCTGATAAAAAACCGAATCGGGGATGCTGTGATAAATAATGCTTCGAGCAGTTTTTAAAACCTCGTTAGAATAGGAAAGCTCGGGTTGGCCATCAGCGCCAATTTCAGCGTGAATTAGGTAAGGGGCAAGGCGTCGCACATGTCGGATAGATTCTATTTCGCGGAGGTTGTGTGCCCGCTCGCCACGGGTATTGAACTTATAGTCAGATACAAAATCAAATCCTTGCAAATCCTTTTTCAGGCGGTCAAGTTGCAAGGTTGACCATTCATGCCCGTTAAGCCCTTCCCAGATTGGTTGGATGGTTTCAGTTAACATTTGAGCGCGGACTGAACCGGAAATCAAGAATGGCTCGGTTCGGATTGATTCAATTAAACGGAACGATGTCTCGATATCTTCAAGAGCCTGCTGGTTTTGGCCGTTTTGCAATTCCGCAACGGCGCGGAGATTTAGCATTTGGCTGCAAGTATCTAATGCGCCCAAATGCGGAAGGAAGATCAAAATATCTCCATAGTTCAGTGGAAATCGCGAATCGGGGAGACGACAAGCAACCTTCAATTCATCGACATTAGAATCGTATTTGCTTAACGCCAACAGGACATCTTGTGCAGGATTACCTGGTTGGGGCGGAACCTGAAAGGTATTCGTTTCTCTGGCGAGCGCGCGGTAATACGTCTGTTGCGCTTTCAAATCTGTTTTCTCCCCGACAACCCAGCCTTCGAGGTGAAAGCCTGGTTCTCCGATCGCACTATGATCGTCATATATACTCATGGACAATCGGTCGTTAATGTTTGTTTTCCATGGAAGAATCTGGTTGCCATTGGAATCAAGTATAAAGTTGTAAGAAGATGCAATAATCGGCGCCAAGGCAAAATTGCGTTCGTCGGGTGTGCGTTTGGGAATAAAATCAGCGAAGTCCAATGATTCGCCTTGGGTGGCCATCTGGCGCTTCGACCTGTCCCACGAATTCACGCTCACAATATCCATTGCCGCGTACGTAATGACCACGATTAGAAACAGGATGGCAGTCCCCAAGAGGATTTTTGAGCCCTTTCGCCTTTTGGGTCCCTCGTTCCCGGATAAGGCTTTGCCGCTCATTTCGCCAACGCCACGAAATTAGCCAGCAATTGTAAACCGATGCGCTGGCTCTTTTCCGGGTGAAATTGCGTGGCGAAAACGTTGTCGCACCAGACGGCTGACGCAAAAGCACTGCCATAATCCGTACGGGTGGCGATGATGCTTTTGTCCACCGGTTCCGGATAAAAACTATGGACGAAATAAACATAGCTGCCATCTTCTATTCCGCGAAAGAGCGGGCAATCGCGCCGGACGATCTCAAGCTGGTTCCAGCCGATCTGGGGAATCTTCAATCCATGCTTTTCGGAAAAGCGAACGACGTTGCCTTGGAAGACACCCAGGCCGGCGGCGCAGGAGTTGAATTCCTCGCTTTTCTCAAACAATGCCTGATAACCGACGCAGATCCCCAGGAATTGCCTGCCGCTCTCGATGAATTTCTTCGCGGCCTCGAGCAATTCCTGTTTGCGGAGGGCATGGATGCAATCGTCGAATGCACCGACGCCGGGCAGGACCATCGCGCGCGCGTCGCCGATCTCTTTCGGCGTTTTGGCGATGCGCACCTCCGCGCCTGCCTTGAGCAGCGCTTTGTGGACGCTGCGCAAGTTGCCGGAACCGTAATCAAGAAGGGCAATCACACGACAAAGATACGGTAAAATGCCAAATAGTTGAGAGAAAATTGAGTTGAAAATTAAAGGGGAATGCCAGCAGTCCGTGTAGTCACTAATGCGCGAAGTCCTTATCTTCGCTTTCCGCTTTCCGCATTTCCGCTTTCGTGTTATTTCAATCGCGATGGACAATCAACCGGCGGCAAATAAACCTTCGCGAAAGCCGCTGGCTCGCTTATGGCCCTGGCTTATCGTCCTGCTCGTTTTGCTTTTCATCGGTTTCATCCGGGTGCGTCTTTTGGAAATGCCCCTGGAGCGTGATGAAGGCGAATATGCCTACGCCGGACAATTGATCCTGCAAGGCATCCCGCCCTACGAACTGGCCTACAACATGAAGTTGCCGGGCACCTATTTCGCTTATGCGGCGGGCATGGCGGTGTTCGGGCAGACGATCGCCGGGGTCCATTTGACCCTCATCGCGGCCAATAGCCTGACAATAATCTTTGTCTTCATGCTTGGGCGGAAGTTGTTTGGTGTCGCGGCCGGCCTGGTGGCCTGTGCCAGCTATGGCTTGATGTCGGTCAGCCCAACGGTTTTGGGAATGGCGACGCATGCGAATCATTTTGTAGTGCTGTTCGCCGTGCCGGCGACGTTGTTGTTGCTGATGGCGGAGGAGAGCAAATCACCGCGCACACTCTTTTTTAGCGGCCTGCTTTACGGTCTCGCATTTTTGATGATCCAACAAGGCATGTTTTTTATTTTATTCGCGGGAATATTTCTGATTTGGCACGAGGCAAAAGACGGCGGCCTGTTCACGAGGCAGTTCGCGAGGAAGATTCTTATCTTTGGCGGCGGCGCGCTTTTGCCCCTGGCGATGTTTTGCCTTGCATGCCTGGTGGCAGGTGATTTTGGGCGATTTTTGTTTTGGGCGTGTATGTATGCCGCCCGGTATGCCAGCATGTTGCCCCGCTCGGAAGGAATGCAATTGCTGGGGCAACACTTGCAGCAAACGTTTTATTTCTCGATCGGATTTTGGGTATTGGCCGCCATCGGGCTGCTCCTGGCCGCCTTTGATAAAAAGCTTCGTAAGCCCGCGCTGGTCGTGCTGGTTTTTTGGCTTTGTTCGTTTTTTGGAACGGCTGCCGGATATTATTTTCGCGGACATTATTTCATCCTGCTCCTGCCCGCGTTCGCGCTCATGGTGGGAATGTCGGTGGTGGCCATGCAACACGTCCTGCGGTTCCCCCGGCTGCAGGATGTTTTCCAGAGTTTACCGCTGATCTTATTCGGCCTGGTTTTCGGCTGGGCGGTGACGTATCAATCGCAATTCTTTTTCCAGCTTACGCCCCGGCAGGTGGCTGACAATCTCTACGAACTGAATCCGGTGGATGAAGCAGTTGTCGTGGGCGACTACCTTCGAAAAAATTCGGCGGCGGATGCAAAGATCGCCGTGATCGGTTCCGAGCCGGAAATTTATTTTTACGCGCGCCGCCATTCAGCGACCGGTTACATTTATACATACGCCTTGATGGAACCGCAGGGCGCCGCGCTGGACATGCAGCATGAGATGATCTCCGAGATCGAAACCAACCAGCCGGAATATCTGGTGGGCGTCACCTACGGGCTTTCGTGGCTTTTTCACCCGCACTCAAACCACCTCATCGTGGATTGGGCCACCCAATATGAGAACCATTTTTACGATCGGATCGGAGTCGTCCGCAACGCCGGGGGGAATATCGAAAGTGTCTGGGGTGATACCGCAAAAAATGCCGATGTCAGCGGCGACTGCCTGATCGTGTATCAGCGCAAGCCGGACGCCCACTAGACACCCTCGCGCTCGGTTTTCAATCGCAACTGACCGCAGGCGGCGTCGATATCATGGCCCTTTTCGCGCCGCAACGTTGCCGTGACCTTCTGTTTCTGGAGCGCTTCGAGGAATCTTTCACAAACCGCTTCGGACGGGCGTTCCCAGGGCAGGTCTTCCACTTTGTTGTTGGGGATGAGATTGACCTTGGCGAAAAGCTTTTTGGCGAGCGCGGCCAGCGGTTTGGTTTGTTCCACTGAATCATTGATGCCGGCGATCAAGATATATTCGAACGTCAGCATCCGTTTTTTCTTGTTTTGATAATCCGAGCAGGCGGCGACAAGTTCATGGAGGGGGAATTTTTTGTTCACCGGCATGATTTTGTTCCGCACTTCATCCGTGGCGCCGTGGAGAGAGATGGCCAGGCGAAATTGCAACGGTTCATTTGCCAGCTTGCGGATCTGCGGCGCGAGGCCGCTGGTGGAAATGGTGATTTTGCGCGCTCCAATCCCGCCGCCCCACGGGGCATTCAAGATTTTCAGCGCCTTCAGCAGGTTGTCATAATTTGCCAGCGGCTCGCCCATGCCCATCACTACGATGTTGTCGACTTGTCTGGCTTTTGCAGGCATCGCGCGTTCCACGGCAAGCACTTGTTCCACGATTTCATTCGGTTGCAAATTACGTTTCCAGCCGTCCAAACCGCTGGCGCAAAATTTGCAACCGTACGCGCAGCCGACCTGGGTGGAGATGCACAACGTATGGCGGTCGCTGGCTTCGCCATACAGCGCCGGATTCGCCGGGATCAAAACACTCTCGATGAATTGTCCATCGCTCAGTTTCCAGAGGAATTTTTGGGTGGTATCGTGCGAACCTTGTTTGCGGGCCAGTTCCAGTTTTTGCAGAGAAAAATTTTCGCGCAATTTATCACGCAAAGGCTTTGGCAGGTTGGTCATCATGTCCCAATCGGTGGCGCGCAGGGCATAAATCCAGTCAAGCAGTTGCTTTACGCGATAAGCAGGCTGGCCCCAATCTTTGAATTGGAGTTCCAGTTCCTCGCGGGTCAGCGATTTAATGTCGGTTGCCACGCCTGAATCTTAGCGACAAGGACGCCGAAACCAAGCTGCTAATCAGCGGGGACTGGATTCGTCAGACTTTTGTTCCCGACAACGACAGCAGACGCAAAAATTGCGCGGAAGTGACTGGCGTCACCGACAATCGCCCGATCTTGACCAACGCCATTTCACCCAAAGCTTTGTCAGCCTTGATCTGTGCCAGCGTGACGGGCTTCGCCAAAGCTTTGACGGGCGCCAGATCCACCGCGGCCCAATCGCCTTCTTTGGCCGTGGGATCGGGATACGCTTCCTTTTCCACGCGCGCCAGGCCGACGACGGATTTTTCCTCAACGCTATGATAGAAGAACACGAGATCGCCTTTTTTCATGGCGCGCAGATTGTTTCGGGCGGCGAAATTTCTCACGCCGGTCCATGAGGTTTTGCCGTCCTTGACCAATTGCGACCAGGAATAGGCTTCGGGTTCGGATTTTACGAGCCAGTAGTTCATTTACGATTCATGATTTGCGATTTACGATTACCGCATGAGTTTGGCCCAAAATCTGGATTCGATTCAACAACGGATTCGCGCCGCCTGTGACAGGGCGGGGCGCGATGCGCAATCCGTTCTTTTGCTGGCGGTCTCCAAAACGCATCCGGCGGAGACCATCCGGGAGGCGGTCGATTGCGGACAGGTCTTTTTTGGCGAGAGTAAGATCCAGGAGGCGAAGGCGAAAATCCCGTTATGTCCGGGCAAAGCGCGCTGGCATTTCATCGGGCACTTGCAGTCAAACAAAGTCCGCGATGCGGTCGAACTATCCGAAATGATCCAAAGTGTGGATAGCCTGGCCCTGGCGAAGGAAATATCCAAACGCTGTGAACAGGCTGCCAAAACCATGCCCATCCTGCTCGAAGTCAATGTGGCCGGGGAGGCCAGCAAGTTTGGGTACGCCCCGGAGGCCTTGCTCCGCGAGTTGAAGGAGATCAATGCCTTGCCCAAAGTTGAGATCCACGGCCTTATGGCCATCCCGCCATATACTACTGATTCCCAGAAATCGCGAGTGCATTTCCAACGGTTACGCGAACTTAAAAGTGAGTGCGAAAAGATCCTTGGCGCGCCGCTGCCCCATTTGAGCATGGGCATGAGCGGCGATTTTGAGGCCGCTATCGAGGAAGGCGCGACGATTGTCCGGGTGGGGACCGCTCTGTTTGGTGAAAGGCAAAAGCTGAAGGTGGCAAAACAAAGCGATGAAAATTGATTTCCATTCCCCGGCAGATTTTTTATCTTGGAGTGGTGACCATTGATACGTTCAAGCGCGAGATTTCCGCCGCCGCCAAGGTATATGACAAATACATCGTCTGCGTGGACAAAACGCCGGAGGATTTCGAAGCTTCCCTGCAATCGCTGATGGTCAAGGCGATCAAGGCCTATGAGAACCGCGGGGCCGGGATGCGCCACGGCATCGCGCTGGATAAGCGCGTGACGATCATTTTAAGCGAAAGCGGCGAGGAACGCCCGATGTGCGGCATTTATTTCAATCTCCATTCCCCCTACCAGAAAGATGCGCTGCCCAAAACGGTCAAGCCCATCACTGAGAAATTGCAGAAGCCGGAGGAGTGATTTGCAAAACAGGGATTGAAGTGATTTTGGGCCAATAAACGTGCGAAAATGGTAGAGAAGGATTTGCTTGGGCAATCCGGGATTGTGATTACGAGGCTTGATGATAAACGAGCGTCGGTGACTTACAACGATGCGCTACCAATTGTTGATCAGACACATTGATCGGATGGATCCTACTGGCTACGGACTTCATCGCCCACCTGGGCTTCGCCGTCAAGGAGATCTCCCACGACGTCCGTATTGCGCTGAGGGCCGGTGATCTTGACTTCCCCGGTTTTCACGCCGCCGTGATAAAGAAAAAGCGTGTCGTCGGTTTTCGGCATTTCGCCGACAGGAAAACTCAGGACAACAAAACGGCCGACGGCATTATAGGAGACGACTTTTGCTGAGAGCGTTGTGTCGGGCGTCACCAGGGTGGTCGAGGGGCCGGGGGTGGGGGAAAAGTGACTTTGCTTGGTTGACGAGCAACCGGTCAGCAGACCGACGCATACAAAAGCCAATGGCGCAAACGATTTCATGACCGCAGTAAACCCGTTTTGAGCCGCGGGGTCAAATTGATTTGACCCCGGCGCAATAGGATTTAATTTGGCGTCATGAACCATTCACCCGGATTTTTGAAACTTACCGAAGAAGCCAGGACACGCGTTCGCGAGGTTACCATCGAGGAAGCCCGCCAACGCCTCGCCAAAAATCCCCGGGCCATGCTGGTGGATGTGCGCGAGGACAATGAATGGAGCGCGGGCCACGCAGTCGAGGCGAAGCATCTCGGCAAGGGGATCCTGGAGCGCGACCTGGAAACGACGTTTCCGGATGCGGCCACGGAGATCATCATGTATTGCGGCGGGGGATTTCGCTCGGCCCTGACCTGCGACGTCGCCCAGCGGATGGGATATGCCAATGTCTTTTCGCTGGCCGGGGGTTATAAGGCGATGGTGAAAGCGGGATGGCCGATGGCGAAATAACCGCTAAGTTACCACAGGATTCAGCCGGCGCTTTGATCGGCTTTCCCCCACGACCCTCATCCGGTTCCGCGCCGGCGGAACCACCTTCTCCCGCTCCCGCGGCAGAAGGAACTGCGCCGGCCTCATTACGCTAGATCATGTCCACGGCCAGGGAGCGGATGATTTCTTCCAGTGACGTCTGGCCTGAGAGCGCCCGGGCCAACCCATTTTGCCAGAGCGTTCGCATGCCGTTTTGGATGGCGATCTCTTCCAGGGCGCGCGTCGGTACTTTTTTCATGACGGCTTCGCGGAACGGCTCGGTCACCGCCAGCAGTTCGCTGACAGGCACCCGGCCGGAAAAACCGGTGAAGGTGCAATGTTCACAACCGGCGCCTTTCCGGAAATTCGCTTTCGGAATCATCTCGTCCGGGACGACTTTCAACTGGCTTGGTTCGGGCTGGTGAGCTTGCCCGCAATGGTCGCAAACCCGCCGCACCAGTCGCATGCCCATCACTCCCAGGATCGATGACGCGAGCATGAACGGCTCGATATCCATGTTGATGAGCCGGGTGAACGCGCCCGCTGCCACGCCGGAATGGATGGTGCTGATGACGAGATGGCCGGTGAGTCCCGCTTGCACGGCGATGGCCGCGGTTTCGGGGTCGCGGATCTCGCCGACCATGACGATCTCCGGGTCCTGCCGCATGATGCTGCGCAACGCGACTGCATAAGTGAATTCCTGGGCCGGATTGATCTGGGTCTGGCTGACCATGGGGAGATTGAATTCCACCGGGTCTTCCACGGTGCTCACGCTCACCGCCGAACCATCGCGCTGGATGATGTGGCAGAGCGACGAATACATCGTGTTCGTTTTCCCCGAGCCGGTCGGGCCGGTGCACAACAGCAGGCCGCTGGTGTGCTTGAGCAATCGTTTCAATCCGGCAAGCGAATCCAATTCAAAGCCAAGGCCGTCCAGGTCGAAGCGGCGGTCGCGCGGATCGAATAATCGCGCCACGATCTTTTCGCCGCGCGTGGTGGGAAAAATGGAGACGCGCAATTGGACATTGTCCAATTCCGGCCCGGTGACAATGGTGCCGTCCTGCGGCATTCCTGCCTGGTACGTCACGAGATTGGCCATGACCTTGAAGCGCGCGGAGACCTTGTCCAAAAGTTCACCGGGCACATGCACGACTTCGGTGAGAACGCCGTTCACGCGGGCGCGCACGGCGATGGCGCCTTCCCAAGGTTCGATATGCAGGTCGCTGGCGCCCAGACGGATGGCGTCCTGGATCATGCAGTTGACCAAAATGATGATTTCCACCCCTTGTGCGGCGCTTTCAGATTGAAGGTATTGCGCGGTATAACTCATATCCCTATTTGTTTTTTGCAGACTAGAGTATCCTACATGGATTGCAAGAATTGGATTTGTATGGGCCGTGAGGGTCGAAGGTTGATAATTTTTTGAGCTAAAACGTTGCTTCGTGCAACTATCCGCAACTTCGTGCAACTATCCGCAACTTCGTGCAACTTCGCGTAACTTCGCGTAACTTCGCGTAACAGGCGAGGGGACGGAATCCGCAGATTTTGCTGAGAAACGCAGTTTTTGGGAAGAATAGCCAATATTCAATAGCCGATAGCCACTTTACCGGACTGGATTTGGGTTTGTTTGGGTTCGTTTTGAGGGGGGCAACTTTTGCCGGTTTTTCAGAACCTATTGATTTGGAGAATGATGGGATGAAATATCTCTTAAAAAGTTTGGGTTCGTTTGGCAAAAAAGGGGTTTTATAGACCGAATGACAGAATGGGCCAAAGAGGAATCCGCAGATGACACAGAAGAACGCAGATTTTTGAGCCTCGTTACCCCGGCTCCTGCCAAAACATGGATGCACATTTCGCACGTTGGCAGCCTAGCATGGAAAAATAGGGTGTAATGTTGCCCGGAAACAAAAAAGCGATGGATTTCGTGTTAAAAAGGCAAATTTCTGCATTCTTCCATTTTTCTTCCCCCTGATTTAACCTGTGAGGGTGTATTGGTTCACCGACCGTCATTTTTTCCTGCTGGCCGTAGTCGTTTACGGTTTGAGCACGGCCTATTCCGTTTTCCTGTGGCGAAAGGAATTTCGCACGGATGACCATGTGAACTATTTCCTGTTGCTGGCCGCTTTCGCATTGCACACCACGGCGATGGTCAAGCGGGGCTTTTCCATCAATGCCTGCCCGGTCAATAATCTGTACGAAGCCACTGCCTTCATTTCCTGGACCATTGTCGTCGCCTACCTTGGCCTGGGGATTTTTCGACGGCTGCGATTTCTCGGCGCGTTCGCCGCGCCGGTGCTTTTTGCGATGGGCGTTTTCGCGTTGATGCCGTCGCTGGACGAGCGTGGTCCCAAGCCGGATTTTTCCAACGGGCTGGTCAGCCTCCATGCGTCGTTGATCCTGCTGGCCATCGGCTCCTTTGGTTTCAGCGCCGTGGCGGCGGCGATGTTCCTGACGCAGGAACATGACCTGAAATTTCACAAGCTCCGGGCGATCACCTCGTTGCTCCCGCCCATCCAACGGCTCGAACGCGTGTTGAACGGATTGTTGATCTGCGGATTTGTCCTGCTCACCGCGGGGCTGGCGATCAGCCCCTGGCTGCTCAAGCAAAAATACCAGGTCTATTTCAAATCAGACCCGCTGCTCGATTATTCGGTCTTTATCTGGTTGTTCTACCTGGTGCTGCTGGCGATGCGCTGGCGGTTTGGGCCGGGCGGACGGCGCTTTGCCTGGAGCGCGGTCGCCAGTTTTGCGTTCATCCTGCTCACATTTTGGGGATTCATTTTGCTGTCACCCGCCCATCATCAATGAACATCGCCGCATGAAATTCATTGTCATAGGCCTGAGCCATCATACATCGCCGGTTGATCTGCGGGAGCGGTTCGCGTTTGCCGAGGCAGAGGTCCCCATGGCGCTCAAACAATTGCGCGATACGGGCGCGGTCGATGAAGCCGTGATCCTTTCCACCTGCAACCGCGTGGAAATCTATGCGGCAACATCGATAGAACCGGCCCAGGCGTTCGCGCAGTTGAAAAATTTTCTTGCCGCGAAGGAAGGAAAGACACCGGGGGCCGAGGAGATTTCACCCGGTCATTTCTATACCCTTACCGAACCGCAAAGCCTGCGCCACCTGTTCAAAGTGGCCTGCGGGCTTGATTCCATGGTGCTGGGCGAGACGGAGATCCTGGGGCAGATCAAGGACGCCTACGAAATGGCGCGGATCTATAATCATACCGGCGCGCGATTGAACAAGGCCTTCCAGCGCGCCTTTCATGTGGGCAAGCATGTCCGCACGCATACGAGCATCCAGCGCGGAAGCGTTTCCGTGGCCTCGGTCGCCGTCGAGCTGGCAGAGAAGATTTTTAGCGAGCTGGCCGGGCGCGGCGTGCTGGTCCTGGGCGCGGGCGATACCAGCGAAAAAGTCGCGCGCGCATTGGTCTCACGCGGCGCGGGGAATATTGTCATCGCCAACCGTTCGGTGGAGCGTGCGGAAGTGTTGGCCAAGGAATTCGGCGGGCGCGCCGTGCCGTTCGACGATTGGGCAGGGGAATTGACGAAGATCGATATCGCCATCAGCAGCACCTCCGCGCCGCATCCTATCCTGGACGCCGCCTCCGTGGAGAAATTGATGAAATTGCGGAAGCATCGGCCCTTGCTGCTGATCGACATCGCCGTGCCGCGTGATATCGCGCCGGATGTGAATTTTTTGGAGAATGTGTATCTCTACAACATCGATGACCTGCAGACCATCGCCGACGGGTATATGAAACAGCGCCAGGAAGAGATGGTGCGCTGCGAAAAAATCATCGAGGAGAAGATCAAGTCGTTGTTGAAATCAAATCCGCCGGAGGGTGAAGATGGGTTTACGGTGCCGGTGGGGTGTTAGGAGGCGACTACCCCGCCATGCTCTCTAATCCTGTCTTCGATATATCGGCATAAATCTTCGCGAAGCGATGTAGTTGGTATCACAACGGCGTGGTCAAGATCGGTCTTCTTGTTCCAGAAAAGAAAAATCGTATCTGGACACCTCCACATCGTTGTGACCTGCGACCACTTTAGCGTCGAGCTGCCTTTCGCGCATATGATGGTTATACTCTCTGGTTCGACGCGAAGTGTATAGCGCGGGGCGGCTCCAGCAGTACGAATTTGACCCGTTGCCCAATAGTATACAGCCCATATCGCAAAAGGCGAAATGGAAACGCAAATGAGAAGCCAATAAGCACCGCCCGACTGTCCTTTGTGTAGATGAAAGAAAACCCCCAAAGCACCGATAATCCCGATCGGAAGCAAGTTTATACATGGGCGGCGCATCAGGCGGGAGAAATGCCGGCGTCTAATCGATCGATATAAATCAGCTGACACCTCGAATGTAAGCTCGCAAGGATTTATAGCTGGTGATGTATCCATAAGAGTAAAGTCGCCTGACTTTCCCAACCTGCGCCTCGGCACGAAAAACAGCAAGCGCGAATTTGTGAAAAAACTTCGTCTGCTCCGCCAATCCCAACGGGATTGGAATCTATCAGCCCAGCGCCGTCGGCGCGGCATATTCTGGTCTGAAAAATTTAACGCAAAGACGCAAAGAATGAATCTGTACTGGCGAGCCGGCTTCTTTAAGTCCAGGCGCTAATTTTGCGCCGACGATGCCGCTCCTACGGAGCTTCGTCCGCTTTTAATTGGCCAACTACAAATATGTCAGCCCTACGGGCTTTAAAATTGCGGATTAATTTCCATCCTCGTCCGAGATTGTCGGCGAAGTATTTTGCGGTGTTGAGAGGACGTTAGTCGGCGGATGCTCAAATTTCTGTTCTTCCAGAAATAGCTTTGCCCTGAATGCCGCATGTTGAGAATCATCAAATCCGAACCAAGCCGCGTCTTCGCTCTCTGGGTCTGGCGAACCTTCGGCAGGTCCAAAATTATCAATCCCAATTTCGGGATGCCCGATAATCCAAACCTGAGGCTTGCCGCGAAAAACTACAAGAGGGAAATTTGTGACACCATCTTTGATTAGTTTTCTTCCGCCCCTGCCGGGGCTTTGTCGGAAGAAACGCCCAACCCACGGCTTTTCGCCGTGGGCTACTATCTTTCGCCGCTACGCGGCTTACCGGAGAAGAAACCGCATGCGTTGATCATTGCGATCATGGTGATGCAACTCTTTCAGAGTTGTGGTCGTGTCTATTCTTTTACCCGGCGTAGTCCCGATTGTATCGGGACAACACCGGGCTGAGTGATTCAATCCCTTTGGGATTGGCGCATATCAACCCTCTCCAATAATGACGGCTTCGATGCGATATCCATCCGGGTCAAAGACAAAGGCGGCGTAATAGTCACTGCCGTATTCAGGATGGATTCCCACCCCGCCGTTGTCCTTCCCGCCATGCTCAAGTGCGGCCCGGTAAAATACCGCCGCTGACTCGCGCGATGGCGCGGTGAAGGCGACGTGAAAACCATCACCAGGAATAGCAATGCCGTTTTGCCGAAGTTTAATGGCGAACTTATCGTCGCCACCGGGCAATCCATATCCAATAGCGGTCGCGTCTGCCCATACCCGCACATAGCCAAGCGGTGCAAGGGCAACATCATAAAACGCGCCGGAACGTGCAAGGTCAACAACGGCGAAAGAAAGGTGGTGTAGCATGGGAGTTGTTATGCCTGACGTTCCAAACCTGAGGCTTGCCGCGAAAAACTACAAGGGCGAAATTTGTGAGAACATTTTTGATTGGTTTTCTTTCGCCCCTGCCGGGGCTTTGTCGGATGAAACGCCTACCCACGGTTTTCGCCGTGGGCTACTATCTTTCGCCGCTACGCGGCTTACCGGAGAAGAAACCGCGAGCGTTCATCATTGCGGTGGTGAACGGAGGAATGAAAAGTGGGCCTGCCCGGACTTGAACCGAGAACCAAAGCATTATGAGTGCTCTGCTCTAACCAATTGAGCTACAGGCCCGCCAGATTGAGGATAAAAGATTGAAGAGGGTTTTCAATAAGCAATTCAAGAACCGTCAGGACCCGAATAAATCACCGGCCTCATGAATGGGATCATGTATGATTATCTGCGGCTGGAATTGAATGATTCGGCGCAGGCGCTTACGGCAAACTGACGACTCAATCAATCCGACGGCGCATTGGTCAGGGGAACGATTTGATAGAATCCAGAAGGGCTGCCGGGCGCATTCGGGTCGATGAAATCGATGGAGCCCTGGAACGCCTGGTTGGTGCCGAGCGACGTCCAGTTCACCAGGTCCGTGGAATTCTGGAGGGCAAACCATGCGCCATCCGGAGCGCTGCTGTTGAAATGGAAACTGCCATCGAGCAACAGCCAGGGAAGCGGCCGCGGCCAGCGATAGAGGATGATGGCTTCCGCATTTGAATGGCAACTGACAAAATAATCCGGCGGCGAATTTGTGGAGGGTTGCAAGGCCAGCACGACCGTTTTAGCGATATTGTTCGAGCCGCTGTCGATCGGTACGATCGGAATCTGCGCCCGGGCAGTGCCAGCGGAAATGGTGACGACGCCCGGCAAAGCGGCATAATCCACGCCGTTACTGGCAGTGCCGCCGATGGAATAGTTTACCACCTCATCCGTCGAATCATCTCCTGAACGGAACACAGTAAACAACGCGGCCTTGGGACCCCAATTGGTGTAATATCCCCATCTGATCGGCGGCCAATATGTCCAGGACGGCACATCGTTGGTCAGGCCTTGCCAAATCCATGACGCATTGGTGTCGGCGATGGCGATGGGATCCACGGCCACGATGCTGACGTCATTCGTCGGCGTAGGCGGGGTCACTGGTGTCAGGATGGTGATATTGACTGGGGCGGAAGTCCTGTTGAGTGATATCGTGGGCACTTCTAACTCATGGCCACTCGCCACCGCAGTCAGCGCGTAAGCACCGGCGGGAGCGTTCGTCCAGACAAAGCACCACAAGCCATGTAATCGATTCATCACGCCCGGCAGCATCACATCGGGTGAGGCGAGTGTTTTATAGACCGCGTGATTTGCCACGGCCAGATTGACCCCCGGGCCCAAATCGATACCGTTGGCATAGAATTCCACGTTCGAAAAAGTTGCCTCAGAGCGGGTGTAAGCCAGGACCGGAACGTCGATCGGTGTCAGAAAGATTTGGTGATTGGCCGGGCTGAAAATGCGCACGGCGGGGCCGAGGGTTGGGCCAAAGTAGGGGTCCTGGACCTGGGCACTCGCCCGGAATGGAACCAGCGCTCCGGCAAGCGCGGTCAGCAAACCGCAACTACCGATTAAGCGCGAAAAACATGACTTATTCATAGCAATGCCTTTCTAGAAACTTGCGCCTACCGTAAGACATTACCTTACAATTTGTCAAGAGAGTCATTGTTACAAAATAATTAAAAAATTATAATTGACCGCATGCCAGAGCGGTTTTTTGTTTTAGCGGCGTTTCAACTCCCGCCTTCGCCAAAGGCTACGGCGTGGCAGGCAGTCACATTATTTTTAAAAACGCTCTAAATCCATAGAATGCGCCGAAATCTCCATCGATTGCTTGATGCGCTTAAAAGTGCAAAAGGTACCAAAGCAAAAGCGCTGGCCCATTATCAACTGGCGCTATTCCACGACAACAACAGCAGAGAACCTGAGGCCATTCCGCATTACCGAAAGGCCATTCGGTGTGGTCTGAGCGGAAGGTTGGAAGCGATGGCGCGAGCCTGGCTGGCCAGCAGCCTATGCAAAACCGGAGATCATCGCGGCGCAGCCAAAGAATGCGGAAGAGCATTGAAAATGGCGTGCGACCCAAAGTTATTGAAATTTCTGAGAGGCCTTCAGGGCAGGATCGATGCCCACGACTAAAATAACTGTCCCTTTTTTACGTGCTCGCACTCGTATAGCGTCGCAGGGAAAATTTCCAGAACCATTCGGAAATGATTCCCCAAATCAAACCCAACGCCAACAACAACAGCCACCATTTGGGCGATTGCAGTTTGTCTGCCAGCACGCGGGTGGGTACGTTCGAGACCAACAGGATGGGCAGCGCAAAGGTGAACACCGCCTTGAATGCGCCGCGGAAAACTTCATCCGGCATCCGCGCGATGTTGAACAGGTTGTAGTAGCCCCACACGATGCCCTGCGCGCGCACGGTCCAAAAGCTGATGGCCGCCAGCATGAACATCAACATGTAATGGATGGTGACGCCCACGATGCATAATGCGCTGAAACCGATGAGTTGCATGGCGGTGGGATGCAGTTGCAATTTGCCGGCGGCAAAAATCATCACGCACACGGCGAACAGCGCATTAACGAATGCGCCGAGGTCCACCTGCCGCGTTGAGACGATGAATCGCGTGTTCACCGGCAGGGCCAGCAGGAAATCCATTTTGCCCGTGCGCACCAGTTCCGAGAGGCCGGTGCAATTGGTCAGGAAAAACGCCTGGTAAATCTGTTGGATGAAATTGCTCGCGCCCACGAGGAGCACCATCTGCCATTTTGTCCAGGTGCCGATGGAATTGGTCTGAGAATAGAGGACGGTGACAAAACACAGTTGCAAACCGAACCAGAGCAGTTCGACGATGATCCAGAGAATGAAATTGCCCTTGAACGACATCTCGCGCGCCACGGAATTTTTCCACAGCGCGGCATAGATGCTGAAGTAACGCTTCAAGTTCACGCGCAAGGATAAAGTAGAAACCGGAAGGAATCAATTGGGCTTGATCGCGTCGTCGGGCATCAAATTTTCCTCGATGCGCCTGGCGTCTTCCAAATGGCCGTTCGAATCGTAGCGCAATTGGATGACCCACCCATAAACGTCAGCGGGCCATTCTCCGCCCGGAAACATGGTGTCGGGATCAGCCCCGAGCGCCTTGACCATCGGAGGGATCGCTTCGTGATGCCAGCAGATCAGGATATGTTTGCCGTAGGATCCGGTTCGGATGGCATCCACCAATTGCTGGTATTGTTTGCTGGGAAAATTCGTGTTGATTGTCAGAGCGGAGGCTTTGCTGAAAGGTTCAAGCGTCAGGCGGGGGCGATGGCTGCCCTTGGAATCCGCGGCGGCGAACAGATGGTCCACTGTAAACGGTTGTGAATCCACGGTGAAATTTTTGAAATAATTCACATAAGCGTCTGCGCGTTTGTAACCGTTCGTGGTCAGATCAAAGCCGCTCTCCGGCTTTTCCGCATGGCGGATGATGAGGATGACGGTGTTTTTTAATCCGGCCGAATTCGTGTCAGTGCCCTGGGCAAGTACCATTGATGGAAAAATCACCAACGAGAATAAAAATAAGATAGGTTTCAATGAGGGCAGATATTTTGTCATTTGCCGTTCCAATTCAACCCTTTTTTGAATTTATTGCCGCCATCCAGAAGGTAAGGAGATTTCGCCCAAGCGGTTGACATCCGGTGACAGAATGCGAATTTGGGGGCCATGGATTTACAACTTAACGGCAAGCTTGCTCTCGTTTCGGGTTCCACAAAAGGCATTGGCCTGGCCATCGCCACCGGCCTGGCGCGCGAAGGCGCCAAAGTCATCATCAACGGTCGTTCGGAGAAATCCGTGGCCGAAGCCCTCGATAAAATCCGCCAAAAAGCACCCAAGGTTTCGCTGGAAAGTTTTGCCGGCGACCTGTCTGAGGCCGCAACAGTCGAGAAATTGGCGAAGCAATTTCCTGATGTGGAAATCCTCGTCAATAATCTGGGCATCTTCGAACCAAAACCATTCGAGCAGATTACCGATGAGGATTGGCGGCGGTTCTTTGAGGTGAACGTCCTGAGCGGCGTGCGGTTGGGTCGCATCTATCTGCCGCGAATGAAAAAGAAAAATTGGGGTCGCATCATTTTCATCAGCAGCGAGAGTGGCATCCAGATCCCGGCTGAGATGATCCATTACGGCATGACCAAGACTGCGCAACTGGCCGTCTCGCGTGGCATGGCGGAAACCTGTGCCGGCACGGGCGTCACAGTGAATGCGGTCCTGCCCGGGCCAACTCATTCGGACGGTGTGGATGAATTCGTGAAACAACTGAGCGGCGGCAAACCCTTTGGTGAATTTGAGAAGGAATTCTTTGCCAGCGTTCGCCCCAGTTCATTGATCAAGCGTTTTGCCACCACGGAGGAGGTTGCTAACCTGGTCGTTTATATTTCCAGCCCGTTGTCCTCCGCCACGAATGGGGCGGCTTTGCGAGTGGACGGCGGAGTGGTGAAAGCGTGTTTCTAATTTGGCATAGAAGCCTTCGCGATTTTTCTG
Organism: Verrucomicrobiia bacterium; assembly: GCA_036490655.1. Lineage (GTDB taxonomy): Bacteria > Verrucomicrobiota > Verrucomicrobiia > Limisphaerales > UBA11358 > UBA11358. The sequence continues at coordinate 19,133 of DASXDM010000008.1, read as the reverse complement.
CCGTTCTATATTGATGACTTTCCGCTTCCCTCGTGCGCGCAAACGCCGTGCGTTATGCAATGGTACATCATTATGCAATTTTTGAATTTTACTCCACCGGGTTGAATGCCCTTGATTGCCAGTGATTGGGCCGATTTGAAGATTTTTTCCACATGGCACTTTAACAGCTAGAGAAGGCGGTAAGACAAATAAAATTAAACCAATAAATAAAGTATATGGAAATTCTCATCTCTCCAATGTTGGGCACCCTCATTTGGGTTGGTGGCGGTACCGTGGGATTGGTTTTGTTGATCGTGATCATCGTTCTCTTAGTCCGCTAACCCTTAACCAATAAAGAACCATGAATTTATTATTACTCGTTATCATCCTGATTCTCTTGTTCGGCGGCGGTGGGTTTTATTTTGGCGGCCCGGTCATTGGCGGTAGCGGGCTGGGACTGATTTTGTTGATATGCCTGATCATCTTTCTGACGGGCGGATTCCGCGGCAGAAAGAACTAGCTTCATCACCTTTGAAACGTTGGATAAATAAATTATGAAAAACACACTATTGATTCTTACGGGCCTGGCACTATTGGCGGTCACCGGCTGCAACCGCTCCAACAGCGCCGATGAAAATTCCAATCCTGATACCAATACGGCCACACAAAATGCCGAACAAAGCGCATCGAATGCCTGGCAGGATACCAAAGGAGCCGCCACCAACGCGTGGTCTGCCACCAAAGAAGGGGCTACGAACGCCTGGAATAGCGTGACCAACGCCGTGGAAGGCAACTCGACCAACTAGGTTTTGAGTTTTCAAAGATCGCTGAACATTCGGGGAAGAATATAAAACAAAACCAAGCAACCGGACTATGAATAAACTTGAAATCAAAGGCGATTGGAACATTGCCAAAGGCAAGATGAAACAGAAATGGGCGAAGCTCACGGACGACGATCTTAAATTCGCTGCGGGCCAGGAAGACGAATTGATCGGCCGCATTCAAAAGCGCACCGGCGAGGCTCGCGAACATGTGGAGCGCGCCCTCCACGAATTCTGCGATTGTTCATCGGGAAATAAATAGGTTGGGCTTTCGCAGCCCAACGCCGGGGAATCACTGGGCGATCTTTTCGGCGCTGGCTTTGACGGCTTCGAGTTCTTCCCAGCGCGCAAATAGTTTCGCCAGATTTTCCTTCGCAGCAGCCAGATCGGCGACGAGCTGATCCGTTTGCCTGGCGTGGGTGAGATGAAAATCCGGGGAGGCAAATAAATTCTCGATGCGCGCGATCTCCGCTTCGACGACATGGATCGCTGTTTCCATGCCTTCCAGTTCACGCATTTCCTTGAAAGACATCTTGCGCGGCCTGGCGGATGATGTCGGGGCCTTCTCAGGGTTATTATTGGTGGAAGATTGGGAAGGTTTGGCCGGCGAAAATTTGGCGGCCAGTTCGCGCGTCACCGCTTCAGTCTTTTTGGCCGCGCGCTGTTTCTTTTCCAGGTAATAATCGTAGTCGCCGACGCTGTGATGGATGGCGCCATCGCCCTCAAACGCGAGGATGTCCGTGCAGACCCGGTTGAGAAAGTAGCGGTCATGGCTCACGACACACACGACGCCGGGAAAGGCGATCAAGGCTTCCTCCAGGACACGCAGGGTGGGCAGGTCGAGGTCATTGGTCGGTTCGTCGAGGATCAAAAAATTCCCGCCGTTTTTCAGGATGCGGGCCAGGAGCAACCGGCTGCGCTCGCCGCCGGAAAGTTTTTTCACCTGGGTCAGGATGCGGTCATCCTCGAAGAGGAATCGCTTGAGGTAAGAGCGCACCGAGATCTTTACCTCGCCCCACTGCACGAACTCCCTGCCCTGGGCGACCTCATCCAGCACCGTGCGTTCCTCATTCAATTGCAGGCGGCCCTGGTCAACATAATTGAATTTCGTGAGCTGGCCGGTCTTCACTGTGCCCTCCGTGGGCTGAAGCTGACCGATGATGATCCGCAGCAAGGTGGATTTGCCCAGGCCATTGCGCCCGCAAACGCCGACGCGATGACCGTTCTCGAAGGTGTAATTGAAGCCGGAAAATAATTTTTTACCGCCAAGTTCCATGCCCAGGCCGGCCACATCGACGGTGCGATTGCCGAGTTGGGGCGGGGGAGGGATGACCAGTTCAATATCTTCTTCGATCACGGGACCGTCCTGGGCAGCCGTCTCGTAATAACGGTCGAAGCGGTTTTTTTGTTTGCTGCGCTGCGCGCGCGGTCCCTGGCGAACCCAGGCGAGTTCTTTCTTCAGGAACATTTGCCGTTTGTGCTCGATGATCGCGTCGGCCTCCTGGCGCTCGGCCTTGGCCAGCAGATAATCCGTGTAATTGCCCTCATGCGAGAAGAATTTTCCATTGGACAACTCGATCATCCGATTCACGGTGCGGTCGAGAAAATAGCGGTCGTGGGTGACGATGAGAAATGTGCCGCTGAAATTTTCCAGAAATTCCGCGACCCATTCGATGGATTCCGGGTCCAGATGGTTGGTGGGCTCGTCGAGCATCAGGAAATCCGGTTGCGAAACGATGGCCCGCGCCATCGCCACGCGCCGTTTTTCGCCGCCGGAAAGTGATTCGATGCGGCGTTCGGCGCCGGGACAAGCCAGATGCGCGATCGCGATCTCGATGCGCCGGTCCACGGTCCAGCCATCCAGCGCCATGATGCGTTGCTCCAGTTCCTCGTGGCGTTTCGAATCATGCGGCAACCCTTCGAATTCCGTGATGAGATCCAGGACGTGCTGAGCGCCATCGCGGATGTTTTCATACACGTTTTTGGCGGGATCGAGCATGAAATCCTGCGGCAGATAACTGACGGCCAATTGACGCTGGCGCGTGATTTCCCCGAGATCGGGCGTTTGCAGACCAGCGAGAATTTTCAGGAACGTTGTCTTGCCACAGCCATTGCGTCCCACCAGCCCGATACGCTCACCTTCCTGGATGCCCAGGGTGACATTATCGAGGATGGTGCGTTCGCCGTGGCGAACAACGACATCAGTGGCGGCGATGATAGTGGACATTAAATTGTTTTTTCTCAGGAATTACCCCGGCAGATCGGAGTGCGGCAGGACCGTCTTCCTCATTTTGTCTGCAAGTCAGGGAGTCTAGTCACCGATTTGGCTAAAGCAAGCGCGCGTCAGGATAAAATTCAGGTCGCGACCGCTTCGGTGGCCTTTTCCGCACCGGCGGGAAATGGTTCCAGCGGCAATCGCCGGTCATGTTCCAAAAATTCTTCACAGACGCGAAAAAATTCTGCTTTGGTTTCGACGCGGCGGATCTGGTGAAGGAATTGCCCGGTCGGCTCGACGCCAATGCCGATAAAATTCAGGTATTTTTTCATTTTCTGCACTTGTGCCGACTCAGTGACATCGGGCGAACATACGGCGTCATAAAGGGCGCGCACATAATTCAATACCTCCAGGCCAGTCGGGATGAATAAGGCTTCGCCGCGCCGCTGTTGCCGGACCTGGCGGAACAGCCATGGGTTGCGGATGGCGCCGCGACCGATCATCAAGCCGCGCGCGCCAGTGGACTTCAAGACCTCTTCCGCCGAATGAGCGGAATGAATGTTTCCGTTGGCGATCACCGGGCAAGGCATTTCTGCCACTGCGCGGGCGATGAAATCATAATGGACCTCGCTGCGATACATTTCCAAAACAGTCCGCCCGTGGACGGTCAACAGGTCCAATGAATGCTTCGCAAAAATCGGCAATAGTTCGTCAAAAACTTTCGGCGAATCGAAACCCAGGCGGGTCTTGACCGTGAATTTTATTTTCACCGCATCGCGCAATGCTCCCAGGATTGAATCAATGCGTTGCGGCTCGCGCAACAACCCGCCGCCGGCGCACTTGCGATAGACGACCGGGGCAGGGCAGCCCAGGTTCAGGTCTACCGCCGCGATGTCATATTGCTGCAGCTCGCGCGCCGTGCGCACCAGCGATGGGATATCATTCCCGATCATTTGCGCGACGATGGGCCGGCCGGTCGGATTTTCAGTGATGGATCGGAGAATGTACTTTTCGAGATTGGAAACGGCGTGGACGCGAAAATATTCCGTGTAATAGACATCCGCGCCTCCGTAGGCGGTCATCAATTTCAAAAATGGCAGGTCCGTCACGTCCTGCATCGGCGCGAGGGCCAGGACCGGCTCATTGCCGGAAAGCAGTTTTGCAAATTGTTCGTGATGATCCATTGATCCTGACCGCGTTTACTATGCCCGGTTCACCAAGGCCAAATCAATACCGGGGAGCAAAGTAAAAGGGGAGACGACCATTTATTTTTTGACCCGGGCAATCCGGAGTTCCACTAAACGACAAAAAGGCCCAGGGAAATCACCCCAGGCCTTTTTGTGGAACCGAATACTGAATTAAGGCAGCAAATGCGGCGTGTCCGTCAAGGTGCTCAACGAGCAGCTCACTTGCGGGGTGGCGCCGACCGTGGTGGTGGTATAGGTGCCGCCAGCGGGGCATCCGGGAACGGAGCTATTGGAGTTCAGCTTGATATAGGCTGAGACCGTCGCCACGTTGGCCACTGTGGCACCCGTGGTCTGGCCGGTTTCCAACGCCCATTCATTGATGGCTGCGTCGATTTGGCGGAGGTTATTGATACAGGCGTTCTGTTGGGATTTGGAACGAGCGCGGATGAAGTTGGGGATCGCGATCGCTGCGAGGAGGCCGATGATGGCCACAACGATCATGATTTCCACCAACGTAAAACCTGCCCTGCGTGTCTGTTTGACTGTCTTCATAGTTTACCCTTATCACTGCGACGTGAACATACAACAGGCGGGTTGTAATGATGATGACGGAAGCGTTCACAGATTGCCTGTTGTGACCGCAGTACTAGTGACTTTAGCAAAAAGTCTGCCAAAAGGTATGGGGTCAATAACCCATCATTTGTGCTTAATTTCCCCCCTCCGGCCATTCCAGTTGTCCTAATAATGGGCACCGTGCCAATAATTTACTCTCTTAATCGACATCTGAATAGAAAATTCCCGATGCAACTGAAACATAAAAAAACGCCCACCTCGATGGGTGGGCGTAATAAACTGACGAAAAGCTTACAACCGGTTTTTACCGGCGGCTTTGGCTTTTTTCCATCGGGCGCGGGCCGCGGCGGCGATTTTTGCCTTGGCGGCAGGCGACATCGGTTTGCGTTTCTTCCGGGGTCTTCCCACCGGGGCGGCGGTAGATTTTCCAGAGGCTCCTAAAATCCGGTTTAGCTCAGTATTGAGAGACGCGATTTTATCTTTAAGTTTAGCGGCTTGCCTTAGTTGGCGCGCAGATAGGTTTGTTAATAGACTCATAAAGAGTCCACATATAAATGGATTTAGACGTAGAGGCAATCTTTTATTTTAATAGCAGACGATATTCTATCTCTCTAACAGTCGCCATTAGCATTATTCGGAACAGCCTCCCGGGCGGAACTACTGTGGGACGGGCACCGCGTCGATATTAATTTGGTTGGTCCCGCCGACGGTTGCGTTGCCGGTGACATGATAGCCTGGCGGCAGTGATTGTTGTTGCCGGGCGGTTTGCTGCCGGGGTTGAAAGGTTGTGTTGTTTATCCCGTTTGCAGTGGACACTGCGGCCAGATTTCCATCGAAGATGACATTTTGTTGTGAGGTCCGGTTTAATCCCGTCACGCGGAATGAAAGTGTCCCGGCAGTCGATTGGCCAATGGACTGATCAGTTGATTGAGATGGTTTGAGCGTGTCCTCACCGTTTTCTGCCTGGGACGGAATATTTTGGGCAAGCGTGTTAGTCGGCAAGATAGACCCGACGTAAATCGATCCATCGCTATCGACTACCCGAAGCGCATTGCCGTTTTGTTGCAGTTGAAAATTCACCAGCACAACCGCCTGGGGTTGCACGACAATACTCTGCATCAGTAGGTCAGCCTTTGAGTTGGGCGGGGAAGCATTCTGTTGGGCAATATTCCGATAAAACTGCCCCTGTGGCGGCAAAGCCTGGTTCGCCGCAATTGCAAGAGGAACCCGAGGCGGGCTGGCGGCAGGGTGCGGAATCCCTCCAAACCCGCCGACACCACCGAACCCGCCAAAAAAATGCGTGCCTTGGGTATTCGTTGTGACGCCAGTGGTCGAAGCCATTAATTGGCTCTCACCAGGAGCAGGCTCTTCTGGATTAGGGGGTAGCGTGGTCATTGGTTCTGAAAGGTCAGATTCATTCTTCGCCATAGTCGTCACTTCTGGCGTTTTGGCATTTTGGATTTCACGCGATCGCAGGGCCAGTTGGGTGGGCAGATCTTTTGCTTTGTCCGAGAATTCTGCCGGAGTTTCCATGTCGATACGGCCATCGGCAAACAAAACAGCGCGCCCCCCCTGGTCATCCGGAGAGTATGCGAGCACGCTGTTGGTTTGCAGATCGTCCAACGTTGCGCCGCCGGCGACATAGACAAAAGGTTTGCCATCGCGGGGGTCTGAGGGAATTTTGCCCAATTCGTTCGTCAAGTCATTGAGTGAAGCCGGTAATTTGCCGTTATTGTTTTCGGCGGCCAATTGGAGGCCCGTATCGATGAGTCTGAGTCTGGTCATAGCAGTGACGTGTTGCACCTTATGTTTGGCTGAACTCAGCGCAGGCAAAAAGAGGGTGGCGGTGAAGAAGATCACCAGGGCGAATCCCGCCAGCCACGCCCATTCCTGGCGGACCAATTGCCAGAGAGAAAGCGAAGGTTTTTCCTCCGGTCGCCCGAGGCGCGCCACTTCACTTTGCAAAATGCGCCGCATTGCCGGGTGCATTTTTGACGGTTCCCCGGCAGCGGCGCGGCGTTTTTTTGCATAGGCGCGCAACCATTTCTCGATTTTTCGTTCTGGTTCCATTATTGGCCAGGTGTTGGACGGGAAAACACTTGTTTCTCCCGCATAAATATTTTGCCGGCGATCTCCTCCAGGTGGTCCAGGCATTTGCTCAGGCGCGAACTGACCGTTTTGGGATTCAACGTTAACGTTGTGCTCAATTCCTCATAACTCAAATCGCCAAAATAGCGAAGCGCGATGATTTCGCGGCACGGTTCACTGAGATGGCTGAGCGATTCATGTACCAGGGACGACTGCTCATTGTTCATCAAGAATTCATCGGGAGCGGGTAAATTGGCCGGTGGATCCGGGGTCAGGCCATTCTCAGGGCTGGCAGCTTGCAAGGAAACAATGGTCTGGCCGCCGCCCCGCTTGGCCGCGGCCCGTTTTTCCAGATAGTCGCGCGCTTTGTTCACCGCGATCCGGAAGAGCCAGGTCTGGAACTGGCTATCGCCATTGAAGGAATTGATGTTTTTGACGACGGATAAAAACGCCTCCTGGCAGATCTCTTCGGCGTCCTCGTGCGTGAAATCCGGCGAAAGCTGGAAGACAAATCGTCCCGCCGCGGCGTAATGCAGGTCGAACAATTCATCCCAGGCATCCGCCTCGCCCAGGCGACAGCGCGCCAATAGATCCGCTTCCGAGTCCATGGTGCCGTCAATCTATGGGAACCCCGCCCCCCTGAACAGGATTTCCTTGGGAGTATTTGCCGGGGCATTCCGTCTGACTGGACGTGAACAACGAGTTTAATCCAATCGTAGAGTTGTTATGAAAAAGATCATCCTATTCCTGCCTGCCTGTTTGCTGCTGGCTTTCAACGTTATGGCCGGGGCAAACCCGAATATGCCGGGTGCCCTGACTTTTCAACGGGTCAGCTACGCGGGCACCCTGTCGGACGATGAAGCGCGCTTCGTCGTGACGATCGACGCCGAAGCCACCGGCGAAAGCTCAGCGCCATTGTTGCAGGGGGAGGTGGCCCTCCTGCCCGCGAAGTTGCCCGGCGCGTTGAGGATCATCCGCGACAGCAATGGTTATTCATTGGTGGCGGATCGCGCCGGTCGTTTCAATTTTCAACTCGAGGTCGTTGCCAAAATCCAGCACCACGATCCGTGGAAGCGGATCTCTTTCAGCGGTCCCGAAGCGACCATCGCTTCGGTCACGGCCCAGGCCGCCGACACAAACACAATAGTGCGATTGCTCAAAGGGACGCTGCTCGAGTGGGTCAGGACCAATGGCATTTCCCGGGTGACCGGTTTTCTCGACGCGGACAGGACGGTGGCCTTGCGTTGGCAATCCCAAACCGCCGAGATCATCCATCAGGTGCTGTTCACCGTTGATTCCACGATCACCGCCCAGGTCACTCCCACCGTCATCAAATACGCCAGCAAATTTCATTATGAGGTAGTCCAGGGAAGCACGTCAGAACTCACCTTTGCACTGCCCGCCGGGCAGACCTTGACCAGTCTCGATGGCCAGCAGATCCGCGATTGGCATCTGGCGGCTGACGGCGACCCTCAAACCCTCACGGCCACTTTCCTGAAACCGATCAGCGATTCCTATGACCTGAGCATCAATTCCGAACAGGCGGTCACGGGGGCCAACTCGCCATTAAATCCGCCGGAGCCCTTGAAGGCGGACCGCGAATCCGGTTTGCTGACCGTTTCTGCCGAGGACGAGCAGGTGGTGATTTCCGCGCCGCCCAATCTTCGCCAGGTGGACGCGCCGGGCGATGCCATCGCCGCCTACCAATTCGATGCACGGCCGCTCGCACTGGCATTGGCGCTTAAACCGATCGAACCCGTGATCACCGCCGCCGACCGGGTCAGCGCCCGGCTGGAAGAATCGCGCCTGGTGGTCTCGCACGCCATCACACTTGAGGTCGAAAAGAGCGGCATTTATACGTTGGAATTGGCGCCGCAGGACGGATTTGCCGTTGCGGACGTTCGCGGGGACGGGGTGGAAGACTGGAACATCGTCAATGGCCGGATCCAGGTCGATTTTTCCAAACGTGTTTTGGGCTCGCGCCAATTGACCGTGCAATTGGAGCAGGCGCTAAAAACTTTTCCTTCCCAAATCGACATCGCGCCGCTGCCTGTGACCGGCGCGGAAAAAGAGACTGCGCAGGTCGGGGTGGCTTCCGCGGCAGGAATCCAATTGCGCACGGGAACCCTTTCGGGCGCGCGCGAAATCCCGGTCAATCATCTTGCCGATCGATCCGAGGAAATCCTCGCCTACAGCGCCGACCAGCCCGGCTGGCGGTTATCGATCGCCAGCGAAAAGCTTGCGGCGCGCATCGTTGCCGATGTTTTCAACCTGGTGACCATCGGCGACGGCATTGTCGGCGGCAGCGCCACCATCCGGTACGGCATCGTGAACCAGGGCGTCCAGGAATTTAAAGTCCGCGTGCCGGCGGCTTTCAAAAATGTGGATTTCACCGGCGCCAACATCCGGAGCAAAAATCAATCCGGCGATGTCTGGACGATTGATTTGCAGGACAAAGCCTGGGGCGGCTATACGCTGGTGGTCACTTATGATTTTCAATTCGATGCCGGCGGCGGGAATCTGCCGGTCGGCGGCATCCACGCCGTGGACGTTGAACGTGAAACCGGCTCCCTTGCCGTTACTACCGCCGCCAGCCTGCAACTGACACCCAGGGCGGCGGGCGACACCTTGCGGCGCATCGACGAAACAGAGCTGTCCTCGGCCGACCGCTCCTTCATCACCCGGCCCGTCGTGCTCGCGTACCAATACACCGGCGACCAATACGATTTGGCCATGGACGTCCAACGTTTTGGCGAACAACCCGTGCTTGAGGCCATTGCCGACCGCACCCAGATCACCTCTGTGTTGACCGGGGACGGCGAGATGCTGACGCAGGCGTCGTTCATGGTGAAGAACAATGAAAAACAGTTCCAGCGTTTCCAATTGCCGGAAAATTCAAAACTTTGGAGCTGCTACGTGAACAACCAACCGGTCAAGCCGGAATCCGACGGCGATTGGGTGCTGGTCCCGCTGCCGCGCGACGCCGACCGCGACCAGGCGTTCGCCGTTGACATCATGTATGCGCAAACCAACGGCACGATCGCCTCGATCTTCGGAAAACGACTTGAATTATCCGCCCCGCGCACCGATGTGCCCAACACGTATGCCGAGTGGCAATTATTCGTGCCGCCCGGTTTTCGCCTGTCACACTTCGGTGGCAGCATGAGCGTGGCCGAAGGCACCACCTATGAGCTGTTCGATGCCTGGGAAAAATTCCTTTCGTTCTACGGCGCAGTTTTGCGCGAAGCCGGGGGCGCCATTCTCTTCATGGGCTTTCTGGCCTTTCTGGTGATTGCCCTGGTGATTTCAGCGGCTAAACGAGGGTGGAGTGGGGTCATCACTTTGTTCACGGTCATGGCCATCCTTGCCGTGCTGGGCGCCATGCTATTGCCTGCGCTGGCCAGTGCCAAACGAAAGGCCCAACGCATCAACTCAGTGAACAGCCTCAAGGAGATCGGGCTGGCTGCGAAAATTTTTTCCGGCGACCACAATGACCGCCTGCCGGTGTCTTTTGCCGAAATGAAAGACGAACTCGGGACGGATAAAATCCTTTACGATACTGAGACCGGCCAGCCCTTCACTTATGTCGGCGGCGGGATGTCTTTGGACGATCTCCGGCCTGATTCGGTGCTCGCTTACAGTCCGATCGTGAATGGCCACTGCGAGGTGCTCTATGCCGACGGCAGCGTGGCGCAGATTTCCGACGCGGAATTCGCCGCGATTTCACAACGCGGCCTCGTGCAATTGGCCGCTCCGCAAGAACTTGCCGAACGCCAACGCGAAATGATTGCGCAAGGCCAAATGGAAAAATCAGCGGACCAGGCGTCGTCCGCCCATCGTTTCGGAGGCCTTGGCGGATTCGCGGGCGGCGGGGGAGCCGCCGGCATCCCTGCCACGATCCCTCCTTTGGCGCCACAGCCCGCCGAAGCCATCACCGGCTCGACTTTTGCTTCCGTAAATCCAAGCATCCCCGCCGCGCCATTGCCTACTGCCAGCGGCATTCGCTCCATCCGGATCGAGTTGCCACAGACCGGCCAGCCTTTTTTGTTCACCAAAGTTCTCAACATCAGCGACGAGCCGCTTTCCATCCGCGCGCATGTCATGCCCTTCCGGACATTTCAGGCGATGCAAATGACCTGGCAATCCATCGCCTTTCTGTTCGGCCTGGTCCTTTGGTGGAGACAATGGCGCAGGACAGATCGCAGCAGTCTCATTCTGACGATCGCCCTCGTCCTGGTGTTCGGCTCAGTCTGCAGCCTGCTGGTGGAACATCGCGCGCTCCACGATGCGCTCATTGTCGGATTTCCGGTCGTCACACTGGCGATCATCTCGTGGGCCATTTGGAAATATTGGCCTCGCGGGCGCAAAATCGAAGAGCCGGAATTGCCTCCCACCCTCGAACCGCCCCAGGCCGGGATCGCCCCTGTCGCGGCGGCGATCATCTTGCTGCTGGCATTGGGGCTGAATGGCGCATCCGCTGCTGATTCAAGCCAACCAGACAACCAAATCAACGGCGCGTCCATCATCTCCGCGGATTATTCCGGTACGGTGAACAACCGGGTGGCCGTGCTCAATGCCACCCTGCAGTTTTCATCCGCACATGTTGGCCAAAGAGTGCCGGCTTTTGGCAATGATGTGGCGGTGGAACAGTTCACGGTCAAAGAGGGCAAAGCCGAATTGGTTCGCAATGGCGATGGCCTGATGGTGCAACTGGACAGCCACACCGCGACGGTTGAGATCAAAATGCTTGTCAAAGTCACCGGCGATGTCACCAACCGGCAGCTCAACTTTGCGGTTCCACCGGCCCTTTCCAGCCAGGCCGAATTTACCCTCGACGAACGGGGGGCGGAGATCGCGCTTCCTTCAGCGATCTCGTTCCGGCGTGTCCTGACTTCGGACCAAACGCACATTGAAGCCGTGCTCGGCCCGGCCGGCCAGGTTGATCTCTCCTGGACGCCGCGCATGCAGAATGCCGGGGAGATTGCCGCCACCGTTTTCTGCCAAAACTATGCGCTCGCGGCTTTCAGCGGCAATATCCTGGATATCTATTCAACGCTTGATTATCAGGTCGCCCAGGGGGAACTGCGCCAGGCGCGCTTGAGCTTGCCTGCCGGGCAAAAATTATTGCGCGTGGATGGAAGCGGGATCCGCTCCTGGCAGATCCAAAATGAAAATGGGAAGCAAATCGTTCTCATCGACCTGTTGAAGGGAGTTACCTCCTCATGGCGTCTCACGGTTGAAACTGAAAAAATTCTTGGGACGCTTCCGGCGAGCGAATCCATCGCCATTCCCCACGTGCTTGAGGTGCAGCGGGAGAGCGGCCTGGTGGCGATGCGCAGTAACGACGAATTGGAATTGGCCGTCGAATCGGCTTCCGGATTGCAACGGGTGGATGCGACCGGGTTTACGCAGGCCGTTTCCGGGGCAGGGGACCTGTCGAGTGTCTTTCAGTTCCTGAAACCGGAATTCAATTTGCAGGTCCGCGCGCAGGCCATCCAGCCCGAGATTGAAGCCGTGACCAGGAACTATTTTACCGTAAGCAACGACGGCGTCTCACTTTCTGCCGCGATCGATTTCACGATTAAACATGCCGGCATTTTTACATTGGAAACGGCGCTTCCCGACGGTTATCGCGTGAACGAGGTGCAGGGAGATAATATCCAGCAATGGACGGTGAATGACCGGGCCGGCGCGCATCTTCTCGAGATAGTGCTCAAAGACCGTGCCAGCGGCGCTTACACCTTGAACGTCCAACTCACGCGCGACTTGAAGGAAATGCCAAAAACCCTTGCCTTCGAAGGAGTCCAACCCACTGGCGTTGCCAAGCTCATGGGTTTTGTCGCGGTCTCCGCGGCGCCGGGTGTCGCGGTCAATACCGAATCAACCGATGGCCTCACGGAGATCCCGGCAGCATCATTGCCGGAGTATGCCCCATCGGCCGGGATGGGCGCTGTGTTGGCCTATAAATTCATTTCTTCCGGGCCCGCTTCCGGGTCGCAATGGAATTTGTCGGTAAGCACGGAATCCGTTGCGGCCTGGGTGCGCGCCGAGATCGTCGATTCGTTCACCCTGGCAGATACGCTCATCAGCGGGCGCGCTGTGGTGCGGTATGACATCGCCAATGCGCCCGTCAAAGAATTGCTCGTGCAGGTGCCGGATGATTTTCGGGACGTCGAAATCACCGGTGCCAATATCCGCAGCCGGGAGCAGGAAGGAAATATCTGGCACGTGGAATTGCAAAATCCCGCGCTCGGCGCTTATACCCTCAAGGTGACCTGGGATCAAACGCTGTCCGACAAGACAAACCACATGGAATTGGCGGGTGTTTCTGCCGTGAATGTCGAACGTGAAACAGGCCTGCTGGCCGTTTCTGCCAGGGCGCCCTTGCAAGTGGATGAGTCTGCGATCACGGATTTGCAACGCGTGGATATCAGCGATTTTCCCGATTGGGCCGGGCCGGTGGACAGTTCGGCCATGCTGGCCTATCGCTATATCCATCCGGGATACCGGCTGGCGTTGAATGTCCATCACCTGGAAGAGGCCGGGGTTCTGCAGGCCATGATCGAAAACGCCCAATTCACCAGTGTCGTAGCCGAGGACGGACAGATGATGACCGAGATGTCGCTGGCCCTGGTCAGCAACGGCCGGCAATTCCTGGAGATCAATATGCCGCCGGGCATTTCTTCCTCCGGCGTTTGGTCCGCTTTTGTCGCCGACCAACCTGTGCGTCCCAGTTGGCGCGATGGCAAACTGCTTCTGCCCATCCAGCAATCCGCCGGTGATGGCGGCTCCTTGTCCGTGCAGTTGACTTATGTCAGCACCAACCTGTTTCCGGGCACGCGCGGCCAGGTCGGTTTTGCTTCACCGGAATTCGATGTGCCGTTAAAAAACGCCCGCTGGGAGATCTATCTGCCTCCCGATTATGATTATAAAAATTTTTCCGGCACCATGGCGCGCGAGATCGCAGCGGGAGCGGAACCGGGGACCTCGAATTTTTCCATCCTGGAATACTCCAGCATGGAACAGGCGAACCGGTCCACGGCCCAGACGGAAGAGCAGCAGGACATCAGCAAAGCGCAAAATCAATTGGCTGCGGGTGATGTGCGCGGTGCCAATGAAAGTTTTGCCCGCGCCAAAGCGCAGGTTTATGCCCAAAAAGACGGCCTGGGTCTGGACCAACTCCAGCAAAGTGTGCAGACCGCCGCGGCGAGCAATCTCATCCAGGCGCAAAGCGACTTTACGATGCTCAATTCCGGTTCCCGGGATGCGGGCGGCGAAAATATTTCCTCGCAGCCGTCCCCACCCGAAATGCTTTATGACCATGCCACCGCCGGGGAACAATGGACGAAATTGCTGCAGGCGCAGGAGATCAATTCGACCACCATCCAGCCCTTGCACGTCAACCTGCCGGTGCGCGGACAGCACTTTGCCTTCACCCAGGTCCTGCAAACCGAGACGGATCGTCCCCTGGAGATCCACTTTTTTGCGACGAATACAAAAATCATCAATTGGCCGTTGCGGATCGTGGCGACAGTCGCTGTCTTTCTAGCGCTGTGGGGAATGATGGCGATCGTTTCCCGGATCGCTTTGCGACGGGCTGCACCCGCGGTTTAAGGAGATTTTAATTGGGTTGAACGGATGCTTCGACTTGACTTTGCCGTTGCAACATTCGAAAGTTTCGCTGTGTTCGCCCATTTTGGCAGGATATTTGTCTCGCTGGCGCTGATCGCAGTCCTCGGCGGACAATGGGCCATGCTCCAAACTGTTGCCTGGACGACAATGCTCGCGAACAATCTCCAGACCGGTTCCTTTCACGAGGCCGTCGCCAAAACATTCGACGGCCAACATCCCTGTCCGCTTTGCCGGGCCATCGCCGCGGGCAAACAATCCGAAAAGAAAAATTCGTTCGCCCAATCCCAGAAATTGGAATTTACGCCCTTTAAGGGAGCCATCGCCTTGCTGGCTCCGTCCAGGCCCGATGCGGCTTCTTCCGAAAACATTTTTCTCGAATCGCTTCCGCAGAAACCGCTGACGCCTCCGCCCCGCTGGTCCTTCATTTAGTTCCGCAGTTGTTGCCCGTGCCATTGCTGTCGCGGGTGGAATGTTCCTTTTGACCGGGAGCGCGTTATCGCGTTCCCACAACTTTGATCCTAAATGAAAACAAAAAAGAGAAAATTTATCGTTTTAGAAAAAGGAAGCAGTCTGTTGGCTGTTTCCAGCGCAGTGTTTGCAGTGGCTGGTTTAGGAGCGGTATCCGCTCAGGCTCATGGCTTCGTTGGCGACCGGTTCTTCCCGCCGACGATTTCCACGGATGATCCCTTTGCGACGGACGAATTGTTATTTCCGTCCGTCTCGTATTTCAAGAGCGCCGGCGACCCGGCGACTGCCACGATCGATGGCGGCTTTGAATTCGACAAGGAAATCTTCCCCAGGTTCGCGCTGGGCATTTCAGGGGATTATCTGCACGAGTTGCCGGATGGCGGACCGGCTGCCACTGGCTTTGACAACTTTAGTTTAAGCGCCAAATATCAGGTCTGGCAGAATGACGCCCATGAAGCCATTTTTTCCATTGGCGGCGAATGGGAAATCGGCGGTAGCGGTAGCAAGCAAGTCGGGGCGGATTCGGCGAATGTTTTCACGCCCATGATCTATTTTGGCAAAGGCTTCGGTGATCTGCCCGGCGCACTGGATTACGCCAGGCCCTTTGCGCTCACCGGGACTATCGGTGAGGACTTGCCGACAAGTTACGAGCCCAACAATCTGGATTGGGGCCTTGCCCTGGAATACAGCCTGCCTTATCTGCAATCACAGGTGAAGGACATCGGCCTGCCGCATCCTTTTAAGGACATGATTCCGCTCGTGGAATTTTCCATGACTACTCCCGAAAATCGGGGTGGAGGGCAAACGACGGGCACCATCAACCCGGGTGTGCTTTATGAAACCAAGTACTTCCAGATCGGTGCCGAAGCCATTATTCCGCTCAATAATGCGACCGGTCATGACGTCGGGGCCGTCATCCAACTCCAAATCTTTATCGACGACATTTTCCCGAAAGTGTTCGGACATCCATTGTTTGGAAAATGATTTAAACCAATAAAAATTTACCCCAAAACCATTATGAGAATAATTATGAAAACCATTCCGTTAGCACGTTGGGCACTGGCCATCGTCCTGTTTCTGACGATGCCATCCCATGCCTGGGCGCATGCATTCCTGGACCATGCAGATCCTAAGGTCGGCAGCACTGTCACCCACTCCCCGGCCGAGGTCAAAGCCTGGTTCACCCAGGAACTGGAACCGGTGTTCAGCTCGCTCCAGGTCCAGGATGCCAATGGCAATGAAGTGGATAAAAAGGATGCCCATCTGGATGATAAGGACAAACAGTTGATGATCGTATCTTTGCCCGCATTGCCCCCCGGGACTTACACGGTGATTTGGCATGCGGTCTCGGTGGATACTCACCGGACGCAGGGCAGCTTCAAGTTCACACTGAAATGAAACTTTGGCTTATGAATTGGCGGAAAGGAAACATTCAACACTCAACGTTCAACATCGAACATCGAGGGGTAGAGAGATACGCCTTCTCCCTCTTGGGAGAGAGGGAAAACGCTTTGTGCGCCAAGCCGAGATTGAAAAAGCTGAGAGGCATCCCGCTCATCACTCATCACTAATCACTGGAGAGAAGGCATGACGACAGGATATCTCATACTGGCGCGCGCGGTTCATTTCGGCGCGTGCCTGCTTTTCTTCGGCATTTTTGCCTTCGATCGTTTTGTTGCGGCTTCAGTTTTTGAAAATGGCAAAAGCGAAGCTGCCCATTATTGGAAATCCTGCCTCCGCTTTTTCAGCCTGATCCTGCTGCCGGTGATGTTCGTATCCGGGGCGGCGTGGTTTGTCCTGGTGGCGATGGCGATGAGCGGCCAGCCGCCCCGGCTCGAAACCTTGCAAACCGTCTGGCTCCAAACCCAATTCGGGACGGTTTGGCAGATACGGATGGCTGTCTGGGCCGTTGCCATGGCCGCCGTGATTTTGATCCAATCCACAAAATCAGGAAATCCGTTCCCTGATAAATTCATTTGGTTCCAATTTTTATGTGGCGGCCTCTTGCTCGGCAGCCTGGCCTGGGCGGGGCATGGCCGCGAGGATTCTCGATGGCATTTGACCGCGGATGTTCTTCATTTGCTGGGGGCAGGGGTGTGGCCGGCCGGCCTTTTGCCTTTTGCCATGGTTCTTCGGCGGTTGCGTTCGACCTCCGAAACGACCATCGGTCCCTTTGTCCGAAGATTTTCCAGCTTGAGCCTGGGCACAGTTTTACTGATGGCGGCGACCGGCCTGGTCAATACCTGGTTTTTGGCAGGTTCATTCTCGAACCTGGTCGGCCAGTCTTATGGGCGCTGGCTCTTGTTGAAGATCGCGCTTTTTTGCATCGCGACTGCGATCGGCGCAATAAACCTGTTGCGGTTGAGGCCGCGTTTATCGGTTGAAGATCCCCGTTCGCCAGCCGCGCAAGCGGCCGGCGCCCGGTTGCAAACTAATGTACAGGCTGAGCTATTGCTCGGTGCGGCCGTGGTGATGATTGTTGCCGTGCTGGGAGTTCTACCTCCATGAAAAGCGGCTTGAGATGGCGCGCGTAGAGGTTCTCCGTCACATTTTTTGAAACAAACGCTTCATGCCGGTCGAGCGCGGACAGATAGCGGTCGCCCAACTGCGCGGCGATCTTGTAGCCCACGTGGAGCAACTGCCGCAAACTGGGGTTGTACGCTTTGTTCTTCTGGTCATGGCGCAACGCCGAGACATATTGTTCTGAGGACCAGCCGTTGACCGTCTCTTTCGTGGGCAATTTCTTCGGGTCGATCTGGATGACGCTCGCGTAGGGCGCGCATAAATCGTCCACGTGCCCGATGGCGCCGGCGTAAATCTCCTTGGCCACAGTCAATCCGTCGCCGCCGGCTTCAGCCAGGCCGATGACTTCTTCCAGCCACGTCGTCCCTGCCGTTTTGATATGCAGGCCCGCGTCGAAGCGCGCGAGCGCGTCACGGATCGGTTGATAGATGGAAAATTTATCGCTTCCCGAATGCACGCTCAATTTGAGGTTCTTCGGCAGGTCATAGCGCTGCACCACAAAACGCAGGACCGCCAAATCGTCATTGAATTCTTTTTCGAACTGCGCCACGTCGCCGACGTAATCGACGCCCTTGTTGAACCGGCCGGTGAATTTCGGCGCGATCGTCTGGATGGGGATGCGCGCATCCGCAACGGCCGCGAGGATCACGAGCAATTCGACCGGCGTCTGCGGGCTGTCCGTTTCATCCATGGAAACTTCCGTGATGAAATTGGCGATGCCCTTGGCTTTGGCGATGTGCTGGTAAATTTTTTCGGCGTCCTGGATGGCCAACAAATATTTTCCCGCGATCCGCTCAACGTCATTGCGCGTGATCTGGAACGGCTGCTCGATGCCGGGAATCAGGATCTCGCCGGTCAGTTCCGGATGGCGGCTGGCGAAGGCGCGGATATCCTCCGGCCGGGCCGGCTTGCCGATCGAATCAGCCACGTCGATCGTGTAAAAATCCGAATGGGCGATGAAACGGTCCACGGTTCCCAGCCCGATATGATCGGCGTCCACATGATAAGTGCGCTTCCAACCGAGGTTTTTGATCGCCGCATCCGCCGCCCGGCGCGTGCTGGCCGGCTCGGAACCGATGATGGTATGTTCGCGGTTGGATTTGTTCCAGACCGGGATGATTTTGACGCCGCCTGCCGCAGCCAACATGCATGCGCGCAATTGTGCCTCCGCCTGGCGGCCAAACCGGTCGCCCAGGCCGAATGAAAATTTTTCCAACGATAAATGTCCGTTACTGCTCATAATGTGTGTGTTTATCCCATCACCATACCATGAGGCGCCCAAGCCTCAGAACCCTTTCAGTTGCAAACTTGAGTGAATATTTTGCACTAAAATGGCTGGAACTGTATCATTCTCCCTGTTTAAAGAGAAGTCGTATATACGTACGATACAAAGTTTGGCCGATCACTTCCATGGAGTATACTCTGTTTGCGCCCGGGGAGATTGTAACACTGCTTGATATACGGTACTTGGCTCTAATCCGAAATAACCTTCATAAAGGTGATGCGCCCAGGGTGCGTAATTGTATCTTGGCGCCCTCATGATTGGGGTTTAGCCGCAAGGTCGATTTAAATTGTTCAATGGCGTCAGCCATCTGGCCTTTTTTCTCCAGGGCCAAACCCAACCTGAAGTGGGCCTGGGCCGAACCG
>DASXDM010000007.1:0-106654 GCA_036490655.1 Verrucomicrobiia bacterium | reverse complement strand
TCTCCGTCCGCCATACTCGCCAACAAAACCAAAAACTGTTACCTATCAACCCGTTCGTTCAGTGAGGGGGCGGCTCATACATTGCCATGAACCGCTTTATGAAAAGGCACGCCCGGCAGCTTCTTCCCTCTACCCTCAACGGGGTGAGGGCTGAGACACCGGAAAGCTATCCCCCCGCACATGCCTTTTAACAATCCGGTTGCGCCTGACCCGGAACCTCGTACAAATCATTCCTTTCATTAGCCATTCATCCTGTTACCTTGATTCATGCCATTTAGTAAATTGGGTCTCGCTCCGGAAGTTGTGGAGGGGGTCAAAGCGAAGGGTTATAGCGACCCTACCCCCATCCAACTCCGCGCCATCCCCCTCGTGCTCTCGGGGCGCGACGTCATCGGCAGCGCCCAGACCGGCACCGGCAAGACCGCAGCCTTCGCCCTGCCCATCCTTTCGAAACTCGGCAAACATTTGCCGGGCAGAAGCCCCCGCGCCCTCATCCTGGAACCCACCCGCGAACTCGCCGCGCAGGTCGAGACCGCCTTTCGCACCTATGCGCGCTACACCGATCTCCACGTCACCGTCGTTTTCGGCGGCGTCGGTTATGGCCGGCAAATGGATTCGTTGCGCGAGGGAACAGATATCGTCGTCGCCACGCCCGGCCGGTTGCTCGACCATATGGAGCAAGGCACCGTAAAGCTGGATAAAGTTGAATTTCTCGTCCTGGACGAAGCCGACCGTATGCTCGACATGGGATTTTTGCCCGACGTCCGCCACATCGTCGAGCGTTGCCAGCGCCAGCGCCACACCTCGCTGTTCTCCGCCACCATCCCGCCGCAGATCGAGACCCTCATCAAATGGGCGATGCATGATCCCGAGACCATCGAGATCGGCGCGCGCCGCACCCCGGCCGAGACCGTCAAGCATGTCATCTACCCCGTGGCCGATTCGCAAAAGACCGACCTGCTGCTCAGGCTGCTCGATTCCGTGAATTACGATTCCGTCATCGTCTTCTGCCGCACCAAACATGGTGCCGACCGCATCGCGCACACGCTCAAGCGCGCGAACCATGCCGTCGCCGTCCTGCATTCCAATCGCACCCAGCGCGAACGCGAACAGGCCTTGAAAGGATTCCGCGATGGCCGCTTTGAAGTCCTCGTCGCCACGGACATCGCCGCGCGCGGACTGGATATCGCCGACGTCAGCCATGTCGTCAATTACGATGTGCCGCAACATCCGGAAGATTACATCCACCGCATCGGGCGCACCGGGCGCGCCGAAGCCAGCGGCGACGCCTTCACCATCATGACTGCCGAGGACGGCAGCCATGTCTACGCCATCGAACGCTTCATCAGCAAAAAAATTGATCGCGTGAAACTGGAAGGCTTCGATTACCAGTACACCGCGCTTTTCGAAGAGAACAAACCCGGCAAACCCGGCGGCTATCCCGGAAAAGCCCGCGCCGTCCGCGTCCATGGCGGATACCATTTCGGTCCCGCAAAACGGAGACGATAAATCCACCGACCATCTGTCTGTGGACTACTCTTTCTCTTAATCCTAATCTTACTCTTACTCCCACTCGTTTTCTTTCTCCTCTCTTATTCTAATCCTAATCTTTACGTCCCCTCAGTCCCTTTCGTCCTTGTGGCACATGGAAATCCACAACTCTTATTCGCAATCTGCCGCCTTAAACCTGCACCCCTCCCGTTGCTGACTAACCTGGCTATTGACCAGTCCGATTTTGTTGCCGGGCAACATTACACTTTTCTGCTTTCGGCTATCATCCCCCCATGGATCAGTCGCCGACATGCCATAACAGCGCAGAGACCGGAAATCCGGCACCCCGGTTTTTGCGGATATTTGCGGATGTTTGCAGTTTGAGCCGGATAATTACTCAACCAATCCAACCCTTGTTACGCAAATTTACGCAAATTTACGCGAAATTACGTTTAAGGAACCGCAGACTTGGCAGAATTGCACTATTTCGTTATAAATTCCGGGTTCCCCCAATGAACAGGATAAAAACCTTCAAGATTCTTTGCCTGGCAGCCATGGCGCTGGCCCCCGTCATCGCCTCGGCGCAAACCCCATACGTTCGCCCCACCCCGCCGACGCGCGATCCGCACACGCCCGGATATGTCACCGCCGCGGAATTGCCTGATGGCGATGTTCCCTCCGCGGATGCCGAAGGAAATTTTATCATCGGTCCTACCCATCATCCCGCGCCGGATACCCTCGTACAGACCAATGTCCCCCATGGAACGATATACGAGTTCACCATGAGTTCAGCGGACAGCAAATTTTACCCGGGCATTGCGCGCGATAAAGGCACCTTTGGCACGCCAGACACGAACAATCCCGCCAGCCTGATCGTCACCACCAGCCATCCCGCTCCCTATACCCGCCACGTGGCTGTCTATGTGCCTGCACAATATGTTCCGGGCACGGCGGCGCCGTTCATTGTTGGCGCAGACGGCCCGGACCGCCCGTTGTTCACGACTCTGGACAATTTGATCGCGGAGAAAAAAGTCCCGGCGATGGTCGCCATTTCCATCGGCAACGGCAGCGGCGACGCCCAGGGCAGCGAGCGCGGTTTGGAATACGACACGATGTCGGGGCGATATGCGGAATTTGTGGAAGCTGAAGTGTTGCCGCTCGTGGAAAGCAAATGCCATGTCACCCTCACCCACGACCCCGACGCCCGCGCGACCATGGGTGGCAGCTCCGGCGGCTCGTGCGCGCTGATCATGGCGTGGTATCATCCGGAACTCTACCATCGCGTCCTGACCTACTCGGGCACTTATGTGAACCAGCAATGGCCGTCAAATCCCGCCACACCAGGGGGCGCGTGGGATTTTCATGAGCATCTCATCCCGGACAGCCCGCCCAAACCCATCCGCATCTGGATGGAAGTCGGCGACCGCGACCTTTGGAACCCCAATATCATGCGCGACAACATGCACGATTGGGTGGTGGCCAACGAACACATGGCCCGGGCGCTCGCCGCTAAAGGCTATCATTACCAATTCATTTTTGCGCGCAACGCCACGCACACCGACCATGGCGTAAAACAACAGACTTTGCCTGAAGCACTGGAATGGCTGTGGAAGGGCTATGCGCCACCGGCCAAATAGCAGAGGCGATTTATCTCAAAACTTCGCGGATCAACGCATGATAAACATCCGTCGATCCGATTTCCCCGGCGGTCAAAAATTCCGGTCGGCTCGTGATAAACACCGGCCAATCTTTTTTATCCTCGGGCCGCCGGCCATGCGAACCTTTCACCAGGGTGGCGTCCAGCGGGACCACATCCATCAACATCCGGAACCCCATTTTCTTTTGCAGCAACCGCCACGCGATCTTTAGCTTTGCCGAGGGAATCTTTGGATCAAGAAACAGTTCCACCGGGTCGTAGCCCGGCTTGCGATGGATGTCCACCGTCCGCGCAAAATCCGGCGCGCACTCGTCCTCCAGCCAGTAATAATAAGTGAACCACGCGTTCGCCGGCGCAATGGCGATAAGGTCACCGGCGCGCGGATGATCGATGCCTGCCGCAGCCTTCTCCTTCGCGCCGAGGATGACCAGGTCCACTTCAACGTGCTTGGTCAGCACGTCACGCACTTGCGGTTCAAGCGACGGGTCATTCAAATAAATGTGCGCCACCTGGTGGTCGGCCACGGCAAAAACTTTGCTCGCGCCCGCATCAAGAATCTCCCGCCCCAGCTCATCTTTGATGGCGAGCCAGCCTTTCTGGCGGAACCAGCGGTTGAGATGGACCGGAGTGTCCACGTTCGTGATGCCGTATTCAGAAAGCAAAACGACTTGCACGCCGCACTTGCCGAAAAAATCGATCAGATCACCGACGATGGAATCGATCGCGCGCAAATCCGGAATGATCGCATCGCCATGCCCCTTCCGTTGCAGGTTGTAATCGAGGTGCGGCAGGTAAATCAGGTTCAGCGTGGGGGAATATTTGTTCTCGATCCATTTTGCGGACGAAGCGATCCAACGCGTGGCGCAATCGGCGGAGCCTTGCGGCGTTTTCACACCCGCCGCCGGCCCCCAGAATCCGAAGAACGGGAATTCCCCCAGATCTTTTTTGATTTTTTCGCGGATGGAATACGGCCAGGAATAGACATCAAAAATCTTTCCACCATCAGCGCGATAAATGGGGCGCGGCGTGATGGAATAATCCGCGCTGGAATACATGTTGTACCACCAAAAAAGTTTGGCGCAGGTGAAGTGAGGCACCCGCGAACGAAGCTCCTCCCAGATCTTTCCACCCTGGACCAGATGGTCGGATTGCTTCCAGAACTGGACCTCCGACAAGCTGCGGTCATACCAGCCATTGCCAACAATGCCATGCTGCGACGGCGATTTGCCGGTAAGATAATCGGATTGCGCTGCGCAGGTGACGCCGGGAAACGCCGGCGCAATGTTCGCCAGGGCGCCGCGCTTCACAAATTCGGCGATGCGGGGCGTATGTTCACCAATGAGCCGCGCAGTGAGGCCAACGACATTGATGACAGCGAGCCGGCTCATTTTTTTCCGGCGCGCTCCTGGAGTTCGTGGATGGATGCGATGATTTTTTTCGGATGCATTTCATTGACCTCCACGCCGGCACCGATCCCCTTCAACAACGTGACCGTCAATTCGCCGCCAAGATGTTCGCGAAATTCCTCCAGGCCGGCGAGGAGCAGGTAATCGCCGCCTGCGTTTTGGCCCAACAATTCGCAGGCAAACAGATCAAAGCCCAGGCCGGCGAGCAATTTGATAACGCGCTCGCAGGACCGCTCGCTAAGTAATCCGATCTTGCGCGAGTAAATCACGTCCAGCGCGATGCCGATGGCCACCGCCTCGGCGTGGGGCATCCGAAAATTGGAAAGCTGCTCCAGTTTATGCGCCGCCCAGTGGCCAAAATCGAGCGGGCGCGCCGAAGACGTCTCAAACGGATCACCGCTCGTAGCGATGTGCTCCAGGTGCAATTCCGCGCAGCGGCGGATCAGCTTTTTCACCGCCGCCGGTTCAAAACAATTCAACTTTTCCATGTCGCGTTCGATCATTTCAAAGAATTCCGCGTCATGGATGCAGGCGACCTTCACGGCCTCGACATATCCGGCGCGCTTTTCCCGCGGCTTAAGAGTGGCGAGGAGGTTAAAATCGTTGATCACGGCATTGGGGGGCGCGAACGTGCCTACGAAATTCTTTTTACCAAAGGCATTGATGCTGTTCTTGACCCCGACCCCCGAATCGGCCTGCGAGAGCGTCGTGGTGGGGATGCGGACATGCCGCACGCCGCGATGCGCCGTGGCCGCTGCGAATCCCGCGATGTCCAGCAACGCGCCGCCCCCCACGGCAATCAGATAGGATTGCCGGTCGATGTGGTGCTTGTCGACCTGCGCCAGGATGTCCGTGACGATGGTCACGGAATTTTTCGAAGATTCCCCGCCGGGGACGAAGAGCGGCGTGCGCGCGAGTTGCAATTGTCCGGCGTGGGTGGAAAAATATTTCTCGATCTGGGACTCGAGCGCCGGCTGGGATTGCGCCAGGGCATCTTCGAGGACCACGAGGACCCGGCGCGGCCGGTGGTCGGCCAGCGCGTTTTTCAAGACGAGATTCTTCTCCGAAAACACGTCTTCGGTGAAAAAGACACGCAACTGCCAGCCGACACGAATGGAACGCAGAATCGCAGACATGACAACAATCTGCTGACTTCCCCGGCAACTTTCGAGTTTTATTTCCCGAGCGTTGTATCTTCCGGGATACGCATGCAGTAGAACGACCGATAGACGAAGATGAGCGCCACGAGCAGGCACACTCCCCCGATGACCCACGAAGTATGGGACGTGGATCCGTTCTGGATGTCCTTTTGCTTCATCGTCACGGCAATTTCTGTGGCGAGCAGGCCGAACAACGTCGTGAATTTGATGATGGGATTCATGGCCACGGAGCTGGTGTCCTTGAACGGATCGCCGACGGTATCGCCGACCACGGTCGCAGCATGCAGCGGGGTCCCTTTCTGGCGCAGATCCACCTCGACGATTTTCTTGGCATTGTCCCAGGCGCCACCGGCATTGGCCATGAAGATGGCCTGGAACAATCCGAAAAAGGCGATGCCGACCAGATAACCGATGAAGAAATATTGGTTGAAGAACGGCAGGCCCAGGGCCAGCGCAAAAACCACGACGAAAATATTGATGAGCCCGCGCTGCGCATAGACCGTGCAGATCTCGACGACTTTTTTACTGTCGGCGATGGAGGCGGTGGTTTTTTCGAGGTTAAGATTTTTCTTGATGAAAACCACCGCGCGATAAGCGCCGGTGACGACCGCCTGGGTGCTCGCACCGGTGAACCAATAGATGACCGCGCCGCCCATGATCAGGCCGAAAATGATCTGGGGCTGGATGAGGCTCAAGCTTGCCACCGCGCCGCCGAACGATTTTTCCAACAGCATAACAATGCCAAAAATCATCGTGGTGGAACCGACCACGGCAGTGCCGATCAACACCGGTTTGGCCGTGGCCTTGAAGGTATTGCCCGCGCCATCTCCCTTTTCCAGCTCGAGTTTGGCCTCGTGGAATGCCGGCTTGAAACCAAAACTCCGCTCAATCTCATCGGAAACACCGGGGATCGCTTCGATCTGGCTCAATTCGTAGACCGATTGGGCGTTGTCCGTGACCGGCCCGAAGCTGTCCACGGCGATGATCACCGGAGCCATCGCCAGGAAACCAAACGCCACCAGGCCGAACGCAAAAATCGGCGTGTACGGAGCCATGTCGACCGGCATGAGCAAGGCCAGATCGCCGGCCTGTGAAATCAGGTAGGCGATGAACATCAGCGCTAAGATGACCAACCCCATCCAGAACGCTGAGAAATTACCCGCGACAAACCCGGACAAAATATTCAGCGAAGCGCCGCCCTGCTCAGATGAGCGTGTCACTTCTTTCACGTGACGGGAATTGGTGCTGACGAAAATTTTAGTGAATTCCATGATGAGCGCGCCGGCCAGGATGCCGCAGGACATGATCCCGGCGAGCGACAGCCAAAGATTTTTCAAGACCACCCCATTGGCGTTGGTCATATCACCCAGCAGGAAGTAGCTGGCACCGCCCGCGACCAAGATCGCCAGGATGCAATTCGTCCAGACGAGTTCGGACAGTGGCGATTCCCAGTTGAAATTTGTTTTGCCGCCAAAACGGGCGTTGCTGGAAGCTTTATTGATGTAATACGAAACGAGCGAGGTCAGCACCATCAAGGTCTGGATGGCGAACAGCCAGATGATCAGTTTACCGCTTTGCACCTGCAAAGTCTCCGCGCCCAATGCGAGCGCGATGAAGGCGATCAGCGCCACGCTGGTGACGCCGTAAGTCTCAAAACCGTCCGCGGTGGGGCCGACGGAATCACCCGCGTTGTCGCCGGTACAATCCGCGATGACGCCGGGATTCTTCGGATCATCTTCCGGCAAGTTGAAAACGATCTTCATCAGGTCACTGCCGATATCGGCGATCTTGGTGAAGATGCCGCCACCGATGCGCAAGGCTGCGGCGCCCAACGATTCGCCGATGGCAAATCCGATGAAACAGGAGCCGGCAAGCTCGCGCGGGATGAACGCCAGGATGCAGATCATGCAAAACAATTCCACGCAGACCAACAACATGCCGATGCTCATGCCGGCCTGAAGCGGGATGGAAAGCGTCTTGAGCGAATCACCCTTCAGCGAGGCAAACGCCGCGCGGGAATTGGCCGTGGTATTGATGCGGATGCCGAACCACGCCACACCATAACTGCCGAGGATGCCCAGGATGGAACAGCCGAGGACGAGAGCGACATTGGCAGCCGGATTGTGCTCCAGAAAACCAAAATAATAAATCATGCACAGCGCGATAAGGATCCAGAGCGCGGCGAGGAATTTTCCCTGCTGCTGCAGATACGTCTTGCACGTTTCCCAAATGATATTGGAAACGTCGCCCATCGACTTATGGACCGGCAACCCGCGGGTCTGAAAATATTGAAATACGCCAAACAACGCCCCCAGGACGCAGACCGCCAGACCGAAGAAAAGAATGGCATGGCCGCTCAGGCTGTTGTGGACGAATGAAACGTCCAGCGGAGGCAGGTTAATGTCGGCTTCGCCAGCAACACTGGTCGTGGCGCAAGTAATTATTGTTAAGGCGATTACTCCGCCGATGGTTTTATTGATTATTGACATATCTCCTAAAAGGGTGCGCAGTGTGCATTAAGCAATAGTGAATTTCCAGCATTTTTTGCCTAAAAAAGTGCACTTGGGGGGTACCCATTTTAGGGGATAGCGCAATCTCGCTTGCCGCTGCGCGCCGCTTGTTTCATGCTGCTGCAAATGGCCGAACGCCCCGTCTCCACCTTGAACAAACCCGATGCGGTTGAATTGACCCTGCGGCCCTCCCTCTTTTCGGAGTTCACTGGTCAGCCCAAAGTGAAGGAGCGGCTGGAAATCGCAGTTGCCGCCGCAAAAAAACGCAAAGAATCCCTCGATCATATCTTGTTGAACGGCCCTCCCGGGCTTGGCAAGACGACTCTCGCACATATTTTGGCAAAATCAATGGGCGCGAATATGAAAAATACGAGCGGCCCCACGATCGAGAAGGCGGCCGACCTTGCCGGCCTTCTCACCAATCTTGAGGAAGGCGACGTACTCTTCATCGACGAGATCCATCGCCTGCAAAAGACCATCGAGGAATATATGTACTCCGCGATGGAAGATTTCAAACTGGACATCATCATCGACCAGGGCCCGAACGCCCGCAGTGTGCGGCTCAATCTGCCGCGCTTCACGCTCATCGGCGCCACCACCCGGAGCGGCCTGCTCTCCGCGCCGTTGCTCACTCGTTTCGCCGTGCGCGAACGGCTCGACTATTACATCGCGGACGATCTGGAAAAAATTATCCTTCGATCGGCCAGATTATTGAATGTGGAGATCGATAAGGACGGCGCGCATGAGATCGCCCGGCGCAGCCGCGGCACACCGCGCATCGCCAACAACCTCCTGCGCCGCGTCCGCGATTACGCCCAGGTGCGGCACGATGGAAAAATTTCCGGGGACATCGCCGATAAAGCGCTCGCGATGCTGGAGATCGACCAGAATGGTTTGGATGAAATGGACAAACGCATCCTGGAAACCATCGTCGTGAAATTCGGGGGCGGTCCCGTGGGAGTAAATTCACTCGCCGTCGCCGTAGGCGAGGAACCGGATACCATCGAAGAAGTTTACGAACCTTACCTCATCATGGAAGGTTTCCTGAATCGTACCCCGCAAGGCCGCATCGCCACCGAATTGAGCTATAAGAAATTGGGGTTGAAGGCGACGGGCGGAAAACAGGGAGGATTGTTGTAGGTTGTTCGAATATGCACGCTATGTCTGATGCGCGAGATCAAATGAATCAAGCGTTGAAGGATGTTGTCGTCCCGGTTTTGCGCGAGCATGGTTTTAAAGGTTCACTCCCTCATTTTCGCCGACTTTTGCCGGAACGTATTGATTTATTCACATTTCAATTTGATCTACATGGCGGTGGCTTTGTCATCGAGATCGGTCAGTGCGAACCGGACGGATTCATGACGCATTGGGGAAAACAGATTGAACCATCCAAGGTTACAGCTTGGGATGTGTCCCCGAAAAAACGAGCTCGGATTCAGCCGAGTGATGGTTCCCGCACAGACAGCTGGTTTCGGTTTGACGGTACAGCGACCGACATTTTCACGCGCATCGCCGAGGTGGTTGTTCCTTTCGTAGAGCAAGCTGAGACGATGTTCAATAATTTTGAGCATGTTAAAAAGATTGGACAAGGCCCAAACTCGCCTTGAAACCAACGCCGGAAAACGGTTGAGTTGAGAAATCTGGAAGCGCAGATTGTCCCGCAATATGTGATTAGGAACATTAGATGACTTGGCTATGATTCACTACATCGTTTGGTTTAATTTGCGGAATGGTGTCCAGGAGGCAGAAGGGTTGGACATCGTTTGTGCTTTTCTTGGCGAACTTTGCGATGCTGATTCCATAGCTGGATTCCGCCTGCTTAGGAATATCGGTGTGGCAGCCAGGACCATGATGCCAAAATATCAAGTGCTGATCGAGTTTCATGATGATTCACAGTTTCAAGCGGCATTTCGAGATCAAGGGGCTCGCGGCATCCATGCAGGGATGCACGGTCGCATGATTGCTGTGGTGAGTGATTTCCGGGCGGAGCTTTTTGAGCACGTTGCTGCGTCTGCCAAATCCGCGATGACCAGGCCATCATTACAGTATGCGTGTGAGATATAAGCCGGCCTACCTCCGCCCTTGAGCCAATGACACTACTCCAAAAAACTCCGCAAATCGTTCAAAGGATTTCGGGATGGATGGTTTCTAATATAAGATGAAAACCAAAACGATCATCGCCATTGCGGTCGGCGTCATCGTGCTCTTCTCTTTTGGGGCAACCGTCATCGTTAAAAAAGTTATCCGGGCGCGACGGGCAACGCGCGTGGCCCAATGGCAAACGAACGAGACGATTTGGAAAACGAACCAGTGGCCCCAGGAACGGGAGCAGGAGATCGCAAGGATCAAGAGCCGCCAGCTGGTGGATGAGACGACGAACGCTGCCACCATCAACCTGCGCCCGTATATCAATGCCAAACTGACGGACGCCCCGTCTTGTTGGAAGGGCAACAATGACAATAACCTGTCGGAACTGCCAGCCGGCAGAAATATTTATGCCGGCGTCCCGTTCGATGTCTCAGGCTCGATCCAGCTCACGGGCGGTTGGCTGAAAAAACATTATCACAAGACCTATCCGGTCGAAGTCACCGACATCCGCATCGACCGGAAATGCGGCCAGCTTCATCTGTTGCAAGGCAACAGTTATCTCGCCTACACCAATTTCGGCGTGGTGGTGGCCAAATTGGTGGTCCACTACGATGACGGCACTTTCCGCGAGCTAAAGCTGGTCGCCGGGCAGCAGGCTTTTGACTTTTGGTGTCCGTTGTTCCAGACCGGGATCCCCGCGGCATTTTCCTATACTGCGCCCGGCACGGAACGGGCCTGGACCGGGACAAATCCATATATCCAAAAATGGCAACCGGTACTCACGCTGGTCCTTTACAAAACAACATTCGACAATCCACAACCGGATATCCAAATTGACACCGTGGATTTTGTCTCCACCGAAACCATCACTGCCCCGTTTCTCGTCGGGCTGACAGTGGAATAGCGTGATGAATTTTTCCGCGATCGCGGGATCAGGAGCGTGGACGGCATTACACATTTGAGTATGGATAACCAAATCAGACATTATAGCGACAAACTGGAGTTTGAAATCGACTCCTGGGATTTGCAGGACGCCCTGAATGGGGGCGAGAAGATCATCGTCATCGATGCGCGCTCGCCGCAGAGCTATCAAAACGAGCACATCCCCGGCGCAGTGAATATCCCACACCGCACGATGACCGCCGAATCCACCCGGCAGTTCGACCGCACAAATTTGTGCGTCGTCTATTGCGATGGCATCGGTTGCAACGCCTCCACCAAGGGCGCGCTCAACATGGCCAAATTGGGCTTTCGTGTTAAGGAATTGATTGGCGGTCTGGATTGGTGGAAGCGCGATGGCCACAAAACAGAGGGTTCAGCAGTCAAAGGATGAGGCGAGATATATAGAGAGGGATTTAATTTCAGCGGACGTAACCATCTGTCAGCAGGACGCTTGAATTGCCGGCTTTTTTTGGCAACATAATGGAACGTGTCACCTGTACCTATAGCCGTTTATTTCGGGAAACTTCCGCAAAAGACACGCACCATTGTGCAAACATGCATTTATGGCGTCGTTGCGGGACTTGCAGTCGTAGCCTTCCAGATCCTGATCAACCTGCTGTATAAAGCGACGTTCGTGCGTCTCGCCACCGAATCGCGTTTGACGTTTGCCATCGGCAGTTTTGTGGTGATGACCGGCACTGCGCTGATATCCGGTTACCTGTTGAACTCATTTTGCAAAGAGGCTTCCGGCAGTGGCATCCCCCAGGTGAAAGCGGCTTTTTGGAAGGATTTCGGATTCATCCCTTTCCGCGCCGTCTGGGTGCGCTTTATCGGCGGGGTATTGGCCATCGGCGGCGGCAGCAGTCTGGGACGCGAAGGCCCCAGCGTGCATGTCGCCAGCGGATTGGCCTCCGGGTTGGCGGGATTGACCGGCGAAGCAAAACAAAGCCGCCGCCAGGCCGCTGCATCCGGCGCGGCGATCGGATTGGCAGCGGCCTTCAATACGCCGATCGCCGCAGTGACCTTTGTGCTGGAAGAGATCATCCAGGATCTGAACAGCAATCTGCTCGGCAACGTCCTGTTGGCTTCAGTCATCGGCGCGCTCCTGGTCCATGGCATCATTGGCAGCCAGCCGGCCTTTGCCATAAACAATATCACCGCACCCACCTGGCGCGCGTATCTGCTGACGCCTGTGGCTGCGGCATTGGCCGGTTTCGTGGGTGTCCTTTTCCAAAAAATGGCCTTGGATCTGCGCGGCCAACAAAAGTGCGTCACAAAAATTCCCAACTGGCTCAAGCCGGCCATCGGCGCCACCCTGGCGTGGGGAATTGGCACGGCGGCTTTTTTCCTCACCGGCCGGTTGGGCGTGTTCAGCCTGGGGTATGGCGATTTGACCGCTGGATTGAACCATCAACTGGCATGGCAGATCGCCGGCGCGTTATTGGTAGCGAAACTGCTCGCCACCGTTTTGTGTTACGGCTTTGGCGGCTGCGGTGGAATTTTTTCACCAACACTGTTCTTCGGCGGCATGAGCGGCCTGCTTCTCTCGGGCGTATGCGGATTGTTCGTGCCGATGACACCGGAAGATTCGCTAACGCTGGCAGTCGTGGGCATGAGTGCATGCCTGGGCGCAGTCGTTCGCGCCCCTGTGACCGGCATTCTCATCGTGTTTGAGATGACGCATGAATTTGCGCTCGTGCCGGCCTTGATGATTGGCGCACTGGTGAGCCAGGCCATCGCCCGGCGCATGACCCGGGAAAACATCTACGATGCATTGCTGGAACAGGACGGCTACAAATTGGAAAAATTGCTGCCACCACGCGATTTGCAGAGCTGGCAAAAACTGCCCGTCTCGGCGATCGCGAATTTTCAGCCGGTGATCCTTGATGATTTGGAACCCGCCAAGACGGAAGAATTCCTGAAGAAAAATCCGTTCGCGTGCTTTCCGGTGATGAATAATGGAAAACCGGCGGGCATCGTCACCCGCACCGAACTGGCCGAAGCCATCGCCGCAAAGCGTCCGCCCAAACTTGCTCCTGCCGTGAGATGCGAACCGCGCCAGACCATCCGCCAATTGCAGGCTCTGCTTATCGAATCGCCAAATGGCATTGCGCTGGTCTGCGACCCATCCGATGGGAAACTGCTGGGCCTCGTGACGATGCATGACTTGTTGCGCGCGCAGATCAATGCCGCTCAAGGCGGTGTTTGACGTCACGGAATCATAGGATTACCCATTGCTTTAAAAGGAGCAATTTTCGTTTAATTGGGCATGACTCCCAATCGCAGGACTTTCCTCAAGCAAGTCGGACTCGGCGCTGTGGGGATCAGCATGATGTCCGGCCTCCCCGAATCGGTCATGGCGCAGGAAATCGTCCGGCGCCATCTCCCGCGCAGCGCGCCGGAAGAGCAGGGCGTCTCCTCGTCCGGGCTGCTGGCTTTCCTGGATGCCGCCAATAAAAGCCACCACGAATTTCATAGCTTCATGATGGTCCGCCACGGCCATGTCATCGCCGAAGGCTGGTGGTCGCCTTACGCCGCAAACCTGAATCATATGCTCTATTCGTTGAGCAAAAGTTTCACCTCTACCGCCATCGGCTTCGCCGTGACTGAGGGACGGTTGACGGTGAACGACCCCGTCATTTCCTTTTTCCCCGATCAATTGCCCACGACCGTCAGCGAAAATCTTGCCGGGTTGCGCGTGAAACATTTGCTCACGATGTCCGCCGGCCATGATAAAGATTCGAGCCATGATATTGAGACGTCGGATGATTGGGTGAGGAATTTCCTGGCGTATCCGATCGCCTATCCTCCCGGCAGCGTATTTCTCTACAATAGCGGCGAGTCATATATGCTCTCGGCGATCATCCAAAAAGTCACCGGCCAGCGCACCATCGATTACCTGCGCCCGCGGTTGTTCGAACCACTCGACATCACCGGCATGACCTGGGAAACGTGCCCGCGTGGCATCAATACCGGCGGCTGGGGATTGGCCGTCCCCACCGAAGCGCTCGCCAAGTTCGGATTGTTTTATCTGCACAAGGGGATGTGGAACGGCAGACAACTGTTGCCCGTGGCCTGGGTCGAGGAGGCCACCACGTTTAAGATCCAACAACCACCGTCAACCGGCCAGACGTTGGAGGACGCTAAAAAAAATAGCGAATGGCACCAGGGCTATTGTTATCAATTCTGGCGCACACGTCACAACGCCTTCCGCGGCGATGGGGCCATGGGCCAATATTGCATCGTGATGCCGGATCAGGACGCCATCATCTGCATCACGGGCGAAAGTGGCGACATGCCCGGTGAATTTGAACTCTATTGGCAATATCTCCTGCCGGCGATGAAAGACGGCCCCTTGCCACCGGACCCGGCTTCACAGGCGCAGTTGAAACAAACACTTGCCTCACTGGCATTGATACCGCCGAAATCGCAACCGATCTCGCCGATCGCCGGACAAATCTCCGGAAAAGAATTTATTATCGACGGCAACCCAAACGTCCACAGTGTCTCGTTCAAATTCCACAGCGATGCCTGTAAATTCACCCTGACAGATGCCCGGGGCGGCCACTCCATCACATGCGGCCTTGAACGATGGGTCAACGGGAAATCGGATATGCCTGGGACACCGCCCAAGCTTTCCATTGGCGCCCTGGCTCCCATCCAAAAAGTGGCCGCCAGCGGCACCTGGCTGGACACCAATACATTCCAGATGACCTGGCATTTTTACGATACTCCACACCACGACACGGTGACCTGCCGGTTCGATGGCAACCGGGTTCACGTTGAATTTCTAAACAGCATCACGGAGAAAAAGAGCCCGGTACATGAGGAAACCCGCCTGCCCCTGAACGGCCAATTCGCCGCCTGAATTAAGTGATGTGGTGGGGCGAAACTCCGTCGAGCCCTGAAATCCCTCCCCGGCGCCTTGCCAGTTTTAATCCTGTCTCCCAAAGGTTTCAGGGTTTTAACTTTCGTTTCGCCGGAAATTGGTGTTTCATTTTGCAGTTTCGATATGCCCAAGCGCAAAGATATCCATAGCGTCCTTATCGTCGGGGCCGGTCCGATCATCATCGGCCAGGCATGTGAGTTTGATTATTCCGGCACACAAGCATGCAAGGCGTTGAAGGAGGAAGGCTACCGCGTCATCCTCATCAACTCCAACCCGGCCACCATCATGACCGACCCGGAGTTTGCTGACCGCACCTATATCGAGCCGATCACCCCCGAATGCGTCGAGAAGATCATCGCCCGCGAGAAAGAAGAGATGAAAAAGCTCGGGGCCAAAGGCAAGCTCGTCCTGCTCCCGACTTTAGGCGGCCAGACTGCGCTCAACACCGCGATGGCGCTGCACAAAAATGGCGCGCTCAAGCGGCACGACATCGAGATGATCGGCGCCAAACCCGAGGCCATCCATAAGGGCGAAGACCGTTTCGCGTTCAAAGAACTCATGTTGCAGATCGGCCTGGATGTGCCGATCTCCGGCGTCGCCCACAATCTCGAGGAAGCCCGCGCGGTGGCCAAAACCATCGGTCGCTTCCCGCTCATCATCCGCCCCGCGTTCACGCTCGGCGGCACCGGCGGCGGCATCGGTTACAATCAGGATGAATTTGAAACCATCGCCAAGAATGGCATCGAGCTTTCTCCGGTGAACGAAATTCTCATCGAAGAATCTCTGCTGGGCTGGAAGGAATACGAGATGGAAGTGATGCGCGACAAAGCTGACAATTGCGTCATCATCTGCTCCATCGAGAATTTTGATCCCATGGGTGTGCATACCGGCGACAGCATCACCGTGGCGCCCATCCAGACGCTTACGGACAAGGAATACCAGATCATGCGCGATGCGAGCTTCGCCGTGATCCGCGCCGTCGGCGTCGAGACCGGCGGCTCGAACATCCAGTTCGGCGTCAGCCCTGACAATGGTCGCATGGTCATCATCGAGATGAACCCGCGCGTGAGCCGCAGTTCCGCGCTGGCCTCCAAGGCCACCGGCTTTCCCATCGCCAAGATCGCCGCCAAACTCGCCGTCGGTTATCTGCTCGATGAGATCCGCAACGATATCACGCGAGAGACGCCGGCGAGCTTTGAACCGACCATCGATTACGTCGTCACCAAGATCCCGCGGTTCGCTTTTGAGAAATTTCCGCAGGCCGACCCCACGCTGACCACGCAAATGAAAAGCGTCGGCGAAGCCATGGCCATCGGCCGCACCTTCAAGGAAAGTTTGCAGAAATGCCTGCGCTCGCTGGAGATCGGCCGCAGCGGCCTGGGTGGCGACGGCAAGGCCTGGCGCATCGGCACGGAGCTTTACGGCGACCGCGACATCCTGCCGCGCGATGTGATTTCACGAAAACTTTCCATCCCCAACGCCGAACGTATTTTCTTCATCCGCCATGCATTGCGGGCCGGATTCAGCATCGACGAGATTTTCAATCTCACCAAGATCGACCCATGGTTCCTGGTGCAGATCAAGGAAATCGTTGATTTCGAGGAAGAACTGGCCGGAACGAAGAATTGATTTCAGCGGTCGGCATTCCTCAAGGCATCAAACCGGGGCACGCCTGAAATCACAAATTATGATTTCGAGGGTGAGTTCTTCATTGAGCGATAATCTCTTTTTTGCGATAGTTGCAATGAAGAAAAATAGGCTTATGTTAAAACTACCACATGGAATTGGGCAGGCACGGTCCCATGCGTTTAAGACATATGAATGCACCGTTGCACATGACAGGAAAAATGA
Organism: Verrucomicrobiia bacterium; assembly: GCA_036490655.1. GTDB lineage: Bacteria > Verrucomicrobiota > Verrucomicrobiia > Limisphaerales > UBA11358 > UBA11358. The sequence continues at coordinate 89,660 of DASXDM010000007.1, read as the reverse complement.
AGGCAAAGGGGTCGGCGATGAACGCCAAACCCGGAATGAAGCAAAAATCCGGGGATACCGAGATGTTTCTCAGAGAGATCCAGAATCGCGCCGAGACGATAACGCCGGTGCTCAAACAACTTCTGGATTTTCATCCGACTCAACATTGGAAAGCATAAAACCGGCCCGACTAGAAGCCCGAAGGGGAAAAATTCAAAGTCCCTGACTTATGGATGTACTAACCCTTTCGCGCATCCAATTCGGGCTGACCATCGGGTTCCATTATCTTTACCCTCCCTTAAGCATCGGTCTGGGGGTCATGCTCGTGATCATGGAAGCGGCCTGGCTTAAGACCCATAAAGCCGTTTACCACCAGATGGCGAAATTTTGGACGCATGTGTTCGCGCTGACCTTTGCGCTCGGCGTGGCCACGGGCATCGTCATGGAATTTGAATTTGGGACGAACTGGGCCACCTATTCGCGTTTTGTCGGCGATGTTTTCGGCAGCGCCCTCGCGGCGGAAGGAATTTTCGCGTTTTTCCTGGAATCTGGTTTCCTGGCAGTCTTGCTATTCGGCTGGGATAAGGTGAGCCGGAAAGTCCATTTCTTCTCGACGTGTATGGTTTGTCTTGGGGCGCATTTCAGTGCTGTCTGGATCGTCGTAGCCAATTCCTGGATGCAAACGCCCGCCGGCTACCATATGGTCCAACACAACGGTGTGTGGCGGGCCGAAGTCACGGACTTCTGGCAGGTGGTTTTTAATCCATCCATGGTGGACCGGCTGTTTCATACGTTGTGCGGCGCATGGCAAGCGGGCGCATTCCTGGTCGTAAGCGTCTCCGCGTACTATCTGCTGAAAAAAATCCATGTAGATTTCGCCCGGCGCTCGCTGCGCATCGGATTGACCGTCGGCCTCGTGGCCTCGTTGTTGCAGGGGTTCAGCGGACATTTGAGCGGGCAGGAAGTGGCCAAATACCAACCGGCCAAACTCGCGGCGTTCGAAGGTCTGTATGTCACACAATCCAATGCGCCACTGACGATGATTGGCTATGTAGATGAGCGAAACCAAAAGGTGATCGGATTGCAGGCGCCGTATCTGTTAAGTTTCCTGGCCCACAATGATTTTCATGCGACCGTCACCGGCCTGGATGCCATTCCGCCGGAGGACCGACCGCCGGTTGAAGCGTCGTTCCTGTTTTTCCACGGAATGGTCGGGATCGGTTGCCTGCTGATTCTCATCGCGGCCGTGGGCACCTGGTTCTCCTGGCGAAAAGTTTTATATCAAAAACGTTGGATGCTATGGATCCTGGTGTTCTCGGTGCTCGGGCCGGAAATCGCCAACCAATTAGGCTGGTTCGCCGCCGAAGTCGGGCGCCAGCCGTGGATTGTGTGGCACGAGATGCGGACCCCGGAAGGTCTCTCAAAAATTTTACAGGCTAACGCCGTGATTTCGTCGCTAATTTTATTCACGCTCATCTATTTCATGTTGTTTGCATTGTTCATTTACCAGCTCAACCACAAGATCCAGCATGGGCCACATGATGATGATCTTATCCCGTCGGGAAAGATGGCCCTGCCTGAACCGCTTTCGCACGACCACAATAAGCATACGTCATGAAGTTTGATCTCAATACTGTCTGGTTCATTTTGGTCGGCGTCCTTTTCACCGGTTACGCAATGTTGGACGGCTTTGACCTCGGCATCGGCGCGCTGCACTTATTCACGAAGAAGGATGAAGAGCGGCGCGTCATGATCAACGCTATCGGCCCGGTCTGGGACGGGAATGAAGTCTGGCTCGTCACCGGCGGCGGGGCACTATTCGCGGCGTTCCCGAATGTTTATGCCACCGTGTTCTCGGGATTTTATCTCGCGTTCATCCTGCTGCTCTTCGCCCTGATTTTCCGAGCCGTGGCCATTGAATTCCGCAGCAAGCAACCGATGTATTGGTGGCGGCAGATGTGGGACATCGGCTTTGCCGTGGGCAGCATCCTGTCTGCGTTGCTGATTGGCGTGGCCATGGGAAATATCGCCTACGGAATTCCCATCGATTCCAATGGTGAATTTGCCGGCACATTTCTCGGCCTGTTGACGCCCTATCCACTCCTGCTGGGTATCACTACCGTGGCACTCTTCATGATGCATGGCGCGATCTATGGTTTGATGAAGACCGAAGGTGAGTTGCATGACAAGCTCCGCCGTTGGGCGATGAACTGTATCATCTTCTTTGTCATTTGCGCCGCCTGCACGACCATGGTCACGCTGCTCTACGTGCCGCACATGGCGGAACGTGTGAAAGACCACCCCAGGCTGTTCAGCATTGCGCTGGCGAACATGCTGGCCATCGCCAATATCCCGCGTGAATTTTATCATGGCCGCGATTGGCGCGCGTTCCTCTCCTCCTGCGCTACTATGTTGACGCTGATGGCGCTGTTCGGCATCAACCAATACCCTTACATGGTCTTCAGCCAGCCGAACCCGGAAAACTCCCTGGACATCTATAATGCCGCTTCATCGCAACAGACGATGCGCATCATGCTCGTCATCGCGTGTATCGGTGTTCCCGTAGTGCTGACTTATACCACGTGCATCTACTGGATCTTCCGCGGTAAAGTGAAAATGGACCGCATGAGTTATTGAGGGCGAGAATGTCACCGTGGCAGTTTGCCACTATGTTTCCCTCGGCCGTTTGACGACGATTTCGATTTCAGATTTGTTCTTGGCGATCATGTTGGCCGGCAGGATGCCGCGCCAGAAAACATTCGGATAAATCAACGAGCCGCGCCCGATGATGCTGCCGGGATTCAGCACGGCGTTGCAGCCCACTTCCGCGCCATCGCCAAGCAATGCGCCGAATTTGCGAAGCCCGGTGTCAAACGGAGCGCCGTCCTTCTCAACTGTGACATTCCCCGACACTAATTTGATGTTCGAAATCTTCACACCCGCGCCGAGATGCGCTTTATGGCCGAGAATGGAATCGCCGATGTAATTAAAGTGAGGCGCTTGTGCGCCGTTGAACAACAGCGAGTTTTTCACCTCGGAAGAATTGCCAAGGACGCAGCCATCGCCGATGATGACGTTCTCGCGGATGTACGCATTGTGGCGGATCTGGCAGTTGCTTCCGATGATGGCCGGACCTTTGATCATCACCCCATCTTCCAGGATGGTTCCTTCGCCGATAAAAACTTTTTCGCCGATGTACGCCCGGCCTTCGCATTGGTTCCGTAAATCCGGCTTCAGGTTCGCGGCGAGAAAGCTCTCGATCTTTTTGAGCGCGTCCCAGGCATAAGTGCAGCCGTCAAAAATTTTCGCATGCCCGGTCTGGCTTAAATCAAACAAGTCGGCTGGCTTGAACATGACGGCAGGTTAAGGGAATCCGTGAACCGCAGCAAAGCGAAATGGGAACCCTTCATAGCCCGCTTAATTTGCCCGCTGGGCAAAATTCAGGCGGTTCAAGGCTGCCCGCAATTCACGCGAGCGCGGCGGCTTGGTGACGACCACATCCACCTGTTCTGGCGCGCTCCCCTCTTCCTTCAAAAGCGCGCCCCAGCCTGTGAGCATCACGATGGGTGTTTCCGGCGATTCCTGCTTGATGGTTTTGGCCACTTGCCGCCCGTCGAGATAGGGCATTCCCAAGTCCGTGATGACAACGTCAAAGGGACGGCCGCGTTCGCGGGCGAGCCGGAATCGGTCCAGGCCGGATTGGCCGTTGTCACTGGACTCCACATGGTGGCCATCGCGCTCGAGCATCTCTTTGACCAGTTCGCGCAGCAACGGCTCGTCATCAATGCACAGGATGCGCAAGGGTTCGACGGTCGTGGTTTCATCTCCTTCCGCCGACTGGACTGACAATCGGTCGCGCACAGGGAAGATGAGCCGGAAGGTCGTGCCTTTGCCGACTTCACTCTGGATCTCAATGTTGCCATCATGACGTTGCAGGACGCCATAGACCATGGCCAACCCCAGGCCGGTGCCACGGTTGCCTTTAGTCGAAAAGAACGGTTCGAGGCAACGCTTCCGTGTTTCCTCGCTCATGCCCATGCCGGAATCGGTGACTTCCACTACGACTTGTTGGGCGTAGCCGTTCACGCCGGCGGCGACGCTCGATCGCACCGTGATTCTTCCACCCTCTGGCATCGCGTCAACGGCGTTCAGGACGATATTCGTAAAGGCTTCCCGGATTTCGCTCTCGATTCCCACCAATTGCGGCACCTCCAATGACAGTTCTGTCTTCACCTCGATGGTGATCCCGTTGGATTGCGGCATGTCCTTCCAGCGCGGACGAGTCATATCAATTACCTGCTCCGCCATGTCGTTGAGATTGAGCAGTTGTTGCAATTGGTCATCGTCTTCATGCTTGCGATAAAACTCCCGCAGGCGCGCGATGATATGGGCGATATCGTGGCCGGCGGTGCTGATGTAGTTCAAATAATTTTTCCCCTTTTGGTTCAAACCGAAATCGCCTTTCGACAGCAATTCGGAGAACCCGACCACCGGCGAGAGGGCATTGTTGACATCATGGGCAATGCCGCTGGCCATTTGGCCGAGCGCCTTGAGCCGTTCCTGCTGCAAGACAGTTGCCTGCGTTTGCCGCAATTCATTATAGGCGTTCTCCAGGTCCCGATATAATTTCGACTGATGCGCGGCAAGGGCCACATGGTCGCTTAACATCTGGAGAAACTCACAATCGCCGCTGGCAAAACCATAAACCTCCAGGCGGGCGCCAATGAGAATGCCTGAGAGCTTTTCTTCGACCATCAATGGCACGGCCACCATGGCACGAAAACCGCGCACCGCGAGCTGTTCGGAAAATTGGGATGCCTCCTTGACCGTATCGGAGAGATACACCGCTTTGCCGGATTCGCAGGCTTGAAAATCGGTGTCCGCCAACGCCAGCACACTGCCTTCGCGCAAATCAAATTGCATGGCTAACAATGTGTTTTTGATGTGCAGCGCCGTTATGTTCAAGTTTTTCGTTTCCGCATCGAACCATGCGATCGCGCAAAGGTCCAGGCCGAGGTGTTCTTCCAATTCGTGCAGGACTACGTGAAAGATGCTTTCCGTGTCCTGCCGTTCGGAAATGGCATGGGTGATCTGATTGAGCAGGCTGATGCGGACAAATTGGCGGCGCAAATCTGACTCGGTGCGTTTTCGCTCCACGATCTCGGCGCTCAAATCCTGGGTGCGCTCCTTGACGCGGGCCTCCAGTTCATCATGAGCTTTTTGCAATGCCTCGTCGCGATGTTGGATCTGGGCCAACATGCCGTTGAAATCGTCGATGAGCCGCCCGGTTTCGTCTTCACCATGTTTGGTCGCTCGCGCGGAATAATTATTCTCGGAGGCAATAGTCCGGGTGGTTTGGGCCAGGGCAAGGATTGGCTTGGAAATGACACGCTGGAGCCAATTGGCCAGAAATAGCGTAACCAGGGATGAAATGACGGCGAGCAACAGGACGATGCCGGCAAAACTTCTGAACCTCTGGTTCATCTCCAACAGATCAGATTCTAAATACAAAGTGCCTGTAAAATCCGAATCGTGATAAATCTTATGGTAAAGGACGCATAGTCCGTGGGTGAAACCATAATTATCAGCCTGCGCCGGAAAGGCACTGCGATGTGACTGTGGCATTTGAGATGTCCCTGCTTGAATAAATAAATTTCCGTTCGCATCGTAGAACGCCGCATAAACGATGTGTTTATTGGAAACAAGATTGGTCAGATTATCCAATGCGCGGGGTGTATCCTGAAAATAGAGCGCTGCGGCAGTCCGGTCTCCGATCACATTCGCCTGGGTCGTAAGGTCGTCGACCATTTTTGCGCGAAAGGTGTGCTGGTCATAGGCAATCAGGCCGGCAGACACCAAAAAAAGCGCAACGGTGACCGCAACCATGATGATGATGGTCAACTTCCGCCTGATTGAAATATCTTGGAATCTACGCACGGCTTCCTTTTGCACTGAATGCAAACACATGGAATTTAACGCCCTTCGGCCCGAAACGCAAAGTGATTCTGGGAGTATCAGTGATCCGTCAGGGCCAGGTTCAATAAATCGGAACTTATCTGCAACCTGACATCCTTTGCCGCCTGCTGGTTGATTTGAAAACGAACGGTTCGGTCCGGCATGGGCACAAAATTGATGATGCCACCATCGTCAATGAAACCATCCGCCTCACTGATCGTCAGGATGCTTTGACCGCGCAGATCAGCGAGAATCCTCTTAAAATGAAGCTTTTCTGACGAACTGATGAATAAGACCTGGCAACCGACCGCCTCTCTTGCCGAACGAAATTTTTGACAGACCAAAGCCCGGCCGTTGATCGTTTTGTTGGCGATGGCTTGTTCAAGCTCGTCACCAAAAACATTGTCACCCAAAACACCGATGACATAAGGTTCGCTGGCATTCGTAAAGGTCGTTGGCGGCCAGTCCACAAATTTGACAAAATTATATATGAAAGCCGCTTTGAGCTGGTATTCGGTGATTGTGGTGTTCTGCGCGGGGGAGGAAGAAGCGAGTGTAAATATCAGGCCGAACAGCAAAAGCGCTCTTTGCCAAAATGGCTTTGAGCGGAATACGGGGGCCTTTCTTCCAGTGACGGAATCTGTTTTCAATTGCGCGGCTTGAAATTTCAAATGCTGCCAAAAAAAGGATTATCTGGTTTGCCAGTCACAAGAACGCTTCATCACGGAGGATTTGACGCCCGTTGTCAAGCCTGCCTGAGAGTTCGAAACTACCTCTGCACGATTGGTTTGCATTTACTGCTTGCGGGGATTTGCCATGCCCATCACAATTTGACTCAAAGGCATGATCGCCGGGCCGAATTAAACGGCGATGAATCACTGTTGCCAATCCGATAAATGCTTGAACCTGGCATGAACAAAAGAAATCCTCTTTTGGCAAATTCCGCCATTATCGCTTGTCTTTTCTGCGCATCCCTTTGCCTCTTGGTTTCCGTCCCAAATTCCCGCGCCGACGACGGCACAAATCAGCCAGACCTTACCACGCTGTCTTTGTCCGCGCTCATGAAAATCCAGATACCCCAGGTAACCGTCGAAAAAGTTGAGCAGCCAGCCACCGAAGCACCTGCCTCAGTCACCGTCATCACCTCGGACGAAATCAAGCGCTACGGCTGGCGTACCCTGGGAGACATCCTTGAGAGCGTGCCGGGATTTTATATCAGTTACGATCGCAACTATGATTATCTGGGTGCCGGCGGCGTGAACCTTGGTATAGCCAACAACCATATTTTATTGCTCATCAATGGCCATCGCATCAACAACGATTTGAACGACAGTGCCTCTGTTGATACGGCTTTCCCGTTGGATGTTGATCTGATCGATCATATCGAAATCGCTCGCGGTCCCGGCTCGGTGCTTTACGGCAATAATGCGTTTTTAGGCGTCATCAATGTCATCACGCGCCAGGGAAAAGATGTCAATGGTGTGGAGGAATCCGGAATGTATGGGAGTTACAATGCCTATTCCGGGCGGGTGACCATCGGCGAGCAATTCACCAATGGCTTGAATTTTTTATTGTCCGGAACAATCTATCACTCGGATGGGCCGGAAAATCTGTTCTATCCCCAATTCAATACGCCCTCCCAAAACAATGGCGTGGCGCATAACATGGACGCTGACGGTTTTGGCAGCTTTTTCGGCACGATCAACTACCACGATTTTACCCTGGAAGGCGGCTATCTTGACCGCGACAAGGTCAATCCAACGGCGCAATACGGAACGACTTTCGATGATTCACGTTTCCAAACCGACGACCAGCGCAGCTATGTCACGTTGAAATATGCCCATAAATTTTCGGATACCCTGGATTTGTCCGCCAATATTTATTATGACCGGAGCGACTACCAGATTGATTATCCGGAACCGTTGTTTGGTTCCGCGCCTGCGCCATTTCTTTATGAGGGACAGGAAACCGGCCAATGGGCGGGCGGCGAAGTGCAACTCGATAAAAAAGTTTGGGATCGCCATATGATCACCGTTGGCGCGGAATATCGTGATGATTTCGAACAATCGGCCAATACCTATGAAATTGAACCCATTTACACACAATTTCCATCGATCAATGACCAGCGTGAAAATGTCGGCGTCTTTGCCCAGGGTGATTTTCTTATCGTCACCAACCTTCATCTTGATGCCGGCATTCGTTATGATCAATCTTTCGACGAGCAGGATCATTTTAACTCGTCCTGGAGTCCACGCGCAGCCCTCATTTATGATCCGCTGCCGCAATCGACGTTCAAATTTATTTATGGCAAAGCGTTTCGCGACCCGAGCTTTGATGAACTTAGCGAATTGTCCACAGCCGATGTTCAACCGCAGCCAGAAAGCATAAGCTCGTACGAATTAGTTTATGAACAGGGGATTGGCAACCATCTACGGTCTTCCATTTCAGGGTTCTATGACCAAATGAACGATCTGATCAATATTCAGAGTGGAATCTTCACCAATTTTAACGTTGATACGATGGGCACAGAGTTAGCGATGGAAGGAAAATGGGACGATGGGAAAATCATTGCCCGCGCCAGTTACACGCTGGAACATTCCGAAGATCTGGCCGCCGGCGGCGGGTTGCCGGATTCACCAATGCATATGGTTAAATTGAACGCCAGCGCACCTTTATGGGAAGACAAGATTTTCGCCGGCTTGGAAGTCCAATATACCAGCAGAAGTCAGACGATTTATTATATTCCTGGCGTGGGTTCCGTAAATGGCGGCTATGTGCCCGGTTATACAGTCGTTAATTTTACTCTTTTTAGCCAAAATCTGGTCAAAAACCTCGATGTATCCGCCAGCATTTACAATTTACTGGATAAGAACTATTTTGAACCGGCCTCGCAACTTCATATCCAAAATGCCATCCAGCAGAATGGCCGTACTTTTCAACTCAAACTTACATACCGCTTCTAAGATTAGGCATGGTGGTAGCTGGGATGGTTTTGCAGATGTCGAAAAAAATCACAAAAATGATGCAAAAAGCAACAAAGAGGTTGTTCACCCTCACAGCGATGGTTGCAACATGCAATGCTCTATCAGCATTTGGGGGAGTTCCTCCCACGATTGCTGTCCAACCCGTGGGCATTAGTGTCCAAAATGGAGGCATAGCGGTTATAACATCTGCAGCTTACCCCGTCCTTCTCGCGAATGTTTCTTTCACTTGGTATTGCAATGGTCAACCGCTTAAAGCTGATTCAAATATCACAATAGTAAATACCACAACAAACTCGCTCCTTGGCCTGCCGTTGGGAGGGCTTCTTCCCATCAGCATTTTGACGATAAAAAACACCAATCCCACCAATGCCGGAACTTATTATGTTACGGCGAAAGATACTTCCAGCACTGGGACAACGGTTAGCAGCAACGCCACCCTGATTGTTCTTTCTACAGTCGTCACCAATGTGATCAATATTATCAATTCTGCGAGCACCCTGACAGCCGCCGGATTCAAACTCCAAATGTCCGCGCCAGCCAACTCCAATGTTGTCGTCGAAGCGTCCTCTGATTTGAAGAGCTGGACTCCCATTTACACCAATCTTAATTCGACGGGCAGCCTGTCTTTTATGGACACCGACGCGACGAATCATCCGGCGCGTTATTACCGCGCGCGGACTCAATAATCGTCCGCTCCCTTATGCCCGGCGATCTTAGCCTCGCACCTCAGGCCTTTTATCCTGCTTCAAAAAATGGTGCCCCCGTCCGGAATTGAACTGGAATCAACGGTTTAGGAAACCGCTGCTCTATCCATTTGAGCTACGGGGGCAATGGATGGCGCAAACCATTGCATTTTATTGGACGCATTTTGCGCCCTTTCAGCAATTAAAAAATCACGGCCTGTTCATCCGGGGTGCGCAGCTACCCCGGCCAATACGAACTCGAATTCAACTCTGAAAGAAGTTGAACCGGGGTAACCCGTGGTTCTAAAAGGCAAATCGTGCTACAATATCCCATGCAACTGAAACTTGCCTTAAGGAAGCCAGAATCGCCGGGTGTCGAATCATTCATCTTCCAGCCAGCCGCGCCTCTCACTTGGAAGGCCGGACAATATCTGCATTACATGCTCCATCATGAGCCCACCGACGATCGTGGGTCTGACCGCTGGTTCACTATCGCTTCCGCTCCCTTTGAACGCCATGTCATGATCACTACCAGGTTTGCCAGGGAAAAAGGGAGCACCTTCAAAAAAAATCTGAAAGCCCTCAAACCAGGGGATACCCTCGAAATCTCCGGTGTCGATGGCGACTTCATCCTGGGTGACACGAGGAAGGATTATGTGTTCATTGCCGGCGGCATCGGCATCACGCCCTTTCGTTCCATCCTTAAGGAGGCAGCTCATGCGGGAAAGCGCCTGCGCGTGACCCTTCTTTATGCGAACCGAAATGCAAACGTGACTTACAAAAAAGAATTGGATGCCATGGCGAAGCGAAATCCAAATTTCATCATCCATTATCTTTTTAGCCCTGAACGCATCGACAAGGACACTGTCAGGAAACTGGCGCCAGCCTGGAAAAAATCTCTCTTCTATGTCTCCGGCCCCGAACCGATGGTCGAAAGTGTCGGGAAAATGTTGCAGAAAATCGGCGTCCGCAAAAAACATATCAAACAGGACTGGTTCCCCGGCTATCCCGCCGATTAGCACATCGGCTTTTTATGAGAGGGCAACGGTCTTTTCCCACACCGCTAACATTGCTGTCGCTTTGAATGATTCCGCTCCCCACCTGTCAAAATATCACTGAAACAAAACCCATTTATTGCTATCTTACCTTTATGAGATTTTTCTTTAAAAAGACCGCTTTGCTTTGTTTCGCCATAATTTTTGCATTTCTGGCCATGCCGCATTCAACCGTGGCACAGGATACACTGCCGAACGAGGCGGGCGCCATTTCCTCTCCAGCTGTAACGGCCTTGCCGCCTGACGTGGATCCGAATAGCCCGCTGGCGCAAATCATCCAACTCGCCCAATCAGGGGTGGATGAGAGTGTTCTCACCAGCTATGCCGGCAATGCCGCCACGCCGTTCAGTTTGACCGCCGACCAGATCGTTTATTTGAAAGACATCGGCGTGCCGGATTCCGTGGTGCAGGCCATGATCCAGCGGGACCAACAATTGGGCGCTACAGACAATACCCAACCTCCCGCGCAACCCACCCCGGCAACCGCACCGCCGACCGGTGATGTCACCAGCTCGTATTTTTATGGCGCGTTGGCGCCTTATGGCGGCTGGGTAAACGTCAGCGGATACGGTCTTTGCTGGCGCCCTCAGGCGGTGGTTTATAATTCCGGCTGGCAGCCGTATTGCGATCATGGCCATTGGGTCTATACGGATGACGGGTGGTTTTGGATGTCGGATTATTCCTGGGGCTGGGCGACTTTTCATTATGGGCGCTGGTTCCATGATGACCATTGGGGATGGTGTTGGTGGCCGGACACTGACTGGGCGCCGTCCTGGGTTTGCTGGCGCTATTCGGACAGCTATTGCGGTTGGGCACCACTACCCCCTCGTTCAAGTTATCGCCCAGGCATCGGATTTGAGTTCAACGGCGTGACCGTCGGCGCCAGTTTTGATTTCGGCATCAGCGCGGGATTTTTCACTTTTGTGCCGACCGAACATTTTTGCGATCCGCATCCCGGCCATTATCGCCTGGATGCCGGCCACGCTCCCGGCGCGTATCATCAAACGAAGATCATCAATAATTTTGATGTCCACAGCGGCGTCTTTGTCAATCACGGCATTGATCCCCAACGTATTTCCGGCGTGACACACACGCAGATCCGTCCGGTTTCAATCCAGGAATCCGGCTCGCCCATCCGCCGCGGAGAAGCGCTCGGAGGTAACCAGACCCTGGTCATCAACCGTCCGCACTTCACCGGCGGGGATGTCAACACGATGCATCAAGGCCAGCCACCGCGTGAAATCCCCCAACAATCCGCTCCACATGCGTGGTATTTCACACGGCCACAGCAAAACAATGTTCAACATCCGGAAGGGAATCAGCCAGTTCAGCCTAACCGGACTGAGCCTGATCATGGAGTGAACAATCAAAATGTAAGTGGCAGGCCAAACCAGAATTTCCAACAACCGCAAACCAGCCAGCCGAACCATAGCGAGCCCAATCCGGGAATGAATAATGGAAATGTTAACAGCCGTCCGACGGAGAATTATCAACCTCCGCATTCAACCGAGCCAGGCCGCACATGGTCCGCGCCCCAACAGACAATCCAGAGTCCGGCCGAACATAACCCGCAGGTCCAAACCCCGCAGCGAACGCCATCGACGCCTCAGCCGCCCGCGCGAAGCGTGCCGGAGACTCCGGCGCAAACTCCATCTCATTACCAGGACAACCGGGAACCGGCGCCGGAATATAATAACAATGGTGGCAACCGTTATACTTCACCACGCTCACAGGAACAATCACCCCGAGCGCCCGAGCAATCACCTCCTGCACAGCAGTACCATGAATCTGCCCCGGCACCTCAGCCCGAGCATGCTGCCCAACCGCAACAGCAACAACAACAACCGCAACAGGGGCAAAGCCAAAAGAACAAAAACGGTTATTAAGGAGAGATGTTGGACATAAAGGATTGCGGACAACTGACTACGGACTACCCGCAATTTTACTTTTGCAATGCCTCCAAGGCGGGCAAGATGTCCCCGTGGGAATTTCGCTTCGCCAGTTCGAGCAGATGAAAGAACGCGTTGCCGGCAAAGTGCCGCGCGCCGTATTTGTCGTCCCCGTTCCCGCATCCGGTAAAATGGATCAGATTGTCCTGGGCGTCGATCCCTCGTTACGCGGGACCGGGTTTGGCATCATCCAAACTGCGAATCCACATCCGCGGACCCTCTCCTTTGGAACGATTTCCTGTCCAAAAACCTGGGAACGTTCGCGATGTCTCGCAAAAATTTCCGAAACGCTCCGCGCGGAGATCCGAAAGCACCGGCCGGCCATTTGTATCGTAGAAGGGCTTTTTTTTGCACAGAACCTCCAAACCGCCCTGATCATGGGCGAAGCCCGCGGCGCGGCCCTGGCCGCCGTAGCTGAAAATGGGATTGAAATTTTTGAGATCGCTCCGCGTAAAGTAAAACAGGCCATCGTCGGTTATGGCGCGGCACAGAAAGGCGCCGTGGCCAAAATGGTCCAGCGGCTTCTCGCCCTGCCCAAGTTGCCGGCTCCAGACGCAGCGGATGCCCTCGCGCTTGCCCTGGCGCATACCCGGGAAATTTCGCGATACAACCTGTCATCGCCAAAAAAAATCTGATGATCACTTTTCTCCGCGGCAAACTGGTCGAGGCACTGCCTACGCAAGTCATCATTGACGTCAACGGCGTGGGTTATGAGGCGCTCATCCCTTTGTCGTCCTTTGACAAATTGCCGCAGCCCGGCGGCGATGTAAAGTTGCTCACACAATTGGTCGTGCGCGAGGATGCGCACATACTCTATGGCTTCATGTCCCCCGCAGAGCGTGACTTGTTCCGATTGCTCGTGAGCACTGTCTCCGGCATCGGGCCAAAGATTGCGTTAAATATCTTAAGCGGCATTTCCGTGGCTGCTTTTCGCGGCGCGGTGGCCAGCAGCGACGTGAAATCGCTTTCGCAGATTTCCGGAGTCGGCAAAAAGACTGCCGAGCGCATCGTGGTGGAATTACGGGACAAGATCGGCGCGGCCGGCGCCTGGGAAGCCGCCAGCGCGCAGCATGCGCTTTCGCCGGATGCCCAAAAACTCAACGATGCGGTCCTGGCCCTCATCGCGCTGGGTTTCAAACAGATCGAGGCGCATGATGTCGTTCGGGCTGCCCAAAATTCCCTCGGCGCGAAGGCCACGGTTGAAGAGTTGGTGCGCGCGTGTTTGAAAAAAGGAGCATGATGGCTGTGGCAAATCCGCAACCCGGGACCCAAAACCCAAAGTCGGCAGGCGTGGTCATTCCGCAAAAAGCCACCTGGCACCGGCGATTGGTGGCAAGGTTGATCTATCTTTCATTGCGCCTGCTGGGGGCAATGATCCGCTTCCGGCTCGATGACCGTCCCCAATTTTTCAAGAGCGTTCCGGAAGAAAAAATTATCTTTGCCCTTTGGCACAATCGCTTGGCGCTGGCGCCCACTTTGTACCGCCGCTTTATCCTGAAACATGCGCCGGATCGCCGCATGGCGGGAATGGTCAGCGCCAGCCGCGATGGCGGGTTGCTCGCGGAAATCCTGGAATGTTTCAGCATTGAAACCGTGCGCGGCTCCTCCTCCCGGCGCGGCCCGCAGGCGCTATTTGAGATGACCACCCGGGCGGAACGCGGCTACGATCTGGCCATCACGCCGGACGGCCCGCGCGGCCCCCGTTATGAAATCCAGGAGGGCGTGATCGCCACCGCCCAATTGACCGGCCTGCCGATCGTCCCCATGTCCTATCATGTGAATTGGAAGATCCAACTGAACAGTTGGGATAAATTTCAGGCGCCGTTGCCGTTTGCCCGCTGCGAAATCACTGTCGGCAGGATTTTTCGCGTGCCGCGCGAGGCGACGGATGACGAACGCGAAGAACTACGGAAACAATTGGAAGCCGAATTGCGCGCGATCACGCGTGATTAAACCTGGCTTTCCCCTATAGAAATGATTGCCCGCGTCAGCCTCGAAATCGCGTTGCGAAAGGAATTCGATTATTCCATTCCGCTAGGGTTGGCAGGGCAGGTCGAGGTGGGCACCCGTGTACAAGTGCCATTCGGCGCGCGAAAAATCCTGGGGACGGTCACCGCGCTCGCCGAAGAATCTGCGCACACAAATCTCAAGCCCATCTTGAAAGTCATCGGCGCGCAAACCCTGGTCACGCCGAAAACTTTGAAGCTCGCGCGGTGGATCGCGGATTATTATTGCTGCGCACCAGAGATCGCCTTGAAGTCTGTCCTGCCGGAAGCCGTCCGCAAAAAGGAAGAAGGCTGGAAGAAACAACTGTTTGTCCGCGCAATGCCGTCCTCTGGCGAATTTCCGAAATTGCCCAAACGACAGCAGGAGGTTTGGAATATCATCGAGGAACGCCGCGAAATATTGCTGACTGAATTACTTGAACTCGCCGGGACTACGTCCGCAACCGTGCGCAAGTTGGAAGACCGGGGGATGGTCGAAGTCACCGCAGAGATCTCCGAGCGCGACCCGTACGCCCGGGAGCATATTTTACCGTCGCAACCACTGCTGTTGAATCCTGCCCAATCCGCCGCCCTCGGCAAAATAAAGGCGGCCATAACTAAAATTCCATCAACGCCCCTCCTTCCTCAATCCTCGACCTTTCTCCTCCACGGCGTCACTGGCAGTGGCAAAACCGAAATTTATCTCCAGGCCATCGCATATGCGCTGGAACAGGGCAGGGGCGCGATCGTTCTGGTTCCGGAGATTTCCCTCACCCCACAGACGGTTGAACGATTCAAGGCGCGGTTCAGTTCCGGCAAATGCCAAACGCTTGTCGCCGTGTTGCATTCGCATTTGAGCGCGGGCGAGCGCCATGATGAATGGCACAAAATCCGCCAGGGCCGCGCGCGCATCGTCATCGGCGCGCGTTCAGCCATCTTTGCTCCCGTCGAGCCACTCGGCCTCATCATCGTGGATGAGGAACACGAGACAAGCTACAAACAAGAGGAAGCGCCGCGCTACCATGCGCGCGATGTGGCCATCGTTCGCGGCCAGATGGAAAGCGCCGTCGTGGTCCTCGGCACAGCCACGCCTTCGCTTGAAAGCTATCACAATGCGAAAAAGGGGAAATATACGTTGCTCGAACTGCCTGAGCGTGTGGACGATCAAAAAATGCCCCGAGTTCGTGTCGTGGACATGCGGCAGGCGGCGGCGAAGGAAAAGGGTGGCTTGATTTTTTCGCCGCAGCTCAAGGAAGCCATCCACCAGCGGCTGGACCGCCAGGAACAAACTATTTTATTTCTCAACCGCCGCGGCTACTCCACTTCATTGCAATGCGAGAAATGTGGTTACGTCGCCAACTGTCCAAACTGCAGCATTTCGCTGACGTACCATCGCGTTGAACAAAAAGTGGAATGTCACATTTGCGGGTTCATGGGCAAGGTGCCGAAAGTATGTCCCAATCCGAAATGCAACAACCCGGGCATCCGGTTTTCCGGCACCGGCACCCAGCGCGTGGAGGAAACTCTCGCAAAGCTTTTCCCGCAGGCGCGGGTACGCCGGATGGATTCCGATACGATGAAGCGAAAGGATGATTACCGCAAGACCCTGGGTGATTTTCGCACCGGGAAGATCGACATCCTGGTGGGCACGCAAATGATCGCCAAGGGGCTGCATTTTCCGAACGTCACCCTCGTCGGCATCATCCACGCCGATTCGGCGTTGCACCAGCCGGATTTCCGGGCAGGCGAACGCACCTTCCAGCTATTGACCCAGGTGGCCGGACGCGCCGGACGTGGCGATGTGGAAGGTGAAGTTTTTGTGCAGGCTTTTGCGCCATTTCATCCAGCCATCCAATATGCGCGACGCCACGACTTCACCGGTTTCTATGAACAGGAAATCGAATTCCGCGAACAATTAAAGTATCCGCCCGCCAGTCGTGTCGCCCTGCTCACCCTTAAAGGTCGAAACGAAGACAAGGTGAAATTTTCGGCCGATCATTTGCGAAAAGTCATTGAATCCGCAATCCACGGCACTGACTTGATGATTTCCGGCCCCGCCCCTGCACCGCTCCTGCGCGCAGAACAATTTTATCGGTATCAAATCATGCTGCGTACTCGTGCGATGAGTAAACTCAGCGGAATCCTGGCCAAAATTGTTTGCACGCTCGCCTTGCCGGAAGACATTACTTTGTCTGTGGATATTGACCCGGTGGACTTATCCTGATTTCCACTTTCTCTCCGCGAGGTGATCTGTCATCCATCTTTGCCACTGAGTCTCATTTTGTCTTGGTATTCCCGGCGTATTGGTGTTTCAATCTGAGAGAAATTTCATGGCCACCCTGATTTTTGATATCGAGACCTCCGCCCAGCCAATCGAGAACTTCGACGAGGCGCAACAGGAATATCTTTTCCGCGAATGCGAAAAGATCACCGACGAACCGGGGAAAACCGCCAAACGCGAGGAGATCACCCGGTTCATGAGCCTGTGGCCGTTCACCTCGCAGGTAGTGTGCATCGCCATGCTCAACGCCGAGACACAGGGCGGCCAATCACTTTTCATCGCCGAGGATTTTGAGGAAGAAGCGGATGAGGCCTCTCCGATAAAATTCATCCCCTGTGCGGATGAAGCGGAATTGCTTGCGCAATTTTGGGATGCCGCGAAAAAATTCGATTCCGTCGTCACCTTCAACGGGCGCGGTTTTGATGTGCCCTTCATTTATCTGCGCTCGGCCGTCCTGAACGTGTCCATCTCCAAAAAGAACTGGCTCGGTTATCGTTACGCCACTGAACCGCACTGCGACCTCGCCGAGCAATTGACCTTTTACAGCGTCAGCGGACGCGACGGCGCGGCGCGGAGGTTCAACCTGGATTTTTACTGCAAAGCCTTTGGGATAGAATCGCCCAAGAGCCATGGCGTGACCGGCATGGATGTCAGCAATCTGATGGCCGAGAAAAAGTTCCGCGAAATCGCCGAATACTGCCTGCGCGACGTTCGCGCCACTGTGGAACTTTACAAAATCTGGAAGGAAAGACTGGCAGGGATAAAATGAGCCAATTCAAGAAAAGCCAAGTTCGGATTGATTTCACAAATCTGGAAGCGGATCGAACTACAGTTGAACGGGTTCTTTTGGAGACTGCCACCAAATTCAATTTAACGGACAATTCCCACACCTCGCGAATTCCGCATACAATAAAATCAATTATTCAACCAAACGGATTCGGGTCGGGAGGACGTGTGGTGGCAAATTCTATTTATGTGGATTTTAACCCCGGCAAAAATAAATCGTCCCAATTTGACGAAGTCCATGATTTTATTATAAGTGAATTGCAAAACGCTTTTCAGTGTGAATTGCAGGAAATCTGGGAAGACGACCCCGCTCATTATAAAACCCATTAACGAATGCCCACACTCGTCTGTTTTGCCCTGAAAGAAGAAGCCGCCCCGTTCCAAAAAATCGCGGCAGGCAAGTCCGGCGTGTCGGTTCTCATCACCGGCATCGGACGCCAAAACGCTGAAAATTCCCTGTGCAAATTCCTGGCTGGCGGGACGAGCGCACCCGCGAACAGCAATACCTCTCCAAATTTGGTGTTCACGTGCGGTTTTGCCGGTGGACTGAATCCTGATTTGAAAATCGGCGATGTCGTGTTCGAGTCATCGGATGAAAGGCTTCGATCCAAATTAACTGCCGCCGAAGTGAGACCGGCGAAAATTTTCTGCGCCGACCGCATCGCCATCACCGTTACTGAAAAAAAGAAATTACGCAATGAAACGCATGCGGATGCCGTGGAAATGGAATCAGCGGCGATCCATGCGATCTGCGCCGAGCACGACATCCCCTGCGCCACAGTTCGCGTAATTTCCGACACCGCGAATGAGGATTTGCCGCTGGATTTCAACGCCCTCGCCAAGCCGGATAAAAATCTGGACATGGGAAAACTGTTCCTGGCCATTGCTAAATCACCTGGAAAAATTGGCGCATTGATGGAATTACAAAAGAAAACCAAATTTGCGGCAGAACAATTGGCGGGCGTTCTCGCCAAAATCGTTTGATCGAATAGCCGCGCCTCTTACTTCTGGACCGAATTCGCTGGAGGCGGCGTTGCGGGCTTTTCCTTGGCATGTTCGCTATAACTGATGAACGCGGCGCCGATCATGATGAAGATCACCCCCACCCACCGGATCCAGGAAACGGTTTCGCCTAAAAAAATCATCGCCGCAAAGGTCGCAAAAACCAGGCTCAGCGCGGTCAGCGGCCAGAGAAAACTGATCTCGCATTTGGACATCAAGATCAACAAACAAATAAAAAACAACGCCTGGAAGAACACGCCAAGAAGGATTTGGGGATTCGTGATGACGTTCTTCACGACCCGGGCGATTTCGGAGACGGTGTAGCCATTCACTCCGCTAACCGTATTCATCCCCTTTTTCATGAGAATGATTCCCGTGGACTCGAAGATGAGGCCGATCAACAAAATCACAAGCAGTTTGATCATAAATCCTGGTAACGTATCAGTTCGATGCCGAGTTTTTTCACGAGCTCTTTGACGCGTGGGCTGACCAGCGCATCAAATTCATGCTTAAATTTGTCCAGTGAGGGATGCGAGTAAAGCTCCGAATCACCCGGCGGCAATTCCGGCAGTAACTTTAAAACATAATCTTCATCCACGTGCGAGTCCTGTAAAAGGCCAAAAGTGATCTGCGCATGCTTGATTTTCCTCATTGCCAATGGCCGGCGCGCACGACTGGACAACATTTCAAAGATGGCCGCATGGGAAATACGATAAAACCAATAACCCTCCGACATCCTGCGGCTGCGGGAGAGACAATCGCGGGTAAGGCGCATGTGCCGGATGCCTAATGGATCCGCATCTTCCATCAAGATCGAAAAGATGGCCGGATGCAAATGCAAGTGCAAGTGGCCATTCACATGGTCGAGCGGCAGACCGGTGCCATGGAATTTATTGAATTGCGCGTGGATCTCGGCGCGCAAGGATTCGCGCAGGCTATGTTTAAAAAAATAATCCATGCCGACACCGACGGGGCTGTTGGAGAACTCGCCCCGTTCATTGGCCAAACCGGGAATCTTTTCGGGCTTAAGCGTGGAATGCCCATGCAAAAGCGTGAGGTGCAATCCCACGCCGAGCGTCGGATTTTCCTTTGCCAATTTTACTGCTTCCTCAAACCCGCCTTCATTCACCATCAAACTCGCCGTCGTCAAAATACCTTCGCGATGCGCACGGACCACCGCATCATTCACTGAATGCGAAAGGCCAAAATCATCAGCATTGACGATCAGGCGCCGTCGTTCAAGGTTGGCCATAACTGGGGGCAGTGGAGCCAGAGGCGAAGCGCGTCCAGGCGAGAAAAACGAGCAGGAGCTTGTAGGGTTTGCTCAAACGGACCGGACGGTCAAAAACCTGGAAATTTTTCTTCTTTAACCCTTGCAGCAACTTCCAATAAACCGAACTCATCAATTCGGCGGCTACCATCGATTTACGGTCTTCGGCGGGCAAGGTTTTCTGCGCGAGTTGGTAGAAATTGGTTGCGCGGGCAGCGATCGAGTCGGCGAGCTTTTGAAAACGGTCGGAATACCGGGATTGCAAAATCTCGTCTGGCGTAACGCCGAATTTCCTCAATTCATCCAGGGGTAAATAAATGCGCCCGCGCTCGGCATCAGTTTTCACATCGCGCAGGATATTCGTCAGTTGCAATGCTTTACCAAGGTAGATCGCATAATCGCGTGATGCCGGATTCTTGTAGCCGAAAATCTCTATGCTTAACAGCCCGACCACGGATGCCACATGATAGCAATATTTTTCCAGCGCTTCAAAATCCTCATAGCGGTTCCTGGTCAAATCCATTTCACAACCCTGGATCAGCTCATCGAATAATCCGTAAGGCAGTGAATATTCCTGGATGACTGGCTGGAGTTCGCGATTGACCGGGAACTGAGGAGATTTTTTTCCACTGGCACGGCGGATGTCCTCCCGCCATTCCGATAATTGCGCCCGGCGCTCCTCGACCGGGACCGATTCATTGTCCGCAACATCATCCACTTCACGACAGAAGGCGTAAAGCGCCGACATCGCTTCGCGCTTTTGTTTTGGCAGCAGGACAAAGGCGAGCGCCAGGTTAGAGGCACTTTTTTTTGTGATGGCGCGGCTATGTTGCATCAGAACTGGTTTGGTCGTCCGCGTCGCGACGTGGGGGGAGGCCGCCGGTTTCAGCCAGCGTCGGATTCCTATGATAGCGCACGCGCCTCCGTCGCTCAGAATGTCGATCCACCAATTCTTTGATCTCGCCGGCGCCTTTCTTCAATTTGTCACCATAAGTGCCGCGGTGTTGATGATATTTGCGCCGGCGCTTTTTTGTTTTCCGGATAAACATTGCCCAGATAAAAAGCGCGAGCACCACCAGAAAGATGGCGCCTAAAAGAATAAAGACTTCCAGCCATAACGCCGTCACATGGCTCATTGGTAACTCGTCATCCATAATATCAACTTTCACCACCGGCGGTATCACCGGTTTTCATATCCAGCCGTTGCATCCGATAACGGAGCGAATGGCGGGTCAGTTTAAGCTGCTCGGCAGCCCGCGTCAGGCTGAAACTGTTTCGCTCCAGCGCATCTGTGATCAATTCACGTTCAACCCTCATCAGGGCGGCGTCAAGCGACTCATCCGGCGCGGCCTGCACCGGCCCGGCCTTTTGCAGGCGAGCTTCGACATGAAAATCGGGCAGGCTGGATGGCTGGATCTCGCGCGAGGTCTCCAGGATCAGCGCGCGCTCAATGGCATTGCGCAATTCACGGACATTGCCGGGCCAACGATGCCCCAAAAGTTTCTGCCGGGCACCGGCAGAAATTCCCGTAAAACTCTTGTTCATCGTGACGCAAAACAATTTTAAAAAATGGTCGGCCAACAACAGAACATCCTCGCCACGTTCACGCAATGCGGGCAGTTGGAATTGGACCACATTCAACCGGTGAAACAGATCTTCGCGGAACTGGCCCTCGGTGATGGCCTGGGCTATGTCCCGGTTGGTCGCGGCCAGGAGCCGGACATTCACGCGCAATTCCTGGCTGCCCCCCACGCGGGTAAAACTTCCGTCTTCGAGAAAGCGCAGCAGTTTGGCCTGCAGCGGCTTGCTCATATCTGCGATCTCATCGAGAAAAATCGTGCCGCCGTCCGCCTCTTCCACGCGCCCGGGTTTTTGTTTGAGCGCGCCCGTGAAAGCGCCTTTCTCGTGCCCGAACAATTCGCTTTCCAGCAGCGTTTCGGGAATAGCCGCGCAATTGAGGCGGATATAATTCTCGTGCTTGCGCTTGCTTAAGGCATGCAAGGCGCCCGCCACCAATTCCTTGCCGGTGCCGCTTTCGCCGAGGATCAGGACCCGCGCATCCGTCTGGGCGACCGTCTGGATCAATTTCCGCAGATCGCGGATCTTTTCCGATTCACCGACGATTTGGTTGAGGCCAAAAATTTCTCCCGTGCGCGAGCGTAACGCGGCGTTCTCGCGAAGCAGCCGATATCGCTCCTCGCACCTGGCGATGGCGTGAAGCAATTCTTCCGGAGCGAACGGTTTGGCCAAATAATCCAGCGCGCCCGATTGGATGGCCTCGACGGCGAGCTTGGGAGTCGCATAAGCCGTGAGCATGAGCACCGGCAAATCAGGTTTCTCGGCCTGGATTTTCTTCAGAAAATCGTAACCACTCATGCCACCCAGCCGGGCATCGGTGATGACCATGAAAAACTCCTCGCCCTTCAACACCTCGAGCGCCTCTTCCGCCGACTCCACGGCACGGACAGCATGCCCCTCATCCATGAGCATGGTCTGCAGGGAGAGACGCATGTTCTTTTCATCGTCCACGACGAGAACCGGTGGAATGGGATAATGCATCAGCTATTTTTCGGGCGCAGCCCTTTGGTAATGGTTTTTCATATTGGCAGCGATTCGTTAAGAATGCTTTTCGATGGAAAGATTACGGCAAAACGTGCCCCGATTCCAATCTCCGAATCCACCCGGATCTTTCCGCTATACAATTCGACATTATGTTTGGCGATGGCCAATCCCAGGCCGGTGCCTTTTTCCTTGGTGGTATAATACGCCTCGAAAACACGCTCGATCTTGTCCGGCGGGATGCCCGGGCCGTCATCACGTACTGAGATATCGATGGATTGGTCCCGGCGATGAGTTGCGGTGATGAAAATATTCCCTTTTTCGCCAACCGCTTCCCGCGCGTTCTGAAGCAGATTGATGACTAATTCGGACAAATGGTTTCGTTGCATCAGCAACGGCGGTAATGGCGGCGCGTATTCCCGATGGACCTTGATCTGGGTCGGAATTCCCGGCGGAAAGACCTGGGTGATCGCCCGGTCCAATTCCTCGACGACGTTCAACTTTTCCACACGACCTTCGCTCAATTGGGCATAGCCCATGATTTGGGTGATGACGCGGTCCGCGCGCTCCACTTCCTCCTGGATGATGGCGATCTGCTGCGCGGCGGAATTTTTATTTTCGCGCAATGAGCGCTGCAAAGAGAAAGCCGCATTATTGATGATGGCCAGCGGATTTTTGATCCGGTGCGCCACCTCCGCAGCCAGCCGGCCTGCGGAGCGGAGTTGGCTTTCGCGCATCCCGAATTCCCGCGCTTCCTCCAAGGCGACCTCCTGACGTTCCAACAGCAACTGGGCGCCGTAGCAGCCACCAGTCATCAATAACAAGACCATCAATCGGAGATAAAAAGGCTGGCCCAGGGCATCGTGCGGCACCACATCCAACGATTGCAGTTCCGATTCACTCAGGTTGCCCAGGACGGCGACTTCGAGGACGCCGATCAGCACATAACAAAGGCTGATGGAAAAGTTTAAGAACAATTGCGAAAAACCCGGCGGTATGCTCACCGCATTGCGAATAATCAAAGCGACAAAGAGCCAAAATAAAGTGCTATCCAATCCGCCCGATAGTAAAGCCAGGCCCGTTATGAATGTTCCGTCAACCAGGCTACTCGTGACTACGGCCCACTGGACAACGGCCAGCGGCAATCGGTTCATGGCCAGGATTAACACCCCCAAAAGGACGTTGGCCGAGATATAGAACCAGAAAATCAATTGCACCGTCTGAGTCGTCAGGTCGGTGGCATAAGGCTCGCTGAACCAGGGAGTGCCGAACGAATATAAAATGATCCCAATGAACACCGTCTTTACCGGCAGCATGATATTACGCTCCATCGTCTGGATCCGGCGCAAAAGACGTTCCGGATCGGGCGCAGGAATCTCCATCAGCGCTAACAATTGCCGGATTTTCATAAATTCATCTTCGTGAAACCGGGAGCTTCGGGACGGCCTTTGCTTCAGCGTTTCAACGCTTTATCAGCAATCTTCTCCACCGGCCATAACCGCCCGATGCCTTCGTAACCACAGGACAACATGCCCTTGTCCGGGCCGATAAATTCAACGCCCCGCGATTCCAGGGTCTTTACGTTTGCCCGGGTCGCCGGATGCAGCCACATTTTTCCGTTCATCGCGGGCGCAATCAAAATGTGCGCCTTCGGATTCAAGGCCAGCGCGATGCACGTCAGCGCATCGTCGGCGATGCCGTGGGCTATTTTGGCAATGATGTTGGCCGTCGCCGGCGCGATCAAGAGCAGGTCTGCTTCGTCAGCCAGGCGGATATGCGCCGGTTTCCAGCCTTCCTCCTCGTCATAAAGACTAGTGACCACGGGATTACGCGTGAGCGTCTTGAACGGGAGCGGGGTGATGAAGTGCTGTGCGTCGGTGGTCATCACCACTCGCACATCGCACCCGGCCTTGGCCAGCAACGACGCCAGGTCCGCCGCTTTGTGAGCGGCGATGGATCCGGTCACCCCCAGGACTATTTTTTTTCCGTTGCACATTTTAAGATCAAAACTCCGGCGCACGCGACCGTGCCACCCGCATTTTTTCCGCTTCAACGATCGCCAGCGCCTTCCGTAAATCTTCCTGCTTGCTGCTGCTGACCAGAAGATAATCGAAATTCTTCCATTGCGCGATTTCTTGTTTGGCCACGGCCACCCGCCGCCGGATCACCTCCGGCGAATCTGCCGCGCGCCGGTTCAGGCGCGCTTCGATCTCCGCCAGCGACGTGGGCGTCAAAAAAATCGTGACGAGGGCATTCTTCAGTTCCGGCTCGCTTTCGGCTTTTTTGAAGAGGGTCGCCGCGCCCTGGACATCCACGTTCAACAAGACATCCTTGCCGGCGCGTAATTTGGCGAGCAATTCGGATTTCAACAGGCCATAGCTGTTGCCATAGACCGTGGCATGTTCCAAAAAATTTCCCGCCTGCACCCGCTTCAAAAAATCATCGGCCTTGAGGAAATAATAATCGATGCCGTTGCGCTCTCCCTTTCGCGGCTGCCGGGTGGTGCAGGTGATGGCGCGCACCATATGGTTGCGCGCGCGGAGCAATTCGCGGCATAACGTCGTCTTGCCGCCGCCGGAAGGCGCGGAAATCAGGATGAGCAGCGGCCGGGGTTCTGGCGCGGGCTTTCGGGTTTCCGGCTTCTGGCTTCGGTTCTTCATTCGACATTCTGGGCCTGCTCGCGAAATTTTTCCAACTCTGCCTTCAAGGTGACCACCTCGCGCGAAATCATCGCGTCATTGGCCTTGGAGCCGATGGTATTGATTTCACGGTTCATTTCCTGCGCCAAAAAATCCAGCGTCCGCCCCACCGGCTCTTTTGATTTACGGCAATCTTCGAACTGTTGGAAATGGCTTTGCAGCCGGGTCAATTCTTCCGTGATGTCCGAGCGGTCGGCGAACAGGACGACTTCTTTCATCAGCCGCTCATCATCCTCCGCTACATTTTCAATGCCGGCGTTCTTGATGCGCTCGACTAATTGTTTGCGGTAATTTTCTGTGGTGACGGGCGCCTGTTTATGGATCTTCTCGACGGCCTTTCGCATCACTTCTATGTGCATGGCCAGGGCTTTCAAAAGGTGATCGCCTTCGCGCTCGCGCATTTTCACCAATGCCGCCAGCGCCTGCACCAGCGCCTTTTCCACCGCGGGCCAGACGTTCTCCGCCTCGACCAATTCCTCGTCACTTTGGAAAACTCCCGGCGCCCTCAGGACGTGGTCCAGCGAGATTCCGCCGCTTAATTTCAATTGTTTCGCCAGTTTGCCCAATTCCGCCGCGTAGGCGGCGGCCAGTTGCTTGTTGATGTGCATCCGCGCGGAAGTATTTCCTTCCGTGGCATGGATGGAAATGCGCGCCGAAACGCGCCCGCGGGCGACTCGGGCATTGATGGCGTCGCGCACCTGCGATTCGAGCATCTCCAACTCGCGTGGCAGGTTCACGGAGATTTCGGATTGGCGGCGGTTGACCGCGCCCAGCTCGACAGTGATCTTGAAGCCGTCTCGCGAACACTCGCCGCGGCCATATCCCGTCATGGATTTCATTGGGGATATAATGCGAAACTCACGCTTTACACGCGAATAAATTCTGACCGGGTTGGATTCAGGGCCATTTCGGCTTCAACCACGGGATCAAATGTCGTCCTCGATGCCTTAATGAGACTTTGATACTCACCCCGGCCAGAGATGAAGGATGCGAAGCATGCCTTCATTTATCATCAGAGGTGCCGCGCCAAAAACGAATAGCCATACCTGAAAAATGCGCACACCGCGATTGCGCGTCTTCCGTTCAATCAAAATACCCACCGCCTGCAACAGGAAATAAAGAGTCATTGACCCAAAACAATTTCTGCCGGTAACAATGTAAAGCGGCACATTGATCACTAGTTCATGTAAAATGCCTGAGGTCAGGAAAACCAAAAAAAGCGCAAAGACGGGACGGGCTTGTAGCGGGCGAAAAATGACCAGGCGAAACCATTCGCTCGTCCATATATTCCAACGCCGGCCCCAGAACTCTGAAAGGCTTTTTGCAAATGGCGGTGTCGGACCGTGAGGAAGTGGCCATAGCCGCCCTGAAGGCATGGCGAGAAACGGGATCAGGGAACCCAGCGTTTCGCTCACCAGCCAAAGCATGATCGCTCCGATGTAACTGAACAGAATCACCGGCGGTCGATAATTCTCCGAGAGCTGGTGGCAGAGCCAATAGGCGGAGACGCACACGACGAGACCCACGAGGAAGCAACAAGCCAATCGCGGGCCAGCGCTCAATGGCAACGTCTGCTTCGCTGGAATGGGAACCGGGTATGGCGAAAGGAGCGCTGCCAGGTCTTTGGCTTCAGGCGTGCCCCAAAACACAACCAGCTTCATGAAGAAACATAACGGCAGCAGCGCGAGAACAAATAATGCCGTCATCTGCCAATTTGGTGACAGCGCAGCGAAATTCATGGCGAAACAGATTTATTATTTCTGCTTCACCTGCGCAAATAAAATCACGTTGCCGCAGCTTCCGTTTCGAATTGCGCCAATTCCGTGCCTGCCTTTTCCCATTCAGCATTCGCCTCCGTGATGCGCTCGTGGACGTGCGCCAGTTGGCGGTTGATCTGCATCGCGCGCCCGCCGGCATAAGATTCCGGCTTTTCCAGTTCAGCGGCCAATTCCTTTTCCTTGGCCTCCAATTCTGAAATCTCCTTTTCGAGCGCGGAGATCCTGTTTTGAATCTCCTGCTTCTTCCGCGAACGCGCCTGGCGCTGCTCGGCTTCGATCCGCTTTTGATCTTTGCGCGACATTGCCGGCCTGGCTTGTTCAGCCCGGACATCCGACTGGACGTCCAGACCGGATGAAGTCAATGCTGCGCGCGCTGTTTGCGCCGTTTTATCCAAATAATATTGGTAGCCGCCCGTGAAATGCCGGAGATGCCCGGCCTCAACGCGAACCACATGATTCGACAATTGCCGGATGAAATGCACGTCGTGGCTGATAAAAATCAACGTCCCCTCATATTGCTTCAATGCCTCGACGAGCGCATCCACGCTTGCCAGGTCCAGGTGCGTCGTCGGCTCGTCCATCAGCAAAAGATTCGGCGGATCGAGCAGCAATTTCACCAGCGCAAGCCGGCTTTTTTCGCCACCGCTCAAAACACTGACCGGCTTGAACACGTCATCGCCCCGGAAAAGAAAACTGCCGAGCAGGGTGCGGATGAATTGCTCCGTGACGCGTTGCGGCGTTTCCATCGCTTCCTGCATGACCGTGTAGGCCGGATTCAGCATCTGCGCACGATGCTGCGCGAAATAGCCGTGCTTCACATTGTGACCGGGTTTGTGCACGCCCGCCTGCGGCTTCAAGACCTCCGCGAGCAGTTTTAAGAGCGTGGATTTGCCCGCGCCGTTCGGCCCCACCAAAACGATCCGCTGTCCGCGCTCCGCTTCAAAATGCATTCCGTCGTAGATCAGTTTTTCGCCGTAACCGAACTTGATGTTCTCCAGCGTGATCACGCGATGGCCACTGCGTTGGGGCTGGGGAAAACGAAAACCGACCGTGGCATCGGTCTTGGCCATCTCGGTCATCTCCTCTTTCAACCGGTCGATCTGCTTCATCTTGCTCTGCGCCTGCGCGGCTTTGGTATTCTTCGCGCGGAACCGGTCCACGAACAATTGCAGTTGGTCGATCTTGCGCTGCTGCGCGATCGCGGTGGCTTCCATCGTCGCCTCAGCGGACGCGCGCTGCTCCAGATAGGAATCGTAATTTCCCGTATAGCGCAAGATGCGCGACGCGCGCAACTCAGCAGTATGGGTACAAAGGCGGTTCAAAAACTCGCGGTCATGCGAGATCAACAGGATACCGCCGGGATAATCCCGCAGATAATCCTGGAACCATAACAGCGTTTCGAGGTCGAGATGGTTCGTCGGTTCGTCGAGCAGCAACAACTCCGGCTCCTCCGCGAGCAGCCGCGCCAGATGCGCGCGCATCACCCAACCGCCCGAAAGTTCACGCGCCTGGCGATGATGGTCGGTCAGCTTGAAACCCAGTTGATCAAGGATTTGTTTCGCCTTGGCGGTGAATTGGCCGTCGTGCTCATGCTCGTGCGGCACGGCGATCTCCAAAATCGTTTCATTTCCCGCCGGCTCACTTTCCTGCGGCAGATATCCGATGCGCGTGCCGCGGATGGTCGTCACTTCGCCTGCATCAGGCTCTTCGTGGCCGAGGATGATCTTCAGCAAGGTGGATTTGCCCGCGCCGTTCGGCCCGACGATAGCGACGCGATCTCCCGATTGGATCGTCAGTGAAACGTCTTCAAACAATTCACGTCCGCCAAATGATTTGGAAAGTCCGGCAACAGTAAGCATGTAAACCTTAGATTATCAAATGAAGCTGCCGAGGATCATTTCGGCTTTAACTGTGGAAATAAAATGACGTCCCGGATGCTTTCCTGACCCAGCAACATCATGCAGAGGCGATCAATGCCGATGCCGATGCCGCCCGCCGGCGGCATCCCGTGCTCAAGCGCGGCCAGAAAATCTTCGTCCAATTTTTGCTGCTCGCCGCCAGCCTGGTGCTCCAGCCGCTCGCGCTGTTCAACCGGGTCGTTTTGTTCCGTGTAGCCGGGGGCAATCTCCTGGCCATTGATGCAACATTCGAAAACCTCGACTGTCGTCGGGTCATCCGGCGAGAGTTTGGCCAGCGGCACGAGTTCCTTGGGGAGATGCGTGACGAAGGTTGGCTGGATCAGAGTTGGTTCGATCAATTTTTCGAACACTGCGCCGGTGACTTCAAAATCTGCGTAATCTTTGGTGATTTCCGCGCCAAGACCATGCGCCCTTTGGCGGCGCGCTTCGGGCGTGACGTCGAACCAGTCTGCCCCGGCCTTTTCGCGCACGAGATCTTTGTATTTAGCGCGCTTCCAAGCCGGGGTCAGGTCGATCGTTTTTACAATCTTTCCTTCAGCATCCTTCGTTTCAATTTTCAACGTCCCCAATACTTTTTGCGACACATGGCAAATCATACCCTGCACCAATTCCATCATGCTCTCGTAATCGCCATACGCCTGGTAGGCCTCGAGCATCGTGAATTCGGGATTATGTTTGCGCGAGAGGCCTTCGTTGCGGAAGTTGCGGCCGATCTCGAATACCTTGTCCACGCCGCCGACCAGCAATCGCTTGAGGTACAGTTCCAGCGCAATGCGCAGATAAAAATCGCAGCCCAGGGCGTTGTGGTGCGTCTTGAAGGGCTGCGCGGCTGCGCCACCGGGAATCGCCTGCATCATCGGGGTTTCCACTTCCACATAGCCCCGCTCGTGCAGAAAATTCCGGATCTCCCGGATGATTTCGCTGCGCTTGAGGAAAGTGCCTTTCACCTCGGGGTTCGACATCAAATCCAGGTAGCGTTGGCGATAACGGATCTCTGTATCGGCCAGGCCGTGCCATTTTTCCGGCGGCGGACGCAAGGCCTTGGCCAGGACCACAAAGGAATCCAGCTTGATGGAAATCTCCCCCATTTTGGTCGTGAACATCTTACCGCGCGCGCCGATGAAATCGCCGAGGTCGAGGTGCGTGAAGATATCCCAAGTGCCGGGCGCGCTTTCTTCCAGGTGATTCTTCTGCGCGTAAATCTGCAGGCGGCCCGACTGGTCGCGCAGGTCGAGGAACATGGATTTGCCCATCTCCCGATGCGCAGTGATGCGCCCGGCCACGGAAACTTCGGTGGTATCGTTGGATTCGCCGCGTTTATACTTCTCGCGCGCGTTGTCGCACGTTTCCGTGGGGGTAAATTTGTTTTTGAACGGGTCAATGCCCTTGGCGCGCAAGGCCTTTAGTTTGGCGTGGCGCTGTTCAATGAGTGAATTCGTTTCGTCCATCAGAGTTGGCAGAGTAAATCAGGAAATGCCCCGTTTTGCACGTAAACAATTATGCTGTTTGGTTTGGTGGCAAGCTGCCACAGGCCACTGCAAAAATGTTGAATAATCTCATTATATAGAAAAAGTGGTTTGACCAGGTCGGACTGGGCCGGACTGGATTTGACCAGGTTGGATTTGGAACGAACAGGTGCGAGGCGCGTGAGGCGGGGCAGCCGGAAAACTGGAGAAATTTGGGTTCGTTTTTCGGGGCATAGAATGGAAAGACTGCGGAGATTTTATCATAAGCGGTTGATTGATAAATTATTGCAAGTTTTATCACGAAGAGGCGATTTGGGTTCGTTTGGCAATTTTGGCTTTTTTTAGGGGGGGTGATTCGGATGCAGAAGGCAGAAATCCTGATTTGTTCATAACGGCGCATAAGGAGGGCACGCCCTGCCAAAGGCATGGGCGTGGGCGCGAGGTAACGGCCCGCGAGGCAAGTCGCGTTCATCATGGGTTGAGATTGGCAGAAAAGAGCCGAACCGTCATGTTGCCCGGAAACAAAAAATGATTCAGCCAGACAACCCACTATCACTCATCAGACCACCATGGCAGGATAAACCATCCCCTTCATTGGCTTTTTGACAACAAATTGCGCTTATGATTTACTCCTGTCCGTTGAAGCCGAAATTCAATTTCTTTCCTGAATTATGAGCGCTTTGGGCTGGCTGAAAAATCTGGTGATCGGCCGGGCCTGGAATCTTTCTGATAAAAACCTGTTCCAAAACACTTCACTCATCGCCCTGCTGGCGTGGGTGGGACTGGGTGCGGATGGCTTATCGTCATCATGCTACGGCCCGGAAGCAGCGTTCGATGCATTGCACGACCACACTTTTCTGAGCCTGTTCGTCGCCGCTGCCTCGGTGCTGACCATCGTGGTCATCTGCGCCAGCTATTCGCAGATCATCGAAGTATTTCCAACGGGCGGCGGCGGCTATCTTGTCGCCAGCAAGTTGTTGTCGCCGACGGCGGGGGTGGTTTCCGGCTGCGCACTGATCGGTGACTATGTGCTGACCATCGCCATCAGCGTAGCGAGCGGCACGGATGCGATTTACAGCCTGTTGCCGCCGCCGTGGTCAACGGTCTCGAACAAAATGGAATTCGCGGTGGCGGGCGTAATCGTCCTGACGGTGCTGAACCTGCGCGGGGTCAAGGAATCCGTGATGCTATGGCTGCCGGTTTTCTTTTTGTTCGTCGCCACGTTCACTTTCGCGATCTGTTATGGAGTGATTTCACATTTTGGGGATTTGCCGGGCATCGCGCACGGCCTGGCGGCGGACGTACACGCGGACCGTTCGCAAATCGGGATGTGGGGTTTGATCATCGTGATCCTGCGCGCTTACAGCCTGGGGGCCGGCACTTACACGGGCATTGAAGCAGTCAGCAACGGTCTATCCGCATTGCGCGAGCCGCGCGTGCAGACGGGCAAACATACGATGATCTATATGGGCACCTCGCTGGCGTTTGTGGTCGGCGGTTTGCTGCTGACCTATCTGCTCTATCATGTGACGCCGGTCCAGGGAAAAACGTTGAATGCCGTTTTGCTGGGACAAATGACCGCGACCTGGCCGGGCTGGCTCGGAAAAAGTTTTGTTATCGCCGCGTTGATTTCATCAGCCGCATTACTCTTCATCGCGGCGCAAACCGGGTTTCTCGGCGGACCACGCATCCTGGCGAACATGGCCGTGGACGGTTGGATGCCCGCCGGGTTTGCGACGTTGAGCGACCGGCTGGTGACGCAAAATGGCGTGTTGCTGATGGGCGCGGCGGCGCTGCTCGTGGTGCTGCTGACCAACGCGCTGGTCAACACGCTCGTCGTGCTCTATAGCATCAACGTTTTCATCACCTTCAGCCTCTCCCAACTCGGCATGGTGCGACATTGGTGGAATGGCCGCGCCAATACGCCCGGCTGGGAAAAAAGAATGTGCATCAATGGCCTCGGCTTGCTTCTCACCAGCAGTATTTTGATTTCGCTTTGCATCGTGAAATTTTTTGAGGGCGGCTGGATCACCCTGCTCGTGACGGGGTTTTTGATCGCGGCGGCATTCTGGGTCAAACATCAATATGTACGAACGCAAAAACAGTTGCGACGCCTTCAAGAACTGGTGGCGGCGGCGGAATTAGGTGAATCTCGCTCCGTCGACGACATCCGGGAAGTGAAATGCGATCCCCAGGCGCGCACGGCCATTTTTCTGGTCAACGGTTTCAACGGCCTTGGCCTGCACACGTTGTTGGCGGTCATGCGAATGTTTCCGAAAGTTTACCGGAATTTCGTTTTCATCCAGGTCGGGGTGCTGGATGCGGGCAATTTCAAAGGCGCAGCGGAGGTGGAGAACCTGCGGGAGCATTCGCTGAGTGAAGGACAGCGCTATGTCGCTTATATGCAGCGGCATGGATTTTACGCTGAATCACAAGTCGCGATCGGCACGGATATCGTGGATGAAGCCGCCAGGTTATGCGATGTGGTCGCCGGGCGTTTTCCGCAGTCGCAATTTTTTGCCGGCCAGCTTGTGTTCAAGGATGGACGCCTCAC
This sequence comes from Verrucomicrobiia bacterium, assembly GCA_036490655.1. GTDB lineage: Bacteria > Verrucomicrobiota > Verrucomicrobiia > Limisphaerales > UBA11358 > UBA11358. The sequence continues at coordinate 56,756 of DASXDM010000007.1, read as the reverse complement.
GCGCTGGCTGCATAACCATGCCGTCTTTGAGTTGCAACGCCGCCTCTACCAGCTTGGCCGCGTAATGCTTATCCTGCCCATCCAGGTTTAAAAAATACTGTGGCCGTCCGGAGCGAGGGTTTTTGCTCTTACTTCTCGTCGAGCATCTCGCGCACTTTGCGCGCGAGGGCCGCAGGAGTGTATGGTTTGGATAAAAAGGCGACGCCTGTATCGATCACGCCATAATGCGCAATGCTCTCGTCCGTATAACCCGACGTGAAGAGGACTTTGATGTCGGGATGGTTTGCCTTCAATGATTCGGACATGGCCTTGCCTCCCATTTGCGGCATGATGACGTCAGTGATCACTAAACGGATAGGGTCTCCCTGGAATCCGCCCGCCACCCGCAGGCCCTCCAGGCCATTATTGGCCCGCAGGACATTGTAGCCTTGTGATTGCAAAATATTACAGGCGAGATGACGCACAGAGGGTTCATCTTCCACCAGCAATAATGTTTCCGTTCCACGGGGAAGCGGACCCCGGCTGAGGAATTCCGTCGAGGCATTCAGGGGTTGTTCGACTCGTGGAAAGTAAGCTTTGAAAGTGCTGCCTTTGCCCACTTCACTGTAAAACCCGATATGGCCATTGCATTGTTTGGCGATGGTCTGGCAGGTAGCCAACCCCAGGCCGGTGCCTTTGCCCTCCGGTTTGGTCGTGAAAAACGCCTCAAATAACCGTGCTTTGACTTCATCGGTTATGCCGGTTCCGGTATCGCTGACGCTAAGCATCACATACATGCCCGGGGTCACTCCGGGATGATTTTGAATATAATGCTCATCGAGAATGACATTGCTGGTCGCAACCGTAAGTTTGCCGCCATTGGGCATGGCATCGCGGGCGTTGACAACCAGGTTCATCAATACCTGCCCGATATAACCAGAGTCGGCCTTGATATTTCCGATTTGTTTTCCCGCAACGATGTTCAGTTCGACATTATCGTCAATGAGCCGTCGCAACATCTTTTCCATCTCACCCACGACCGTGTTGGGGTCCAAAACGACGGGTTGCACCGTCTGTTTGCGGCTAAAAACGAGGAGTTGGCGTGTCAAGGCCGCCGCACGGTCCGCGGCATGCCGGATTTCTTCCGCATATTTGTGGACAGGTTCATCAGGGTCGCTCTTCCGAAGAATCATATCACCGTAGCCGATGATGACCCCGAGAATGTTGTTGAAATCATGAGCCACGCCCGCGGCGAGCTGGCCGAACACTTCCATTTTTTGCGACTGGATGGACTGCTCCTCAAGCCGTCGCCGCTCGATGCGATTTCCGGCTTCCTCCATGGCGCGGCGCACTGCGGGAACGAGGCGTGAAATCTGTTCCTTCAGGACGTAGTCCATGGCGCCCCCTTTAAGGGCCTCAACCGCTACTTCCTCACCCAATCTTCCAGACGCCAGGATGTACGGCACATCCGGCCACTTGGAACGCACAATCTCCAGTGCGGACCTTCCATCGAACTCAGGCAACGAGAACTCGGCGATGACCAGGTCAATTCCACCACGTTCAAGCGCCGTGATAAAATCAACGCGGTTTTGCACGCGCGTTATGACGCAGACGATCCCAGCGGTCGCAAGAGTCGATTGAACCAATTTGGCATCGTTTGGATTGTCTTCCAGATGCAGAACATGAAGCGGAGTTTTTATTTGAACCCCTTCCTTTCAACTCCAGTGACTGTGCACATATAAAAATCGAGCGACCCTGAGACAAGATACCATCGACGCCTGACACATGATATTCCCCGGCAACGAGGACAAACAGTCCTATATACGCATACGGAGATTTAAGCCAACTCTTTCAACATAAATGTTTAGCGATAAGATGCAAGGGTTAGCCAATTCCGGAGTACAATCAGTGAGATGGACGATCAGCTTAATAATTTTTCCGATGTCAGGCCAAAGTATGGTCCTTTGCCGAAGATTGGATTGCCGGTGCAAATCCAATGCAACGGTTTCAAATGCATAGCTTTCCTGGACTCCACAGGCAGATGGGTGGATCTTTTCAGCCGCAAATATGTGGTAGGGGTCCTTGGGGTCGCGGTCGCTTGAGCTGGTAGAGGACAAACGACAATTTGGCATTTCCAGGGAAGGCCGTTTCAAACTTATATAGGAAACCCCCCTCTTTTCCTGAGTTTTAAAAAAAAAATTTCCTTTCACGTCCAATTCCCTTTTCCTCAACTGTCATCCATCAACCGCTTCTTCACTGCTTCGCAAAGACCAGCTTGTCATCATCCGCGGTGACTTTGATTTTGTCGCCAGGTTTGAATTCACCGTCCAGCAATCGTAGCGAGAGCGGGTTGAGCAATTGCTCCTGCACCGTCCGCTTGAGCGGGCGAGCGCCGTATTGAGGGTCATAGCCCTCGCGGGCCAGCAATTTTTTCGCGCCGGCGTCCAGTTGGAGGGTGAGATTTTGCCGGGCCAGCCGCTTTTCCAGGATCGCGACCTGGATCTCCACGATCTTTGCCAGTTCTTCCTCGTCCAGGCTTTGGAAGATGATGACATCATCCACACGGTTCAGGAATTCCGGACGGAAATGTCTCTTCAATTCGGCCATCACCTTGTCTTCCATCGCCATTTTTGCCGAGGTAGAATTTTTTCCTTCCATGAAATATTCCTGGATGATCGGCGAGCCGAGATTGCTGGTCATGATGACGATGGTGTTTTTGAAATCCACCGTGCGACCCTGTCCGTCGGTGAGGCGTCCATCATCAAGCACCTGCAGCAGCACATTGAAGACATCGGGGTGCGCCTTCTCAATCTCGTCGAACAACACCACGGAATAGGGGTGACGGCGGACGGCTTCGCTCAATTGGCCACCTTCCTCATAGCCGACATAGCCGGGCGGCGCGCCGATCAATCTCTGCACCGAAAATTTTTCCATGTATTCGCTCATGTCGAGGCGCACCATGGCGGTTTCATCGTCAAAAAGAAATTCCGCCAGCGCGCGAGCCGTTTCTGTTTTGCCGACGCCCGTCGGCCCCAGGAAAATGAACGAGCCGATGGGACGGTTCGGATCCTGCAACCCGCTGCGAGCGCGGCGCACGGCATCGGAGACCGCCTTAAGGGCCTCCTTCTGCCCGATGACCCGCTGGGCGAGCCGCTCTTCCATTTTCACAAGTTTTTGCCGTTCGCCCTCAAGCATCCGCGAAACGGGGATATGAGTCCACGAAGCCACGACGCGCGCAATGTCTTCATCGGTGACCTCTTGCCGCAACAACGACGTGCGCGTGGCCTGCGCCGATTGCTTTTCGATGGCAGCCAGCTTCTTTTCCAGGTCGGGAATCCTGCCGTACTGGATTTGCGCCGCCAGATTCAGGTCGCCTTGGCGCTGCGCCTGCTCCAATTCGATCTTGGCCTGCTCCAATTGCGATTGCACCACGCTCACCGCGTTCACCGCGGTCTTCTCATTCTGCCATTGCGCGGTGAGCGCCTTGGACTTTTCTTTGAAGTTGGCCAATTCTTTATCGAGCAGCTTCAACCGTTCTTTGCTCGCGCTGTCTTTTTCCTTCGACAAAGAAGTGCGCTCGATCTCCAATTGCAAAATTTGCCGGTCAAGCTGGTCCAGTTCGGTCGGCTTGGAATCCAATTCCATCTTGATGCGGGAGGCTGCCTCATCCACAAGGTCGATCGCCTTATCCGGCAGGAACCGGTCGGTGATATATCGATTGGATAACGTGGCCGCCGCCACCAGCGCGGAATCCTGGATGCGCACACCATGATGCACCTCGTAACGTTCCTTAAGCCCGCGCAAGATCGCGATCGTGGCCTCGACCGTCGGCTCGGCAACCTGCACCGGCTGGAAGCGCCGTTCCAGAGCGGGATCTTTTTCGATGTACTTGCGATATTCGTCCAAGGTGGTCGCGCCGACACAGCGCAATTCGCCACGCGCCAATTGCGGCTTCATGATGTTCGCGGCGTCAGTCGCGCCTTCCGCCGCGCCCGCGCCGACCAGCGTGTGCAGCTCGTCGATGAATAAAATGACTTTGCCTTCACTGGAGACGATCTCCTTCAGGAACGCCTTGAGCCGGTCTTCAAATTCGCCGCGATACTTCGCGCCGGCGATCATCGCGCCCAGGTCCATCGCCACCAGTTGTTTGTTCTTGAGCGATTCCGGCACGTCACCGCTGACAATGCGCCGCGCCAGGCCTTCGGCGATGGCCGTTTTCCCCACGCCCGGTTCGCCGATGAGCACGGGATTATTTTTTGTCCGGCGCGTGAGCACTTGCATCACCCGGCGGATCTCCTCGTCGCGTCCGATGACCGGGTCGATCTTTCCCTGCCGGGCCAGCGCCGTGAGGTCGCGACCATATTTCTCCAAGGCCTGGAATTTGCCCTCAGGATTTTCGTCGGTCACCCGCTGGTTCCCACGCAAATCGGCGAGCGCCTTGAGAACGGCATCGCGCTTAAGACCATGCTTTGCAAAAATCTTTTTCAGCGAGGATCCACCACCGTCCAACAAGCCAAGCAGCAGATGCTCGGTGCTGACGTAATCGTCCTTGAGTTTCGTCGCCTCGGATTGCGCGGCTTCGAGCGATTTCCGCAGATCGGCGCCGGCGTAGGCCTCGCCACCGCCCTGCACTTTGTGACGACGCGCCAATTCCGCCTCCAAATCCGGCCTCAACCGCGCGACGGGCACACCGATACGCTCAAGCAGATCCGGGATGAGACTGTCCGCCTGGCCGATGAGCGCGAGCGCCAAATGCTCGCCGTCGATCTCCTGGTGCGAATGCTCGCGGGCCAGCTTTTGCGCCGTTTGAAGGGCCTCCTGCGATTTGAGAGTATATTTCTCCGGTTGCATGGTCTGAATTTAACCCAAAGCCGGCGGGCCGCAAAGATGGGAAAATCAACCCTGCGAAAAATCCGCATTTTCTCCATGTCTTGTGACTTTGCGCGGACCCATGATTCACCTAAACTACCCGCATGAAATATCGCGAATTGGGACGGACCGGATGGAAGGTATCGGAAATCAGCTTTGGCGCGTGGGCCATCGGCGGCGCCTGGGGAGATGTGGACGACAAAGATTCGCTGGCCGCGCTCCATGCCGCGCTCGATGGCGGCGTGAATTTTTTTGACACCGCGGACGTCTATGGCGATGGCCGCAGCGAGCGGTTGCTCGCCAAATTGAAAAAGGAGCGACGCGAACCGTTTCGCATCGCCACCAAGGCGGGCCGGCGGTTGCCCAAACAAACGCCGGAAGGTTACAGCCGCGACAATCTCACCGCCTGGGTAGAGCGCAGTTTGCGGAACCTGAAAACCGAGACGATCGACCTGCTGCAACTGCATTGCCCGCCCACGAGTGTTTATTATATGCCGGAAGTTTTTGGCGTGCTGGATGACCTGGTCAAAGCCGGGAAGCTGCTGCATTACGGGGTAAGCGTCGAAAAGGTGGAAGAAGCGTTGAAAGCGATCGAATATCCCAACGTCCAGTCTGTGCAGATCATCTTCAATATCTTCCGCCAACGGCCGACGGACCTTTTCTTTGAACAAGCCAGGAAACGCAAAGTCGGGATCCTTGCGCGGGTACCGCTCGCCTCGGGAATGTTGTCCGGCAAAATCACGAAGGCGAGCACTTTCGCCAGGGATGACCACCGGAATTTCAACCGGCACGGTGAAGCGTTTGATCGCGGCGAAACTTTTTCGGGCGTGGATTTTGAGGCGGCCCTGGGCGCGGTGGAAGAATTGAAATTTCTGGTCCCTCAAAAGGCGGCCCTGGCGCAACTGGCGTTGCGGTGGATCCTGGAATTTCCGGCGGTCACCTGCGCGATTCCCGGCGCAAAACGACCGGCCCAGGTCGCCGAAAACATCGCCGCGTCGGACCTGAAGCCTTTGCCGAACGCAACGATGAAAAAAATCAAGGCGCTCTACGAGGCGGAGATCAGACCGTTGGTGCATCAATACTGGTGACCCGCATGTTGTCACTTGTCACGTGACACGGGTCGCGCTACCTTCATCCAGCTATGGACAATTCATTTTCTTCGCCGGACGCACCGCCACCACCACCCGTGGCGCCCCCGCCGCCGATCATCTCGGCGCCGGTTCCTCCACCTCCACGCAAGAGCAAGGGCTGGATGATTTTCGCCATCATTTTGATCGTGTTGCTGATATTCAGTGTGTTCGGGAATTTTGCGCAGGCGATTTCACACGCCTTGAATTTCGGCCGCAATTTTAATGAAAGTTTCGCGGGCGCTTCCTCCCAGGCAGGTCCAAAACTCGATGAAGTCATCACCAAAGACAATGATTCGCATTATAAAATCGTTGTCATCCCCCTGGAAGGCATCATCTCAAGCGCCACCGCCGACCAGGCCGGAAATAGCATGGTGGAAGTGATCGGGGCGCAGTTGGATCGCGCCCAGAGGGATCCGCGGGTCAAAGCCGTCCTCCTCAAAGTGGATTCTCCCGGCGGCGAAGTCATGGCCTCGGACCAGATCAACCGTCTGGTAGTGAAGTTCGAAAATGAATCGGACAAACCGGTGATCTGCTCGATGGGCAGCCTGGATGCCAGCGGCGGTTATTATATTTCCGTGGCCAGCCGTTGGATCGTAGCCAACCGCCTGACCCTGACGGGGAGCATCGGCGTCATCATGGAAGGAATCAATTATCGCGGTTTGATGGATAAAGTCGGGGTCTCACCCATCGTCTATAAAAGCGGCAAGTTCAAGGACATGTTAAGCCCGATGCGTGAAACGAACGAAGTCCCGCCGGAGGAACATGCCATGGTGCAGGCACTGGTGAACGACACGTTCCAACAATTCAAGGAAGTTGTCCGGGCAGGCCGCGACGCAGCGCACAAGGCCAACGGCAAAGACGGCCAGGTGCTCTCGCCTGATTGGGAAAGTTATGCGGATGGCCGCGTGCTCTCCGGTCAACAGGCATTGGATCTGGGTTTCGTGGACCAACTCGGAGATTTTGATGACGCCGTGGACAAAGCCAAAGACATTGCCGGCATTCAAAACGCCAACCTGGTGGAATACCGCGAGCGCTATGACATCTCAGATCTGCTTTCGATGTTCGGCCAGAGCGGCAAAGCGCCTGAAATCAAACTCGATTTCGGCGTGCAAGCCCCGAAATTGGTGGCCGGCGAGCGTTATTATCTTTGGTTGCCGCCAAGTGAATAAATGAAGGGCGTCACGGCCATCGCGCACCCGCTCGTGCAACACAACCTTGCACAGTTGCGCGATAAACACACCAAACCCCAGGAGTTCCGCCGCCTGCTGGGCGAGATCGCCTCGCTGATGGTTTACGAAGCCACACGCAATTTCCGCTTAAAAAAAATCCAGGTACAAACCCCGCTCGCCCCGGCAGAAGGATTTCGCCTCGAACGCGAAATCGTGCTGGTGCCGGTATTGCGCGCCGGCCTGGGAATGATGGATTCAATTTTACAGTTGATTCCGCATGCGCGGGTGGGTTTCATTGGGCTGAAGAGGGAAGAGACGACATTGCGCGCGCAGTTTTATCACAAAAGTTTCCCGAAGAATCTCGGAAATTTTGAAGTGGTGCTGATCGACCCGATGTTGGCAACCGGAGGCAGCGCCGTGGCGGCGATCGATCTGCTCGTGGAGCAAGGCGCCCGGCATATCCGGCTCGTCAATCTCGTGGCCGCGCCGGAAGGGATCCGGTACGTGCGCCGTTATTATCCGCGCGTGCCGATCTTTACGGCCGCGGTGGATAAAAAACTCAACGAGCGCGGTTATATTTTGCCGGGCCTGGGGGACGCCGGCGACAGATTATTCGGAACGTGATGCGGAGCAACGGCGAGGCTTGAAATTTTTTCGCAGCCAGCCGTCCGCGAAACGCGGTTAAAAAATGAGCGAGGCTTTATTGATCGTTGCTGATAGCGAGCACGACGCGAACATGCTTTATGCCACTGGCTTGTTCGTGCCCGACCCTTTCATCTACCTCTGCTTCGATCGCCGCCCCCTCCTGGTGATGAGCGACCTGGAGATCGACCGCGCCCGGGCGAATGCGCCCCATTGCCGCGTCGCCTCCTTGACGGAACTCCAGCGCAAAGTCCGGCGCGAAGGCGTGAAACAGCCGAAATTTGCGCACGTGATCCGGCATATCCTCCGTGAGAAAAAAATCCGGCGCACCGTGGTGCCCGATAATTTCCCGCTCGGCCTGGCCAGGCAACTGAAGAAACTGGGCGTCAAACTCAAACCCGAGCCGAATTTTTTCCCACGGCGCGAATTTAAAAATGCCGACGAAGTGCGAAAGATCTCCGCCGCGCTCACAATGGCTGAAGTCGGCATGGCCGAAGGGATGCAGGCGTTGCGCCTCTCGAAAATCGACAAGCGCCGGCGGTTGATCTATCGCGGCGCGCCGCTCACCTCGGAACGGCTCCGCGCCATCATCGATTGCGCTATCCTGCAAGCCAACGGCCTGGCCGCGAACACGATTGTTGCCGGAGGCAAGCAGGGATGCGATCCGCATGAGCGCGGCTTTGGCCCGTTGCGCGCCAATGAACCGATCATCATTGATATTTTTCCGCGCTCGCAAAAGACCGGATATTTTGGCGACATCACCCGCACTGTTGTGCGCGGCCGCGCCACGGAGGCGGTCCGCAAATTATACGATACTGTCTGGCAGGGGCAGAAGATCGGCTTCGCCAGGATGCGCGCCGGTACGGTCACCTCTGAAATCCATAACGCCGTGCAGGATTTCTTTATCCGCCGCGGTTATAAGACCGGCCGGCGTGACGGACACATGGAGGGATTCTTTCACGGCACCGGCCATGGCCTGGGATTGGAGATCCACGAAATGCCGCGCGTCGGCGCCAGTTCGGTGGGCAAATTAAAAGCCGGCCACGTGGTGACCGTCGAGCCGGGCCTTTATTATCCTGAAATTGGCGGAGTGCGCCTGGAGGACATCGCCCTGATCACGGGCAACGGAGCCAGGAACCTGACCCGGTTTGAGAAAGTATTGGAAATCTGAGTGGAAAAATCGCGGATGAAATTGACGAGCTTTGAAAAAATCGTCCGCGGGCTCAACGCGGCAGATGTCCGTTATCTGGTTGTGGGCGGTCTGGCGGTAAATGCTCACGGATACCTGCGTTTCACCAACGATGTGGATCTAGTTGTCCGACTGGAAGAGGCTGATATTCGCGCGACTTTCAAAGCTTTGAAAAAGCTTGGATATCATCCGACCGTGCCGATCACAGCCGAACAATTTGCCGATTCCCGAAACCGCCGGCACTGGACGAAAACGGAAAAAATGACCGTATTGCAGATGTGGAGCGAGGCGCATCGCCAAACGCCTGTGGACATCTTTATCACAGAACCGTTCGACTTCGACACTGAATATAAAGCTGCGCTGGTTGAAAAATTGTCTTCTACTCTTCAGGTTCGGTTTGTTTCCCTTCGAACTTTAATCAAGCTCAAGACCAAAGCAAACCGAGCGGAAGATAAAATTGACATCAAAAATTTAAAAGTGATTCTGAAACAACAAAATGGCAAATAAATCATCTCGCAACAGGATAAATGACCCCTGGCAATCCGTCACATGGGATGGTGCGCGGCGCGAGCAGTTGCGCCGCTGGCAGAAGCTCTCTCTACGCGAAAAAATGGAAGCGGTCGAAGAGATGGGCCTATTGGCGGGGCATTTCAGAAAGGCACGGCGTCACCCGGTTTGAGAAAGTATTGGAAATCTAACTGTGCCATTATTTGCATGGGATGAGACGCTCTGGCGCAGATGAATGCCGCACTAAGTTCAAATTTGTTTGATTTTCCTCCTGTTTTGATATGGCATAAGACTGGCTTTTGAATGGGGACGGTCAACGAGCTGTCGGTAGTTTGAAATTATGATGTTTTTTGATCCATGGTGGTTATTGTTCGCGATTCCTGGGATGTTGCTGGGTATGTGGGCCCAGATGAAGCTGTCCCATGCTTATAGCAAATACAGCCAAATCCCGGTGGATTCCGGGTTGACCGGCGCACAGGCGGCACGGGACATCTTGGATCGCGCCGGGTTGATCAATGTTCCAGTCGAGGAAGTTCCCGGACATCTTACCGACCATTACGATCCCTCCAAGCGCGCGTTATTTTTGTCTTCGGATAATTTTAATGGCCGCAGCATCGCTGCCGTCGGGGTGGCGGCGCATGAATCCGGTCACGCCTTGCAACATCAGGCTTCGTACGGATTGTTCAATTTCCGGATGGCGATGGTCCCCGTCACCCAATTTGCCAGCATGGCTTACATGGGCGTATTTTTTGCGGGGATGATTTTTCACTTTTTGAACGTGGCGCTTCCCATCGTCATCGTCCTGTTTTCCATCATCACTTTTTTTCAACTGGTCACGTTGCCGGTGGAATATGATGCCAGCAGCCGCGCCAAGGTGCAGCTATTCCAACTCGGCCTGGTGCATGAACACGAACGCGCCGGCGTAAGCAAGGTCCTGGATGCCGCGGCATTGACCTATGTGGCCGCGCTCGTGAGTTCCATTTTACAGTTGTTGTATTACCTCTCTCTGGCGCGTGACCGGCGGTAAAACTGGCGTTTTTTCTTGCCAGTTTTGGTTTCACGCTTAACGTGGGGCAACTTTATTGATTTATGGCGGTGAAACGATCAAAGGAGAAAACAAAGGTGGCCAAGTCCCCGCGACGCGAAAAAGTTTCCGTGTCCGCGCCTCGGCCTTTCACATCGGATCTTATACCCCCCGGCCTGGTGACGCCCTCGCCCAAGAAACCCGAGGGCGATACCACCGCATTCATCCGCCAGGAAACCGAGCGTTACAACGGCGATACCGCCATCAAGCTTTACCTGCGCGAGATCGGCCAGGTCAAATTGCTGACGCCGCAGGAGGAGATCGAGTTGGCGGCGCGCATCAAAAAAGGCGACAAAAAGGCGCGCGAACAAATGATCAAAGCCAACCTGCGGCTCGTCGTGAAGATCGCGCGCGATTACGAAGGCATCGGCCTGCCATTGCTGGACCTGATCAGCGAAGGCAACATCGGCTTGATGAAGGCGGTCGAGCGTTTTGATCCCAAGAAGGGCGGCAAACTTTCGACTTATGGTTCGTGGTGGATCAAGCAGGCCATCAAGCGCGCCCTGGCCAACCAATCCAAGACCATCCGTCTCCCCGTGCATCTGGTGGACAAAATCTCCAAGATGCGCCGCATCGGCATGAAATTGCAGGAGGAGCTTGGCCGCGAGCCGACGGACGATGAATTAGCGGACGAGCTGGGCATGACCGCCGCGCGGGTCCGGCAAATGCGCCTGGCCGCCATCCGCCCGGCTTCGCTCGACGCCCCCATCGGCGATGATGAATCAAACAATTTTGCCGATGTCGTCGAGGACGAAAACGCGACTTCACCTTACGAAAATCTTGAGGACAAAACTGTCACCGGCATGTTGCAGGACATGGTGCAGCACCTGGACGACCGCGAAGCCACGATCCTGCGTTATCGCTTCGGCCTGGACGGAGGCACGGAGAAAACCTTGGAGGAAGTCGGCGCAAAATTCGGGGTGACACGCGAGCGCGTCCGCCAGATCCAGAACCTGGCTTTGAAAAAGCTGCGCAAGATGATCGAGAAGCTCGAAGCACAAAAAAACAAGGAAGTATAAATGCCCAACGTCACGTCCGCCGAGATCGCCGCGGCCATCCGCAATGTGCCCGATTTCCCGAAAGCGGGGATCCAGTTCAAGGACATCACGCCTCTCCTCGCCGACGCGCGGCTGTTCGCCGGGACGATCGACCTCCTTTGCGACGGTTTCAAGCCGGGCGCCGTGGACGCGGTGATCGGCATCGATGCGCGTGGATTTATTTTTGCTTCTGCCGCCGCCATAAAACTCGGCGCAGGCTTTGTGCCCGTTCGCAAAAAAGGAAAATTACCGTTCAAGACCCATGAGCAGGATTATGCCCTGGAATATGGCTCGGCCACCGTGGCCATGCACGTGGATGCACTCAAGCCCGGCGCACGCGTCCTGCTGATCGACGATTTGCTGGCCACCGGCGGCACCGCCGCCGCCGCGGTGTCCCTCGTCAAAAAACTTGGCGGAGAAATCCTCGAAGTCAGTTTTCTCATCGAACTGAAGTTCCTGAACGGACGCGAGAAATTGAAGGGCTGCAAGATCCGTTCGCTGGTGGCTTATTAGAGCAATTCAGTTTTCCAATCCCCGATTTCCCGCTATCGTCTGGCCAATGCATTGGCTGCAATCGCTCGATACAGGGCTGTTCTATTTCATCAACCATTCGTTGAGCAATCCGCTCTTCGACTGGCTGATGCCGGTTTTGAGCGGCGGTAACGGCGTTATGCGGTATTTTGTGCCGCTGGCGGTTTTCGCCGCGCTTGCGGCCATAGTATTCGGGAATACGCGCGCCCGTCTTTGCGCGCTGATGATCGTCCTCGTCGTCGGCCTGGGCGACCCCCTCATCATCAACACCATCAAACATCTCATCGCGCGGCCGCGGCCATGCATCGCCCTGGCAGACGCTATTGCGCGAGTCGGCCGCACCACCTCCGGCAGCATGCCCTCCGCCCACGCCGCGAACTGGTTCGCCGCCGCGATGATCGTATTTCTCTTCAATCGTAAAAAATATTGGCTGACTGTGCCGGTGCTCATCATGGCGCTGGCCGTTTCATTTTCGCGGGTTTACAACGGGGTTCATTATCCGAGCGATGTATTGGCCGGCGCAATCCTTGGGTCCGGCTATGCCGTGGCATTCGCCGTGACAGTGCAGGCCTTGTGGAATGTCATCGGCAAAAAATGGTTTCCCGCATGGCACGAACGGTTGCCGTCGTTGCTTAACCCTGTGCCTAAAGAGCCGCAGGCCTGTGCCGTCAAAACCGAATGGTTGCGTCTCGGATATTTTTTGATTTTTGCCATGCTTATCGGCCGTTGGATTTATCTCGCCAGCGGCGCGATCGAACTGTCCCAGGACGAAGCTTATCAATGGGTCTGGTCGAAACATCTGGCCCTCTCCTATTACAGCAAACCGCCCGGGATCGCGTTCATCCAATTTGCCAGCACCTCATTGTTTGGCGATACCGGCTTTGGCGTCCGCTTTTTCTCGCCATTATTCGCAGCGATTTTAGGCCTGATCGTCTTTCGTTTCTTTGCCCGTGAAGTCAATGCCCGCGCGGCTTTTTGGCTTTTATTGGCCGCTTCTTCCGTGCCCCTGCTCGGAATCGGGTCGGTTTTGATGACGGTTGACGCGCCGCTGGTACTTTGCTGGTCGTGGGCCATGCTCGCAGGCTGGCGGGCCTTGCAGCCGGACGGGAAAACCGGCAACTGGGTAATGGTGGGATTGGCAACGGGCCTGGCTTTTCTTTGCAAATATAGCGCGATCTATCTGGTCATCTGTTTCGGGATTTTCTTTTTGTTCCACGCGCCTTCACGGATCCACTTGCGTAAACCAGGCCCCTGGTTGGCGCTATTGACTTTCGTTCTGTGCACCTTGCCGGTGCTCATCTGGAATTCGCAACATCATTGGATCACCGTCACCCATGTTGCCGGCAACGCGGGACTTGGTTCGCATTGGCATCCAACGTTGCGTTACTTCATTGATTTTGTCGGCAGCGAACTGGCTCTGCTCAATCCGGTTTTCCTTACCGCCGCAATCTGGGCGGCGATCGGCGGTTGGAAATCCCGCCAGCCGCTCTGGCTTTATTTTTTCTGCATGAGCGTGCCTGTTTTGGCCGGTCATTTGATCTGGTCGTTTCATTCGCGCATCCAGCCAAATTGGATCGCGCCTGCCATCATCCCGCTGTTCTGTTTGATGGCGATCTATTGGGATGGCCGCTGGCGCGTGGGCGCGCGCCTTCCCAAAATCGCCCTGGCGACCGGCCTGATGATCGGGTTCTTCGCTGTGGCCATCATGTACCAGACCGACCTGGTCAGAAAATTGACCGGCCAATTGCTTCCCGGGGAAAAGGACCCGTCACGCCGGATTCGCGCGTGGAAACAGGCTGCCGCAGCCGCTGAGGATGAGCGCGAAAAATTGGCCACCAATGGGTCGTCCGCTTTCATCATCTGCAGCCATTATGGCGATGCGGGGTTATTTTCGTTTTATTTGCCCAACGCCAAAAGCGCGTTGAAATCCGAACCGCTGGTCTATTCGGTGGACTCCACCGAACCGCAGAACCAATTTTATTTCTGGCCGGAATACAATTACCACACCGCACGCCAGGGACAGAATGCCGTTTTTGTCTCCCAGATCGACCCATATCCGCTTGAAAAAGGTTGGGTCTGGAAATGGCTGGCCGGCGAACCCATCGGGTACAAAAGCGTTCCACCGCCGGAAACCATCCTGCCGGAGATCGCGGGGGATTTTCAATCCGTGACCGACCTCGGGGAACGTGAGATCAAGATTGGCGACCGCGTCTTTCACCGCGAACATCTCTGGGCCTGTTACGACCTGAAGTAAATGACTGAGATCCTTTTGCCAGCTTTCGATTATGATTTGGCAGCGACGTTGGATTCCGGACAGGTCTTTCGCTGGCAATCAAAAGGAGATTCCTGGATCGGCGTGGTCGGGAAAAACTGGGTCCGTCTCACCCAAAAGCCCGGCGCAATCCTAGCCGAGACCGCCGAACCGCAGGCAGATTGGCGCTGGCTCCGGGAGTTCCTGCAAATCGACGTTGACCTGAAAAAAATCCTGGCAACTTTTCCCGACGATGAACCGATGAACGCGACTGTGACCGCATGCCACGGCCTGCGGGTCTTGCGGCAGGAACCCTGGGAATGCCTGGCCTCATTCATTTTGTCGTCGACCAAGCAAATCGTCCAAATCCGGCAAATCGTTTCAAATCTTTGCGAATGTTTCGGCGAGCCGATCGTCTGCCCGCCGCAATCAGATGGATTGCGTTGCGCCTTTCCCACACCGGAAAGAATTGCCGGCCTCTCGGAATCTCAATTGAGGGATTGCAAGATGGGTTTTCGCGCGCCGAATCTTTTGACCGCAGCGCGGCAAATTGCCGAGGGCAAATTTGATTTGGAACGGATCCGCGCGATGGATTATGCGGACGCGCGCGCTGAATTGATGAAACTGCGCGGAGTCGGCGGGAAGATCGCGGATTGCGTCCTGTTGTTCGCCTACGGGTTTGATTCTGCCTTTCCGGTAGATGTCTGGGTTGAGCGCGCGTTGCAGCAACTGTATTTTCCGCGTCGCAGAGCCGGTGAAAAGAAATTGCGACATTTTGCCGCCACTCATTTCGGGCTTCACGCCGGGTACGCCCAGCAATATCTTTTTCACTACATCCGCACGAAATTGCCGCGGGAAGGAAAATAATTCTCACGCCACGGGCGCGAAGCACGCAAAGGCATCTGTGGATTATGAGGATTACACCGATGGAAAATCAAAGTGGGGAAATTTTACTGTGATGATTGTGGCGGCGGCAATTGATCGAAGCGGCGCTTCACGTTCAAGTGCCGAAGTTGTTGGTCGGAAAAATCCAGGATGGCCGTCCAATCATCGGGCGCCAGCAGATGGACGCCGGGCCGAAAATTGATCCCCAAATGATCGGGCACCCCCAGCAGCGCATAAGCCGGTTGGGCGGCCAGATAGGATTGATCGAGCGCGTTGATACTTGTGTTGGGATCGCTCAAGCCGTCACAGGCGATGAAGCAGCGCGGCGCCACGAGATCGATGAGCCAGTGTTGGTCGAAGGGCAGCCGATCGACACGGTTGGAGAATTCGGCGAGGCGGGGAATCGTCCATTGGGGAAAATGTTTCACGATATCTTCCAGGCCTTCCCGGCCGCCGTGGCTTTTGCCGTTGAACCGATAGGCGCCGGTACCGCCGCAACCCGAACCGCAGGGAGCGACGAGCGCAAAGCGCTCATCGAATGCACCCGCAAGGAGCGTGGCTTTGCCGAGACGCGAATGACCGACGCCGATGATTTTGGACCGGTCCGCAAATTTTTCAGTCTCAAGATAATCCACGCAGCGCGACATTCCCCAGGCCCATGCAGACAGGTCAGCCCAATCGTAATTTGTGTCATCGGCATAGCCCGGAAAAAAGCCGGTTTGGCGATAATCGCCGCCGTCCTGGCCGCATTCCTGGTAGAAAAATGAAACGACGGCGTAGCCACGATCCAGCGCCTGCGCGTATTGTGCGGCGGCGGCTTCCGGAGTGATGGTTTCGTGATAGCTGGGCGGCCTTTTGGCGTGCGCCGCCATCTTTGCCGCCGGTGGGGGATTGTCCGAGATCGCAAAAAACGACGGTTGTACAATTGTCGGGAAAGGCGCTGAGAACCCATTCGTCGCCGCAGGAATAAAGACCGAAATATTGAGGCCAAGTTTTTCTCCGGGACCGAACGCCAGATGCACGCGGCGATAGATCACGGCGCCGTTGGCCAGCATCCTGAATTCCAGATCATCGCCTTTAACATTCCCCGGCGGCAGCGGCGCGTGGCCAACGGCATAATATTCGATGATGCTTTTCATCTCTTCACGATGTTTTTCCCATTGTCTCGCGGTGGTGATGGTTTGGCCGTTGTCCAAAATGAGCGGGTTGGGCATTGCGGCACGCACGGGCAAATGGGTCACATCGGGAAAAGTCTGCGGGAGATCTGCGGCGAATGAGTTCGCCGGCCAAAACAATTGGCCGACGGCGAGTAATCCGAGAAACAGCGCGCGGGTCATAGCGGCAGATTAAGCAAACTAACCTGTCTGTGCCAATGCCTTTATCGCCAATGGAAGGTATTGCTCGGCTTTGCGTTAGGCAGTGGAAGGCAGAGAGACTATTTCGAGAGCAAATTCAAATTGCCTTTTACGCGCCTGGAATATCTTCACTGGCTTTTGTCGCCGATTGTTCAATGCAATTATTTCCCTGCATTTTTCTGGTGGCATCCGGCAGCCAAAAATTATGCCTTCTAAAATCGGGTGAGGTGATTTGATCGGTCGATTAGCATAGTCGGCAAAGCCGATTCTCCACTCAGCTTCATGTTCCCAGCATTTTGCTTTTGTGAGTAGGACTTTGTCTCCAAGCGCACCAGGCTTACTTAAAGAAGATTCGAAAACGCTAAATTTAGGATATAAAGGTTCATAATTAATCTCTTGGGCCATGCTTAGAACATTTTCTTTTGAACGTCTAAATTTTAAGCAATATCCAGTGTGATTATCTGCATAATATGAAAACATTAAGAGGTCGTCTGATTTTTTAGAAAGCGAGACGATGCCATATGTATCAATTCGATCCTGCATTCGTTTAATGTGGCCGTCGTAATCTTTTTCCAAAAGTTGCTCGTTCAGGGCTTTTTTGATTACCTTCCACCTTTTTCGCTTCCGTATTCCGGGGAGTTTCTTAGAAATGGCCTCGCTTAAATATCTTTTTTTCTGCTCAGTTGTGCCTTCCATCGAATACATGACTTTAGAATCGAAAGGATCGTTAAATTTGGATGGGCTAGCGAAGAAAAGTTCCTCCTTGAGGATCCATGCCTCACTGAAACAATCATGAGGTCGGTATTTATACAAGAATTCGGGGTTGGGGTTAAAATGCAAACCGGCGGCTGATGCAATATTTCCGCAAAGACACTTAATAAACTTTTGACCGGAATCAGGTTCGAATGCAACCCAAGCCTCTTCTCCACATTTCGGACATTTTGTTACTAATGCCATCTTTTATTGTTTCGGTTGTAACTTGGTTTATTCATATATTAAGTCTGTATTGAAGCCAATAGGAGATTAAGCTGATGAAGATCGAAGTCATCCTGACGCCTGCGGAATTGCCTGCGCTCGCCAAGCGCGACCTGAGCGCGGCCGGTTGCGTCGTGTTTGATGTGCTGCGCGCGACGAGTACGTTCGTGACGGCGCTGGCCAATGGCGCAGCGCAGATCATTCCCGTGAGCGAAATTTCCGAGGCGCTGGCCATCCGGAAACAGCAACCCGGCGTTCTCCTGGGCGGCGAGCGCCAGGGTGTAAAAATTCGCGCCGGGGGAATCGATTTTGAATTTGGCAATTCGCCGCGCGAATATTCGCCGGAGGCCGTGCGGGGCAAGACGATCGTCTCCACCACCACGAACGGCACGCGGGCGCTGCGCGCTTGTCCGGGAGCAAAAACAGTGCTGGCGGCCTCGCTTTTGAATCTCGGCGCGACGGCGAACTTCATCCGGAACGCAAAAATTGAGAAATTATACATTGTCTGCGCCGGCACGTTTGAAAATGCCGCGCTGGAGGATATTTTGGCGGCGGGCGCGCTTGGCGAACTCGTTCTTGGAGGCAACGACACGCTTTCTGATTCGGCAAAAGTCGCCATTCAGGCGTTCGCGGAGGCAAAATCTGATCTCGCCAATGTTTTGTGCGGTTCGGAAAACGCGCGGCGGCTTTTATCCATGCCCGAGTTGCGCGATGACGTGGCGTTCTGTTTGCAGCGGGACGTGTTTGATTTGGCGGTTGTTCTTGGGAGCGATGGCGCGTTGCGAAAGTCCTAATTCGGCGCGACGTGATAGGGCTGATTGGCTTCGTAGAATTTTAATTGCGCCTCGATAGCTGCGGCCAACGAGACGTTGTGTTGAACTGCCGCCTGCTCAAGCGCTTGCCCCGCAGTCGTGACCGCATTCGAGAATTGCCCTTCTTCGGCGTAAGCAGCGGCGAGAGTATGGAGGACGAGAGGATTCTGTGCATGGGCAATCCGGTTGGCATCTTCGGCGAGCTGGACGGCATTTGTGCCATTCCGCAAAGAGGCGTCCGGGTCCGTAGCCAGGGCCCAGGCGAGGTTGTTCTCGGCGGCAAAATAATTTGTGCGAAGGCTGACGGCTTTCTCCCATTCCTTGATCGCGGCGGCGTCCTGTCCCCTTTTGCTCAAGACATTCGCGACATCGTTATGAAGTTCGGGGTCGTTCGGCTGGGTGGCCATCGCTTTTTGATAATGTGCCATCGCCTCGTCCACCCTGCCCAGGCGGAAGAGCGCCATGCCGTAGTTGTGATGCACACCCGCATCGTCCGGCTGGATCGCCAGGGCCTTTTCATATTCCGCCAGGGCATCGGACATCTTTCCCTGGCGCGAATAGGCGAGGGCAAGGTTGTTCATGGCGCCGACATCGTTCGTGCGAAGATTGAGCGCGATCTGGAATTGCGTGATGGCATCGTCCACGTTCCCCTCCTGGAGCAGCGCGCTGCCGAGATTTTTTTGCGAGGCCTCGTCATCCGGCTGAAGTTCCACGGCGCGCCGGAAATGCGGCAGCGCGTTGGTCGTTTCCCCACGTTCAAGCATGACAAAACCCAGGTCGTTGTGCCCGATGAAGCAATCCGGATTTTTATCGAGAGTGGTGGTCCAGAGGGTCTCGGAATTTTTATAGACGCCGGCGTTCTCCCAGGTGAGCGCGCCAAGGATAAGCAGCAATACGCCGCAAAACAGGGGCCGCAAGATCTTGTCCTGCGGAAAAAGCTTCGAAAGCTCCACCAACCCGACCGAGACCAGTGCAATCGGCCCGATGACGGAGAAATATTGCCAATGATTGGCCACGAGCGAAAACCGGAAGAAATAGATGTTGAGGAACCCGAGCGCGGGCAGGAACATCAAAACGGCGTAACCCAGGCCGAACAATACCGCCTTACCCCATTTGGCCCGATAGACCCAACAGAGGACAAACCCCAGGACCAATAAAATTCCCGGCAGATAGGACAGCACATTGGCGGGGTCGATGTGCCAGCGCGGATAGATGGGCATCACGTTGATCGGTAAAACAGTTTTATAAAAATAAAACCAAACCGCCCAACCGGCGCCCGCCAGGCGCGACCAGAAATTATCCGTGCGCACCACGTCGTGGCCAATGGCGACATGGTTCTGAAACCAGATACTGACGAGGCCCAGGGCGAAGGCGGCGACGAAAAAGGGGATCGTATTGATCAGATCATCCCATCCGATGCGGTCGCGTTGCCACCAGGCGATACCCAGGATTATGCAGGGCAGCGGCGCCACCTCGATCTTGCTCAACAGCGCCAGCAGGAATGCCGCGAACGATAGAAAATACCATTTCCAATCTTCTTTCCGGTCAAATCGCAAGTAGGCCAGCAGCGAAAGGCAGAAAAACATCAGTGATAATGTGTTCTTCAGCTCCGCGATCCAGGCGACCGATTCCACATTGACGGGGTGCAGGGCAAAGATCGCGGCGGCGAGCTTGGCCGCCGTTCCCTGGCCTGGCATCAGCCAGCACAGGATGCGCCATAAAAGAATGGCATCCAGCGCATGCAAGAGGGCGTTGACGATGCGGTAGCCTGATGGATTCATTCCCCACATGCGCCATTGCACCCAAAACGCGGATGACATGACCGGGAAATAATCCGGCGTTTTCTTTGTGGTCCAAACTTCATACCAGCCATGCGGCGATTTGATCAATGGATTGGCAACGCAGAGGACGTCGTCGTCCCAAACGAACCCCAATTGATTGGAAGGAGAAATCGAAGCCGGCACGGGCCAGCCCGGCGGAGGCCACCAGCAAGGCGCATAGGCCACCACCGTGGCAACGATGATGAGCAGGATAAAGATCCATCCACGATCCCAAACCGGTCTCGGGGCGGGTGGATTTTCCAAGGTGTTTTCCATCAACGCCGGTGATTATAGGGAAGATCCCGGCCAGTTGAAAGTCGCCTGTTAATCCACAAATTCCAGTTCCTGACGGTGGGGGATCAGGCCGCGATCGAAGGCCTGGCCAAGAAAACGCCGGATGCTATCGCGCCCGCGGTCACCGTAATCCAGCGTCCAATGATTGACATACATGCCGACAAATTTGTCAGCCAGGTCGCGTCCCATATCGCGCGCAAATTGCAGGGCGTGCTGGACCGCTTCGGGCCGGTGGTCCAGGCTGTATCGGATGCTGGCCGTGAGAATGTCGGAGATGATCCGGCGCGTCTCCGGCGGGAATTTTTTATGGATGACATTCCCGCCGAGCGGCAGCGGGAGGCCGTCATTTTGCCTGCCCCACCATACGCCAAGGTCTTCACAAACGACGAGGCCTTCATTTTGATACGTCAACTGGCCCTCGTGGATGATCAGTCCGACGTCGGCAACCCCATTTTTGACAGCGGTAAAGATTTGGTCGAAGGGCACAACGACGTAATTGAATTCCTTTGCCGGTTTGCCCAACCATAATTGCAGGGCGAGGAATGCGCTGGTCATGGTCCCGGGCACGGCGATCTTTTTTCGGGCGATCTCCTCGCGCGAGAATTTTTGTTTGGCCACCAGCATGGGACCATAGCCGTCGCCCATGCTGGCGCCGGCCGGGAGCAAGGCATATTTATCACTCACATAAGCGTAGGCATGGATACTGACGGCGGAGATGTCCAGTTCGCCGCGGGTGGCGCGCTCATTCAGCGTCTGGATGTCCTGCAGGATATGCTCAAAGCGAAAACCACGGGCGGGGATCAAATCCTTCGCCAGCGCGTAAAACATGAAGGCATCATCAGGGTCGGGTGAATGGCCAAGCGTCAATGTCGTTTGCTGCATCGACAGAAAATAAATGAAGCCAGCCGGAGTTGGAAGTTGGAAGTTGCCGCCACAATGAAAGATTGGCCTTGGCAAAATAACAAAAAAGGCATAAAAACTTAAAGATTGGATTGGACGCAGGCGATGTGAAAAAATTAGCCGTTATATTGCTTGGCATCTTTCTGAGCGCTGTTGACTCAACGCTGGCCCAAGGCTTTATCAATATGGATTTCGAAGATTCTATTGTCGCCAATCCCGGCCAGTTTGGTGCCACCGGACAAGTCCCGGGGTGGACTGAATATAATGGTTTTGGCGATTCGAATTATTCCGGTGGTACGACATTGATTTATAATGATCGGCCTGTTGATGATCCCGGCGTTTGTTTGGAAGGGTCTGACAGCTTTATCCCAGCGATTGATGGGCAATATTCAATATTTTTATTTGGCGGCGATGTTTTTACCAGTGGTGCTGCGATCGGCCAGACCGGACAAATCCCTTTGGGCACCCAGTCAATCGAATTCCTTGCAACAACGGATGATCTTCAAGTTTCTTTCAATGGAAATCCCATCCCGGTGGCACAAATCGGGTCTGGTTCGGGTTATATCACCATGGGTGGAGATATTTCCACTTATGCCGGTCAAACGGGTCAACTCCTGTTTTTTGCGCCCACCGGCAGCGATTCGCAAGAGGTTGACAGTATGTTGGATGACATCCAATTCTCGTCCATGCCTGTTCCTGAACCGAAGGACTTTACTTTGGGCGCAATTGGGCTGGGTTTGGCCGTTTTCCGGCGTCGGAAAAATTAAGGATCACGCCCACTCCTATTGCGTCGCCAATCCGACTTTGGTGATGTTCAATTGCTGGAGGACATCCAGCACACTGACCATGCTCTGATAATCCACTTCGTCCGCGCCTTTGACGACCACGCTGATGTCGGGATTGTCTTTCTGCAACAGTTGCAAACCGCTTTTAAGCTGCGGAATCGTCACCGGTTGGTCGTTCAAAAAAGTCTGCCCGGTCGCATCCACCACGATGTTATTGACCTTCGGTTTGTCCTTCGACGGCGGCGGCGGTTTGGGGGAGGGAAGGTTCATCTCCAGGTTGTTCATCATCTGCGGCGTGGTGATGATGAAGATGACCAGCAGCACGAACACCAGGTCCAATAATGGAGTGATGTTCAACTCGTTCAACGAACCGTGATGGGATGCGGAGGTCTTTTTCATTGGAACAACGGTTCAGTTTCGTCCTGGACGTCAAACCGGATGACGACATCAGGCGGAAAATTGGTCGGCGGCGGACGATCCATGGAGGTCACCGAGCGGATCACCGCGCGCACGGAATCATCCCAGCGCTGATTGCCGGAACCTTTCTGCCAGACCGGGTTGCTGAGGCTGCCATCGCGGCTCACCGAGACCTGGATTTCGGCCACATACTTGTCGTCATCCATGTCCTCGGGGCGGTCCCATTTGGAACGCATGGCGTATTCGATGGCGCTCTTGTAAAGCTGCACGGGGTCGGAACTGCTGATGACTTCTTTGCCGCCGCCGAAATCGAACGATGGCAATTCCGTGGCCGGCGGCGCGACGGTGGGCGGGGCCATCGTGGGCGGCGCTTCAACTTTCGGCGGGGCCTTGGGCGCTTCCGCAACCTTGGGAGGCTCGACTTGCGGCGGCGGCTTCTGCTCCGGCGGTTTGACTTTCTCGGGCGGTTTTTGCTTCACCATCTGGATGGAGATCTTTTTCAAAGGCTCGCCCAGCCATCCCTGGCGCGCCGCGAAATACAGCATCACCAGCACGAGCAACAGGTGAAAGGTGAACGAGATGACCAGGTTCACCTTCGATGAATTGCGCTTTTTGCGCGGTTGGGTATTCGGGACCATGCGTCAGCTCAAACTCATTTGTTCAGCGGTTCAGTGACCAGGTCCACTTTTGGCACGTTCGCCTGCTGGCAGATGTCCAGCACTGCGCGAATGTCCTTGTACTTGGTTTTGATGTCGCCGCGGACAAGGACATTCAGGTCGGGATCATCCGTGCGCAGGGCGATCAACGTCTGCAACAGATTATCCAGGGAGGTCACCGGTTCTTTATTCAGAAACATTTTGCCGTCAGTCTCCACGGAGATGTAATTGGCTTTGCGCGGCGGATCTTTCAGGTGCTTCGCGGCCGTCGGCAATTGCAGGCTCTCATCAGTCACCGGCGGGATGGTGGTGATGATGAAAATGACCAGCAGCACGAAAGCCAGGTCCAGCAGGGGAGTGATATTCAATTCCGTGAGGGAATTGTGAGTGGTGCGCGAACACTTTTTCATCCTGTCACCCGGATCAACGGTGAGTGTTTTCCTCAGCGCGTTTCAACGCGCCGGCGATCTTGTCTTCAATGTCGCGGCGATCCACGTACACGTGCTCGATATGGTTGGCGTACCGGCTGGCGAACCCGTCCAATTCCTGCGTGATGTGGCGGATGGTCGTGACCATGAAGTTGTAGCCGAACATCGCCGGGATGGCGACGAGGAGGCCGGTCACGGTGGCCACCAGCGCGGCGGCGACACCCGGGGCCATCGCCGTAAGTGTGGCGGCTTTGCTCTCGGCGATGCCCGCAAACGTGGACATGACGCCCCAGACAGTGCCCAACAACCCGATGAACGGGCCGCCGGCCACCGCGGTGGAAAGCACAATCATTCCCTTTTCCAAACTCATGGCTTCGCCTCCCGCGGCCTCTTCCAGTACCACGCGCACCGCTTCGAAGGAAGAGGTGCTGATTTTGGTCGTGACCGAGCGGGCCAGATGGTCCGTGTTGCCTTCGCCGGTGGAAACGAATTTCGGAGCTTCGACGATCTGCACGGGATTGTTCTTCAATTGATAGGCCAATTCATCCGCGCCGCGGATGTAGAGCTGGTAAGCGGGTGCGCCTTCAAACTCAATGTTCTTGCGCTGGATGTCGAGGGGATCGCGCGTGGAGTTGTAGGTCTCGAAAAACTTCTTGGAGGCGGCGCGGGCGATCATCAACTGCCGGAATTTAGTGATGATGATCGTCCAACTGAATAGCGAGAGGATGAGCAGCACGACGACGGTGATTTTGCCTTCTGTGGTTGCGTTCTGGATCGCATACACCATGGCGTTGGCGGCTAGGATGGGTTGGATACTAATCATGGTTTCTGTATTTGTTTGATATCAATTGCGGCAAAAATCCTCTTCCCCGGCTGGAATTCGATAAAATGACCGAATCCCGCAAATTAATTGTCCGGCTGGTCACTTTATACAAATCTCTCCGGGCTTGAGGTTACAAATTGGTAAATTAATTGGGATGCGAGCGCCCCTTCAATCGATTCGTCCATATCGACGCGCGTCGCCGCTCCATTGTGATCGCGAAACCAATCCAATGATTTCACTCAAACCGACATAACCTGCCGGGCATTGCTCCGGCGACCGGGCAAGCCATTTTCGATGCGGTTCTTTTGGCGCCAGCGGCCTGGACTGGTCCCAAACCGGCGGGTGAACATGAGATTGAAGAGGCTCAATGATTTATACCCGCTCTCCAGCGCCACCTCCACCACCTTGGATTTGCTTGTCGCCAACAGCTCGCGCGCGCGCGCCAGGCGGAGCTCTGCGCGCTTGTCGCGAAAGGACATCCCGATCAATTCGCAAAAAATGCGGCTCAAATGGCGGGGCGTACAATGGGTCGTTTTCGCCAGGTCATTAAAGTTGATCTCCAGCAAAGTGTCCGGCGGGTTGTCCTTCAAAAAGATTCGCAGGCGTTCTTTGGCGTCGGTGTGTTCCTGGCGCGGCGCCGGCGGTTTCAATTCTTTGCCAAAGGACCCGATAAAAGCCTGGAGCAACGCCAGGCGCGAGGGCAAGCCCGTGGCCACCTGGGTGGCTTCCGCCATTTTCACCCCAATCGGATGGCCCGGGGGAAAAATTTGGAAATCATATTCATGCCGCAAGGATGCCTGCTTGAAAAAGTCCTGCTCCCCAGCCGTGATAAGCCCGGTCAGGCGGACGGGCACAACATGAAAAGTGCAGAGGGTCATCTCCCCCAATTGGCTGGCACGGATACGACCTCGCGTACCATCGGACACCAACACCGTAGTGCCCGCTTCCAACTCGATACTCGATTGGGCGTGCAGCCAATAACCATTCCCTTTTTGCACCTGGAACAAGAACCAGCCATGCGCCTTTGGCGCCCACTCCTCACCCGGAGACACAGAAACCATTCCTGGAGTCAAATGTGGTTCGTAGAAATGCGCTGGTCTGTGCATGTATTCAATCACCTTCATCGAGCAATGATTTAAACCCGGATATCCGACAAAACATCTGTCTCGATGGAAATCAGGCTCGCAAGGGCGTGTTACGAACCGATGACGGTTCTGAAAAAGAATTGAAACTGTTTAAAAACTGACCCATCCGGGAATTTTCCTCCCATACCGGGGTCAACGATGTGACTTTTCAAGAACGACCTTCAAAAAAATTCCAATAATCGCGGCTAAAACGCATTTTTATTTTTTGGCGGTGGAAATGAATAATCCCGCATGATTGTTCACGGACAATCCATTGTTTCCGGATTGTCACAATCCCGACAGGAATCCGTAATACATTTTGCCCAATTTGGTGGAATGGTCATTGCTCGAAGGAAACTGTCACCGTCCCCGTTGCCTGCTTTATGAATTTGATGACGTCAAATTCATCAGCATCTGACAGACGCCCGAACCTGCGGACTGGCCTTTTTCCTCCGGCAATTTTTCTGGTACTGCTTTTTTTGACCGGGGGAACTGCCTTGTCCCAATCCCCGCCGCCGGCCGGTTATCGCGTGTCCGCCTATGATGTTGAGGGTAACCATCTGCTGCCAACCAACGCCGTGGCTGCCACGCTGGCCGGTTATACGGGAACGAATGTCAGCCTGCTCGAAATCGTGAAGGCCGCCGGGGATTTGCAGACGGAATTTCGTGTCGAAGGTTATCCGCAGATGAGCATCGCCATCGCCAGGGAACAGATCACCAATGGCATCGTCACCTTGAACGTGTTCCAAACGGTGCTGCCGCAGATCGTCATCTCGGGCGTGCGCTATTTCAGCCCCACCAACAATTCGGAACTCCCCGCCTACTCGCCTCCGGTCGAAGCCGCTTCCCGGCCCGCGCCGGTCAAAACAAATGCGCCGCCTTCCGTCAATTACCCATCCACACCGTCCACGGCCGGACAAATGGCCGCCGACCGTGCCGCGTTGCTGCAAAAAATGGCCGCGTTGAAAGTGGAGGAAACCGACCATCGAATCCACGTCGCCACCACCAATGCTGGGCCAAGGTTTGAGGTGGAGCATTATTTGGTCCTGGGAAATTCGGCTCTCACGCCGCGGGAAGTCGGCAGCGCCGTGACGAACATCGACGGCGCCTTCGGCACGAATGTGAGCTTTGCCGGCATCCAGGCGGTGGTGGAACAACTGCAACTGGCATATCACGATCGCGGTTATGCAACAGTGGCCGTGACCTTGCCGCAACAAAAACTGACGAACGCAACGGTCAAGATCCAAATCCTGGAAGGACGCCTGGCGGCGATCAATGTGGTGGGCAACCGCTACTTCAGCTCGAACAATGTCATGCGCGCATTGCCGAGCCTGCGCACCAATATCCTCATCAACGCCCCTGTCCTGCAGGCTGAGTTGAACCGCGCCAATGCCAACCAGGACCGACAGATCTATACGTTGGTCGGCCCCGGCCCCGAACCGGGCACCAGCGAGCTGACGTTGAAAGTGAAAGACCAGTTGCCACTCCATGGTAAACTCGAATTCAACAATCAAAGCTCTCCGGGCACACCCGAATTGCGTGTGAACAGTTCCGCCGTTTACGGGAATCTCTGGGGCATGGACCATTCACTCGGCGTGCAATACAGTTTTTCCCCGGAGGATTACAAAGCGGGAAACCAGTGGAATTTTTACGACCGTCCGTCCGTTGTAAATTATTCGTTCTTTTACCGCATGCCCATCGGGAGTCCTGATGCCATCAGCGACACCATCGCCAACAACCCGGGAAGCTTTGGATACAGCGAAGCGACGCGGCAATTCCGGTTGCCACCGCCATCCGGCCAGGCGGCATTGAATGTGTACGCCAGCCGCGCAACGATTGATACCGGCGTGGCGACCCTGGCCACCACAACATTGTTCCCCCCGACAAATGGCAGCTCCATCGATCAGCAGGAAGTCCAGCAGGGCATCACGATAAACGACGACGTGGGGTTTCAACTGAGCAAGGCACTCCCGGAATTTAAAGGCCTTAACTCAACGGTATCCGGAGGATTGGACTATAAACTTTATAACCAGGCCAATTACCAGACGAACATTTTTATCATCACCTCCCTGAATCAAAATCAGAGCGGCCAAACAATCACCAATGTCAGCGAAACCCCCGAAGCCACACCGGCGACAGTGGAGAATCTGGATTATCTCCCGTTAAACCTTGGCTATAGCGCCAACGTTGACGACTTTATGGGGCCCGCCACGTTTGGGCTGACGATGAGCGCCAATCTGTGGTACTCGAGCCGCACCTCTATTAGCTCCCCGGCTCAAGTGGTGACGACCAATGGCATGGGGCAGAAATTTACAAACAATGTCACGGAGGTGGCTTATAAGAATGGCAGGAATTCGTTGGACTTCATCACCGGTTCCCCCGAGTCCAGTGGCCATTGGGTCGTTTTTCGCCCGAGTTATACGCAACATTTTATCATCCATTCCAACTGGGTCACCACCTTCACGGCCGACGGCCAATGGGCAAATGAACCCCTGATCAGTAACGAGCAGTTTGGCATCGGCGGGGTGAACAGCGTAAGAGGCTATCATGAAGGCGAGGTTTTTGGCGATGAAGGCTGGCACCTTTCTTTGGAGCAGGATACTCCCCCGCATTATATCGGAACGATTCACGGCACCCTGCCAGTGTCGGTGCAAGGCTCGGTGTACATGGATCGGGCGACCGTTTACCTGATGGATCCACAGGGGCGCGCGGCCAACACCCAACTGTGGGGCACGGGCATCGGCATCTCTGCATCCGTGGGGCCCAATTGGCAGGCGCACCTGCTCTTTTCAGTGCCATTGATCAGCACCAGTCTCACCCCACGCGATCTGCCTTATTTTAATTTTTCACTCGTCGGCCAATTTTAATGTAACAAAAATGTCACCTGAAAAAAAATCCGCCGAAAGAGCCGATATGCTATGCTTGGGAGTTAATAAGATGGCTCGTGATACTTTTAGTTATTTTCGCCGGACACCATGGGAAATGAGGTTGTTGGTGTTGTTCATAAGCTTTCAGGTTCACGCCAATCCACCCCCGCCCTTGCCGACCGGCGGCTCGGTGGTCCAGGGCACAGCCACGATCATCACTCCTCCGGCACAGCCGAATGTGTTGAACGTCAACCAAAGTTCCGCTGCCGCGATGATTAATTGGGCAACGTTCGATATCAACGCGGGCAACACCGTGAACTTTAACCAGCCATCGGCCACGTCGGTGACCTGGAACCAGATCAGTGAAGCCCAGGCTTCGACCATCGACGGAAACATCAATGCCAACGGCTATGTGGTTTTGCAAAATCCAAATGGATTTTATATCGGCGGAACGGCCGCCATTACGGCCCATGGGATGATCATGACCACTGCGGCAACCCCGGCATTGAATCTTTCCAGCGGCGGAGCGTGGGCGTTTGATGCTCCCCCGCCAACCGCCCAAATCGTGAATTATGGAAAAATCACCATCAACGGCGGCGGCTCCGCGTACTTGATTGCCAGCGATATCATCAATAATGGCACCCTCTCTGCGGAAGGCGGCAGCATCGGTCTTTATGATGGTGAAACGGTTTTGGTATCCATGTCTCCCGATGGCCGCGGTTTGAGCG
The DNA here is from genome assembly GCA_036490655.1 of Verrucomicrobiia bacterium. Classification (GTDB taxonomy): domain Bacteria; phylum Verrucomicrobiota; class Verrucomicrobiia; order Limisphaerales; family UBA11358; genus UBA11358. The sequence goes on along the minus strand of DASXDM010000007.1, from coordinate 27,499 downwards.
CGGAAGTCACCCTGCCGCAAGGGTCCGTGGATAACGAAGGTCAATTAACTGCCGACGGCGGCCGGATCGTTGCCCAGGCACAACTCGTGAATCAAAACGGCATCGTCCAGGCCAACACCGCCCAAAACGTCAATGGGACGATTGAATTGCTTGGCAGCAGCAGCGTAACGCTGGGCGCCAGCTCAGCCATTTCCACTATGGGAGATTCAACCGCATCCAGTCCCAGCCCAGGCGGTTCGGTTCAAATCCAATCAGGTAGCTTTTCGGACCAGGCCGGTTCCTCCATCAATGTTGCCGGCGCATCACAGGGCGGAAACGGTGGCCAGATATCAGTCTCAGCACCACAGATGACTGCCATCCAATCCACTTTGAATGGCCAGGCCGCCGCTGGATATCTCAACGGTACTCTTTCCATTGATACTGCGGATATCGCGCTGAACTCCGATGGCAGCCCGGTGGCAAGTTCGCTGGCACTCAACGTCAATTCATTATCATCAGGATTTTCCCAAATCAATCTTCAGGCTTCGGATGATATCACGCTGGACGCACAATGGACGCTCACGCCAAACGGGGGTGTTCCTACCGATGTTTCACTGCTGGCAGGAAACCAAATCACTTTGGATGCCAGCTCAGAAATCCAAGCCCAGGGCGGCAACATCACTTTGAATGCACCCGTGGTGGATCAAGGTGGCACCTTGGGCGCAGATTCCATCGGTAGTGCGAATGGTATCATTGAGATCGATGCGAACCAGAGCCTGATTTTGGAGGCAAGTTCCGTCATCACCGCTGACGGTGATCCCACGACAACCAGTCCCGGCGGCTTTGTAGTGCTAAAAGCGGGAAATGCTTATTCTGATTCTGCCGGTTCGACGATTTCTGTTTCGGGAAATTCCGGCGGCCAGGATGGAATCATTGAAATCTTTGCCCCCTCTGCCAGCATCAACTCGACCATTGTTGGTAACTATTTCGCTTATCTGGTCAACCCTTATGACATGACTTTGTCTTACGACAACACTCTGACGTCAACCACGCCCTCTTCCGACCCCAATTTTGACGTGTTTGATCTGGCGGCGTATTCGCAAATAGATTTGCAGGCGATGGATGACATTGATTTTGAATCGCCAGAGGGCTTCAGCACGTTTTGGAGCCTGAATGATTCAACGATTCCTGATTCAACTTTGAGCCTGACGGCTGGTAACAACATTAACCTGCCAGTCGATATTTTTGAGGAAAATGCCGGGCTCCAGGCCGGAAAAGATTGGAATGTGAATCTCACTGCCGGCGTGGGCGTGTATGTTTGGGGTGGCTCGTCCATCCAGGCGGAAAACGGGAACATCAATATCATGGCGGGAAGCGAAGTGCAGGTCGGGTGGACGGGAAGTGAAAGCCCCGGCCAGGCCAATGGAGGCAACGGCTTCATCAACACGATGGCTGGCGGGAATATCAACGTGACCGCTGCTTTGGGAGACGTTAATACGGGGAGTGGCCTTTCGGGATTTGATTTTTCAATTTCCGGCCCATATTTCACAGCCGCATCGATCGTTGGCGGCATCAGCACGATCGCCGGAGGGAATGTGACCATCAACGCGGGCGGCGACGTGACCAGCTTATCCGCCACGACATCGACACCGGATCCAAACTCGGGAGCATTTGGAGATCCAGGCACGGGCGCTTTTGGAGCAGAACCGGGGAATGTCACCATCAATGCCGCGGGCAATGTCTATGGCCATTTTGTTGAAGTGGATGGCACGGGCGCCATCAACGCCGGCCAGGATATTGGCACTGTGGACCAAAACGTGGCTTTAAGTCTTGTCGCCGGCGACTGGACCTTGAATGCTCAAAACGATATCTACTTGCAGGAAGTGCGAAATCCCAATGGTCTTTTCAACAACACCACGATCAATTTCGGCTCGCAACCTTCCCGCGGGAATCATCTTTTTGATTATAGTCCAAACGCTTCAGTAAATCTGAACGCCGGCAATGGCGTTTATATCACCGGCCTTGATATGCCGCGGCCTTCCGACGCGGTCCAGATGCTGCTCCCGCCTGTTCTCACCATCGATGCGGGCGCGGGAGGGGTCACGCTGGACACTCCAAGCGCCATCGATGATTTAGGAAGCATCCTCACTTTGCCGGATTATAACATCACGATGTTTCCCTCCGTTGAGGGTGAGTTGCAGATCACCACCACGGGTGGTGGAAGTTTGACCAGCGGAAATGCCGCGGGCAATCCCGCCTATTTGCTGATGTCCGACAGCGGCCAATCGCAATGGTCAGCGGTCTCGAGCACCACCGAATTTGGCCCTTATGATCACGCCAGCGTTCCTTTTGAAAATAATGATCCGGTCATCCTGAATATTTCAGGCGACATCAATAACGTCTTCATCCAGGTCCCTAAACTGGCAGAGATCAACGTGGATGGAAATTTGATCAATAGCTATTTTTATGGAGAGAATGAAAATGCGAGTGATCTCACCTCTATCACGGTGGGCGGCAATATTGAATATACCACTTCATTCGCCTCCGTGACTTTGGCCGATGTTTTGCCCGACATTGTTCAACTATCGGATGCCTTGCCAAATGATGAGACTTATCTTCCTTCGGGAAGCATTGATAATTGGTTCACCTTGTTGCTCCGCGCAGTGACCGACCCGTCAATCTCGGGCATCAACAACAGCACCTACTCCGATTCCGAAAATTTGACTGGAATCCTGGGAGGATATCTTATGTTTCCGGGACTAAACGTGGTCAGCCTCGACTATAATCCCACCACCCAAAAACTCACGGTCTCCGGCCCGTTGTCGGCTCCGGGAGACGCGGCATCAACCCCGGACACGCTTTACAACATTCTAAGCACGGGCACCCTCTACCTGCCGGTTTACCAGAACGGCGAACCTTTGTTGGATTCGAGCGGCCACTTTGTGATTAATGCGGTGACCTGGCTGCCACAAAATACGACAACGTACACCGACCCTGATCTTGCGAGCCTTCAAACTCTTTTGAATAACAGCCAGAACGATCCGCCGTTGGGCCCCAATGGCGCCTTGATTGTCGGCGGCACGGGCACCTTCGATGTCACTGCCAACTCCATCAATCTCGGTAATTCTGACGGTATTCTTTCCGTGGGCGACGGCGGCGATCCCTCCAACCCATTCCTGGGGCAGGTGAGTTATTCTTTCCTGGCCCCTTATATCACCTCCGGGGCAACCATCAATGTCATCGCCAACACTTTGGAGATGCCCAGTTCCACCATCGCTGCTCTTGGCGGTGGGGATGTGAATATCACCGCTACCGGCATCATTTCCGGCAGCACCTTGAACAGCCATGGGGTCGGAGTCTCGATGGATCTTGGTTCGCCGGATTTGGCTGACTTTGAATTTGAGATCATGCATGCCAGCAATCTCGGCCTGGGCATTTATTCCACGGGCGGCGGCGATGTGAATGTGACCGGCCTGGGCACAATCAATATTGATACTTCCCGCATTGCCAGCCTCAATGGCGGCAATGTGACTGTCACATCGCTGACCGGGGATGTTGACGCCGGCAGTGGCGGCGCAACCGGCATCCCCTTCAGCACCTTCCCACTTTCAATATCCCTAAAAGCGCCCTACGAATATGTGTTAGCCTACGGCATTGTGGCAGATACTCTGGCTGTGCTTTCCCCAAATCATCCGGTTCCCGGCGCGGCCACCAGCCCGGGTAATATTTACGTGAATACTCCTCAAGGGGACATCAACGCCAACCTGGGTGGCATTTTACAACAAAGCCTGGGAGTGCCTCTTTTGCCCGGCCCTTCCGTCAATCTCGATGCCGGCTCACCGGGCTATGTCGGTGACATCAATTTGGGGAACGCGGGCGTCATCGGCGGAACGGTCAATGCCACGGCCACTGGAAAGATTTCCGGCTTATTGATCTCCCAACAAAATGCCAATGTCTCAGCCGCCGCCATCGGCTCCCTGACCGTATTTGCGGTCGGCAAAGCTACCGTCACCGGCTCCGGTGATGGCCCCGGCATCACTATCATCGGCGGACAAGGCGTATCTACCACAGGAATCGGCACCGGCGCCACGTTGCTGGGCCAAAATGTTTCAGTCAACGGTGGCGCGGCCCAAAGCACTCTCGGCAGCAGCGCCAGCTCCACCGCCACCAGCCAATCCGCTGCACAACAATCCACGCAGACGGCCAACCAGCAGGTCACCGACACCGGCAATGAGGGCGATCAAAACAAAAAGAAGCAAGGGCCCCAGATCCGCAAAGTCGGCCGGGTCACGGTCCTCCTCTCGGCGGCCATGCCAAAATAAACAAATCCCTCGTCAATTTAGTCGCTCAAATGTTCATCGTTCATGTGATAAAGATTTGGATCAACCGCTACAAATTCACCGTGAAAAAATCCTTTGGAATTTGTTATTTGGCCACGCTGGCCGGCATTTTGATCCTGACAACCTCCGGGGCTGCGGCCAAAGATTTTACCCTGGATACTGCCCGTGCTGCAGCGGCGACCAACGACCCCGCCGCTGAATATTTCCTCGCCGAAAAATATGCCGATGGCACTGGAGTGGCCCGGGATTATTCCCAGGCGATCCAATACCTGCGCCAGGCGGCGGCCCAGGGCTATGCCCCGGCCCAAACGGGCCTGGCGTCCTGTTATGCCCATGGCACCGGTGTCCAACAGGATTATGGCGCGGCTTTGCAGTGGTATGGCAAGGCGGCGGCCCAGGGGGATCCGCTGGCGCAATACAGCCTGGGTTATGCTTGTGCCCATGGCATAGGCACGACAACGAATTTTGATGAGGCTGTCACCTATTGGCAAAAGGCCGCCGCTCAGGGCCAGGTTTTAGCGCAATATGCGCTCGGCCAATTTTATCTTTATGGCGCATATTCCGGCGACACCAATCATATCAATTATGCGACGGCAGCCCAATGGCTGAACAAAGCCGCTACCCGGGGCTATCTACCAGCCATGGGCACGATGGGGTATATGTACCAATTCGGTGTCGGGGTAAAACATGATTGGCAGCAGGCGTTGCGATGGACCCGGCCCGCTGCGCTCCGCGGCGATCCCACCGCGGAAGATGACCTGGGCTTGATGTATGAGAATGCAAATGCCGGTCTTTCCCGCGACCTGGTACAAGCTTATAAATGGTTCCTGCTAAGCTCAGAACAGGGCGACGCCGGTGGAAAACACGATGTCATTGAATTTAATTTGGCCCACGTATTGAGCCCGGAACAAATGGCGCAGGCACAGAAAATCGCCGCTGATTTCCATCCTCAGACAAATATCAATAGCCTGGCCCAAAGCTCAAATTGAACCAGGGCGACCCGCCCGAAGCCATTCAACATCATCACTAAAAGAAAAAGGCGGACAGTTTCCTGTCCGCCCTTTTTAAATTTCAGATCGAGAGGAATCAGTTGCCCTGAAGTTGATAAAACCGCGCCGAATTTGTGGCGGTGGTATCGGTATTGGTCACCAGCGTGCCGCCAGCCGATATCGCGCTACCGATGTTCGACCAACTGGCCGGCGACAAGCTCGTGCTATATTGCAATTGATAATTGTGAGTTGCCACCGCATTGGTGGAAACCAGCGTGACGGTGGTTCCGGCCTTGCCGGCCGAGATGAAGGTCGGTCGCTGTGACAGCGAGACGATCGCACCCGCCGGCGTGAAAGTCACTGCCGGGCTGCTTCCGGAAAAATTGATCGTGAAGTAACCCTCATAAGTCCAGGGCGCACTTACAAAAGTGGAACTGCTGGCAGTATAATAGAGGTCCTCATAAAAAACCGCCGTTTTGCTGATGGCGGTGTCCGGATTAACCCCACTGTCCTCCCAAAAACTGGGGCTCGCCTGGGGATTGGGCTGGGCCTCAATCCAGGTCTCCCAGCTTTTGGTAGTATCTAAAATGCCCGTGCCAGCCGTTGTCGGAACGACGAGGGTAGTCAAATCGCTAAAAGCATTGTTGTCATCCGTCCGGTACAATTGCCCCGGCAGGGAAGAACCCGGCGCGGCCGGATTCCCCGGACCGCCGCTCCGCAATTGCGTGACATAAAGGTCAGAGGGACTTCCACCGTTCGAGCCGCCGACCACCCCGCCATAAGCACTGGAAGAGCTTCGCAATACTCCATTGAAATCGGCAGCCAGGAAATCACTGCTCAAGGTCACCACCGTAGTACCCCCAACAATGTTTGCCGCCGCGCCCAAATTGATAATGTAATCCTCTGTTCCGCTTCCGCCGGCATTCTGGAAGCCCATATACAAATTGTTGGCGGTAACGCCAGTGGTAGAACTTTGTCCAAAAGAGGGCTGGCAGGAAAAAAATGCCCCCATCAAAAGAGCGGCAGCGGTCGTTAAGTTTCTCACAGTGTTTTTCATAATTTTATTTGTTTTGGCAACGGGGTTTAAAACTCGTAATTCGCACAAAAGCCGGCGCAAAAATAATCCCTGAGCCTCATCGTCATTTGGATTTTGCTTTGCCTCAGTCACGGTGGAATTGGCGGACTCACTATACCCCGAGCCTGATTTGTCTGGCTTCAACATTTAGGACATGACAAATCACTTTGAGGACTTGAAATTTATAATTACAACGTATTGATAATAACATCCTTACAACTAAATCAGCCTGGTTTAAAACGAAACCACCGGCTTTGTCACTGAAAGGTAACTTTAGCTCCGAAATTTGTCGTATTCCGCCGCGCAGAAGAAAGCCCTCCACGAAATCAGTTGGCATTGATGATCAGAGAACCGGTCCCCACATGGGCAACGGCTTGCGGCTGGAACCAGGCAAAATATTGCGCCTGTTCATAGGACGCATAGGCTTGTGCGCCAAGTAAAGCCTGCAACTGGTTATCGGCATCCTGCAGGGCCGCTTGTGATTGACTGGCGGGAGCAGAACCCCCGGAATTGGAATCAGTTGAAACAGAGTTTGGACTGGCCGAACCGGAATTTTGGACAGGCGCATTTCCTGCATCCAGATTTTTCATCTGGCCCTCATATTGCTGCCGGACCTGCGCAATGGCCGCTTGATCGTCAGAGCTAAATCCCAACACGCCCCAATCCATATTTTGCATAAACAACGGTTCTGCCTGTGCGACGACTGTGTCCGGGGGTTGGTCATTCGCGCCATTTTGACTATTGCTTACCTGGCGTACAGCAGCCTGAACAGGTGAAAGGTCGCCCGTTGAGTCTCCCAACAGGCTTGAGACCAATTGCTCTTCACGAAACTGCGACCACGGACCGGTCCCGGAACTTCCTAAAGCCAATTGTTGGCGTTCCCAGGTGAATGCCCGATCCGCATCGCCCCGTACGATGTCCTCAATGGTCGATTCCGGGCAACCTACAGCGCGCAGATTGGCCAGGTATTTTCGATAATCAGTCCGGGATTCCAATTGTTGCCAGCGGAAAGGCGCCGCGACCTCTCCTGGCGACTGTTCCGGTAACACAGGAATTGATTTTGGTTGTGCTGAAACCGCAGCCGACACTGGCATTGGCACGGGCATTGCCGACAGCCTGCTCCGGTCGGCCAGCAAAAAGGCCATGCTTCCAAGCAAAAGTAAATTGACACAAACCAAAATCGTCAGCGCCGCTTTCATTTTTCTATGTTTTTTACGGACATCAAACCCAAAGGCCAGCGCGGAGAAATCTCCGCGCTGGCCATGCGATCAAACCGATTCAACCGATTATTCTCCGATCACCTGCCCGAACACCGGGAAAGAGGTATCGCTGGTCTTGTGGACATGCATCAAAGTATAAGGAATGCCGAGGTCATGACCGTTCGGATCCACCCCGAAGGTGAGATTCACGAGCGTCTTTGAAACTGCAGTATACAAGAGACTGCCGACCGTGTTCTGGATACCGCTGATCTGGAATTTGCCATACAGGTGCTCATGTCCCCAGAACCACCACGGGCCGGTTTCAATATTTCCATTGTTTGAAAATGCTCCGTCCACAGTCACCCAATTGTTCGTCGGCTCGCCGCCGTTATTTCCGGCATTCAACGCATCCGCAGGGCTGACATAGCCAAGGGCGAACCAGCCCTTGCCGCCGTTAAACGGATCGGCTTGCTGGCAGCTTCCAACTGTTACACTGCCGCCGGTGTCGGACAATGCTTTGGCCACGCCGCCGCCGCTCTCATAACCGTTGTTATTTTCATTGGTAAGCCAGAGAGTGCCCGTGGCTTGCGCCGGATCGTTCGGGTCAACGCCGAATCCGACGGAATATTGCAGGACCTGTTTGTGGGCGCCATAAGTGCTGGTGGCTTCGATATTCATGCGGGTTCCGGAACCGCGATTACGACCCACGAGATAGACGGTGAAATCGTTGTCATTGGTATTTCCGCTGAAAAAACCGGCCGGGAGGGCGCCGTTGGCCAGCAAGCTGTTGATCTGCGGAAGAGTGATATTCGAGACATGCGTCCATTCATTCGAAGGCGCTGGATTGACGTTTTTGCTCCAGGTGAAAGTGACCACGCCTTCAGAGCCGTAGTCGTTCAAGGCCGTCTGCGTACCGGCAACAAACGGGGTCCAGGAAATAGCTTGGGAAGTATCCGCCTGCGCCAGGTCTGCGCCATGGCTGGAAGCTTCGAAGGTACCGCCGTTGGCTCCGTTGGGATTAGCCGTCACCACATTGCCACCGACTTGTAAAACGGCGTTGGACGGATTGACCCATGTTTCCGGGGAGCCACTCAAGGTGTAGGTGGCGCCGTTGCGCGCATTGGGATTATTCAACGTGCTATTACAAGCCGAGGCAATGCCGGCTTCCGAACCGCTGAAAGCGCAATCGACATAGATACCAGCGCCATTGATATTGCCGTGAAATACCATGTAAGTGGCGCCGCTGGCGGAAGAACTTCCAAAAGTCGCATAAGTCACCGTGCCGGTATCGAAGAGGCCGCCGGCGTTGGTGCCATCGGTGTTATCCGACAGTGCGTCGAAGACCGCAGTGCGGAAGGCCGATGATCCGGTCAAATAAACTGTTGGATCAGCGCTGGCCTGCGTGACCAGGCCCAATGCGAGCAAGGCCGAGGCGATTTTAGTGCTTAATTTCATATTTTTAGTTATTGGTGGTTGGTGGTTGGTTTTAGAATTATTGGTTTTTGTTAAATCAGGCATTTTTAGCAAACCGACGACGGAGGAGGAGCACTGAAAGTCCTGACATGCCGGCGATCAAAGCCGTTCCCGGTTCGGGCACACTTTGGGGAGTGAAAAAAACATCCGGGCTTGACCCGGTCATATCAATCGTAAAATAACCCAAATAAGTATACGAGCTCGAAACGAAAGAACTGCTGTCCGAGGTCTCCCAAAGGTCTTCGTAAGTCACACTGGAAGTGCTCACCGCGCTATCCGGATTCAGGCCGGTGTCGCTCCAAAGAGTTCCGGAAGTTTCGGTATTCGGCTGGGCTTCAATATCATTTTCCCAGCTCCTGGTTGAATCAAGCGTACCCGCACCGCTAACCACATTGAGCGCACTCATGTCGGAATAAGCGGTGTTGTCATCGGTCTTGAACGCCACCTGGCTCACAGACGAACCCGGCGTGCTGGCACTTCCCGCGCCGCCGGCACGCAATTGAGTGAGGAATATGTCGGAGGGATTCCCTGCGTTTGATCCTCCAACCACGCCACCAAACATGCTGGACGAAGCGCCCAATACTGTATTGAAGCTGGCCAGGCTGAATTCACTGTTGAAAAAGACGGAAGAGGACGCATTGACGATGCCCGACGCCGAGCCGAGGTCAATGATGTAATCGGCGGAACCACCGCCAGCCGCGTTTTGGAAGCCCATATACAAGTCATTGGGGGTGACCTGCGCTTTGGCGGATTGGGAAACCAGAATGGCTCCCACAACGAGTAATGCTGCACTGGTTAATTTTTTCATAAATTTATCTGTAGTGTTGACGATTGTTTTTCCTGTTTTAACTCCACACAAAAGTGTTTCGACGTTCAAAACTCTATCAGGGTCAATCGCCTTTTGCTTCATGTCAGAGGACATGCTCTGACTATTTTAAGACGTGGCGCCATTGCATCGTAATCAATTGGACTTGTATGACTTATAATGATTTCGCCCGACCGGATTTCAGAAAAAAGCTGCTTTGTCGCAAGAAGGTAACTTTCAATGATTGAAAAAAAATTGTCCTTTGGAATCTAATCGGACCGATGACCCGGCAATCGACATCCTGGTGGCCGTGACGAGGTTTGATGCGGTTTGCCGATTCCGATTCGGATCCCCTATAAGAGTGACAGGTTTAGAACTCCGGGATCCGCCCGGCATTCGTTGTAACTGATTTGTAACGCGTACGACATGTCTTTGTGACCCGGAATTTGCAGCATGTCCCCCCGTGCGAATGAGCAAAAACAATCAGAAGTTGGCACATTTAAAAATCCTCCTGGCAACGTTCGCCATTGCAGTTTCTGCCCGGGCGTGGTGTGATGGCACGACGAACACTCCCGCCAGCACGACGGATCCTCTGCTCGATTTATTCGTCAAAAAAGGTTACGTCACCCAACAGGAAGCAGACCAGGTGAAGGTCGAAGCCGAATCCATGCAAACCAATAACGGCGCCTACCTGATGCCCGAACAATCCCGCTGGAAACTCGATGATGCGGTCAAAGGCACAGAATTATTTGGAGATGCCCGCATGCGGTACGAAGACCGGACCGCGACTGACCCGGCCCATAATGAGATCGAATTGCAGCGCCTGCGTTACGCGTTGCGATTTGGATTTCGCGGCGACATGTTTGATAATTTTTATTATGGCTTCAGGTTGGAAACTGCCGCCAATCCACGCTCGCCCTGGGTCACTGCGGGACAATCCGGCAGCACCTCCCCGTATCAGGGACCTTTTGGCAAATCCAGCGCCGGGCTGGCAGTCGGCCAGATTTATCTCGGCTGGCGTTATGGAGACTGGCTTGACATCACCGTGGGCAAGATGCCGATGCCGCTTTATACCACGCCGATGGTTTGGGATAGCGACATTAGTCCCGAAGGCGCTGCCGAACACTTCAATTATAAGTTGGGACCAGCCGATCTATTCGCAAATTTTGGCCAGTTTGTGTATGCCGATCTTAATCCGAACAACGTCTCGGCGGGATTGGGATTGCCCACCGCTCCGGGGCTTGGCCAGAGCGCTGAAAATATTTTCCTGTTCGCATGGCAAGGAGGGGTCAACTATCACTTTACCACCAATACTACGGTCAAAGTCGCCGCCACGCTCTATAAATACGCCGGGCTTAAACGCAGTAATACGTCTGATTCGACCAGTAGCGGATCTCCTGAATCGCCTTATTTTGGCGACCCCTATGTCGGCGAAGGCGCCTATAATTATTATAATGCCGTCAATCATAACTTTGCCCCGGGTTATGCCGGGTACAGTCCCGGAACACAATTTAACACCCAGGCCGGCGGCCTTAACTACGGAAGCTTGAGCTATCCGTTCAACCAGGTCGGCCTCGATGATTTGTTGGTGGTAGAAATTCCTTTTGAATTCAATTTCCGGATCAAAAAAGTCGCCGCGCGCATTTTTGGCGACTTTGCCTACAATCTTCAAGGCCGTCAACGCGCGGAACAGGCGGCCAGCGCTTATTCCACAATTTTGACCGCGAATCTCCCTCCCACCGGCAATGCCAGTGCGCATTCTTTCCCGGCCCAAACTGATGATGTCAAAGCTTATCAGATCGGCTTTGGCATCGGCAGCGACGACCTTGTGTATGGTCCCACGCAAGGCCTGGTGTATGGCACTGGCGCGCACAAACACGATTGGGAAATCAGGACTTATTGGCAACACATCGAACAGTATGCGCTGGATCCCAACATCATTGACTCGGATTTCTTTGAAGGCCGCGAAAATTTGCAGGGCGTCTATGCGTCGGCGGCGTATGCGCTCACGGGCAATGTGATCACCACTGTCCGCTACGGCTATGCCATGCGCATCAATAATTTGCTGGGCACCGGTGGCGACAATCAGGACATCCCCCAGATGAATCCCATAAATCACTTCTACCTCCTTCAGGTGGATGCGACCGTCCGGTTCTGATCTCCCGCAATCTTCTGGTTTAAACCTGCTGATTCCCATTTAATTGCCGCCTTCAGCCAAGACTAATTTTTGGCACACTCTTGCCATCCATTCTTAACCAGACTGAATCTTGTTTGAATGGCATTACCCGTTTACTCTCTAATGGTTGCGTATTATTACTTTATAGAGATTTTATGGCCATTTTGCTTAAAGTTCAGTGGGTGGATCGGGCCGACGAATCGGCCCAGCCTGATTCACGTATCATCCATATCGGCGGAGTTACCGGTAAGTTACCATGGAAACATTCGCATGCCCAGGCGATTGAATCCATTGAACGTAAAATGTTCGAATACTATGTCGAAAAAGATGCGCGGGCGCTGAAATTGAACGTGGGCCGGACTGCCGACGGTAAAAAGTTTTTGATCGCAACTGAGGGAAATGCGCAACCACTGCTGGCTCTTCCCGCCTTTCCCCCCACGAAACCAGCGCGACTTTGATTTTGCCTCTCACTCCGCGGTCGCCGAAAGTTTTTGGTATTCGCGCAGAAGCGTTTCGATATTGAACGGCTTGCGCAAAACCGGCGCGCCCAATGACTCAAGTTTTTCGTTTAGGTCCTGGCTGCCGGCATCGCCCGTGATGAAAAGAAAATGCCCGGCCAACTCCGGCTGGTTTTCCTTCAGCCATTCAAATAACCCGAATCCATCCAGTTCCGGCATCCGCACATCCGAGATCACAAAATCGAAATGAGCCTGCTGCAACCGCGTCACGGCCCGCAAACCGTTGTTGACCCGCTCAACGCTGCAGTTCAAATCGTTCCGCAGCGCTTCCTGGATCATCGAAGTGATGAATTCCTCGTCATCGACGATCAAAACCCGGCGACGATTGCTCCCGGTCTGCGCCTCGGCGATGTTTCTTTTCGCACCGGATATTTCACTTTTCAAAGGCCGGACCGGCGCAGCCATGCCGGACATTTCGGGAAGAATCACTTCAAATTCCGAACCCGCATTCAAGATGCTTCGGACACAGATGTCCCCCGAATGCTGCTTCATGATGCTCAGGCAAACACTCAAGCCCAGGCCGCTGCCGCGATCGGGACTCTTGGTGGTAAAGAATGGATCGAAAATATGCTGCAAATGCTCCGGCTTGATGCCTTGCCCGGTGTCCGCCATGTTAAGGATGATTTTGCCTTCGCGGGCGCTGATGCTTAAACACAATTGTTTCTGCGGTCGCCTTTCGAGCGCGTCCAGTGCGTTCAACATGAGATTGATGATGACTTGTTTGATTTGAGTGGGATCGGCGCGCACCATCATTTCCTGCGCGGGCAAATCCAGGATCACTGCGCTGCCGCTCTCCCGGATCCGGAACTTGAGAAAGGAGACCACCTCTTTCACCAGTTCGCGCAGGTCGCACGCGGAAAGTTCCACCGTGACCGGGCGCGATAGCTGGAGAAGTTGGCGGATGATTTTGGCGGATTCCATGGCGCTGTCCCGGATCATCGTGCAATAACGCGCCAGCCTCTCCGGCGGCTGGCCGGATTCCAGCTGGCCCAGCAACAGCTCGGAGAACCCGATGATCGGCGCCAGCTTATTATTGATCTCATGGGCGATGCCGCCGACCAGTGAATCGAGCAGCGCGGATTTTTCCTTCTGGATCAAACGATGTTCTAATACCCGCTGCTCGGTGATATCGTCCAGCAGGGCGCAGACCTGGCCGGTCTCACGGATCCAATTGGTCATGATTTTGAACCGACGGGGGCCGCGATCAGGCAGCCGCAAAAGAAATTCACTGCCCCGGGGATTCGATTCATTCGCGCTGGCCTCGTGTTCGTTCATCAGCCGCAAAAAATTTTCCCGTTCCGGGGCTTCAATCAGGGTGGTGAGATTGAACGCGCTGGTCTCGCCGAGCGGGGTGCCCAGGAGGCTTTCCAGCCGGTGATTGCCGGTCTCCACCTCCCCGCGGGTGTTCATCAACGCGACTCCCAGGGCGCTGTTCTCGAATAGTATCTCAAACCGGCCTTGCGACTGGCGCAGTTCGTTCAAGCTGCGAAAAAGTTGAGTGTTGTTTTCATGTAACGCCCGCCGCTGCTGTTCGGCCAGCCGCGATTTTTGCAGGATCAGTTTCGATTGCCAGCGCACGAGGGTTTGCACGGAGATGATCCCCATGAATTCCTCGTCGGTGTCCACCAGCGCCACGTCATCATAGAAACTGTCGCCGTGCCGCGAAAGCGCCTCCTCCAATACCTTCAATAGCGGGGTGCCGTGACAAACCTGTAAGTGATCCTTCATCAAATGCTGGTCGACGGGTTGGTGGCCGTAGAGCGCAAACCCGAATCGTGCGCCCAGGAGGAAACCGATGTGTCCGCGTGAAACCATCCCCACCAGCCGCGTTCCAGAAACGACCCCAACGTATTCGTGGGTATGCGTCTGGAACCATTTATAAACGTTTTCCGTCGTCTGGGCCCCTTGGATGGATTCCCGGTGTTCTACCAAAGAGATCAAATCAACATTCTCCACAGGAACGTCGCCGGCAGCAGTCTCGTTCATGGTTTCAGCTTCTGACATAAGCGCTGTAATTTAAACGTTAGCCGTTAATTTACACATGCTTCCGGGTAACATTTGTGTGAATTTTAAGGGATAAGGAATGGGATAGCACCTCTAGCGGGAACAATTGGTTTGCGGGAGTGGTTTTCCTGCGGCAGATTGTTTGTCATGCCCGAAACCGGCAAAAGATTGGATTCGTTGCGTTTAAACCGCTTTGATAATGAGCGGTTGGCAATGGCTTTGGCCATTTCCATCGCGGCGCACCTGGCCATTTTCGGCAGTTACGAATTGACCAAAGAGATGATGCGCATCCCCTGGATGCGGCTGTTGGCCCGAAAACTGGTCTATGTGGCCCCGACCCAAAACGCTAAAACCCAGGAACAACCGCTGGAATTTGTCATGGTGCAAAACCCTTCGCCGGTCGCGCCGAAAGATGCGAAGTATTACAGCTCGCAAAATTCCCACGCCGCCGATTCCACCCACCGCGATTCGGATATCGCGGAGATTAACGGCCATCAAAATGATGTTCCCCAAACCACCCAGGCGCCACGTCCGGAATTCAACAAACTACAGCCCACCCCTCAACCGGAGCAGGAACAACAACCACCCCAGCCAACGACCGATCCGGGCGATTTGACTTTGGCCACGCTGAAGGAATTGAAAACACAGCAGCAACCACAACAGCAACGCCCGCGCAAACTCGCCGAGGTCAGGCCGCCTCAAATTCCCGGCCTGCTGATGCATCAGGTGGGCGGCTCGCATGAAGTGGCCCTCCAACCGATGTTGGATGCCAAGGCCACGGCCTTCGGCGCTTATGATGCTGCCTTCATTGATGCCGTCACCGAGCGCTGGTATCAGCTTCTCGACCGGCAGCTCTATGCGTATGATCGTACCGGCAGCGTCACCGTCCAATTCCGCCTGAATTACGATGGCAGCATCACCGATATGAAATTGAAGCAGAACACCGTTGACACCTTGCTCGGCACTATCTGCGAAGATTCCATCAATGATCCTTCGCCGTTTGCCGCGTGGCCGGAAGACATGCGCCGTGAAATCGGCGCGAATTACCGCGATATCACCTTCACCTTTTATTATTATTGAAAAATTATGGGCGAAACCATTTATAGCGAACTCATCTATGTTTTGTTGGGGCTCACCTCCATCATCGGCGTCACGTTCATCGTGGAACGCTGGTGGACGCTCCGATGGAAACGCGTCGTGCCGTCGGTGATCGCCACGGCGCTGCTCAAATGCCGCACGCCCGAGGAGGTGCAAAAAGTCGTGCGCCTCTGCGAGCTCAATCCCTCGCCACTCGGACGGTTGATCCAGCTCGCCGCCGAACGATTGGATTGGCCCAAGGCCGATAACGTGGACGCCCTCCAAACCGCCGCTCGCAATGAGATCGTGCGGCTTGAGCGCGGCCTGGTGGTCCTCGAGATCATCGTCGGCATCGCGCCCCTGCTCGGATTGGTCGGCACCATTGCCGGCATGATGACCGTTTTCGGTGATGTCGGCCAAACCGGCCTCAATGACGCCTCTAAATTGGCTGCGGGCATCGCGTTGATCCTGCGCGCCACGCTCATCGGCCTGCTCATCGCCATCCCGGCGCTCGTCGCCTGGAGCTATTTCAGTAAAAAAGTGGAAGTGTTCGCCGTGGAGATGGAAGCGCTCTGCGACGATTTCATCCGCCGGCAATATACGGAAAAATGAGCGATCTCCGGCGACTTATTGACTGACTATGCATTTTTACGTCCGCAAACGCCGCACCACGCCCGCCGTCATCATCGTCGCGCTGATCGACGTCCTCATCGTGCTGGTGATTTTCCTGATGGTGACGACCACGTTCAAGCAACAGGCTGCACTCAAGTTGGCGCTCCCCGAATCCACCCAGGCGCACAAACCGGGCGCAAACGAGAATCCGCCCTTTGTCGTCAGCATCAACACCAACGGGCTTTATTACGTGGACAAAACCCCGGTGACCTTCGAGCAATTGCAGGACCGGTTGAAACAAGAGGTCTCCAAAAATCCGAATCTCGTCCTGGCCATCAATGCGGATGAAGATGCGCCGTGGGGAAAAGTCGTCAAGATCCGGGACGCCGCCGCCACGGCAAAGATCAAATCACTCGTCGCCTTTACCAAACAGAATTCGCAGCAGCAGTAGCGGGGTAACGGAAACTTCACTTGCACGAAAGTGAAGGAGGTGGTAAACCGATTTTGCTGGAAATGAAAACCATTAAAATTCTGCTGATGGTCGCAGCCATTTGGACCGGCGAATTCACCGCTTCTGCCCAGACATGGGCGCCTACCAGCGCACCAACCAATGGCTGGTTCTCAGTTGCCATGTCAGCGGATGGCTCGAAATTGGTCTCAGCCATGTTGCTTGATATGTACCGCGAAGGTTTCATGGGTGAAATATATACGTCGACAAATTATGGGGTGTCCTGGATCTCCAATAGCGTCCCGCTTTTGGAATGGGATTCGGTAGCCTCTTCCGCCGACGGTTCGACATTGGTCGCTTGTTCTGGCCCTGGATTGAACGGGATGATTTACACCACGACCAATAGCGGAGCCATCTGGCTGCAGGCCACCAATGCGCCGGCAAAATCGTGGACCTCCATCGCTTGCTCGGCTGATGGAACCAAACTGATCGCCGGCACCGGTTATAATGGTGTTTACACTTCTATTGATTCTGGAGCCACCTGGATATCCAATGCGGTGCCATATACCAACTTTTATTCCCCCTGGGTTTTTGTCGCATCGTCAGCAGGCGGCACGACCCTGGCGGTCGCGGTTTATAGCCTTGGCATTTATATTTCCACCAATGCAGGAACGAGTTGGTCACAATCCATGGCGCCCCAGGAATATTGGGAAGGGATCGCCTCATCGGCAGATGGGACCAGGCTGGCGGCGGTGGCGCGGACTCTCTCCGGCAATGCGGGACCGATTTACACCTCAACAGATTCAGGCTCCACCTGGGTACCGAACAATGTGCCGAATGAATTGTGGAGTTCCATTGCTTCCTCCGCGGACGGAACAAAATTGGTGGCAGTATCCGGAGGAAACGGACCCGGCCCGATTTATGTTTCCACCAATTCAGGCGCGTCCTGGGCTTTGGATCCTGTCGCGAATCCGTGGAATGAACCCTGGGGAGCAGTAGCCTCGTCAGCGGATGGAAATGAACGTATCGCCGTATTCGGCTCCGGAGTCTCGCAATCGTTTGGCTCGGTGAGCGGTGGTGAAGGGCCATTGTATATTTCACAAACCCTGCCTTCTCCTTCAATCAATATCTCATCCACCAATGGCAATCTCGCCCTCTCATGGCTGGCGCCATCCACCAATTTTGTTTTGCAACAAAGCCTCGATTTGCAGGGTTGGTCGGCTGTCACCAACCTGCCGTCTCTCAATCTCAATGATTTGAATGATGAGATGTCGTTGCCCATGACCAATGGCGCAGGGTTTTATCGGTTGGTGACGCAGTGAAGAAGTTCTGCCGCCCCCCGAGGCTTTGTCGGCCGCACCGATAGCGCTGCCAAAAGCCAAAGGCCGACAAACCATCGTTCAGCAAAAGGGACGAAGCGGAATCACTTCAACAACTCTTCCGCGATCAGCACGGCATTGAGCGCCGCGCCGCGAAGCAATTGATCGCCGCTCACCCAAAAGCACAAGCCGTTGTCGAGCGCGCAATCCTTGCGGATGCGGCCGACTTCGCAGTTGTCTTTTTCCGAGGTGAAAAGGGGCATCGGATATTTCTTGTTCTCCGGCTCATCCACCACGTCCAGGCCGGTGGCTTTCTTTAAGACCGCTCGCGCGGCTTCCGCCGTCACCGGCTTTTCAAACTCAGCGGTCACGGCGACCGAGTGTGAGCGATAGACCGGCACGCGCACGCAGGTCACGCTCGCCCGGAAATCCGGGTGATGCATGATTTTGCGGCCTTCGTTCTCCATCTTCATCTCTTCCTTGGTGTAACCGCTCGGCAAAAAGACGTCCACCTGCGGCAGCACATTGAAAGCGATCTGGTGCGGATACACTTCCTGCGTGGTCGGGATGCCCGCAACAGTTTCAGCGACCTGCCGTTTCAATTCCTCGATGGCCTTGGCGCCGGTGCCGGAGACCGCCTGGTAACTGGAGGCAAAGATCCGCTTCACGCCAAACGCCTGGTGCAGCGGGTACAACGCCATGAGCGTGATGGCCGTGGTACAATTCGGATTGGCGATGATTCCCTTGTGCCATTTCACATCAGCCCCGTTGATCTCGGGGATCACCAGCGGAACTTTGTCGTCCTGCCGGAAAGCGCTGGAATTATCCACCACCACGCAACCATCTTTGGCCGCGATGGGCGCGTATTCCTTCGAAATGCTGCCGCCGGCGCTGAACAAAGCGATATCCACACCCTTGAACGAATCTTTGGTCAATTCGGCGATGGTGATGTCCTGGCCCTTGTACTTCAATTTCTTGCCTGCGGAACGGCCGGAAGCGAGCAAAGTGAGTTTCCCCGCCGGAAAATTACGCTTCTCCAGCGTCTTGATCATTTCGATGCCAACGGCGCCCGTCGCACCGACAATGGCTACGTGTGGATTACGGTTCATAAAAGGCCAAACATGCTATCACAACCGGCTGGCGCGTCAATGCCGGTGGATTATCTGTGCATAAATTTCTTCGATTTATGATTGACCATGGCGGCTGCATATGACGAAATGATAAATCTAAACTGTATTAATGCCGAAAATTTCTCTCAGAAACGGTAACGGGCACAAAGCGGGTACGACCAAATATGATGCGCATCATAAGGTGTTGTCGCAGACTTATGGCGCTTTCGCCGATTTACGCCGCGAATTGTCCGATTCCAAGGAAACTGTAGTCGGACGTGAAGACATCCTGCGCAGTTTCGCCACTTGCCCGGATTCCCAACGCTCCTGGCTGTTGCTCGAGGATTATTTCGAAAAACTGTCCCTTTCACGCAAGGATTTCCCGGATTCCAACTGGTGGCCGCGCCTGCTCAATACCCAGGGTAAAAACCGTCTGGAAGAACTCGCTTTCCTTTTTCTGCGCGCCAAACGTTCCGTCCCCCCGGAATTGCAGACGCACGCCAGCCCGGACCGCTTTGCCAAAGCCGAGGAAGCTGAACAGGAACTCAAGCTTGTCCAGGAACTTGAACACTGGCTCTCGCCGCCCTCCATGCCTCTGCTCGATACGCCGCGCGCCACCTTGCGCGTCGTCTGCCGCGCGCAATCAGATGAAGAAGAACCTTCGCGCCACCGGCTGGCCGTCCAATTCCTGTTGTCACGCCCGCGCACTGGTGAAAAAGCACGCACCTTGCATGAGCTTATCGACCTCGTCGTGCGCGCGACCCATGAGCAGGAACTTTTTCCGCCGCGCGACTGGGAATTCATCCAGTGGATCGCCGATACGCATCGGCACCGCAACGACGGCGCGGACACGCTGATCCTTTCCGAAGTGGAACTGTTGCAATGGCTGGCGCGCTGGGGACACACTGAACGCCTGGAATTGAGCGGCTCCAGTCAATCCCTCGGGTTCCATGGCCAGATCATCGCCCTGGCGCCGCATCTCGAGAACGGCGACAAGGAACTTTCGTTCACGCACCGTTTTTTACTGCCGAATGGCGAAGCGCATTTTGTTTCCGAGGCGAAATTTTTCAACCATCAGCCGCCCATCGCCCTCGTCGGCAATACTTTTTTCCTGCTGCGGAACGCGCCCCCGCCGCGCGTGCTCAAATATCTCGCGCAAAAGCCGTCCGTCCCCGTCCGCAAATTGAGCCATCGCCTGCTCTTGCATCTGCGCAAGACACAATCCAGCAACGGAATGGATTGGGAGCAGCTTTGCGTCACGCACAAGGCCGCGCCGCAATTTGTTTTCGAATTACTCGACGACACTGTCCGCCTCCGGTTGCTCGCCAAAAGTGTGCGCGACCAAAGCGTCTGGTTCTGGAACGGGACCGAATGGGTCGCCAACGATGCGAAAAAGAAGGCGCACGAAAAGCCGGAGATTTTGGATGACCCGCGCCTGGAACCCGCCACGCAGTGGCTGCGCAAGCTGGATTGGTTCACGCCCGAAGCCGGCCTGTGGATCGGCGATGCGAACGAAAATTTCCTCGGCTCGCTTGCCGAAGCCTGGGCCTCGCGCCCGGAAGATTCCGAATTTCTCGGCAACCCGGCCTTTCATCGCCTGTTCCTCACGCCGCGCCAGCTCAAACCCAAGCTGATCGTCAAAGGCAGCGGCATCGACTGGCTCTCCGTCTCCGCCGAATGGGAAGCCGAAGGCTTGAAGCTCAGCAAGGCGGATCTCGACCGCCTGGCCTCGGCCACGGGACGTTTCGTGAAACTCCCGAATTCCGGCTGGGTGGAATTGGACATCACCGCCGTGCAAGGCGCCCACGAGGCCATGGCCGATATGGGCGTGGATGGCTTGATCGCCGTGCCGCAGAAAGTCGGCATGGAACATGTCGCCCATCTGGGCGACGATGAATTTTCCCGCTTCGCGGATTCTCCCGAAGCGAACGAACTGCGCAACCGGCTGTCCGAATTCAAAGGCGTCCCGAACGTCGAATTACCGGAAGGCCTTACGGCCGATATGCGTCCGTACCAAAAGGACGGTTTCGATTTCCTAGCGCACCTCTTCCAGATCAAACTCGGCGGCATCCTGGCCGACGATATGGGCCTGGGCAAAACGCTCCAGACCCTGACCTGGCTCGCATGGCTCAAGGAATCCCATGCCAAAAATCACAAGCCCTCGCTTGTCATCTGCCCCGCGTCCGTCCTCCACAATTGGCGGCGTGAAGCGGAAAAATTCACCCCGGATTGCAAGGTGCTTGTGCTCGAGAGCGGCGCCGCGCGCCATAATCTGCGCAAACAGATCCCGCAGCATGACTTGATCGTCACCAATTACGCGCTCCTGCGGCGCGACCTTGAAGAGCTCAATAAATTCGCCTTCCGGGCGGTGATCCTGGACGAAGCGCAATTCATCAAGAACCCCGGCGCGCAGGTCACGCAATCGGTCAAGCAGTTGAAATGCGAGCACAAGCTCGCGCTCACCGGCACGCCGCTTGAGAACCGTCTGCTCGACCTCTGGAGCATCGTGGATTTCATCCAGCCCGGCTATCTCGGCAACCAGGAACAATTTTTGGAGACCTACGAGCCGCGCGGCGAGAACGCTGAAAGCGCCCAGCGCATCGCCCGTCGCCGCCTCTCGGCGAAATTGCGCCCGCTCCTCTTGCGCCGCTTGAAGAAGCATGTGGCCAAGGATCTGCCGGACCGCATCGAAGAGCGCCTCGATTGCCCGCTGGGCGATGAGCAGCGTAAACTCTATCTCGCCGAACTGCGCCGCAGCCGCGACCAGGTGATGAAAGCCGTCGAGACGCAAGGCCTCAATAAATCCAAGATGCATGTGCTGGCCGCGCTCACGCGCCTGCGCCAGGTCTGCTGCCACCCCTCCCTCGTCGGCAGCGATACCGCCAGCGGCAAGACCGATACGTTGTTTGAATTGCTCGATCCGCTGATCGCCGACGGGCAGAAAGTCCTCGTTTTTTCGCAGTTCGTGCAGATGTTGCAGGTGTTGGAAAAGGAATGCGCGCTGCGCAACATCCATACCCATATTCTCACCGGCCAGACCAAAGACCGGCAGTTGGTTGTCAGCGAATTCCAGGCGGACACCAAGCCCGGCGTTTTCCTGCTCAGCCTTCGCGCGGCGGGAACCGGATTGAATCTGACGAATGCCAGCTACGTAGTGCTTTACGATCCATGGTGGAATCCCGCCGTGGAAGCGCAGGCCATCGACCGCTCGCACCGTATCGGCCAGACCCAGACCGTGAACGCCTACCGCCTGATCGCCCCCGGCACCGTCGAAGAAAAGATTTGGGAATTGCAGCAGAGCAAAGCGCAGACCATCGCTGACGTGCTCGGCGAGGAAGGCTTCGCCCGCAGCCTTACTGCGACAGATTTGGAATATCTCTTCGCGGAGGATTGAAACCTAAATCACTGGCAAGACCGCTACTTGACAATGGTAACACATATGATACCATTTTAGCGGCCATTATGCCAACTCGACTCGGCGACTCCGAGAACGTCGGCCGGTCCGACAGAAAATAAAAAACGAAATAAACTTATGAATGCCCTAAACAATAAATCCATATGGAGTTTATCCAGATTAAAGAATTTGTTGAAAATGAACACTCGCCATTCGCAGACTGGTTCAATTCCCTCGACGCTGTAACCGCCGCTCGTATTGACAAATATATTCGCCGTCTTGAAGCAGGGAATTTGGGTTCGGTGAAAACGCTACAGGAAGGTGTCTTTGAATTAAAAATGGATTTTGGGCCGGGTTATCGGGTTTATTTTGGACGAGACGGCAAGACGATCATAATTTTACTCGGAGGTGGCAGCAAACGACGACAGTCTACAGATATCACTACTGCCATCGAACGTTGGAAAAGATATAAACAGACGAAGAAATAACATGGCATTAACGCGAGAATATAAACAAACAGTTTTGGCACGCATCAAACGCGATCCCAAATTTGCGCGGGCTCTTTATGCTGAGGCGATCAATTCATTGTTTGAAGGGGAGACTGAAGAAGGACTTTCCATTCTACGCGACCTCGTCCATGCCGGCATCACTTTCAAGCAGTTGGCCAAACAGACTGGTTTCGGCGAAAAAGCGCTTCACCGGATGTTGAGCAGCCATGGAAATCCCACCACAAAAAATCTTTTCGCCGTCACAAAAATAATTTCTCAAGGACTTGGCATCAAGTTGCCGCTTAAGCTGGCAGCTTAAGTCGATTAATTATCATCCCCGACAACTTTGCGCACTTTCGCTTTTTAATTTTGCTCATTTCGTCTATTTTTTCGCCACGCAATTTTTATGGCTGAAAAACCAAAGCAACGGTACGACGAGAGCAAGATCAAGACGCTGTCTTCCCTGGAACATATCCGGCTGCGCACGGGGATGTATATCGGGCGCATCGGCACCGGCGCGCACCCGGATGACGGCTGCTATGTCCTGGTCAAAGAGGTCGTGGATAACGCGATCGACGAATATATCATGGGCAGCGGGCGGGAGATCCAGATCGAGATCGAAGGCAATCGCGTAAAAGTGCGCGATTTCGGGCGTGGCATCCCCCTGGGCAAGGTCGTGGACTGCGTGTCCAAGATCAATACCGGCGCGAAATACAACGACGACGTATTCCAGTTCAGCGTCGGCCTCAACGGGGTTGGCACCAAGGCCGTCAATGCCTTGTCGAAACATTTTCTCGTCCGCAGCCATCGTGAGGGCGAGTTCGCCGAGGCGGTCTTTAAGGTCGGCAAACTGAAAAAAGAAGACAAGGGCAAGACCAAGGAGCCGGATGGGACGTTCATCGAGTTCGAGCCGGACCCGGACATTTTCAAGGAAAGCGAATTTCGCCTGGAACATCTCGAAAAGCGGATGCGGCATTATAGCTATCTCAATACCGGGCTGAAATTGATCCTCAAGACGCCGGAATTGCCCGAGCCGAAAGTTTTTCAGTCGCGTCACGGCTTGATGGACCTGGTGATGGAAGACCTGGCGGGCGATGGCAGTGAGCCGATCTATTCGCCGCTGCATTACGCGGGCAAGACCCTCGAATTTTGTTTCACGCACAGCAACTCGCGCTACGGCGAAACATTTTATTCTTTCGTCAACGGCCAATACACGAGCGACGGCGGCACGCACTTGAGCGCCTTCCGCGAAGGTTTGTTGAAAGCGGTGAACGAGTACGGCAATAGCAAGTTCGACGGGGACGATGTGCGCGAGTGCATGGTGGGGGCCGTTTCGATCCGCCTGAAAGACCCGGTGTTCGAATCGCAAACCAAGAACAAATTGGGCAACACGGAAATCCGCACGGACCTGGTGAACAATGTGCGCGAGGAGTTGCTGCACTTTTTCCAGCGCAATAAGCAGATCGCCGAAACCATCATCGCCAAGGTCAAGGACACCCAGCAGTTGCGGAAAGAATTGCAGGACGTGAAAAAGCTGGCGCGCGAACGCGCCAAGGCGATCACGCTCCGCATTCCCCAGCTCAAAGATTGCAAGCATCACTTCGACAAGAAAAAGGACAAAGGTGCGGGCACCATGGTGTTCATCTGCGAAGGCCAGTCTGCCGCCGGCTCCATCACGAGCTGCCGGGATGTGAATAACCAGGCGGTGTTCGTGCTCAAGGGCAAGCCGCTGAACGTCTGGGACCTCAAGCGCGATGTGATGTATAAAAATGACGAGATGTATAATCTCATGCAGGCGTTGAGCGTGGAGGACACCATTGAAAGTCTCCGTTATGAAAAGGTGATCCTCGCGACCGATGCGGACGTGGACGGCATGCACATCCGCAACCTGATGATCACGTATTTCTTCAAGTTCTTCGACCAACTCGTCCACGACGGACACGTCTATGTTTTGGAGACGCCCCTGTTCCGCGTCCGGAACAAGGAGAGAACCATATATTGTTATAGTGAAGCCGAGCGCGAAAAGGCCATTGAGGATCTGGGCGGAAAACCGGAGATCACGCGGTTCAAAGGCCTGGGCGAAATCAGCCCGAAGGAATTCGCCCAGTTCATCGGCAAACAGATGCGTTTGAGCAAGGTTGAGTATGCGCCGCGCGCCGAGTCCGCGCCCATCCTGGATTTCTATATGGGAAAAAACACCCCGGAACGGAAAGACTATATCATGGACAGCCTCGTGGTGCCGGTGGAGGAATAATTCAAATTTTCAAGCGACATGTCAGCAAAACCAAAAAAGAATTCCGGCCAGTCTCAATTGCCCCTGAAAGGGGCTCAACCAGCGCCGGCAGAAACTAAGCCGGTGAAACAAAAATCCGAAGGGAGCGCCGCGGATCATATCGTCGCCGAAACCCTTGAGCCTGCCGCTCACAAGTTGTTTGACCCCAAGAAGCTCGGGCTTGGATTGCACACTCGCGTGGACCGCGGCTTTCTCGAATACGCCAGCTATGTCATCCGCGACCGCGCGATCCCGAATCTCGCCGATGGCTTGAAGCCGGTGCAGCGGCGCATCCTCTGGGCGCTGCACGAAAAAGACGATGGCCGGTTCATCAAGGTCGCCAATGTCGTCGGGCATACGATGCAATATCATCCACACGGCGACGCGTCCATCGGCGACGCGCTCGTGGTGCTGGCCAACAAACGTTATCTCATCGAGGGCCAGGGGAATTTCGGCAATATCTTCACCGGCGATCCCGCCGCCGCATCCCGTTATATCGAATGCCGGTTGACCGAACTGGCGCGCACCGAATTGATCAATGATGAGATCACCGATTTTGTCCCCAGCTATGATGGCCGCAATAAAGAACCGATCTCGTTGCCGTGCAAGCTGCCGTTGACGTTGATGCTCGGCGCAGAAGGCATTGCCGTCGGCCTGGCCGCGCGGATCTTGCCCCATAATTTTCCTGAACTGCTCGAAGCGCAGATCGCCATCCTCAAGAAGCAGCCGTTCAAGTGCCTGCCCGATTTCCCGACGGGTGGCTTGATGGACGCGCGCGATTACCAGGACGGCAAAGGCTCCGTCAAAGTCCGCGCCCGCATCAAGGTGAAGGATGAATCCACGGTGCTCATCACCGAAATTCCCCCGGCGACCTCGACCGATTCGCTCATCGCTTCGATCGAAGACGCCACCCGCAAAGGCAAGCTCAAGGTGAAATCGATCAACGATTTCACGTCCGAAAACGTTGAGATCGAGATCAAATGTCCGCCCAGCGTGGATGCGGAAAAAATGGTGGACGCCCTTTATGCGTTCACCGATTGCGAGACGAGCATCGCCAGCCGTATCGTGGTCATCAAAGATAATCGCCCGGTGGAATTGACCGTGAGCGAGATCCTCCGCGAGTGCACGGACCAACTCGTCGCCATCCTCAAGCGTGAACTCGAATTGCGCGGGAAACAATTGCTCGACGAATTGCATTATCGCACGCTTGAGCGCATTTTCATCGAAGAACGGATCTACAAGGCGATCGAGAAATGCAAGACCAACGAGGCGGTCATCGCGGCGGTCTATGACGGGTTCAAACCGTTCAAGCGCCAGTTGGTCCGGGAAATCGTGGACGCGGACGTGGAAAAGTTGCTGCAAGTCCGCATCCGGCGCATCTCGCTGTTTGATATCAACAAGCATCGCGAAGAGATGGAAAAGACGAAGGCGGAACTCGACGAAGTCCACAAGCATCTCAAAGGCTTGACGAAGTATGTCATCGGACACCTCGAAGGGTTGTTGGAAAAATATGGCAAACAGTATCCGCGATTGACCACCAAATCATCGCGGCATGAGGAAGTGGATGCCAGAGCCGTGGCCTTCAAGGCGTTCAAGGTCAGCTACGATCGCGACAGCGGTTACGTCGGCTACAAGGTCAGCGGCGAGGAATTCAAGGTCGAGTGCACGAAGTTCGACAAAATTCTGCTCGTCTTTCGCGACGGCACCTACAAGGTCAGCGAATTGCCTGAGAAATTATTCGTCGGCCAGGAATTGTTCTATTGCGGCCTGCCCGACCGCGAACGCGTGTTCACCTGCGCTTACACGGACCGCGATGCGAGTTATCTCAAGCGATTCACGTTCGGCGGTTCCATCCTGAACAAGGTCTATTCCTGCATCCCGGACAAATCGCGCATCCTTTATTTCGCGCCGGACACGCCGCCCACCCTTTATGTGCGGTACAAACCTGCGTCGCACCAAAAAATCAGCCAGCAAACGTGCGATCCGGCACAGGTCGAGGTGAAGAATCCTCGCACGCGTGGCCGACAGATCTCCATCAAGGACGTCTCCTCCATCACCGCCGAACCCACACGCGGCTGGGATGAAAAAGAAACCACGACGAAAATTGTGTTTGCGTGAACCGGGTGGTAGGGACGGCGCGCTGCGACGTCCGCGGATCCAGCAAGGCGGGAGAGACTGGACGCGAGTTCCTTCTCCCCCTTGGGGGAGAAGGTTAGGATGAG
>DASXDM010000006.1:0-2122 GCA_036490655.1 Verrucomicrobiia bacterium | reverse complement strand
AACCTTTTGCTTTGTAGTTAATTTGCCACTTTCCTTCTTCCCTTCGACGTTGGGTGTTGAGCGTTGGATGTTGGATGTTTCAGGATCCGATGACCCATGCCCCTCCCTGGTAGGGCGCGTCACTCCGTGCGCGCCGTTCTTCATTCACTCCGGCCATCTCGATCATCTTCGTTGCGCCCTCTGCGTCCTTTGCGTGAGGTTTTTTCTCCGTTCCCTCCTGTGTCCACCCTTGGTCTCTTGGTGCCTTGGTGGTTAAATTTTGCGCTTCCCTTCGATGTTCAGTGTTGGATGTTGGATGCTTGTCGCGCCGTAGCCAGGCGAAGGCGGATTGAATGTTTCTTTTGTGCTTTTCGGAACATCAGGGAAGAGCGTTGAGGTGAGGGGCGACTCCATCGAGCCCTGACGGCGGGACTGTGCCCCGTCATAATCCTAATCTTAACCATCCTCGTTTCCGCGTTCAGCGTTGAATGTTTTTTTATCTTCAACCTTCAGTCCTCCGGTCGTTCCCCGCTCGGAGCCATCTTCACCAGTCGCGGATCGAATTGGCCGAGCACCGTCACCAGATCGCGTTGCGCCGCCATCACTTCCCGGATGTTTTTGTACGCCATCGGCACCTCATCCAGTCCGGCCGAGATCAGCGTCACGTTCTGTTGTTTCAGGAAACGATTGACGTCCTTCCAGTTGAATTTTTCATGCGCCGACTTCCGGCTCATCGTCCGGCCCGCGCCGTGCGATGCCGAATTCAACGATTCCGCCAGCCCTTTGCCGCTCACCACATAGCCCGGCATGGCCATCGAACCGGGGATGATGCCCAGGACGCCCGCGCCCGCCGGCGTGGCGCCTTTGCGATGCACGATCACCTCGCGCTCGACGCCGTCGATCACGTGCTTCTCTTTCCATGCAAAATTGTGATGGTTTTCCAGGTCGAGCAACACCGTTGCGCCCAGGTTTTCCGCGATGTGCTTGTGGATGCACGCATGGTTCGCCGCCGCGTAACGCCCCATCAATTCCATCGCGTTCCAATATTCCTGGCCCTCCTGCGAATCAAGCGAGAGCCACGCCAGCCGCTTGAGTTCGGCCGGGAGATCCGGGAATTGGCTGACTGCGAGCTTGCTGTAATACTCGCAAACCGACGCGCCCGTGCCGCGGCTGCCACTGTGCGACAGCAACGCGACGTATGTGCCCGGTTCGAGATCATTGATTCTGTTATGCGCGGTGAACAGGCCGAATTCGACGAAATGATTTCCGCTGCCGCTCGTTCCCAGTTGCGACCATGCGCGGTCCTTGTTCTGTTTCGTGATCGGGCTGACCGACCAATCCGCGTCCAGCACCTCGTGAGCGCGGCGTTCTTTGAACGAGGCGCCGACGCCGAAACGCGTCTCGGCCTCGATGGCGCGGGTCAGCCGCTCCTGTTTTTGTTCCAGGTCGCGTGCAGGGATATCCAACACCGTCATTTTCATGCGGCAGGCGATGTCCACGCCGACAGCGTACGGGATCACCGCATTATCCGTGGCCAGCACCCCGCCGATCGGCAGGCCGTAGCCCACGTGCGCATCCGGCATGAGCGCGCCCGCGACCGCCACCGGCAACAGGCACGCCTTCTCCATCTGCATCACCGCTTCATGCTCTAAGCCCTCGCCCCACTGGCGATATTTTACGGGCACGGTGCGTGGTGCCGGTGGAGCGGCCAGTAACGCCTTCGCCAACTCACCACGCAACGGGTCATCTGCGAATGCGGATGGATTGGCCACAATGGCTGCCACTTCCTCGTGCAGCCGCGTTTTATCGCCGCCCCCAAGAATATATCTGGCAACGAAATCCATCGCCCGCCGCGTGGCTTCACCCAACGGCACTCCCAGGCGCAAAAAATCTTTCGTATTCATACAATTAAATTACAACTACGCCTTGTCGCGCCGAAGCATTGCGAAGGCGGACCAGCCGGAAAAAATCTTTGGTGTTCATTTCGTAAGATAATCATTTGGAGCGGTTAAACCAAAACTATAGCCGCGTCATCTTGTGGAGCTGGCTCTGGCCTGAAAAAATACATCCGGCGCAGCCGCTGAATCAAAACCCCGGAGGGGTGACCGAAAATAGCCCAGGGCAAGCGAGTCTGCGAGCGCCG
>DASXDM010000005.1:0-14087 GCA_036490655.1 Verrucomicrobiia bacterium | reverse complement strand
CGGCGCTCGCAGACTCGCTTGCCCTGGGCTATTTTCGGTCACCCCTCCGGGGTTTTGATTCAGCGGCTGCGCCGGATGTATTTTTTCAGGCCAGAGCCAGCTCCACAAGATGACGCGGCTATAGTTTTGGTTTAACCGCTCTAGCTGTTGCAACAAGGTGGGGGTATGAACCGGGGAGCCTCTATTTCAATCTCACCCCTCACCCTGACCCTCTCCCCATTAAGGGGAGAGGGAACAGTTGGCGAACGCCTTTTTTGTCAGCAGATTGAAAGAGCTTCGACAGGTGTTAAAGCGTTAAAAAATCTGCGCCATCCACACAGCATCCTCTCCCCTCAACGGGGAGAGGAATTAAAGGTGAGGGGTGAGATGGCAGAAAGGCAACCGCTCAGGCAGGCGCGGCTTGTTTGGCTTCAGGCTCGATCCATTTTCATTGTTTCTTCAAGAAGCCATTCTGGCCAAGCCATTCGTCAAAATCATCGGGCCAATTTGCGATCTCGCCGGTATTGCCCGGGCGCAGGCCGAAGCCATGGCCAATCCCCGAAAAGATGTGCAGTTCCACGGGCACTTTCGCCTGCTTGAATTTCAGATAGACCTTCGGCAATTCCTGTGAGATGTCCGGGCGATCATCCGCTCCGCATACAAGAAAGGCCGGCGGAGATTTCGCGTTCACCCTGATCCGGGATAAATCGCCTGGATACATCAGCGCCTGGAAGTCGGGACGACAACTTTGCCGCTGGATGGGGTCGGCGGCGTTCGCTTGGCCATCGTCGTAGCGCATCCCCGCCAGAAAAGCCAGTTCGCCCCCGGCAGAAAATCCCATCACGCCGATGCGATTGGTCTCGATCCCCCATTCGTCCGCATGGCTGCGGACGAGCCGGAGGGCACGCTGCATGTCTCCCAGTTCATCCCGGTCCACCGTATAGGTCGAGTTGGTCGCTTTGGCCAGGCGATACTTCAGCACAAAAGCCGCCACGCCATGCCCGCTCAACCAGTTCGCCACGTTATATCCCTCGTGATCGATCCAGATTTCACGGTGTCCGCCACCCGGCGCTACGATCACCGCCGCGCCCGTCGCCTGGCCCGGCGGCGGCAAATACACGGTGATCGATGGCTTATGGACATCCGTGATCACGTGATCCCCCGTCGGTTCGGCAATCCGCACCCGCTCCTCATTCGTGATATTTTCCGAACCCGGCGCGCCATTGGGCCAGAGCAGGATGACTTGCCTCACGTCACCCATCGGGGCCGACAACGAAGGAAAGGCCAGAAAAAAACAGCAGATGACTGCCAGGGCGAATGGATTATTTTTCATAGATGGGCGGTGCGAGAAATTACTTTCGCCACTCCGTTTATTCAAGAAAGGAAATGTCCCTGCAAAAATGAGCCAGCCAGGGCAGGTCAACCTGTTTTACGTGTGTTCCTTCGTGCCTCCGGCACGGAACTATTTTTGCACATAGACCAGCCACTTCGTGGCTGGCTAATTTCCATTGTCGCTTCGCGACTGGCTTAAGCCTGTCAAAACACCAAAATTCCTCGCTATCGCACGGCGACAGTTTTTCATCAAACGCCCTAACACAATTTCGACCAGGTCAACCTGTTTTACGCGTGCACGGCTTCTTTGGCTTCCGGTTCAACCCATTTGTGGTGTTCCTTGATCAGGTCCACAAGGCGTTCCACCGCTTCGGCCTCAGGGATATTGAATTTGATGGCCTGTTTGCCGACGTAGAGGTTGATCTTGCCGGGCGCGCCGCCAACGTAGCCGAAATCCGCATCGGCCATTTCGCCGGGGCCGTTCACGATGCAACCCATGATGGCGATCTTTACGCCCTTGAGATGCTCGGTGCGCGCCTTGATGCGCGCGGTCACGGTCTGGAGATTGAACAGCGTCCGGCCACAGCTCGGGCAGGCCACATAATCTGTCTTGAAGCTGCGACAGCCAGCCGCCTGGAGAATATTGAATGCCAGCCGCAATGATTGTCCCCCGCCCGCTTCGCCGCGGACAAGGATCGCATCGCCAATACCATCCGCCAGCAATGAGCCGATGACGACCGAAGCGCGCAGCAGCGCAATCTTTGGCTCCAGCGGCACCGGTTCAAAATTGATGCAGTCTTTGAGAAGGATGGGGTTGTTCCGGCCCAGGCGCTTGAGGCCGGCAACGAGCAAGCGGAACGCGGTGATGGCCGGCAGATTCACGCCGTCCTTGACGGTCACAAGCTGGGTCTCACAATTGATCTCAAAATCTTTCGTCGGGTCGATCTCGGCGATGTTCAAGTTTTCGTAAACCGCTTCGGGCCGCACGTCGTCCTTGGGCCGGATTTTGTGGGCGACTTTGTCCCAAGTCCCTTGCGTCACCACCACGCGGATCAATTGTTCGCCGCCGCATTTGACGCCCCCGGCCAGTTCGATCTCCGGCGTTTCGCGGCGTTCAAAATGGAAGGGGTCGAAAGGAAAGTCAGGGACCGGCAGAGTCTCGCTCCACCGGGTATTGGCCAAAATCGGAATTTGGGCCAGCAAATCAGCGCATACTTCGATCTCGCGCGGTGAATCTTCCGTAAGCGAAACGCGGATGGTATCGCCCAGGCCGTCGCAGAGCAGCGAGCCGATGCCGATGGCGGATTTGATGCGGCCGTCCTCGCCCTCGCCGGCTTCGGTGACGCCGAGATGGATGGGGTAATTCCAATCGGCCCCCTCCTGCTCCAGCCGCGCGACCAGCAGGCGATAACATTCGATCATCACCTTGGGGTTCGACGACTTCATCGAGAATTTGAAATTGTGGAAATCGTTCTTGCGGCAGATGCGCGCGAATTCCAGCGCACTTTCCACCATGCCCAGCGGCGTGTCGCCGTACCGGTTCATGATGCGGTCGGACAGCGAGCCGTGGTTGGTGCCGATGCGCAACGCGCGCTTCAATTTCTTCGCCTCCAGGACGAGCGGGGTGAATTTTTCCTCGATGCGCTTAAGCTCGGCGGCGTATTGCTCGTCGGTATATTCCTTGGTGGCGAACTTTTTGGAATCGGCATAATTGCCGGGATTGACCCGCACGACTTCGACCCACTTCACGGCTTCCATCGCCGCTTCCGGCTTGAAATGGATGTCGGCGACGATCGGCACCAGGCAATCCTGTTTGCGCAGTTCGGCGATGATGTTCTGGAGGTTGGCCGCGTCCTTGACGGTCGGCGCGGTGATGCGCACGATCTGGCAACCGACGGCGACAAGTTCCAGGGTTTGCCTCACGCTTTCCGCGGTATCCATCGTATCGCAGGTCAGCATGGACTGTTTCACGACGGGATGGTTCCCGCCGATGATCACACCGCCGCGCCGGGGATCGCCGATGACATTCTCGCGCGTTTTCCGCCGGTGATAAAAAAAGGGTGATTCGCAATAGCGCACGGTCACAGTTTTAAGTTTCAGGTTGAAAGTTGCAAGCGGGAAACGTCAGTTCCCCACGGCTTCATCCGTCCACGAAAATCTATTTTGCGGGCGGATTGTTTGACGGTGGCGCCGCCTGTTGGACCTGGGCATGGTCTTCAAACATCGCCCGATAAAGGGGAAAGCGCTTGATGATGTCGCCACAGACCGTGATATACAGCATGAATCCGAGGAGCAGCACGGCGAAGCCAGTCGTCACGACTTCAACAAACTTGATGCTCAAGGGGCGGCGGCGGATTTTTTCGATGATGGACATCAGGATATGGCCGCCATCCAGCACGGGGATCGGAAGCATGTTGATGATGGCCAGATTGATGTTGAGCAAAATCATGAAACTCAAGGCCAGGCGGTAGTCGGTCTTGGCCTGCACGGCCAGGATGCTCAGGATGCCCACAGGCCCGCTCAAATCCTGCACCCCCACCCCGGTCTCATGGGAATGGACCAAAGCGCTGATCGTCTCCACGGTCTTGGTGAGCACGTCATGCACTTGCGCCCACGGCGAGGGCCCCGGTTTTTGCACAACGTAAACCTCCATCTCGCTGGTGCCAAGGGCAACGCCGATCCGACCGATCTTTGTGCCCGGGTCAAGGGTGGGCGTGATGCTCAAGGTCACGCGTTTGCCATCGCGCTCAACCTGGATCTGGCTCTGCTGAGCGCCGCGCTGGCGGATCAATTCGATGAACTGGTCGCGGCTGGCGATGGGCACGCCGGCAAAAGAAACGATAACGTCCTTCACCTTCAAACCGGCTTTTTCCGCCGGAGTACCCGACGATACTTCCAGGATGTTCGGATGATCGCGCGGGTCCAGATTCAGCATCTTGAGTCCCATCGCATTGTCGGTCGAAGTCTGAAGATTGAAAGTTTGTTGCTGGCCACTGCGTTCAATGGTCACCGGCAATGTCGTGGTGCGCGCCACGATGGTATGGAGCGCCACGTCCTGCCATGATTGGACTTTATGCCCATCCACAGCGACGATGCGGTCGCCGTCCTGGATGCCCAGCTTTGCCTCGGGCGAATTCGGTTCAACATACCCGATGATGGAAGGGTCGACCGCGACCGGCAGACCGACAAAATAAATCACTGAGGCAATGGCAAAGGCAAAAACCACGTTCATGAACGGACCGGCAACAGCCACGGCGATTTTTTTCCAAGGCGGCGCAGGGGGAACAGGTTCTTTCGACTGACCTTCCAAGGCTTCGGAAGTGATCATCTGGGGCAGTTTCACGTAACCGCCGGCAGGGATCCAACGCAGGCTGTAATCGATGCCATCGCGGCGGAACCCCCAAATTTTTGGGCCAAAACCGACGGCAAATTCCTCCACTTTCATCCCAACTTTTCGGGCGACCCAGTAATGGCCCAATTCATGGATGAAAATCGATGCCCCAAAGGCCAGCAGCACCACCAAGGTCACATAAATTATAGTTAAAATACTCATGTAAAATACGTCCGCATAGTATATCAGGTAATTCTCATTTAACAAATGTTGAGTCCCGGCCCGTCAAAGTATCCGTTTGTAAAAGAAAAACCAGCAATTCAATGCCCTTTTAAGGTATTTTGCCTGGCCCACGCATCTGCCTCCAAAATCTGTTCCAGAGAAGGATGCGGTACGACTTTATGGGTATCCAGGGCATTTCGCACCACTTCGGTGATCTGCGGGAAATTGATTTTTCGGTTCACGAAGGCTTCGACCGCGATTTCATTGGCCGCGTTCAAGACGGAGGGGAGGGTTCCGCCGATTTCACCCGCTTTGCGCGCCAAATCAATGGCCGGAAACCGCTCCGTATCAGGCTCTTCAAAGGTCAACTGCCCCAGTTTGGCGAAATTCGTCTGGACGCGCTCGCTCGGCGCGCGGTCGGGATAGGTAAGCGCATATTGGATGGGCAGGCACATGTCCGGCGTGGAAAGTTGCGCCAGCATGGCGCCATCCACGAATTCGACCATCGAATGGACGATGCTTTGCGGATGCACGATCACCGCGACCCGGGGCATTTCGATGCCGAACAGCCAACGGGCCTCGATCATCTCCAATCCCTTGTTGAACAATGTCGCCGAATCAATCGTGATCTTGCGGCCCATGACCCAGGAAGGATGTTTGAGAGCGCGCTCGACGGTGATCTCAGAAAACTTTTCCTTCGGCCAGGCCGCTTTGTCGCGGAAGGGGCCGCCACTGGCGGTGAGCCAAAGTTTGCGAACGGAACCCGGCGGCTTTCCGTCCAGGCATTGAAAAATCGCCGAGTGCTCGCTATCCACCGCGAGGACGCGCACGCCATATTTGCGCGCTTCGCTCATCACGATTTCACCGGCCATGACGAGGATCTCCTTTGAAGCGACGGCAATGTCTTTGCCGGCACGGATCGCCGCCAACGCCGGTTTCAATCCGGCTGTCCCGACGATGGCGATCAGGACGATGTCGGCACCGGGCAGTGTGGCCAATTTGATCAGCCCTTCCTCACCGGAAAAAACCTGCGCAGAAGTGCCGAGAGCGTCTTGAAGTTCCTTCGCCCTTGCCGGGTCGCCGATGGAAACGGCCGCCGGTCTATGTGCGCGGGTCTGCTTGAGCAGCAGGTCAAAATTATTTCCAGCGCCAAGCGCAAGCAGGCGGATCCGGTCCGGCAAGTCTTCAGCCACCTTGACGGTGCTGGTGCCGATCGAACCGGTCGAGCCGAGGAGAACAACGTTTTTCATTTACTAAACCACATCGAACACGGGTGGAATACGCCTAGGGCTGCTCTTTTTTCTGCGCCTTCACTTCCAGATAAAGGTCGCGCAACTGGCGCGGTGAAACTGGCGTCGGGGTATCAGTCATCAAATCGACGCCCTTGGCCGTTTTCGGAAACGCGATGACGTCGCGAATGCTGGGTGTGTTGCAAAGGATGGCGATCATCCGGTCAAATCCGAGCGCAATGCCGCCATGCGGCGGCGCGCCATAGCGGAACGCATCGAGCATATAACCGAACCGCAACTTCGTTTCCTCGGGGGAAATCTGGAGCACGTCTTCAAAAACCGTCTTCTGCACATCCGGTTGATGGATACGGATCGAACCGCCGCCAAGCTCCACACCGTTGACCACGATATCATAATGCTGGCCGCGAACGCGCTTAGGCTCGGTCTTCAAGAAGGGAATGTCATCCGCCACCGGCGCCGTGAACGGGTGATGGCTGGAATACCAGCGGTTCTGCTCCTTATCAAAGCTCAACAAGGGGAAATCCACCACCCAGAGGAAATCAAATCGATCTCCGGGGATGACCAGTTTCCCCTGCTCTTTCAAAACGTCGGCGCAATACAGGCGGATTTTGCCAAGAATTTCGCAGGCATTCAGCCATTGGTCGGCGGCAAACAAGATCAAGTCGCCTTCCTCGATCTTTAATTTCGCAGTGAGGGCGGATTTCTCCGCGTCATTGAAAAATTTCACGATCGGCGATTTCCATTCGCCTTTTTCGACTTTGATATAAGCGAGGCCTTTGGCGCCAAAACTTTTCGCATATTCGGTCATGGTTTCGATCTGACCTTGCGTCGCGCCCGCGAGACCTTTCGCGTTCATCGCTTTCACAACGCCGCCGGCGGCGATGGCACCGCTGAACACTTTGAAGGTGCTCGCACGAAACTCTTCGGTGAAGTCCGCCAATTCCATGCCGAAACGCGTATCCGGCTTGTCGATGCCGAACCGGTTCAGCGCCTCTTCAAAGCGCAACCGTTTGAACGGGGTCGGGATCTCGACGCCCAGGGCCGTTTTCCAGATCCGTTTCAACAGGCCTTCGATGAGGTTGTAAATATCTTCGCGCTCGATGAACGACATCTCGATATCGATCTGCGTGAATTCGAGCTGCCGGTCGGCGCGCAGGTCTTCATCGCGGAAACAACGGGCGATCTGGAAATATTTTTCCACGCCGCCGACCATCAGGATCTGTTTGAACTGCTGCGGCGATTGCGGCAAGGCGTAAAACGTGCCGGGCTCCCGCCGGTTGGGCACCAGAAATTCCCGCGCGCCTTCCGGCGTGGACTTGAACAGGATCGGCGTCTCGACTTCGAGAAACCCCTGTTCATCCATGAAACTGCGCGTGGCGATGGCCGCCTTGCTGCGCAATTTCATGTTGCGGGCCATTTCCGGCCGGCGCAGATCCAGGTAACGGTATTTCAACCGCAATTCTTCATTCACTTTGTTCGCCACTTCGGGGTCATCGACGGGGAACGGCAACACTTCCGCCATGTTCAACACTTCAACGGATTGTGTCATCACTTCGATCTCCCCGGTGGGGATCTTGGGATTGTTGGTCCCAGTGGGGCGCTGGCGCACTTTGCCCGTGATGTTGACGACGCATTCGCTGCGCAATTTTTCCGCGCGCGAAAAAAGTTCCTTCGGCAAGTCGGACGGATCGAAAACCGTCTGGGT
Organism: Verrucomicrobiia bacterium; assembly: GCA_036490655.1. Taxonomy (GTDB): domain Bacteria; phylum Verrucomicrobiota; class Verrucomicrobiia; order Limisphaerales; family UBA11358; genus UBA11358. The sequence continues at coordinate 6,268 of DASXDM010000005.1, read as the reverse complement.
GCGGCCTTCGCGGTCGCGGATGTCGATGAAAATGAGGCCGCCGAGGTCGCGGCGGGAGTGGACCCAGCCCGACAGCGTGACAATCTGTCCGATGTGTGCCGGGCGCAGTTCGTTGCAATGATGTGTGCGTTTCATGTACGGTGGAACCCTGAAATCCAGGATTCAAAATCCAAAGCGAACGCAGATTTTGTCTGAAAAACGACTGGATTTCAAAGGAATTATTGCGACAAAACGGTTGCCATGGAATTCCCGCTCGCCAGCGAGGCCATCTTCAATTACTATTAAGATGCATGACGGAGTTGCCAAAACCGGAAATCATCTTCACCCATGAAAGTGACCTGGACGGTTTGATCTCCGGAGTGCTGCTGCAGCGCCTCGCCGAAAAGCTCTTTAGCGATAAGATCCAGATCGCCACCTACCATTACAATTATTGGAAGCAGCGTGAATTGAAGGAGCGGTCGGCCTGGGTGGCGGATTTTACTTTAGAATCGCGGATGGACAAGCCGGATTGGCTGATCATCGACCATCACGTCACGGACGTCGTGCCGAAAGACGCCCAGTTCATCCATGATATCAATAAATCCGCCGCGGCATTGTGTTACGACCTGTGCAAGGAGAACGGCATCCAATCACCCGCGCTCGACCGGCTGGTGCATCTGAACAATATCAGCGACCTGTTTTTGGACGAAGATCCGGATTTTGGGCTGGCGAGCGATTATGCGAACCTGGTCAAAACGTATCAGTTCTGGAACCTCCACGCATTGATCGGGGGCCAGATTGAAAAACTGGTCGACCATCCCCTGCTCGAAGTGATGGCGGTCAAACGGCGGGTTGAAAATCCGTTGGGCTTTGAGTGGAGCAAATCAAATATCACGGAGATTTCGCCGACCGTCGGGCTGGTGGACACGGTCGTCGGCAATAACAACCTGGTGGTGCACCACCTGCTGGAGAAACAAGCCACCAAATATTCGGTGCTCCTGACGCTCTTTCGACGCGGGAACATGGTGTTCGCCAGCTTTCGCAGCCGCAATAGCGGTGATGCGCTCAGAGCCGCGGAAAAACTCCAGGGCGGCGGCCATGCCAATGCCTCCGGCGCCATCCTGCCGAAATCCATCCGGAACATTCCGGATGCGGTGGATTATCTGCGCCAAGTCTTGAATCCCAGGCGGGATGCGCCGTTGAACAGCCTCGAAAACATATTCGCCAGCATCGAAGCGGAAAAAAAATAACCGCGGCTTACGGCAGTTCCAAACGGAAGAACCGGTTGGGAACTTTATTGGTCACCCCAAGTTTGACGAAGGGAATCAGGTTGGTGGTAAGCTGCCATTGATTCGTGACGTTCAACCAGACGGGGTTATGGAGATTGGTGGCGCTTTGCAGGGTGAAATTAAAATTCGTCCCAAGGACAAAGGGATAAGAAATCGTCGCCAGATTGCCACCCAACACCAATTGCAGCGAAGGCGGGTAAAGGTAGCCCAGGCGAAGCGCATTGTTTTGAGTATCGCCCACATAAACGTTTCCGGCCACATCAACGGCAATCCCATAGGGCGTGTTAAACTGCGCCACAATATTGGTTCCGTCAGTCAAACTGATGCTCCCGGACCCGTTCCCGCCAATGGTTCTAGTGATCCAATTTGTTCCTGAAAGCGATATTTTACGGATGCAACTATTATAAGTGTCAGCCACATAAACATTATTCAGGCCGTCCACGGCCACCCCAAATGGGCCGTTAAACTCCGCGACATCGTTGGTCCCGTCCATAAAACCAGGGACAAGGCCATTGATCGTTGTCCCGGCAATCGTAGTAGTGACCCAATTGGTGCCAATGGGCACGATTTCGCGAATGACGTCATTGTCATTATCAGCCACGAAGAGATCGCCGCTGGCATTCACAGCAAGACCAGCAGGATAATTGAATTGAGAATCAAGATTCGTGCCATCAGCTTGTCCTGAATTGCCAACGGACCCGGCGATCGTGGTCGTGATCCAATTGGTGCCGGAAGGTTGTATTTTGCGGATGATCTGATTGTTCTCATCGGCCACGTATAAATTTCCCTGTTTGTCGACAGCGATGCCAGTCGGGGAAGTGAATTGGGCAGATTGATTAGTGCCATCATCACTGCCAAAGCCGTTCGGATCACAGATGCCGGCGATGGTCGTCACAACCCAACTTGTGCCATTAAACTGAACTTCGCGAATCGCATTATTTTCCGTATCGACAACGAACAAAGTCGAGGAATTTTGGACCGCAATACCGCTGGGCTGATTGAACTGTGCTGCGATCCCATTGCCATCATTAGTCCCCTGGGTGCCCCCCGCGAGCAATGTAAGGTTCCAATTCGTTCCCGACAGGGAAGCTTCGTAAATGGCATTGCCGAGAGTATCAGCAACGTAGATGTTGCCTGATGCGTCCACTCCCAAACCCTCGAAACCCGATGACCCGTTTGCGACGAGGGTCTGCCAAAAGTAATTTGTTTGGGCGATGGCCGCTTGCGGCAGCGCCAGCGCCATCAAAATGAAACCGCACCAAGAGAAAAATAATTTTAATTTCATAGGTTCCTTCCCTTCCTGCGACCTTTCGACATTACCATGTCTCTCGCATCAGACAAGCGTTTTCCGGCCTGTAACCGTAATTTAACTTTCCACATTGCCAATATTGGCGGGGTCTTTAAAATCATTCGCTTATGGCTGATTCGTCCTTACGCACCGATGGTCGTTCCCCCAATCAATTGCGCCCGTTGCGCTTTCAAAATCATATCGCGCCGCACGCCACCGGCTCCACCCTCATCGAGTGGGGCAACACGCGCGTGATCTGCGGCGTGACCATTGAGGAGACGGTGCCCCGCTGGATGAAGGAACAGAAGGTCCCCGGCGGCTGGCTGACCGCCGAATATTCGATGCTCCCCTATTCCACCCTGCAACGCAAACCGCGCGATATTTCAAAGGGGAAGCTGGACGGACGCTCATCAGAGATCCAGCGGTTGATCGGCCGCTCCATCCGCGCGGCCATCGACCTGGAAAAAATCGGCGAACGCACTATTTGCGTGGATTGCGATGTCCTGCAGGCCGATGGCGGCACGCGCACCGCCGCCATCACCGGCGCCTTTGTGGCGCTGGCACTGGCGATCAAAAAATTGCTCAATGAAAAGAAACTGGCCAACAGTCCCCTGTTAAACCCGGTCGCCGCGGTGAGCGTTGGAATTGTGGGCGGCGTACCGTTACTGGATTTGAATTATTCCGAAGATGTCACCGCCACGGTGGATATGAACCTGGTGATGAATTCCGCCGGGGAGTTCATCGAAGTCCAGGGCAGCGGTGAGGAAGCCACGTTCACCGAAAAACAATTGGCCGACCTGCTCGCGCTCGGCAAATCGGGCATCCGCGAATTGCTGGCCGCCCAACAGAACGCTTACGCGTAAACTCTCCAGTCGTCCGCCACAGTCCCATGATACAAAAACCAACCCAATTGCTCCTGGCCCGCCACGGCGAAGTGGAAGAGAGTTACCATAAGATCTTCGGAGGCCGGATCGACATGAACCTTTCGGCGCGCGGGCATGAACAGGCCAAAATGCTGGCCTCCTTTCTCGGCAAAAAAAAGATCGATGCCATTTATGCCAGTCCCATGAAGCGGGTCCAACAGACTCTGGCGCCGTTTCTGGCCAACGGCGCACCGCCCCAAAAAATAGTCGATGACCTGCACGAGGTGGATTTTGGCGATTGGACCGGCTTGAATTGGGAACAGGTCTGCGAGCGGTTTAATCTGCTGACGCATGAATGGCTCGATCATATCGAACGCGGGGTGGCGCCCAATAGCGAAAGCGGGCCGCAATTTCGCAAACGGATCGCTCCCTGCATTCGTGAAATCATCAAAAACCATCCCGGCCAAACGGTCGCCATCTTTTGCCACGGCGGCGTGATCCGCATGATCCTCTCCATTCTTCTCGATCTTCCGCTGCCCCGGACAAACATGTTCGAAGTGGAATACGCCAGCGTCACCCAAATCGCCCTGCATCCCCGCCATGCGGAGATTGAGTTGTTGAACTTCACTCCCTGGCGTGATTTGGCTCCCGGCGGGCCATCCTCCAAATGAAGCCGGGAAAAACGCTCTGGAAAATCTCCGTTACCACCAGTCTCGAAGCCGGGGAGGCGGTCATGGAATCTCTGGCCCGGATATTCAAGGCAAGCCCCTCTGCCTACTTCGACCTGAAAAAAAGGACGAATCTGGTTTCAGTGTATCAGGCGGTTTTGCCATCTGATTCCCCAAAAAAGATTCGGGACGATTTGGAAAAAATCGAAAAATGCGGCTTAAAAATCGGTTCGGGGAAAATTTCTATTGCCAAAATCCGCCGCGAGGATTGGGCGGAATCATGGAAAAGACATTTTAAACCGTTCGAGATCGGAAAAAGTCTGTTGATCAAGCCCGGTTGGAGCCGAAAGCGCGTTCGCCGTGGCCAGGCCGTGGTAGTACTCGACCCGGGATTAAGTTTTGGGACTGGCCAGCATCCCACCACCCTATTTTGCCTTCGCGAAACCGTTAGATTCAAAAGTTCCCGCGAAGACGCAACTTCCCTTTTGGATCTGGGCACCGGTTCGGGAATTCTCGCGATCGCCGCCGCCAAACTTGGCTTCGAACCGGTTCATGCCATTGATTTTGATCCTGTCGCTGTCCGCGTCGCACGCACCAACGCCAGAAAAAATCATGTTGTCGGAAAAATTCACATAACCCGGGGCGATGTGTCAAAATTAAGGACAAATCCTTCCAGACGCTACGATGTGGTCTGCGCAAATCTGATTTCCAATCTTCTCATTGCTGAACGAAAAAAGCTTATCGCCCAGTTGAAACCCGGCGGCATCCTGATATTGGCGGGCATCCTAAAAGTTGAATTTTCGATTGTGCAAAAAGCATTCGAAAGTTGTGGATTAACAATGGTTTCGGCGCGGACGGAAAAGGAGTGGCGCTCAGGTTCGTTTCATCAGCTAAAGGCGCATAAAATCGGTTAAATTTATTCTGCGGGATCGCGTAAACATTTTTTGAACAGTCGCGAACAACGCACGTCTAAGTTATTGTGAGTTGGTTAATTAGGCATGAAAAAGTTCGAGCAGGTCAATGGCTTGGCATTGTTTACGCTGCACGTCGCCCTGAAAGGAATCGAGCTATGATGAAAACGTTGGAAGCTATCAGCGAAGCGATTCGCGATCCAAAACATCCGTTCCGAAAAGCGGAGCATCAACCAAAAAAAGCGCGTAAAAACCGCTATGAGCGCAGGAAGATCAAGGAATATCTCCATATGACAGATTGGCTGGAAGAAGAAATGGCCTAAGGCCAGTTTTTTCCAGGGTGTCCAGAAAACGCCAGTTGATCCGAAAAAAACTGGTTAAGACAGGTGAGTCGTCACTGGCAGTCGGGGCAGATCCCAAAAAATTCCAGTTTGTGAGTGACGCCCTTAAAGCGGTTTTTGGCCGCGATTTTCTTCTCGATCTTTTCCGGAAAGCATTCCTCGACCTCAACCACCTCCGAGCATTTTGTGCAAACCAGATGGTGATGATGACCGTCGTCATTTTCGCCGACCAGTTCAAACCGCGCCACGCCATCGCCAAAATCAAATCGTTTGACCATGCCCATCTTTTCCAGGAGGTGCATGGAGCGGTAAATGGTGGCCAGGTCGCATTGTCCCCCGGGCATCTCTGAAAAAATTTCCTTGTTCGTCAGCGGATGAGGATGTTTTCGCAGGATTTCCAGGATGGCCGCCCGCGGACCGGTGATCTTCTTCGATTGCCCGCGCAAACGGTTCTTGAGCGCGGACAGTTCCTGTCGTTTATGCGAATGGGAATGCGGTTTTGTCACTGCAAAAAAGTCCCACCATCTGTCCTAAAAAGCAAGGCCTTCCCTTTTGATAGATGGGATTTAAAAACCTAACTCAGCTAAACGATCGACTCCCCGGGAGCCTTAGAGCGTTTCAAAAAATACTGTAGCCCTTCGGGAGGGAAAGAGGGGAAGCGGTCTTTTTGGGTTTTGGTGTCGTTTCAGCTCCCGCCTTCGCCAAAGGCTACGGCGTGCCAGGCAGTCAGAGGGTTTTCAAACATGCTCCTTCGCCGAAGCCTCGCCAAAACACCAAAAATCCTCGCTGTCGCACGGCTACAACTTTTCTTAAAACGCTTTAGCCGCAGATCGGATTCGCGCTATCGCGCGGCTTCGCCTTCAGCGGCAAATTTTCAGGGCCGGTTACCCGGGGTGGCGCGCTCTCAGACTCGCGCTTACCCCGGGCTA
>DASXDM010000004.1:0-50272 GCA_036490655.1 Verrucomicrobiia bacterium | reverse complement strand
GCGGCTAAAGCGTTTTAAGAAAAGTTGTAGCCGCGCGGTAGCGAGGAGTTTTGGTGTTTTGAGAGGCTTGAGCGAAGGATTTAAACGCAAATGCACAAAGAAACGCCGAGACAATCGAACTCGCAAACTCTGACCCTCTCTTTCCGCGATTGAGCAGGGCAGAGAGCCGGGCGGGTGCCTTGTTAAGAAGTAAATCAAGTAGATCTCAACTGCGAATGAAGCCTTCGAGCAATCATAGACGTCCGCCGGCTTCCTCCCTCTCCCCTCAGCGGGGAGCCAGCGCCAGAGGATAACGAACTCGTCCGCGCCACTGCCTTGCGGCCTGCAGGCCGCAAGGCAGTTCCATCTTCCCATGCCGCTCATCACAAGACAAGGATAGAAGGAAATTCAGATACAAGAGGGATTAAGGGTGAGGGGGCGGCGTTAATAACGGTGTGCCGATCCCGCACTGTGGGACATCGAGCCGTGACTTTCAAAATTCTCTGCCCCCAACTACCATTCCTCAACTTGATTGAACTATGAACACAGAAAGCATCACTGAAGTCGCCCGCAAAACCCTGGCCGGCGCCATCTCCTTCCCCGAAGTCGTCGGGCAACTGCTTGCCACGGACGTGGAATATTACCATGTGGATTACGTCGGCATGCGAAAAACCTTTTACAGCCCTGCGGGCGACGCCGTTGTGACCCCGATCAATTACGAAGACTTGCCTCCGGTCGCTGCTGATTTCGACGCCGCTGCGCTCCGCGCCAACATCCTGGACAGCCAGCGGAACGGCCAGAAATTCCGGGACTTTACCCGTCGGGCAATGGAGGCCGGGGTGCAAGGCTACTACGCCTTCCTGCGTGGCAAGCGGGTGACCTACTTCGGCCGCCAGGGCGACCAGCATACGGAATGGTTTCCCGGCGCCGCCCCAACCAAATAATTATTGCGACCCGGCGCTGGTTACGGATGGGAATCTTCTCCAGTCGATCAATGAGTGGGTGGCGCAAGGTCACCGGCCAGCGGACAATCTTTTAATTGCTTTAGACCTTCAATGACGGATTCGGCGTTTATTTTAGCCCCAGCCCTGGTGGTATGCTGGTTGTCGGCAAAACATTTGGCGGCTGGTTGCTGGCCCAGCGCATCGTAGTGGTTCGCGGCCAGGGTATTGAGATCAATGAACAGGGCGCCGCTGGCTTTGGCGGCATCGGCGGCCAACTGTGCGTACCCGTCAAAACCGCGCTTGATTTTGCCGTCCACCCACGTATCGCGCGGAACGGGCGAACAAACGATCACCGTCGCCCCCTTGGCCTGCGCTTCCTTCACGTCCTGCCGCAAATACCAGCCATAGGTGTGGATGGTTTCGGCTTTGTCACCCGTGCCGACCACGATCTGTTCATCCCCCCCGCCGTTGATCGTGGTGCGGTCAGGATAATTATCTGAATTTTTGGCGTCGTTATGGCCGAACATGATAAGGACAAAATCGCCCGGTTGCATGCGCTCAAGGTTGGTTGCCCACAAACCCTCCATCCGATAGCTGCGGCTGCTGCGCCCTCCCGCCCCTTCGTTATAGACGTGGATTTTGGCCGGGTCGAACAAGGGAGCGATTTCGTAGCCCATCCCATACGGCCCGTGGTCACCGGGCGGTGTGCCGGTTTTCATGATCGAATCACCGATCAGAAACAGGGCGGGATGCAGTATCGGCGCCGGCATGGCTGGCGCAGCCGGGGTGGCCGTTTCCTGTGCGCGCGCCATGACGGTTGAAAATACCAAAGCATAGGAAAAAAAGATCAACGTGCGAAAAATGCGAAGATGATAGTTCATAAATGGTTCGTTATGTTGGAGGCTAATCGACAAAAAATCAGCATCAAATTTGTGCATGTTTGCATGAAATTAGTGCCACAAATATTTTCGGAGGAATGAGTTATACGATTCCCATGTCATCGTTCCATCCCCATGAGCCTCAGGGGAATCTCAGTCAGCCTTTCTCTTTTCTCACCCCTCACCCTAACCCTCTCCCCGTTAAGGGGAGAGGGAACAGGGAGAGGACGTTTTGCAGTCAATTGAAGGCCAGATGGCATACGACAGGTTCATCCGTCTTCACTGCGCTACGACGCGACAAGGGGTTCATTGCGCGAAATTTTTCTTTGGGGGAATTCTCATCCTATGCATTCTATTCATTCTGCCTAAAAAATCTGTGTCTGTGCAATCTGCGGATTCTTCTGTTTTCCCTTAATTCGTGTCCATTCGCGTTTATTCGCGGTTAAACTTTTTAATCTGCGCCATCTGCGGATATATTCAGCATGTTTTATGGACATCAAAAACTTGAATGACGTCGCGTCCTTTACCACCAAAGACGGCTCGGAAATCCGGGAATTGCTGGCCCATCGCAATTCCGCCATTCGCAACCAGAGTTTGGCCGAAGCCCGCTTGCCCGCCGGCGGCAGTACCCAGGAACATTATCATCCCAAGGCCGAAGAGATCTATTACATCACCCACGGCGCGGGACGCATTCGCATCGACGGCGAAACCCGCGAAGTCAGGACGGGCGATGCCATTGCCATTTTACCGGGGCAAAAGCACAAGCTATGGAACACCGGCAACGAAACGCTCCGGTTGCTGTGCTGCTGCGCGCCCGCTTACGAACATGACGATACGGTGATCACGGAGGGGGAGTAGGAAGGAAGAATGCAGAAAAGATCACGGCTCGACGGAGTCTCGCCCCACCAAAAGGATTTTTAATCCGTGTTCAATCGGTGGCTAAAACAAAAACCGCCGGATTTCTCCAGCGGCTTTAAACTTGTGCGGCGGGCAAGGGACTGCCCGTCCTACCTTAATAGGCAGCCTGCGCACCCTTCGTGGAATGCTTTTTCATCCACGGCATCATCGCGCGCAACTTGGCACCCGTCTTTTCGATAGGATGCTTCTCACCCTTCTTAAGCAGGGCATTATATCGTTTATAGCCGCCTTTGTATTCGGCCACCCAGTTCTTGGCGAACTTGCCGGACTGGATGTCTTTGAGCGCGGCCTTCATCCGTTTCTTCACGCTGGGATCGATGATTTTCGGGCCCACGCTGACATCGCCCCACTTGGCCGTCTCGGAGATCGAGAAGCGCATGCCGCTGATGCCCGATTCGTTCATCAGATCGGCGATCAGTTTCAGCTCGTGCAGGCATTCGAAATAGGCCATCTCGGGCGAGTACCCGGCTTCGACGAGAGTCTCAAACCCGGCTTGCACCAGGGCGCTGGCGCCGCCGCACAAGACGGTCTGTTCGCCGAAAAGATCGGTCTCAGTCTCTTCCTTGAAATTGGTTTCGAGCACGCCGGCGCGGGTACCGCCGATGCCTTTGGCCCACGCGAGCGCAATCGCTTTAGCTGCTTTACCGCCTTGATAAACGGCGATGAGGCTCGGCACGCCTTTGCCTTCCACATATTGGCGGCGGACGGTATGGCCGGGGCCTTTGGGCGCCACCATGATGATGTTCACATTCTTCGGCGGCACGATGGTCTTGAAATGGATCGAGAAACCGTGCGCGAACAACAAGGTCTTGCCTGGGGTCAGGTTCGGCGCGATATCTTTTACGTAAGCGGCCGGCTGTTTGGTATCCGGCAGGGAAACAAAGATGACGTCGGCGCGGCGGACGGCTTCCGCAGTAGGGTAAACCTTGAACCCTTTTTCGCGCGCGACCGCGATTGATTTGCTGCCTTCGTAAAGGCCGATGATGACATTGCAGCCGCTGTCTTTGAGGTTGAGCGCGTGGGCATGGCCTTGGGAGCCAAAGCCGAGCACGGCCAGGGTTTTCTTTTGTAACACGCCCAGATTGGCGTCCTTATCAGTATAAACTTTTGCCATAAATATTTGAAACGGATGAAAAGCGTAGCAATCCCAACGATTCCGGTCAAATTCTCATTTAGACAGAATGGCCTCAGGTAAAGGCCGCAAAGATGCGTTTGAAATTCCCTTGCACGAAATCATCATGGCAGGCAGTTTTGAATCAAATCTGATATGAGGCCGATCAATTCATTTCTGCGACATGTTTGTCTCCTGTCCCTCTTTTTGGCCGCGTGTTTTTGTCTTCGCGCCCAGCAGCCTGCTGATCAAACGCCGGCGGTGGCATCCACCAATTCGCCCGCCGACCAAATCGCCGCCTTGCAATTGCAATTCACCAATGCCTGGCTGCGCGTCTGTGCGATTGTCGGTCAACCGGTGCAGGCATATCAAACGGATAACCAATACCCTATCGCTATTTATCCGGGCTGGTTTCATCCGGGCGCGGAGATTCCCGATTTCAACACGGTGGACGTGCGTCAAAGCCAGCAATTTCCTTACGAGAGTCATCAATACGTCAGCTCCGACCAACTGCCGGCATTGATGTTCAAAGGGGCCGACCTGGAGTTCAACGCCATGACCAAGCTTTTTTATACGAACCGTTCGCTCCCCAAAAAACGGCTCACCGAAGATGAGATGGTCGAAATCAATTCGCAATACCGGATCATCGGGCATTGTCAGGACCAAATTCGGGAACTTCAGGCTGGTCCGATTGGAAATCGCGCGGCGGCGCTTGAGAGCAGCGATGATGATGATAGCACGAATGACGTTGCGTCCGGGCAGATGCTGGCGGGCCTTCGTGGCATCCCGCGAAAAACCCGTCTCATCTACGGCGGCATTGTGATTGGCGTATTGATCGTCATATTTGTGGTGTCGCGACTTTTCGGAAAAAAAGGCAATTAACCGCCGCGTCTCCTCCAGTTCATTTTGTGGTTCCGTTAATTCTGTCTTCTGCGCCTTCCTTCTGCCATGCTGTGGCAGTGCCATATTCAATCGCCATCGTGGGTCGGCCCAATGTCGGCAAGTCCGCGCTGTTCAATCGCATCGCCGGGCGGCGCATCGCCATCGTCCATGACCAGCCGGGCGTCACGCGCGACCGCGTGACGGCGGAAGCGGAGTGGGGTGGCAAAAGCTTCACCCTGGTGGATACCGGCGGCATCGGACTGTTGCGCGGCGAAAAATCGAATGATGTCATCGTCAAGGCCGCCGTGGAACAAGTGGACCTGGCGATCGAATCCGCCGACGTGATCATCCTGGTGGTCAATGTGCAGGAAGGCATCGTGCCGTTGGACCGTGAAGTGGCCAAAAAATTACGTACCGGCGGCAAAACGGTCATCGTGGCCGTTAATAAAGTCGATACCGAGCGCGCGGAAAAGGGCATGGATGAATTTACCCAGCTGGGCTTCGAGAAAATATTTCCCGTCAGCGCCATTCACGGCGAAGGCATTGATAATTTGATGACCGCGGCGACCGTTGCCGTGCCGTTGGATCCGGTAGCTTCTGAACCCGAAATCCCTGATCAAGTCGGAGTCCCTGAAGGCGAAGCTCCAGTACGCCTGGCTCGAATCCAGGGGCCTTTGAAACTCGCCATTGTGGGCCGGCCCAATGTCGGGAAATCCTCCATCATCAATGCCTTGACCAAATCCGAGCGCGTCATCGTCTCGCCGATCCCCGGCACGACGCGCGATTCCATCGATGTGCCGTTCGAGATCGAAAACGAGGGGGTTCGGCAGAAATATATTTTGATCGATACCGCCGGCATCCGCAAAACGCGGAGCATCGACGATTCCATCGAATTTTTTAGCGTGAAACGATCGGAAGAATCCATCGCGCGCAGTGACATGGTGGTTTTGGTGCTGGACGCCGAGGCGGGCATCACCGAGCAGGACAAAAAAATTGCCGATCGCGTCGTCGAAAATCGCCGGGCCTGCATCGTGGTGGTCAACAAATGGGATTTGTTTGAAGAGGACGTCCGTGAAATGCGCAAGGAGGAGATCCAGCGCCGCGATGCGAAGAAACGCCGCGAGGGACAGGACCGGGAACTGTCCACGCTCCAGGAGTTCGGCCAGTGGGTCCAGAAAAAGATGTTCTTTCTCGATTACGCCCCGGTGATCTTCACCTCGGCTAAATCCGGCTTTCACCTGGAGCGTTTGCTGGAGGCGATCCGCTACGTGGCGTCCCAATTGCAGAAGAAAGTCCCCACGGCGCTCTTGAACCGGACGTTGCGCGATGCGGTGGAAAAACGCCAGCCGATCAGCGCGGCCGGCCATCAATTGAAGTTTTTTTACGCGACCCAGGTCCGCCAGGCCCCCCCGACATTTCTGTTGTTCGTCAACCGCGACGAGATGTTCTCCGACCAGTACAAAAAATATCTGGCGGGCGAGATGCGCAAGGCGTTCGGATACGAAGGCTGCCCGATTGTGCTCGCGCCAAAAGCGCGCCCGCGAACGGTCGAGCCGGTGCGCAAATTCAACCCCAAAGGCTTCAAGCCGGCGGGCAAAAATAGCCGGGAACCACGGACCACCGACCGTTTCCGAAAACGGGGGAGATGATCCTGGCCGGTTGCCATCGGAAAGACACCTTGCTCACCTCACCGCCGGTTGCTTGTCAATAGTTGTCACAGAAATTTTTTAAATTTTTTTTCTTGAGAAAAAGCGCGCGCGGGACGATAACAGAGTCATCGTAAGTTTGCTCTTTGAAGTTGAGACAATTTTAAATTTCCCTGCTCTGTTCGTGATTCGCAGCAGTCCTTGAACCGTAGTTATACGAATCCCGGGATGAGTTCTGGCGGTGGCCGACATGCCTTCACTGGAAGTCGAAAGCCCTCAGGCGAGTTCCACTTGTTGCAAGACAAGTTCAAAGGATACATGTCGCACACGGCAATGGCGGGGCAATCAGCCCGCATCCGTGCGGGCTTTTTTCTTTGGGCAATCCTCTTCCCGGTGTTAATTTCTCCTCATGCCGCGTGACGACCTGTTTTCCGCGCCGGTTGCCAGCCAACCGGAAGAACCGGCCATGTCCTCACCGGAAAAATCCCTGAGCAACCAGCCGCTTGCCGCGCGGATGCGCCCGCGTTCCCTGGATGAATTTGCCGGCCAGACCCATATCCTGGCGCCGGGCCAATTGTTGCGCCGGGCCATCGAAGCCGACCGCATCCAATCGCTGATTTTTTTTGGGCCGCCCGGCACGGGCAAAACATCGCTCGCGCAGATCATCGCCCGCCAGACCAAAAGCAAATTCGAGCGCTTGAGCGGCGTCGAATCCAACGTCGCCGACATGCGGCGCGTATTATCTTCGGCGTCCAACCGCCTGCAAAACACCGGCGCCTCCACCATCCTGTTCATCGATGAGATCCATCGCTTCAACAAATCGCAGCAGGACGTCCTCCTGCCCGATGTCGAAAGCGGCGTCGTCAAGCTCATCGGCGCCACGACCCATAACCCTTTCTTTTTTGTCAATTCGCCGCTGGTTTCGCGCTCGCAGATTTTTGAATTACGGCCGTTGACGGAAGAAGATCTGTTTTCGCTGTTGCAACGGGCGTTGAAAGACGAGACGCGCGGGCTGGGGTACCTGAAGATTGCCGCCGATGAAAACGCCTTGCGGCACCTCGCAAAAATCTCCGATGGCGATGCGCGGAAAACTTTGAGCGCATTGGAGGTCGCCGCCTTGACGACGCCGCCCGGCCCGGACGGCATCGTGCACCTCACGCTCGACGTCGCGGAGCAGAGCATCCAGAAAAAAGCGGTCGTCTACGATGATGAAGATGCGCATTACGACACGATCTCGGCGTTCATCAAATCCATGCGCGGGAGCGATCCCGACGCCGCGCTTTATTGGCTGGCTAAGATGGTCCATGCGGGGGAAGACCCGCGGTTCATCGCGCGACGGATCGTGATCCATGCCGCGGAAGATGTGGGGTTGGCGGACCCGATGGCGTTGGTATTGGCGAACGCGGCATTCCAGGCGGCGGAATTTATCGGCTGGCCCGAGGCGCGGATTCCTTTAGCCGAGGCGACGATTTATATCGCCACGGCGCCCAAGAGCAACAGCACGGTGGCGGCCATCGGCGCGGCGATGAGCGACGTGGAATCGGGCCGCACCATCGAAGTGCCGAAGCACCTGAAAGATTCCCATTATAAAGGTGCGCAACGGCTGGGCCACGGCGAGGGGTACAAATATGCGCATGATTTCGAGGGGCATTTTGTGCCGCAGGATTATCTGGGCGTGGACAAGGTCTATTACCAGCCGACCGAGCAGGGGGTGGAGAAAAAAATCAAGGAACGGCTCGATCATTGGCGTAAACAGAAACAAGCTGCCTTCGCAGAAAAAAAGAAGCCCGAATGATTTATGAACCAGGCTATGGCAGATGACCACTTCCCTGAAGGTTTATGCATCTTAATTCGCCGCCTTCGCCGCGGGGGAGTTTTCTTTCATTCATTGTATCTGGTTTTTTTGGGGTGTGGTTGCGGAGCGCTGATGTTTCACTGGGGAATACCTTGGTTTATTTTGTGTTTCATTCTGGGTTTGATTTGCCGTCTTACCGTCCTGCTTCATGTTGGGCGCAGATATATTTCCGCCCGGAAAGTGACGGAAAATCCTGGCATTGTTTATTGGGGGTACGCCACCGACCGGCAGGGCTGTGCGACTGATCGAGCTGTTACTGAAGCGAACACGATTAAACTTCAGCTTAAAGATGGCTCACATTTAGCGGTCGAGGCCGTTCGGGGGGCGGGAATCACCCGGGAACAACTTCGTGAAGTGATTGCCTGGCTTCGTCAGAAAAATCCTTCCATCCGGTGGGGCAATTATGACAAACCGGATTCTTTCAAAGAATGATTTCGCCGCCTTCCCATCTCAAAGCAGAATTGCGAAAGCAGATTTCCGCCAATCTCAAAAAGCTTTCTCCGGGACAGCGTGAAATCGATTCGCAAAAGATTTGTGCCCGCTTGAAGGAGCACATTGTTTTCCAGGAGGCGCAGTCCGTGTTGCTCTTCGCGCCGCTAGCGCAAGAAGTGGACATCTGGCCGCTCGTGGAAGAGGCCGTCAACAGCAGCAAGGTGGTCGCCCTGCCATGTTTTGACGCAGACCGCGGAGTTTACCAATCGCGCCGGGTGAAAAACCTGCCGGTGGAGATTTTGTCCGGCCAATTCGGTATCCGCGAGCCGTCCATCGCCTGCCTCGAGATGCCTTTGGACGATTTGGACCTCGTCCTGGTCCCGGGAGTGGCCTTTGACTTGCAGGGCAACCGGCTGGGGCGGGGGAAAGGATTCTACGACCGCTTATTGGAAAATTTTCGTGGAAAAAAAATCGGTATCGCCTTTGACGAACAGATGGTGGATGCCGTTCCTGCGGGAAAACTGGATGTCCGGATGGACCTGGTTTTGACGCCGACGCGAGGCGTGAAGATCGCCTGACTACTGGTGCTGCTCCATTTGTATCGGCATTCCGCCTTCCTCACCCGTGGGTGAATTCCACGGACGCGCGGAATCATTCGAGGGCGGATTGGTCTTGCAGCCGGTGATACCGAGGAGAATCGTTGCCAGCGCAAGGAGCAGAATCAATTGACCGGCGCGAACTTTCATTTTGCGAAATGGGTCAGGATGCGGGATGTGCCGGCGTCACCATGTCGCCTTCATACACATCGCCGAGTTTCCAGCCCGGCATGATATTGGCAATACAACGGTTCTTTTCCACTCTGTTGATGATGACTTTGGCAACTAATCTGCCATCGCGGCTCACGAGCATTTCACCTTCTGGGACAGCGCCCTGATCATCACCGACATCCAGGATGACGAAGTCCCATTTGGGATCCACCACCAATACCCGGCCTTCAAGGTTGGCGGGAAGCGTCACTACCATATTGGTGCCGACGAGTAAATTGATCTGGTACTGCAGGCGCGTCACCGTGCGGTTCAAAACAGCTTTTTCATCATTGATGGCGGCAATCTCATCATTGTCATTTTTGATATCGTTGACCATCTGTTCGACTTGCTGCGCCGTCTCGCCTGTAGCCTTATAAGCGGCCAATTCCCCCTGAGCCTCATCGCGGTCGGCAGTGACTTTGGTCAATTGGTCGGACAGATCATCGGCGCGTTTCTGTTGCGCGGCGGCGGTGGCTTCGGCTTTTTGTTGGGCCGCCTTGGAATCGGCCAATTGCTGCTGGGTATCGGCCAAATCACTCTTGGTTTTGGCCAGTTCGTGCTGGGTGCTGGTGAGCTTCTGGAAGGTATCGGTATACTGGGTGTGCCAATCATCCCGTTGCGATTGCAGCATCGCAATCTTGGGCTTGATGACAACTACGTTCACGATGCCTGCCGCGAGGGCTGCAAGGATGGCGATAAACAAACTAATGCGAATCAGCATGGCCTAATCAATTGAATTTGTATTAAACTAACCACGCGCATAAAACCTGTCAATGCGCTTTACTCAAAACACTATTTATATTTTGGAAGCCGGTGAAACTCAATCATAATTTGCATCTGGCTTATAGTACTAATATCCATCGTGGCCGGAATTGGCGGGAAACCTTGGATTCCTTGCAAAAATACACCCTCGCTGTGCGGGAACAAGTATGTCCGGACGGCTGGTTTGGCATCGGATTGCGCCTGGGCGCGACGGCGGCGATGGAATTGTCTGATAAAAAAGCGTTTTTAGGATTTCAACGCTGGCTCGAAACCAACTCTTGTTACGTCTTCACGATCAACGGATTTCCTTACGGCCAATTTCATGGCGAACGTGTCAAGGAGCAGGTTTATCTGCCTGATTGGACCTCGCCCGCGCGGCTGGAATATACCAATCAGCTCTTTGACCTGCTGGCCGGGCTGTTGCCCGCCGGCGTGGAAGGCAGCATCAGCACACTCCCCGGCTCCTTCAAGGAATTCGTGAAAACGGATGCGCACACGAAAGCCATCCGCCAAAACCTCTGGGCCTGTCTCGACCATGTCTCGCGCGTCAGTGAAAAATCAAAACGCAGACTCCATCTGGGACTTGAACCTGAACCCCTCTGCTATTTTGAGAATACTGTGGAGACGATTTCGTTTTTTCAGCGGATGCGGGAAGAGCGCAAGGGCGATTCACGCCTCGATGAGTTTTTGGGGGTGAACTATGATTGTTGTCATTTCGCGGTGGAATACGAGGAACCGCAAACAGCCATTGCGTCCCTCCAGGATGCCGGGATCAAGATCAGCAAGTTTCATTTAAGCTCCGCGCTAAAAACGGTCGCGACCGGGGAAGCCCGTGCGGCCCTCGCCAGATTTTCCGATGATATTTATTTGCACCAGGTCATCGCGCGCGGCAGCGATGGAACATTGAAATACTTTCGCGACCTGCCTGATGCCCTGGCCGAAGACTCAAAACTTTCCGAATGGCGTGTTCATTTTCATGTGCCCCTCCATGCGCCTGCCGCGCCGCCGTTGCAAAATACCAATGACCATTTGCTGGGCCTGTTCGATTTGCTCGGCGCCAATCCAGCCTTATGTCCACATTTGGAGATGGAAACCTACACCTGGGAGGTTTTGCCGCCGGAATTGAAATCGCAGGACGTGGTCGGCCAACTCGTGGCGGAATATCGATGGACGCTGGCGCAACTCGCCGAACGCGGCATATCCCCACATTGTTCTTAAAATGATCGGAACATTGCCTGCGATATCCCATTTGAAATACGGGGCGACTCCATCGAGCCTGATTGCGGGACTGTGCCCCGTCATAATCCTAATCTTAACCATCCCCGTTTCCACCTTCGGCGTTGAATGCTTGTCGCGCCGTAGCCAGGCGAAGGAGGATTGAATATTGCTTCTGCGCTTTCACGAACCAGTCGCACTCACATTGGCTTTCGAGCAATCATCGGCGTCCGCCGGCTTCCTCCCTCTCCCCTCAACGGGGAGAGGGATTGAGGGTGAGGGGTGAGAAAGTCCAAAGGTCCGCTTCTTAAGGTGGAATGATTCGCTGCACCAAAGCTGCAATTCGAATCGCCAACAAAACCAAAAACTGTTACCTATCAGCCCGGTCTGATGTGTTACCTATCAACCCGTTCGTTCAGAGGGTGAGGGGTGAGACAAGCAAAGGGTGCAGGCGCAGTCAGAACACAGCATGGCCTTTCCAAATTATGATTTATGTTTTCGGCCAATGATTTATAGTCACCGCTCATTTCGTCCCCTTGGACGACTAAAACATAAATGCCACCACGATTTCGTACATTGCTCATTTTGGGGCGCGTCTCAAATTTGCCGACAGTCTGGTCAAATTGCCTCGCCGGCTGGTGGCTTTCGGGGAATGGAAATTATTGGAAATTGCCATTTTTAATCCTGGGAACGAGCGCGCTTTATTCAGGAGGAATGTTTTTAAACGACGCGTTCGATGTGGAATTTGACCGGCAACGCCGGTCATCGCGGCCGATCCCCTCCGGCGCCATCACCCTGGACAAAGTTTGGATTTGGGGTTGGTCCCTGCTGGCGGCCGGGATCATTTTTTTGATTTTTTGCGGAAAGCTCGCGGGCGCGCTCGCGGTGATCCTTGCCGTTTGCATCGTCATTTACGATTTGACGCACAAGGCCATCACCGCATCCCCCTGGCTGATGGGCCTCTGCCGTTTTTGGGTGTATGTGATCGCGGGCACGACGGGCATTAATGGTTTAGTTGGCTGGCCCATCTGGTGCGGCATGGCGCTGGCATTTTATATCGTCGGCTTGAGCTATGTGGCCCGGCGCGAGAGTTTTCGCGGGCCGGTGCCGTCTTGGCCGCTCATTTTCCTCGCCGTGCCGGTCCTGCTCGCGGCCACCATGAACGTGGGAGATGCCTGGGGCCAGGCGATGCTTTTGGCGCTCGTGCCCATCCTCTGGGTGGCGCGTTGTGTCCGGACCATTTTTCAGGATGGCGCGGTCAATATCGGCCAGGTCGTTTCCGGGCTGCTGGCGGGCATCGTTTTTGTGGATTGGCTCGCCGTGGCCCCGTCCCCGCAATGTCCCCGGGCCTTGAGCGTGATCTTCCTGATCCTGTTTGGCGTGACCGTTTTATTGCAAAAAATTGTCCCGGCCACCTGATTAGCAGCGCATATTCCCCGCCGCCAATTGCAGGCCAACGGCTTATTCCTGAAAGCGTTCTTGAACCGGAAGCCCATTTAAGTTAAATTAACAATTCCTTATGAGTAATGAGGCTCCCAAGCTGACACATAACGAGGAAATCAAATCGGCCATCCCGACGGTGGCCGGTACCATCGCCGCGTCGATTGCCGACACAGCCGTGGATCATTTTTCGCAGGATGATTACGAATTTCTCAAATTCCATGGTTGCTACCAGCAGGACGACCGCGACCTGCGCAAAACGGCAAAGAAATATATCATGATGGTGCGCAGCCGCGTCCCCGGCGGCGTGATGACGGCAAATCAATGGAAAGTGTTCGACACCCTGGCCACGGAGCACGCCAATAATACATTGCGGATCACCACCCGGCAGACGATCCAGTTCCACGGCATCCTCAAAAACAACCTGCGATCTGTCATCAAAGGCATCAATGAATCACTGCTCTCGACGCTGGCCGCCTGCGGTGATGTGAATCGCAATGTCCTTGCGCCGCCCACGCCCGCCTTCACGAAGGCGCGCGACGAAGTCTATGCCGATTGCAATAAAATCGCGCAGGCGCTCGCGCCGCAAACGAAAGCATATCACTCGATCTGGATTGAAGGTGTGCAATTGAACCTGGACGGCGACGAGAACAAAAACTTTGTCGATCCGCTTTACGGCAAATCGTATTTGCCCAGGAAATTCAAGGTCGCCTTCGCGATTCCGCCCGTCAATGACGTCGATCTTTTTACGAACGACATCGGGTTCATCGCCATTGTCGAGAACGACCACCTGGTCGGTTACAATGTTGCCGTCGGTGGCGGCATGGGCCGCAGCCATGGCAATGAGCAGACGTTCCCGCGACTGGCCGATGTGCTCGGTTATTTGCCCCGTGAGAAAATGATCGATGTCGCAAAAGCCGTTTTGACCGTCCACCGCGATTTTGGCGACCGGACGAACCGCAAGCACGCGCGTTTGAAATATGTCATCGAAGAGCGCGGGGTGGATTGGGCGCGCGCGGAAATTGAAAAACGCGCGGGCCTCCAACTGGCGCCGGCGCGGGATTATAAATTCACCACCACGACGGACCTGCTCGGCTGGCATCAGGATGCGTACGGCAAATGGTTTTTGACGGTTTTTGTCGAGACGGGCCGCGTCAAAGATGTTGACGGCCGGAAATTAAAGACGGCGTTGCGCGACGTGGCGGAAAAATTCCCTGGCCTTGAATTCCGTCTGACCACGAACCAGAACGTGATCCTGGCCAATGCCGATCATCATGAAAAGGTGGCCATCACCAGTTTGCTGGCCACCCATGGGATCAAGACCGACAACCAGACCACTATTTTACACGCCGCCTCCATGGCCTGTCCCGCATTGCCGACCTGCGGATTGGCGCTGGCGGAAAGCGAACGGATGTTGCCCGGGCTGATCGACCGGATCGAAAAGCTTTGCGCGGAAACCGGCCTGGCCGGCGAGGAGATCATTATCCGTTCGACCGGATGTCCAAACGGATGCGCGCGGCCCTACATGGCCGAGATCGCTTTTGTGGGCAAAGCGCCGGGACGTTATCAGGTCTGGCTGGGTGGCAATGCCCCCGGCACGCGGCTGAATCGCATCTGGAAAGACGTTGTCAAAGACCCGGAGATCGAAAACGAATTGCGCCCGGTGCTGACGCGCTTTGCCAAAGAACGCAAGAGCGGCGAACGCTTCGGCGATTGGTGCGATCGCGTTTTTCTTAAAGAAGCGGCGCCGGCCGTGAGCAATTGACCTTTGTTTCCATGACTGCCGATCAAATCTCTAAAGTTAACGCGGAACTGCGCGATAAATCACCGCTTGAGATCGTGAAGTGGGCCATCGCCCGCGCGAATGGCCGGGCCGTGGTCTCGACGAACTTTCGTCCCCATGAAGCGGTCATCCTGCATCTCTGCACCCAGGTGCAGGCGGATCTCCCCGTGCTCTGGGTTGACCATGGTTACAACCGTCCGGCCACGTATCAGCACGCGGAGCAATTGAGAAAGACGCTCAAGCTGAACCTGAAACCCTATTTGCCGAAGATTTCCGCCGCCCATCGCGACGCGATCTATGGCCCAATCCCGTCCACCGACGATGAAAAAGCGTTGAAGGAATTCAGCACCTTGATGAAACTGGAACCATTCCAGCGCGGCATGAAGGAACTCGCGCCGGCAGTCTGGCTCCTGGCGCTGCGCAAATCACAGAACCAGAACCGGGCCCAGATGGACATCGTCGCCTTCGACGAAAATATCGGCGCATTGAAGGTCAGCCCCGTCTTTTATTGGAACGACGCGGACATGGAAAATTACTTGAAGCAGTATGATCTCCCGAATGAGTGGGATTATTTCGACCCGGCCAAGGCCGATGACAAGCGTGAATGCGGCCTTCACGCGGAATGGGGAACCAAAGCTGTTGCCAAAAGTTGATTTGAGGCTCTTGATTCATGAGTAGCTATCATCTGGACCATTTGCAGTTTCTCGAAACGGAAGCGATTCACGTCATGCGTGAAGTCGCCGCCGAATTCGATTATCCGGCGATTTTATTCTCCGGGGGCAAAGATTCCATCTGTCTGCTCCGCCTGGCCGAAAAAGCATTCCGTCCGTCGGATTTGCCGATGCCACTCCTCAACGTGGACACCGGCCATCATTTTCCCGAGCTGAACGAGTTTCGTGATCGCCGCGCGAAGGAACTGGGCGTGAAGTTGATCATTCGCAAGGTGGAGGATGCCATCGCCGATGGGACCGCCGTGGTGCGCCGGGGGGAAATCAGCCGCAACCAATTGCAGATCCCCACGCTGCTCGCTGCCGTTGACGAATTTCGTTTTGACTGCCTCATTGGTGGCGCCCGCCGCGATGAGGAAAAAGCGCGGGCCAAGGAACGGTTCTTCAGTTATCGCGACAGCTTCGGCCAATGGGACCCCAAAAACCAGCGCCCGGAGATTTGGAACCTGTTTAATGCGCGCATCAATCCCGGTGAGCATATGCGCGCGTTTCCATTGAGTAATTGGACTGAGATGGATATTTGGGAATACATCAAAAAGGAGAAGCTCGATGTCCCGACTATTTATTTCAGCCATACGCGTCAATGTGTGCGTCGAGGCGGCCAATGGCTGCCGGTCACGGATTTGTTGCCGCCAAAGCCAAAGGAAGAGGTCAAGGAATTGGTGGTGCGGGTCCGGACCATCGGCGACATCATCAGCACCGGCATGGTCGAATCGCCGGCGGATTCGGTGGATGACATCATCGCAGAGATCGCCGCCGCCCGCGTGACCGAGCGCGGTTCCCGCGCTGACGACAAAGCCGGCGAAGCGGCCATGGAAGACCGCAAGAAGGCGGGATATTTTTAAGGCCATGAACTGGAAAAAATGGTTGATCGCCTTTATGGTTGTGACGAATTCCGGCTATATGATTTTTGACGGGATCCACGCGATCACCACTGGCAACTACGTGACTCCCGGGTCTGGTGCCTATGCCGGGCAACTCGGTCCCTGGTCGAAAGTGGTGCAGGCAGTGGGGCTTGATCCGCAATCATTTCTCGTGAAGAACATATTTGTTTTTGAGGGCGCTGCGGCCCTGGCGGCGCTCGTGGCTTATTTACGGCGTCTGAAAGGAGCAAAAATCGCACTGGCGATCACGACGGCTTTGCAACTTTGGTATCTGCCCTTTGGGACGATTAGTTGTCTGGTCGTACTCGTTTTATTGTTCATCGCATGAAAGCATCGTCCAAAGGCAAAATATTCTTGTTCCATTGGGAGAAAACCGGCGCTACCGCGCGCGCGGCTGAATTTGTTTCCGACGGTTGGGAAGTTGATATGGAATTTGAGGAAGGCTCCCGCGGATGTAAAAATCTTAAGGCCTTCGCCCCTGACATCGTCGTCCTGGACATCGCCCAAAAAGCGGTGCACAGCCGCGAATGCGCGCGCGCATTGCGCAATGCCAAAAGTTATCGCGAAACGCCTTTCATTTTCATGGACGGCGACGACGAAGGCATCGCCAAAGTGAAAGCGAAAGTGTCCGCGCCGATTTTCAGCACAAGCGCCGCCTTGAAAAAGAATTTGTCCAAATACGCCCCTTAATCCATGTCTCATACCCAACATCCGATCGAAATGCTGCGCTTCAACACTTGTGGCAGTGTTGACGACGGCAAATCCACATTGATCGGTCGTTTGCTTTACGATTCCAAGTCATTGATGGAAGACCAGATCGAGGCGCTGGAGCGGAGTGCGGATATCACCGGCGGCGGACAGATCAACCTGGCCAACCTCACCGACGGCCTGCGCGCCGAACGCGAGCAGGGCATCACCATCGATGTCGCCTACCGCTATTTTGCCACGCCCAAACGCAAGTTCATCGTGGCCGACACGCCGGGACATGTGCAGTACACCCGCAACATGGTGACCGGCGCCTCGACGGCCAATATGTCCGTGGTTTTGGTCGATGCGCGGCAGGGCGTCATCGAGCAGACCCGCCGCCATATTTACCTCGCATCGTTGTTGGGCATTCCGCACCTCGTCATCGCCGTCAATAAAATGGACCTGATGGGCTGGAGCGAAGAGCGTTTTGCGGAGATTCGCGATGAGATCGAAGATTTTATTCCCAAGCTCGACGTGTTTCGCGATGTGAAATTCATTCCCATCAGCGCGCTCAATGGCGACAACGTCGTGGACTTGTCCAAACAGACGCCGTGGTATCCCGGCCCCACTTTGCTGGCGCATCTGGAAACAGTGCACATCGCCAGCGATTGGAACCTGGCCGCCTTGCGATTTCCCGTGCAATGGGTCAATCGTCCGAATAATCCGCGCGATCAGAAGCTTCATGATTTTCGCGGGTTGAGCGGGCAACTTGCCGGCGGCATCGTCCGGCGCGGACAGGAAGTAGTCGTCTTGCCCGCCGGTTTAAAGACCAGGATCAAGGACCTCTGGACCTACGATGGCTCCCTCCACGAGGCGTTTTGCCCGCAATCATTGACGATCTGCCTGGAGCATGACATCGACATCAGCCGCGGCGATATGATTGTGGGCCTGGAAGAACTTCCCGGTCACAGCGCCGAATTGACCGCGCGCGTTTGTTGGATGCATTCGCGTCCTGTATCGGCTGGGAAAAAATATTTCCTGAAGCATACCACCCGGACCGTGCAGGCCATCGTCACTTCGCTGGATAGCCGCATCGATATGACCACGTTTGAGCCGGAACCGAACCCGAGCGAACTGGGCATGAACGACATCGGCATCATCCGGCTTAAAACTGCCACGCCGCTGGTTTTCGACGGCTACAAGACCAACCGCCTGACCGGGGCATTTATCCTGATCGAGCAGGGGACCAATGCGACCGTGGCCGCCGGCATGTTGAATCCTCCTTCCGAAGCCGCCCGTCCGGAATACACCGATTTTGCGATTTGAGTTATCCGCCAAACGCGGAATATCGTTTCACTCCGCGCTGCCACATAAAACGCGCGAAGAAATAAGCGATCATGACCCAGGCCAACTGGATCAACAATCCGCTCCATAAAGCCGGCCCGCTGATTTTTCCCATGTAAATGCTTACCGGAAAATAAAGTTGGTAGGGAAAGGGGGTCAGCATCAAGAAATTATAAAACCCTTGCGCCGCCGCGTGCGAGAGCCCGGCGTGCTCAAATGAAGAAGGAAGCAGGTCGAGTGGAAACAAGTGTCCGCTCGCGATGTATTCAAACGCAAACAGGATGAAAATGAACGTCGAGATCTCCAGCAGCCAAAACGCGAGCATCGCCATGGCGTAGGAGATGAAAAACTGCAGCAACGCCGTGAGAAACATCGAGATCGGAAAAACCAAGACCGCGACTCCACTCGCCGGCAGGATCACATAACTCCGGAAACAGAAAATGAACAGCGCCAGGGGCACGGCGGCCATCATGATGAAAGCCATCCGGCCCGAAAAGAACAGGCAAAGCCGGTACCACAAATAATCGATGGGCTTGAGCAGGAATTGGCTGATGGCGCCTTCGCGGATGTCCGCTGCGATTTGCCAATCGTCTTCATTGACCGCCGTGAAGATGTCCATGACCGCGACCAGCAGGTAATAAAAAATCATGTCCGCCTTGGTCCAGCCGCCATGCGCCGAACTGTTGCCCGAATAGATCTTCTGCCAGAGCGAGAGCATGGCGAAAAGCGGGATAAAACTGAACAGCGTCCGCGTCAAATAATTGAAGCGATACGTCAGGTTGTTTTGCAGCCCGATGCCGATGACATGCCAATATTTTTTCATCTAACGAATTAACGGCCCCAGATTAACTGAAGGCCAAAGTTGCGGCATCCCAAATCCCGCAAAATGTCGGGTGGGCTTCCCGCTGCCGGTTTTCGGGCATCCTGCCTGAAATTCGCATTGGAAACCGCTCCCCCCTGCGCCTGGCCTCCGCCCACTGCCTCACGTCACTTTCCATCCTAAATCCCGCGCTGGCCAAATCGCCTCCCAAAGTTTAACTTGCGGGCGACGATGAACTTATTGGCCAGCAAACGCATCAATGACGATCTCGCCGGTCTTGGGCAGGTCACCTTGTTGGCCCGTGATTCCCTCGCCTCGCTCTTCAAGCTCAAGGTCGCGTGGCGCGATCTGTTGTACCAGATTTATTTTATCGGCGTCAAATCGCAGCTCGTCGTGCTCGTGACCGGCGCCTTCACCGGCATGGTGCTTGGAGCGCAGACCTATTTCCAATTCCATAAAGTTAAGATGGACACCGCCTCGCTCGCCGTGGTCAGCGTGTCTTTGTGCGACGAATTGGGCCCCGTCCTCACGGCCTTGATGGTCGCCGGGCGAGTCGGGGCGGCCATTGCCGCCGAGATCGGCACCATGCGCGTGACCGAGCAGATCGATGCGCTGCGCACTTTGGCGACGCACCCGGTGGATTACCTGGTGGTGCCGCGGATCGCCGCGGGTCATATCGCGCTGCCGATCCTGACTCTTGAATCCATCAGCCTGGGCATCGCGAGCAGTTATTTCGTGGGCGTCTACCTCTTGGGGGTCGACCCGGTTTATTCCTGGGCGAATATGCTGCATTTCACGCATGACATCGACGTCGTCATCGGGCTGGTGAAGGCGTTCATTTACGGCGGCATCATTGCGCTGATCGGCTGTTACAAGGGCTTGAGTTGCGGCCTCGGCGCCGAAGGCGTGGGGCGGGCCACCACCGAAGCCGTGGTATACTCTTCGATCACCATTCTGATCACAAATTTCTTCCTGACCCTCGTGCTCGGCAAACTCATCGGGCAATTATAGCAGTACCGCCGGATATCTAACGCTGGCAAACCCTGCCCGATTTGATACTTTGCAGGCGATGATTGAAGTCCGTGATTTGCGAAAAGGTTTCGGTACCCAGACCGTCCTCGATGGCATCAGCTTCCGGATCGAGCGCGGCGAGTCCGTCGCCATCATCGGGCGCAGCGGTTGCGGGAAAAGCGTTTTGCTCAAGCACCTTATCGGGTTGATGAAACCCGATTCAGGCGAGGTCTTGGTCGACGACGAAAATATTGTGCCGATGAATGAGCGCCAATTGCTCCGCGTACGCCAGAAATTTGGCATGGTTTTCCAGGGCGCGGCGTTGTTCGATTCGATGACCGTTGCGGAAAACGTCGCTTTCGCGTTCCGGCGGAACAAGCAAATGGGTGAGGCCGAGATCGCCAAACGGGTGGCGCATGCGCTGGAAGTCGTGGATTTGCCGGGAACACAGAATAAAAACCCGGCCGAGCTGTCCGGCGGCATGAGAAAACGCGTCGGCCTGGCCCGGGCGATCATCTATGAACCTCAAATCATCCTCTATGACGAGCCCACGACCGGCCTTGACCCCATTGTTTCCGATAGCATCGATCATCTGATGCTGCGGGTGCGCGATCATTTGCAGGCGACCACGGTGGTGGTGACTCACGATATGCGCAGTGCCAGGCGGGTGGGGCAGCATGTCATCATGCTGCACCGCGGAAAAGTGCATGCCAACGGCCCTCCCGAGCAGATCTTCAATTCCACCGACCCCACCGTACGGCAATTTATTGACGGCATTGCCGACGCTAAAGTGGAAACTTAGATCAGGTAAAAGGCGTGGACGCTCTTTTTACTTTTAACGACGAAGCCGGGTGTCAGTTTCAGTCATAAAAATATTGACGCCGCCAGCCTTTTCACCAAGCTGCGTCCTCATGCAACAAAAAGTCCGCAACCGGCTTGTGTTGGGGCTCGTTTTATTTTTCCCCGCCGCGATGTTCCTGGCTGCTTTCATTTTTCTCTCGGAAGATGTGCCGTCATTGCCGCCCTTGCCCGCTTCGAATGGGTATGAAGATCTGGTCAAAGCCGGCAGTATGATTTCCAACGATCCTTCTGACATCGATAAGTTAGACCAACCGCAGTTGAGCCAAAGGGTCTCACAGAATGCGACGGCCCTGGCCCTGGCGCGTACAGCGATGAGTAACCAATGCGCCGTTCCCATGCAATTCTCCACGAACTACATCGATGCTCACCTCGACGACCTCGCCGGGGTAAAAAGGTTGGGATTGGCCTTCGCTGCCGAAGGCCGGCTGGCGGAACTGCAAAATCGCACCAACGATGCCGCCCATTCTTATCTGGACGCCATCCGCCTGGGAGATGATTCCTCCCGCGGTGGTGCCTTGATCGATGAACTGGTCGGCCTCGCCCTTTATCAGGTTGGCGCGAGGCATTTGCAACAGGTTGTCTCTCAACTCGACGTGCAGACATCGCGCGAAGCCGCCGCCGAACTGGAGACCCTCGATGACCAGCGCCAGACCTGGGATGACGTGGTTCTGCAGGAGCAGGTTTGGTCTAGGCGCACATTCCCGGGGCTTGGATACGAGCTGGCCCGGATTTTTGATCGTCGCAGCCTGTCGGCTGTACTTCAATCCGGCGAAAAAAAATACATCGCAGCAGAACAAACCCAGAGGCAATTGATGATTGCCCTGGCGGCGCGGGCTTATGGATTGGACAAAGGCAAACCGCCCGCAAATGCCGCTGATTTGGTGCCGGATTATCTCAAAGCGATTCCCCTGGACCCTCTCACTGGTTCCCAAATGGGGCTCTCAAATTGAGGGACTGTCGCCGTTGCCGGAGCGGTAATGCAACACTTTCACCTTTTCCATCGTTACCAGCCCGCCCCCGATCATCTTGTCCAGCGTGGGCAGAAACGAATTTATCTTTTCCTCGCTGTCCACGATTTCGATGACCAGCGGCAGGTCGGCGGAGAGCCGCAGGATTTTGGCCGTGTGCAACCGGCTGGCCTTGCCGAATCCCATCGGCCCGCGCAGGACCGTGGCGCCGGCCAGATGCGCCTCGCGCGCGGCCAACACGATGGCTTCATACAGCGGCTTGTGTTCCCACCGGTCACTTTCACCGGTATAAATCCTCAACAGGATAGCGTCATTGGGGAGTTGCATCTCAATTTCCTTTGGTTGGACTGAACAGCGAGCCAAGCATAAAACCCAGCCACACGGCGATCATGCACAGGACCACGGACAAAACCATGTTCATGCCCGCATAATACCATTCGCGCTCCCGCAACAGGTTCAACGTTTGCAGGCTGAACGAAGAGAATGTCGTGTAACCCCCGCAGATGCCGATCATCAGAAACTGCGTCGCGAAGATCCGGGACTGGGGGTCCATCCGGCCCTCGGGCACCGTCAGGGCGGCAAAAATGCCGATGAGAAAAGAGCCCGTGATGTTGATGACCATGGTGCCCAAAGGAAAAGTTTCGGCAGGGTCTGAAGCATGATGGGTTATAACTCCGTTGAGCCAGTAGCGGCCCATGCTGCCGACCGCTCCCCCGATGGCGACCCAAAGATATGCGATGTTCATAAGATTCGTGTTATCTCAGGAGTCATCAGCGCTGGGATCAGGCGGTTTTCCGTCAGGATGGCAAACTCCATTGCCAAGGAAAGACTAATGAAAACTGGCCCAAATGGCAACTTTAAAGCGGTCCACCGGGGAGGGGAGGCGACTCTCGGCATTGCTCCCCGGAGCGCGGCTCTGTGAGCCGCAGCAATTGGCAAATTTGAACTCACTTTAATTTCTCCACGTGCATTTGTCCTGGCGAAGCTGCTGCGGGTCACAGAGCCGCGTTCCGCTACCAATCCGAACCTCCAGGGGCATTGTCAAGATGCACCGGGGAAGGGCTGCAGGCCCGATGGAGCGGGCGCAGTCGGCGGCGCAGTCGGAAAGACATCATATTCCGGACCGAACTGGCGCAGAAAATAGATCGAGAAAGAGCGTTTAAAGATGAAGATCGGCAACAATAAGACAGTGCCGATATACGGAATGGCCGCCAGGCAACAGGCGATGCAACAGGTCAGCACAAAAACCCCCACAACGATTATCCCGATGGCTATAGAGATCAAAAGTTGGAACAGGATATAGAGCGCGAACAGTCCGGGATTTGCGCAAAGTAATCTCCAGAATTCACCCCAGGCTTGCAGGCAGGTGCCACCGCGCAGATACATGATGGGCACCACGAAATCGACAGTGAATTTTTGGATGAGTCCCAGGATGATCACTAAAACGATAAAGACCATCGCCAGTCCTGCCACCATCAGGATCGCCTCTATGACAGGTTGGCCTGCCAAAACCATTTTTATGATCAGCACCCCCATGATCAGCAGCATTGGCAACATCACAGCCATCCCGATCAAACCCAACACCAACCGGAACCGGAAGAGACTGTTGCCTTGGGCGGCGTACTTGTTCCATGGCTCGGTGACTTCAGCTTTATTGAGGGCGACGCAATGTAATAACATGAATTTGCCGCGGCTGTTCAGCCAGACGATCAAAACCCAAATCGCCAAACCCAGGACCACGCAAAAAATCACCAGCGGAACAAGCCAGTACAAGTTCTCCAATATGTAATCATGCACTTGGGTATATCCATGTCGGAAATTGTCGGTGGAATTATTATAATGGTTCCCGTTGAAATTATTCTGGCTGAAATTTGCGCTGCCGCCCGATTCGCCGAGTTGAGCCAGCCACGCACAAAAACCGATGACAAACCATTTGCCGATCTCGAACGGCTGGAAGAGCATTTGTTTGACCCGCTCGAACGCCGGACTCAGCGGCTCAACGACGCTGATCTGGCGGTGCGAATTGCTGACAGGTCCGATTGGCATGGCTGAATGATTCATTCCTACGCTTCTGCGGGCCAAACCACAACCAAAATCAAGAGCGTTTGCAGAACGCAACGGTTGCGATGGCGTTCCCAAAAGAACGGGTTTGAAAAAAACTATAGGATTTCGCTAAGCGCTTGCCGCCGCCATCGCCCGATAAGTCACCACGACTTGCCAATCCGTATAGGCCGGCTCGAAGGTTTTGATGGCGCTGACCATTTGGGCGCGGAAAGTCGTTTCGATCAAACTATTCTGCCCCGGCCAGATGTTGAAACGCACCCGCATGAAACTCCAGCCGCCGGGCGTCGATTCGACCTTGCTGAAAGCCGGTTCGCCCAGGATGATCGCGTTGAACTGCGCTGCCACCCCCTTCGATACCTTTTGGATGGTCTCGGCGATGGCCTGCTGGTCTGCCTTGGCGGGAATCTGCACGTCGGCATAGGCCAGGACCCCGCCATGGGGAAAACGGCTGACGTTATTGATGTTGCGGTTGGGGACAAAAATCTCCTGGTTGTAAAAATTGATCACCTTCGTGAAGCGCAGGCCGATGCGTTCGACGCGCCCGATGACCCCGTTCATCAGGTCAACAGTGTCCCCCACGTCCATCGCGTCCGAGAGGATCAGCGTCACACAAGTGACCACGTCCTGCACGAGGCCCTGCAAACCGAAGCTCAACGCCAGGCCGACCACCGCCGCGCTGGTCAGATACGTTTTGAACGTGCTCCCGGTCCCATTCGGATCAAACAGCAATACGATGAACAGGATCGCCAGCGCATAGATCGCAAAAGTGATGGCACTGACGATCAACCGCGTCAGGGTGATGAATTTCGGTTGTTGAGTGACAAAATCAAAGGGATGCCTTTTTTCATGGCTCCGGTTGATCATCCATTCGCTGTAATGCCGGACCGATTTGACGATGACATGCGCGATAAAAGCCAGGCCGATAATGATGGCGATATGGATGATATGGGGCTGGCTGCCCCAAACATGCCGGACAGATTCCGGGATCCACGTCACCGAATTAGTCGAAACCCCATTGGTATTCATCACCGACAAAGTAATTCGCTGCACCAAAGTTGCAATTCGAATCGGAGCTGTAGGGTCCGTAACGCATTGAAATTGTCGGAGCGTTTACCCTCGCCCCCTCGGGGGAGATGGCTAGGGTGAGGGGGCGTATGCCCTTGTATATTGGGCGTTGAATGCTTGTCGCGCCGTAGCCAGGCGAAGGCGGATTGGATGTTCAATGTTTCTTTTGTGCTTTCAGGAACCAGTCGCACTCACATTGGCTTTCGAGCAATCACAGACGTCCGCCGGCTTCCTCCCTCTCCCCTCAACGGGGAGATCTCTTCACCCCGGCCATCTCGATCATCTTCGTTGCGCCCTCCGCGTCCTTTGCGTGAGGTTTTTTCTCCGTTCCCTCTTGTGTCCACCCTTGGTCTCTTGGTGCCTTAGTGGTTAAATTTTGCGTTCCTTTCGATGTTGGGTGTTGGATGTTCAATGTTGGATGTTTCTTTTGTGCTTTTCAGGAACCAGTCGCACGCTGTCTGGCCTTCGAGCAATCACAGACGTCCGCCAGCTTCCTCCCTCTCCCCTCAACGGGGAGAGGGATTGAGGGTGAGGGGTGAGAAAGCCCAAAAGTCGCTTCTTATGGTGGAACGATTTACTAAGACAAAGTCGCAATTCGAACCGCCAACAAAACCAAAAACTGTTACCTATCAGCCCGGTCTGATGTGTTATATTGATCCGCCGTCCGCAAAACAGGTTTCTTGACTCGTTGCCCCCGCGTTTTATCATGTGCGTTCGATTTTATGACTAAAATTCAATCAATTCTGGCGCGCGAAATCCTCGATTCGCGCGGGAACCCGACAGTGGAAGTGGATGTCACGCTCGAATGCGGCGCGGCCGGCCGTGCCGCGGTGCCCAGCGGTGCCAGCACCGGTGAAAATGAAGCCATCGAACTCCGCGACGGCGACAAAAAACGTTTTTTGGGCAAGGGCGTCAGCAAAGCCGTCGCCAATGTCACCAGTAAAATCCTGCCTGCCCTCCAGGGAATGGACGCGCTCGACCAATTGAGTGTCGACGGCACGATGCTCGATCTGGACGGCACGGAAACAAAATCCAAGCTCGGCGCCAACGCCATCCTCGCCGTCTCCCTCGCGAATGCCAAGGCCGCCGCCGCCGCCATGGGGATGCCGCTCTTCAAATACCTCGGCGGCCCCAACGCGAAAGTCCTCCCCGTGCCGATGGCGAACGTCATCAACGGCGGCGCGCATTCCGATGCGCCGATCGATTTCCAGGAATTCATGATCATGCCCCTCGGATTGCCCACGTTTAGCGAAGGCCTCCGCGCCATCACCGAGACCTTTCACGCCCTCAAGAGCGTGCTGAAGAAAAAAGGCTGCAGCACCGCCGTCGGTGACGAAGGCGGGTTCGCCCCGAAACTCGGCAGCGTGGAAGAAGCGCTCGAAACCATCATCCAGGCCATCAAAGACGCCGGCTACAAACCCGGCAAAGACATTTACCTGACCCTCGACCCCGCCGCATCAGAGTTTTATTCCGGCGATTCAAAATATACCTTCAAGAAATCCACCGGCGAAACCATCACCGGCGACGACCTGGTAAGCTTTTATGCGAAGCTCGTCGCGAAATACCCCATCGTCTCCATCGAAGACGGCTGCGGCGAAAGCGATTGGACCACCTGGAAGAAGCTCACCAACAAGATCGGCGACAAGGTGCAATTGGTCGGCGACGATCTGTTCGTGACGAACGTGAAATTCCTGAAGAAGGGCATCGATACCGGCACCGCCAACTCCATCCTCGTGAAAGTGAACCAGATCGGCTCGCTCACCGAGACCCTGGACGCCGTGCAATTGGCGCAGTTCAACAAATACACTGCCGTCCTCTCGCATCGTTCCGGCGAAACGGAAGATTCGACCATTGCCGACATCGCAGTGGCGACCAATTGCGGCCAGATCAAGACCGGTTCCCTGAGCCGCTCCGATCGCCTGGCAAAATACAATCAACTCCTGCGCATCGAGCAGATGCTGGGCAAAAACGCCGTCTATGCGGGAACCAGCGCCTTGCCGAAAAAAGGCTGAACTTCTTAAGATTCAAAAGCCGGAAGCAAGCGATTGCTTCCGGCTTTTTTCCGCTTTCAGCGAAATAGACCTGGAGAAAAGTATTTTTGAATCCGTCCGTTAAAAACCAACCGCGGGACGTGTCCCCTGTTTTCCAATTTCCTTTTCACCCTCCCAAACTTGATAACCAGATTTGGTGTCATTCAAGGAAAGCTGGAATGTATAGGTTGTTCGTCGCGTGTTGCCGGCTTGATCAACGGTTTCAATAATTTTTCCAGAAAGGGTAAAATCCGGCAAACGGACGGATTGTTGGTCATTCAAAAACTGTGTTTCCTGATTATACCCTTTGGCGGCGGGGTCAGTGGTGGTGATGAGAGCTTTGCCGCTATCCAGGAGGGCTTTGGTGATTTTCTGAGTAAGGAGGTCCATATCAACCTGCTGGCCGGTGTTGTTTATAATGCGACTGACAAACAGGACGGCGGGTGGGTTGGAAACATTGTCGAGCTTGCCAGAAGTCAGCAAACCATTGACTGCATCATTGGCAGCATTTGCATAATCCTGGATGTTGATCTGTCCAAGGCTGATGATCTGTTCTTTGTCACCGGTTTGGACGTAATGGGCATCCGTGGCGCAGCCGCTGATGGCAAGCGGTAGAACGGCCAAGAGCGAGAGAATAAGTTTATTTTTCATAGGTTAGTTCAGTTGGCTTCAATAAATTTCACACGAAAATCCTTGCAGTCGGGAGTGGGTGCAATGCCCGAAATAAATTTGTCTTCCTCGCCTTCAATCTGTTCGGGGATGGAAGTGGAAAGGACATTGTTGACCTGCATGCCGTTGGCGTCGAACCATTCAAAGTGATAAAGAAAACGCTGCTGGGATCGGGTACGGTTCTGGACTTCGACTTGGACTCTCAGCAGGCCGCCGGGCGTCGTTGAAGTGTTGACGCCTACGATGGAAACCTCACGATTGAGATCCTCATCGGTGATGACACGAGAGTCGGTGATCATATTGCGCTGACCGACCTTATTGGCGTTCTCAACAGAATTAACGGTGGTACATCCAGATAACGTAATCAACCCGGCGACGAAACCAAACGGCAATAAATTTCGAATTTTCATTTTAATTTGATTTGTGTCACGAGCAATGGGCTGGTTGCTGTAATGGACTTGACGTAAATGATGTTAATTGTGCCACCCTGGATTGTCACCGGAATTCTCTGGAGACCACCGGGTGTCTCGAGAACGATTTTACGATCGAGCGGAGTTGGAATGCGGCAAACTTGGAATTCCTTGGGCAAGGTAGTCCAAGTGCGAGTGTCAGCGATATTGACGGCGTCCTGATAGATAGCCGTACCCAACTGCATGAACAAACCCGCAAAATTATTCTGCTGCTGGGCGGCATTATTGGCAGCATACGCGGCTACCGCTTTGATTACAGTTGAGGCGATGGTTTTGGTGATGATAACCGGCATTTCATTTTTGAAATCAAGGCCGATGACGCTATCCATGCTGGCAATCTGACTGGTGGTTAACGTTAAGTTGGTGATGATTGTGGTCGTAGTTGTGGTGGTACTCACAGCCGTAGCATTGGTGTCGACTGCCACGGCTACGGTGGTAACGACGATAGCGGTGTTCGTATCAGTGGCAGTGGCGTTGGTATCACTGGAATCCGCTGGGTTACTTGGAACGGGGGCATTTGTATCGAAGACGCTGGTTGTGGCCATGCTGTTGTCAATGACAATGGGCACATCGCCCGCGGTCACGGTGAGGCCCGGACTATAATTATACTGCATTTGGAGCGTAGGAAACGCGGCGCCAATGTAGGAAACTTTGGAAACGATGATGGGAATGGCTATGCGGATTTGTCCGCGTTCGGGCGCGCAACCAGTTTCAAAAATCACATAAGTTGTGGGCTGCAACTGTTTGCCGTTCATCAGATCGCCCGCTGCCGCAAGGTCTTGTCGGACGTAGTCATTCTCGGGATCAAATTCGGCGACACGCTCGAGAGATTTATGGGCGCGTTCCAAATCCGAAGAATCTGCGGCGTTAGCCATGAAATATAAACCATCCAGATAGACGGTGAATGGGTTGACGTAGTCGGCATAGGGCTTGAGCGTATTGAGATTGGCATAGTTGGTACCCTGCATCTCGGCTTGAAAGGTCGAATCGCTCTGGGCTTTTTGTATTGCCACACTATTGGTTTGATTGGCAGCTTCCGCCTGGACTTTTGCGATGCGTTTTCTGTTCTCCTCAACGGCGTCTTGCTGGCGTTGGTAGGCGCGGATAAGTTCCGGGCGAGCCTTGTCAATTTCGCCCAATGCGAGATAATTCAGGGCTTCGTAAGTATTTAGCATGATGCCATCGTAGGCGCGACCTTCATAGGGCAATTCCGCCTGATTGGACAGGAGTGCGCCTGTTTCACTGCTAATACTCACTTTGGCCTTCTGCGAGTATCGGTCAATCTGGTCTTGAGCCATGTCGAATGCTTTGTTGCTGTCCTCGTATTGGCCGTTGGCGCGGAGTACGGCGCCTTGTTCCAGCCGCCAGATGATAGCGTCCTTGTCGCTACTATTGGCATCGGCTTTTTGCGTCGCTTCAACGATTGCATTCGTCAAGTTACCCTGGTGCCAATAGAGGATGACTTTATTTTGTTGCTGGTAAGTAGTACATCCGGTCGCCAGTGCGCCTAAAACGGCGGCCAGAAACAGCGATTGAACGATTCTTTGATTTCCATCCATTCCAAGTTTTTTCATTTTGATCCCTCCCGATTCGTTTGGTTATGGTTTCGCTCGATTTACTGGGGTTTGCGTAGAATTGCGCCCTTGTCAATGCCGGTATCTGCGAGAATTTTCGCCTTCGAAAACTTGGGGTCCACTTCAGTGATTTGCACCTGGCCAACTTTCACCTCTTCACGCCCCAGCGATTCCTTGGTGTCCGGGTCAATCAATTCCTGCCCCAGCGCAAACACGTTAAACGTGTCGCCGATCGCCACCCCTCCCCCTTCGCCGCGATTGATCGTGACTCCACTGTCATCTTTGATCAGGACCCGGATGGGGAAAATCACGTCGGCGATGTGAATGGCGATTTTTTCGGCTATGGTTTGCGAGACGGCCACCATCATCTCATCGCTCAATTCGCCATTTTTGACGGAGTAATTGCGCTCCTGCTGGATTTGCTTGAACTCATCATTGCCGGTCTGCAAATCCGCCGACTCCAGCAGTTTGCCGGTGGTTGAATCATAAATTTTTGCCACGATGGAAAACCGGAACACTCGCTTGGTGGCGGAGTCGCCGGTGGCGGCAAACGTGGCCGTCTCCACATAATCCTGAAAATCGTCCACGGTGGCCGTCAGGATGAATTTCGCCCCCAAATCCTTGCCAATCTGCGCGGCGGTGGCTGGATCCACATTGCCGGAGGCATCGAATTGTTGCTCTTTAGTGATTTCAGGCATGTCACTGCGGCTGACGATGTCGAATTTTCGGGTGTCATTGACGCTGGCGATCAACTGCCCGTCCAAAGATTGAATGATGCGGTCCATCTCGTTTTTGGACTTTGGCTGCAGGGAACCCGCCAGGGCTGGCGTGGGTTTGATGTCCAAAATGCCGAGGGTGGCCTTGTCCTGTGCTGGCGCCAGTGCGGGCAGCAACGCCACTCCCAGCAAGACGAAAAGTGATTTTATGAGAAGGCTTTTTTTCATGGCGATTTCGAGATTTAATCAATATAAACTTTTATAAATGTTCACATTGGGCGCCTGTTTGGCATCGATGCGGTAATGGCTGTTCTTGAAATATTCGGCGATGCCTTCAACGCGCTGCACCTCCGCGTCAGTCAGCTTGCGGTTCGCATCTAAGGTTGCCAGAAAATCCGTTGTGTCCTTCCAGTGGGCGTAACCGTCATCGCTCATTTGCAAGGCCACACGCAGGGTTTCGCCATTATAAATATTTACAGTGCGTTCCCAATTGTCAAAGCCGTCGCGGGACAGGCGCATCTTATGCAAGCCGGGCATCACCTGGAAATCCCCGGGCGCGGAACCAATCGCTGTGCCATCCAGTTCTACCGTAACATCCAGCGGCTGGACGGCAATCGGTTGATTGGTGACGACAACATGGTTGTCCGCCGTAATGCCAAGCGCGGAGATCAAAATAGGCGATTGCCGCGGATCGGTCATGGTGCATGAAACTTGAAAATGAACCATGCTGTCTTTCGCCACTTCTGCCGGGAGCGAAGTCGCGTTGTTAGCAATAGCATCTGCAAGTTGGCCCGCTGCGTCATCCAGCAACTCGTTGACGAGGTCGCTGTCTTCAGTGCTCAAGTCCGAACTTTGGCGAAACGTTTTTGTGGCCACGACTGTGCCGCCGCGGATTGCTCCGCCTGCGCCAGCTTCGGCAATTTTGTAACTAACACGCAAGGTATGGGTAATATTTAGGGTAGCGATGCCATTTCCATTATATGTTTTTTGTTCCGTACCATAAGACGTGATGGATGGAATTAAAATGAAATCAGCGCCGAGATTTTGGGCGAGACGTAGCGCAGAAGTGTTATCTTCCAGTGATTTATCGAGGGCAGTCAATCCTCCATTTGGATTCACGCCATCCGAATAATCCTGCAGAGCGCGTGTCATCACGTCGCGCGAGATGACGGAATACCCCTTGCCGGCGATGCGGCTTTCCAGTAAGTCTTCCAGTACGGGAACCTTGTCGTTGAACTCGGTGCCCGCGCGGTTTTCGACAATAATGGCTGTTTTACGTTCAGCGATGATTTGGGCTTGAGTCTCGGTCTTGCTGCGGGTTTCAGTTACGGTCGTTGTTTCCTTGGTATAAGTCTGTGTCGTGGACGTGTCAGTATTTGTTTGCGCGCCGGCAATGAAAATACTTGCCGGGACGAGGACTGCCACTAAGAAAAGTCGGAGAAATGTTCGCATAAAGCTTTGGAGTTTAAGAGTCAAATCATCGGGCAGGGGTATTAGAATCCAAAGTGGGTGGAGATGAATTTCCCGTTGGCGCGGGCATATTGACGGGGCGACCATATTGGTCCACCAAAGTATCATAGGGTACCTGAATAGTACGTCCATCGGTCGTAGTTTCAGCTTTCCAAGTGCGAACCATGCGGTAATTCGGATTGAACGGTGCAGCGGCACCGGCAACCGTACCCTCGACAATGCCGACGCCGAGGCCAACGGAATTACCGGCTACGACACCGGCGGCATTGCCGATAGTTTTGCCCACAACTGGGCCGGGGTGATAAGGACTGGTATTGCCGTAATCTGTACTGGAGCAGCCTATGAGTGACAAACTCGACAATAAAGCGAGTCCCATAAGAACAAGGCGATGCGAATTCATAACCATAATAACCTGTTATAATCCCGGGCTCTGAAACCATTTAGCCTGATTAAAGACAAATCATATTTTTTTGCAAATGCGCGTCAAGAAGTATTTTGTCGCCATAGACGGCAGTGGGTTGTCATGCCGCTAAGGATGATGGTTATATTACGGACTTGTTGGTTCATTGTTCACTCAATTCTTCATCCGTCAATTCGAAGCAACCCCATACATCACTTTCCGGTTTCAAATTATGTTTCCCGGCAACATTACACTTCTCTTCTTTTTGTTAAAACTGACCCTATGAACGCGACTTACCTCGCGAACCGTTGCTCTTTGCTCGCCCCGGAGGCGAGCTGTGGCCAGTGGTCCCTTTTGGCGTCTATTTGCGTTCATTCGCGGTTAAATTGTTTTCAAATATCAAAAATTGCCAAACGAACCCAAATTTGACCAGTTTGGTAGGGCGAGGCTCCTGCCGAGCCGTCTCATGGTGAATCAAGCCACTTTTATGAAAAATCATTGGTCAGAGACGTTCGTTTAGTCTGTGTCATCGGCGAAATCTGCGGATTCAAAGTCCTGTCATCCCCGTTAAAACATTAATCCGAATCCATTTTCCATCCCGCATAAAATCCGGCATCATCATCCCTTAACTGTTTACAATTATGGAAACTTTACCAACTGTCCTGCTCAAACCGGGTGAATCCGACCGTATCGTTGCCGGAC
Organism: Verrucomicrobiia bacterium; assembly: GCA_036490655.1. Lineage (GTDB taxonomy): Bacteria > Verrucomicrobiota > Verrucomicrobiia > Limisphaerales > UBA11358 > UBA11358. Next base: position 17,158 of record DASXDM010000004.1, on the reverse strand, counting down.
ATCCCTGGGTCTACGCCAACGAAGTCCAGCGCATCGCCCCAACCCCCGCCGACGGCGACCTCGTCCAGGTCAAGGACGCCCGCCAAAAACTGCTCGGCACCGGCTTTTTTAATTCCAAATCCAAGATCGCCGTCCGCATCCTGTCCCTGGAACAGATCGAGCCGAATGAGACGTTTTTCGAGGAACGCATCCGCGCCGCGCTCGCCCTCCGCAAACGGTATCTGCCCACCGCCACTTCATTCCGCGTGGTGAACGCCGAAAGTGATTTCTTGAGCGGCTTGATCGTGGACAAATATGAAGATGTCCTGGTCGTGCAGGTCTCCTCCCTCGGCATGGACCTGCGCAAGCCCCAGATCGTCGCCGCGCTCCAAAAGATTTTTACCCCACGCGCCATCGCCGAGCGCAGCGATGTGGCCTCCCGTAAATTTGAAGGGCTTGCGGAATCCAACGGCCTTCTTTCCGGCGAATTGGCCGGGCCCGTCTCCGTGAACCTGAACGGATTAAAATTTGAAACGGACCTCGTGGGCGGTCACAAAACCGGCCTCTACCTCGACCAGCAGGCCAACTACCAGGCCGTTTCGGCCTTCGCCCGGGGCGGACAGGTGTTGGATTGCTTCAGCTTTCTCGGCGGATTCGGATTGCACGCGGCTCGCGCCGGCGCGGCGCATGTCCATCTGCTCGACCAAAGTGCGGATGCCATCGAAGCCTCAAAACGGAATGCCGCTGCGAACGGCCTGGCGGAAAAATGCTCGTTTGAAACCGTGAACGTCTTCGATTGGCTCAAGGCCAGCACCGCGGTGAAACCCCATGAGCGTGTGATTCCCCGGTTTGACATGATCATCCTTGATCCGCCGTCGTTCACGCGCAACCGCGCCTCCGTGCCCGATGCCCTCCGCGGATACAAAGAGATCCACCTGCGCGCGCTCAAACTATTGAAAGCCGGCGGCGCGCTTGCGACGTTCTGCTGCTCCCACCACGTCAGCATGGAATTGTTCCAGGACACCTTGCTCTCGGCGGCCTATGACACGCGCCGGGTCCTGCGCCGCGTCGGGACCTATTCACAATCGCCGGATCATCCCATCATCCCGATGATTCCCGAGACCGAATATCTCAAAGGCTTCGCATTCGAAGTGGTGAGGTAAATCAAAAGAAATTCGCACCAAGGCGCAAAAGGCAGATCAGAGTTTGCCCGCAACGCGAACTTGGCTCGTGGTGATCTTTTCGTGGGACCGACGCAGAATACGGTGTAGTTGACTTTAATAGATTAGGCGACTGCATCAATCTCCTCGCCTCCGGCTTCAATGCCCTGATGATCTGGTTCTCGCGGCAAGGTTCAGATAATTCCAGCGGAAATCTTACTGCACAGCCACCATTCGCTGTTACTCCCGCAAATTACGCCGGATTTCCGCGAAAATAGAAGAATTTAGGATGGTGAAAGTCCGCGCTTCGATTTGTTTAATGTTCGCTTATAGAACAATTTGAATGCCATCCCGGCAAGGGCGAAACCGGTTGCCACATCTAAGAGATGATGCTTGTGAATTAAAAGTGTGGCAATGGCAATGGCTACTGCCCAAGTCCAGAATAGAATTTTCCCGATTGTGTTACTGCGCTCCGCATAAACACCAATACAAATGGTGCTTAAAGCTACATGTAGTGAAGGTACAAGATTATATGTCAGACTCAACCGATCTGCAAAATGATACAAATTCGGAAAGATTCCAAAGTTTTTTGGCGGAGGAAAGGCAACTTGCGCCGGAAATAACAAGAAACAAATTCCGGCTGTTAAAATAGTTAGGTTAAGAGTCATCGCCAACTCGACAAATTCCTGGCGTCTTCGCAAAATGAATGGCGCTGCCAAGAAAAGTGGATAAATGGACATGTAAATAATCGCCGCTTCAGGAATGAAAGGAATTCCCAATTCTATATTAAGATTAACCCTCACCCGAAAACTGCGATGTGCAGTCAAAGCATCCGCTCCACCGTAAACCAATATGAACCATAACAGACCGGCCAATGAAAGCAGCCAGGCAAAGCGAAGATGTTTCCATCCAGGCCAGCCGATAAAAGGTTCGGAGCTTTCGCTCATTGCCGTGCCAGCACAGGGTCGGTCGAGGGAACTACCGGGGCAGGCTCAGTGTTTGGACGAGGACCAAGCCATTGCCGCCAATATTGTTTAAAATAACTTGGTCGCTCATCGCCGGGTGGTGTCAGGCGGGGGATGTGAATCCACGAAACATCTGGTCGGCGATGATGTGTTTTATCATATTCACCATGCAACAGCACCCATGTCATCACTTTGTTGTGCTTAAGATTCCATGCCCCGTCAATAATGTCGCGCTTGCTGAAAGCATGTCCAACATACTGCCGGGTTGACCAATTGAATGAAAAACAGGCGTAAAGAATCAATGTATGCGTCCACTCCAAATTCAAAATCCAATGCAATGCGACAAAAAAAGCAATGATCCCCAGCAGTTCCAGTCTCACCGCCCATACTGCAACGAGTCCAACGTTGGAGAACATATAACTCGTAGATTGCGGCTGGCCGAAAACCTTTTCCCGCACTGCTCGCGGCAAGATGGAAAATAAAATCGCGCCCAACGGAATCAATGGCCAGAACAAGCCCAACAAAATGGCATACCATCGGGTATATTTAAGAACACGATTGTCGTGCGGATAATAAAGATCAAACATTTCAGAATCAGTTCGGTTATGGAGATGATGTCCTTGGTGCGTGAGACATATCATGCTGAAGGGGATGGGAAACAAAAGACCGCTAAGAAACCCGAGCCAGTAATTCCGCCGCCGATTGGATTGAAGGTTGGCATGCGCGGCCTCATGCAACAGGGCGTAATTGGTCAAAAGCAGATACGAAAAAAGAATTCCAACACCGAGAACGGCCAGCCAGCTGTTTGCCATCGAAGCCAACCACATCAAACTGATCGCGGTTACGAATACCCCTAGGGAAAGAAAAAAATTCAACGTATCCGGCACGGGCATGTCTGCCGGTATGGAAAAGGCCATCGTCCGACCTGTTTGGTTTGGAGCAATTGCTTCCTGTGCCATGTTTCAAATCTAATTTGGTCTGATGGCAATGCAAGCTCCATTCGGACTTGTGATTTCTCCGGCGCTGGTTTAGGGTCGAAACCTGTCAGCATGGTTTGGCCGGTAAAACCGGCGTGGCTCAATGGGTAACTGCATTAATAACCAGGATTTCGCCAAAGCGGGTAATTCCGAATCGCCGCCGCCGGTGGATTGTTTTCCTGCATATCCGGCCTCGTGGTACCTGTTTGGCCGCGCCGATGAATTGTCCAAACCGCTTTCCAAACGAATTCTCGGGCGGCAACTGGTTGCCTTCCGAACTCGCAGTGGTAAAATATGCATTATGGCCGCCCATTGTTCGCACATGGGTGCCGACTTGGGTTGTGGAAAGGTGATTGGCGACTCCATCCAATGCCCGTTTCATAATTGGAAATACGGGGCCGACGGCGTTTGTGATCACATTCCCGGCTCGAACTCTATTCCGGCTTTTGCCCACCAACCAATTTATGCCGTCGAGGAACGCCATGGTTATGTTTTCGTTTTTAACGGGCCTGATCCTCTATTTCCTCTGCCGTTTTTCTTCGGCGCTAACCCGCTGGATTATTCCGCAGGCAAAATCTTTTCCTACGTCTCCGATTGCAATTGGTTCGTGAATGCGGCGCACGGATACGACACGCAACATTTCGACGCCGTTCACGACCGCAAGCTCATCGCGCCGCCACAAATTGACTGTCCGCATCCATTCGCACGTCGCAATTGCTACAGCGCGGAGGTTTTAGGCCGCACGACATTGGATAAGCTTTTGCAGATTTTCGCCGGACGCACAGTGGAAATTTCTATCACCAACTGGGGTGGCACATTCGTCCTCATCACCGGCGATTTTAATCACGCTCACAGCCGTTTTATCATCGCCACACAACCTCTAGATGGGGGCAAAACGCTTTGCGAGGGAATTGTGTTCGCGCCGCGATCTAAAAACCCGTTGAGCCGGGCTTTGTTCGAACGATCAACGCTCGCTATTCGCCGCTTCTTTACCCATGGCTATTTGAAGGATGAAGCCAGCCGCCTCCTCGGCACACGTTATAATGCCGCAACGATGATCTCTCACGACCGTGACATGATTGATTTTTTTAATTGGGTGGTTGCCCTGCCACAGAAAAGTGAAGACGCAAACCTGGCCGCCGGTGAAATCGCTAACAGCGGCAAATCACACCGGGATGTTTCATCAGAAAAAACACCTCATCCGCAACTGGCTGCTACTAAATGCAAATGAAAAAAAATCAAATTCTTCTTACGCTGGCATTAACCTTTTTTGCAATGCTCGTTGCAAAGGCGGACACGCAAATGGATCCGCAAGTGGTGGCGACGCACAATGAAATTCGGGCCATGCGTGACGGCTTGATGGATGCCGTCAACAAAGGCGACATCCAACGTGAATTAACGTATCTCACGACTAATGTGGTCGTCACCTGGCACGATGCCACGGTCAGCAGAGGAAGACAGGGCGTTCTTGATTATTACAATCGCCTGATGAATGGGCCGAACAAAGTCGTGGCTGCTTTTCACGCCGAAGTTAAGGTGGACGAACTGACGATTCTTTATGGTGATAACACCGGCATTGCCTTTGGCAGTTCGGTTGAGCATTTCAAGCTCACCAATGGCACCAGTTTTGATCTGAAGGGCCGGTGGACAACAACGATGATCAAGGAGAACGGTCAATGGCTTATCGCCAGCCTACACGTTTCGACAAATATTTTTGACAATGTCATGCTTGATATGGTTAAGAAATACGCTTATTACGCAGTTGTCGCCGCTGCGTTGGGGGGAATCCTCGTGGGAATGGTTGCGGGCTGGCTGATCGGGCGCAAACGTAAGGTTGCGCCTTAACACTGGTACGGCATCATGGCAAAGCCATCTCTTGGTGAAGAAGAAAGCGCACTGTTCAGGCGCGTTTCAGCTTTTCCAAAATTCGCAACCCTCGACCAATTGACCGGGGAAAAATTACAGGAAATCACGGAGCGGGAAGGTGTGGATTTTGCCACTGCGCTGCTCTACGACCGCGTAAAGCGTTCGCCAGAGCATTCCACGTTCATCACCCAAATCGATCAATGGCACCTGAACGACGTGCCTCCTGCAATGAAAAATGTAACAGTGGGATTGGTGCCGGCGGCTTATTACAAAGAAAACCCCGACTCTGGCGCTGATGGAAAATTGTTTTGTGAGGAAGCTGCGCGACTTGGGTTGCGGTGTGAATTGATCCCTGTGTCAAGCACCGGCAGGCTCGCAGAGAATGCTAAGACCATCCTCGACTGGTTATCACTTCATCGTGGCGAAAAAATCATCCTCGTTTCCATTTGCAAGGGCGGAGCGGACCTGAAATTTGCCCTTGGTTCTCCAGGCTCGCAGGCGCATTTTGGTGATGTCTTTGCCTGGGTAAACATTTGTGGAACTTTGAAAGGCTCACCTGTCGCCGCGTGGTTGCTTGCCAGCAAGCCACGTTTTTTTATCGCCTGGGTATATTTCAAGTGCCGAGGGCATAGTCTCACTTTTCTTCGCGAGATCGTGCCTTCGCCACAAGGCCCATTGTCGGCCACCTTAAAACTTCCGGATTCCATGCGGTTAATCAATGTCGTCGGCTTCCCTTTGCGAAGACATCTGACTAATCCCTTCATGCGGCAATGTTATCTGCGAATCTCCCGGCAAGGGCCGACCGACGGCGGTGTTTTATTGGCAGATGTCTGCAATTTACCAGGTGCCCTTTATCCGGTTTGGGGGGCCGATCATTATTTGCGCCCGGAAGTGCGCGCGCGAAAAATCATTGATGCGATCCTTAAATCTCTTACGGTGGAGAATAGCCAGGAAGAACTTTGCCCAACAACCGAAACTCTGGCCATTGATCGAACCGCGCAAACGCCTTTGGCGTGATTGTGCGTGAATAAGATAACGAATTGAATTCTTGATTGCCCGAAAGCTGCAACATCTGCTTATGCAATTCCGGCCATCGCGGTTTTAATTCGGGAAATTCTTTCACCAATTGCATCACAACACGCAAGCCACTCCGTTTCGGTGTCGTGAAATACTCTCCCATCATCCAACTGAACAGGCGCGCATTGATTTCACGCCACCTTTTTCCAGTCTGGGGCCAAACCCAATCGAGTAATTCTTCGTCCCATTGAACATGTCCGACTTCATCCGCCAAGTGCCGCCGTTGTGTCGCAACAAATTTCGGTTCGAGATCAGCCGCTTGATTCAAAAATTCCTTCGCATAAAACAAGGCACGCTCTTCTTGGATGAGGAGAATCCAAAGGAAAAAAGGAAACCGGTGTGCCCGCTTAACCCATTGTTGCAAAAAAGCTGACGGCAAGAACGGCAGACGGATGAAGTGAAAATCCCCGTTCGCATAAATTTCCTGCAGACACCGGAGGTTCAATTCACGAAACATCTTTGAATGCGCTGATTCCTCAGCGACGAATGTTCGAAGTCCATCCGCTAAACTTTTTGGAAGTTTGCGGGAAATAAAGGCGCGCAAGATGTATTGCGCCATGGCACTTTCAAAAAATATCGTTTGTTCGTTGAAATAGGAGGCATGGAGCTGATTGTATCGCAACCGCTGCGAATTCGAGAGTTGGGCATAAACAGGGGTGTGAAAAAGTGGCGTGAACCGCTCTGGAATAAATAGCTTTGAATAATCAACCGGTTCGATAGCCATATATTACAAACAGACTAAGGCTGAACCGCAGGCAAAGGCGATGCAAAAGGCAGGCGGAACATCGCTAAATATCCCTCGCATTGAAATAAACAATGTTCACATTGAAATTATCAAATCATTTTACCAGTCATTCCACTTGAAGCCTTGAGAAATGAGGTCTATACCTTGGCTGTAAAAAGGGCAGCGACAACATTATGCCAGGCCGAAAAATGAAAATAGTTTTGGTTTCCCCGAAAGGGCCGCTTTACCGGCATCGCGGCGGCATTTGGAAAAAATCGCTGCGTTATCAGCCATTGACGCTCACCACCCTTGCGTCACTGATCCCGCCCGAAATTCAGGCCGATCTGCAATTATTCGACGAAGGTATCGCGGATGTTCCTCTGGATTTGGATGCCGATCTGATTGGTTTGACCGTCATTACTGGCACCGCCATGCGCGCTTACGAACTGGCCGACCATTTCCGGCGGCGTGGCATCAAGGTGGTTCTCGGGGGACCGCATGTCACACTCATTCCTGACGATGCGCAAGTTCACGCTGACGCAATTGTTGTCGGCTATGCCGAAGACACCTGGCCGCAACTCGTGCGCGACTTCGCGAATGGCCGGCTGCAATCGCGCTACGACCAGGCACCGGGATTGGACCTTGCCGACCGGCCGTTTCCCCGCCGCGACCTTTTGCCAGGTCATCGCTTTCTAACCAATAATGTCTTTGAGGCAACGCGCGGGTGCGTTCACAGTTGCGATTTTTGTGTCGTGCCGGCGGCCTGGGGACGCAAGCCTTTTCAAAAGCCCGTCGATGACGTGATTGCCGATATTCGCCAGCACGGCGCACGAAAATTGATTTTTGTCGATTTGAACCTTATTGCTGACCGCAACTATGCCATGCGGCTTTTCACCGCACTGATTCCCCTTAAACTTCAATGGTATGGTCTTGCCACAGTATTACTGGCCGATGACTTGGAATTGCTGGAACTGGCCGCGCGCAGCGGTTGCAAAGGATTGTTGATGGGACTGGAATCCATCTCGCCAAAAAATCTTCGTGAAAATCACAAAGGCTTTAATTCACCGGAAAAGTTCGTCCAGGTTGTGGAACGCTTGCATCAGCACGGCATCGCGCTGCAAGGGTGCTTTGTCTTTGGCTTGGATCACGACGAACCGGATATATTTCTCAAAACTGCGGAATTTGCCGTTCAAGCAAAAATTGATTTGCCGCGTTTTGCCATCGTCACACCATTTCCGAACACCGCACTTTATAAGCGATTACTTGCCGAAGGCCGTATCCTGACGAAGAACTGGGAACTTTACGACGGCCAGCATGCCGTCTTCCGCCCGGCGAAATTGAGCGTTCAAGAACTTCAAGCAGGCACCGAACGCGCATGGAAGCACGCCTATAGTTTCCGTTCCATCGCGCGCCGTATCCGTCATTCACCCGCGCCCTGGCCGGTAAAACTTGGCACGAACCTCGGCTATCGGTTTTACGCGCACAATTTGAGCCGCTTTTACAATTGCGATTGGATCATTGGGCGCGCTCCTTCCCGGCCAGAAGTTCTGGCGGCCGAATCACCGGCATTGGCCGCATCTTAAAGTCAGTAATGAAACTGACCATCATTCATCCCTGCATTGGGCGCAAGCCAGGGCAGAAATATATCCGCACCTGGCAAATGGAAGCATTGCCCGCCGCGACGCTGGCGGGATTGACCCCGAAGGACGTTGAAATCCGCTTCTATGATGACCGGATGGAAACGATTCCATTCGCCGAGCAAACGGATTTGGTCGCGATCAGTGTTGAAACTTATACGGCCAGGCGCGCCTATCAAATCGCCACGGAATATCGGAAGCGCAAAATTCCTGTCGTCATGGGCGGCTTTCACGCCACTCTCTGCCCGGATGAAGTCGCCCAATACGCCGAAGCCGTCGTTTGTGGCGAGGCGGAAGCACTCTGGCCGCGCGTGATTGACGATGCGCGTCACGGGCGGTTGGAAAAATTCTACCGCCAATCAAGCCGTCCATCGCTCCTTGAATTGAAACCCGATCGCTCCATTTTTCGCGGCAAACGATATTTGCCAATCGGTTTGGTTGAAGCTGGTCGCGGCTGTCATTTCAAATGCGATTTCTGCGCGGTGCAAACCGTGTTCAATTCCACGCAGACGCGCCGCCCAATTGACGCCATCATTGCTGAGATCGCCCAGGTGAAGCAGGAGCGAAAACTTTTCTTTTTCGTGGACGACAACATCACATCAAATATGGAACAGGCGAAGGATTTTTTTCGCGCGCTGATTCCACTGAACATTCGCTGGGTGAGCCAGTCGAGCATTAACGCGGCGCACGACGAGGAATTTCTCGAACTATTGGTGCGCAGCGGTTGTCAGGGCGTCCTGATTGGCTTTGAAAGCCTGAATCCGGCGAATCTTAAGGACATGAACAAGGCCTTCAACACGATGCGCGGCGGTTTTGAGAAGGCGCTGGCAAATTTGCGTCGTCACCACATTCGCGTGTATGGGACGTTCATATTCGGTTATGACCGCGATACGCCGGACAGTTTTGGGGAAACGGTTGATTTCGCAAGGGAGCACGCGCTTTACATCGCTGCCTTCAATCACCTCACGCCATTCCCCGGCACCCCGCTTTATAAGCGGTTGCAGGACGAGGGTCGTTTGCTTTACGAAAATTGGTGGCTTGATGAGCGGTACAGTTACAACCGGATTCCGTTCAAGCCGCGAGGGATGACCCCGGAATTGCTCCAGCGCAATTGTTTGGAAGCACGACGAACATTTTATTCATGGCGTAGCATTTTTCAAAGAGGACTGGATCGTGTGAATCGCCATGACTGGTTCATGTGGCGAAATTTTTACCTGATTAATGCGATGCATCGGAATGATGTTAGTCTGCGCGACCATTACCCGCTGGGGGACGAATCATGGCAAGGACAACTATTGACAGCCAATTGACCGCACGCCGCCGGAGCCGTGTCCGTTTTGAACTGGCGACGGACAACGACGACGCAGAAATTCGACGCCTCCTTCGTGAGAATCCGATGCCTGGCCAGATTGCGCTCTCGCCCGAACGTGAGCCGGATTATTTTGCAGATGCGAACCTGTTCGGTGGGGAGAAACAAACCATCATTGCCCGCGAAGCTGGACGCATTGTTTGTATGGGCAATTGTGCGGTTCAATCACGCATGATCAACGGCCAGCCCCGCCGTGTGGGCTACCTTGGCGGCTTGCGACTCGATGGAAATAGCGCCGGACGATTCGATATTGTTCGGCGCGGTTACGAATTCTTCCGTGAACTTCAGGCTGATACGCCCGCTGATTTTTATTTTACCAGCATCGCGGCTGATAACGCCCGCGCCAGGAATTTTCTTGAACGCGATTTGCCCGGAATGCCGGCCTACAGATTTCTTGCTGATTTTGTGACCCTGCTCGTCCCCGTGCCGCGAAACCTCCGCAACTTAAAGCGATTTTCAGAACGCGCCACTAAAACAAAAACCTTGGACGGGCTAAACTGTATTTCCGGCTCGAAAGAATATGTTGTCGAATTGATTTCGTGCCTCAATAAATTCGCGAAACAAACACAACTCGCCGCATTTTGGACTGAAAGTGATCTGCATTCGTTAAAAAAACTCGGCCTGTCACTGGCAGATTTTCACCTGATCTTGGAAGATGACAAAATCATTGCCTGTGCCGCTCTCTGGGACCAGCGTTGCTTCAAACAGATTGTCATCCGTGGATACAGCCGTAAAATTTCCCTGGCTGGCCCTTGGGTCAATCTAGCCGCCAAACTATTCGGAACATCCCGTTTGCCTCCGGTCAATTCCGCATTAGCTTTTGCGCTGCTTTCACCCTTGGCGGCGCCTGCGGACAAGCCCCAACTGCTCCTTGCGTTGGTTGAATCAGCTTTGGCGGTTGCGGCGGAGCGAGGGCTGGAATTTCTCACCCTCGGTTTTGCCGCCGGCGATGCCCGTCTTGAAATGATGCGAAATCATTTCCGCTGCCGGGAATATCATACGCGATTGTACCGGGTGCTATGGAGCGATATGAACCCAACAGAAGTCGTTTTTGATGACCAGCCATTTTTGCCGGAGGTCTCTTTGTTATGACGAAGCCTCAGTCAGAAAATGTTCCCTGCGTGCTTGCTCGCGATGATTTGTCCATCGGCCGGCGCGATGAAATGTTTGAATTGCTTGTCCGGCACTTCGACGGCGTATCTCGTACGCAATTTGAGCAGGATTTGGCCGAAAAGAATTGGGTGATCCTTTTGACACGCGGCCCTCGTTTGGTTGGCTTCTCTACATTGCTCGCCTATGAATCCACTTTTGATGGTCAGCCTGTCAGCGTGATTTATTCCGGCGATACCATTGTTGCGCCGGAGGCGTGGGGCACAACCATCTTATCACGCGCTTGGATCGCGTGTGTCCGGCAATTGCGCGAGCGATATCCCCGCGGAAAGTATTACTGGCTTTTTCTGACCTCAGGGTTTCGCACGTACCGGTTTCTCCCGGTCTTCTGGCGTGAATTTTATCCACGATTCGACACTTCAATGCCGCCGGGCAAAAAACGATTGGTGGATCATCTGGCACAAGAAAGGCTGGGCAGTCAATACAGCGCAACGGACGGAATCGTTCGATTTACAAATCCGCAAAAACTTCGTGAAAACCTTCGAGAGATTCCAGAGGGGAGAACTTCTGACCCTCATATCGCATTTTTCATTTCACAAAATCCCGGCCATGCCCTGGGTGACGAATTGGTCTGCCTGACTGAATTAAGCGACGAAAACCTGACCCCCGCCGGAAGACGAATGGTCAAATCTTACCATTATGAATCTTGCTGCGACCATTGCTAATTCACTGTGGCTGGCTTCAAACCTGCCCGCTTCAATGCACTTTCGGCGCGCTTTGAATCATCCCGCCGGGACACAAATGCACTTGCTGCGGGGCTACCTTGCACGAAATGCTGACACTGCATTTGGCAAAGCGCATGGTTTTGCTGAAATCAAAAGCCATGAAGAATTTGTGCGCCGTGTTCCGCTACGGCATTACGATGACTTAAACCCGTGGATTGAACGGATCAAGCGCGGCGAAAACAGCGTGCTCACCTCCGATCCAGTCACGCACCTTATTCCTACCGGTGGCTCAAGCGGTGCGCGTAAACTGATTCCATTCACGACAGGGTTGCAACGCGAATTCGATTATGCCATCGGCGCATGGATTACTGACCTGTACGGTCGATTTCCTTCCGTTGTCCCCGGCCCAGCGTTTTGGTCAATTTCACCGGCGGTTCAAATTGGAGACCACGAAACGTCAGCCGTGCCAATTGGTTTTGAGGATGATTCAGCTTATCTTGGGGGAGCGAAAAAGCGACTTGTGGACGCGGTGATGGCTGTGCCTTCTGGATTGCGATTGATTTCCAATATGGAGCAATTTCGGTATCTGGCATTGCTTAGCCTCTTGCGACAACACGATTTGCGCTTAATTTCGGTTTGGCATCCGTCATATTTATCCCTATTGCTGGACGCGCTTCCCGCCTGTTGGGAAAATTTGCTGCGCGACATTGAGGCGGGCAGTTGCTTACATGCGGAATCACTTTCGCCGATTGTTCTTCGAGCATTGAACCTGCATCCAATGCCGGGTTGCGCGAGCCGATTAAGAACTGCCGACCCGCTAAAGCCTCAAACCATTTGGCCATCGCTAAAGGTCATTAGCTGTTGGGGTGATGGCAATGCCGAATTAGCGATTGCCGATTTAGAACGCCGGTTCAACCAGGTCTTCATTCAACGCAAAGGGTTGCTGGCAACCGAAGCCATTGTGACGATTCCATTTGCCAAATCATATCCAACAGCCGTGTGCTCCCACTTCTTTGAGTTTCTCGATGAGCAAGACCGAATCCATTTGACCCATGAATTAAATGAAAATGAGGTTTATGAAGTGGTTGTCACGACCGGAGGAGGTCTTTGGCGTTACCGCCTGCACGATCAGGTAAAAGTGACTGGTTTCGTCGGTAAAACTCCAACTCTCTGTTTTCTCGGACGAACCGGAAACATCTCTGATCGATTCGGTGAAAAGCTTTCTGAAAAATTCGTGGCTCAAGCCATTCAAGAGGCAGTGTTCAGCCTGCCTTTATTGCCCCGGTTTGCATTGCTTGCACCCGATGAAAATGAATCGAGTTGCTGTTATACGTTCTACGTCGAGGGTGAGGTGAAACGTGAATTGGCATCACACCTCGACGCCATTCTGCAAAAGAATTTTCAGTATGCCTGGTGTCGAAAATTAGGCCAACTTCAACCACTCCGTCTTTTTCAAATCAAGGCTGGCGGCTATGAAACTTTCGTCGCTCGGGAGATTTCGCGGGGGAAAAGGTTTGGGGAAATCAAGCCGACTCACCTTTCAAACGAAAATCAATGGTCTAAATATTTTCAAGGTGAATACCTGCTTCAGTAGATTGTGAAAACCAAATTCACTCCGGTCCCGAAAAAATAGAACTGGCGGAGAGAGGGGGATTCGAACCCCCGATACGGCTTTTGACCGTATAACGGTTTAGCAAACCATCGCCTTCAGCCACTCGGCCATCTCTCCGCTTCTCACAGTTAAGCCGGAACTCAGCGTGCGCTCAAGGAAATTTTCCGAATAATCCGCGCCGCCTGCATCACCGGCTACTCTGCCGGAGCGTGGTAGTATGCCCGCATCGTCGCAAACTCGTCTTTCGGCAATAGGAAAACGTAACGACCGGGATAAGCCACTTCGATACGGTCAACCTGTTGTTTGATGAACGAATAACCGCCGCCCTTTGTTTTCCGTTCAAAGCTCTCCGCCGTGAGCAAAAAACTTACGAACATCGGCGCCCGAGCGTCCGGTTGCATGCCGGTGATCTGCTTGTAAAATTGATCCGGTTGCACGATCCGGGAGCATTTGATGATCGGCGGATAACCCGGACGGATCCATGTCTCTCCCCCAATAATTCCGTAATAACCACAGGCGCTGGCATAGGTCGTGGATTTCGCATCAGAGACTGAAGACATCCACGTATGGGCGGTATGAAATCCGGCGTCCTTGCACCATTGTCCGTTAAGTTTGCACCATTCCGGAAAAAGGTCGTCCTTAAAGCCTTTCATCGAAATGAATTGGATACCGATTGACCCTGCGATCAACTCATCATCGGCGCTTAACTTGGAATAATACCAGTCCAATAGCGGGGGATTTAACTCCTGCAGCAGGGGGTTCAACAAAGTGGTGACCGGCACCGTCCCGCGGGCCGGGTCATGCCAGAGATTGAAGATTTGATTTTGATCAAAGGCGATATTGTCCCCGTCACTCCACAGGATAGAGATGTAGATTTTTCCGGGTTGCGCCTGGAGGGCGTGGCCCGGGGCCTGGGTGTAGGTCTTGTCCGGAAAGCTCGACCAGAAACTTCCATTGGCGTAGTGTGCGCTCACTAGATAACCGATCCCAAAAGGATTGGAGATATCATTAGCTGCATCCCCGTCACTGGCGTAACCCATCAATGAGGTGCCCACTGTGTAGCCGGGTGTCCTAAAAATTTTCTTCACCTCCGCCAGTTCCTCGGGCTTTTTGAAATTCAGCCAGAAAAGAAAACCTTTCGTTGCCACCGCATATTCGATCACTGCCCGGTCACTTTTCGGTGAAAAAATCACCCGTTTATCACAATCAGACATCAGGTTTGTCAACGCCCAGTCATAAGCGTCGATCCGGTCCGTCCATCGGTTTCGTAAATCTTCCACTTGCCCCGCCCAACCGAATTCAGAGATCAATGCCTCTTTGACCGGTTCGGACACCGCGATTCCCTGGTGCTGCGCGCCGTCCATCAAAGCCAGATACACCGTCCAATCTTCATTCGTATCGTACACGAACATTTTTTTCACGTTTCCCAGGTACTTTTGAAATAGAGTCCTTAACCCCGCGTCGGCGCCGTCTAAAGGCTTGAGCATTTCGAATGGTTTTCCGCAGGATTGAAGCTGTTCCAAATGATTGGGCGCGCTGATGACATATACTTCCGCTGATGTCTGATTGACCAGTCCTTGCAGTGCCCATGCTGTCATTCGGGCGTCCTCGCTGTCTTTTTGGCAATCGGCGACATAAACCCTCGTCGCCGCCGGCATCTTGGGAAACATCCCACTGGCCGCCCAAACCGGTCTTGCACATAAAATGACTCCGATGATCAACATCGAAATCAGTTTTCGTCGCATTCCCGTTTTGGAGTTCACCCTTCGACATTAAATGCCGCCCGCCCGGGAAAAAAGAAGTTTTCATGAATTAAAACTTTTATCGCCCCCTGTCCAAAGACATCTGAATCCATTATCTTCTTCACGCCATGCCGGAGCTGCTCAAAATCGAGGACACAGTCGAATTGCCGCATCCGCGCGCAGCCGTCTGGCCCATCCTCGCCCGGACAGATTGGATCAACCGCGCCATCGGCCTGCCGCCGGTCAAATACCAGACTAAACCGCTGCCTGAAGGCGGCAGCGAAGTCACTGCGCGCGCTAAAATTTTCGGCTTCCAACTCGCCTGGCGTGAATTTCCCTTCGAATGGACCGAGCCGGAATTTTACCGCGTCCGCCGTGTTTACCATTCCGGGCCGCTTGCCGAGTGTATCACCGGCTTGCGCCTGCGCGAGACCCCCTCCGGGTGCGCCGTCGATATTTTCGCCCATTTTCAACCGCGCAATCTCATTGGAAGTTTTTTCGCGCGAAATATTCTCGGCCCGAAAACCCTGCGCGATATGCGTCTGTTGCTCCGCGATGTCGGCAGGCATCTCGCCGGCGAACAACGCATCGTGATGACGAAATTGCCCGTCACCGCGTCGAACCGGGATGCGCTGGACGCGGGCTTGAAGAAGTTGGGCGCGCAAAATCTGCCCGCACCCCTCGTCGCGCGCATGGGTGAGTGGCTTGCTGAAGCGTCGGACGTGGAATTGTGTCGCATCCGGCCCTTCGCCATCGCGCGAAAATGGGATGTCGACCGTTGGGACATCTTGAAATTATTCCTCTACGCCACGCGCAATGGGCTCTTCAATCTGAATTGGTCGGTGCTTTGCCCGAACTGCCGCACCTCGTCATTGCCGCGCACCACCTCGCTCTCGCAACTCGCCCGCACCGCGCATTGCGATGTCTGCAACATCAAATTCGACGGGGAATTCGACAAATCCGTCGAGCTGAAATTTTCCGTCCATCCCTCCATTCGCCCGTGCGATGAGCAGGTCTTCTGCCTCATCGGGCCGGGCGCCATGCCGCACATCGCCAGCCAGATTTATCTCCAGCCGAACGAGCGCCGCGAATGGGATTTGCCCGCCCACAAACACCCGTTCAATCTGGTTTCCTTGCAAGTCAAAGAGCCGGCGAACTTCTCACTGGCAGAAGATGCCTTGCCGGGCGCCGGCATGGAAATCATTTGCCAGCCGCAACGATTTGAATTGAAAGCCGCGTCCTCGCCGGATACCGGCAAAAATATTTCCGTCTTCAATCCAAATAAATTTCCCGTGCAAGTCGCCTTGCAGGAAAGCCAGTGGGACGAGGACATCCTCACCGCCGCGCGCGTGACCAACTGGCAGGAGTTTCGCGACCTGTTCGCGCGCGAAGTCATTTCGCCGGAGGAGGAGATCACCGTCGGCTCGCAAGTCGTCCTCTTCACCGATCTGCGCGGCTCCACCGCCATGTATTCGAACATCGGCGACGCTCCCGCCTACGCCCTCGTGCGCGACCATTTCAAGATCCTTCACGATGTTGTCTCCGCGCAGCACGGCACCGTCGTGAAAACCATCGGCGACGCCATCATGGCCGTCTTCAGCAACCTGCCCGAGGCGCTCGCCGCCACCAGCGAGATGCACGGGCAACTGGCGCGGGTGAATCCAAAGGGCAACGCGCGCCTGCAATTGAAATCTGGCCTGCACGCCGGGTCCTGCCTCGCCGTCAACGCCAATGACAAACTCGATTTCTTTGGGTCCACCGTTAATCTCGCCGCGCGTCTGGTCGGCCATTGCCAGGGCGATGATCTGGTCCTGGCCGATGAGATTTATCAACGCGCCGAAACGCAAATTTTTCTGGGAGTGATCGGCCAAAAGGGAGTTTCGGGCGAAGAAAAATTCACCGGCTTTCCCAATGCCATGAAAGTCTGGCGCATTCCCGTGCTGCAGAAATAATTAGCCGATTATTGCGGCCGTTTCAATGATTCCAACTCCGCCGCGGCGCTGGCATATTCGGTATATTCCTTTTCGCCGGTGGCCACACATTGCTCGAAATACTTTTCTGCTTCGGACCGGTCGCCATTGATCAGCCGTTTTTCACCGGCATAAAAATAAGCCTCGCACTCGCAACCGTTCCGGGAACTTTCCGGCCAATCGGCCGCGGTGGCGAGAAATGTTCGTTCTTTCAATTGGCCGGTCAAAAAACGCTCATCCATTGA
>DASXDM010000003.1:0-39265 GCA_036490655.1 Verrucomicrobiia bacterium | reverse complement strand
CATGTTTAAGCAGGAGCAGAGGCAACGAGGCTCAAAAATCTGCGTCACTCTGCGCCATCTGCGGATTCCTCTTTGGTCCATTCTGTCATTCTGTCTATAAAACCCCCTTTTTACCAAACGAACCCAAACTTTTTAAGAGACTTTTCATCCCATCATTCTCCAAATCAATAGGTTCTGAAAAATCGGCAAAAGTTGCCCCCTTCAAAACAAACCCAAACTATTGGCTATTCTGCCTCAATCATGTGCGTTGTTCTGCTCCCGCCCTGCGGGATGCGGATTCAGCCCCTTCATCTGTAATACCATTGGCAGCATGGGATTGCACTTTTCGCCGTTGGATGATTTCCCTCTCCCCCATCGGGGGAGAGGGTCAGGGTGAGGGAGTAACTCCCATCAAAGTGCGGTTTCAAACTAAATTTGGTATAACGCGAAGTTACGCGAAATTACGCGAATTTACGTTTAACCGGATCCGATCCAGTACAGCCGAATCCGACTCTGTCCGACCTGATCCGAGTGAATCCGACCAAATCCGACCACTGAATTTTTTCTCCAAACCGTATCACTTGTTGGTTAGGACTTGGAAGGAAGCATCAGGGAATGGAGCAGGGCGGCTGTTCCCGCTGACGAATTCGATCTGTTCAAACCCCGCCTTGTGGAGAAATGAGGCCAGCTCCAATTTGGCGCGTTCATCGGCATCATTTAAAATCCCGTTATTTCGGGCGGCACGTTGAATATCATCCACAGCATCGGTCCGGGCGGTCTGCTCAAGGTCTTTATTAAACTCACGCAGCAGCCCGGTAGTGTAGTCGATGACCCGGCTCTGGCTGTCGTCCAGGTACGCATCGGTGACTTGCGGCACCGGCAACCGGATGGTTATTTTTTTGCCGGAAACCACGACGTCCCCGGGCTTCAACCGTTTCAAATCGATGCCCGCTTTGACGATGCCATGCGCGAGCAGGAGCACGCGGTTTTCGCCATACCACTTGGCGTCCTCCAACACCTCGACTTTTTCCACGACATATTTGACGGTGACCAGGTCGGACAAAGTTTGGATCTGTTCGACGACGGTGGCGGTATTTTCCTCATGCAGAGAATTGCCGCCTTTGAGCCAGCGGCCGGTGAAACCAAGCCAAAGGCCGCCGATGAAAATCATCGCCACCAGGGCCGCAAAGAAAAAGGCTTTGAATGCCTGCACGTCCAAAGACTAGCACTTTTTTCAGGGAAGCAAAGGGGGCGTTGCCTGATTCGGATCCACATCCGGTTTTCGGTCATGGGTATGGACAAAGAGGCCGATGTAATACACCACATAGTAACCGAAAGTGAGGCCAATGATGAAACAAGTCAGGGGGCCAAATATCGGCGGCGGCGTGCCTCCCGCCGTATTCAAGGGGAAAAAGCGATAGATCATCCTGCCCGCCAACAGCAATGTCAGACCGACCCCGATATGCGTGTTTGGGGTGTAAAAATGCGCTTCTTCAGTCGTTTCAAAACGTGTCAACCGCAAACCGATGAAACCCAGAAGACCGCCCAACAACAAGCCCCCGCCATAGCCAGGCAAAAGATTGGCATGTTGCTGCGAGGCGATCAGGATCAACACACTGATGATACTATAAACCGAAAGGGTGATGATGATGCGTCGCGGGCGGAGTTTTTGCCTGCCGATATTCCTTCGCATCCGGCGATATATCCGCCAGGCAACAAAACCGCCAATGACAATCGGGAGGACAGGCGCAGTCACGCGCGGAGATTAAAGTCACCTCCCTCCAACAGTCGAGAGTTAATTTGTGGCCAGTTGCCACAGGGCCGAACCTCGACCTGGCTAAAGCTCGTCTCCGGCGGCGAGCAGGGAAAAAGATCCAATCAGGACGCTGCCCCTAATTTGAACTGGCATTATTCTCCAGCCACACCTTTGAGATAAGCGAAAATTAGGTCCGGCAGTTGACTGCTGTAGCCTCCTTCAAGCAGGCTGAAGAAAGGGATCCCTGACATGCGCAATTCCTGCCCAAGCCAATAAAAATCCTGTTCTTGCAATGTCCCGGCGGCCAGCGGGTCGCGCACGTACGCATCGAACCCGGCGGAAACTCCGATGAGATCGGGACGGAACTTTTTCAGATCATCCATCGCGCGGCCCAGGGTGGCCAGCCAGGTCTCGCGTGGCGTGGACGGCGCGAGCAGATAATTGAAACAATTCCTTCCCCGATTCACCACGCCGGTGCCGGGATAGGCGGGGTGTCGATGAACAGAAAAGAAGGCGACGCCATCGCGATCGAGCAAAATATCTTCGGTGCCATTGCCGTGGTGGACATCGAAATCGAAGACGGCCACCCGTTTTGTGCCCGTTGCCAGCGCTTCAAGGACGGCGATGGCCATGTTATTCAGATAACAAAATCCCATCGGCTGTTCATGCGTCGCGTGATGGCCGGGAGGACGCATCAGGCTAAAATTCGCGTTGCCGTCGCGAGCCAACCTCAAAGCATCAAGTGCCGCAGCGGCAGATGCGCGGGCATAGCCAGAGATATTTTCGTAGAAAGGCGTGTCGTCGTCAAAATCCTGGGGAATCTTGAGACGAGCGAGCATATCCGGAGCATGGGCGCGGAGGATTTGAGCATCGGAAACGCTGGTTGGCGCTGACCATTCCAGGGGTAATTCAGTTTGTTTTTTGAGCCGATCGATGCTGGAAGTGATCCGCGCCGGGCGTTCCGGATGGCCGGGCCGAAAGTATCCGGCGCACTTTTCATCGGTGATGATCGTCACCTGGAAATTTAACCATGAAGCAACATAATTGGACACGGATTTTATCTTTGCTAGTATGATGCCGCTTGGTTTTAGCCGGGTTAGTTTGTTTAAATTCAACGGATTCGATCGAAATATGAAATCAAAATTATTCGCGGTCACGATGGCAGTCATCGCCATCTCGCAAATCAGCGCTCAAAAAGTTTTCGCGTGGGACTACGAAGGCCATCATGCCATCAATCAAATGGCGCTGTCCGCGTTGCCGCCGGATTTTGGCATCCAATTGACGCCGGCGCTGCAGACCCGGATCGCCTACCTGGCGGGCGAGCCGGATCGCTGGCGCAATATGCCCGATCTGCCGCTGAAACAATTCAATGGCCCCGACCATTACATCGATTTGGAAGATTTGAAACAGTACGACCTGACGCCGCAGACGCTGCCGATCATGCGCTACGATTTTGTCACCGACATCGTGAAGGCGCGCGTAGCGCATCCTGAACGGTTTCCCGCGATCAATCCGGACAAAGATGCAGACCATACGCGGGAATTGGCGGGATTTTTGCCCTGGGCGATCACGGAATATTACGAAAAATTGAAATCGGATTTCACTGTGCTAAAAGTTTTTGAACATCACGGGGGGACGCCGGAGGAAATCGCCAATGCGCAGGCGGACATCGTATATGTGATGGGGGTGATGGGGCATTACGTCGGCGACGGCTCGCAGCCGTTGCATACTTCGAAATATTTCAACGGCTGGGACCCGACGGACAACCCGAAGGGGTATACGACGCGCACAACGTTCCATGCTTGGATCGACGGCGGCTATTTCAAAAAAACCGGCGGGATCAAAGTGGACCAATTGATCGGGGGCATCAAACCGGCGACCGCGATTCCCGGCGCTGCCGACCCGCAGGTATTTTTCCAATATGTCGTGAATTATCTGGCGGACCAAAATAAATATGTGGAGCCGCTGTATGAGATGGAAAAGAACGGCCAGCTCACCGGAGAACAGGGCAAAGGGATGGACGGTCAGCCGTTCCTTGACGGCCAACTGGTGAAAGGCGCCCAAATGCTTGGCAACATCTGGTTGACGGCCTGGCAGCAGTCGCCTGATGACGATACTTATCTGGAACGGCAAATCCAGCAGCGCAATGCGGCTGCCCCAGCCAATTAGGCATAAATCAGGCAAAAACCCTCGAAATTTGGCGATATCCTCTTAGGATATCGCCTGAAATTTCACATAATTGACACATAGTTGACACAGGGTTTTAAGTAGGTACATATTATTATAGCTTAACGTGCAACCGATAAAATTATTAATCAGTTCGGCTTCGCTTTACGCCGCTCGACTCGCGCGCAACGCGGAAGAAGTGCGTGCTGCCCAGACGTTGCGATTTGAAGTCTTTAATCTCGAACTCAAAGAGGGCCTTGAACAGTCTTTTATGACCGGTGTGGACGAAGATCATTTCGATGCGGTCTGTGATCACCTGATCATCGAGCATGTGCCATCGAAGCATGTCGTGGGTACTTATCGGTTGCAGACGGGGACGACTGCAGCCAGGAAGCTCGGGTATTATTGCGAACAGGAATTCGATTTTGAGGCGTATGAGTTGTTGCGGGACGAGATCGTTGAACTGGGCCGCGCTTGCGTGCACCAGCAACATCGCAACCTGATCGTGTTGGGATTGTTGTGGAAAGGCATCGCCGATTATGCGCGCGCCCGTCATGCGCGTTATCTGTTTGGCTGTAGCTCGATCACCTCGCAGGACGCAACTGTGGGAGCCTCGGCTTATGCGGAGTTGTGCCGCAAACACCTGGTGGACCCGCAGTACCGGACGCATCCCAAGGCGGAATACGATTGCCCATTGCATTTCCTGTCGGACGAAGGCCAAAAAATTCCGAAGTTGCTCCGCGCCTATTTGAGCATCGGCGCAAAAATTTGCGGGCCGCCGGCGTTGGATCGGCACTTCAAGACGATCGATTTTCTGACCATGCTGGACCTGGAGATGATGCCGGAGTTGGCGCGCCGGCGCTTTCTGGGTTGACGCCACCTTCCGGGTCGTTGACATTTACGCATGAGCAGAAGGCGCAAAATTCGAAGCATAACGAGATTGATCCAGTTTGGGTGGATTTCAGCCACTGCCATGTTGGATTATGGGATTCGTTTCACTTTCCGAAAACATAAAGCCACGCCACCGGCGCATGCCCTCTGGCTGCAACGCCATTCCCGCCGGACCTTGAAGATGTTCAACGTAGTGCCGAAAGTTTACGGAACCGTCCCTACGCGCGGACTGCTCATTTCCAACCACTTGAGCTACCTGGATGTGATGGTCATTTCATCGGTCACTTCTGCGGTTTTTGTGGCCAAAAAGGAGATCAAGACCTGGCCGATCATGGGCATCTGCGCACGGATGGGGGGGACATTATTCATCGATCGGGAGCGGAAAATGCATGTGGGGGAGATGACCGATGAGATCCAGAACTCGCTCGACAGCGGCACGGTGGTGGTTTTGTTTCCCGAAGGGACGAGCACGAATGGCAAAGACGTTTTGCCGTTTAGGTCGGCGCTGCTCCAACCGGCGGCAAGGCGAACGCAGCCGCTTTCTGTCGCCTGCCTGGAGTATAACCTTGAAGAAGGTGATGCGAGCGACGAAGTCTGTTATTGGGGCGACCATCTTTTTTTCCCCCACATGATGAACCTGCTGGGCAGGGAATCATTCCGGGCTTCCGTGCACTTCTCGCCATTCGACCCGGGCATGAGTGATCGCAAGGAATTGGCGCCAAAATTACGCGCGGAAGTCTTGAAGCTGAAAGACGAATTAGCCGTCGCAAAATAGGCCGGCTAAAAGAACAATGCGACGTGAGGTACGCCTTCACCGTGAGCCTCAGGGAAAAGAGAAAAATTTGCCAGTATGAGTTTACCCCAACTTCTTCTCGCCCTAACCCTCCCTCCGGAGAGGGATCGGCTAGAAGACGTATTATAATTATCTGAAGGCCAGATGACAGCCGACCGATTCAGGGGCTCAACGAAAAATCTTTAGGGAATCCTCAAATGATTGAAAGGGAATAATTTGCAAGATGAGGGATTAAAGTATGGACAATTCTCCGGATGGATAATCCTCTTATTTCGTTGAATGTGAACAGCTTCCACGGATTTTTACCTTGACTTTTTTCATGGCTTTGGTAGTGTTTCACCAATGTCCCGATAGCAGTTCAACCGCAACGGCTTCGCTTTTGCGCACGGGATGGTTGTCGGGACAGAGGAGTGGGAAATAAAAACAAAACTACAAAGGATAAAAGTTATGAAAGCAATAAAACTATCAAAGAATGGACTGTTATTGGCACTCGTGTTGTCACTCGGTCTGGCGCAGCAATCTAACGCCGGAACGGGTACTGATCACGGGTACTTCTGGTCATTATATTCAAGTGGTGGGACAGCAAGCATAACCTTTCCCAGCGCGGGAACATACGCCGGGAATTTCCAAATCACCTGGGCCAATTGCAATGATGTGATCGGCGGCAAAGGTTGGAGCACTGGATCAGCCCAGACGATCGGCTATAATTGCGGTTCCCTGAGCGGCACCTATAAGAATTTCAGCATATATGGATGGACGACAAGTCCGCTGGTTGAATACTACATCTGCGAAAAAGGTTCCGTGGCATCCGGATCGTCCAAGGGTACCGTGAGCAGTGACGGGCATACCTACACGACCTATGAGCATTTGCAGGTTAATCAACCTTCCATTCAAGGCACGGCGACTTTTGAGCAGTATCTGGATCAATGGGGCGGGGCATCGACGGGTCAAAACAACACCGTTACCACCGCCAACCATTTCAACCACTGGAAGAATCTGGGAATGTCGATGGGGGCCTTCAATTACCAGATATTGGCTTGTGAAAATTACAGCGGGGGCAGCGGGTCCGTTAACGCAACGGTGTGGTAATGATTGAGAAAGTTTTTTTGATCATTTGATATCGTCAAGGCCGGCGGCTGCGAGGCCGCCGGCCTTCCTTCATTTCCAGAGGATAAATCGATGAGAAAACTATTAACTTTTTGTTTGGCAGCAATGGTTGTGATCGGCGCTCGCGCACAAAAAGCGCCGGATAACTTTGTCTATGTCAAAGGCGGGACATTTATCAACACGAATTCCAATTACTACGGAAAAAATGTGACGCTCTCGAGCTTTTATATCGGCAAATATGATGTGACCCAAAAAGAATGGGTTGAGGTGATGGGGAACAACCCCTCTGGATTCATCGGCGATAATTTACCGGTGGAAATGGTGAGTTGGTATGATTGTGTGGAATACTGCAACCAGAGGAGCGTAAAAGAGGGCCTAAAACCGTATTACACGATAGACACGAATACAATCGATCCGAATAACAAGAGAGACCCGGATTTTGCGACTAATCTTGATAATATAAAATGGTTGGTAACAATCAATGCGGGAGCCAATGGTTACCGGTTGCCGACAGAAGCAGAGTTCGAATATGCGGCGGGCGGCGGCCAGTTGAGCAAGAGCCACACTTACAGCGGAAGCGATGATGTGGACAAAGTGGCATGGTACTGGAAAAATTCCGGAGATAAAAACCTAACGGGATTTTGGTCCTGGCCTTCGATCAAATACAACCATGACCAAACAAAACCTGTCGGCAGCAAGGAGCCCAACGAGTTGGGGCTTTATGACATGTCAGGGGATGTCAGGGAATGGTGCTGGGATTGGTATGGCGGCTTGCAGAGCAATGTAACCGACCCTGAAGGCAGTTCCAGCGGTTATGCGCGGGTTTGGAAAGGGGGCGGTTGGCTTGGGGGTGACTTCTGTTGTGCGCCGTCTTTCCGGGGTAGTTTGGCAGCAAATGGCACAGGCCCCGATCAGGGTTTTCGGGTCTGTCGCGGTCTGTAATTCGGAACACAATCAACAAGGGTTGCCCCGCGCAATTTTTGCGCGTCTTCTCTTCAACTGAGCAGCAATTACACAGGTGTTCATCCATTTCCCGTGGAAATGGATGATTTTCAACTTGGTATGTGAATTGCATTGGTGGAATTCGCAGCATCAGGCACCTACGAGGTTGCCTGGGCTTTAAGTTAAAAATAATAACAACCAAATAAGAAAGCTCATGAAAATAAATCAACTGTTTGTGATATGCGGGGCTGCTGTCGCTCTATTTTTGAGCGCCGGAATCGCTTCCGCGCAAAATGATAATGGTGGCGGCGGTGGTGGTGGTGGATTTGGTGGCGGCGGTGGCGGCGGTGGTGGCGGCGGTGGCGGCTTCCGCAATATGGACCCTGCCCAACGGCAGCAATTTATGTTGAACCGCATCAAAGACAATCTCGGCTTCACCAATGACACTGATTGGAGCGCGGTCCAGCCGCTGGTCCAAAAAGTGGTTGATGCGCAGACTGCAGCCCGCGGCTCAGGCATAGGCAGAATGTTCCGCAATCGCGGCGGCAACAATGGCGGTGGCGGTGGTGGCGGCGGTGGACAACGGGGTGGTGGTATGTTCGGTGGCACTCCCAGTCCTGAAGAGCAAGCGCTGTCATCGGCTGTAGACAATAATGCGCCTACCGACCAGATCAAAAGTTTGCTGGCCAAATATGAAACGGCGCATCAGGCCAAGCTAGCCGCATTGAAACAAGCCCAGGACAATCTGCGCCAGGTGCTGACCGTGCCGCAGGAAGCGCAAGCCACGCTGATGGGCTTGCTTGATTAAACAAATCACCTGAAGAGAAGCTGACGTTCATGAGCGAAACAATTGTCCAGGACCACAAGCCACTGCTGGAGCGGATGGTTGCCAACCGGCAATTATCGGAGATCGACGCGGATCTTTTGCTCCGCGGCAAATCGCAGTTGCAGAGCGAGGACGAGGTCCTGCGCTGGTTGGCGCAGGAGTACGGCCTTACTTACACGACGCTCGATGATGTGGACCCGGACCGGCAGCTTCTCTCTCTTTTTCCCGCGCGCATCCTCCTGAAAGAGGAGTTGTTACCCCTGAAACGCGACAATGGCACCGTGGAAGTGGCCACCAGCCGCTTGTTCGCGACGCAGGGGTTGGATGCATTGAAGACGATGACCGGTTTGAATCTCAAGCCGGTCATCGCTTCAAGCGAAGCCATCCAGCGCGAGATCAAAAAACGCCTCGGTGTCGGCGCCGATACCATCGGCACACTTGATGAAGAAAAAGGCTTCCAGGTCGTTGATGAGAATGCCGAGGACACGAACCTGGACGAAGCGGCCGAGGACGAGGCGTCCATCATCCGTTTCGTCAACCAGGTCTTGAAAGATGCCATCGAATTGCGCGCGTCGGACATCCACCTGGAGCCGTTCGAGGACGAATTCCGCATCCGTTATCGTATTGACGGCGTGTTGCAGGACGTCCCGGTGCCGGCGCAGCTTAAGCGCTTTCAACCGGCCATCGTTTCCCGCATCAAGATCTTGAGCCATCTCAACATCGCGGAAAAACGCCTTCCCCAGGACGGCCGCATCAAAGTCCGCATCGACGACGCCGAAGTGGACATCCGTGTTTCCATCATCCCGATGCTCCACGGTGAAGCGGTGGTCATGCGTTTATTGCGACAGAACTCCACCTTGCGCGGCATGGGCCAAATGGATATGGCCGATCGCGAACTGGATTGTTTCCGCCGGGTGCTGCAATTGCCACACGGCATCATCCTGGTCACCGGCCCGACCGGCAGCGGCAAAACATCGACGCTTTATACCGCGCTGAGCGAGATCAACGATTCCGTCCGCAAAATCATCACGATTGAAGACCCGGTGGAATACCAGCTTAAGGGCGTCAACCAGATCCAGGTGAACGAAAAATCCGGCCTCACCTTCGCGCGCGGACTGCGCTCGATCCTGCGCCATGACCCGGACGTGGTTCTCATCGGCGAAATCCGCGACCAGGAGACGGCTCAGATCGCCGTGCAGGCATCACTGACCGGTCACCTGGTTTTCTCCACTTTACATACCAATGACGCGCCCGGCGCGCTGACCCGTCTCGTGGATATGGGCGTCGAACCGTATCTCGTTGCCTCATCGCTTGAGGCAGTGCTGGCCCAACGCCTTGTCCGCGTGCTTTGCCCGCATTGCAAGCAGATCGATAATTCACCGACGGCCGAGGCGTTGAAAGTACAACTGGGCATCCCGGCCTCCACGACCATTTACAAATCGGTCGGTTGCCGCGAATGCCGGAACACCGGATTTTTTGGACGACACGCGATCTTTGAATGGATGGACTCGGACCATGAGATCCGCCAACTGATCCTGAAGAGCGCTTCCACGGACCAGATCCGCGATGCCGCGCGGAGGGCCGGGATGAGGACGCTGGCCGAAGACGGCTGGCGCCTGGTGCAGAAGGGCGTCACGACGGTGGAAGAAGTCTTGAGTGTGACCACGGCCAAAGAAGTGGCGCGCACGACCAAAAATGAAACCCAGGACACGGCGAAAGATGCGAAAACTCCCGCCGGTATCGCGGTGGGCCGCGCTTAAGCCATGCCCACGTTTCTATACAAAGCCTTAAAATCCGACGGCAAAATCGCCGAAGGGGTAGTGGACGCCCCCGGCCGGCCGGACGCGCTCCGGCAGATTGAAACGCTCGGCTTGCGCCCGGTCAATGTGGCCGAGAAAAATTCCGCGACGGCCAAAAATGGCGCGGTGGGTTCGAATGGCTCGTCGCTCCCCGGAAATTTTTCATTCAAGTTCGAATCCAAGAAGGTTTCCCCGAAAGCACTGGAAAATTTCACACGTCTGCTCTCCAGCCTGCTGGCGGCCGGCGTACCCCTGAGCCGGGCGCTGGTGATCCTTTATAAGGAATCGGCCGTGCCCGCGGTCTCCGCCAAATGGAAGCAAGTCTATGACCTTGTCGTGGACGGCATGTCGCTGGCCGACGCCATGGCGCAATCGCCCGACACTTTTCCGCGAGTCTATACCGCGATGGTGGAGGCGGGTGAAGCCGGCGGTTTTCTCGACGTGGTGCTGGCGCAGATCGCGGAATTTCAAACGCGGGAAAAGGAACTGAAATCCAAAGTCCTCGCGGCGATGATTTACCCGTGCATTTTGTTTTGCATGGCCTCGGTCATCCTGACAGCCCTGCTGGTATTTTTTGTCCCCATGCTGCAAAAAGTTTTCGCGACGATCCATGGCACACTGCCCCTGATCACTATCATGATCATCGGGGCGAGCCATTTCCTGCGTTCCTATGGAATTTTTTTGCTCGTCGGCCTGGTGGTGGCGGGAGTCTCGCTGAAGACCTGGTTCGCTTCGGAGAAAGGCCGGCGCGTTTGGGAAGGATTTATTTTGCGCGCGCCTTTGATCGGCCCGCTGGTCGCACAATTCGCCATGGCGCGTTTCTGCCGGATGTTGGGCACCCTGCTTGGGGCGGGTGTTCCCCTCGTGCAGAGCCTGAACGTGGCGCGCCGCTCGATCGGCAACCAGATCCTGGTGGACGCCGTGGCCCAATCCATCGAACGGGTGCAACAAGGCGGGCGCCTGGGCCAGAGCCTGGCTGACTGCAAAGTGCTTTTTACCAGTTCCGTGCTGGAAATGGTTTCCGTGGCGGAAGAAAGCGGCCGGCTGGACACGGAACTGGTGCGACTGGCCGGCGTCACTGAAGGTGATCTGAACCGGAACCTGCAAACGGCGGTATCGTTCGCCGAACCGCTCCTGCTCTTTTTCATCGCCGGATTCATCGGCATCATTTTTATCGGCATGTTGTTGCCGGTTTTGTCCATGAGCCAATACATCAAATGAGGAGTCAAATATGAAAATCGAAATCAAAAATAAAAAATCCATCAAATCCAATCCGGGATTCACCCTCGTGGAAATGATGCTGGTCGTCGCCATCATCGGCATCCTGGCAGCATTGGTCATCCCCCGGATTGCCGGGAAAAGCGAGGAAGCCAAAGAGACTGCTGTGCAAGCGGATATCAAAGGCGGCATCAAATCCGCGATCGATCAATTTGAAGTGGACAACGGCCGTTATCCCAGCAGCTTGCAGGATCTGATCCAGCAGCCGCGCAATGCCAGCGGCTGGAAAGGCCCCTATTTGGACCAACTCCCGGTTGATCCGTGGAGCGACGCATATCAGTACCAGTTCCCCGGCAAACATAATGGGCCGAGGGGTTACGACCTTTGGTCCGAGGGCCAGGACCAGAAATCCGGCACGGACGATGATATCGGCAATTGGGCGACGTCGAAATGATAACCGAATTGCCCATTGATGGTCGCCGATCGCTGATTTCAAAAAAATCCGGTGTTCGGCATCCTTCAATCGGCAACGGTTTCACGCTGATCGAATTGATGCTGGTGATGGCGTTGATCATCGTCGCAGTTTCGATCGTCATGCCACAGATGGAGAATTTTATGCGCGGGCGCGGGTTGGATTCGGAGGCGCGGCGGTTGGCGGCGTTGATGCACGCGGGGCAGTCACGGGCGGTTTCAGAAGGGATGCCGATCGTGCTTTGGATCGACACGAAACAAAATGAATACGGTCTCGAAGAAGAGACCCCGCCAAAAGGCGGCGACGTGAACGCGGAAGAATTGTCACTGAACGGTTATGTGCAGATGACGGTGAACACGAGCGGCCAGTCGGGCAGCACGACGTTTCACAATTTGCCGGCGATCCGATTTTTGGCTGACGGCACGGTGGATGAGAACAGCCCGCAAACGCTGCAAATGACGGAAGGCAGCGACACGTTGTGGTTCAATGAAATGCAAAACCATACAGGCTATGAAGTTGGCAACACGAAACAACAATAAGCGCGCCCCGCGCCAGTCGGCATTCACGCTGGCGGAAGTGCTGGCGGCGTTGTTGTTTATGGCCATCGTGATACCGGTGGCGATCGAAGCGCTTCATGTCGCGAGCCTGGCCGGTGAAGTCGCGGCGCGCAAAGGCGAAGCCGCCCGGGTGGCCAGCCGGATCTTGAGCGAAGACCTGGTGACAACAAATTGGAGCGGAGGCACGCGGAACGGAACGGTCACCGAAGGCCAGGATAATTTTAACTGGGCGTTGACCACGCAAAACTGGCCGCAGGACCAGATGGAGTTGCTGACGACCGTAGTGACGTTTTCGGCGCAGGGCCATGATTATTCGGTGAAGATGAGCACGCTGGCGAATATGCAAGGCCAGACAACGCCCTCATCCACCACCACCACTGCGATGCGATGAAAATCGTTTTAAACAAAGCAATAATCGCCGACGGGTTCACCTTGATTGAGATGATTCTGGCGATCGGTGTCTCCGCGATCGTGCTGATCACGATTTGCACCGTTTTTTTTGCCGCGTTGCACTTGCGCGATGCCACCCAGGACCTTGTGGACAGCGAAATCCCCGTGGACCAGGCCACGGCCACGATGCAACGCGATTTGGAATGCCTTGTCACCCCGACCAATGGCACCACCAAGGTCATGTCGGGCGATTTTCGCATCGGAAATATTTCCAGCACCGGCATCGGCCAGCCGGTCTCGATAGAGATGTTCACCGCCACTGGCGGGGTGAGTGACAGCAAACCATGGGGAGAGATCCAGCGCGTCACTTATGAACTGCGCGACCCGGCAAATCCCAGCAGCCCGGGGAAAGATTTGATCCGCACGATCACCCGCAATCTCATGCCGGTGGCGACACCCGACATCGAGGACCAATGGATGATGGGTGGAGTCCAGAGCATCACTTTTTCAGGTTATGACGGCACACAATGGTGGACCACTTGGGACACAACCGGCGTGACATCGCTGAACACGAATCTGCCCACCGCCGTGAAGGTGGACATCCAATTTGCCGGGAACAATAACACCTCCCCGATTGAGATCGTGGTGCCGGTTGATTCAGTGTCGCGCACGAACCGGACGGCGACGACCACCGATACGGGGACGACGGGCAATACCGGAAACTAGAATGAAACTGGCCTATCCAACATCGCATAGTGATCCTCGCGCCGCCCGCGGTACGGTGCTCATCATCGTGCTTTGGATCGCCATCGGGCTGGTGAGCATCGCATTGTATTTTGCGAATTCGATGACTTACGAGCTTCGCGCATCGGACAATCGCACTTCGGGACTGGAGAGCGAGCAGGCGATTGAAGGCGCGGCGCGTTACATGACTTATGTGCTGACGGCTTATGCCACGAATGGCGCGGTGCCGTTGAACACCCAATTTAAATGCCAGGCAGTGCCGGTGGGCGACGCCCAGTTTTGGCTGATTGGCCGGGACCCTTCCGAGACGCCTTCCTCCGACCCGACATTCGGGCTAGTGGACGAGGCTTCGAAGTTGAATGCGAATTACGCCACGACCAATGCGCTGTATAATTTGCCGAACATGACGATCGACCTGGCCGATGCGATTGTGGATTGGCGCAGCACCAACGGCCTGGGGACTTTGTCGCTCAATTACAGTACGCTCGGCTATGAGGACAAACATGAACCGTTTGAAAGCGTCGATGAATTGCGGCTGGTCTATGGCATGACTTTTGACCTCCTGTACGGGAATGACCTGAACCATAACGGCGTGTTGGATACCAGCGAGCAGAAATCCGGCGCCATCACCGAAGTGGAACCGGGGCTGGCCGAATACCTCACCGTTTACACGCGGGAGCCGAATTTTGATCCTGTGGACGGCAGTTCGTTGACCAACGTGAATACCGCCACCCGGACAGACCTGCAAACATTATTCCAGGATGAAGGAGTCGGCAATGCCACCAGGCTGGCAGGCCAGGTTTACAACAGCATTCACGGGAGCACTTATACCCGGGGAGCCTCACCCACGTGCCAGGGCATTTTGGACCTGTGCCGGCGCTGCAAGACCTACGGCATGAGTTCGGACGATTTCGCCAAGATTTATCCGTACGTCACCACCAGCACAGCTTCGTATATCCGCGGCCGCGTTAATATCAATACTGCCAGTGAGACGGTTTTGACGGCATTATTCATGGGACTGGGTATCGACCAAAGCACCGCAGACAGCGCGGCGCAAACGATGGTGACGTATCGCCAGCAAAATCCGGATAACCTGAATTCCGTGGCCTGGATGATCGATGCCCTGGGCGCGACAAGCTCAGTGGCGATGACGACCGCCACATCGGGCGACTTTGTGACGGCGCGCAGTTATCAATTCATGGCGGACATCGCGGCGGTGGGGCCTTATGGGCGGGGTTACCGGCGGGTAAAATTCATTTTCGATACCAGCGACGGCACGCCCAAGATCATTTATCGGCAGGACCTGTCCCAGCTCGGCTGGGCGCTCGGCGATAAGGCCCGTCAAACCCTGGTCGCAAACGTGACCGGAAACACCAGCGCAACCGCTAATGCCAATGGCAGCAATGAATAATATTTTGAAAATCAATTTTGGAAAAAACCGGCGGCTGACGAGCCTGCTGGGCCTATCGCTCGACGGCAGCCGGCTGGACGGCGTGGTGCTCCGCCGGACGAACGGCTCTTTGCAGCTCCAGCAAACTTTTTCCGCGACGCTTTCGCTGGATCCCTTGACTGCGGCGCCGGAATTGGTCGGACGCGAGATCCGGAACCATCTGGATGCCGCAGGGGTGCGCGAACGCAATTGCATTGTCGGCGTGCCCCTGAAATGGGTCCTGGCAGCTTATACAGAATTACCGCCGTTGCCGGAAGCCGACGCGGCCAGCCTGTTGCAGATCGAAGCCGAGCGCGGTTTTCCCTGCGATATCTCGACGCTCCAACTGGCCGATTCGCGTTGCACGCTGGCCGGGGACAAAAAACTCGTGACGCTCGCGGGCATCTCCAAAAGCCAGATCGAACCGCTCTTGCTGGTGCTGGCGGCGGCCAAATTGAAGCCGGTCAGTTTTGCGCCGGGCCTGACGGCGTTGCAATTACCGGGCAACGAAGGCGTGATGGCCCTGGCGATCGGCGATGCCAATGTGGGTTTGCAAGTCACCGCCAAAGGCGGCATCGCGGCCTTGCGAACGTTTGAAGGCGCGGTCGAGAATGAAGGGAGCCGCCGTGAATTGCAGGTGCGACTGGTCACGCGCGAAGCGCGGATCACGTTGGGGCAATTGCCCCCCGAATTGCGCACGCTGGTCAAACGCATCCGCATTTTCGGCCCGCGCGAACTGGCGCGCCAGTTGGCGGATGAGATGGAATTGAGCTTCGAGGCGATGGGCATGACCGTCGAAGTGGTTGAAAAATTTGCACCCGGTGAATTCGGCGTGGAGCTTCCGATAAACGCGCCGGTCTCGGCGGCGTTCAGCCTGGCGGCGCGCCGGCTGGCCGGGCAACCGTTGCCGTTCGAATTTTTGCCGCCCAAATTGACCGTTCTGGAGCAATTCGCGACCAAATATGCCTCCGGCAAACTCCGGAGCATCGGCGTGACGGCCGCAGCCATCGTGGGCATCGTCCTCTTAATGTTCTTATACCAGGAAATCCAATTGATCAGGCTGCGTTCGCAATGGAATGGGATGGCCGTTAAAGTCAATGACCTGGCGGCGTTGCAGGACAAAATCCAGGAATTTCAACCCTGGTACGATACGACGTATCATGTGCTGGCCATCTTGAAACAATTGACACTGGCCTTTCCCGAAGACGGTTCGGTCACCGTCAAAACGATTGAGATCCACAGTGGCAATACGGCGACTTGCACCGGGACAGCGACCGACAATACGGCATGGCTGCGGACTTACGCCAAACTGCAGTCCGCGCCCGGCATGAATAATATCAGAGTCGAACAGGTCCGCGGCCGGGCACCGATGGAATTCACCTTCGATTTTCAATGGAGTGACGGAACTGGAGACACACAATGAATATCAAGAACCGCGAACAATTTTTGATGATCCTCACCGCTGTCGTGTTTGCGCTTTTGCTCGGCGACTGGATGATCTTTGAACCGCTCACCAAAGTGTGGACAGCGCGCCAAAAAGCCATCGTGGATTTGCACCAGCAGGTCAGCAGCGGCCGGTTCATGATCCGGCGCGAGGACAGCATCCGCAGTCATTGGCAGCAGATGCAGTCCAATGCTCTGCCGGGCGCCGCTTCGTCGGCGGAATTGCGGATGTCCCAGGCATTTGACCGCTGGTCCCAGGCCAGCGGCGTGAACATCGAGAACATCACCCCACAATGGCAGGATGACGAGACTAATTATTCGACGCTCGATTGTCGCGTGGACGCTACGGGTAACCTGCAGACGCTCGCACAGTTTCTTTACCAGGTTGAAAGCGACTCGATGGCCGTGCAGATCGAATCGGTGGAATTGATGGCGCGCGACGACCAGGGGCAGGAACTGAGCCTGGGCCTGGAACTCAGCGGCCTGGCCCTCGTTTCCAATCCACAATGAGATTATTGAATTTTAATGAACCCTAAACAACATACCGGAATCCTCTTGCGAACGCTGATGGTCTCGATGATCGCCATGGCGTTGACCTCGGGCATTTGTGGCGCGCAATCGACAAACGATTCTGCGGATAATTCTACGATAACGGATTTCAGTTCATTCCAAGTCATACCGCAGCGGAACATTTTTGATCCCAATCGGTATCCGCGCGAGAGGCCAAATTATAATCGCCGTCCACGTTCGCAAGGGGTGCCGACCTTTTCGCTCGCCGGCACGATGAGCTATCGGCAGGGGATGTTCGCGTTTTTTAACGGCACGGATTCCGATTATCAAAAAGCCGTCGAGAATGGCGGAACGATCGCCGGCTTTACCGTCACGAACATCACCATGACCAATGTCTGTTTATTGTCGGGTGGAAAAAGTATTTCCCTGGCGGTGGGCGCGGCGATGCAGCAGGACGGCAACAATTGGGACTTGAACAACAACAATGTGCCGGTGATGCCGGAAGCGACCGGCTCGGATAATTCTTCAACGGCAAGTCCGCCATCCGTACCAACACCGGCGGCGAGCACCGATTCGAACAGTGGAAATGATGTCTTAAAACGATTGATGCAACAACGACAACAGGAATTAAAATGAAAAACCTAATCCTAAAAATCATGGTGGGGTGCGTGTCGGGATTTATCATCCCGGCCCTGGCCCAAAATAGTCTGGACCAACCATCTGGCACCAACGACGTGCCAACGCCGGCGCCTACGGCGCTAGCCATGCCAGCCGATCAGTCAACCGCCGTCAACCCGGATGAATTGCGCCTGAATTTCCAGGATGTGCCGCTGCAATCAGTTCTGAATTATCTGAGCGACGCCGCGGGATTCGTCATCATCATGGACACGCCGGTTCGCGGCAATGTCAGCGTGATCAGCAGTCATGCCTTGACCCGTGACCAGGCGGTGGACCTGTTGAATACCGTCTTAAACCAAAACGGTCTGGCGGCCATCCGCGGCGGAAGCGACAACCAGACGCTGACAATCGTGCAAAAGGGCGATGCCAAGACGCGCAATATTCCCGTCCATGTCGGCAATGATCCCGGAAGTGTTCCCGGTAACGATGAGATTGTGACGCAAATCATCCCCATCCGGTACGTAGACGCCAGTCAGTTGGTCTCGGATTTGTCCTCGTTTGTTTCCCCGGATGCGACGGTCGTGGCCAATCAGGCGGGCAATTCGATTGTCATCACTGATACCCAGGAAAACATCAAACACTTGATGCAAATCATCGAGGATATCGATTCGAGTGCTGCCGGCGAAACGGATATCAAAGTGATTTCCTTGCATTACGCCAATCCGAATGACGTGGCGACCGAATTGGGTAACGTTTTCCCATCCAGCACTTCCGGCAGCGGAACGCAATTGCCCATCCGTTTCGGCGGCGGCAGGTTTGGTGGGTTTGGTGGCTTCGGCGGATTCGGGGGCGGCGCAGGCGGCGGCGGTGGAGGTGGTGGAGGCGGTGGTGCCAGTTCAACGGATCGCGCGCAAAAACAATCGCAAGTAACGGCCGTGGCCGATTCGCGCACGCAATCTGTCATCGTCATGGCCTCGAAAGACCTGATGCCGGAGATTGAAAACATGGTCCATGGTTTGGATATTCCCTCGCCGCGCGACCAGAAAGTTTACATGGCTCATATCGACAACGCGGACCCGAACCAGGTCTTGCAGGTGTTGCAAGGGATGTTCCCCAGCAGTAACAACCGGAACAGCACCGCGAATTCGCAGCAGGCTGAAACCAGCGCGCTCATCCAACGCGCCAATAACAACGCAACGACCGTTGGAAATACTTCCTCAACGCTTAGCCAGGGCTTGAACGGCACCGGCGGCGGCGGTGGCGGCCGCGGTGGCGCACTTCCTTGATCAATCAACTTAAAAAAATTATGAAAACACAAAATTGGAACATGAAAACGACGGCCGGCATTCTGGCAGTTCTTTTGTGCACGGCGATGGGGTTGCAAGCGCAAAATCGGGGTGGCGGCGGTGGTGGCGGGTTCGGGGGGTTCGGCGGCGGCCGCGGCGGGTTTGGTGGCTTTGGCGGGTTCGGCGGATTCGGCGGCGGTGCCAACAATAACAACAATAACTCCGGCACCTATAACAACAACGGTTCCGTGGGCAGTGCGACGTTTTCGGTGGACCCGGACACGCACACCATCACATGGACTGCTGACGCGGAGACCAGTGCGCAGATCAGCAATGTTCTCGCCAGTCTCGACCGGCCCAAACCGCAGGCACTCATCAAAGTCGTCTTTCTCGAGGTGCAACATAATAACTCGCTCGATATCGG
The DNA here is from genome assembly GCA_036490655.1 of Verrucomicrobiia bacterium. GTDB lineage: Bacteria > Verrucomicrobiota > Verrucomicrobiia > Limisphaerales > UBA11358 > UBA11358. The sequence continues at coordinate 19,915 of DASXDM010000003.1, read as the reverse complement.
CGTGGAAGGCGGCTGGACCGGAGCGGCGGGAAGCCAGCAGGTCAGTGCGGCGAATATTTTTGGCCTGGCGGGCTTGAACGGCGTGGCGACGAATTTCACCGCGCTCGGTCAGGCGATCCCGGCGGGATTCCCGACCCCGACGGCTAATTCACCATTAAGCGCGGGCGGCTTGTATCAAGTTCTCGGGTCTGATTTCCAGGCCACGCTGCGCGCAATCGCCCAGGCGGGAAAAGCAGAGATCCTTTCGCGCCCGTCCATCATGGCGCGCGACGGCCAGCCGGCCACCATCCTGGTGGGCGAGCAAGTTCCCTTGGTCACCGGCATCAGTTATGAAGCGGTGGGCAACACCACCGTGCCTATCAACAACATCCAATATACGCCGGTGGGCATCCAATTGAATGTCACTCCTTTCATTTCGGACAATTACGTGGAAATGATTGTCACGCCGCAGGATTCGGAGATTGATCCGACGTTGACCGAGCCGATTGGCGGTGGGGTGAATGCGCCGGTCATCGATACCCGTTCTGCGGATACCGTGGTGGTGACACCTAATGCGCAGACCGTGGTCATCGGCGGCCTGATGGAAAATGACAAATCGACCAGCTCCAGCAAGATTCCGCTCTTGGGAGACATTCCTGTGCTCGGAGCGTTGTTTCGGTCCCGAAGCGACGCCGATACCAAATCCGAACTGCTTATTTTCATGACGCCGCATATCGTGCATGCGCCGGGTGAACTGGCAGGTTTGGCTGCGCCCGGCCCGGGGGATTACATCACCAATTCGGTCACTGAACAGGAATTGGATCAATATCTGGAACGCGTGCCGATGAAGAGTCGTTAAGAATTTTTAGTCGCCGCCCCATGCAACTCAGGCGCCGCAATTCTTTGATGTACGGCCTCATCCTTGGGGCCTGGTTGCTGGTCGTTGGCTGGCAGGTGGAAGAACATCAGCGGGTGCAGACAGCGGCCATGAACGACCTGCGCAATCGTTCCTGGGGGATTGCCGATACCTTGAGCGCGGAGGTGCGCGCCTTGAGCTTCCGGGAAACGGTGTTTGAAGACCGGCTTAAACCAGTCCTGGATGAATTGGTCGCCAGTCGCACCAATCAAATGACCCCTTCTCCCGGCGTTATTTCCGTCGTGTTATTGAACAGCAAGGGAGAACCGCTCGTCACCGCCGGCAATACCAATCTTATCCCGGCAGGGATCTTGTCGGAAGGCGAATTCTGGAACAGTGACAATGTCACCTTCGTAAATCCCCTCTGGGGACCGACCCTCAATTCGGAAAATAACACCAATCCTGTTGTCATCCTGCCACCTTTTCCTCGCGGAAATTTCCAAACCAATGGTTTGTTTGGAACGAATATTAATTCCGGTACGAATGGCATGATGCCTCGTGACAACGGGCGACCTCCAGATTATGGACGGCCTCCTGACAATTTCCGGCCCCCGGATAATGGGAGACCTCCCGAGAATGGGCGGCCTCCGGATTTTAATCCGCGTCGCCCGGGCTGGATGCGCTACATGAGTGAAGAACAATTCAAGACCCTGGCGGCGCAAAGGGAGTTGCATGGATTGGTCTTGTGCATGTCCACGACCAGTCTGCGCACAGTGGCCACGGATGACCTCTGGCTGCGCGCGATGATCATCTTTTTTGCGGCGATTTCAGCGATCGGCGTCGGCGGGGCCTGGCGCAATCTTGCCAGGACGTCGGAATTGGAGATCCGCCTGGTGCGCGCCAGCGAATTGAATTCGCATCTCAAAGAGATGAACCTGGCCGCTGCCGGCCTGGCCCATGAAACACGCAATCCTCTCAATATCATCCGCGGCATGGCCCAGATGATCTCAAAATCCGACGCGCCGGTCGGGCTTCGCGAGAAAGCGCGCGCCATGGTGGACGAGACGGACAAGGTGACGGCGCAATTGAACGAATTCATCAATTATTCGCGTCCGCGCGAAGTGCGCCGGGCGAAGATCCCCTTGAATGCGGCGGTGGCCGAGGTCATCCGCGCGCTGGATTACGATATCGCCGAGAAGAAGATCCGCGTGGAGAACAAAGTGGAAGCGGTCTCCATCGAGGCGGATGAGCAATTGCTTCGGCAGGTTCTCTTTAACCTGTTGCTCAACGCCACCCAGGCTGTCGGGGAAGGGGGGCAGATCCAATTTACCGCCAGGAAGAACGGCGCGACCGGCGTGACGCTCGAGATCCGCGACAACGGCCCGGGCGTGCCGCCTGAACAGCGCCAGGAGATCTTCAAACCCTATTTCACCACCCACCAAAAGGGAACCGGCCTGGGCCTGGCAGTCGTCCAGCAAATCGTCCTGGCACACGGCTGGGAGATCCAATGCCTCGCTAATGAACCGCAAGGCGCGGTTTTCCGGATCAGCCATTTGAAACCGGCGGTAAATTAGGGCTTGCCAGCTTTCAACGAAAGGAATAGAACGCCATTAGTTCAGTGCAAATAATTTTGCATGGTTTTGGCTACCATACAAAGCCATGGGAAATCGGCTGTGTTTTAGTTTCTCGGGATTCGGTCAGCCAAGAAAGGGACATATTAGTCATGAAAACTATTCAGAAAGTGATCATGGCGGGCGCGTTTGTTTTGGCACTCACCACAAATTCGTTCGCACAAACTAATACCAACCTTTCGTCCGGCCCATTTGAAAAGTTTTCCCCTGATTTTACTGCCAGCACAAAGTTTGTCTGGCAGACGCCGACTAACCAGTTGCCGGGAAGTATATGGGTTTATAAACGACTCCCGATCCAACCTTTTTTGCCATCGATCGTTTCCAATGCGATAATTCTCGCTTCATTGCTGGACAGAGATTTTCCGAAACCTTCGACAAATTCATTTTATATTTGGAGCCCTCAAAATCCATGTGGCATGAGCGGCAATATTTTCTCAATTGAACCCGCATCCGCCGCCATCCGTTTTTTTTCGACAAATCAAAACCTTTTGACCAATGATATTCCAGACGACGAAACAGTCACGAAGGAAGCTTTTAGAATTTCCGCCCGGTTCGGATTGAGCGGAAACTTTTTGTTTCCGCAAAAAGTCTATCCCATTCTAAATGCCGACCAAGGGGATGAAATACTTACCAATGGCATTTGTGGGCGCGGAGTCTTTTTATCCCGCAAATTGGACGGCATCACTTTTTTCGGCGATGACATTCAAGGTCAGGAAGGATTTGCCGTGGAGTTCGGCAGTCGCAATCAAATCCGCGCTTTCTCCCTTGTTTGGCCAAATCTTGAACATGTTAAAAAAAGTCCCACGGCCACGCCGGACGAAATCGTTCAAGCTATTCGAAAACATGAAATTTTGGTGTTCCCCGGCCATGATGAATCGGATTATTTTGGACGGATTAGAAAACTGGCCAATGCGAAAGTTTTTACCATTGTCAAAATCACACCTCGTTATATTGAAGGAGTATGGGGAGATACGCCAACAAACGACGAACCTCAACAAATCATCACGCCGATCGCCGAAATTGAAGCCATCGCGGATTTCGGAAACAGCAACGTGTCTGTCCGTCTGTTTTCTCCGATTTTGACTTCAGACATCGCCCGGCTTGCCTCCCCTTGAACCCGCGTTTGGAGCGGGGGTTTATGACCCATAGCGGCTATGGCAATTCCCACGTGCTGCGCCTCACGGAACTGCGCTTTGAGATTGGCATTTTAAAATATCTTTTGGCGATGGGCGTCCTTCGTTAGATTGGAGCATGGCGCTGGAAAATCATAAGAATGGAAAAGTCCTGCCGCGCATCCTGGTCGTGGATGACGATGCCGGCCAGCGCAGCCTTTTGAATTCTTTTCTCTCCAGCCAGAATTTTGACATCACCACTGCGGATTCCGGCGAGCGCGCCCTGGAATTATTGCGCACGGCTAAATTTGACCTGATGATCTCTGATGTGCGGATGCCGGGGCTTTCCGGCCTGGAAACGCTTCGCCTCGCGCGCAAGGAACATAGCACGCTGCCGGTCTTGCTCGTTACTGCTTATACCGACGTCCGGGACGCCGTGGCTGCCATGCGTGATGGCGCGGTGAATTATCTCGCCAAACCCATCGACCTGGATGAACTGCTCGCCACGGTGCGCCAGGCCATCGGCATTTCCGAATCTAAAACCGCCCACGTCGAAGAAGAATTGAAAGTGCCGGAATTTCTGGTGGCCAAGAGCCCGCTCATGCGCGCGGTGCTGCGCGATGCCTCGTTGATCGCGCCTTCGGAAACGCGCGTGCTGATCACGGGCGAAAGCGGGGTCGGCAAAGAAGTGCTGGCGGATGTCATCCATGGCTGGAGTTCGCGCGCGGCCGGGCCGCTGATCAAGGTCAATTGCGCCGCCATTCCCGAGACCTTGCTGGAGAGCGAATTGTTTGGGCATGAACGCGGCGCGTTCACCGGCGCGCACGAACGGCGCATCGGGCGGTTCGAGGAAGCCGATAAAGGCACAATTTTTTTGGACGAAGTTTCCGAGATGTCCACGGCGTTGCAGGCAAAATTATTGCGCGTGACGCAAGGGGGGCGGTTCCAGCGCATCGGCTCGAATCGGGAGATCGAAACCACCGCGCGCCTGCTCGCCGCGACCAATCGAAATCTTGAAGACGAAGTCAAGAACGGCCGTTTCCGTGAAGATTTATTTTATCGTTTGAATGTCGTGGAGCTGAACATCCCTCCGTTGCGCGAACGACGTGAGGACATTCTGCCGCTGGCGAGCCGGTTCATCGAAGAATTTGCAAAAGGCAGGGCGCGTTTTTCGGAAACAGTGGCGGCATGCCTGGAAAATTATCCCTGGCCGGGCAACGTGCGCGAATTGCGCAATGCGATGGAGCGCGCCGTGCTGCTCTCGCGCAGCGAGTTGATCCTGCCGGAACACCTGCCCACGCGCGTGCGCGAAGTGGTTCCGCAACCCGCGCCGGACCCGGCCGTGTTTGATTCCGCGCGGTTGGAAGAGATTGAGCGGCAGGCCATTCTCCAGACGTTGCGCCAGCACAATTTCAATCGCACAGAGACCGCCAAGGCGCTCGGCGTCAGTCGCCGCTCCCTCATCTACAAGTTGCAGCGATTCCGGGAATTAGGGTACAAGGTGGATTAAATGATCCACAAGGGATCTTCCAGTTGTTCGCTGAAAAAAAACGAACGCAGTTGCCTGCGCTCGTTGTCTCAATCGATTAAATAAGACCGTCAATATTCAAAGACCAGGCGGAAGTAACGTTCGGTGCTGGACGACCCGCTGTAATGAGCTTCCCAATCCTGCATGCCATTTCCTTCCGTGCCGGCCAATTCCAGCGTGATGCCGTTGGTAGTCCAATTGACCAGGTCGGTGGAGACCTGGACCTGATAGACGACATCCGTGATCCCCACCGGATGTTTAAACGTCAGGACCCCTTCGCCGCTTTCCATTTCGAATCCCTCCAGCGAATTGGTGACTGCCACCAGGGGCTGCAGGCCCATCGCGTATTTCACGAAATTCGGGACGCCATCGTTTGCCGGTGTTGCCGTCGGGCCGCTGGTGTTTGGATCGTTCAATTGTGACTGGGTGAAATTCGTCTGGAGCCATGCCGCAAAACCGGCGCCCGGAATATTCAGGGTGAGGGACGCCACGGAACTCGTGATGGAGCCGGCTGAGTTGGTGATCACCACAAAAAACGCGCCTGCATTCGTGCTTTGGACATCGGACAGGGTGAATGTCGAATTGGTCGCGGTTGCGATGGCGGAATTGGTGTCGAAATACCATTGGTAATTCAAAGGCGCACTGCCGCCGGCGATGACCGAGAATACCGCAGTGTCTCCGGGAGCGTTCGTTTGGTTTTGCACATCCGTGACGATGAACGGCGCGGTGGGCGCATAGGTTGTCACCAGCCAATTCGTCTTGTTCCAGGTCAGAATGCCTGCGCCTGCGCCATATTGCGGGTCGGTGACGATGGCTTGCAATTGAGCCGGGTCATCGGTGGTATAGGTGTAAGGCAATTGGTTGCCCGGTAGGTTCCAGGAGAACGGAATGATCGGTGCCTGGAACGGCCCCATCGGACTTCCCGCGTCGGTGCTGTTGCCGCGGACATCCGTGGTGCTGCCATCGGAATTGTCCATATGGTAAATCGTGTCGATGGCCTGGATCTTTCCGGTGTATTCCGGGTCAGACGGATCGGTCTGGTTGTTGCGCAGCGGCCAGAGGCAGTCTTTATAGACGGATTTTTCCACCAATAACGCCGCGCTTTCCGTGGAGATGGCTCCGTTGATCGGCGGATCAAAATCGTAGGTGTTGTTCAGCGTGTTTTGGTCCGCCGTGCTCATGGTAGCGGCGATGGTTTCACGCAGCCGTTTGGCGGCCAGTACAGTAGTGTCATCGACATAGATGTCGTAATCATGCACGTTGCCGCCGCGCAGGCGAGGCACACAACGGTCCCAGACGCTATTCAGCCAGAGATGATGGAATGTCATTGTGATGGTCGCATTGTTCGCGTCCAGGTCGTTTTGGCCGGCGAGGTGCGTTTTATCGTGCCCCTGCATGATGGTCACGATGTTGGTGGTGGTGAAACCGCGCGTGCGCAAGAAGTTATACATCGCATACGACGTCTTGTTGGATTCCAGCGAATTGATTTGCTGCCAGACCCAGCTGTTGGGATTGGTCGCCCCGTCATCGCCGGTGTAATGGCACCATGAAATGGTGATGCCCGAGCAGCCCGCCTTGGTGTCGATGATGCCATCGTAGGATTTCGAGAATGTGCAGTGATCGACCCACAAATTGCTTACCGCTCCGCCGTCGCCGATGGTCATGAAGTCCCAGTCGTTTTTATCATATTGTCCCTTCGTGGCTTCATCCCATTCCCACAATTGGTCAAACTTGAGGTTGCGAATGATGATGTTGCTGTCGCTCTTGATGTTCAATTTGGCGTGATAAATGGTCGAGCCGTTCGCCGAAAAGATGGTCAGGCCGTTTTTCTTTTGGATATCGATGACGCTGACTCCGGTCTGGAGCAGGACTGGATGGAGCAGGGGAGTGTCGCCCGAGCGGAACGGTTCGCTGCCTGCTTTGGCGGAGGCTTCGATCTCATTGTATCCCAGGCTGAGATTCGTCATGATCTCGATGACCTTCACGGTCTTGCTGATGAGCGCGTTCGCGAAATCTGTGGCGGTATAGACTTTGGCGTAATTAGGATCGGTATCCGCCAAAACGCCGCCGCCAGTGGCGAACCTTCCAAAGCCAGTCAGGTCGAACTCGCTATTGGCGACTGGCACTCCCCCTGGAGTGACCGACAGGATGGCCGCTGCACTCATGGCCGAGCCAACGCTATTGGAAGCGGTCAGCGTGTAACTGCCCGCATCGGATAGCTGCACATTTGTTAGGGTCAAATCCAGCGAATTGGCGCCGGAGATCGGCACATTATTTTTGTTCCATTGTAACGTGATCGGCGCGGTGCCCGCGACTGAAGCCGTGAAGCCGGCTATGCCGCCCACCAGGACTGTTTGTGACACGGGTCCGGCCGTGAATTGCGGTTCGATGGGGTTGGTATTGACGAAGAGGACCGCATTGGAACTGGTGATTTCGCTGACATAATTGCTGACCAGCACTGAATATGTGCCGGCCTGGTCCGCCTGGACGTTCGTCAACGTCAACGTGGAATCCGTCGCGTTGGTCACTAATATATTTGTGTCATAATACCATTGGTACGATAGAGGCGCAGTGCCACCGGCTTCCACGTTGAACGTCACACTTTGGCCGGGCAAAACTGTCTGGCTTTGTGGTTGGGCCACGATCGAAGGGGGGGTCGGATCGGAGACTGATAATTCGGCGGTATCGCTGAGCGCGCTGCCGTTGGCATTGGTGACCGTCAGCGAATAGCCGCCGATATCAGAAGCTTGCGCGTTGGTGATGGTCAGGGTCGCATTGGTAGCGCCATCCAGCGCCGTGGTCTCGTCGTAATACCATTGGTACGCCAGGGGCGCCGAGCCGTTGGCGCTCGCAGTGAAGGTGGCATTTTGCCCGGTCAACACGGATTGGTCTTGTGGCTGGGTGCTGATCGTCGGCGGCGAAGATCCCGTCACGAGTTCCACGCGCACTTCGTTGAAAATGATGGTTGTGGCCGAGGAGGAGGCCCCCTGCGGACGCATCGCCACCCCGTCAAAACTGAAATTGGAAGCGCTGCTGTCCGTTTCGTTCGTCGAAATAGTTGCGCCGGTGGCGGTATTCACCCAGGTCTCGGTGACCAGCATCGTCGAGGCACCGGTTCGTTGCAGTGCAATCTGCAGCGTATACTGTGTCCCGTTCGAAAAACCGGGAAAATTGCTGATGTTGCCTGGTCCGGTACCCATCGAGGTCCAATCGCTGCCGGTTCCAAACAGAGAGGAGTCGGCCAGGGTTGTGCGTTTAATTACGTTGATCGGTGATGCGCTCCCAAAAGTTGTGCTCATCGTTTGGAAGTCCGCGTAGGCCGACACATTGGTCCCCTGTGTGCCATTGCCGCTAAAATCTGCGCTCACGCGACTAGTGCCAAAATCGCAGACCGCGAACCGGAATCCCCCGGACGAACTGCCGGTCGCCAGTCCGTTGAAAGTGAAGGTGGCCGTCGTCAGGAGCGTGTCTCCTACATTCAAGGTCACCTGGCTGCTAGCATTGGTCGTGAAATAGCTCACCCCCAGCACCGCGCTGCCGCCCACCGTCATCGTCATCGCGCCGGTCGTGGTAGCCACCGCGCTGGCACTTGAAAAGTACCATGCCGCATCGGTTGGCAGATTTTCATTGTTCCTCGTGCCATCTGCCCAGGTGTCATCCAGCAGAACTGTGGCATAGGCCGGCAACAATGTGAGGACAAATAAAAGAATGATGGTGGCGCGTTTAAGGACAGAAATAGTCCTCATGTGAAACTGACAAAATGTGGTCATGCTTTGATTAGTGTCTAATGGGTTGAGAAGCAACTATAGGCTTGAAGTTACGTTTGTCCACCTCAAGGGTTTGCAAACAGTCTTGAAAATAGAGAACTGGAATATTCACCAGGCCATGCGGGGTTTGATGAGTAAATTTTAGGACTTAATTTTTTTGAACGGCGTCCGGATGGTCTAAAGAATTCTGGACAAATTTTGCGTCGGCGACCAAAGTCATGGCATGAGCGACATCCAATGGCTCGATAAACCCGAAGACCACGATTATCCCGCAGCGCGCTCCTATCTGAACCTGATTTACGATGACAAACGCGCCGACCAATCCGTGTCCGCGCTCAAGGTCGCGGCGGTCGGGCAATTCAAAGCCAAGGATATTTTCCGCGCAGCGCGGCTGCCGTTGTTGGACAAAACCAATTCCCATGTCGCCAAGGACCGTGATAAAATCAAGGCCGGCGAAAAACTCTCGCCGATGCTGCTCGTGCGCGACAGTGCCAACGGCAAACTCATCATTGCCGATGGCTACCACCGCCTCTGTGCGGTTTATTCCTTTGACGAAGATGCGGTGATTCCCTGCAAGATCGCTTAAACATTCATCGCTATCATTTTGATGGCCGATCGGCGGTGAAGGATGCTGTCCATCATGTTTTTGTGAAATGACTTGCAAATGGATGGAGGACGAGGAAAATCAAAAAAGCAGCCCACGCCGTTCGTGGCTAAGGACCGTATGGAAAATCTCAATTCAACAATCAACCGTTAGGCGTCATAGCCCTCGGCCTAAATTTCGTGCGCCATCCAATTTTTGCAAGAACCAGTTGTGCTCCAACGCATTTTAGAAAGCCGCGATCAAAATCACCATGTTATCCTTTATCCGCACCCTAACGATAAGTTTCCTGATGGTTCCCGCCATAGCTGATGTGGCCATGGCCCAAACTCTACCCGCCGGTGATGCCGACCGCGGCAGAATTTTTTTTCAACAGGCCTGCGCCATCTGTCATACGACCAGCCTGGGGCCGGGCAACACGGTGATTGTGAAACAAGGGCCGAGTCTGGTGGGGATATTGGGCCGGCGCGCGGGGACGGGCCTGGGTTTCAACTATACCAAGGCATTGGGCGACTCCGGTATCACCTGGGATACCGCTGCATTGGACCGGTTCCTCACAAGTCCGGCGGCGATGATTCCCGGCACCCTCATGCCGATCACCATCCCGGATGTCACGAATCGCCTCAATCTCATCGCCTATCTTTCCACGCTAAAGATTCCCGCCGGCATCACCCTGACCACCAGCGTGGTGCAGGTCACCCTGGCCTCGGTCCAGGCTGACTCCGAATCATGGATACATGCTGTCCCGGGAACGAAACATCGCGTGGTCATTGCTGATCTTCCTCCGCCGTTCCGCACCGCCTCGTCCGGGAATCCGCCAAGAGAAGTCCAGAAGCCGGCCAATGCGGCGCTGTCCGTTCCCAAGGGATTCACCGTGCGCAAGTTTACCGATGGCCTGTCGAATCCGCGCCTGATGCGCGTGGCGCCGAATGGAGATATTTTCATCGCGGAAACAGGGGCGAACCGCATCCGCGTCTTGCGGGCGGCGGATGGGGCCGAAACACCTTCGGAGACGCAAATTTTTGCTGAAGGTCTTGATCGGCCATTTGGCATCGCCTTCTATCCGGTGGGCGATCATCCCCAGTGGGTTTATGTGGCGAATAATAATTCCGTGGTGCGTTTCCCGTATCGTGATGGTGACCTGACGGCGCGCGGCGATGCCGAGGTGATTGTCCCAAAATTGTGTGATAGCGGCGGCGGGCATAGTACGCGCGACGTGACCTTTTCGCGCGATGGCAAGCGGATGTTCATCTCGGTCGGTTCCGGTTCCAATATCGCGGAAACTATGCACAAAAAAAGTCCGCAGGAGATACAGGCCTGGGAGGCGGAGCATGGACGCGGCGCGGCGTGGGGCCCGGAAGCCAACCGTGCGGATATCCTCGTGACCGATCCGGATGGGCATGAACCGCTGCATGCTTTTGCGACGGGCATCCGCAACGGCGTGACTATTGCGGTGAACCCCGGCACGGGCGACCTCTGGGTCGCCACGAATGAACGCGACCTCCTGGGCGACAATCTGGTTCCGGATTACATCTCGCGTGTCAAAGAAGGCGGATACTACGGCTGGCCCTGGTATTACATGGGCAACCACGAAGATCCGCGCCACGCCGGTGAGCGGCCCGACCTGGCCGGCCAGATTCTCGACCCGGACGTGCCGATCCAATCGCATTCGGCGCCGCTGCAAATGACTTTTTACACGGCAACCAACGGGTCGGCGGCATTTCCTGCTGATTATCAAGGGGACATTTTTGCCGCCCTGCACGGTTCGTGGAACCGCACCTTGCGCACGGCTTACAAGGTGGTCCGCGTCCATTTGGAGAACGGTGTTCCGACGAGCGATTACGAGGATTTTCTGACGGGATTTGTGGTGGATAACCACAGTGTATGGGGCCGGCCGGTAGGCGTGGCGGTGGCGCATGACGGGGCGTTACTTGTGACCGATGATGGCAGCGGCACGGTGTGGCGCATCGCCTATACCGGGCATTGAGCCAGTTCAATCATGAAAAGTCCGGGTCTTGACTGCAACGCGCACACAAACGAAACTAAATCTCTCGATGAAAAAATCGTTTGCAGAAATGATCGGGACGTTTGCCCTCGTCTTCGCGGGCACAGGCGCGATCATCATCAATGATGCCAGCGGCGGCGCGATCACCCACCTGGGTATCGCTTTGACCTTTGGTTTGATCGTGTTGGCGATGATTTATACTGTCGGCGATATTTCGGGCGCGCATTTGAATCCTGCTGTGACCCTTGGGTTTTGGGCGGCGCGCAGGATGCCTGGACGGGAAGTCCCGGCGTATCTTGCCAGCCAGGTTTCCGGCGCCATCCTTGCCAGCGCATTGCTGCGTTTTCTTTTTCCTGAAAATAAATTATTGGGTGCCACGCTACCTGCCGGTTCGGACAGCCAATCGTTCGTTCTGGAAGCCGTTTTAACTTTCTTCCTGATGTTGACGATCCTCAACGTCTCGACCGGCGCAAGCGAGAAGGGCATCACGGCGGGCATTGCAGTTGGTTCAGTGATCGCGCTTGAAGCGATGTTTGCGGGGCCGATCTGCGGCGCTTCAATGAATCCCGCCCGGTCATTCGCTCCGGCACTCGTTTCCGGTCATTTTGAGCATCTCTGGATTTATTTGGTGGCTCCGCCATTCGGCGCATGTGCCGCGATGTTCGCATGCCGCTGCATCCGCGAGAAGGGTTGTTGCGTAAAACTGAAAACTGAAACCATTTCCTGAAATGAAAAAGAAAGTTCTCTTTGTATGTATCCACAACAGCGCCCGCAGCCAGATGGCTGAGGCGTTCCTGCACCAGGTTTGCGGTGACGTGTTTGAAGTGCACAGCGCCGGTATTGAACCGGGGAAGCTCAATCCGATTGTCATTCAAGTGATGCAGGAAGCGGGCATTGATATTTCCAGCAACCAGACCAAATCGGTGGCGGATTACCTGTCGCAAACTTTCGCATATGTCATCACCGTCTGTGATGAGACCAGTGCGGAGCGATGCCCCATTTTTCCCGGGATGGCCCGGCGATTGCATTGGGGATTTCCCGACCCTTCAAGTTTTCAGGGAACCCGGGAAGAGAAGCTCGCCAAAACACGCAAAGTGAGGGACGGCATTAAAGCCAAAATCGAACTGTGGTGCGCGGAAGTCTGTCCGGCTGCTTGCGTTTAACACAGGGTCCCCGCCATTGACTGTAAAGCCTGCTAAAAACTTGTAAGTTCTGGCAAGAAACTCAAGACTGTAGCCATGCCTGTTCCAGTCATTACTGTTCCACAAATGCGCGCGTGGGAAAGCGCCACCTGGGCAAGTGGCCAAACCGAAGCTGAAGTGATCCGCCGCGTCGGCAAACGCATCGCCAAGCGCGTCCGGAAACTGACCCGCGCGGCAGACGCAATTTTGATCCTGGCCGGCAAAGGCAACAATGGCGCGGATGCCCGCGCCGCCGCGGAATTTTTAGACGAGCGCAAGGTTGAGATTCACGAGGTGGCTTCGCCTGCCGGGGATTTGCCAAAGCTTCAGGAATTGCTCGAAAAAGATTTCGCGCTCATTGTCGATGGGCTCTTTGGCATCGGTCTGGATCGGCCCCTGGATGATGGCTGGCAAAAAATCGTCGCTGCCGTCAATGCCTCACACATTCCCGTTCTGGCCATCGATGTCCCCTCGGGCTTGAATTGCGAGAGCGGTGAGCCGATGGGTGCGGCGATCCAGGCAAGTCTCACTCTCACGGTTGGCGCGCCCAAAACCGGCATGTTGGCACAATCAGCGTGGCCTTTTGTCGGACGATTGGAAGTCCTGGACAGCGTCGGATTAGTTCCTTGTCCGGTCAAATCCGAAGTGAATTGGACGTTGCCGGACGATTTTAAAAATTTTCCGCCGGCCCGTTCCGTTGCCGCGCACAAAGGTTCCTTTGGACATCTGGCGATCGTCGCCGGTAGTTCGGGTTTCCACGGCGCGGCGGTGCTGGCAGCGAAGGGCGCGCAACGGGCGCAGCCCGGTCTCATCACCCTGTTTCCCCAGGAAGCCAGCTATTATCCCATCGCGTCGCAATTGCAATCGCCCATGGTCAGCGTCTGGAAGCCGGACGCCAAGCAGTTTGATAAAGCCAGCGCCATCCTGTTTGGACCGGGCCTCGCCGCCCCGGACGTGCCGGACGATTTGAAAAATATAGTTCGCCGTTTGTGGCGCGATTTTCCACATCCCATCATCGCCGACGCCAACGCCATGGATTGGATCCCGGCTCAGGCCCTGCCAAAAAGTCTAATTCGTGTTGTAACTCCGCATCCCGGAGAAGCCGCGCGGATGGTTGGTTCCAACACCCAAAAAGTGCAGTCCACCCGGGTGCAAACGTTGCGTGAGATTTCCCGTCGATACGGCAATTGCTGGGTAGTTTTGAAGGGGCACCAGACATTGGTGGGCCGAAGCGAAGGCGAGGTTTTCACCAATCCGTCCGGCAATCCGCATTTGGCCCAGGGCGGCAGCGGAGATGTTCTAAGTGGTCTCATCGCCGGATTTCTCGCGCAGCCGGAATTGCAGCCGGAAGCCGGCCAGGCGATCCGTTGCGCCGTATGGCGGCATGGGAACGCTGCCGACGAACTGCAATCGGAAGGCGGAAACTGGGTGATCGAAGATTTGCTGGAAGAACTGGGCAAAGCGCCATAAAGGCGCGGAAGTTTGGATTGCTGGGCTAAACATAATAAATTAAGCTTGTCCCATGCTGCAAACGGTGCTCGAAGCCAGGCCGCAAAATAATCCCGCCAGTACGCAGGAACTTCATGTCTCTGCCTACCGTTTCATGTTGCTGGCGCGGCTGCTCGATGAAAAATTTGCCGCGCTCTATCGCGCCGGAAAGATCCACGGTGGCGTGTTTCTCGGGCGTGGACAGGAGGCCTTGAGCGCGTCCATCGGGATTTCCCTGGAAAAAGGGGACGTCTTTGCGCCGCTGATCCGCGATGCCGCCGGCCGGCTGGCCTTTGGCGAAACTGCGCTGGACGCCGTCCGGACTTATCTCGGTTCCTCCCTCGGTCCGATGCGCGGGCGCGACGGCAATGTCCATCGGGGCAAACCGCACGAGGGTTATCTGCCGATGGTCAGCCATCTGGGGGCGATGATTTCCGTAGTGAATGGGATTTTGTTTTCACGCCGGTTGAAAAAAATTTCCGGGACTGTCGGCGCCGCCTGCATCGGCGATGGCGCGACGTCCACCGGCGCATTTCACGAAGCTCTTAACCAGGCAGCCGTTGAGAAATTGCCGCTCGTTTTGGTCGTGGCCGACAACCAATATGCTTATTCCACCCCGACCTCGCGCCAGTTTGCTTGCGAGAACCTGGCGGATAAGGCCGCGGGTTACGGCGTGGAAGCGCAAACCGTGGACGGCACCGATCTGGCCGCATGCCTGAAAGTGATGGGTGAAGCCGTTTCGCGCGCGCGCAATGGCGGTGGTCCCCAATTGGTGACAGCCAATCTGCTCCGGCTCTGCGGTCACGGTGAACACGACCCATCCGATTATATCGACTCCAAATTGAAGAATTCTCCGCTGGGCCGCGATTGTCTCAAGGTCGCTGAGGATTTTTTGTTGCAGCAAAAATGGATGGCGCCGTCGCGGGTCGCGATATTGCGGAACGAAATCATCCATGAGATCGAAGAGGCTGTTGCCCAGGTGCAGCGTGAACCTGCGCCTGACCCGTTTGCCGAAGAATGGCAAGCCATCTCCACCCAACGCCTAAACGAGGGGGCGGAAGGGCGTTGAGTCATTTTGGTGACCAGATGATATCTTAAGATGAGCCTGACATATCTTGAAGCCATCCGTGAAGCGCAGGCGCGAGCCTTGCGCGATGATCCGCGCGTCTTCATTTACGGGCAGGACGTCGGCTCTTTTGGCGGTGCTTTCAAGGCCACCAAAAACCTCGCGCAGGAATTTCCCGGGCGCGTGCTGGATTCGCCCATCTCCGAAGACGCGATGGTCGGCATGGCCGTGGGTGCGGCGATCGAGGGGATGCGGCCGATCATCGAGATGCAATTCGCCGATTTTTCCACCGTCGGTTTCAACCAGATCGTCAACCAGGCCGCCACACTTTTTTGGCGAACCAAAATCCCTTGTCCCATCACCGTCCGTCTTCCGTTTGGGGGCACCTCCGGCAGCGGGCCTTTCCACAGCCAATGTATTGAGGCTATTTATGCGCATTATCCGGGCCTGGTCGTGCTGACGCCGGCCACGGTGGAGGACGCTTACGCGATGTTGCTGGAGGCGGTCGCGCTCGATGACCCGGTGATCTTCTGCGAGCACAAATTTCTTTATTACCATCTGAAGGCGGACAAATTGCCGGCGGAAGCATTGCCCATCGGCAAGGCCCGGATCGCCCGCGAAGGCCGCGACCTGACGATCGTCACTTACAGCGCCATGGTGCATGAAGCATTGGAGGCCGCGAAGGATCTTTCCACCGAAGGTTGGGAGATCGAAGTCGTGGATCTGCGCTCGGTCAAGCCGCTCGACACGGACACCATCGTCGCCAGTGTGGCGCGAACGGGTAAATTGCTTTGTGTTGGCGAAGCATGGCCGTGGGGCGGGGTGACTGCGGAGATCATCGCGCGCGTGACGAGCGAAGGGTTCGGCCTGCTGGACGCGGCGCCAAGACGGCTCAACGCCAAAGATACGCCAGTGCCATACCACCCGAATCTCTGGGCCGCGCACCGTCCGACGTCCCGAAGTGTCGCCGCCGCAGCGAGAGATTTATTGCGATCGTAAACAATTATGCCGCAAATCCCCATCATCATGCCGCAACTTGGCGAGTCCATCGCCGAGGCAAACATCGTTGCGTTTCTCATCAAGTCCGGCGACACGGTCGCCGCTGATCAAAACCTGATCGAAGTGGAGACCAACAAAGCCACGATGACCGTCACCTCGCCTTGCGGGGGCAGGATTGAAAAGATCACCGCGCAATTGAACGAGAGCTACGCGGTCGGCGCTGTTCTCGGCTATATCGAAGCGACCAAAGAGGAGGCTGCCCGGCTTGGTTTGGATATGCCGCCGCCGAAAACCTTGGATACCGATCGCGTTTCCAATTCAGATGCCAATGGCAGCGGCACGCGAGTCCAGCCGACCATTCGCGGGCTGCCAGTGCCGGCGAATGCCGCGGGCGCGAGTTATTTATCGCCGCGCCTCAAAGCGCGCATGACGGACCTGGGGCTCAGCGCGGCGGATTTGGCCGGGGTGGCCGGCAGCGGCGCGGCCGGGCGCGTGACAATCGAAGATTTTGAGAAATTCATCCGCCAACTGGAGCAGCACAAGCTGAGCGATGCCTCGTCCATGCGCGTCTCGGTAGCGGACGCCATGCGCCGGAGCTGGACCCGGCCCATCGCCAACGTGGGCATGCCGGTCTGTCTCGAACCTCTGTTTGCCTTCCGTAAAACAGCGCGGCCAAAACCCGGCCCGGCACTTTGCGCCCTGCGCGCGCTGGCGGTCGCACTTGCCGAAAACAGCAAGCCCGCGGGACGTCTCGTTGGCATGAAAATCGTCCATCCCTCGACCATCGATCTCGGTTTTGCAGTGGAAGCCGAGGATGGCGTGCTCGTTCCCGTCATCCGCGATGCGGACAAAAAATTGTTGAAGGATCTGATCGAACCTTACAACGAACTCGTCGAACTGGCGCGCCAGCGGAAATTACCCGTGAACGCGACGGGCGCTTCCATCGCCACCGTGACGAACTTTGGCACGTTCGGCTTGGAATGGGCCACGCCGATCCCGTTGCCGGAGCAGACCCTCGTGTTGGGCTTGGGCGCCGCGCGCCACAAACCGCATTGGGATTCTGTCAAAGGCCAGTTCATGCCGGTCATGGAGGCGAATCTCACTTTGAGCTTCGACCATCGTGTGCTGGATGGCGGCGCAGCCGGCCGTTTGCTGCAGCGCGTTTCCGAATTGATGCAGCAACCGGATAAATTGTAATTGCAGCCTCCTGTATCCAATGCTCAAACCTGTAAAATCCAAAACCATCCGCTCCGGCGGTACTTTCGCCATCGTCGCCTCGCACTACAATGGATTGTACGTGGATGCCATGTTGCATGCGGCACGCGAGGAATTGATGAAGGCGGGGGCGCATCTGCGCATCGTGCGCGTGCCGGGCGCGTTTGAGATTCCCGCGGCGGTTTCCAAACTGGCGCAGCGCCCGCGCGGACGTTATTCCGCGATCATCTGTCTCGGCTGTATTTTCCAGGGCCAGACCAGCCATGCGCAACATATCGGGTGGGGTGTCACTCATGCGCTTGCGGAGATCCAGGTGCTTCACCAGATCCCGGTCATCCATGGCGTCTTCGTTTTTGACAAAGTGAAACACGCCAAAGTCCGTTGCCTGGGGAAGAAACACAATCGGGGCACGGAAGCCGCGCAGACCGCGCTCGAAATGGCGCGGGTGATGAAAGCGCTGTAATTGTTGGATCGCGATCACGCCGGATTGTCGGGGCCCAAAGTCGCCGCGTAGTTCCGGGTCAATGAGGAGAGTTCCGCGCAGACAGATTTATACTGCGGATCGTTCGCCAGATTTTTCATTTCCAACGGGTCGGCATGGGGATCCAACAGCATCGCCCCGTTGATACCTTCCTTGCCGTATTCGGCGTAACGCCATTGCTCCGTGCGCACGGCGGTGCCATGGATGGTGGCGCCGTCCTCGCTCCAGATGGTGAACGCCGGTTTGTCCCATGTCGCCGCCGGATTTTTCAACAACGGCGCCAAACTCGCGCCCTCCAGCTCCGGCGATTTCGGCAGGCCGCAAAGGTCCACGAGAGTCGGATAGATATCGAGTGACTCCACGATGCGCGTACAGGTCCGGCCATTTCCGGCTGCGCCGGGCGCGGAAACCAGCAACGGCACGCGCGTGCCCATCTCAAAGAGCGAGCCGGCCTTGGACCATTTTCCTTTTTCGCCGAGTTGATAGCCATGGTCGGCGAGAAAAACGATGATGGTATTCTCGCGCAGGCCGAGCCGGTCCAATTCCGCCACCACACGGCCGATGTTCCAGTCCATCCACGAGATCGAGGCGAGGTAGGCGCGGATGACCTCGCGCGCTTCAGCCTCGCTTGCGCCGCGCCCGATAAAGAGGTCGGCATTGTGCGGACGGATGGCGGCGGGGGGAAACCCCGGCGGCACCGTGGGCATCGCCGCAAAATCCGGAGTCAGCTTGAGTTTGGCCGGGTCATAGAGATCAAAAAATTTCTGCGGCGCGGTCGGCGGGCTGTGCGGCTTCACAAAACCGCACGCGATGAAAAACGGCTGGTCCTGGTATTTCTGGAGATTGGCAATCGTCTGGTCGGCGGTGTGGTAATCACCATGGCCTTCGCCGTTGCCGTCGAGGATCACGATGCGGTCGGAATAAAAGGCGCGCCTGGGCCCATCGGGGGAATCCGGCGTGACGCCCGCCAATTTAGGCGAGCGCAGGTCGCGCTCATCATGCTCGGCGATCTTCGACGTGTCCATGACGTGTCCCACGCCGTTGGACTGCATGCCGCCCTCATCCTCCACCGACCAGGCCGTCGAGGCGTCCCACGCTTTTGGATCATCGATGCCGCCATGGAAAATTTTTCCGGCGCGGACGGACACATAACCGTTTTGGCGGAACAATTGCGGGAGGCTGGTCCAGTCGGGATGCGCCGTGCGGAAATCCGTGCGATTTCCCAGCACGCTCGTCTTGGTGGGGTTGCGTCCGGTCAGGAGCGATGCGCGCGAGGGATTGCACAGCGGGAACTGGCAATAATTGCGGTCGAACTGCACGCCGGATTGGGCCAGCGCATCCAGGTTTGGAGTTTTTGCCCCGAACATACTGCGGTAGCAACCCAGTTCCACGCGGCAATCATCGGCCATCAGGAACAAGACGTTCGGCTTGCGTGATGAAGTTTTTTGCGCCCGCAAAATGTTCGGAAAAGTCATCGCCGCAGCCGCGCCCACGGCGGCGTGGCCGAGAAACTTTCTGCGCGTGATGGAGCTCATTGGGTGTTGGACGTGATTAAATCTATCGTGGTTTCAAAGGTTTGAAATCACCAATTGTGGCGATGGGAATGAAAAATTTTAGTAGTCGGATTGGGTCGGATTCACTCGGATCAGGTCGGATCGAGTCGGATTCGGCTGTACTGGATCGGATCCGGTTAAACGTAACTTCGCGTAATTTCGCGTAACTTCGCGTAACGGGTGAGGAGAATAAATCCGCAGAGTGACGCAGATTGTTGGGGCAGAATAGCCAATAGTTTGGGTTTGTTTTGAAGGGGGCAACTTTCGCCGGTTTTTCAGAACGTATTGATTTGGAGAATGATGGGATGAAATGTCTCTTAAAAAGTTTGGGTTCGTTTGGTAAAAAGGGGGTTTTATAGACAGAATGACAGAATGGACCAAAGAGGAATCCGCAGATGGCGCAGAGTGACGCAGATTTTTGAGCCTCGTTGCCTCTGCTCCTGCTTAAACATG
>DASXDM010000002.1:0-186516 GCA_036490655.1 Verrucomicrobiia bacterium | reverse complement strand
ATGGGTTCTGAGCGGAGCGGTAACACACCGGGAGAGGAACCTTCAAACGGAAGAAGAATACTTTCGCACCGCAAAACGTTTTTCCAATGGGATGCTTCAACCCTCAATCCCGCCCGGAGTTTTCACACAGGCTCGCGCGGGATTAGGCAGTTGAATTTATTGACCTTTCGGAGCCAGCAAACCACCGATCACCAATGTATGGGTATCTGGATGGAGGCTATTAACCTGAACGGCCTCTAAAGCCAGCAAGTCGGCCTGGTTGAAAATCGTGGACTGCGACTTAGCCTGAAATGTCTTCTGCAAGAACGCCTGTTTTACACCTGCGTGATAGCCAAATGAATAGCAGACAATGCAAGCAACGAGTACGGCTACGGTAAAAATCGAAATTTTTCTATTCATAATATATCGTTGACCCACCCGCATCTCTTTGACCAGCCGCTCCGAAGTTACGCCTCGGCACCGACAATTGTCAATCGCCGGGACACATCTCATTTTCATGCGGGAAACTATAGAATATGCCGCCCCCAACGCGGCTTTGATCGTTTTTTTTTGATATTTTTCTTTGCCCCTGCAGATGGCGAGGGAATAGCTGAAGTTAGTAATGTGTAAGTTTGAAACCGGCGCCAACACGGCATTTAGCGGATTATTTTACGTCTGTGATACTTGGTTCAATGACAGTGCCATCCATTAATACGACGATTACAATCGAATCATTCAAATCACCGCGGTCGGGGTCAACCGGTCCAAACACGACTATATAATCCCAGTGTTCATCCTCATACGGATTGTCTAAAGTAATGTCCGTACATTTCCAGCCGTCCCAGCTCTTAACATACTTTAAAAACTTCCGAAACTTTGCGGTTGCTGCCTTTTCTGCCTGTCGGGGCGATATTGCCGGAAAATTGTCCTTTGAACTCCAAACGGGTGTCTTCATCAACTGGCCCCATGTAACTTCACTCGTAAATTGTTTGCCTTGGGCTTGTGTAGTCTTGGAAAATGATTCGCCTTCCACTGCTCGCGCGTGAATCGCAAATGTGAAAAAAATGATGATTATAAGTGTCCGCATCGTCTGCCTAACATTTCAAATCTGAGCCACAGCGAACAGAACTACAAGTGTGAATTTGGGGAGCGCCTCAGATTGTTCGTGTCATTGGCCGAAAGGCTGCTATGCTATCCCACTATGCCATTTAGAGCACTTGGCCTTGAGGCCAAAATTTTACGGGCGGTCCAGGACGCCGGTTACACCGAACCGACGCCCATCCAGGTCGCTACCATCCCGCCCATCATCGCCGGGCAGGACGTCATCGGCATCGCCCAGACGGGCACCGGCAAAACCGCGGCGTTCACCCTGCCCATTCTCACGAAGCTCGCCAGCCTGCCGCCCGGCACGCGGCGCGGCACGAAAGTCCTGGTGATCGCACCCACGCGCGAACTCGTCGTCCAGATCGAGGAAAACATCAAGGCCTACGCGAAGCATATGCCGCTGACCGTCACCACGGTTTTCGGCGGCGTGAGCGAACGCCCGCAAATGCAGGCGCTGCGCAACGGAGCAGACGTCGTCATCGCCTGCGCGGGGCGGCTGTTGGACCTGATGGAACGGCGCTGCGCGGATTTCTCGCAATTAAAATTTCTCGTGCTCGACGAAGCCGACCGGATGCTCGACATGGGTTTCCTGCCGGACATCAAGCGCATCGTGCATCAATTGCCCAAACAACGGCAGACATTGATGTTTTCCGCGACCCTCTCCCGGGAGATCGAAGCGCTCACCCACGACTTTCAACGCGCGCCGAAGATGATCCAGATCGGCCGCCGTTCGAATCCCGCTGAAACCGTCACCCAACTCGTCTATGAAGTGCCGAAGCATCTGAAGACGGCGCTGCTGCTGCATCTGCTGAAGGCCCCGGAAATGGACATGGTCCTGGTGTTCTCGCGCATGAAACACAGCGCGGACCGGGTCGCCGGGCAACTGGAGCAGGCGGGTGTGCGCACCGCCACGCTGCACTCGAACCGCTCGCAAAACCAGCGGCTGCGGGCGCTGAAAGATTTCAAGAACGGCACGGTGCGCGTGCTGGTGGCGACAGACATCGCCGCGCGCGGAATTGACGTGGACGGCATCTCCCACGTGGTGAATTATGATTTCCCGATGCACGTGGAGGATTATGTGCATCGGATCGGCCGCACAGGCCGCGCCCATGCGGTGGGCGACGCGATCAGCTTCGTGACGCGCGAGGATTACGGCGATCTGCGCCAACTGGAACGGTTCATCGGCCGGGGATTGGTGCGGAAGAAGGCGGAAGGATTCAATTATTCGCAAGCCGCGCCGGCATTCAATCCGTCGCAGGATGACCGTCGCCCCACACGCGATGACCGTCGTCCCACATACGATAACCGCCGCCCCGCACACGATAACCGTCGTCCCACGCATGATAACCGTCGCCCCATGCACGATGACCGCCGTCCCACGCACGATGACCGCCGTCCCGCACCCGATGACCGCCGTCCCGCACCCGATGACCGTCGTCCTGCATACGATGATCGTCGTCCACCACAGGGGCAACATCGCGGGCAACCGCCACGGCCCGGCCAATCCAGCTCGCATCATCCTGGCGGCGGACGCCCGATGCACGGACGCCCGAGCCGACCAGGCCAACCACGCTGGCGTCGATAAAGGTTTGATTTGCCGGACTTTTGCCGGTCAAAATCCCGCCCGGCGCCACAAATGGCTTGCTCCAGCCGGATAATTTGGTCATTTGATATGACCGAACAATCCCTGGAGCCAATCCTGATGAATCGGGATGGCTCAGTTCTTGGTCGTTAGGCATACATAGCATCATGCCAGACATTGCACCATTTATCCAAGCGAGCAAAAAGCTGATAGGCATTTTTGGCTATTGGCCAGATTTTCACGATGCGGAGATTGTCGAGGCGCACTTTACCCGTGGGGATAGCCAGTTATTCGAGAAGCGTCAGCCTACTCTGACTGCGAAGCTCCATACTTGGCAGCCGACAGGAAAAGTTGATGCGAAAGGTTATTGGCTTCTTCATCATCACACGCTCGTTACGTTGAGATTCCACAATATTGAGGAGGATTTTTGCATGGAGGGCTTCAATCGGCAGAATGTGATTTCTGAGCTTAGGATTGAGCAGCAGGAGCGAACTGACGGGCCGTCTCCTTTTTTTGCAGTTAGGTTCTGGGCATGTTCCGGTATGGGCGCTATATTCAAGTGTGCGTCCATCGAAGTTGTAGAGGCAGTTCCATGCACAGAGAACGGAAGGTGTAACACTGTGCTGGAGCCAATCCCGATGGATCGGGATGGCTCAGCTTTGGAACGTTAGGTGGCTTGGCGTTATGAAATACGACGAGTTGATGCAGCAAATCAAATCAGCATTTGCGGAAGCACCAGCGCCAACGGAAGATAACATCATCTGTCACGAGTGCGAGGAGTGTTTCACCCTCCGTGGCGATGTGCGCGGCCACACGCCGGACGAACTTTCGGATTCTTGGGTTGAGCAAAGCTTTGATCAGCTTCCATTCTTTTCAGACGATGCGAAGCGCTATTATTTTCCCGCATTTTTTCGTGTCGCTGCGCTCAAGCCGGATTCGCTCGTTGCACAATTCGTTCTATACTCATTGTCGGATGCGTTCAGGATGGAGCCCAGCGGTGGCTATTCTCCGCAGCAGAAGCAAGCCATTCGAGATTTCCTTGAATACACTGAGACGCGGATTGACGAACGCAACCAAGAATATGTTGCAAAAGCAAAAGCATTATGGCAAACGGTCATCTAACACCGCGCTAGAGACCTCGGCCACTGGCCTGTCCGTTACTGGGGCCGCCCGCTTTCGCAGTTGACAGGACAGTTCCGGCATGGCTGAGTTCTTGGACGTTAGGTCGACTACGAACGTGAAAAAATGCCCATGTTGCGGGACGGTATATTCGGATGAACAGATGACCTGTTCGATTGAGGGTGAGACGCTAAAGCCGATTCTCAACCGTCCACTTCGGACAACAACCTCGCTGTTAGTCGCCGTGTGTGCTTCTTTGACTATGTGGGGCTTTGGCATTTTAGGTTCTTCAGCCGTGATTGAAGAATTGAAGAGCGGGCAGGCATATTCAGTGGCCAATCTTTATTTTGATACGCTTGGCGCGAAAATTTCCAGAGATGTCTCGCCCGTATCATTTTGGATGAATACCGGGTTGCACGTGGCCGGCGCGTTGGTGGCGTTCATTTTGCCCATACTCGCGTTTCGAGAAGTTATTATTGAGCAAAAGAGGAAGATTGCGACACGTAAGAAGCAGTCGTCAGCCTCCTATGATGGTTCATGAGTCAAGGGTTAAGTGAAGGGTTTCATTTTTTTCTTAAAAGCGTTTTTTGTTTTTTAGGTGAGCGTCTCCGTCCGCGTGGCGCTGGACATAAAAGCCAAGGCTCATCCTCCTGTCCGTGCGTCAGATTAACTGAGCACAACAAAACCGATTTGATCTTAGGCGGACGGAGCGGGCTGGCTCATTCTAACGAGCGGGAATGCGGCACAGTGACATCAAACTGTCGGCGAAAGTTTACCCGGACGAAACTCAATTGCCGATTTACGATTCAATCAAGAATCCGCCATGCCTCGGGGGTGGACACAAATACGCGCACAGATTTCTGGCCAGACAGTCAAAATGGGTCGCACGCTGTCGCAAAAAGCGAAGGTCAAAAGTTCACGAAAAGATTGATACTGGCAGGGTCTGTCCAACTTTGTCCCTGCCTGTCGCAGAGATGAGATTGGAGCGAGCGAAGGGATTCGAATCCACTACTCCTGTGGTCATCTGTGCCACTAGATGTTATTAGGTGCGCATCAATGGACCTTGAGATGACATCTGTTCGGCACCAAGCGGCACGGACTCACGATATTTTTTAGCAAATTGTAGCAAAACGGATTAACAGTGAAGAAACTTTGCCTTTTAGAGCTGGGCGCTTCGCTTGGCTGCACGAGCCAAGACCGCTGGCCATCCAGAATAGTTCACGCAGGGTAGTTGCTGCATTTCTGCTGGCAGCCATATGCAAGGCGTCCGTCCGTGGTACTGCCGCATCTTTAGCATAAACCAGCTAGTTCCTTGTCGGTGTAGTTCTTCATAAAGTCCTAGTCGGTTGGCAATAGCCGGTGTCACGTTTAGGGGATTTGCGTTAATTGATTTGAACGTAGGCCACGCCAAATGCCGTATCGAGGACAACCTTTCTCTCGTCCCTTCCGCCTTCGTTGTACTACGACGCGACAAGCCGGGACGAATCAATTTGTTTGCCGCTACCAGTCACTACGTGACTGGCTAGAACGAAGATGGCCGCCAAGTCATTAGTACGACTTATAAATATGATGAAATCTTGAAATCTGGTACAAATGACGTACACTTGAAGTCGAATCCATTGGCAAGCGAGAGAAGTCAGATTTCCGTCAATACCCTCCTTGTCCATGTCACTCCAATAAAAGCGCAGGCCCTAAAAATGATATGAGAAAAATTCTGTCCATTTTCTTTTGTTACACTTTTGTTACAGCAAGCGTTTTCGCCCAATCCTCCCAGGGTTCCAGCCAGAGCTATACCGTCAATCTCAATAGCGGACTAAGTTTGATCGTGAACCAATTGGATCATGGTAGCAACACGCTCAATGAGATCATGCCGGTCGTGCCGGACGGTTCTTTGCTGTACAAATACAACAATGCGTCCACGAACTGGAGTGTTTCCATTTACTATGCGGCCGTGGGCAGTTGGGTGCCGGGCAATATCACGCTTAACCCGGGTGAAGGAGCCTTCTTCCAGTCTCCAACCAACTTCACGCTTACATTCACCGGCACTCCCCATGTCCCCGTTCTACCGGTCACCATCCCGAACGGCTCCTGCTATCTACTTGGCTGTCAAACGAATGAAATCGCCGATTACGAAGACATCGTTGGGACAACCCCGGCGAATAAAACAAAAATATTCCAGTGGAATGGCAGTGATTACTCTATTTCTACCGCCGCAAATGGCGTGTGGAATACCGGAGGCGGCGCTGGTCCTACCGCCGCTGTAGGTGAATCATTATGGATTTCTGGTCCCACTGGAGGCAATCCACCAACTCTTCCCCCAACCTTCGTCTATCAAGGCCTCACCAATACCTCGCTCGGCCATGCCACGATTGAGGTGATAACCAATCTGGGCAGCGGCGGCCAGGACGGATCGACTTTGGTCGTCTCCAACCTCACCAGCGGCGGGCAGGATGGCGTGAGCATCACCCTGCCGGCCAACTTCGCCGGGTTGGATGTCAACTGGTCGCCCCTGGATGTGTCCAACTCTCTGCCCGCGGGAGCTTATCTCCAGGAGACGGTGATCGGCTCCTCGGATGAAGTGACCAACGGCATCCTGGGCACGATCACCCTGACCAAACTCTGCGACGATTGCGAAGTCAGCAACCTTCTCCTGACCGCCAGCTTTAACCAGGGAGGCTCCCTCAACTATGTGTTCACCGTCCAGGCCTATCTCCATGGCGTGTTGGTCGGACAGGCCAACCATCAGAGCGGCTCGTTGCTGGCCTATTGCGACAGCCTGCCCCAATCAGGGGACATCCTCTCGGGCCCCGGGGGCGGCTGGGACTGGACCAATCAGGCGGCGGTGACCTTCGCCAACGGCGTCAATGTGACCTGCGATCATTTATATGTCCTGCCCGAAAACCTCCCGGGCACTCCCGAGGCCCTGCAAGTCACCGCCTCGCAGATTCCCGTCATCACGATCAACAGCGAGAACCCCAGCCTGGTCTATCAAGGCCTCACCAATACCTCGCTCGGCCATGCCGCTATGTTTGTGTACCAGGGCCTGACCAATACCGGCCACACCTACTCTTCCGTGGAAGTCATCTCCAACCTGAACAGCAGCGGCCAGGATGGCGTGAGCATCGCCATGGAGATCGCCGATGGGGCCGCTCAAAGCCAGGCCTCGGATTTGACGGTGGACTGGCTGCCCCTGGATGAGTCCAACTCCCTGCCGACGGGAGCCTATCTCCAATCGCAGGCCGTCGGAACAGCCAACGGCGTCATCAACGGGATTTTGGGCACCTTGACCGAGACCAAGATCGGACCCAATAATTATTCCATCGCCGCCGATTATTCGCCGATGGGATCGAGCACCTGCACCGTGCAGGTTTATTATCAAGGCTCCCTCCTGCTCCAGGACACCGAACAAAGCGGGAACGCCTTTGCCACAGTCAACCTGCTGCCCGGCGGAAAGGACCTCGGCGACATCATCACCCCGCTCTCCGATGAATGGTCCGACGATGCAAACGCGATCCTGATGATCGACGGAACAAGCCTGCCCTGCGATCAACTGGTCGTCACGCCCATCGGCGGAACCCTCACCAATCAATCGGCTTTGCAAATCGTCGCCTCCGGCATCCCCTCCCTCACCCTCACCAGTGAGACCCCGCCTGTTCCCCCCAGCCTGGTCTATCAAGGCCTCACCAATACCTCGCTCGGCCATGCCACGATGTTCGTGTACCAGGGCCTGACCAATACCGGCCACAGCTACTCTTCCGTGGAGGTCGTCTCCAACCTCACCAGCGGCGGCCAGGATGGCGTGAGCATCACCTTGACCCCCGGATATGATTTTGCCGGCGATTGGCTGCCCTGGGACCCCTCCAATACCCTGCCCGTGGGAGCCTTCGTCGAAAATCAGGTGGTCGGCACAGGCGGCGGCATCGTCAACGGCGTGCTCGGTTCAACCACCTGCACCAAGGCCGGCATCAGCAACTATGTCATCGCGGTCGATTACTCGCCCCTGGGCGACTCCGCCTGCACCGTGCAAATCTATAACGGCAGCACCCTGGTAACCCAGTTCAGCAGCCAGAACGGTCCCCTCTGCTCGGTCTCTCTTCCCCCGGGCACCTGCACCATCAACCCCGAACTCAACGATGAATGGCCCCTCCCCGCTTCCATCGCCATCAACGGCGGACCCACCGTCCAGGGCACCGAGATCCTGATGATCCCCCAAGGCGATGCCTCCATCTCCTCCGCCTCCACTGAACAAATCACCGGCTCTCAGATCCCCTCCCTCACCATTACCAGTGAGTCCGATTCACCCCCAACCTTCGTCTATCAAGGCCTCACCAATACCTCGCTCGGCCATGCCACGATTGAGGTGATAACCAATCTGGGCAGCGGCGGCCAGGACGGATCGACTTTGGTCGTCTCCAACCTCACCAGCGGCGGGCAGGATGGGATCAGTTTCACCGTGCCGGCCAACCTGAACATTACCGCCGGAGGCGCTCAAAGCCAGACTGCGGATTTGACGCTTGCCTGGGAGCCGTTGGATCCCTCGAATGCTCTGCCGGTGGGAGCTTATATTGAAGAGACGGTGATCGGCTCAGTCGGCGACATCACCAACGGAGTGTTGGGAACGGTTACCGAATCCAAACTGTGTGGTGACTGCGGCCAGGACAACCCCAGCAACATTGTTGCGACGGCAGATTTTAACTGGGGAACAACAGCCAACTTTAATTTGACGGTTGATGCTTATCTCCATGGGACATTGGTGGCGCAAGCAACCAACGAAAATGGAGCGGCGCTGGCAACGATGAGCGCCATGTCTCTTTCCGCCGGCTTTGAGAGCAACCCGAATGGATTGAGTTGCACAATGGGATGGGGCACCAATCCTGCAGCCATGTATCTCTACGAACCGAACCCTGCCCTGGGAACTACCAACATGGCCTCTGTGTCCTGCGACCAACTGGTCATTACCCCCCAAAATTTGATACCGGTGGGCGCGCCAACAGCCCTGCAGATCACAGCCTCACAAATCCCTTCCATCAATATGATGGCAACGACGGTTTCGCCGTGGTTCCTGAGTTTGGGTTCGAGCCATCAAAACCTGATGTTGCAGTGGTATGGCGCGGGTGTTCTGCAAAGCTCCACGGACCTCATCACCTGGACCGATGTCACCAATGCATCCAGTCCGTATAATGTCGCCGCTCAGCCAATCCGGCCGGTCAAGTTCTATCGCCTGATTTTCAGCCCGTAAAAATTACATCGATTTTCGGCGGCTGGATTTTGTCGCAAATTCACGCTGGCCATTTTCGCGTCGGGGCTTAGTTTTGGAACATTAGGCCATGTCACCGCGCCGCAGCGCACGAAATCGACTGGAGGCTCTCGCTTCACGTTACATTAGAGTGCAGAAAATGAATTTTCCAAACGGTATTTTGGGGAACCGCAATCCCGGGAGTGGGGCAAATTCCCGAGCATACGAGAAGAAATTTTTGGGCGCGGGAAAATGAGTTTGGCACAACTACACGCGGATTGGAACACTCACACAAACCAGGGCGACACAAATCTGACAAAAATAAAGGGCGGCTTGGTGCAAGTCGTTGGTAGAGAAATTGGAGCGAGCGAAGGGATTCGAACCCTCGACATTCACCTTGGCAAGGTGACGCTCTACCGGACTGAGCTACGCTCGCTTCAAAAAAAGGATACGAAAAATTTTCGGTTTGGAAAGTCCAATTTCCGTCAGGCCGCCGTCGGCGCTTTGCTATCCACCCCCAGGGTCGCGCGGATGACCTTGATCATTTCGTCAAAATTCACCGGTTTGGGGAAAAAGGCTATCGCTCCGGACGAAGTCGCCCGCTGCTTGTTCTTTTCCTCCACGACGCCGCTGATCACGATGATCGGGATCTTTTTGGTCTCATCCACCCGATGCAGCCATTCCATGATGCGAAAACCATCCCAGGATACGCCGCTCACGTCTGCGGGAAAAGTGATGTCTAGCAACACGAGGTCCGGCTTCTCCTTGCGGACCATTGCCACGCCTTCGGAACCGTCTAACGCCGTAAGGACCTGATATCCAGCGCTTTGAAGCTTCATTGAAGTGGTCTTCAAAATGATCTCGTTGTCGTCGATGACCAAAATCTTCTTTTGCGTGGCGGCAGTATCGGTACTCATAAATTCATTAATGCCTGTTTAACATCTCAAAATAATGTCAAAAGATAGTACCAGAAGCGTTTACCCATGCAAGGGCATAATTATCCGCTTTGATTTGGTTTCATCCACCATGATAACCTGAGCGCGTGAGCAACGCCTTTTACGCTCCCGGCAAAGAGCGCGCCGCCAAAGTCGGCGACCTCTTTGCCTCCATTGCGCGCCGATATGATCTGCTGAACGACCTCCAAAGTTTCGGCTTTCACCGGCTTTGGAAGCGGCGCGTCGTCGAACTGGCACAACTCAAAAACGGGGACCGCGCCCTCGACTTGTGCTGCGGCACCGGCGACATCGCCTTTGCGCTGGCGCAGCGCGGGGCAGAGACCACCGGCCTGGATTTCAGTGATAAGATGCTCGAAGTCGCCCAATCCCGCCGGCAAAACGCCAGGCTCAAGAATCTAAACCTCAAATTCCTCCAGGGCGATGCCCAACAACTCCCGTTCCCGGACAATTCTTTCGATGCAGTCACCGTCGGTTATGGCCTGCGAAATTTGTCCAGTTGGGAAAACGGCCTGGCGGAAATGGTCCGCGTGGCCAAACCCGGCGGGCGCATCGTGGTGCTGGACTTTGGGAAACCACAAAACCCGCTGTGGCGGAAAATGTATTTCACGCACCTGCGTTGCTCAGTCCCGCTCATCGGCCTTCTCTTCTGCGGCAACTCGCAGGCCTACGCGTACATCCTCGAATCGCTGAAACATTATCCTGCTCAATTGGCCGTGGAAGAAAAAATGCGCGGGTTGCAGCTGTCAGACGTGCGGGTCATCAACTTTTTCGGCGGCGCCATGGCCATCAATTTCGGGCAAAAAAAATAAGGAAAAAGAAATTACCGGGAGCCTTTGGCGCCAAGCTGGATCGTTACGCCTTCGCGCGCGGCATCGACCTTTAATTTGGATTTCCTTTTGGCCACCAGGGCGCGGGCGCTCTTCACAAATTGCGCGAGCTTCTTGTCGTCGTGGTCGGGGTCGTGGTGAAAGAGCAACAATTTTTTGACATTCGCCTGCAGCGCGAGCTCCACCGAATCATCCAAACAGCCGTGCCCCCATCCGGCATGAGCCTTGTATTCGACCGAATCATATTGCGAATCCAGGATCAGCACGTCGGCATCGCGGATGAATTCGATCATCTCGCGGTCTTCCCCGCCGGTGCGCGGCTCGGTGTCGGGGAAGAAACAGACCATGCCGTCCGGGGAAAAAAGCCGGTAACCGACGCACAAGCCGGGGTGGTTGGCGCGTTGGGCGCGCACCAGGATCGACCCGATCTCAAAATTCAATTCCTTGAATTCCTCCACGTCGATGTTGCTGGGGACTTTGGCGAAGGGCACGGGAAAATAAGTGCTCTCCATCTGGCCGGTGAGGGCCTCCGCCAGGCCTTTGCGCGCGCCTTCGCAACCGAGGATCCGCAGGCGGCATTGCGGATTATAGATGGGCGCGAAAAATGGCAGGCCGTGGATATGATCCCAATGCATGTGCGTGAGCAACAGCGTCAGGTTGAGCGGACGGTTCTTGAACTCCGCCATCAACGACGCGCCCAATGCCCGCAAACCGGTGCCTGCATCAAGGATGATGATGTCATCGCCGGAACGCACTTCCACGCAGGAAGTGTTGCCACCATAATGCACAGTGCCTCGTCCAGGCGTAGGGATAGAGCCGCGCACGCCCCAAAATTTCACGCGCAACATGGCGCAATGAAACCATGTTTTGGCCAGCGGAAAAGCAAAAAATGGAAAGAGTTCGCCGATTTTGCATGTGTTACTTAATACTACAAAGGCAGTGGACCGTTGAAAATCCATTGCCGGTGAGAAAAATGGTGGGTTGGCGGGGACTCGAACCCCGGACCAATGCCTTAAAAGGGCACTGCTCTACCGACTGAGCTACCAACCCATTTTCTGCGGAAAACGAAGCAAAACCGTCTCTCAAACTAGCGAACCCTCGGCTGGCACGCAACATTTTTCGCCCGTTCAATCTCAGAGGGGCGCATCCAAACGCTATTTCTCCGGGAGGTTGGGCAGGCTTTCTTGCTCGCCGCCTCAGGCGGGCAATCGCCGGTCATGGCATGGCCCCGGGGGCCGCTTGCCGCTTCAACAAATCACCCGGAGCCGTTCGCGTTCCACCGAAAATTTTGCGGGTAAAGAGCCGACCAACTCGCCGTCCAATTCAAAGCTCGCTTTGGATTCAGCGGTCAGTTCAAAACTGGCGTTGCGAAAGCGCTGCACCATTTTTTCCGGAAGTTTTCGGCGCAGCAGAAAGGCCGGCGCGCAACGCAAGAGCGTCCCCAAATCTGTCCGGGGAAAAATGCAGACGTCCAGGATTCCGTCGCTCAGGTCAGCCGAGGGAAAAACTTCGAAAGGGCCGCCGTACAATTTCCCATTGCCGACCAGGACCAATTCGCCCGTGAAACTTGTGCCGTTGGCCGAGGCCTTGATCTGCAGCTTTTTCTCGAACAAGGCTTTCATTCCGGCGAGAATGTAGGCCAGCGGGCCGATCTTCTTTTTGACCGAAAAATCCACCAGCTCGATGGCCCGCACATCCAGCCCGGCGCCGCCAAGTTGCGCAAAGTAGACTTTTTTTCCAGTGGCCGAAAATTCCGCGCACGGCAGATCGATCTTTTTTTCGCGACCGCGGCGCAGAGTTTCCCAGGCGTCCGCCAGTTTCAGCGGGATCTTCAATTCGCGGGCGAGCACGTTCACGGTGCCCAATGGCAAAACGCCCAACCGCGCTTTTTCAAAACCGTCCGGCACATCGCCAATGCCGTTGAGCACTTCGTGCATTGTCCCATCGCCGCCGGCGGCAACGATGACGTCGAATCCATCCTTGATAGCATCGGCGGCCAGCCGGCGGGCATCGCCGGGAGCGCCAGTCGCCTTCAATGCGCTTTTGCCGCCGATCTCGCCGAGATGCCGGCGGAAATGCCGCGCTTTGTTGCCGCGGGCTGCCGGATTGAAGATGACGCAAATGCGCACCAGCTAATGATTTTGATGCGGATAGTCATAGTCGAGCAGAAAGTCAATCTGGAGGCACCCCGGCTTAAACGTAACTTCGCGTAACTTCGCGTAATTTTGCGTAACGCAGCGGTGATCGAATTGTCAGAATGACCACAATTATTCCCGTGCATCAGTCTCTCCAAACCCAGGCCTCCCATGGCTGTCGTCGCGTTCATGGTCGAGTTTTAACAGAAAAAGGCGGAAGTGTAATGTTGCCCGGCAACATAAAATGAGCGGCGAGGGATGGGTGATAAGCATCATGCAAAGAGACCCAGGCTCGCCAGTGCCGCCTTCATCCCTTGCCTGCTCGCCGCCGGAGGCGAGCGGTGGCAGGTCATGCTATGACGGCTTGCGCGAGTTGGGATTTTTTCAGAAACTATCCGGGTGAACGACTCAAAACTTTGGAAGAGTTCCAAATGGCCATTTTTGCTCGGCGATGCCGCGTTGCTCGCTGTCGCCTGGTATTTGATCCAATCCACGGCGCACCCGATCGGTGAAATACAGATTGTAGCCGCGTCCGCTTGTGTCGGGCTGGGCGCCATTCTGGCCTGCCTGCCGTTTATTTTTGATTATCGCGTGGCTTCAAGATCGGTCGATGCCAGCGCCCTGGGTTCTGTCGCGGAAAAGATCCAGAACCTGGAAAAGCTGGCGGCCCAGATTTCCGGCGCGACGAATGAATGGATGAACGCGCAAACCCAGGCGGAAAAGACTTCCGTCTTCGCCAAAGAGATCGCCGATGGTATGGCGGGCGAAGTCCAGCGCTTCTCCGCCTTCATGCAAAAGATGAATGAGAGCGAGAAAGCCTCTCTCCGGCTCGAAGTGGACAAGCTCCGCCGCAGCGAAGCGGAATGGTTGCAAGTGCTGGTCAGGATCCTGGACCATACGTTCCTGCTGCACGCTGCCGCCGTGCGTTCCGGCCAGCCGAAAGTGGCCGACCAGATCGCCAATTTTCAAAATGCCTGCCGCGATACCGCCCGCCGCATCGGCCTGACTCCGTTCACCGCTGAACCCGGCGAGCCATTCGATCCCCCGAAACATCAGGACGTTGACGGGAAGGCCCAAGCCGTTGATGGCGGTGTGGTTGCCGAGACCGTGGGGGCGGGATTCAATTTCCAGGGCAAGCTATTGCGCCCGGCACTCGTGCGGGTAAAGAGTCCCAACGCCGAACCGGAGGCAACACCCGAAGAATCGCCGGAGGAAGAACATCCCGGCGAGCTATCGTTGCAAGAGCCGGATTAGAAAAGAGCCGGCTGGTGGGTGTCAGGAAATATGTTGGGAGATTGAGATAACTCTTTCAGAGTATTGTCTGGCGGGGACGTGACCTGGGGTAGCTCGCTCCTCGCAACCCCAGGCTGAGTGATTAAATCCCTTCGGGATTTTAAAGATGCTTGCAGAGCGGCAACCTTTCGGTCTGCGTGAACATTTGTTGCAGCACGCGAAGGGAAAGTTCAACGACGAGCAAAAAAAAATATTTGGGCGGCGACGCAGCGCCGCCCTACCAGCTAACTAAACCGTTTCGGTGCGGCCCGCCGTCAAAAAGTGCAACCAGCATTGAGTGACGGGCCGGGAATGGATCTTTTCCAGGGCCTGCGCGTAGAGTTTCAATTGCGGCGCGTAAAATTTTATTTTGTCCGGCAAATCGCGCGCCTGGACGTCGTCAGTCTTGAAATCCACTATCCAGATCTCCTTTGGCAGCAGCACCGCCAGATCCACGACGCCCTGGACCACGATAAATTCGTCTTCCATGCCCGTTGATTTGGTCCCGAGAATCTTATCCAGTTCGCGCGGGCTGAACCTGGCCGTGAACGGCAATTCGCGCCGGACGGATTTCGATTGGGCGCGGATCTGTTTCCCGATCTCCGAATCCCAAAAAGACGCGATGCTTCCCAAATCCAAAGCGGCGCGTTCTTCACGGGTCAAATACCCGTCTTTTTCCAATCGTTGCGCTTCCGCTTCCAATGATTTCAGGGCGCCGGGGCTTTCCAGGTTGAAGTGTTGGAGAAATTGATGATGCGCCAGGCCGGTGTCAGCCGCGGAAAGTCCGCTGCGCGCCCGGCGCGTTGTCCGCGGGAAGATCGGTTCCGCTTCGTCGTCCACTTCTTCGTGGGCGGCGCGGCGCAAGACGGTGACGGAAGATTTCGCGGCGCGATTGGTCGCCGCCTCGAAAGGGTACTGCCATTCCAGGATTTTGCGGAGGTTCTCATAACAGTCACCCGGCGCTTCAACTTGTTTTCCCCCTTTACCCTCTCCCGCTCCCGCAGGCGGGGGAACTGCGCCGGACAATTCACCGTCGCCCACAAATCGCCAGCGGATTTGGGGCAATTCGCCTTCGTCAGCCTCCATTGCCACTTTTGGCTGGAGCCGGAACCAGAGCACCAGCCAGTCCAGGTAGCTTCTCGCCGAGACGATTTCGCGCATGGCGATTGAATCCAATTTATCCCCGCAAACCGCGCGTTTTTTGGCAGAGAGGGTGCCGCTTAAAATGAGCGTGTCGCGCGCGCGGGTGAGCGCCACGTAAAGCAGGCGCATCTCTTCGCCACGGAGTTCGCGCCGTTGATTTTTTTTGGCCAGCCAGTTGGCCAGGGAGGGATATCGCCCGCCGGTCCCGGGCGCTTTCACCCTGGGACAAAGGCCAAAACGCTCGTCCAAAATGATCTCCCCGTTCAGGTCCTGTTCGTTAAAATTCTTCCCCAGGTTGGCCAGGGCCACGACGGGAAACTCCAGGCCCTTGCTCTGGTGGATGCTCATCAACCGGACGGCATTCTCCTCCACAACCGGCGCGACTTCAGGCTCGGCCTCGATCTCGCGTTGCGCGTCCACGAATCTCAAAAACCGGAACAGTCCCTGGCGCTGAAATTCATCGAATTCCCCGGCGAGATTCAAAAAGCGCCGCACGTTGGCGCGCTGTTGTTTGCCGCGCGGACGCGACAGCAGCCAATCGTCATAATGCGTCTCGACCAGGATATCTTCCAGGCATTGGGACAACGACATCCGCTTCACGGTTTTTCGCCAACGCGAAAATCGATCGAGAAATTTTTCAACTTTTCGCTTCGTTTCCCCGGCGACTGGCCGGGAACGGACCTGGTTCAAGGCGAACCAATATTTTCCCTGGCCCACCAGCCGGATCTCCGCAAGTTCATCCAGCGAACAACCGGCGAGGGGAGACCGCAACACGGCGATAAGCGGGACGTCTTGCAGCGGGTTGTCGAGCAATCGCAACAGGCTCAACAGGTCGGAAATCTCGCTGCTGTCATAAAAACCGCGCCGCTCGACAAGCAACGGCACGCCGAGAAGGTCGAATTGTTTTGCAAAGATTTCCGCCTTGCCCGAGGGCGAGCGCAGCAGGATCGCCATGTCGCGCCAATCTACCGCCCGAAATGCTTCTATTTTTTCGTCCCAAATCTTGTGCGCCTCTTTCCGCATCCCGATCAACCGCACCGCCAGCATTCGCGCTTCTCTTTCCGATTCCTCCAGATCGCCCAGTTCACTATCGCCGTCCGAATAGTCGTCGTGGGCCGCCTTTTGCCGCAACAGCAACTCCGTCCGCGGTTCCGCTTCGTCTTTCAATTCCATCCGCGTCTCCGGGGAGCCGAATCTCAACCGCGCGGCCTCGTCATACTCCACGCCGCCCAACTCTTCCCGCATCAAAGGGGCGAAAAAAGAGTTCACAAAATCGAGCAACGATTCGCGGCTGCGAAAATTTTCCGTCAGGGGAATGATCTGGCCATTTTTTCCATGCCAATCCCGCGCGTAATCCCGAAAGATTTTCGGGTCGGCCAGCCGAAAACGATAGATGCTCTGCTTCACATCGCCGACGAGAAACCGGTTCGCGGTTTTACCCTCGCGCGAGAGGGCAAAGATGATCTTGTCCTGCGCGGCGTTGATGTCCTGGTATTCATCCACGAAGAGATAACGCAATTTCCCGCGCCAATATTCCGCGGTCGCGGTTGGCCGGCCGGCCTTGAAATCCCACAGCAGTTTCAGCGCGAACTGTTCGAGGTCGTGAAAATCCAAAACGCCATCGGCGCGTTTGCGCGCCGAGAAGTTTTCAGCGAATTCCGCCGCCAGCCGCAAGAGCGTTCTCATGTGACCGCGGACCCAGCCCCAATCTTCGGCCAGCGGCCCGCCTGTTTTCGCGCCCACCAGTGAATTCAAAAATCTGGCTTCTTCGAAGAGGGTTTTGATCGGTTCACGGAGAGCGATGAATTTTTTGGGCGGATAATTATCTTTGCCGTCCGTGGCGAGGATTTTGGCGAACATTTCCGCCGATTTGGAGCCCTGGAGGATCTGGAGGCATTCGGCGGCTTTCGGATTTTCTTTCGTGAGATGTTCCAGCGCAGGCATCCATTCAACCCGCCAATCTGAAATCGCTTCGGTAAACCATTGCCGCCATTTGACCGGTTCCGCGGAAGCGAAATCTTCGATCTGCCGCGCGAGCCAATCCTCCGCGTCGGCCCGCGTTTGGATGTAATGGTGCAGGCGCAAAACCAGGGCGCGGATCTTTTCATCCCGCCCGCTGCCGTAAACCTTGATCAGGTCCTGCGCGGCCAATGAAAATTCATCCTGTCCTTCGTAGTGGGCATTGAACTGTTCTTCCAATGTTTCGT
This sequence comes from Verrucomicrobiia bacterium, assembly GCA_036490655.1. Taxonomy (GTDB): domain Bacteria; phylum Verrucomicrobiota; class Verrucomicrobiia; order Limisphaerales; family UBA11358; genus UBA11358. The sequence goes on along the minus strand of DASXDM010000002.1, from coordinate 168,956 downwards.
CCGACAGCAGGCGGGTCTGGGCCTCATCCAGCACGGCGAGTTGGGGATCCAGGCCCAACTCGTAAAAATGTTCGCGCACCAATCGATAACAAAACCCATGCAGCGTGCCGATGGGCGCGGCATCGAACAGGGCCAGTTGCCCGGCGCAGTGCGCATCGGCAAAACTCTCAAGCCTGGCGCGAAGGCGATGTTTCATCCCCGCCGCAGCGGCCTCGGTAAAGGTGACGACCAGGATCTCGTCGAGCGGGACCCCTTCGTTGCGGATCAGGTCCACGCACCGCTCGATGAGGGTATGGGTCTTGCCGGTGCCGGCGCCCGCCATGACGAGCACATTACCGCGGGCCGTGACTGCGCGCCGTTGTGATGGCGTCAGGAGGTCGGTTTCGCGCGGCGATTCCATGCGGATATTGGTTTGTGACCGATGTTCAACGCAGCTGGCATTGAAATTTCGCTTTCAATCCTAGTTCGTAAATCGTAAATGGTAAACCATCATGTCAGAGGGAATGAGGCTTAAAGACCAGCCCGCCAACCAGCGTCCACGCGAACGGCTGGCTGCCCTGGGCGCGGATAAATTGAATGACGCGGAATTGATCGCTATTTTGCTGCGCACAGGATTGAAAGGCGCCAATGCCGTCGACATTGGCAGGCAATTATTACAAAAGTTTGGCACGCTCAATTCTCTCGCCCGCGCGTCCCTTCCCGACCTGCAAAAAGTCCGTGGCATCGGGCGCGACAAGGCGGTGACCCTGATCGCAGCCTTTGCGCTGGCGCAGAAAATGGCGCTCGAACTCCAGATGGATTCGCCCGTCCTGGACAATCCGGAGAACATCGCGGCCTTGCTCCGCGCGGGAAACCTTTTCAACGACTCCGAATCGCTGCAGGCGTTGCTGCTCAACACGCGCCACCGGTTGATCCGGGCAGACAAGATCATCGACGGCACGCTCGACACGTTGCTGGTGCATCCGCGCGAGGTTTTCAAGCGGGCCATCTCCGCCAACGCCGCCGCCATCGTGCTGGTGCACAATCATCCGAGCGGCGACCCGACGCCCAGCGAAGCCGACATCAAAGTGACGCGTGATTTGATCCGGGCAGGGCAGCTTTTGAAGATCGAAGTGCTTGACCACATCATCATCGGCCGCGCCACAGCCCAACGTGCCAAGGATTATGTGTCCTTGCGTGAATTGGGATACTTTGCGTGATCGCATGTTCGCCCGGAAATTCTGCTGACAAAACGGCCCGTTTCACGGCATCCTCCTTGAAATGATTCATCCGACCGCCATCATCCATCCAAAGGCCAGGCTGGACGCATCCGTCCGCGTTGGGCCTTTTGCCGTGATCGATGAAGGCGTTGAATTGGGGGCTGATTGCGTGGTGGGGCCGCATGTTTATCTGACGGGCCAGACGCAGATCGGCGCGAAAAACACCTTTCATGCGGGCTGTGTCATTGGTGATGCGCCCCAGGACCTGAAATACAAAAACGAGCCGACGCGAGTGCGGATCGGCGAGGGGAATATTTTTCGCGAGTATGCCACTGTCCATCGCCCGACCAAGGCGGACGCCGAAACCGTCATTGGCTCGAATAATTTTTTGATGGCCAATGCGCACGTGGCGCACAACTGCGTGGTGGGCGATCACGTGATCATGGCCAACGGCGCCATGCTGGGAGGACATGCCGTGGTCCAGGACCGCGCGTTCATCTCCGGTAATTGCCTGGTGCACCAGTTCTGCCGCGTGGGCACGCTGGCGATGATGCAGGGAGGTTCGGCCATCAGCATCGACCTGCCGCCGTTTTGCGTGGGGTTGCGGGTGAATGAGATGTGCGGCTTGAATGTGGTGGGCCTGCGGCGCGCCAACATTTCCGCAGAAGAGCGGATGGAACTCAAAAAGCTTTATCGTTTTATGTTTCGTGACAGACGGGCTTTGCGGGACGCCCGGGCCGGGGCCTCAAAAGAATTTTGCAGCGCGCCTGCAAAAATTCTGTTAGAGTTCCTGGCAAACGCCAAACGCGGCGTCTGCGCGGATATCGCCCGGTCAAAGTCCGAAAACGAATGATTTGCCATGTATAAAATCGTGGGAGCAGATGGAAGGGTGTACGGCCCGATCACGGCCGACCAGGCCAGGCAATGGATCGCTGAAGGCCGCGCCAATGCCCAGACCCATACCCTGGTGGAAGGGGCCGCGGCCTGGAAGCCCCTCGGCCAGTTTCCTGAATTCGCCAATTGTTTTCCGGGACCAGTCCCGCCGCCGATCCCATCATCGATTCCGCCATTGACCTCCGGCGCCCCCCGCAAAATCAACGGCCACGCTCTCCTGGGGTTGATTTTGGGGATTTTATCCGTCGTGTGCTGTTTTGTATGCTGTCTCAACTGGCTGCTTGCTCCGCTGGGGATCATTTTTTCGATGATCGGCCTCTCGCAGATCAACCAAAACCCCGAACGTTATGAAGGCCGCGGCATGGCGATCGCGGGAGTGGCGCTTTCAATCCTGGGGTTGGTCATCGCCTTGATCATGCTTATTTGCTTCATTGCCAATGGTCATTTCCATTACTCGTACTATAACCATCTGCTGCAATGACCCATGCTGAATCACAAGCTGTTCCGCCCAAAATAAAAACCGTCGTCCCCGCGACTCCCCTGGCGTTTTTTGCGTTCGCCGTATCGGCATTTGTCATCGTCTGCGGCCTGGCCTTTCTCTATTTTTTCAACCCCAGTACGCATGGTTTTTATCCAAGGTGCCTGTTTCATCAAGTGACCGGGTTGAACTGCCCGGGTTGCGGCGCCACGCGCGCGTTGTACGCATTGTTGCACGGCCAATTCCAAACCGCCTTGCGCGACAACGCCTTGTTCGTGGTTTCATTGGCGGGAGGCGCGATCTGGGGCGCGCGGTTCCTTCTCCAAAAACGGAAAAATCCCGGCCTGAAACTTAATCTCTCGCCGAATTTTGCCTGGGCGTATGTGGCCGTCCTCGTGCTTTTCGGCGTGTTGCGGAATCTGCCGCCTTTTTCGTTCCTTTCGCCGTAGGATTTTTGGCTTTTGCCGTTCGCTCCGCTGGTGTTCAATTCCATGACTATGAGCCTGACACATCCATTGACAACAACGACCTTCGAACTGCCGGGTTATCGCGTGACCAAATCGTTCGGCGTGGTGCGCGGCATCATCGTGCGGTCGCGTTCGGTCGTCGGCAACATCGGGGCGAGCATCCAAAGCATATTCGGCGGAAACATTTCGCTCTATACCAGCCTTTGCGAGCGCGCCCGCGAGGATACGTTCAACCTGATGCTGACCCATGCCGGCGAGCTCGGCGCGAACGCCGTGATCGGCGTCCGGTACGATGCCACGGAGATCGCCCCGGGGATCACCGAAGTGCTCTGCTACGGCACCGCCGTCCAGGTCGAGACGGAGACACGCTGACCAATGGCCGGTCATAATAAATGGGCCAAGGTCAAACGCCTCAAGGCAGTCGTCGATGCGAAGCGCGGAAAAATCTTTTCCAAACTCGCGCGGGAAATCACCATGCTCGCGAAGACCGGCGGCGGCGATCCGGAAATGAATCCGCGCCTGCGAATGGTGTTGTTCAAATGCCGCTCCGTCAATATGCCCGCCGATAATATCGACCGCGCGATCAAGAAAGGCGCCGGCGGGGAGGAAGGCGCAAATTTTGAGGATTTGACCTATGAAATTTATGCGCCGCATGGGGTGGCGCTGCTGGTGGAGATCAGCACTGACAATCGCAACCGCACCGCGGCGGAGCTCCGCAGTCTCGTCACCAAAAACGGCGGGTCCCTCGCCACGGCGGGTTCAGTGAGCCGGTTATTTCACCGGAAAGGCCAGATCATTGTCGCCCGGGCGTCGGCTTCGGAGGAAAAATTGATGGAATTGGCGCTCGAAGCCGGGGCGGAAGATTTTAAAACTGATGAACAAGGATTTGAAATTTTGACAGAACCGGCGATGTTTGGGGCGGTGCACGAAAAAATGGAGCGTGAGGGAATCAAGTCTGAAGCCGCGGAGATCACTTCGCTGCCCGGAACCACCGTCCCTTTGGCCGATTCAGCGGCCGCCGCCGCCGCCGGCAAATTGATCGATGCGCTGGAAGATCATGACGATATCAAAGAGGTTTTTTCCAATGCAGAATTTTCCGAGGCAGACTGACGCATGAAGCCACTTACCGGCGACACACTTCTGGCTCGAACACTGGGCGCGCTCGCGACCACAGTGATCCATCATCGCCGCTGGTTCATCTGGCCGCAAGTCGTCCTGTTTTTCGTGTGCATCCTCATCACGGTCCGGTTTTTGGATTTCGATACCGACCGCGATGACCTGGTGGGCCACAATTTGAAGTACGAGCAGAACTTCCTCGCCTTGCAAAAAGAGTTTCCGCAACAGGGAAACGATCTGGTCGTGGTCGCCGAAAGTGATGACCTGGAAAAGAACCGGCAATTTATCGAACGGCTGGCGGCCAAAATGACGACGGAAACAAATTTGTTCCGCGATGTGTTTTATCAGCAGGATTTTGCGGCCGCGGGCACGAAGGCCTTGTTTTTCGCCTCGGAAGATGACCTGACCAACATCCAGGGCGCGCTGCAGGAGGATTTGCCCTTCATCCGGCAATTCACCCAGACGACCAATCTCGCCACCTTTTTCGAGCAGATCAACACCGACTTCCGGACGGCCTCCGCCGGGACCAATGCCCAGACCGAGTCGATGCTCGAGGCGTTTCCGGTCCTGGGCAATATCCTGGCCCAGGCCACCGCGGCCATGCAGATGCCGGGCAAGCCGCCCTCCCCGGGGGTCGCCTCGCTCTTTGGTTCAACCAATGTTTCCGATGTCTATATCACGGCCAAAAATGGGCGGATGTTCCTCTTGACCACCCATCCCCCGTCAGATGACCTGGCCAGCGATGCGATCAGCGAATTGCAGCGGCTCATGGCGCAGACCCAGAATGAAGTGCAAGGGGTGAACGTCGGCCTGACCGGCGAGCCGGTCCTGGATTATTACGAAATGATCCAGTCTCAAAAGGACATGACCAAGGCAACGATCGTATCATTGTTCCTCTGTGCGTTGATCTTTATCTACGGATACAATGAAACCGGCCGTCCCGTGAAGGCAACGCTTTGCCTGGTCGTCGGCCTGGGCTATACCATGGCTTTTACCACGCTGGCGGTGGGGCACTTGAATATTCTAACGATCACTTTCGCCCCCATGTTGATCGGGCTGGCGATCGATTTCGGCGTCCATCTCATCACGCGCTTTGAAGAAGAATTACGCAAGGGAAAGCAAAACGCCGCCGCGATGGTCACGGCCATGGTCTTTACCGGCCAGGGCATCTTCACCGGCGCGCTGACCACCGCAGTGGCCTTCATCGCGATGGCCTTCACCAATTTCAAGGGCATCCAGGAAATGGGCATCATTTGCGGCGGCGGCCTGTTGCTTTGCCTCGTGCCGATGCTGACGATGCTGCCCGCGTTGCTGTTGCGGGGACGCCAAAATGCCATCGATCGTCGCATGAAGGAGGATTTGACCCGCGCCCACATCGAAAATATCTGGTTAAGCCGCCCTATCGCGGTGATCGCAATTGTCCTGTCGTTGAGCGCCCTGGCCGGCGTGGAGATCTGGCGGGGCAAGGTAAGATTCGATTATAACCTGATCCAGATGCAGAGTCCCAACCTGCCCTCGGTCGTGTTCATGCATAAGCTCATCGATTCGGCCGGCCGCTCCGTCCTCTCCGGCGCCATCGTGGCCACCAATCTGCAGCAGGCCATCGCCCTGGAACCGGTGATCCAAAAACTGCCGACGGTCGCCGATGTCGAGCCGCCGGCCGATATGCTGGAAGATTTTCTGCCGGAAAATCAGGCCAAAAAACTGGCGCTCATCCAGGGTATCAAAAACGAAGTCGCCTCGCTCCATTTCAGCCCGCCGGACATGAAGCCGGTCGATATCAATAATTTAAGCGCCACGCTCTATTCCCTGAGCGGCTACTGCGGCATGGCGCTGGAACAGATCGGCACCAACGATCCGGCGCTTTCAGCGCAAATGGTTGCGTTGCGGCTGGACATCGAAAATTGCCGCAAGACCATGCTGGCCGGCAACGATACCGAGGTGGCCGCGCACGCAACCAAACTGGCGGAGTTCCAACAGGCCCTTTTCAACGATGTCCGGGATACGTTTGCCTCGCTTCAGGACCAAAATCTGACTTCACCGTTGGTTCCGGATGATTTACCGCCCGCGCTGCGCGACCAGTTCATCGGCCAAAGTGGAAAATTCCTGCTGCAAGTCTTCCCCAAAGACGATGTCTGGCAGCGCGACAATCAGGTAAAATTTGTCGCTGATTTGAGAAAGATCGACCCAAACGCCACCGGCACGCCTGTGCAATTGCTGGAATACGAATCGCTCCTCAAGGATAGTTACATAAATGCGGCGTTGTATTCGTTGATCGCGATCGCCATCATGGTGCTGTTCCATTTCAGGAGCATCCTGGCGGTCTTTTTGGCGCTGTTGCCCGTGGCCGTCGGCGCAGTATGGCTGGCGGGGTTGATGGGGGTGACGAATATCCCGTTCAACCTGGCGAATATCATGACCCTGCCCCTGGTCATCGGCATCGGTGTCACCAATGGTATTCAAGTGCTCAATCGCTTCACCGAGGAGGGCACTCCGGGAATCTTCTCGCGCAGCACCGGGAAAGCCGTGCTCGTGTCAGGATTGACGGCCGTCGCCGGATTCGGCAGTTTGATTCTCGCCAAACATCGCGGCATTCATAGTTTGGGGTGCGTGATGTCCGTCGGGATTGCCGCCTGCATGATCGCAGGGTTGACGTTTTTGCCGGCTGTGCTGAATTTGATCGGGCGATGGTATCGGTTAATTGAAAAACCCAGTGCCGACAAACCGCCGACACCGGGTCAGGAGGAACCGAGGTAAAAACCTCAATTATGTTAACAATAGTTAATAATTATATGGAAGTCAATAACCATTTATCACTATCAATGTTAAACCTAATGTAAAAGCATGTAATTTTGCTTCAAAACGGTTTTCAATAACGTTAACGAAAGACATCTTGAATTTTATACCAAAAAAGCGGATTAATTGGGCAGAAAGTACGGCCTTTTCCCCTTTTTGCGGATATTCGCGGATGTTTGCACGAATATTTGCACTAGTGTTTTACCCATGCTTTTGTTTTTGTTTCTGCTTTTCAGCATTGGGCGCGGATGATTTTCATGCGGGCCCACTTTTTGACAGCTTCCCCTTGACCCTTACCCCGGGTCAGCGCACGGAGGCATTGGGGCCGCTGTATTATAACCAGCAGAGCGACACGGAACGGACCTGGGCGTTGCCGCCGTTTTATTCCCGTGACACCGATCCCTCGATTGAAATGATCCAGGATGACTTTTTGTATCCCATCATGACTTACCGCCGGTACGGCACCGAATATCGCTGGCAATTCATCGAATTATTTTCATTCGCCGGGGGCAAGGACCCGAATGGTTTTCAAGACGCCCGGCGCTTCACAATTTTCCCGTTTTATTTCCAGCAACGTTCGCCGTTGACGAATGACAATTACACCGCTTTTCTTCCTTTCTATGGCCACCTCAAAGAGCGGCTGTTCCGGGACGATATTTTCTTTGTCATGTTCCCAATCTACGGCGAGACCCGGAAGAGAGACGTGGTGAATGACAATTATTTTTATCCCTTTTTCAATTTACGCCACGGGGATGGTCTGCATGGCTGGCAGTTCTGGCCGGTGGTCGGTGCGGAACATAAGGTAGTGACATTGCAGACGAACAATTGGGGCGATGTTTCAACGAATGGCGGGCATGATCATTTGTTCGTGCTCTGGCCGTTTTATCTGCGCCAGAACAACGGCATTGGCACAGAGGACCCGGAAAAGATCCGGGCAGACTTTCCGTTTTATTTTCTCCAACGCTCGCCGCTGCGCGATTCGACGTCGGTGGGCCTGCCGCTTTTCATGTGGATCAACGATCGCGAAAAGAAATATCGCGAATGGCAAATGCCCTGGCCGATCATCGTCGTCGCGCGCGGCGAGGGCAAAACGGCCACGCGGGTGTTCCCCCTGTTCAGCCGGGCGCATAACGCCGCGTTTGAGGACAATTTTTACTTGTGGCCGGTCTATAAATTCAATGCCATCCACGCCGCCCCGCTGGAACGGCGCCGCTTGCGCATCTTCTTTTTCCTGTATCAAAACACCTCGGACGGAAACACCGAGACCGGGAAACAAAAGCGCCGGGTGGATCTATGGCCGTTCTTTGTCTATCACCGCGACTTTGATGGCAGCAGCCGGCTGCAAGTCGTTGCGCCGCTTGAAACTTTCGTGCCGGACAACCCGTACATCGAGAGGGATTGGGCGCCGTTATGGTCGTTTTGGCGCGCCCAGGACAACGTGAAAACCGGCGCGCGCAGCCAGTCGCTCCTCTGGAACTTGTATCGCCGGGACACCTCGCCCGGCGCAAAAAAAGTCTCGCTCCTGTTCGGCCTTTTTCAGTATCAATCCGATGCGGAAACAAAAAAAATGCGTCTGTTTTTCATTCCCGTGATAAACTCTCATGGCCACGAAAACCCGTCGGCCAACTGATTTTGATGTATGTTTGAAAATATCGGCGAAATGGTGTTGCTGTTCTGGCGCACGCTGCTGGCGCTGCCGCTGGCATGGCGGCAGCGGCAGAAGATCTACGACCAGTTTTTCGAGATCGGCAACGCGAGCTTGCTGATGGTTTGCATCCTTTCGTTCTTTATCGGCGGCGTCTTGTCGCTGCAAATCGGACCGTTCATGGCGGACAAAGGGCTGACCGGTTACCTGGGCGGCATCGTGGGGTACGCACATGCGCGCGAACTGGCCCCCATCATGATGGCCATCTTGATCGCCGGGCGTATCGGATCCGCGATGGCCGCGGAGATCGGTTCGATGCGCGTTTACCAGGAGATCGACGCGCTCCGGACCATGAATATCAATCCGATCCATTATCTGGTGTTGCCCCGGATGATCGCCATCGCCTTTGCGCTGCCGATGCTGGTGGTCATCTCGATCCTGGTCGGCTGGTTCGGCGGCGCGGTAGTGGCAGCGGTGAACACCCATATCGGCATTTCGTACCAGGGATTTTTTTCGGATCTGCGAAATGTCGTGCAGGTGAAGGATGTGGTGAACGGCGTTTTTAAAAGCTTCTGCTTCGCGCTAATCATCGGGATCGTCTCCTGCCACCAGGGCCTGGTGACCATCGGTGGTCCCCGCGGCATCGGCCGATCAGTGACGAAGGCGGTCGTCAATTCGATCGTTCTCATCGTCCTTTTTGACTATATCCTGACCCGGATTCTTTTGAAATGAACGGAACCGACACCAACAACACCGGCGTGAGCCTGCAAGTGCGCGGGCTGCGGAAGAGTTTTAACGGCCAGGAGGTGCTCAAAGGCATTGATTTTGACGTCCAGCCCGGAGAAATCTTTGTGATCATGGGTCCGAGCGGCAGCGGCAAAAGTGTATTGCTGAAGCACTTGATCGGCCTTGAGATGCCGGACGCGGGTGAAATCCGCATCAACGGCGAGGAGGTCCAGCCGGAAGAGATCGCCGCAAAATTCCGCGCGGCACTGGTCTTTCAATCCGGCGCGCTGTTGAACTCATTGACCGTTGGGGAAAACGTTGGACTTTATCTCAGCGAACACCGGCTGAAGAAGCCGGAAGAGATCGAAAAAATCGTTTCAGAAAAACTTCAGGACGTCGGCCTGGCGGATGCCACCAATAAAATGCCCGGCGAACTTTCCGGCGGCATGAAGAAGCGCGCGGCCATCGCCCGGGCGCTGGTCGTGGAGCCGCAATTGATCCTTTACGACGAACCGACCAGCGAACTGGACCCGCTCTCATCCGTGATGGTCGGCGAGGAGATCTTGAAATTGCAGGAACGCATCCACGTCACGTCGCTCGTGGTTTCGCATGACCGCGACCTGGCGTTCGGGATCGCCGATCGCATCGCGGTGATCTTCGAGGGTCAAATCCTGAAGATCGGGACGCCGGAAGAGATAAAAAATTTCAATGATCCGTCGGTCAAAAAATTTCTGAACGCGGATTTTAAACATCAAAAGAAATGAAGTTATGAAAAATTCACTCGAAACCAAGCTCGGCTTCTTTGTGGTCATCGTCATCATAGCGGCGGTGGTGCTGGTGGAGACCCTCGGCGGCCTGGAACTTTTTCAAGGCGGCTACCGCATCAATGCGCTGTTCGACACCGTACAGGACCTGAAGGTCGGCGACAGCGCCAAAATGGCCGGCGTCGAGATCGGCAAAGTCGATAAGATCGCCCTGGACGGCACCGACAACAAAGTTCGCGTGACTCTCAAGATCCATACCGGCGTGCAGGTGAAGACGGACAGCACGGCGACCATAAAATTTACCGGCCTGATGGGACAAAATTTTGTCTCGATCGATTTCGGGACGCCGAATGCCCCCCAGGCGGTCGATGGGACCACGGTGCAATCCGTGGAACAACCCGACTTGAACGCGGTCATGGCCAAGTTGAACGATGCGGCAACAGGCATAGAGAATTTTGGGCGCAGTTTTAGCGGCCAAAAAATCCAGGACTTGATCGGACCCCTGATGGATTTCGTCAAGCAGAACAGCGGCAATCTGAGCGGCACCATCACCAATATCGAAAACATCACCGGCCAGATCGCCAGCGGGCAGGGCACGGTCGGAAAATTGATTTACGACCAGTCCCTTTATAATTCCGCCATGGATACTGTCACCAATCTACAACTGACGGTAGCCCAGGCGCGCAACATCATGAGCGGCATCACCAACGGCCAGGGGACCATCGGCAAACTGATAACGGATGATGCTCTTTATAATTCGACCACCGCCTCGATGACGAATCTCAACCAGATTCTGTTGAAAATCAATGGCGGCCAGGGCACGGTGGGCAAGCTCGTCAACGACCAGGAGTTCTACAAAAATGCCAAGTTGTCGCTGCAAAAACTGGATAATGCCGCCGATGGCCTGGAAGACCAGGGCCCCATGAGCGTGTTGGGCATCATGGCGAACAATCTGTTTTAGGCGGTCTGACTTATAATGCCGCGCAGATTTTCCGTTCCGAAGACAGTTTTATGGGAACGGAAACTAAAAACCTTAATCAGTTAAACGACCTCCTCACCCCGGCCCTCTCCTCCAAGGAGAGGGAGAAACGCCCGGCGCTTTTGCTTGCAGGATAGTAACCGAATCTATCAGGGAGTCGCTCGCACATTCAAGCCAATCCGAGGTTTTTCAAAACCCGGACGGTTGAATGTGATTTGTTCAAGGTGTAGAAGTGGAGTCCGGGGACGCCTTTGCGCAACAGATCTTCACATTGTTGCGTGGCGTACTCGATGCCAAAATCCGCGGCAGCCTCATCATTGTCGCCCAGTGCCTGAAGTTTTTCCCGGAGCGAAGGCGGGATTTTTGAGCCACAAAGCTGGGTAAATTTTGTGATCTGCGTCGCGCTCAGAATGGGAACGATCCCCGGAACCAACGGCACGCGAACCCCCAGCTTCCCCGCCACATATTCCCGGAACTCATAAAAATCAGCGTTGTCGAAGAATAATTGGGTGAGGACAAAATCCGCGCCAGCGTCCACTTTTTCCCGCAAATGCTTCCAGTCGTCGAGCTTGCCGTTTTTATTGGCGATGTGTCCTTCGGGAAATCCAGCCACGCCGACGGAAAATCCGCCCTGCGCACGGATGAACTTCACCAGTTCCGCCGCAAATTCAAATCCGCCAGAGGTCTTGTGAAATTCACCACCGCCGGGCGGGTCGCCGCGCAAGGCGAGGATATTTTTGCAGCCCAGCGCGCGGATCTTCGCCAGGACATCGCGGACTTCATCCTGCGTGTGCCGGGTACAGGTCAGATGTGCCAAGGCGGTCAGGCCGTGCTGGCGCTGAATGGAGTCCACGATGGCCAGCGTCTTATCGCGCGTGCTGCCGCCGGCACCGTAGGTCACTGAACAATAGTCAGGTTTCGCCTCGCACAATGCGGGAATGTGCCTGCCGAGAAGATTGCGGACGCCTTCCTCTGTTTTCGGCGGAAAAAATTCAAAGGAGATGACCGGCTGTTTGGCCGTAGCTTTAGCGGCGTAAATGTCGCGGATTAAATGCATCCTGTATCAAAATTGTAGCGACGGACGGACGGGTTTTAAATTTTTAATTTCAGTTTTTTAATCAGGAAAGGATCTGAAAACTATCGGTCCAGCATTCCGAGGCACGGGCTACGCCGGGCCATCATCCAAATCAATCATTAACCTTGAAAGAAATATCTGCAAATGCAAAGGTCTCTGAAAGGTTTGCACCAGCCGTAATGATATGGCAAATGTACATTGTTTTGATTCAACCCTTTCAGAGGGTGTTCCGAAATGATGTGTAAGTGATTTAACGTTAGTTAATTGCTTCTAAAAAATGGTAATCTACGAGTGCGGCTTCCATATGTATTTTTTTAGTGGAAGCTCCCGTCATGCATTCCTTACCGCAAACGGGCACTTCTGCGCTGCTGCAAACTTTGTCTCCGCACTTGGAAGATGATTTCATCTGCGATCTGTTTCCTCGACGAAGAGGATCGGGTCGGCGGCCAGCCTTTTCTCCTCACCAACTGCTGCGAGTGTTGCTTTTGGCTCTTCTGACTCCAGCCCATTCGTTTAATTTACTGGTCAAGTTGTTGAGAGAAAACCGGGCTTGGAGAGACTTTGCACTCCTGCCCAATAAACACACCGTGCCGGGAGTGAGAATACTGCACGAGTTCCGTGGCTCTCTGGATGTGGCTCGGCTTCGCGCTCTGAACGGACATTTGCTCGGCAGCTTGCTGGCCCCATGGGATCCCAACCTATGTCTCATCCATCCTTGGTTCGCTTGCTGCCCAAACAAATTTCATTGGGACTTGATCTCGATTGAGAAAATCAAAAACGTTAAAAACAGCAACGTTTTCAAGCAAATGCACTTTCTATTTCGGAACACCCTCTTTCAGGGTAGATGAAATTTGTTCCATTTCCCTGGGGTAGCTCGTTCCTCGCAACCCCAGGCTGAATGATACAATCCCGTCGGGATTGAACAAAGGAACAAAACTTCAAACCACATGGCAACATTGGCGTTCACCGGTATTCTCCGTGATTATAAATCAGAGCTTCGTTACTCCAACTCCCACAACAAAACAAAAAGCCCCTTCCGCTTTTGGCGGAAGGGGCCTGAGGTCCTAATTAAATTAGAACTGATAGATCAAGTTAAGCGCGACCAGGAAGTCGTTGTTTTTGACCGGACCACCCGAAGCGTTGCTGTCGCCAAAGGGTGTTCCATGTTCGGCATGGTCCCAGCGGACTTCCACGCGGCTCAACACGTTCGCCCACAGATTGTACTGCAGGGTCGCGGTGAACTCTTCAAACGTGTCGCGAGGATTCGTTCCGGGGCTGGTATATAGCAAACCAGTATCGTCATTCCCGTATTCACCACGCACATTGAACGAGGTTTTGTCATTAACCTGATAGCTGGCATAACCGCCAACAACCCAGGCTTCACCTTGTCCGTTATGCATATCCAGGTAGTCATAAGAAAGACCTGCCTTTAATGCGGTGATTGGGGTCGGAACGGTTGCTCCGACATAGTAACTGGTTTTGGAATCGCGACCTGTGCCAAAATGTGAATGAGAGTCAACGGCATCGATAACTCCTGCATTCAACGTTGCACCACTTGCCCAACCCCAAGAACTCGGGGCTGTCAAAGCGACCCCGCCCAAGTATGCCTTTTGGGTTTCAAAAGCAGCAGTACCATTGATAGGTGAAGGACCGACACCAACGTTTGAGCTATCCGCTACGCCAGCTTGCACGCTGATATTGTCGTTGACTTTATACGTTCCCAACACACCGGTGTGGGTGGTCGGTTCAATAGAGTAGCCATATGAACGGGTATAGTTCGGGTTCGCCGGATCCGAGGAGGATTCGTAGCCGATAATGGTGTCCCAAACACCGACTTTCCAGTCGATGCCGCTATTGCCAACTGGCGTACGCAAAGACAGGTAAGCCTGGCGAATTCCCAAACCTCCCGCGAGGCCATCCACATTTGGAACGGCATTCGGGCCAGCCATTAATTCGACATGATAACCAGCTGCCCAAGGGCTCTCGTCCTCAGGATGGTCAAGCGCGATATCAATGGCATTCAACGTGAAACCGTCGTTTTTCGCGAAACTATAGGTTGGGAGGTTTGGGCCTCCGGTTCTGGGAACATTATCCGTTCCCGGATTCCATTGAGCTGCGGTATCAACGTAGCCGCTGATGGTTGTATTTGAGAGCGCAGTCTGCAACTGGCTCATTTTTTCGTCCGCGCGGGCTGCCGAAGCGAGACTGACCACTCCGATTGCCGCCAGACCAACTGTCCATTTATTAAACTTCATCTGGTTCCTCCGATGTTGTTTTTTATTATTTGTTTATGTTTATCTGTCAGCGCCTGCGCGCCGCGAGGTAAATACACTTCACCTCGGCACCATGTGGTGCAATTGCAACGAACTTAGAAAAATCCCCGCCTTTTGACAATACTTTTTTTTGACAAATCCAAAACACATAAAATGCTTATAGTCAATATGTTATATAAAATGACCGCCTATTACCAGTTTTAGGACAGTCTGAAATGATAGATTTTACCTAATTTTTTCAAATGTTTCCGCCATTGAGAGGGTTATCAGCCAGAAATGACGAATGACGAAACCATCATGACTAAGGAAGGCGTAAACGGCGCATATTACATTTAAAACAGCATGCGAGGCATGTGCGAAACTTAGGCGGCCAGGCAAGGGTCATTCGGCCGCCCAAGCCAGTTTGTCGGCTGGAGGATTTATAAAAATCATCGCGGCTTAATAACTCTTGCAATTTTGGCACAACTCTTTCTATGATGGCCGCACAGGGCAATGCCATCTTATAATTACACCGCTCGCGAAACCGCAACCGGACGAGAGATCCGGAATGCGATCGACGCCGCAAGCGAGCAGGCCGCCATCGCCGCCTTGCTCAACCGCAACCTGCTGGTGCTCTCCATCCAGGAACGCATCGGCAAGAAGGGCAAGACCAAAGGCGGCCGGGTGAAGCTGGCCGACCTGGTGGTCTTTACCCGCCAGTTGGCAACGATGGTCGATGCGGGTATCGCGATCGTTCAATCACTCCAGGCGCTGGGCGACCAATCGCCGAACAAAGTCATGCGCGACACGGTCAAGGACGTATGCACCCGTGTGGAAAGCGGGGAAAGTTTTTCCGAGGCCTTGCAAAAGCATCCCAAGGCTTTCAACCGGCTCTATGTCTCCATGGTGGGCGCCGGTGAGAAGGGCGGTTTGCTGGCGGAGATTTTGGCGCGCCTGGCGACTTACCTGGAAAGCACTGACAAAATCCGTAAAAAAGTCAAATCCGCCATGATGTATCCGATCGGCGTCATCGTTGTGGCCATTGGTATCACGATTTTTCTGTTGGTTAAAGTGATTCCTGTCTTTGAAGACGTCTATAATGGATTTGGCGCCAAACTGCCCGCGCCTACCCAGATACTCATTAATATGAGCCATTTCCTGCGCTCCTACCTGATTTTCATCATTCCAGTAGTCGTTGCCCTGATCTGGCTCTGGCTTCGTTACATCAAAACGCCGAAGGGACGCGATTTTTGGGACACGCAACGCATCAAGCTCCCGATTTTTGGATCCATCGCGCATAAAATCTGTCTCGCTCGTTTTACGCGCACCTTGGCTTCGCTCATCCGCAGTGGTGTGCCGATTTTGGAAGTATTACAAATCGTTTCGCAAACGGTGGATAATACGGTCCTGGAAAAAGCCATCAAACAGGCTATGTCTGATATCGAACGCGGCGAAGGGATTTCGCAGGCGCTGCAAAAACACCCGGTTTTCCCGAGCATGATCATCCGCATGTTAACCGCCGGTGAGCAGACCGGTAACATCGATACCATGCTGGAGCGCGTCTCGGACTTCCTGGACGAAGAGATTGAAACCACCCTGGCCGGATTGATGTCACTCCTCGAACCCATCCTCATTGTGTTATTGGGCATCATCGTCGGCGGCATGGTCATCTGCATGTATTTGCCGATCTTCAATCTCGGCAATATCGTCAGCCAGTAAAAGATGGCAGGACTCCATCCGTCTCGTCTCACCAGAAGATCGGTTGCCCTTTTTCAATAAGCCTCTTTTTACCGTAATGGAAAGAAGTCATTTTGTCGTCCCTCTCGGGACTCAGACCCTTTTTTCCCGCCGAGACCCGCAGTTGAAGCTGCGGGCTATTATCAACCGCACCATCCGGCGCTACTCAAAAATGGATTTTGAAAACGCGCCCCAATCATTTTAACCCGATCGAAAGCTCGCGGATTTTCAATCCGTGCTTTTATTCGCGGCCAAACTTTTCGCGAATTTGCCTATGCGGGAATCGTGACTCCGGGTTGCGGTTGGATTATTTTTATCTTCGGCCAGCGTTCGCGGATCTGTTCCTCAAACCAGCGGCGCGCGGGATCATCGCCATGGCCCAGCAACACGGTTCGCGGCGAGACCTGCCCCACAAATTCAAGCAACTCTTCCCGATTGGCATGCGCCGTGAGATCGAATTCCTGCAAATCGCATTCGCGCGTCACGCGTCCGGCGGATGGGCTGAAAACAAATGTCTCGCCTTGTTTTGCGGAGCGTAACCGGCCCGCCGGTGAATCCGGGTCTGCATAGCCCACAAAGAAGATATTCTGCCGCTCGTCGCCGATCATGCGCATGGCCAAATCATGCGCGGCGGTGTTTTCGCTCATCATGCCGGCGGTGATGACAAAGATCTTTCCGCCGCTCAATTTCATCTTTTCGGCCTGGCCCTTCTCCAAAACGATCAATTGCAGCGCCTCATGCAATTGCAGGTCCAGGTGATTCCGGTTCGTACGATGCGCCTCCAAATCATAGATCTCCGTGAAAACGCGGCCCAATCCGCCGATGTAGATGGGCTGCTCTTTCAATTTCCCTTCTTGCATCAATAATGCCAGCAGCGCCAGCATTTCCTGCGTGCGGCCCAGGGCGAAGGACGGGATCAAGACGCAACCTTTCCGTTTTTGCGCCTCATGAATGGCGGCGACCAGCCGCTCGATCTCCTTTTCGCGGGTGAAATCTTTCGGGGTCTCACGGTTGCCCCGGGTCGTTTCCATCAGGAGCACATCCGCCTTCACATTTTGAAATTTGGCCGACCGTAAAATGGTCTGGTCGTGAAAACAAACGTCCCCGGTATAAAACATCGTCTCTTTTTTACCGCGGATCAGGACCCCCGCCGAACCAAGAGTATGGCCGGCGTCAAAAAATTCCAGCGTCGGCGATGGCTGTCCCGCGCGCGATTTCGAGTATGCTGCCCATTCGACTTCACGGTTGTATTTGAAGCCCTGGAATTGCGACGCGATGTCGTCCACTTCATCATGCGAGTAGAGTGGATATTCGCGGATGCCCAGTTCATCGCGCTGGCGGGTCATCACGTTGACGGAATTATGCAGGACCCGCTCCACAATGAAGTAGCTTAACTCCGTCATCAGCACATGCGCGCGGGGAAATCGGCGGCAGGCCACCGGCAAAGATCCCACATGGTCGTGATGACAATGGGAGATGGCGATGGCATCGATATCCAGATGGCCGGCCTTTCCATACATCGGCAAGGCCTCACGTCCCTCGCGCTTGGGATGCATCCCGGCGTCGAGCAGGATCCGGTGCTCGTCCACTTCAACCAGCCAGCCGCTGGCGCCGATGTCCGTATCCGGATTCAAGTTCGTTATGTTCACACGGGAGTATTATCACAAATTGAGCGAAAGAAGAATGTAAATCAGATGACGAGGGGTGTTTTCAAAATCAAATTTTAGCTGCGGAGCAGCGTTCGATAGTAGCACGCGGCGCAGCTGTGGGTGAATCGTTCCAGCAAACGAAGCCCCGGAATGGGCGGAAGAGACAGGGATAAATGGGTTTCTACCGCCCCTGCCGGGGCTTGAATCATTTCCGGCAGTAAACCCACGGTTTCACCGTGGGCTACTGTCGGCCGCGCCATCCGGCGCTAAAAACAAAATTGCATTTTTAAACACCCCCCAGTCATTCTGCGCTTGGATAGTGCCAGACCCAATCACCCAGGTCGGTGTTCATAGTCCCAGATGAGCCCTTGCCGACAACGACCGTGCCGCCGTCATCCCGGCCATTCCAGCCGACGGAGTACAAAACAAATCGTCCATCGTTCGTGCGCTTATAATGCAAAGGCTGGCCACCGATAATATCATTGGGAACTGTGTCGATTAAGTGCGGCGACAGGACGTCCAGAGATCCCGGATACACGCCAAAAGCCAGGCGGTAACGCTCCAGCGCGATGGCAACCTGGGCCAGGTCGGCCGATCCCTGCGCGTAAGTGAATTTTTTCACGGCGTTACTGAGATTGGGCAACAGCCAGGATTCCAAAAAATTTTCCGGAGTGCGATGCCGCAATTCGAGCGTTAAAGCATTTCCCGCGGCGCGAACCGCGGAGGGCGAAACGGTTCGATTTGTTACATCGACGACCGGAAGATACCGCGTCACCGAAAAACGGCCGATGCGCAATTCATTTTGATAAAGCCAGCCGGAGGGGATTGAATGAAAAATCAACAGCGGAATCAGGCTCGCCTGCGATTGGCCCCCATTCAAATCGCCCATAAAATTATTCAAACTGCGGCGGTCCGCATGTTGAAGAAACTCGGCTGCACTGATCTCCAAACCGCGTTCGCCGCGCATGGCCACCTGGTAATCGGCCAGAAAGTCCGGTTTTGCCAACTCCGAATCCAATTCAGCCAGTTGCGCCTCCGACCATTGATGTTCCGCCAGGCCCTCATAAATGGGTTGCAGGGTGATCTGCAACATGGCGATCCGGACCAGGTGCGAGATCAAAAAAGGTTCCGTGCGGACTGAATCGATCAATCGGAATGACAGATCTATGTCGGCCAACGCCTTGTCGGTTTGGCCGTTTTGTAATTCTGCGATGGCACGCAACTCCAAAACCCGGGAGCATCGTTTGAGTTTCGCCAGGTGCGGAAGCAAAATTTCCCACCGATCATCTCGATTGTAGTCCAGCGGAAATCGGGAATCCGGCCGTTGGGCGTCCTGACGCAACTCTTCCAGCGTGGAATCATATTTGCTTAGGGCCAGCAGGACATCCTGCGGCGGAGTTCGCGGCTGTGCCGAAACGGGAAACATGTTCGTTTTGGCGGACAGTTTCCGGTAGTAATCCTGCCAGGCTCCCAAATCCGTCAACGTGGCCTTTGCCCAATAACCGATCGGGGGACCGTTCTCATCAAGAAACGTCGTTGACATATCCAAGCGATTGACAAAATTAGTCCGGCCATCCTCGGCATAACTTCCATACCATTGCAATGAACCCCGCGGTCCCAAAGTCGCTTTTATGGACTCGATCCAGATCGGCGCCATGGCAAAATTTTGATCATCCGGGACGGTTGGCGGCACAATGGATTGCCAGTCGAAGCTTTCACCTTTGGCCTCCCATTGGCTTTTAAACTTCTGCCAATCATGCCATCCGCGCCAGTCCTCTTCGGCATAACCAAGCGCAATCAGCGTGGCCAAACACGCGCACACGAAAAGAAAGCGGCGGGAATTTTTCCAACAGCACAGCCAGCGGATAAATGCCGAAAGCCCCACAAAGACGGTCGCCAGCACGGCGCCTAAAATGCAACTAAAACAACCGAAGCCAAACCAGTCTGACCAACTGCCCATATGATTGAATGTCGCGGAAATCGCAAAAACAATCACAGAGATGATCCCAAACAGGATCAGCCAGGCCTGAAACAAACCCAGGCTTTTCCGAGACTTATTTAAATTATTTTGGGTTTCATCATTCATATATTTTTATTTGCACGAGTCGAGGTCACGAGACTCTGATTAATTTTCGATTTTCAAAATGAGACTCCTCACGTCGTCTCCCACAATTGCTGTTTACGCCATCACAAACTCGACCCGCTCGCTGCGGGGCAGGGGTACAAACTTCGGCGGTTCGGCGTCGGCGGCCTGTCCGGAACCGATCAATTCCACCAACATCAATCGTTGCTGTTTCAATTCCGCGACCATTTGGGGCGAAGGCGGCGGAGCTTTTTCTGCCGTCGTCTGCGGTCGGTCGCGCATCGAGAAATTCACCACGAAGATAAGCGCCCAGACCGCCGCTAATCCCGCCCAGGCCTGCGGGCAAGGCCACAGCAAAGCTGAGAGTTGAGATTTGAGGGTAGAGAGAATCGAAGTGTGAGGAGCGGAGCGCGGGACCGCCGCCGCGGCCGCGACCATAATCTCTTCCCGCCAACCGGCGGGAATCTGCCGTAATGGCTGGCGGCTCACCTGTTGCTCGAATTCATCCATATCATTCTGTCTTTTTGACTTCTTCATAAAGTGGACGCAACCGCTCGCGCATTTTGTCTAATCCATACCTGTATCGGCTGGCAGCGGTGTTGGGTGATAAATTCAGGACCGCGGCAATCTGTTCAAAGGTCAATCCTTCCCAAAGCTTGAGTTGCACAATGGCGCGCTGCTCATCCGGCAACCCGGCGAGCGCCGCGGCAAGGGCATCGCAAAACAATTGTTCATCCAGATCCGGAGCGGGCGCGAAGAGGGAGAAGACTTCCGCAGCGAAATTATCCCGGGTCCGCTCGCGCGCGCCGCGGCGGCGGATCAGATCGATGGCTGCATTATGGGCCAGGCGGATGAGAAAGGCGCGTTCGTCACGGGCCTTGTCGAGCAGTCCTGGTTCGCGGGCGATCTTGACAAAAATCTCCTGGAGCAAATCGCGCGTATCCGCCTCGTCCCGGGTGAAATTCAGGAGAAAGGCAAAAAGGGACTGGGCATGTTCGTCATAAAGCCTTTCGATTTCCTGGCTGGGCGACATTGTTTCTTTAATGACGCGCCTGCCAGGCGGATTTGTCTAGCTTTTTGCGAGGCCGTGATTTTCCAATTCAATCGTCCATTTGCGGCATAACCAGACTGGCAAGGCTCCTATTATGCCGAAAGAACAGTCGAGAAGACGCCACCACAACGGAATCCCGCGTAGTTCACCAAAAATCAATGCATAGGGAATGACCAGGGCACAGGCAATCAAACCAAAATCAAACAACCACCGGTTGCGCGCCGGATCGCGCAATGCCCCGATGAATGCGATGGCGATGACAAAATGCCCGAACGCCAGCCAGTCGGTACCGTAAAAGAGAAAGGGATGATGAGATCCCGTATCATCCAACGCATCTCGAACGTGAAAAATCCATTGGGTGATTCCCGATGATCCATTACCCGCAAAATTCGCCAGCGCCCCCACCTCACTCTTCAGAGGGATTGCCGTAGCACCACTCAAAACGAGGCCGATGATAAACAGCCAGGTGAACAATTTAACGCGCCGGCGAAGATTGCATTCTTGAGCCATGGTCTGTTCATCAGGCAAGGCCGCATTCATTCATGCGCCTTTGCTGTTTTGGTCTCGTCATCGGAAGGAGCCAAACAATTGATCCAGTGGGTCACAAAAAATTTCTTCTCCGTTGGCAGATAACTCGTTGAGGTGCCCAGGATGGGCCGCAGCGCCGTGGTCATTTGCAATGCCACCAACAGAAAGATGATGACCCAGGTGTTGATCCCGGCTTGCGAGCGGGCACTTGAATGAGCAAAACCCGCTTTCATAAAGCGCAGGCCAAAAAGAGTGGCCGTAAGCCAAAAAGCAAGATGGAGCGCCCCCATCCACGCGAGTGACTCCGTGGATTGTGAAAAAATCCAGGCGACCGGCGCGAAGCCAACAAGTAAAATGGTCATCAGCATCAGCAGGCCCGCCAGCAAGCCAAAAACTTCGATAAGCCGCGCCTGCGAACCGCTTAGGCAGGTGAAGATATACAGGCTGGGCAGACAAATGATCGCGGAAATCGCCAGCCCGGCGGCAATCTTGACCGGGGCAGCCCAAACCTGGGTGCCACCCGAAAATGTTCCCACAACGATGCCATAGATGAGGCTGCAGATAATTGAAACCAGAATCATTCCTGCAATCACCTTTCCCGCGCCGGGCTGGCGGAGTTGATACATCATGCGGCGCGGATGACGCAGGATGGCCTCAATCGCAACGATGACATTCGGAATGGCGGCGCGCTCGGAGGGGTCGGCGCCCAATTGACCGGGTACCGGCGGGATGAGGGGCGGAACTTGGGATGCCTGGAGCAGGGGAGGAGTTTGGTCGTTCATAGGTCGATGGTTGTTTGTTAATTATTAATAATTTGTAGAAAGACATGGCCGACAGTTTCGTAAAAGTTGCCGTGAAAAGCATCAGGGCGCAAAAATTCGACTGGCAATGTGGGTGAACCGATAAAGGGGCGCAAAATCCATGAAAGCTGGCTACCGAGGAACAAATTGATCGCCTGCCACGCAAACAACACACGCAAAGCCGCGGCCCGGTTTCCGCTGAAACGCACCAGCAATTGAAACAGGCGCAGATTGCCAGTGGTTCCGGCTATTGTGATCATGATGACCTGAGTCAACAGGATGAAGCTGTACGCCGGATTATGGGCCGCGTGAGGAACCATCGCCGGCGCATTCCATACCATGAAAATCATCAGTGGACTAAATGCACCTAAAATTGCGGAGGTGATCGTGAAACTCATGACCACGGCAGAAAATGACTGGCGAAAGGACATATTCAATCCCAGCAATGGTGCGAGCATCGCATTGATCAGTGCGTTGCCGATGGTGGTGAGCAGAATGATCACCGGAAATTTAATCGCGACATAGAGCGCTTGCTCCGGTGAACGCCAGCAGCCCATCGCCGCGCCGTAACAGCCCGCCCCGAAAATAATGACCGCCAGATGAAGGGCAAAACGGCGCGCGTTAATTCGCTCGATCCAACCCGTGATAGACTCCAAATCGCCGCGGAGCAGAGCACTGATTTCATTTGGGTTCACGCTATCCATTTACGCATCGCGGGGGTTAAATTAAGACCAGTTTTCCTATTCTCTGTTCAATCAAAGAGATGACTCATTTTTGTATCTCATCGCTTGTACTGCCAGCAATCCAGTCAAATAACAGGAACGCGCAGGCGAAGAATGGGAAGACACCGTACAGAGTGTCGCTTGCGGAATGCGAATGGCGATCAATGGCAAGAAACACCTGGAGACAAAAGGCCAGAGCCATGATGGTGATGATCACACCCGGCACGGAAACCGGCAGATAAACCCAACCTAAACGTTTAAACCAAACAGTTTTCATGCTGATCCTTTCTCAATTGGCCGAGGCGTTGTTCAATTTCGTCGATGATATTATCCGGCGTCGAGGTGCCAGCCGTGATGCCGACGGTATCTTCTGGATTAAACCATTCTTCGCGCAGATCGGCGGCGGTCTGGACATGATGCACCCGCTCACAAAATCGCGAGCAGGTCCTGACGAGTTCGTGCGTGTTGTTGCTGTGCGCGCCGCCGATGACGACCACCACATCGCATTTTTGCGCCAGCTCGATCGCGGCGCCCTGGCGCTGCTTCGTCGGCTGGCAAACGGTATCGATGAAACGCACTTCTGAACGCGGAAAATGTTCGCGCAGCCGGGCAACCAATCGCCGGACTCTTTCCACCGGTTGGGTCGTTTGGGAGATGACGCCAAAACGCGGGCGCTCGCGCAGGTTCACTATCTCCTGATCGTGGAGCACCACGTCGAACTCCTCGAGGTCTTCGGTCATTCCGCGCACTTCGACATGGCCCGCGATCCCAATGATGACCGGATGAAATCCTTCTCGCACCAGTTTCGCCAGGCTGCGATGCGCGGCATAGACCAGCGGGCAAGTCGCCTGCACCACATTTAATTTTCGGTCATGAATTTCCATCAACTTTCGTTCTGAAGCGCCGTGCGCGGTGATCATGACGGTTTGCGTCGTCACTGCGGAGGGGACTGGTTCCAGGCGGATTCCGTTGGCCTGCAATTCCTTCAGGACAGATTCGTTATGGACCAGGTCGCCCAAAATCGTCAGCGGCTCGCGCCGCGCGGTTTCCAGGGCCAGTGCGATGGCGTCTTTGACCCCGAAACACATTCCCAGATGTTCAGCTCTAATGATTTTCATTTTTTAAAGGGGTATGCAATCAGTCTTCTAAATCCCGCTCGCTAACAAGTATAAGCCAGCGGCAAAGGCCGTTCCGATTATGAGGAGCACCCACCTCCAGCGTTTCCATAGTTGTTGGTGCCCGGAGGCCTGAAATAAAAAGTCGGCGAGATAAGCCGAGCAATACAACACATTGGCCACCACCGCAGCGACGAATAGACCCAAAATCAGCGGCCACTGCAGACCCGCGGCTGACACCGGCAGGTGCCAAACGAATGAGCTGACAACGACCAGCGCGAGTGCGCCATTGTAAACGAGCCGGCGCGTCTCCCAATATCGAATGCTGTCAGTGATGATTTCTTTCATAGGTGTTTTGTTCGTTGTCAGATGTTTTCTTTCTCAGATGACGAATTTCTCGCCAGTTGTTTGCAATTACTTTGTGTCACAAAGTAAAAGACCATGGCGCTGTTTTTTTGTTCAAACATTTTTTAGGCTTATTTTGGCTTATTTGTGCGGACGATCTGTTCCAACAATCCCACATAATCCGCAAAGGCCTTGCGGCCGGCGGGAGTTAGGGAGCAAGTCGTGAGCGGACGGTTCTTTTGATAGGATTTAGCCACGGAAAGATAGCCTTCCTGTTGCAAGGTACGGATGTGCGTGGTGAGATTGCCATCGGTCATATTCAGGAGATCGCGCAACTCGGTGAAGGCGAGTTCAGGCGAAGCGGCCAGGGCGGACATGATGGCCAGCCGCCCTTTCTCGTGAATCACACGGTCGAGCTGAAGAAAGAGTTCCGGATTCACGCCGCATTCTTTCCCTTTTCGGTCAGATACAAATACGCACCGTAGGCCAGATGGAGGACACCGAAGAAAAAGCCCATCACCCAATAGATTAAATTAACATTATCAAGCCACTCCGAGCGGGGGGCGGCATATGCAAGGGCAATTGCTCCGGCAATAAATAGCCAACCAAAGAGTTTTATCCCACGCGGCATAAAAAAGCCCGCACTGTGAAGGGCGCAACCATAGAGTAAAATCCAAACAAGCACAGGAATCAGATCCGCCTGATCGTCTAATTCTCCGTTAAGAACAGGGAACAAGCCGAGGCATAATCCTGCCAGCAACGGCGGAAGCAGGGCTTGGGCTACCCGGCGGGTCGGTGGCGACCAAAATGCTTCCTGATCCTTGAGCGCCTGTCGCCGGGCGATCCGGAACGCGCCGACAACCGCAAGCACCGCCGTGCATAACCAAAGCCCTTCAAATTCCTGGACTGAATACATTTTAAAGAATATCCCAATCCCTGTCGTGGCGATGCCCATGGCACCAGCCAGCAACATGATGGGAGCGAGCGCGCGGCGGTACAGCGCGGAGCGTTCCATCAAAGTCCGGATGGTTTGAAGATTTTCTTCCGCCCAATTTGGATTCATGGAATCACTTTGCAAGGCAAAGCCTATGTTTGCAAGGGGAAAGTTTACACAGTATTCCGCTCTGTGCTGCGGCGCGCACGGAGTGCACGCCCCACCTTAATTTTGCACTCCATTGCTGGTGGCAGCTTGCCACCGTTGCGTCTTTGCGTTTTAATCCGCTGATGCCGCCGCCGCGAAAGATTCCCGCCCGCCAGAAAATACTGGCGCAATGGCGCGGCGTTGACCTTGAGCCATTGGAAACAGCCCAAGCTGTCCGCGCGCGCAGCGCCGATAAGGTGGTCTCCAAAGTTCTTGGGGAGTTGAAAATGGATTCGCGCCGGGCTGAGATTGAGATCGTCAAGGCGTGGAATTCGCTGCTCGATCCGGCCATCGTGGCGCATGCGCAGCCGGCCAACCTGCACAAGGGCACATTGTTTGTGAACGTGGATAACAGCGCGTGGTTGTCAGAAATCGTCCGCTATCGGCGCAAGGAGATCCTGGACCGGCTGCAACTGACGTTCGGAAAGAATTACATCCAAAAGATTTCGTATCGCGCCGGGTGAGGCCAATTTGGTTTTAAACTGTCCATAGAGCGCGGCTCTGTGACCCGCAGCAGCTTCGTCAAACACAACACGTTTGGAGTAATTTGGATCGCCATGAAAACCTGGGCGTTGCTGCGGCTCACAGAGCCGCGCTCCGGGTTGGCTCAAGCCATCAGCTCCATCTGTTTGGGGGTGAGCAACCAGGACAACCGGGCGCAGCGTCCAAACTGCAGATGCTCCGTCTTCAACTTGCAGAGGCCCGCCTTTTTAAAATCGATCTCCAGGCTGGGATCTCCAGAAACCAGCAGGGCGATGAGTTGACTCAAATAGGGCTCATGACCCACGAGCAAAAGATTCCCGGGCAACGGCTTTAGCGCAGTGACGTGGCTAATCAATTGAGAGGGATCCCCTCCGCACCTCAGTTCGTCAGAATATCTCAACCGTCCCTTCAACTCCAATTTCTGCGCGACGATTTCCGCCGTTTTTTTGGCGCGCTCGTAGGGGCTGGACAGGATCAGGTCAAATTCCAACTCCATCTTCTTCAACACCTTCGCTATTTTCTGGAGTTGTTTTTCTCCTTCGACCGCCAAAGGACGCAACGAGTCGTTCTTGTTCCATTCCTCACGGTCCTCGGCGATGCCGTGCCTTAATATATAAATGTTCACGCGGGAAAATTTACACGGGGAGAGCGCAAACGCAAAGCCCGCAAAATGTAACATTTTTAGCTTTGGCTCTTAAAATTGCGATGAGTAAGCTTAGGGGTTCATGGAACTCGTGAGTGATGCCAATTCCACCAGTGTCGTTTCCGCGCCAACGGTAAGGCGGGCGGTCATCGATATCGGCACCAACTCCATCAAATTGCTGGTGGCGGATGTGCGCAATGGCGTGGTAAGCCCGGTCCAGGAAGAAAGCCGGCAGACGCGCCTGGGGAAAAATTTTTACCAAACACGCCGGTTGCAACCCGAGACGGTCGCCGCCACGGCTGAAGCGGTCTGGGAGTTTGCCGAGATCGCGCGGGAACGGGATGCCCGGAGCATCCGGGTCATCGCCACGAGCGCGGCGCGCGACGCTTTGAACAAACACGACCTGATTTCCACGGTTGAGCGCGCGGCGGCTTTAAAGGTTGAGATCATTTCCGGCGAGCAGGAAGCCGCCTGGGCGTTCCAGGGAGTCACGGCCAATTCTGACCTGGCCAAAATGCCGCTGCTCCTGCTCGATGTCGGCGGCGGCAGCACTGAATTTATTTTGGGATACAAAACCAAGCGGGACTTTTCCGAAAGTTTTCCGATGGGGACCGTCCGGTTGCTCGAAACATTTCCGCACAGCGACCCGCCGGTCCGCGCTGAACTTGAGAAATGCCGCAAGTGGATAAAAGATTTTCTTAAGACCAAAGTGCGCCCGCAATTAGGGCCGTTGTTGCAGAGCAAGGGTTACCGGGAAACGCAATTGACCGGCACCGGCGGCACGGTGAGCATCCTGGCCCGCATGGAAACGAAGATGGTGCGGTTTGACCGGGAAAAAATCGAACACACGGTCTTGAGTTTGGAGCGGATCACCGCCCACCGAAAAAATCTTTGGAATTTGCCGCTGGCCCAACGCAGGGAAATCGTGGGCCTGCCTAAAATGCGCGCGGATGTGATCCTTACCGGCGTCCTCATCTATGAAATTGTGATGCAGGAGTTCGGCTTCACGCAACTGCGCATCAGCACGCGTGGACTGCGTTTTGCGGCGGTGATGGATTAGGACAAAATAAATAAAGCCCGCTTTACCGCCGTTTGCTTTTCAGGGGAAGCCTCCATCTGAAGGATGCTTTTTATTCTCACACCCCTCACCCTGACCCTCTCCCCATTAGGGGAGAGGGAACAGCGAGAGAATGATTTGCGTCGAAGGATAGCCAGAAAGAATGCGGCTGGTTTGCAGTGCCATTGATCTGCCAAACGACTTTAGACAGCATCCTCTCCGCGCTCATCGGTGCGGATGCGGATGGCTTCTTCGACGGGCAAAACGAATACTTTTCCATCGCCAATCTTCCCGGTCTTGGCGGCCTTGACGATGGCTTCGATGGCGGCTTTGACCTGCGCATCGGGCAGGACGGTCTCAATCTTGATCTTCGGCAAAAAATCCACGGTGTATTCGCTGCCGCGGTAAATCTCCGTATGCCCTTTTTGGCGGCCGAAACCCTTGACCTCGGTGACAGTCATGCCCTGGATGCCGAGTTCGTTCAGCGCGTCTTTGACTTCGCTCAATTTGAACGGTTTGATGATGGCTTCGATTTTTTTCATAAAATTAAATTTTTAAATGCTTATTCATTATACGCCCGTTCGCCGTGTTGCGACAGGTCGAGACCGACAAATTCATCTTCCTGGCTCACGCGCAAGGTGACCATCGCGCCGATGATTTTCAAGATAATAAATGTACCCGCAGCGGCCAGGGCAATCGTGAAGGCAACGGCTTCCAGTTGATAAATGAACTGCGCGCCGCCACCCGCCAGCGAAACGATCGAGCCGTTTTTCATAAAGGTGTTGGCAATGGCCGGGTTCACGTCGGCATTGGCCAGGAATCCAAGCATCAACATCCCAATGATACTGCCGATTCCATGGACGCCGAAGACGTCGAGAGAATCATCATAGTTGAAAATGGATTTTAGTTTCGTGACTGCGCCATAACAGACGACGCCCGCGACCATCCCGATGCAAAACGCCGCCGGGATGCTGACGAATCCCGAGGCGGGAGTGATGGTGGCCAGGCCGGCGACCATCCCGGAAGCCGCGCCGAGCACACTGGGCCGGCCTTTAAGCAACCATTCTACCGTCACCCAGCTTAAGGCCGCAGCCGCGGCGGAAAAATGGGTGGCGGCAAAGGCACTGGTGGCCAGGGCGCCTGCGCTCAAGGCGCTGCCGCCGTTGAACCCAAACCAGCCCACCCATAACAGTCCCGCGCCGATCAGGGAGAAGACGACGTTGTGCGGCACCATTGGTTCACGGGGATAACCGTTGCGTTTGCCCAGTATAAAAACGAAGACCAGCGCGGAGACGCCCGAACTGATATGCACCACAGTGCCGCCGGCAAAATCCATCGCGGGAATCTTCCCGCCGCCGGCCCAGTTAAACAAGCCGCCCACGCCCCACATCATGTGGCACAGCGGGAAATAGACGATCACCATCCAGAGGATGGTGAATAGCAAGTACGCCTTGAATTTGATGCGCTCAGCGATCGCGCCGCTGATCAGCGCAGGGGTGATGATGGCGAACATCATCTGGAACAACATGAAGGTCTCATGCGGAACCGTGGCGGCGTACGTGGGATTTGGATCGGCGCCGACATGGTTCAGAAAAAGATACGTCAGCGGATTGCCGCAAAATGAATTTCCCGGAGCGAAGGCCATGCTGTAACCAAAAATCATCCACATCGTCGAGACCACCGCCATCAGAATCAGGCTGTGCATCATGATGGAAAGCACGTTTTTGGCCCGGACCAATCCTCCATAGAACAGGATGAGGCCCGGCGCAGTCATCATCAAGACGAGGGCGGAGCTGGCCAAGAGCCAGGCATTGTCCCCGGTATTGACGATGGGCAGACCTTTGTGGGGCTCATCCGCATAAACTGTTGAAGCTGCAAAGACTAATGACAAAGGGAGCCATCGACAAAAAAATTTCTTATATTTTTTGAGACCGGGGTTCATGCGCCTAACTTCTGAAAAAAAACTTTATCCGTCAACCTCTGTGTTGCGGAAAACCAGCTTTATTTTGTCAGCATCCCGTTAAGCCGATCATCGTCCCAAAAAATTGGGTAGCCGACGATCATTAACCTTTCAAGACCATACAAACCGGCTTCATGTTATTGTTTTACCGGCACTTCGATGACATCGCCATCACGAAGCCAAAGGCTGGACGGGTCGGGAGGCGTGTTGGAAGAATGGTTTATTATTGACCTTAACCGATCCTGAAAATTAAGTTGTGATGGCTGGTTTTCTGGTTGTTGGGCGGCGCCATTGGGAGTCCATTCGCGCGACTTTCCGGTTTGTGGGTCGCGCCGGACGACCTTCACATGCGAGAGATCGGAATCAGAAGTCAGGACATTTTGCGCCTGCGAACTTCCCAACACCTGCTTAACATCGCAGTCCAGCGGCCCAAATTGGTCGAGGGGTATCTGAATGGTTTGGCTCCCATCGACGACGAGCTTGACTGTGCCGGACCTGCCTTGAAGACAACCTGAGATTTGAATGATCCACAACGGCCCATTGGTGTCCGATTCGGCCAGGGTGTGTTCGCGCTCTGGAATTTCCACAGTATCACCAAATTCCACAGGCAAATCTTTGGAACAGTCAATTCCATTGGTATCATTGAGCAAATTGACATGAATGCGGGTAAAATTGGTCGATTCATGGCTGGGACGTAGAATAGTCACCCGTGACAGATCGGGAAATGGCATGTCTGGATTGATCGGATATTGCGTCCATTTATCGTACATGTTCCAAGAGGTGGCCGACGACGCGTACTCATAATAATCGAGGACGGTCTCCATCAGCGTAAACCGGTTCCAGTCATTGGTTTCGTTTTGAAAGACCGGCGTGGAAGAGTTTGCGTTTGGACGCGATACTTTAATGCTGTTCCAATGCGGCAAATTATCCAACGCGCCATGCTGACGGAGCAGGTCGGCCAGTTCCATGGCAACGGCCATTTGTTCTGATGGACTAGCCGGGGCAGGCGACCAGTGAAATGTTCCTGATGATATTTGCGCAATGGCATCCTTTAGCAAATCAAGCGGTGTTTTGCCATCGCCGCCCCGGATGTTGGGATCTGCATGATCATCGAGTAATAGTTCAATAATTTTTGGATCTACCAATTGCTGCGCGGCAAAATGAAGCGGCGTGTAACCAACCGGGTTGTCTGGAGGATTAAGGCTCACGTTTGCATTGGCCCCGTGTTTTAAAAGCAGTTGCACGGCCACAAAATTTGTTTGTGTGACTGCCTGATCCAGTAACGGCCAGCCGGTCGGCGTGAGCGAGTCGGGTTTTCCGCCGGCATCGAGCATAGCCGCCAGAATGTCTGTATTATCCAATGCGCCAAACAATGGAGATTGATTCTCGACTTGAGTGCTGTTCGGGTCGGCTTTGTATTTTAAAAGCAACTGCACAATTGGGACTTGTTTGGAGTCAATCGCCAGCCACAAGGGGGTGATCGAGGCACGCTGATTGCCAAATTGCCCATAAAAAATCGTATTGCCTATCTGGGTTTGCCAGTCGACCCGGCCTATTGCATTCGGATCAGCTCCTGCCTGAAGCAACAATTCTGCGGAGGCGGCGCTTTTCCTTTGGATAGCACTTAGCAGCGGGGCATCCAGCGTGCCGCCATTGGGATCCGCCTTGGCTTCCAGCAACAGTTTAACGACATCCGGGGTATCTCTTGAAGCCGCGTAGCTTAAGGGTGTGCGCCCTAACGAATCTTCCGTGTTGGGATTTGTTCCGGCATCCAAAAGCATGTGAAAAATTTCTGGCGATTGTCCGATGGCATAATTGAGCACGGTTTGTCCAGCGTTGTCCTTCAGATTGGGATTTGCGCCCGCGGCCAGGAGCATTTGGGCGATTTTCAACTGTCCATGTTGCACTGCTGAGATCAGCGGCGTCTCGCCATTATTGTTCTGCGCATTTACGCCGGCTTTATTCGCCAGCAAAACTTCCGTAACGGCTTGAAAGCCTTTTGCCGCCGCGGTGTGTAATGGTGTGCTTCCTTGCCCATTATTCTCGTTCGCATTAATATTCGCTCCACGATTCAAGAGAAATTCCACCATTGCCCGATTGCCCGCATTCACCGCCTGATCCAACGCCGAGCCGTAGCCGGCATTGATATCCGCGCCGTGATCCAATAAAAAGGTCGCGACTTTGAGCTGGCCATTAATAGCCGCGTTTTCCAATGGCGTATGTCCCTTGTCGTCCCGCGCATTGACCAAGTCCGGGCTGTTTTGAATCATTTGTTGGATGCGCTGGATTTCGCGGTCTTCATCGTCAACCGGCGCAGCGGAGACGGTGATTGTTTCGGAAGATTGTGCGCGCATTTTCAATGCCTGCATGATGGCGTCAACTTTTTCAAAGATTTGCCTGTTGATGGCATCCAAAGCGGCTTTATGAGAAATAACTTCTGGATTAGCGGGAGTGTATTCCACATTCAATTGTGCGAGTTTCGTTTCGGCTTCGTTGCGCTGCTGCAAAAGACCGGTCAAAATGGCATCGGGCACGAGTATCGGGAGCACCTTTTCAAGTTCGGCTGGCGAAAGGTTCTTCACCTTGTCCCATAGTTCCGTGTCTGGTCCCGCAGTCGATGTTGTTGTGGAAACGGACACACCCATTCCGGCCAAATCCTGCCGGCTCAAAGTCACGAGGGTGGCCTGATCTGAAAAGTCTTTGATGATCCGTTCATATTCCTGCGCAGCCTCGTTGGTCTTGCCCTGCATCCGATAACATTCGCCCAGCCGGAAAATCGCGGTGGCTCCGACCTGCCGGTCCTGGTCAAATTCCGTGGCGAGCGATTGGTAATTGGAAATGGCCGCGTCGAGATTGCGATCGGCCTGCTCCTCGAACAGGCCCTGCTGCAAGAGCGCAGTAAGGTTGTTGGTTTGCGCGCGCAAAAGCATCGCGGCCATTAGAAAGAGCAAAACGCATAATTTCGTTTTCATAATGTCATGCTGCCAAATCTATCCGCGCTGTTTGTCATGGTTTTGTAAAATGTTTCACTGTTCCAACCGATAGCCAACGCCATGCGCAGTCTTGAGCCAGCGCGGGGCGTTGGGGTTTTTCTCCAGCTTTGCCCGCAGGCTGGCGATGTGATTATCCACGGTCCGCGTCGTCGGAAACGCGGTATACCCCCAAACGACATCGAGGAACCGCTCGCGCGTGACCGGTTCGCCTTCGGCTTCGGCCATCAATCGCAACATGGAATATTCTTTCGCCGTCAGGTGGATTTGCTTTTTGCCGCGAAATGCGGTTTGACGGGACAAATCGATTTCCAAATCACCCAATTTCAATTTCACCGGGGCTTTGGATTTTCGTTCCGCCCGCCGCAACAGCGCGCGTACCCGGGCAAGCAACTCTTCGGTGCTAAACGGCTTTACCAGGTAATCATCCGCGCCCGCATCAAGTCCGGCCACGCGGTCTTCAACCAGGCCTTTGGCGGTGAGCATCAGCACGGGCACGGCGTTGGCCAGGCGGCGCAATTCGGCGCAGAGGGCGAAGCCATCGAGCTTGGGCATCATCAAATCAAGCAGGATCAGGTCTGGCCTTTCTGCGAGCGCGCGTTGAAGCCCGCTCTCGCCGTCTGCCGCCGTCAACACGCGGTAGTCTTCAGACGTGAACAGATCTGCCAGGGCAGTGCGCATTGGCGTTTCGTCTTCGATGATCAGGATGCGCTCATTCATGAGGATTTCTGGCCGGCAATTCAATGGTAAACCGGCTGCCCTGGCCGGGCTCACTTTGCACCCGCACGCGTCCGCCATGCGATTCGACAATGTGTTTTACGATGCTCAAACCGATCCCAACGCCTTGCGTCTCACGACGTAATTCGGAACCACTGCGATAAAAACGCTCAAAGATTTTCTCATGTTCTTTGGCGGGAATGCCCTGGCCCTGGTCCTCGACCCAAAGTTGGATCAAATCAAATTTGGCTTCCAAACCGATTTGGACGGAGGCTCCTTTGGGCGAATGTTTAATGGCGTTATCGATGAGGTTCACGAGCGCCTGCTGGATGGCGCGACCATCCACATTTAATTCAAGGCCGGCGTCTGAAGGCTGAGGGTTGAAAGCGGTTTTTAATTGCACACCCTTTTCCGCTGCGTAGGACTCCATCAGCTTGACGGTAGTTTGAGTGAGCGCGGAGAGGTTGGTCGCCTCGAATTCATATTGTTTGCGGCCCCGTTCGATGCGCGAGAAGTCGAGAACATTTTCGATGAGTGACGACAGGCGCCGGCATTCCTGAACGATGAAGCGGAAATAATCATTTTGTTTTTGCGCTTCGGGAATTTTGCCGCGCTCCAGGTTTTCTGCCATGAGACGCACGGAGGCGATCGGCGCGCGCAATTCGTGCGAGACGCTGGAAACGAAATTGGATTTCATTTCGTTGAGCTGCAACTGCCGGTGAAAGGCGCGCCGGGCGGCGACAAATCCAACCAGCGCCGCCAGTGCCGCCAATGCAATCAACGAGCCAAAAACCAATTGAAGCTGGCGTTGTTTGGCAAAAAGCAGATTGCGGTTGGTTAATAGTATCCGTATGGTAAATTGCGGATGGCCCGGCATCATTTCAAAAAAAATCTTCGGCCCGTCTGACCGGCTATCGGGCATGGCTTTATAAGAAGCTTCAAACGATTCTTGTCCGCTTGTTCGTGTCCACACACCAGTTGCCGACATGTTGAATTGCTCTTCGGCAAGAATATCCGGTTTTTCATCGTGAATATTTTTCCACTCCGGGCGCAAAGAAATCGGCCTGTCTTCCAATGAAATGGAAATACCGAAGTAATTCGGCAAAGAAATTTCCGCATCTTTGAACGCATCTGAAAATCCTCGCGCGACAATTGATTCAGGGTAGCACCTTACCGATATATTTGTATGGACGGCTGAATAAAAACGATTCGAAGGGCCGTTCCAATTTTGATAATAGTCAGGCTGTAAAATGCAAAACCAACGCCGGTTCATCGCAGCAACCCAAAGATTGGTCGTGGTGATCCCATTCAATTTACCGGTTCGTCTCACGGCCCCGGCGAGTTCCTGTTGCGATTGTTTGTCGGCCAATAAAATCCGCAGGGCGCGAATGGAGTCTGATAATTGCGCGTTATTAACAACCAGTCGGGCGGCTTCGTCCAGCAATGATGGCGTCAAGGCACTGGGCTGCAAGATTTCGGAGCGTAACGCCTCCCACAACTGAGCTGTGGGCCCGCATTCCCGCGCCCGCTTCAAAGATTCGGCAAGGGCGAGGGTGGTCAGGGGCAAACCGCTTTCGGATTCAACATCGTCATGCCCACCCGCAAAGCGGATTAATTCTCCGATGGCATTGGTCGCTGGCTGGGTTCGTGATTCCGCGCGCAGATGAATGAATTCAGCGCAAGAGCGCGCTGGCGGCTGCGGTCCGGTTTGTTCAAATGCCCTGGTCAATGCAACAAGGTTGGACAGTGATTCAGACGCATAATCCGCTGTCTCAAGGGCCGTCCAGGCTTGATATTGCCGGGGGGACATCGCCGTAA
The DNA here is from genome assembly GCA_036490655.1 of Verrucomicrobiia bacterium. Classification (GTDB taxonomy): domain Bacteria; phylum Verrucomicrobiota; class Verrucomicrobiia; order Limisphaerales; family UBA11358; genus UBA11358. Next base: position 133,726 of record DASXDM010000002.1, on the reverse strand, counting down.
GCCACGAAGGTGGACGCGGGGGTATCGGAGGCGACCCACCCAAATCACCATTTGGCTCAAGTGTGAAATCCACAAGTGGAGGCGGCCCGTCTTTCCAATCAGGGAATGCCGACTTCAAAGCAGCAACATCATTGCTCACGTCGATAAGGGTATTGGTATCGGTCAGGTATCCATTGAACTTCCTGTCCCCAGGCCAACCGGCTGGTCCCCATTGCAGATACATAAACCAACCGCCTTTCTGACCATCAAATTGTATCAGCTCGTTGGCGACGAGCCGGCCAAACTCTTTTGGAAGCGCCTGGACAATTTCATTTGCGCGTTGGCGCGCGTCTTGTTCAACGTCGTTGTGCTGGCGAAGAATGGCCCAAAAGCCGAAACCGGCCATGAGTGCCACTGGCAGCAGAATCATCACCCCTTGCCAGAAGAATTTCGGTTTTGGATCAGGATTCATTTTGGCGATGACGATTGGTTCATCTCATTGATAGCCAGATTAGGCCATCGTGAGGAGCAGAAATGTCATGGTTTTGTAAAATCCCCGCGGAGGGCATTTGATTTTATCCGTGAAATCCGCGGCGGGCGCGGTTAAAGTTTTCCGACCGATGTCCACGGAAGTCCAACTCACGCCGATGATGGCGCAATATCGCCGCATCAAGGGTGAATTGCCCAGGGACGCCCTCCTGCTGTTCCGGCTCGGCGATTTCTATGAGATGTTCTTCGAGGACGCGCAGACCGGGGCGCAACTCCTGAACCTGGCTCTCACGGCGCGCAACGGCGTGCCGATGTGCGGATTGCCGTTCCATGCCGCGAACGGGTATATCGGGAAGATCCTTCGCGCGGGGCGCAAAGTGGCGATCTGCGAGCAATTGGAAGACGCGCAGCCGGGCAAGCTCGTCAAACGGGAGGTCACCCAAATACTTTCCCCGGGCACGCATTTCGACGAAAGGATCCTCGCCGCCGAAAAGAACAATTTCCTGGCCGCCATCTGCCCGAACGGGAAGATGTTCGGCCTGGCGGTGGTGGACCTGACCACAGGAGAATTTTTGACGACGGAACTGGAGGGCGAAACCGTATTGCTGGCGGAAATGGAGCGCCTGCGCCCCGCAGAGATCATTTTTCCATCCGAAAAGACGCTCATCCGCGATGCCCTGGCCGATTCATTCAAGATTTTGAGCGGCTACGATGATTGGACGTTCGCGCCGGAAACGGCGGTGTTCACGGTACGCGACCATTTCAAGGTGGCTTCGCTCGATGGCTTTGGATTGAAGGAGCGCGGCGCGGCGATCGGAGCGGCGGGAGGCGCGCTGCATTATTTGACGCAACATCTGCGGCGCGACGCGAAGAACCTGACCCGGATCTCTTTCTACCAGCGCAGCGATTTTCTCACGCTCGACCAGACCACGCTGCGGCACCTGGAAATCCTGGAGCCGTTGCACCATGATGCGCCCCGCAATTCTTCACTGTATGGCGCGCTCAACCGGACGGTCACCCCGATGGGGGCGCGGTTATTGCGAAACTGGGTATCACAGCCATTGTCCACCGTGGAGCCGATTTGGCGGCGGCAGGATGCCGTCGAAATCTTCATGGAGAACTCTCCGTCCTTGGAACAATTTCGGACGCAACTGGCGAGCGTTCGCGACCTGGAACGCACGATCGGGCGTTTGAGCAGCGGCGGCGGCAACGCGCGCGACCTGGTGGCGCTGCGGATGGCGCTGGAGCAATTGCCCGCGCTGAAAGGAATTCTTGCGGGGGTCAAAACCGCAAAACTGAATCTGAAGCTCAAAGATGCGCCGCCAACTTTGATCGAGACCCTCAATTCACAAGTTTCGGAATCGCCCGACCTGGCCGGATTGCTTTCGCGCGCGATCGTGGACGACCCGCCACTGGCCATCAAGGAGGGTGGCATGATCCGCGATGGGTTTGATGCGTCGCTCGATGAGATCCGGCAGGCCACCCGCGGCGGCAAGGATTGGATAGCGAAGTTGCAGGCGGATGAAATCACCAGCACGGGAATCTCCTCGCTGAAAGTCCGGTTCAATTCGGTTTTCGGCTATTACATTGAGATCACCAAGTCGAATCTGGACAGGGTGCCGGCGCATTATATCCGCAAACAGACTGTCGCGAACGGCGAGCGTTTCATCACGCCTGAATTGAAGGAGATGGAGGGGAAAATCCTCGGCGCGGAAGAGCGGAGCGTAAAGTTGGAATATGAGTTGTTCCAGCGGTTGCGAGAGGATGTCCTGGGCAAACTGAAGGAGATCCAGCAAACCGCCGCCGCGCTGGCGCAATTGGACGTGCTGGCGTCGTTCGCGGAAACGGCGCGGCTGCACAATTATTGCCGCCCGCAAATTTCCAGCGAGGGCGTCCTGCAAATCCGCGACGGGCGTCATCCGGTTTTGGAGCAAAATCTTTTGGACGAGCGCTTTGTCCCCAACGACACCGCCCTGGATACCGAAACCCAGATCGCGCTCATCACAGGCCCCAATATGGCCGGCAAATCCACCTATATCCGGCAGGTCGCGCTGATCGCTTTGATGGCCCATACCGGCGGGTTTGTTCCGGCGGCAGAGGCGCGGATCGACCTGGTGGACCGGATTTTTACACGCATCGGCGCCAGCGACGATTTGGCCCGCGGCCAAAGCACGTTCATGGTGGAAATGACCGAGACCGCAAACATCCTGAACAATGCCACGCCGCGCAGCTTGATCGTGCTGGATGAGATCGGCCGTGGCACGAGCACCTTTGACGGGCTTTCACTGGCCTGGAGCATTCTCGAGCATGTGCACAACCAGGTCGGCGCCAAAACATTGTTTGCCACGCACTATCATGAATTAACGGAATTGGCGTCGCGCCTGGCGCGATTAAAGAATTTCAACGTGGCGGTCCGCGAATGGCATGACCAGATCGTTTTTCTCCGGAAAATCGTCGCTGGAGGCGCTGATAAAAGTTATGGCATCCAAGTGGCCCGCCTGGCCGGGGTGCCCAAAGAGGTTTTGGAGCGCGCCAAACAAATTTTATCGAACCTGGAGGAATCTGAACTGACGCCAGAAGGCAATGTGCGCCAATCGCGTCGACAGGAAGACCGCGAGAAATTGAAAAAATTGACGCCCGCGCCCCAAATGGACCTGTTTGGAAGGTGAACACTCACCCAAACGTCCCGGCACAGCGAAGAAAAATCAATACGGAGATCAGAACAGGCTGCGAAAAAACTTGCCAAATTTTGGCGCTGGTAGAAAATCACAGAACAGCCATCGTCGGTCGAGGGCAACAAACCATATAGGAAATCCCAATCAACGTTTGAATAATTCATGGAACGTGTTGCGACCAAACAAACCGCAGGATTGATTCTTGTTTTCCTACTTTTGTGCAGCCTTCATCTTTGGGGTTATGCCCACCTGCCGAATATCCGAACGGAGTCAGATTCGTCCTTTGCCAATATCATCCTGCACAACTGGCATGAATATGGTTACTGGCATCTGCATGGCCAATTGGTGGCCAATCCCGGCGGGCTGAACGCGGGAGAAAACCCAGTCGTTTATCCGGGGCACAGGCCTTATCTGCTGTTACCGCCTTATTGGTTCAAGGAACTGCCCGGAGCCGCCGGTGGCAACGGGTTGCTATATGATTTTGTCATGTTGCTGGCGACATTTACCGGGCTTATATGCCTTTTGGGAACCGGCTTGCGCGGAGTCCTGCTGGCCTCCATAACCTGCTTCTGCCCGGGCTTCATCCACAACATCGTCTCCATCGACCTGACCTCATTTCCCGAATTATTCGGCTTGGCGGTGTTGCCATTCGTTGCCGGGCGGCTGACGGACAGCGCGGGAAAGCCCGCTGGGCGCGTACTCGCTCTGGTCGTAATGGTTCTGTACATGCTTATGAACTGGTCAACCGTGTTCCCGTTGTTCGTCATGGCCATCTACCTATGCGCCAAGCGACCCGACCAGTGGAAGAAACTGGCGGTTTATCTGGGAGTTGCGGCAGCAGCGGGTCTGGCGATCCTCGCCGTCTCACTCGTGAGCCGGCATCAAGCTGGCACAACGATTGGAGGTTTTTGGAACGCTTACTTGTGGGGACCGGGCGGCTACGACGGAAACGGTATGACCTTTGGAAAAGCGCTGGTCAGAATTTCGGCGGTCAGTGTCATCGCCTGGCTGCCGCTGGTCGCAGGCGCGGTGGCTTTATGCCTTCGCAACGGGCTGGATGAACGCTGGCGTCTGTCCGCGCTACCGTTGGCCGCAGGCCTAGCCATGGCGTTTATGGTGCGAAACCACAGCGCACACCATCCTTGGCTTGCTATTTGCGTCATCGGCCTTGGCCTGGTGTTCTCTTTGGAGCTTTTAATCGCGCCGCAAGCTGCTTCCAAGCCAGCTTTCTCTTCAATTGGAGTTGCGATCGCGGCGACCTTTGCCTTGGCCTATTGCGCGGGCTGGAGCGCCCTCGATGAATTCAACACCCGAAATTTCAATTCGCTCTTTAACCTGCTTGCTCAAAACACACCGCGTCACTGCTTCATCGTCGTGACGGACAACCTGACGCTAGACGGAAGAATGAAACCGGAGGGCTTTTCATCCATGGTGGACAGAAAAGTCTTGTCGGTGGACGATTGGGAAAGCCAAAAGGACGAGATTGCGCATAGCGGCATGAAGGTATTTTTCCTCACGCATGGAACTCTGCCGCCCGGTGCCAATCTGAACGCCCAAAGCCAGTGCGCACCGAAATGGACTGACCGGCTCATAACGCCGCTATTCGATTTCTACCGGGGGAAAATTTCGAGGCGTGCGTCCGGAGACCGCAAGGTCTTTTTCACCGAATATCGGCTCTACGAACTCTAGCGCTTCAGGAGCAACCGCTTCCTGCCCGCCCGCCCTTTCGGTTGGGTCCGTCCTCGCAAACGTTCACGCAAGCTATTGTCAACCAAGGGCTGGCGCTGACCACTCTGATGACAAAACGAGCTTTCTAAAACTTCATCATTTGAATCAATGCCGTTTGTTAAAAAAATTCTTATCGACAATAAATATCTGGCAGCGCCCCGTAATTTTTCATTAACAACGCATTTTGATCACGGTCAACCATGCCCAGGGTCCGCTCCAACCAGTCGTTAAAAAATCGCGGCGGTCATACGAAACGGAAATCGATTTGGAAGCGAAATGTTCCCGTAAAACAAGTTCCCGTAAAACAATTGAAACGACGCCATGGGCCAGTTATTCTCGGCAAAATTTTACAGCATGTCAGGGGTTGATAAAAATTCCATCATCGTGCCCGGTTACTTTGCAGAGGCGGTTCTGCCGCGGGTGCGCGCGCGAATGGGCGTGACGCTGTTCAAGTGTGGCAAATCTCTGGACGGTCTTGCGGGTGATTTTGAGTTATCAGGCGTTCGCATCGAAAAGACCTGCCACCCCGTTTTTCGTGCCGCGTTGACCGCCTTTCGGGGGAGAGCAAAAGTGGCCTTTGACCAATGAATTTATTAAGCCGATTATCTCGAATCACGACGCCCGGGCGTGAGTTCATTCCCCAAATCGATGGCCTGCGTTTTTTGGCAATCACCGCAGTGATCGGTTTTCATGTTTGGGCAATTGGCACCTTTCACCTGGGCTGCCCCGGCGACACCTCCACGACGGTGGGATTATTTCTCACGAACGGCCACATGGGGGTGGAGCTGTTTTTTGTGATCAGCGGGTTCATCCTGGCATTGCCGTTTGCCAAACAATTTCTCGCGGGCGGGAAAACCATCAGATTGCGGGATTATTTTATCCGGCGAGTGTCAAGGATTGAGCCGCCTTACGTCATCCAATTGGCATTGGTATTTCTTTGGACCGCCCTCGCGTTGCGACATTCGCCGACCCACCAACTTCTGTATGGGGCGAAAGGGTGGTTCCATTATACCGCACCGCACATACTGGCGAGTTTGTTCTATGCGCATGACTTGATCTACAAGAGTCACCCTTATCCCAATATTGTCCTTTGGTCGCTGGAAGTCGAAGTGCAATTTTACCTGCTGGCGCCGTTTCTGGCCTCCCTCTTCGCCATCCGCAAAGCATGGTTTCGACGGGGGTTGATGTTTCTAATCGTGTTGGCCTGGCCGTGGATTTACAATTCTTGTGGACTCCAGCCACTTTCGGAACGAGTAGGGCTGGTTGCTGATCTGCCTTACTTTTTTACGGGATTTTTGTTGGTGGAATTATATTTGTCAGGCTGGCTCACTTCGGGTAAAAAAAATTATATGTGGGACCTTTTTTTCTTCTTGAGCGCACCGGCGGCCGTCTATTGCCCTTATGCCGAGACCTGGATTTTCCTGGGGGTCTGCCTTGCGGCCTTTCGCGGCCGGATCGCTTCGCTATTTATGAGCCATCCGTGGATAACCACGATCGGCGGGATGTGCTACACCATTTATATGTATCACTGGCTGTTGATCGCGGTATTGATCCGCGGAACCATTCACTTGAAAACGGGCATCTTATGGCTGGATCTTCTGGTGCAATTCCTGGTCCTGGCGCCGATGATCTTTTTGATTTGCGCGATGCCTTTTGCTTTGTTCGAACGCCCTTTTATGCGCAGAGATTGGCCGGCACGGTTCAAGAAATTTTTGTTCAAGACCAAAGTCGTGGGCCAATCGCAGGCCGACCCCGTTGTGGGCGAATGACAGGATTGCGCCAGCATGTGATATTAAATAGACAATAAGTTACTAAACGACGGCAGGTTACTTCCCGTGGCGTCGGAAGACAGATTGATTTGAACTACGGTTATTCGCGCTTACGTCTTGGAAAGATCTCAGCCGCGAAGATTGAAAAACAAACGCAAGCGCTCAAAATGAGCGGTGCTATTGCTGATAAGCCGGCAAGACGGGAACGAGCCGGCGCTGGGTAGTTTCAGCCAGGGGCATCGGTTTCGGCGGAGGGCGGCACATGCCATGGTTGAGCGCTATGCTCATTCCGATCGGCCCGACAAATGTCATCATATCTGATGCGATGGTCAACCCCCCCAGGCAAGAGAGATAGGAGGCCATTTCATTGAAATACAAAATAAACAACATGGAATTATAAGTGTATAGCTCCGGTCTTCCGTATTTCATGTTGTAGTACATGACTCGAAATCCCATACAGATAAACCAAACAATAACAACCACTCCCCAGGCACCGAAACACATGACGACGGAAATCATGCCATTATGATAATCACCGGACAGGGCCAAACTTTGGTCGCCGGCATCAATAGAGGCAAAACCCATCCCGCCCCCCATCATCTCATTATAATCTTCGGTCGAAATGGCATAGCCTTTGCCCACCAGGAGGTGTTGGGGAATTTGGGGCAAAAGAGCCGTCCACATCGCCTTACGCCAATTCGTGCTGGCATCCGCGGAAGCCTGGGCTTCCGGACTTACATGCACGGGTAAAAAGGACAGGGCACGTTGAAAGGTAAACGGCAATTTGTCCGCCAACGGAATCATGATCGTCGCGCCTAAAATACCGACCAAAATAAATAATCCGAGCATTCGAGTGCGATACAATCCTTCGGAAAAAAATAAAAATATGAAGGACAACCCCACGAGGAATAGGGAAGTCCGATATCCGCCCATGAGAACCAGGCAAACCAATAGAAAAAGCACAACTGGCCGCCAAAGTTTTCCCCCGAAGAAAATTTTCCGCAGACCATATTGAGCAAGCATCCACAAATAAACGGCACATGCGGCATTGCCAAGGCCGCCAAGGCGAGTGTGTCCCAGATCAAACCCTTCCTGGATTGCACCAATGGAGGGAGGAAACACGTGAAAGATAAAAACCGCCCATGAGGGGGCGAGCGGGTAAAGATCGCCGATTAAAGTGGTAACTCCGCCCAACAGGTATAACGAGGCATATAACCTGGCTTTCTCCGGAGGAATCGGGCGAGAAGTCAGGGCGAAATAGCCCGCGATGCCAATAAATAATACCAAATATTTTCTTCCGCCATACACATCCGAGCCAAACGCGTGCATGCCAATTCCACCGTTAATTTTCGCGGTAATCCATACCACAATCAAAAAAAACAGCAGGGGCAAGGTGACGGATGGCACCCGAATAAAATGCCGATTCGGATTTAAGATGCGTTCCAGGATGGAAAGTCCCAAACTTACGACAATCATCACCTGGCCCAAATTGGGCGTGGTTTTGATGAAAAAGACAATAATGGTGGCCGACCAACAAAACAGCAGCAACGGATAATGCCAGCGCACGAGTAACGGGAAAACCAATATACCCGCAATGATGCCAACGACTGCCAGCGACGAGCCACTTTGGAAATTAGAATTTGTTAAGTCGATCAGCAAATAACCAAGCAGCAGTGCCAAAGGCACAATAATCGCATAAATGATGAGTGTTCTCAACAATGCGGATGCGTTATTGGCTGGTCCATTATTCATCAAAGTCTTATTATGGCCTTCCACTTGCTGTTTCTCAACTGGAAATCAATCGACAAAGGACCAAGGCATTTTGCTCAAAATAAGCTGAAACCGTCTTTTCTAAATTCACAAATGCGGGCGGTTGCATTATCGTCGGTGCTATTATTTTAAATGAAAGTCCTCTTTGACCATCATCTGCCTTTTTCACTGGCGCATGGGGGTTTTCAAACTCAGCTGGAACAAACCATGGCGGCCCTTGAACGGATCGGCGTGAAAACTGATTATGTCCGCTGGTGGGACGGCTCACAACGTGGCGATATCATTCATTTTGGAGGCCGGCCGACGCCTGACTATATCGGTTTTGCCCATGGAAAAGGTTGCAAGGTGGTGATGGCCGAATTGCTGACTGGCGCCGGTTCGCGCCCCCGCGGACGACTCGCACTGCAAAAATGCCTAACGCGATTTTCAAAAGCTTTTTTACCCAAGGCCTTCACCGGACGCATGGCCTGGGATGCCTATCAGTTGGCCGACGCATGTATTGCCAATACTTCCTGGGAGGCGCATTTGATGATTTATCTTTTTAATGCGCCGGCGGAACGTGTTCACGTAGTTCCCAACGGGGTTGAAGATGCTTTTTTGAATTCCCAACCCATTTTGCGTGGGAAATGGCTGATTTGCACCGCCACCATCACGGACCGTAAGCGGGTTTTGGAATTGGCTGAAGCCGCCGTCCATGCGCAGACGCCGGTTTGGATCGTCGGCAAAGCTTATTCAGATTCAGATCCTTATGCGCAGAAATTTTTTGCGCTGGTCAAACGCCATCCAGAAATCATTCGTTACGAAGGCGTTATCTCGGACCGTGAACGGCTGGCGCAGGTTTATCGGGAAGCACGCGGTTTTGTCCTGCTCAGCACCATGGAGTCTCGGAGCCTCTCATCCGAGGAAGCCGCCGCGTGCGGATGTCCGCTGCTGTTGAGCGACCTACCGTGGGCGCGCAGCATGTTTCATGAATTGGCGAGCTATTGCCCCATCGTATCGGCGCAACAAACGGCAAAATTTTTGAAACGATTTTATGCCCTCGCCCCGACATTGCCAGTCCCGCCCCAGCCCGCGTCCTGGGACGACGTTGCCGGACAGTTTAAAACGATTTATGAACGGCTGCTGAGCACTTCCCGGTAGATTTCCAGGTGACGGCGGGCAACCGACACCGGATGATATCGCTCAATAAATTCGGCGGGCGGACTGGACGGGCGCGGCTTTCGATACTGCCCGCCAACCAACCATTGCCTCACGGCTTCTTTCAGATTAGTCCAATTGTCCATGCCGATGACCTCAACCCCTTCCACCCCTTTGGCAATGTCACGGATGGCGCCTACGTCGGACGCAAAAAGATATAATCCGCGCGCAATCGCTTCGGCAAAAGTCAGGCCAAACGATTCCTCGTTGGAAAAATGGATCATCGCCGACGCGCGGTCATATAATTGACAAAAAGAAACTTCATCCAATCTTTGAATGTGCTCAAAGCCGCCATATTTGGCACGCGCTGTTGCCAACCTCCGGCTAAATTCAACGGAGTAAGGCAGTTGGGGACTCGAATGACCCACAAATGCAGTATCAAAGCTCAAACCTTCATTTCGAAGAGACTCCAAAACTGCCAGCAGTGCCTGCTGGCGCTTTCGCTCACTGATCACCCCGACATTGATGAGCAAGGGCTTTACTGCGGGAACAACCCCCGGCCTGGGAAAATCAAAAAACATTTCTTGGATCGCATTGGGAACAATCCACGTTGGGACTTTATATCTCGCCACTAAATCCTTCACATAATCCGAAATGCAGATGATGCCCCCGGCCCGCTGGAGGGTGAAATCTTCCACGCGGGCCGCCAGCCATTGAAAACTGCCCACTCGCGAATGATGCAATGCAGCGATGGCATTCATATTGCCATGAACCGTGATCACGTTTGGAAAACCCGATCGGATTGCGCTGATGGCACAATCGCGTTCGGTGCCCTGCCCGTGAACGATGTCCGGTTGCAACTCGCGTAGTTTTTTCCGCGTGGTGCGGACGCAACCCTGGTAAAACGTGCGCATCCAGCCGGTTTTGGGAACGTGCAAGCCATGAAACCAAATATTGTCCGCCAATTTTTCCGGTGAACGCATCGGTTGTTGAGCGCAGGAAATAACATGGATTTCAATTTCGGGCATCCCCTTAAACCCTTGCAAGAGCGCTTCCGGCGCTGTCCCAAAATAGGGAATGGCATTTCCGTACTCTCTGAAATGTTCCCGGCTGTCGGTTGTCAAGACGGCGATTCTCACGAAAAGACTCTTTGGAAAACGCGGTTATGACCCACCTGCAAGGTTTCCCGGAAATGGGCAGGGTCAATTTCCTGGGCCAGGCGCGAAGGCCCGGGATGCCCGCCAGTGGCAAACTCAAGGGGTCGATAAGGGGTCGTCAGTCCGGCATCGTCCAGCACGATCAAGCCACCGGGTTGCAGATTTTCCGAACACAGTTTCCAATCCTGTCTGGCAATTTCATAATCATGGTTCCCGTCAATATAAATAATGGACCATTGGCGCGACCCGACCAGTTTTCGAGCTTCCTCATCCGTGGAAAACGCCCGCAATAATGCCGGCGCGGGAAGTGAAAAGTGTGCGAAGTTTTTTAGCGTGTCTGCGTAATAATCCACCTTGGCTCGATAACGGGACACCGAATCGCCTGCCTGGGAAAAGGGGGAGATGCCTTGAATAAAACAATTCAAATCAAAATGGCGCGATAAGAGCGATGCCAGGCTCAGGCTCTGGCCGCGATAAACTCCTATCTCCAGAAAACTGGAAGGCCGAAATTCGCGAAATAACAAAAACCACATGGCGTGAAAAGCATCCTCCCCAAATCCGCGGCGACCACGGTTAAAATAACGCCGATGCTCCCGCACCTCCGCCGGCAAACACCGGTCAAAATAGTGGCAACATCGAATATAACACGCGGTCGGCTCCTTCAAACTGCAATCCCATTCTTTACGCGGAAAATCATCCGGCATGCCAGTGAACTGGCGGCGCAGATGCCGGCGGGCGCGAAATAATCGATAGGAATGTAACCGGCCGCGCAAAAATTGGCTAATTCTCATGTGCCCGGAAAGAACTATCGGAAAATGATTCCTCATTAAAGGAAAAACCGGGGTTTCAGGGCCAACCGAACCATGGGCGGGCAATTCTCCCGCTCCCTCCCATCAAAATGTGGGCGGAGAAGGGAAACTCACAGGCGGTGTCAGAGGCTCCATAGCAGCTAAAATCATCTTGCCCTGCACACTCTTTCCAGTGAAGCTTTTGGTTTAATTTGTATGAATATCGTCGTTATCACCGGTTCCGCCGGGCTGATCGGGTCAGAAAGCGTGAAGCGTTTTGCCGCCGAGGGTTTCAAGATCATCGGCATCGATAACGATTTGCGCCAATGGTTTTTTGGCAAGCCGGCTTCCACCCTTGGCAACCGCCAGAAGTTGATTTCTTCGCTGCCGAATTATCAGCATCACGATTTTGATATCCGCGACCGCGCCGCCGTCGAGAATCTTTTCAAAAAATTCGGCAAAGACATTTCACTCATCATCCATACGGCCGCCCAGCCATCCCATGACTGGGCGGCGCGCGACCCGCACGCGGATTTTGGCGTCAACGCCGTCGGCACGCTGAACCTGCTGGAAGCCACGCGCCAATTTTGTCCGGAAGCGGTTTTCATCTTCACCTCCACAAATAAAGTATATGGCGATACGCCTAATCGTCTGCCGTTGGTTGAATTGGAGAAGCGTTGGGAAATCAAATCCGGCCACGAATATGAGCCGGGCATTCCCGAAACGATGAGCATTGACCACACTAAACACTCGCTTTTTGGCGCAAGCAAAGTAGCCGCTGATGTGCTGGTCCAGGAATACGGGAATTATTTCGGGATGAAGACGGTATGTTTCCGCGGCGGCTGTCTGACCGGCCCGGCGCATGCCGGCACCGAGCTGCATGGTTTTCTTGCCTATCTGATGCGTTGCACCGTGGAAGGAACGCCCTATCGAGTCTTTGGCTACAAGGGCAAACAAGTGCGCGACAACATCCACAGCCATGACCTGGTGGAAATGTTCTGGCAATTCTTCAAAAAGCCGCGCTCGGGCGAGGTCTACAATGCCGGCGGCAGCCGCCACTCGAACTGCTCCATGTTGGAAGCGATCGACCAGTGTGAAAAAATCAGCGGCAAGAAACTGAAATGGACCTACGTGGAAGACAATCGCATCGGCGACCATATCTGGTGGGTCAGTGATGTGAGAAGATTCCAGTCGCATTATCCGGATTGGAAATTCCGTTATGGCTTGGATGATATTTTGCGGGAGATCCATACCGCCTGCGTCGCACATGCATGAACGTCCCAGAAAGCATCCTGGTCACCGGCGGTGCCGGGTTTGTTGGCAGCAGTCTGGCGTTGCATTTGAAAGCCCGCTGGCCGCAATCACGCATCGTTGCGATGGACAATTTGTACCGCCGGGGCTCGGAACTAAATGTTCCGCGTCTACAAAACGCGCGCATTGAATTTGTCAAGGGCGACATCCGTAACCCAGCGGAATTCCCAACCGGGCCATTTGAATTCATTTTGGAATGTTCGGCCGAACCCTCCGTTTTGGCTGGTTATGGCGGATCGCCGGATTATCTGATGGAAACCAACTTAATGGGTGCTTACCGGTGCCTGGAATACGCGCGCCAGTGGAAGGCCCGGATGATTTTTCTCTCGACCAGCCGTATCTATCCCATTTCGCCACTCGAAAAACATCCGTGGATCGAGCAGCCGACGCGGTTTGCCTGGAACGACGCGCCCGGCGCGGCGATCTCCTCACGCGGCGTCACCGAAAACTGTCCGCTGGACGCCGCGCGTTCGTTATATGGGTGGACAAAATTCGCCGCCGAAGGTTTGATTGAAGAATACCGCGTGGGATTCGGCCTGGGCGCAGCCATCAACCGTTGCAGCGTCATCGCCGGACCATGGCAAATGGGCAAGGTGGACCAGGGTGTAGTTGCACTGTGGGTGCTAAGACATTTTTTTGGCAAGCCACTCAAATACATCGGCTACGGCGGCGAAGGCAAGCAGGTCCGCGATGTGTTACATGTGGATGACCTGTGTGAGTTCATTGAAGAACAGATTTCTGATTTTGATAAATGGGATGGCTGGCTCGGAAATGTCGGCGGCGGACTGGAAATTTCGGCTTCTCTTCAAGAACTGACGGGACTGTGTCAAAAAATCGTCGGTCGCACCATTCCGATCACTGCCGAACCCGAAAATCGCCAGGCTGATCTGCGAATCTTTCTCGCTGATTGCTCCAAATTATTTTCAAAAACCGATTGGCGGCCCAAACGCGGCGTGGAAAAGATTGTCAGCGATGTTTTTGGGTGGGTGTGCGCCAATGAAAAGGATTTGAAAGCGTTGGCGTAGTCTTCAACGGTTGAGCGAGGCGCATTTCCGAAAGCAGTCGTAAAGCACCGTCCTCATTTTTTCGGCGTCAAATTCCGTCGAAGTACAGCGCAAAATCTCCGCCCGATATTTTGATTTCGGACACGGCTCAGACAGGGCCGCCAGCAATTGACCGCTCAATGTTTCGACATCTGAAGCGGTTGCGCAGAGGCCGACATCGTACTGCAAGGCCATTTTGACAACGCTGCTTTCCTGGTGGCCCAGGGTAACAACTGGCAAACCGGCCGCTAAATAAGTGATAAATTTTGTCGGTAAACTAAACCGATTGTAGTTAGGGTCTTCATCGGTCAAACCCATTGGGGAAAACCCCCAATCACACTCCCTTAAGGCCTTCGATAATTCAAGCGCCGAGAGGTTTCCGTGCTCGTTCATCCATGTGGAATCGAACCATTCCCGGTTGTGATAAGAATGGTTTCCAAAAAATTCCAGCGAAACTTGACGGGGCAGTCGATTGCGGATTTTCCCCAGCGCCGACACAAAAAGTGCAAATTCTTTTTCAACAACGATGGTGCCGGCATAAGCAATTCGGATTCGATCGCGAAGTTTTTCTTTTTCGCTGGCGAGAAGATTTAAATCTTCTGATTCAATGCCGGCACGCAACATTTGCATTGCGGGGCAGCCGGTTTTCGCCTGCAAATCAGCAACCATGGTATGCGAAATGGCGTCGCGCGTCGCAGCTTTTGCATAAAGTTGCTCCGCCAGTCGCGCCCAACGGTCGCCGCGCTCGCCGCCAAACCGCGCTCGCACTTGCTTTGCATCCATGTAATCCTGCACGTTCACATGAAAATTTAAATTGGACTTCAACAAGACGCTTGCCAACGGTGGAATCGCCCATTGATGAGGAATTACCCAAATGGCTTGCGGCTGGGATTCTTTCAATGTTCGCTCAAAATGATTGGTGGCCCAAGGCGTCCAAAAAGAATCGAGCAGCCATGATTTCAATAATCGCGCGCGCCGATGGGGATATAACTTCGGCGGAATCGTTGCGATGGCATGGGCCGCCGTTTTTTGGCCAAACTTGGGTTCTGAACCAGAAAAGCAGCTCCACCAAAATAGCTTTTCCACCGGCCAGCCTTTCAACATCTGCCGGAGCACAGCCGGTCCGCCGCCGCCGGCATTGGGCGGAAATTCCGTCGCTACCAATAAACGTGGAAAAGTCTTGGACAAGATCACGATGTCTGTTTGTGTTTCAGCCTCCAAAATTCGATGCAAATTCGCATCTGGTGCAGCGGAGTGGTAATGGCGACCATCGGCAACAATCGTTTTTCGACCCGCCATTGCTCGCGCATTCCCCCAATCGCACCTCTCAGCACCCGTTTCATACCTGTCCAAAGCGGCTGTTGGCGAATTTGCTCCCAATGCCGTGGCCAATTCTCGTCTTGCCAGCGCCAGCAGACCAAATCTGTGGGTTTGCCCAGGAGACAATGCGCCACAAACTGGCTCCCGCGGCGCGATTGCCCGCGAATCAACATATTATAAAAACCATAAGATTTGCGCCTGGGCTGATGATGCAAAATAAAATCCAAAGGTTCGAGCTTGCCATCGGGCACCGGCGTCATCTCGCACATGCCAAAAAACCGTATGCGCTGTTTGTTAAACAGGAACAAGTGCCCTGCCGGCCATTTTTTTGTGATGGCGCATTGACCATCCCACATTGGCCAAATGCAGGTGTAGCCGGAGACTTCCGCAGGCGGCTCGGGCGCATTCCGAAATTCCAGCAACCATTTTTTCATTTCCCCACCAGGAAATTCGTCCGCATCCAGGCGTAAAATCCAGTCATGCTTGGCCTGTCCCCACGCAAAGGGCCAATGCGGTTCTTGCAGGAACGCGGGCGGTCTTTCAAAAAACCTTCCGCCAGCCGCTTCCACCACCTCGCGCACGTTCTGCGCATCCGGGATATCATGCAGAACAATCAGCTCATCGTAACAGCCCCGCGATTCACGGATCAGCCGCTCCAATAAATCACGCTGAAGATGGACGCAGACGACAAGGGTGACAGCGGGCATAAATCGAATTACTTGTCGGATGATTTTTGACCGCACTCTGTTTGACGTTTCAGACAGTAAGCCAAACACGAACCGTGCCAACCTGGGATTTTCAACGTTCCCCATTGTCCTTCGTCAATCGGCAACCCCAATCCAGCGCCAGCCAATCCCGGCGCGTTGGTTCCATGCACACTATTCCAGAATTGATCGGAATAAAAGAGCTTGACCACTTCAAGGTCCAACGCTTCATGGCTGAAAAAAAAACAACCTTGTTCCAGCTTAGGCCACGCGTATCGTAGAACGTCCCTCACCGACTCCACCAAATCTGCATCTTCAAAAATCAGGGCGTATCTTTCGTCCTTTGGCCTCTTTGGCAAAGTATCGCAAAAGTAGCCTTTCACGAATTCTACACCGCTAAGCTCCCCGTATTTCTCCACGACTGCGCGGACTTCTTCCAAACTTCCCGCCAGGTCTCCTTTTTTATAAATCAGTTTTGATGTGTCAGCGATATGGCTGATGGTTTCCACCGGTTCCGGCAACCCTTCGAATGAATCAAAAATAATGAGTTTTCTTCCCGTATGTTTAGCGGCAATGGACAAAGCGACCGAAGAAAGCCCTTTGTAACAGCCAAATTCGGCGATTGCCCCCGGCACGCTTTTAGGAATTTCAAAAATCGCGTTCACCAATACTAATTGCTCCCCCAGCGTTGAGGCTGACCGCCCCTTATTATTTTTTAATGCCCATTGGATTCTGATCGAAATTCGCAACCTTTCCATCCAACCCACAGCATTGGAACCGCGGCAGATGAATTTTAGGAGCCGAAAATATTTTTTAAAACGATGAATCATAACTTTGTTTCTTACGCGACAACTGCCCCGGCAAATCACACTGCATGGAAACACAAACTACAAGGGAAATAGTGGGCATAACAATTTGTTAAGGTAAAGATGGCCACAATGGCTTTAAAATTCAATCCATCACAGTCATTTGGGCCGCTAACGTTTTTTGCAAACGAATAACAAACCGGGTGAAAGACCGGGCGTGATTTTGCCAAGCCATACCTCCATTTTTGTATATGTTTCTTCATTACGATGGCCACAAATCCTTGGCAGCCAATAACAAACTCTCGACCAGAAATGACCATTCATGCGAAAGGACACGCCGGAATACTTATCAACGATGAAACCCTCCTCCCGAAGCAAGCGGGACATTGATTCAATGGTGTAAAATCGGATATGTCCGGTTTGTTCAGTGTCCAGGGAAGGATAATGCAACCAATTAACTGTTTTTCCAAGGAGTTGAGGAAATCGCGCTAACAATGGCACAGCGTTAGGGACCGTCACCAACAAAGTCCCGCCTGGTTTTAAGTGCCGGGAGATGATTTGCAACGCATTTCTGGGCTCCAGTAAATGTTCCATTACCTCACTGATTACGATGGCGTCAAATTTAATATCAGGAAATGGGAGTTGGGATGCCTCGTTCAAATCCGCTTGCAACGCAGACAAACCGATGGACTGGCAATATTGGATGGCGCCATGGTCAAAATCTGTGCCATAACATACATGGTGATCTTTTAGGTGCCTGAGGAGCAATCCTCGTCCACAACCCAAATCGCACATCGTTCCAGGCGGCAGGCTCCGCAATTCCTTTTCCAACAGCATATGGCGCGCGCTGGAAATGAAATAATGTTCCGACGGGTCATTGGCCACACCCATCTCTGCATATATTTTTTCTAAATATGGCATTTTAAATAAATCAGTTGGACGGGTAGCTTATCTCTTTCCAAGATGGCTGAGGAGAACTTTTTGGATGTCTTTTAGCCGGTCGTACTGGTGCAAAGCACATGGAATGCTTCCATCGTCATTTACCACCCATCCTTCCACATTAAGGTGTGCTTGTTCCGGTTTCATTGCGCCCATGGTCATGACGGGGCCGCGGCGATTTTCATGAATGGCCGCGCTGGAAAGAAGATTTTTGTAGAAAATATAATTATGGATGCCCTGGTCTCCGTCATGCTCGCGCAGGCTCAAAGCATTCATCGAAAGTAAAACCATCGTCGAAAGATATTCCATGATCCCCGCGAGATCACCCAAAGTAGTACCAGCACAAGAAATTGTATAATTTGCTAATTCGTCCAAAACATCCTGGCCAAATTGGCTCTTGAGCCAATTCACATGTTGGATGGATTGGTGGATCTTGGCGTTCTCTTCTTCCAAAAAGAAATGAACTCCCTGAGGCGGATCCCACGAAAAAGGGTTTGCCTGGAAAAAAACGTCCCGGCAGTCCGTGATAAATACCCGGTCATATTTTTGGCGATGTTCCCGCAGGAATTCCAGATAAAGCAAATGCCTGCGATAAAAAAGAGGAAAAACAATATGGGCCAACCGCTCTTTCTTTTGCTGCGAAAGTCCGCTCTTAAAGACTTGCCGCCATAATGATCCAAACCACCAGATCCGTCGTACAATTCTCGGATGAAAGCGAAAGGGGATGACGATGATTCCGTGGCGACTCATTTCAGCAATGGTCTCATCATCCATCATGGTGACAAAGGCTGCCAGATCCCCGCCGTAGCCGGTCGCTTTTAACGAGGATAAAAAAGGTTTAATGGCATCAAACCTCATGCGGTAAAGCATGGTTAAAATCAGATCGCGTTTTTGCATTGTGCCGGTCAAAGCAATACCAGCGGCCATTCTCCAAAACAAGTTAGACTTGGAATGCGCACAATTATTACTTTGATTTTTGTGAACGCGAGCCTGCACGGACCTTGGAAAAAACCAAACTGTCAATCAATCTGCGGATTGAACGGCGCAGCAACCATGCCGCCACCAGTCCGCCGTGCAACAGGGCAGGAATCAAGAGCCAGTAGGAATTCGCGTGCCAAAACAAATAACCTGATGCAAAAGCGGCGGCGATCAACCCTTGCGCGACCATTTTCTTCCATGTTCGAACATCCAGCCAGCCGCCGGCTTTGATCAAATGGATGGCAAACAAATCTTGTGCGACATTAGCTATCCGGGCGAACAGAAAGCCACAGGCCGCACCCACGGCCCCCATGAGATGCCATCCGATCAATACTCCAATCATCGCCAGCAAGCCGCCAATAACATTAAAAATGATGGCTGTGCCGAGGCGGTTAATGGAGGCCAGCTGGGCATTGGATATATTTGACACGGACATAAAACAATAGGCGATGACCAGTGGCACCAGCAATGGCCCAACGCGAGTGGCGGTTTCCATACCCATTGTCGCTCCCATGGAATGAGTCAACCAGAGCCGGAGCAGCACGGGATGCCAAATACCAATCCAGAATGCGGCCAGCAGATACCATTCAAACACAAAGCCGAAGGTTTCGTCGTAAACTTTTGCCGTGGAAACATTCCGGTCGCCGCCAACGCAGGCGGAATTGAAAAAAACCGGCCCCATGACCGACACGCTTAATCCCGAAAGACGGGATCCGATGTTTCCGGCCCACGTGTAATTCACAAATGCAGCCGATGTGGCGAACCTGCCAAGGACCACCCGGTCTATCTGTCCGAGAACTGAGCTAACAATCAGGCCGAGAAAATTTTTCCCGATGTAAGTGGACATCTCTTTTGCCCGCGCCAGTCGAGCGGATCGGAAATGAAATCCGAGTTCGTAATGTTTTCGTCCGTGCCAGACGAAAATAAGAAGCTGCAAAAGGGCAATAAACACACTCCAGACAACCAGGAGAAATGGGTTCCCGGTAAGCTTTGCCAGGATAATGGTCGGTATGATTTGCGCCAGCGTGCAGCCGACCCGGAGGATGCCCACGAATTTGAAATCCAGATGTGCCTGCGCGAGAATGTTCCAGTACTGCGAATAGTAGGAAAAAAAAAGCCCGAACCCCGCCGCCACGAAACATTCGCGAAGCAAATAAACATTTTCCAGTGAGACTTTATACCATTTTGGGCCGAGCCAGACGCCGATCAGTATAAAGACGACCGCCATTACTGCCAGAAATGGGATGATAATGGCATTGCCCGTGCCCCAATAAGCCTGCAGTGCTTCCCGGTCCTTATTTCCCAAAGCCACGCCGACATAACGCCCGACCGCCATTCCGAGTCCCAAATCCGCAAACCCAAACATCTGGCTCAGTACCGCCACAAAAAGCCAGACCGCATTCATTTCGTAGCCCAGGTACCGGAGATAGAGGGGCAGGGAAATGATTCCAGCCGCGGCGGCGACCAGTTGCGGCAGCATGTTCCACAACGTTTGTCGTTTGATGGTCATGAATAAAACGCTAAAATGCCGTCAGAAAGATTTCAAAGCAACGGCTTTTCGACAAAAGCGCCTGTTTTTAATTCAAAAATCCTTGAATTCGGAGCGCGTCATGATTCCATTCGTGACCCGTTAATCATCAGAATTATGCATTGTGTCATCGGTTCGGGCCCGGCGGGCGTTGCCTGCGCGAAAGCTTTGCTGGCGCGCGGTGTCCCTGTGCTCATGCTCGACGCCGGTATCGAATTGGAACCGGATCGCGCGGAGTTGGTCCGCAAGCTCGGTTCAATGAATCCCTCCGCATGGCTGCCGGAAGAGGCCGCGATTTTAAAAAATAGCATGCCGGCTACTTCCAAACGCATTCCACCAAAACTCATTTTTGGCTCCAACTATCCTTATCGCGGCGCTGACGAACATGTCCCCCGGCGGGAAGATGGCGCGAGAGTGAAACCTTCTCTGGCGCTGGGCGGCTTTAGCACTGTTTGGGGAGCGGCCATGCTTCCCTATCGCGACGAAGACATTGAAAATTGGCCGATTAAGAATGAGGCGCTTGCGCCTCATTACCGCGCGGTCGCGGGCTTCACCGGCCTGGCCGCGCAAGCTGATGATCTCGAAGAATGGTTCCCCTTATATTCCGACAATCCCAACGCGCTTCGTACCAGCCGCCAGGCTGATTTGTTTCTGAACAATTTACAGAGTCATCGGGATGCTTTCCGCAACTCGGGTTGGCGTTTCGGCCGCGCCCGCATGGCCTTGCGCGCCTCTGACTCAGCCGGGGGCAAGGGATGCCTCTATTGCACAATGTGTTTGTACGGTTGTCCTTATGGATGCATTTACTCGGCGGCCCGGACGGTTTCAGAAATGCGCGCTGATAAAAACTTTCAGTATCGCCGGGATGTTATTGTCACAACCTTGCGCGAAAATTCGGAAAAGGTTTTTATCTCGGGGTATCACCGGCAAACACGCGAGCCGCTTTCTTTTGAAGCCGGGCGGGTTTACCTGGCGTCGGGAATCGCTCCCACTACGCAAATCCTCTTGCGATCGCAAGATGCCTATGACCATCCGTTGCGGGCGCGCGATAGCCAGTACTATATCTTCCCTCTGCTGACGTGGCATCGCGCCCGGGATGCGCGCGAAGAAGCCGCGTACACTTTAAGCCAATTGTTCATCGAGATCGCCCGGCCTTCCGTCGCCCCGCGCCCGGTCCATTTGCAGATTTACAGTTATAACGATGTCATCGCGCAAACTGTTCGCAAATCGCTTGGGCCGTTAAAAATGTTTGCGCCCATGATCGAAGAGCGCATCCTCATCGCCCAGGGATATTTGCATTCGGATGATTCACCGCAAATCGAGATGACTTTGAAGCGAGACGGCGAAAAGGATTATTTACAGGTGAAAGCCATCGCGAACATCGAAACCCAGCGTACCACCCGGCGTGTCCTCGGTGAGTTCCGGCGAAATGCGCGCAAACTCGGCGCGATTCCCCTGGCGTCGATGCTGCAATTGATGCAGCCGGGTGCGGGATTCCATACCGGAGGAACCTTCCCGATGCGGGCGCAGCCGGCGGAATTTGAAAGTGATTCACTGGGGCGTCCCAGGGGTTGGTCGCGTGTTCATGCCGTGGATGCCACCATCCTGCCCAGTGTCCCGGCGACTACCATCACCTTTCCCGTCATGGCCAATGCTCATCGCATCGGCTGGGACACAGCCTTGTTTTGACCTATGAGCGAGAAGAAAATTTGCGCGATCACCGGGAGCAATGGTTACGTCGGCGGTTGCGTCAAAAATTATTTTAACGCCCGGGGCTGGGAAATTTTTGAGCTGACGCGCAGACCAAAACCTAATTCCCGCTCCGCTCCCTTTCAACTGGGTGAAGAGATCTCACCGCAATTACTCTCCGGCATGTCGGCGCTCGTTCATTGCGCCTACGATTTTGCGCCGTTGCGCTGGAACGAAATCACGGCGGTGAACGTGGAAGGTTCGCGAAAAATCCTGGAAGCCGCGCGGGAGGCAAAAATCCCGAAAATTATTTTTATTTCCAGCATCAGCGCTTTTGAAGGTTGCCGCTCGCTTTATGGCAAGGCTAAATTGGAAATTGAAAGGATTGCGCTGGATTGCGGCGCGTTAGTCATCCGCCCGGGATTGGTGTATGGCGACGGGCCAGGCGGGATGTTTGGAAAACTGGCAATGCAAATCAAAAAATCTTCCCTGATCCCAATGATCGGCGACGGATCACAAATCCAGTTTTTGGTCCATAGCGACGATTTGTGCGCATTCATTGAGCGTACGGCCGGCGGCACAATCGACATTTCCCCGCGCATTCTGACAGCGGCCCACGAGCAGCCGTGGCCATTCAAAAAATTGCTCCTTGAAATCGCAAAGGTTTTGGACAGAAAACCAAAATTTATTGCCCTGCCGTGGCGATTGGTCTGGCTGGGGCTCAAATCAGCGGAAGTTGCGGGCCTGCGCTTGAATTTTCGCAGCGACAGCCTCGTAAGCCTGATGTATCAGAACCCTGCGTCGGATTTTTCTGCGAATGCCAAAGCCGGCTTGCTTTGCAGGCCATTTGAGGGCGCTAAACTGAAATTGTGAAAGTTGTTGGACCGCGGGAGCGAAGGCCTTTGTAAAACCTTTCAGGTTGCGACCGGTGGCCGGCGGTTGGCGGTTTTTAATCCCAGCGCGCTCATAAAAAAACTGGAGAAAATCCCCTGCACGCCCAGCACGATCAGCGTCACGGCCGGAATCAATCGGCGCAAGTTTTCCTCCGGAGACAGTTCCGCGGTGAAATGGACCTGTTGCCAGTACCAGGCGGCCCGGGCGAGCAGGACAATCCCGGCAAGCAAAATCAAAATGCCGAGGACGATGCTTTTTTCAAGGGTCAACACCTTCAAGATCCGGGTAAGTTTTGGGTCATCCGGTAAAAGTCCTTCGGCAATGGCAAATACTTTGGTGAAAAAAGCGAAGGCAACCAGCTGAAAACCGACGATCAATGTCATGCACGAAACATCGAGCGTACCGACATTGAACTTAACTGCGCCGATTTGAAAATTTGCGTACGAAAGTGGAGCCGATACCGCCAATCCCAGAATGCAGAGGGCAATGCCCGGAAAAAGGAATAGCCAGCGCGGAGAGAAAAGCAGCATGAACCGCAAATGCCGCCAGCCATCACGCCAGGGCTTCAAATGCGGAGGCCTGGAGCGGCCGTCCTTGCTCAGCGTCACCGGCACTTCCGTGATCTTCAATTGTTTCAAGGTCGCTTTGATGACCATTTCGGAAGCGAACTCCATCCCGGTGGTCTGCAAATCCATCTTCTCAAAGGCATCCTTCGAGTATCCCCGCAAGCCGCAATGAAAATCATGGGCCGGGCACTTAAAAAAAAGGCGGCCGATAAATGAAAGCACGGGATTGCCCAGCCAGCGGTTTTTCCATGGCATTGCGCCGGGTAAAATCGTCCCCCTACCCACCGGTAACCGGCAGCCCATCACCAGTTCAAACCCCTCTTGAAATTTTTTTACGAAACGGTCGGCCTCTGTAAAATCATAACTATCATCGGCATCACCCATCAGGATCCACCGCCCGTGCGCAGCCCTGCTCCCGCCGATCAACGCGCTGCCATATCCCTTTTCTTTGATGATGACGACACGCGCGCCCAGTTTTTCCGCGATGGCCTGCGAACCATCAGTGCTGCCGTTGTCCGCGACGAGAATTTCGCCCCTCACTCCAGATTTTTGAATCCCAATTTTACCTTTCTCGATGCAACGGGCAATGGTTTCAGCCTCGTTCAGGCAGGGCATGAGAATGGTCAGGTCAAGGGGTTCGGCCACGGTATAAGGTTATCGGAAGGACAATAATTTGGCGAGGCCTTTCAATCCTCTTTCAGGGGTGCCGGGGTAAACTCCACCAGATACCACGACTCATAAGTCTGTTCTGAATGCGCCACGAGACTGGTATCGCGCTGCTGTTCAAAAACAATATGGCCGCCCGTGGAGTTAAGCCAGGTTTTCAGATCCACGCCGTAGCGTTGCTGCAATCCGCGTTCCGTGACGACTGCATAAGCCAAGTCAGCCGGCGGTTTGGCTCGGCTGCCCAGCGGCAAGCCCAGTTCCACAACCTGACGGCTTCCGAACGGCTTCCACAAGCCATACGGGGTGTCTCGAAAACCGGCGGCATAACCCAACCGCGTGACCCCCGGGGGAAGATGGTTCCTCATGGGGGCGAGATCGTCGCGCAGGTCTGCCCAAAAATGGTATTGGGCGGCGAGTGATTGCAGTGCCGGGCGATGGAAAATCGAGGCGATCTTTTCAACCGGGACCAGCGGGCGCGCAGGGGTCAGTAAAATCACGGGTACGACCGCCAGCGCGGCAAACCCGGAAATCATCGCCGCGATTCTGCGACGTTCCAGGGCGGCAATGCGCGGCAGGAGTAAAATGGAAATGACCAGGAACGGATAAAACGGGGCCCCGTAGCGGGGAATGTGCGAAGCAAAACCCACTTTGGCCAGAACCACGGCGAACGCCAGCCACGCAGTCCATGGCGCCAGCCGCCAGATCCGGGGAAGATCACCCGCCGTTCCCCGCGCAACCGGTTTGACGAACCAGCAACCCACCACGAGGAAAAGGGCATAAAACCCAAGGCCGCAGCCAAGGCCGGCCTGGCCTTCGTACGGCATGTTGCCGAAATTGACACCCTGACTGTCAGGCTCCGCCCAGCGCACCCATTGCATAAAGCCGGACCGGTTCAGCGGCTCGAACCGGGCGTTGATTTTTTGGGCGATGGGAAAAAGCGGCGGCTGCGCGGCATCATTGGCCATGGCAATGGTGTTGCCGATGAATGCGCCGATCGCACTACGCGGATGAACATTTGCCTGATCGGTCGGATCACCCGTCCAGTCGCCCGTGTGTTTCCAGGAGAGATAGGCCAGCGGGGCAAACGAGCAGATGGCGGCGATGCACACAATGACGGCAGTCTTCCAATTGAACCATCTCACTGCGCGCAAGGCAGGCAGCAGAAGCAGGCCCAGCGGCAGCAGCAATGGCAGGTTGGTCAGTTTTGCGCTTGTCAGCAGTGCCGCCGCCAGGATCGCCATCCACAGAAAAAAAGCTTCCCGGCGATGCCAGGCCAGCCCAGCAAAAGCGATGACGGCCAGCGTATCGTCCGCTGTGTAACCGTCATTTTGCAGACCGCTGCATTGGAGCGCGTAGCAGAATCCCGACGGCAACAGCCACATCCAGCGCCGCGCGCCCCGACCATTGACTCCCAGCATGCGCAACCCATAAAAAACGAGTCCCGGCATCAGCAGAAATGGCAGCCAGCTTAATAAAAAAATCAGACGGTCGGTGCGCGTGAAGAGCATGACCGGCAACATTTGCCATTCAAAACCGCAACTGCTGTAGTCCAGCCGGTGATCGAGCGTGCCGATCCAATACCAGTGGTGCGCCGCATGCCAATCGAGCAGGCGCGGCAGCCGGTAGCTGGCGGCGTCAAAACTCCAAGGCGGATAAAGCAGCGCGCTTATCAAAGAAAGCGCCGTGATGCCGAGGTAAATCATTGGCAGCGGTCGGGAAAAGCGCTGGCGCCATTTTGCCGCGACTATGCCTGGAGGCTTTTTCCCGCCCGCCGCCGTGGCCTTCAGCCACCACCCGCCCGCAACCAGTAAAATTGGCAAAGCCACCAGGTAGCCCCAACCGGTAAGCCAGTGGCCGGCCGAAAGACCCCAACCACAACATTGGCACCACGCGCTCCACAAAAGCCAGAGACCGCCAAGCCGGACAACCACTGGGATTCGAGTCGTTTGCATTTCGGGAAGTGACCTGTTCAAAGCAGACAAGTCCGGTAATGGCGCGGGTTTAAGAGGCTCAGCGATACCTTCGGAACAAAAGCATGATCAGGGGTTTGAACATTGACACCCAACCCAGGCCGGGCCGGATGTGTGAAGTGAATTGTCCGACCGGATAAATTCTCGAAACGCCGATCTCCGTCGCGCGATAGCCCAGGCGAATGGCCTTCCAGGCGAGATACTGTTCAATTTCATATTTTACAAACTCCGGTTGAAAGGCATCCACGCGCGGATCATTCAGCACGGCCATGGAAAAAGCCCGATAGCCATTGGTCGTGTCCGTCATCCATTTGAAGCTGGCGAGGGAAAAGAGCGGCGCGTGGAGCAACCGGATGGCGAGATAACGGGTCCACGGGGTGTTCACGTGCTGGCCGCCCGCCACGAAGCGCGAACCTTGCACATAGCCGTAGCCTTGTTCCAGCTTCCGGATAAATTCCGGAATGGCGGCGGGGCCGTCCCGGTTGTTCCCATTCATTAAAATCACGCCTTGATATTTTTGGCCGGCGAGCCAGCGGAGCGCGACCATGATGTTCTGACTCAGGCCGCCATTGCGCTTCAGACGCGTCACCCCGCGAATGCCGTATTTTGCCACCAGGTCGGCGGCCGCCGTTCCATCCTTTGAACCATCATCGCCCAGCATGAGATCGAAATTCCGTTCCTGGGGCGGCGGAAACTTGTCCAATAATTGAGTCAAAAGCGAGCGCTCATTGAAAGCGAAGATGTAAACCACATACCGGTGGCGTTGCTCGAAGCCCAGTTCAATTTCATGTTCCGGCAGGACGGGGCCGGCCATGGCCCGGGAAGACAGAACCTCGCTGGCTGAACTGGACGGCAAGGGCGTCCGCGCGGTATCCGGGCCGGTAAGGACGGGGCCGGCATCGCTCTCTTTTCTACTCATAAAAAATAATGGCTTTGCTCTAAGACGCCAGCCCGGCTCGATGTTTCTGGCTGGCGGATTGATCGGGTGTTGGATTTTAGCTGCCACAATCATCACTGCAAGCCATATTCGCAACACCCCGCGACAATTTGACGCCAACCGCTCTTAACACTAGCATAACCTAAATGGAATGGACCCTAAAACTTCGCGCCAGACATATTGCTCGCAGCGTTGCCCCTTATCTATCTCAAAACTCCAGGGTCCTGGATATCGGTTGTGGTAACGGGGTGGTCACCCTGGAGCTTCGCAGCATTTTTGGTTTTGTCATTTTAGGCACCGATGTCGCCAAGTATTTGAAAAAAGACATTCCCTTTACTCTGATGAAATCTGCCACCCAGCTTGACTTTGAGGACAAGCAATTCGACGTGGGGCTGATTAACGATGTCCTTCATCATATCGAGTATGATAACCAGCTAAAACTCATCCAGGAAGCAGCGCGCGTTTGTAAAATGGTCTTGATCTTTGAGGCCAAACCATCGCAGTTGACGTTCTTTTTTGATAAATTGTTGAATCGAATCCATAACAAGGAAATGCCGATTCCCCTGACTTTTCGGCGCCAAGAGGAATGGGAAAAAGCCATTACCGCAAAAGGACTGGTCTGCGCAGGCAAGGAGTTGAAAAAGCCGTTCATGTTCTATCCCTTCCAGAATTTTCTGCTGCAGATTGCAGATAAATAGAATCTTAGAGCGTTTTAAAAAATAATGTGACCGTTCGGAGCGAGGATTTTTGGTGTTTTGGCGAGGCTTCGGCGAAGGAGCATGTTTGAAAACCCTGTGACTGCCTGCCACGCCGTAGCCTTTGGCGAAGGCGGGAGCTGAAACGACGTCAAAACCCAAAAAGACCGCTTCTCCTCTTTCCCTCCCGAAGGGCTACAGTATTTTTTAAACCGCTCTCCTAATGCGCGGGATTGTCTATTTGGAGCAAGCACCAGGTCTGCGGTCCCCAACTGACTAAGACCACTACCGGCGCCGACAAAACAATCTGTGCATGATGTTCAGCTGTCCATTCTTCCAGCGGGAGACTGCTGAAATCCGGCCAGGCATCTTTTTTGATGACTATCCATTTAACACCATCGGGAACAACGATGGAGTTGCTCCCGTCACTTTTCAACTCAACGACCTCTCTCTGTCCAAATGGCCGCCAAAGAGAATAATCCGTATCGTTCGATCCGGCCACAAAGCCAATTTTTCTGGCATCGGCCGGTATGCCCGCGCGCAGAGGCGCGAGTACATCGTTCCGATTTGCATATGTGGTGTACACCAGGGCGAATCGTTGCATTCCAGTGCTGTGCGGATGGTGTCGTGCCAGCCATCCGGTGACTGTCTGGGCAGGAAATAACGGGCGCGATGGTGATATAATGATGGCAGGCAGGACGCATAACGCCGCCAGGAATGCGAAGCATTTCCAAAAACGACAACGCCAAAGCCGCTCCTGCCCGGGCATCCATAAAATCGGGATGATCGCCAAAGGATAATACGGCAGCATTAGCCGGGCGGTCGCTTCCGAACCCATTTTGAGCATATAGACGAGAACGGCAATCCATCCGGCGTAAGCGACGAGCGCCAATGACAAAGGAATTTTTGTTCCCGGTATTTTTCGCCTGAATACGCAAACGCCGGCACTGGCCAGCAACAGCGCCGTGACCCCGATCCCCAGCCCGGAAGCCTCCTCTTGTGGCAATTCGTTCATGGGCCCGAGGTAATATCTGGGGAATTTGTCTTTCAATATCTGTTGTACTGCGGCAGGCATTTTTTTGTCCAAAACGGCATTGATTTTACGCGCGCCAGGCAGCACGGGCGGCATGAATGAATCCTTCAACAGCAAAAGTCCATTGCCCAGCAGCGCCGCACCGGGATTTTTGACACGTACCTGGGTTAAATCCTGCGGGTCGCCAGTCCAGGAGCCCGTATGCCATTGGTTCAAAACAATCGTTGGAGCCGCCGAGACCAGCAACGAGATTGCCGCGATCCCAAGACTGGCAACCCAACGATTGCGCAGCAGGATTAACGCCGGCCAGACCGCCACCAGACAGGGCAGGAGAAGAGGAAGGTTGGATACTTTTACTTCGGTCATCAGCGCGGCCGCCAATCCGGCCAGCCATAAATCCTGGATCTTTTGCGAGCATCGCGCTCGCAGGCAAAAAAAGAGCGCCGCCAGACCGAAAATTGCGCCAGCCAAATCATTTTCAATGCCACCGGCCTGCATCGCATAACCGTAGGCCAGTGGGAAAACCCACATCCATGTCCAGGCCACTCTCCTGGTAATGCCCAGTTGCCGGAAGACAGAAAACAACAGCCCTGGCATCAGCAGAAATCCGGTCACATTGATGAGGAACAGACAACGGTCGGAATGGAGCAGCGAGAAAAATGGCATCGCAATCCACTCCCATCCCACCCCCGCCCAGTTCATCCGTTCATTGGCCGTTGAGATCCAATCCCAATGGCCGGCAGCAAGCCAGTTCAACATCCGCGGCAATCGATACGTCAGGGCGTCATAATTGTTTGGCGGATAAATCACCCCTCCGATCAGGATCAAAATAGTGGTCGCAAGATAAAGCGCCGGAAGCGACCTGTGAAAACGTCGCCGCATTTTTAGCCATCTGATTTGAGGAACCAATCTGCCAGTTGTGTTCTTCCGCCAAACGGCCAACCAAACAAGTCCCAAGAGCAAAACCACCGCATAACCGGCGGCATTGAGCTGCCCAAGAGTGGATAATATCCAGCCGGCACATGTGAAATAAGCGCAGCAGCAGATCCAGAATGAGATTACCCGTGTCATGATTTGGCCTGCGCCACAGCCAGGAGACTCTGCCCAATCGGAGGCGGACAAATGGCCACTTCAAAACCATGGATGGGGGGGAAAATAATCCGGTCAAAAAAATGAACGGTGCCCGGGTCAAAATGTCGCCTCTTGAGCAGGCAAAAATTGAACCACCAGGCGAAATAGCCGGCGATGTTGTAATAACGCAGCTTAACTATTTTAAAGCCGGCCCCTTCCAGTTTGGCGCGCAAATCTGCCCTGGTGTAGCGCCGGAAATGGCCAAAATCTTTGTCGATCGACGCGTAAATTTCCGGCCGGGCAGGAACAAACAGGCATAGAGTTCCCTTTTCCCGGGAGAGCCGTTGATGATACTTCCTTAACTCACCCTCATCGTCGCCGATATGTTCAAGGACATTGACATTCAAAATAGCGTTCCAACCTCCATCCGGCGCATCGTCCACGGTGCCCTGGACAATCGTATGGCTTGGAAATACCTTCCTCAACCTGCCGCAGAAACGGAGGTCCGGTTCGACTGAAACCAATTGGGTAATCGAGGGATCTTGCAAAAGCGCCTCCGTTAATTGACCAATTCCTGCCCCCACTTCAAGTACGCTTCCCCGAAGATAATTGGAAAACTCACGGAGCAACGCGATCCGATAATTTTTAGCTTCGGTCAACGCATCAAATTCAAAATTTTCCGTGCGCGCCGTTTCATTGGGAATTGCGCTCATGCAGCAGAGAGAAAATTGTATTTGATGATGCACCAGAGCGCATGGACGCCATCGCGCCAGCCGATTTTCTTCCCTTCAGCGTAAGTGCGGCCTGAATACGAAATCCCCACCTCATAGATCCGAACCTTTAGTTTGGCGACCTTGGCCGTGATTTCCGGCTCAAAGCCGAACCGGTTCTCCTCGATCTTGATTTTTTGGATAATTTCCCGCCGAAAAACCTTATAACAAACCTCCATATCCGTCAGGTTCAATCCCGTCGCCATATTGGAAAGCGTCGTGAGAAATTTGTTTCCGACGGAATGCCAGTAAAACAGAACGCGATGTCCCGCCGGACTGCCCAGAAATCTCGAACCAAAGACCACATCAGCCTTGCCCGACAAAATCGGCGTGAGCACGCGAAAATATTCTGCCGGGTCGTATTCCAGGTCGGCATCCTGGATGATGATGACCGGGGAGGTTGCCTGCGCAAATCCCGTCCGCAAAGCCGCGCCCTTGCCCTGGTTGAAATCGTGGTGCGCCAGCTTGATGCGCGGTTCATTCTGCGCGATGGATTGCAATTTGTCCCAGGTGCCATCGCGCGAACAATCATCCACGATCACGAGCTGTTGCACCGGGCGCTGCGCCAAAACCATCTGGATCACTTCTGCGACCGTCCCCGCCTCATTGAAAACGGGCATCACGACCGAAAGGCATGGCTCGATGTCGGCGTTGGACTTGATTTCGGTCATGAACAGTTTCTGTTTTGACGGAAGCTGGCAAAATATCTCCATTTATTCAATCCGCAAATGATGATTCCACGGGATTCCCGCCTCTTCCTGCCCATCCTGGGCCAATAAAGCATTGCGCCTAAGGACAAAATCATCAATTTTAAATCAAATTATGCCTTCATTCGATATTGTTTCACAGGTCAACTCGATGGAAATTGAGAATGCCGTCAACCAGGCCAAAAAGGAATTGGCCAACCGCTTCGATTTCAAAGGTAGCAAAGCGGAGATCGTCCTGGAGAAGACGGAGATCAAATTGAGCGCCGAGGACGATTTCAAGGTGCGGACCCTCAATGAAATGGTCATCGGCAAGCTCGCCAAACGCAACATCAGCCTCAAGAGCGTGGAACAATGCACGCCGGACATTTCCCCGCTCGGCCACGCCCGCCAGGTCATCAAGATCAAGCAGGGCATCGAGACAACCGTGGCCAAGGAGATCACCGGCTTCATTCGCGATGGAAAATTCAAGGTGACCACCCAGATCCAGGGCGACGAAGTGCGCGTGAACAGCAAAAGCCGGGACGAATTGCAGACCGTTATCGCCGCCGTGCGCGGCAAGGAATTTCCCGTAGCCGTGCAGTTTGTGAATTTTAGGGAGTGAAACGCCGGCTTTTACGCGGGTAATATGCCGGTCAAATCTCCACCACTTGCAGGTATTTCGGCGCGATGACGTCGGCCTTGGGTTTCATGCCTCGCAGTGTTTCGACATGGGCGAGGCATTGCGTTTCTTCCCCGTGGATGCAGATGACTTTTTTGATGTCCCCGGAAACGTGTTGGACATACGTTTTCAATTCATTTTTATCCGCATGACCGGAATACGTGTCCAGCGAAACGATCCTGGCTTTGACCGCGTGCGGTTCGCCGAAAATATTCACCGGATTCACCCCGGCAATGATCTTGGCGCCCAGGGTGTCCGGCGCACAATAGCCGATGAACAGGATCAGGTTATTGGCAAAGCTGATATTGTTTTTCAGATGATGCCGGATGCGCCCGGCTTCACACATGCCGGATGCGCTGATGACGACCATGGCGTCCTTGCGCTCATTTATTTTCTTGGAATCTTCAGCGCTGGTGATGTAGGTCAGGTTCCTCATGCCAAAGGGGTCTTCGTTGCTGCACATGGTCTGGTAAATCGTGTCGCGCAGACTCTCTGGATGCCTCTTATAAATATCAGTCGCGTGCAGGCTCAGGGGACTGTCCACGAACATCGGCACCCGCGGGAGTTTTCCGGCGCAAATCAATTCGTGCAGGACATAAACGATCTGTTGCGTGCGTCCCACGGAAAATGCGGGGATGATGACTTTGCCATTCTGTCTCAACGTCTCGTTCACGGCTTTGCCGACCAGGTCATCGGCATCGGGCCGTTGCTCATGCACGCGCGCGGCGTAAGTGGATTCGATCTGGAGATAATCCACATTTTCAACCGGCTTCGGATCGTACAGCAATTCATCGTTGCCCCGGCCGATATCGCCGCTGAACAGGAAACGGAATTTCCGTCCGCTCTCCTGCACGTCCAAAATGACCTGGGCGGACCCGAGAATGTGCCCGGCATCACGAAACGTCACGCTCACGCCGGGCACGGGTTGGAACGGCTTTTCGTAATCGTGGGCGACGAATTGTTTCACGCATTTTTCAGCATCCGGGGTCGTGTAAAGCGGTTGCACGGGCGGCAGATGTTTTTGCGCATGGATCTTCGAGACAAACAGGGCGTCCTGTTCCTGGATATGCGCGGAATCCAACAGCATGATGCCGCATAGATCGCCCGTGGCGTTGGTGCAATGGATCGGGCCGTCGTAATTCTTGCACAAGGCCGGCAGCTTGCCCGCATGATCCAGATGCGAATGGCTTAAGACGACGGAATCCACCTGCCGTGGATCGAAGGGGAAGGTTTTATTCAACCGGTCCGATTCCTGGCGATGTCCCTGGAACAATCCGCATTCGAGCAGGAGTTTTTTTCCGTTGACCTCAATGAGATACATCGAACCGGTGGTGGTCCGCGCCGCGCCAAAATAGTGGATCTTCATCGGCTGAGTTTACGGATGCCGATAAACAATGCGAGCCTTGTTCAAGTCGTAGGGAGACAGGGCGACATTGACCTTATCGCCGACGGAGATGCGGATGAAATTCTTTCGCATCTTGCCGGAGATGTGCGCGAGGACCTCATGGCCATTGGACAATGCCACCCGAAACATCGTCCCCGGCAGGACCTGGGTGACGTTGCCTATAACTTCGATTGGTTCTTCTTTCGCCACAGCGCAAGTTATGCGCATGTAATGCCAGTAGCGGGTCCCCAAATCAATTCCTTTCCGCAAAAACATTATGGACATCCCCGGCCAAACCGCTAAATTTGCCGGACTCTTATGAAATGCGAGATAACAAATGGAATCCTGACGTTTGTCCTGGGTGTTTTGGTGGTGCTCGGCGTGATTTTCGCCCTGCAGACCATCAACCGTTCGCGCGAGGACAACTCTCTGCAAGTCCAGGCTTTACAGGTCAACCAGACCTATTTGCGGTTGCAAGGCCTGGCGAATGAAGTGGCGGCTTACAACCAAAAATATCCCAATCCCGCTTTGACCCGTATCCTCCAAGGGCACTGATTTATGAACGAACTTGATTCCAATTCAGGATTGGCCGACCAGGTGGCGGCATTGCAACGCCAGGTCTTTCTGTTGCTCCTGGCCCTGATCGTCGTCACCGGCACGCTGGTGGCGTATCTCTGTTATGAGTCGCATCACATCGGCAAGGACGTCAATAATATCCAGGCCCAAATCATCCAGCCGTTCGATAAAAAGTTGCCGGCCATCAAAAGTTTCGTTAGCCAATTGGTTGCCTACGGGAATGATCATCCTGAATTCCGCCCCATCCTCGTGAAATACGGCATCGAGACCAACACGGCCCCGGCCAAACACTAAATCTCAATTCGCTTTAACGCCGCAGTTCGGACAAAAATTCGACTGCGGCGGAATTTTTTTCCCGCAACCCGCGCAATCCGTATGCGCCCTTTGATGGCGAAAATGGATGATCAGATTCCGGGTGTAGGGAATCCAGGTGAACAGGTATGCGAAAATGATCACGTGATGCTTGTCGTAAAAAAGCGCGTAGGCCAGCAACAACAGCGAACCCGCCAGGCTCAGCCACCAGAATAATACCGGCACCACTACTTGTTTCTTTTTCTCGGTCGCATACCACTGCACGACAAAACGTGAGAAAAACACCGCATTTCCAAGCCAGCCGATGACTGTCCAGAAAACTATGGAGTTCATTTGTAGGAGGTTATATCCCGGAGAGACGGATTTGGAGAACGAAATGCGGCAAATTATTGCGCCAGCAGTTTTTTGATCTTGGCCTCCGTATCAGCCCGGCCGTGGATGTCCTGGACGATCCCCTTTTTATCCGCCAGCCAGACAAACGGAAGGACCTGGCCATAGGTCCGGCCATAGGAATTATCCGCCCCGTAGCCACCGAAGTATTGTGGCCAGGTGACGCCATTTTGGGCGATGCATTTCAGGGCGGCATTGGTGTCATCATCAAAATTGATGCCGACAATCTCTAATCCATTGGTGTGATATTGCCCGTAAAGTTTCACCAGCCCCGGGATGGACGCCACACAGGGCGGACACCAACTGGCCCAAAAATCCACCAGCACGACTTTATTCGACAGCGTTGTCACATCGATCTCCCGGCCGTCGGCAGCCTGGAACTGGACCGGTAATGGTTTGCCGATGACGTTGATCTGGTTCAATAAACTGGTTCCGAAATCAGTGAGTTCCTTGGGGCCGCCGCTATTGGCCATCACCTCCGCCAGGTCGTGCATGGTCAAGAGATCACCCGTTGCAGCCTGGTCGACCAACAGCTGGTAACCCGCCGGCCCGGCTGGAAATTCCTTCACCAATTCGCGTCCCGCCGCCTCTGCCGCGGCGTTGATGTCCGCGCCCGACTCGTCCGCGGCCTTTAATTGGCGCCCCACCTGGTCCAATCGCAATTCATAATGCACCGATTCCGATACGTTCGTGTCATTGATCAACGAATCCTCGCGCATGTCCAGGGCATCCAGGCGGTTGGTCGCGCCGAAATGCACGGCCGATTGCAGCGCCTCCACCTCTACCAGGCGCGCCTCGGCAGATCTGTCATCATTCGGAAATTTCAGATAAAACTGCCGCGCCTTGTCGGCTTCAGCCGACGACGCCATTTCTTCCGCATCATCAAGCTTACCCAACTGCGCCTGGGTCGGCGGGTTGGTGGCCCAATCCGCCGGCGCCGAAGGCAGCGAAAAATTCGTCAGCGCCTGCCACGCCTGCGTCACGGAATTGGAATCGTCCGCCCTGGCCATTTCGCCCGCGATGACGATTACCGCCATCAAAAAGAGTAATTTTTTCGTGCTCATAAACATTTCGATCATCCGCCTGCTACAATCTTTACGATTTCCAACCGGTCGTCCGCGTTCAAAATTCGATTTGAAAATTCCGAGGGCGCCACGGCCTCGCCATTGTGCTCCACCACCACGCTCCGTGGCGATAATTTCTGCGCGATCAAAAATGCCTCAATGGTGCACGGCAGGCTTCCCTCCACGGATTTTCCGTTGGCGATGACTGTTGATGGATGGCTTGGCATTGGCAAATCGTTTGGAATTATGTCGCTGGACGAACATGCGGGCAAACCTTCTTTCGCTTAAATCCCCTCGGATTTTCTCTTTGCGCAAAACATGTAAAAAACTTAGGATAATGGCGGCTTGTCCGATGGTGTAATGGTAACACAGCGCCCTTTGGAGGCGTTATTCATGGTTCGAATCCATGTCGGACAGCCAATTATTCTCCTTTCCCGTCCGAACCCCTTGACTGGACATCGTCGGCTTCATAGTTTTGGTCGGTTTCAAGTCATTATGCGTCCGCTCCCATTTTCACTCTTTTTTGTGTCCGGCTTTTGCGGCCTGCTTTACCAGGTGGTTTGGACGCGCATGCCGTCCCGAAATTATTTGCCACCGGTGAGCGTGTTTTGCTGACCGCCGGCCAGATGGATTCTTTCGGCTACCTGTTCCTTTCCGCCCTGGTCCTGCCGCCGACTATCTATCCAACGTCACAACGCATACCATTCCTTCCAGCAACCGTTATGCAGATCCCGAAATTAAAATCACCGATGACGATCCCCTCAATGAATACTTTCTGTTGCGCAGTTTGGGACTGTATTAAAATCTGAATCGCAGTTAGGGCAGACAGTCTTCGCGAGCGGTCTTCCGTCCATGCCCGCGACTGGCGGTGAGCGGCGTCACGCCGATGGATCAGTCCGGGCAGCTTGCGATCTTTACTCCTCCATCTCACAGGGCTGACAATTCCCGTTCCCGTTGTTCCGGCTCTTCCCGCTATCGTATCTCTTTAAACATACCAGGAGAATGCTGATGTCTGCTGGCGACACCCCGGAAATTCTCGCCGCCTGGCCAATTGTCGCCGGCCGGATTTTCTGAAGTTTCTGGCGCGCCTCCAATCGCAGGCTGGGAACCGTCGAGAAATCGAAGTCATCCGGAATCTGTTTCCCTTCCAGCTTCTTGAATTTGGTGATCTCAATTTCCTGGCGCTCGATGTAACCCGCGTACTTTACCGCGATCTCCACCTGCTGGATCACTTCCTCCGGCAAAGATTCATCCCGGTCCGGTAGTTGGGCATAGCTTATCTCTGGACGGGAAAGGATTTTTGATAATAAGTGTGAGTTATTAAATATATTACTTAATCTTATAATCTCATTGTCAATCATCGTTTTTTTGATGATGAATTTTTGGTAGTTCCGTTCCGGTAAAAGGCCGATTTCATGCCCCAGTTCGGAAAGTCGCCAGTCCGCATTATCCTGGCGCAGTAATAATCGGTATTCCGCGCGCGACGTAAACATCCGGTATGGTTCAATGGTTCCCTTGGTGACCAGGTCATCGATCAAGACGCCGATATACGCCTGATCACGACGCAACACGAACGGAGGCTGGTCCTTGATGCGCCGCGCTGCATTGATGCCTGCCATCAAGCCTTGGCAACCCGCTTCCTCATAACCGGAAGTTCCATTGATCTGTCCGGCCAAAAATAAATTTCGGCAAACTTTCGTTTCCAGCCAGGGATGCAGTTGTGTCGGATTGGCAAAATCATATTCCACGGCGTAAGCCGGCCGCAGGATCTCGGCATTCTCGCAACCGACGATGGTCCGCACCAAATCGACCTGCACATCGAACGGGAGCGATGTCGAAAAGCCGTTGACATAAAATTCGTCCGTTTCAATTCCCTCCGGTTCCAGAAAAATCTGGTGTCGCTGTTTCTCGGGAAACTTGACTATCTTATCCTCAATTGAAGGGCAATAGCGTGGGCCAACCCCTTCAATGACTCCGGAATACATTGGGGATTTATGAAGGTTATCCCGGATAATTTTGGCCGTACTTTCTGTTGTAAATGTAATGTAACAAGGAAATTGTCCGTTAATTCTATTCAACATCGAACCCGCTGGATACCCGTTGCCTTGAAAAGTGCCGACCGGTTTAGTCTTGGATTGT
This sequence comes from Verrucomicrobiia bacterium, assembly GCA_036490655.1. Lineage (GTDB taxonomy): Bacteria > Verrucomicrobiota > Verrucomicrobiia > Limisphaerales > UBA11358 > UBA11358. Next base: position 96,084 of record DASXDM010000002.1, on the reverse strand, counting down.
TCCATGTGGAACAAATCGTCCTTCCAAAATGTAAAATACGGGACAGGCTCGTCTCCATTCTGGATCTCTGTCTTAGAAAAATCGATTGACCGCCTTAACAACCGTGGCGGTGTCCCGGTCTTCAGACGGGCTAGTTCAAGCCCCAATTCCTTCAAGGAAGCTGAAAGATTCATAGCCGCCGCATCGCCAAGCCGGCCGCCGGATTGCTTGTTTGACCCGATATGCATCAACCCACGAAGGAATGTCCCCGTGGTCACAACGATGACCTTTCCAAGATATTGAACCTCCAGCGAGGTCTCAACTCCATATGCTACCCCCTCCTTGTGAAGTATTGCCACCGACTGACCCTGTTTGACGTCCAGATTCGGTTGCGCCTCACAGACCCATTTTAATCGAAATTGATACGCCTTCTTATCACACTGGGCCCTGGGTGCCCAAACTGCCGGCCCCTTCTTTGAATTCAATAACCGGAACTGAATTCCGGTCATATCCGTATTCATTCCCATCTCGCCGCCCAACGCATCGATCTCCCGGACCAAATGTCCTTTGGCCGAACCACCGATTGCCGGGTTACAAGACATCTGTCCAATCGAATCGACATTGATTGTTAAGAGAAGAGTCTGACACCCCATCCTTGCAGAAGCCAGGGCGGCTTCCACCCCTGCATGACCTGCTCCAATTACGATGACATCGTATTGTTTTGGGTAAACGAACATAGATTATCCCAAACGATATTTAACGATGGAGTCACCCTTTATTGCTGACAAGCGGCCATTGGAGGTTAAGTGTTGAATAACTTGGAACACAGTTTCTATATCACCTTTATTACCAATAGATTGTGAAATTTCTTCAATTGTGAATAAACTGTGATTTTTTTGCAAATGACTGAGAATTTTTCGTTGAATCTCAATGACTTGGCCTGCCGCTTTCTTTCCGGATTCCACGCCTGGTTGATGGTAGGCATTGATGCCGACCAACGAAGCATAAAATCCGATCACGCGCTCGAATAATGCGATCAACATCCCTACTGTGTTCGCCGAGACCTCGTTGATAGTGAGCGTCACCGACTCACGGCCGCCCTCCGTCAAAGCCTGTCTGGTCCCAAGGAAAAACCCGTTCAAGAAGTCCCCAACGGATGCATCCTTCTCGACAATCAGGTCATATTCCGAGTCGTCCTTGAGGACAGAGATAAAGACGACGAAGAAATTGTTCAGGCCGTCGCGCAATTGTTGGATGTACGAATGCTGGTCTGTTGAACCTTTATTACCCAATACAGTTATGCCCTGGTTAACCATATTTCCCTTTAAATCCTTCTCTTTTCCAAGGGATTCCATCACTAATTGTTGAAGATATTTCGAAAAGAGCTCCAGACGGTCCTTATACGGCAAAACTACCATATTTTTAGTTCCCTTACCGTTACCGGACTCAAAAAAAGCCAAAGAAAGCTGCATGGCAGGGTTGTCTTTAACGTTTCCAACTCTCGTCACATCGTCAATCTGTTTAGCGCCGGCAAGCAATCCATCAAGGTCAAATCCCTGCAACGCGGCGGGCAATAATCCAACGGCCGAAAGTTCACTGGTTCGGCCGCCAATCCAATCCCACATTGGGAATTTCTTAAGCCATTTATTTTCGGTCACGTATTTATCGAGGTCGCTGCCATCCATGGTGATCGCCACTGCATGCGCTCCAAAATTGAGTTTGGCCTTTTCATAAGCGGCTTTGGCGACCAGCATTCCGTTGCGGGTTTCTTTGGTGCCGCCGGACTTTGAGATGACGATGCACAGGGTCTGGTTCAGTTCGGTCCCGATGGCCGCCAAAACGCGGTCCATTCCGTTTGGATCGGTGTTATCGAAAAAGAAAGGCTTCATCTTATCCGTGCGCGGATCGCCAAGAGCGTGGGCGACAAATTGGGGGCCCAAAGCCGAACCACCGATGCCGATCAGCAGATAATTTTTAAATTGTGCGGCGGTGCCACGAACTTTTCCGCTATGGACGTCCGATGCGAATTGCTTAATGTTGGCAATGGTTTTCTCAATTTCAGCGTGGATCTCCGGGGTGGGCGCCAGGGCAGGATTGCGCAGCCAATAATGCCCGACCATCCGGTTTTCATCCGGGTTGGCAATGGCGCCCTTTTCCAGTGCGTCCATGTCGGCGAAAGCCTTTTGCGCGAGCGGCTCCATCTTCGCGAAAAATTCGTCGGAGACGTTCATGCGGCTCAGGTCCACGGCCAGGCCGACCTGCGGAAATTCCGTGCGATATTTTTGGAACCGTTCCCACCATTGCAATTTTGTATAGGTCATAAAATCGTAGTGTAGGTGATAAAATCACTTGGCCATGGTTGCAAGTAAATTGCGCGGAAATCTTCTGCCAACGGAAAAGGACCCGGAAGAACTATGACTATTTGACGGGCAGGGTGAGGATGATATTCGTGCCGCGGCCGGGAGATGATTTGATGCGGATCGCGCCGTGATGGGTTTCAACAATCCGGCCGACGATGGCCAATCCCAGGCCGGTCCCTTTGGCTTTGGTGGTGCTCAAGACAGCGGTAAAGGCGCGGCGTTGCAGTTCCTCGCTCATGCCCGCCCCGGTATCCTTGAATTCCACGGCGATCTGTGTTGGGGAAACAGCGCGTGACTTCACGGTCAGGGTCCCGCCTTTGGGCATCGCTTCCGCGGCATTGAGGATCAGGTTTAAAAAAGCCTGCTCCAACTGGGTGGCATCGCCCATGACAGCGGGCAAATCCCCCTGTAGCTTCAGTAGCATCTTGATCTTCTGATTGGCCATCTTATGCCTCACCAGAAGACCCAGCTCGTCGATCAATTCGTTCAGATCCACCGGCGCAAGGTTCGGTTCCGTGGTGCGCGCAAAATCTAATATCTGCTCGACGATCTTGTTGAGGTGCTCGATTTTTCCATCGATGATCTGGGCGTCTTTGGCGCGGGGATCGCCGGCGGGGAATTTCAGTTGCAACGAATGGTACAACAATTTCATCACGGTGAGCGGATTGCGGATCTCGTGGGCCACTTCCGCCGCGAGCAAGCCGAGCGCGGATAGTTTTTCGTTCTGCCGCAATTGCTCTTCCACGTCGACGATGCGCTCATACAGCCGCGCCTTCTCGATGGCGATGGCCGAGAGTTCCGCCAGGGCGCTTAAGATGCGTATCTCTTCATTCGAAAAATGATAAGGTTCGCCGCTATAAACATTCAAAGTGCCGATGGCTTCATTGGCAAAGAGCAGCGGCACACTGAGCAGGGAAATCAGGCCCTCGCGCCGCGCCATCTCCACATTTTGATAATGGTTGGATGTCTGGACATTTTCCAATTGCATCGGCTTTTTTCGGCGCACGACCACGCCCAGGAAACTGTCGCCGACGCTTAAACGCGGCCTCTTAAGATAAGCCGCCCCGGCGCCATTGCTGGCGCGCAGGTCCAGCCATTCGCGCGAATCATCGAGCATCATGAGCGAGCACATGCGGGCGCGCATCAATTCGCTGGCCTCCCGCGTGATGGCGCGCAAAGCTTCATCGAGGTTCAGAGTGGAATTGATGGCGCGGCTGACCGCAGCCAGCGATTCGAACAACTTCGCTTTTAAGCGCAATTGTTCGAAGAGCCAGGTATTTTGGATGACTCTAGACCCTTGGACAGCAAGCTCTTGCAATAATTCCTGGTCGTCATGACTGAAGGCATTGGCGCGGTCGGAGTCCACATTGATCACCCCGCGCACCTCGCCGTTGACCTCCAACGGCACCGCCAATTCCGACCGCACTCCCCGGCGCGCGACGATGTAACGCTCGTCATGCCGCACGTCACCGACGCGAGCGGGTTTTCCGTGACGCGCGACCCAGCCGGTGACACCTTCGCCGACGCGCAATTGCAATTTCGTCGCCGATGCGGGCAGATTTTGCGAGGCGTGGATCTCCAGGAAACTGGTCGTGGGATTGATGAGCACAACGGACCCGCTGCTTGCATTCATCAGGCGAACGGCTTCGCGCACGATCAATTGCAACGCTTCCTGCGGTTCGAGCGTGGAATGGATGACGTTGCTGACCTGGTAGAGCAATTGCATCCGCTCCAGGCGTGATTTTGTTTTTTCCAGTTCGTCGTTCACGGTTTTATCGCACGCGGGTCGTCAAAAAAATCCCGGCGGCGGCAAAGAGAAAATCGGGCGACCACGCAGCGAGCCAGGCGGGCAGATTGCCGGTCTGCCCGATGGCAATGCCGACTTTTTGGATCACGATGTAAGCAAAACAAATAAAGATGCTGCCGGCGACCCCGAAAAACAGATTGCGCCGGCCGGAACCCGCGCCGAAGGGGATCGCGATCAGCACAACGATCGGGCAGACGAACGGGGCGGCGAGATGCTCTTGCAACTGCGTCTTCAGCCATGGCGATGCCACGCCCTGGCGGAGGCGCAGATAATCAAGGATGTCCAGCAGCGGGACGGCGATTTTGTGCGAACCGACCATCTCCGCATTGTTGATTTCGATCTCAATCCTCATCTGCTGCGGCGTTTCGTGGAACTCAGGCATGGCCAGCGCATTGGTCTGTGCCAACACATACTGGCCATACTCCGACACGTCGAAAAAAGTCCAGACGCCATTGGCATAAATGGCGTGGTCGGCGTTCAATTGCACGCTCGAACCATCCGCCAGATGCCAGTTGACCTGCACATGGGCCAGTTCCCCTTTCCGGTAATCCAATTTATCAAAAATCCATTTCCGGTTCGCCCGATCATCCTGGAAACCTTCTTTTGCCGGTTCATACACCTGGTGCGGCACATAGCGGTTCAAGATCTGGTCTCCCCAATCCGCGCACCGCAGCATGCAAAACTCGTTCAATCCAAACAAAACGATTCCCGCAGCGCCCCCGACCATGAAATAGGGCAGGCAAATCCGCCATAGACTCAGGCCGGCGGCCCGCATGGCCGTGATCTCATTGTGCCGGGCGTGATTGGTCAGCGCGAAAAGCAACGCAAGCAGCAATACCAGCGGCAGGATCGTGGCCAGGAATTCCGGCGTCATCGCGATGCAATATTCAATGATATCCCCCAGGTGCAATTTGGCCTGCTGAAGCTTGTCCAATTCATTGAATAGATTCCATGACATCAAGAAGATGAGGAGCCCGCCGAGACAGATGGCCAGCGGCGTCAGCAATTCACGGAATAGGTATCGGTCGAGCAACCGCATCCGCCTAGAGTATTCAGCGCGGCGCAGGCGGGGCAAGTTTTGTTAAGCCGAAGCCCCGACCCGGCACCGCTCGCCTCCACCGGCGGGCAGGGAGGAAACGAAACAAAACTTAACACGTTGCCTGCGGAATTTAACCGCCGGAGATCAATTTCTTCCAAAGCTCGTCATTCAGCAGGGCTTTCTGGAGATATTCATTTTCCCCGGGCTTTTCCTGCGGCGCCCGCTCAGGGTGCAACGGCAATTGGATCGTGAACGTCGTGCCCCGCCCGGACAAACTTTTGGCGTCGATCTTTCCACCGTGGTGATGCACGATAAAAAAGCAGGCCATCAGGTTGATGCCATATTCGCTGGGAACAGATTCGCGCACGACAAAGGGATCGAACACCACGCGAAGGGCGTCCGGCGGCAGGCCGGGACCATTGTCGCTGATGCGCACGAAGATTTCGGGCTTGGCGCCGTCCTGCAATTCGGCCGAAATGGAAATTTTACAACCCGCCGGCAGGGTCGCGATCTCCTCCTTGAAAATCAGTTCGAACAGGCGCTTGAATTTGGGTTTGTCCACTTTCATTTTTGGCAATGTCCCGGAAATATTTGTCTCCACTTCGATCCGTCTTCCCGCGAATTGATCCTTAAATCCCTCCAGGCTTTCGGCCACGGCTTCGTTCAGGGACACCTCATCGGCAAACGGCGTGGATGAATTTTCAGACGCCACCCACAAATCCTTCAGCAAACCGTTGATCTTCTCGATCTGGGACTGGACGTTCGAGTGGTAGTCCTTCCAAAAATCCGGGTTGCGCAGGCCATTGGTGCTCGCGCGCTCCTCGGCCATTTTCTTGGGCGCCAGGTCGAGGAAAGTTTTGACGGCCACGAGCGAATTGCGGATCTGGTGGCTGAGGCCGGCGGCGAGCAACCCCAGGCTGACGATGCGGTCGGCGATCATCATGTTGCGCAGCACGGACATTTTTTCGTGCAACAGTTGGTCGCGCTCGGTTTGCACCATGAAAAACTCCAATCCCTGCCGCAGCGTCAATTCCAACTGCGGCGGATCCCAGGGCTTGGTGACGTATTTGTAGATGGCGCCGCTGTTGACGGCGGCGATGGCGGCCTCCATGTCGGCATAAGCCGTCACCAGCACGCGCAAAGTGTTGGGGCGGAATTGCCGCGCCTTTTCCAAAAGCCAGACGCCTTTTTCCCCCGGCATCCTCTGGTCGGTCATCAACAGGCCGATCTCATCGGCGTGTTTCTGCAGGAGCGCAAACCCGGCCTGCGCCGAGGCGGCGGTGAAGACGCGGAACTCCCCGCCGAAAGCCCGCGAAAAGTTCGTCAGCGACTTTTCTTCGTCGTCGACATACAGGATCCCATATTTTTTATAATCGTAAAAGTTGTTCATCATTCATCTCCAGTTCCGCCGACCTTTCCTTGGCCGGCAATTCGATGGTAAATTCGCAATCCTTTCCGTACTTGCTCTTGGCGGAAATTGTTCCGCCATAGCCCTGCAGGATGCGGTAGCAAATACTCAAGCCCAGCCCCATGCCTTTGCCGACATCCTTGGTCGTAAAAAACGGATCAAAGATCTTGTCCAGCACTTGCGGCCCGATCCCCGGGCCATTGTCACGGATGACGATGGCATTGCGCTCCCCTTTGGCATGTCCTTCGATCCAAATCGTCCGCTGTTCAGATTCATCGAACGTCTTGTCTGACAGCGCGTCGATCGAATTCTGCAGCAAATTGACCAGGACATGGACCAGCTTGTTCCGGTTCCCCCAGACCGCCAATTGAGCGGGCAGGTTTTTTTCAATATGGACTTTCCCTTTCCATTCGCCAGACAAAAACCGGAGGGCGGCTTCCACCGCGTCATCCGCATCCACCATTTCGCCGCCGCCGCCGCCCGGGTGCGTGAACGTGCGCAGGTCGGAGACGATGTTGCGGACGCGTTTGATGCCCTCTTCCACATCGTTCAGAATGTCGTTGTACTCGATGCGATCTTCCGGCGGGAGCTGCTTGCCTTTGTTGCGCAAGGCGAACAGGCCCGTCAGGCTGTAATTCAACGGATTGTTGATCTCATGGATGATCCCGGCGCTCATGCGCCCGAGCGAGGCGAGCTTCTCCGATTGCACCAGTTGCATTTCTGTTTCCTTGATCTGCTCGATGGCCGTGGTCAGGGCGACGTTTTGTTTCGACAATTTGCGCTGGTAATGATGCGATTCGATGAGATTTCGGATCCGCGCCTGCAGTTCGGTGGATGAAAAGGGTTTGGCCAGGAAATCGTTCGCTCCCATCGCCAGCGCGTCGAATTTCGTTTCTTCATCGGCGCGCGCGGTGAGCAAAATGACGGGGATGTTCAACGTCGCCGGGCGCTTGCGCAATTCGCGGCAGACATCCAGGCCGTCCATTTGCGGCATCATCATATCGAGCAAAATGATGTCCGGCAGTAGTTCGGTCGCCTTCTCCAGCGCCTCGACACCGTCCACCGCTTCCAGCACGTTATAATCGGCGTCCAATTCGGATTTCAGATAGCGGCGCATATCCGGCTCGTCATCCGCCAGCAGGACAACCGCGCGCGTGCCGCCCGCTTCCCTTGGCGTCTCTTTGATTTTTTCCTGGGTCGCGGTCGGAAATAATTCCGCGCGCCGATACAGGCCGGCGAGCCATTCCCCGGCTTCCGCATCGTTCTCCGGGAGCAAAGAACCGGGGGACTGTGTCTTGGGCGGCATCTGGGCTTCATGATAGGGCAATCGCACCGTGAAGGTGGTGCCTTTGCCTTCCGCGCTTTTCACTTCGACGCTGCCGCGCATCATTTCGGTCAATTCCTTCACCAGGGCCAGGCCGATGCCCACGCCGGCATGTTTCCGGCGGGACGAACTGTCCGCCTGCCAGAAGCGGTCAAAAACAAAGGGAAGATTTTTTTCCGAGATGCCGATGCCGGTATCGCCCACGACCAGCACAAAAGAATCTCCTTCTCTCCCGGCATGCACCCAAACCTTGCCGCCTTCCTGGGTAAATTTCAGGGCGTTGAACAACAGGTTAAGCAAAATCTTTTCGAGTTTGTCCCGGTCGGCAAGGATCGCGTCGAGTTGCGGGTTCACCTGGGATTCAAAGGTGATCTGCTTGTTTTGGGCGACCTGCCGGACGGCGCTGGCCATGCCGTTGATGAAATCGGGGATCGCGAGAGGATCACTTTTGATGTCCATGCGCCCGGCTTCCATGCGGATGAGGTCGAGCAGATCATTGATCAATTTCAAAAGTCTCATGCCGTTGGCGTGCATGGTCCCGAGCAGTTCGCGCGAATTGTCGTCGACGGAGCGCTCAAATCGCTGCATCAGACTCTCCAGCGGCCCGAGCAACAGCGTGAGCGGAGTCCGCATTTCATGGCTGATGTTGGCAAAAAAGCGGCTCTTGAGATGGTCCAACTCCACGAGTTTGCGGTTGGTCTCCTCCAATTCGCGCTTGTTCTTGTCGAGCTCATACCGGAACGCGAATTCGCGAAACCGGATTTGGTTGTAATAATAATTGCCGATCACGACAAAAACCCCCGTGACCGCGACGAAGAAGACGTTGTTGAAGAAAATCTTGGGGCCGAGTGTCCCATAGATGTCCTCCGGCCCGCCGGGCGGATTCATAAAAGCTGCGACCAGATATATTCCCAGGACTTCGCACGCGACGATCACGGTATCAATAAAAGTCCAGCGCAGGATGATCACGGCCCCAAGCAGAACCAGGTTAAAGCCCGCGTAATAGGGCGAACTGGGGCTGGTTTTATAGATCATGATGGCGAGGAAAAAGGTCGGCAACGCCGGCAACATCAAACCCAGTAACCGGTGGATCCGCATTCCCACTGGGGTTTTGACCAGCCACCAGATGAACAACAACAATCCGACCAGCATCAGCCGGAATTTAAGAAACTCCCGGAAATGATCGGGATAAACCAGGATATCCAGGCTGCTGCCCGAGAGGGAAAAGATCGCCGCCAGAATGCAGGCGATGCGGAAATTGCGGATGCGAATGGCGCGCTCCGCTTCCATAAAGGCGCGGTTAATCTCAGTTAAATTTTGTTGAAAATCAGCCATTTTTAAGGATTTTCGTCAATTTGCGGCCTGCGGATCTCTGCAAAGATATTGACGCCGATCTCCTCCACAAAAATCCGGACCTTGTCCTTGGGAACCCCCGGCGGCAGGATGTCATGCATCTGCTCGGCGTCGCGATAAATCAAATGCCAGTCCACCATGTATTCCATCCAACCGCGCGAGGGATTGTTGGAGTGGACATTGGATACCAGCAACAGGCCCCCGGGAGCGACCAGATTCCAAAAAATCGCCATCAGCTTGGAACAAACCGGGTCGGGCAAATAATCAAAAAGGCCGGCGCAATAGACCATGTCAAATGAGCCCCGCGGAAAAGCGGAGCTGTCCTTGATCAATTGGGCCACGGATTTCTTGAGGACGCGGATCATGCAATCGCTGTCATATTTGCGGCAGACCTGCGCGAGGTTCCGCTGCGTGTACTCGATGGTCTCATCGTTGAAATCGAGAAGCGTGAATTCAACGTTGTCCGACATCGGCGACTTGGCCAGGAAACGCTGGATCTCCATGGCGGGGCCGCAGCCGAGGTTGAAAATCTTCGTCGGCTTGCCTTTGACCGACCTCCGGAAAACTTCGGAATGCAGATGCTCGGTGAGGGAATCGATCCGGTTCCGGTGGGCCACTACCGGAGGCGTGTTCAGAAAAAATGTGTTCAGGACTTTCGCAAACAGGGAATCACCCTGGAACGGATCGCGCGTCATCATGTTCACCATTTCGTAATCGCCCGCGTAACCGAGCGGCTTCTCAAAAGTCCGGCGCATGAACGGAGCGCAGAGGACGGACGGATGAAGCATCCGCTTGGCATAGATGATGGCGGCGGCCTGGGAGTCCTTGGGGACCTCGTGGATCAATCTTTCGAATCTCTCGAACAACGAAGCCATGCCCGGCATGACCGGGCCCACCAGCGCTTCCAAAATTTTGCGCTCCGATGCCTGCCGGTCAAAGGGCTGGGCCTGCAGCTTGAGTTCCGTTTGCTCCATCCACAGCCGGAAATCCTCAAGGAACGTCTGCATGTCCGCCACGGCCACCTTGAACTCGGGAGCCACCTTGAAATTTTTTTGCCATTCGGCCAGAAATTCCCTGAACTCCCGGGCGATCTGCCCTTCCTTTTGCAAGGCCGAGATCAGGTTCAAATCCTGCCAGTCCATCGCGTCCAGCATGGCCTCGCAGATGACTTTCGTGCCCGCATCCAGCACTTTGGAGAGGACCGCGCGCCCTGAATAGGCGGCCTGGGATTGCATCACGATCGTGAATTCGCTTAACACTTCGGAAAACCGGGGCGTGACAATCGGGCTATAAAGCTCAAAGACGGCCAGATGCCGCGTCACGCGCGAAAGGCTGCCATGCAGCTTCACGTGTTCCGCAGTCTGGAATGTCACCTGGTTTCCCTTGTCAACGGACGCGGCTTTGACGGGTGCCGGAGGAATTCTCCTCGCCTGGCTGCCCGCGCCGTGGCCGTGGCCTGTCAATGCCTGTTTCATTACCACTACAATGGAACATTTTTCGCGCCAAAACAAAGGGATTGTTGTCCGGGGGGATATTTGCTAACGGTTTGCCGGAAACGAATCATTTGCGGGCTGGCATTGCCATTGCTTTGTCCTGACCGGCCCGGCACAAATACATAGGTGTAACTCAGTAATCGAAAAGTGTTTGTCAAAACAATGGACATTAGTGTCCCGAATAAAGGCGATAAATTGTTCCGATAAGAAACCGAAAACGAGCGATAAATTAATTTTATTTATGAAAAAAAATCAAAATAAGAAAAATGCAATATGTGCGCTTAACAGGATTTTTGTCGCGACGGCGATATTCATCCTCTCGGCCGCGTCTGTGTGGGCGAACGCCTTTCGGCTGCCCAACCAGGATCCCGAAGCTATCGCGCGGGGCGACGCCTTCACCGCCACCGCCGATGATCCCTCCGCCATTTATTATAATCCCGCCGGCATCACGCAGTTGCCCGGCGAGCAGATAAGTATCGGGGCTTATATCATTTCCGCGGACTCAAAGTTTTCTTCTCCTTCCGGAAATGCCAAAACGGATACGACCCCTCAACCGGTGCCTCAACTGTACGCCACCTATACGCTCACTAATCTGCCGCTCTCGTTCGGCCTGGGTGTCTATGCTCCTTATGGATTGTCCGTCAATTGGGGAAACAATACGCCGTTCAATTCCATTGCCGAAAAAGGGAGCCTCGAATACGTGTGCGTGAACCCGGTAGCCGCCTGGAAAGTATCTAAAACGTTGTCCGTAGCCATTGGGCCGAATTTCAACTTTTCACAAGTAGGCCTCCAAAATGCTCTCTTCTTCTCCCCGGGCAACCGTTTCAATTTTACCGGTGAAGGTTGGGATATCGGCTACAACGCCGGCATCTTATGGCAGCCAGATCCCATGTGGTCTTTTGGCCTTAACTACCGTTCGGGAACAGAAATAACGTATCGTGGCAGAGCTGGACAAAATTTCGGCCCACCGTTTGCCACTTCCGTCAACAGCAGTGCTACCCTGCATTTCCCGAAATATGTCACCGGTGGCATTTCGTTCCGTCCCACGGCAAACTGGAATTTCGAATTCGACCTGGATTGGTCTCAATGGGACGTGGATAAAAGCGCCACTTTTAGCGCGACCCCATTCGGCCCTCAGACCCTCACCTTTAATTTTCAAGACAGCTTCATCTTCGAATTTGGCGCCACCCGTCAACTCTGGAACGGCTATTTCGCCAGTGTGGGCTATATGTATAGTGAAAATTCCTGCCCCTCGACCACTTACAATCCATTGATTGATGATGCTGATTTAAGTCTCGGCGGTGTCGGTTTTGGGCATCATGGCAAACGGATCGATTGGATGGCGGCATTTCAATTTGCCTACGCCCAACGCAATGTTTCGGGAGGCCAACCGTCTCTCAGCGGCCAGACTGCCAATGGAAAATACACGGTCTTCAATAAAGCCCTGAATATCTCGGCGACGTATAAATTTTAAGCGGGGACAGATGCGGGAACACGGTCGGCAACAGGTTTGGCCAGTTCCGTTTCAATGGCTTTGACCCAATCCTGGATCCAGGTCCGGCAAACGGCGGCATCTGTCGTCAATTCCGGATGCGCCTGGATCAGCAGGCTTAACCGGTTTTGGAACGTGATGCACCCTGCACCGACCAGTTGAAAGCGCAACACCGGCGGCGCCACCAGCCATGATCCAATGCAATCAGGTGAAGTGATCTTTTTCTCCGGGTCCCACGCGCCAAGATTTGAGAAAGCGCCGAGGTTCCATTGCGAGGTCGCCAGCTCTTTGGCGATCAAAAATCTTTTCATTCCCTGCGGCACGTATCTGCCGAGGCCGTAGGCAAACCAATTGGTGCAATGTTCCTCGCGCTCCATCGCGGCCTGCGTACTTTGATGGATATCGCGGATGGTATCAGCGGGCCGCACGGTGACGCTGAGGTAACTTGTTTGGTTGGCCAATTCACCAGACGAAGTTACCCGGCCCCGCAAATTGACGGGTATCATCCAGGGAACGGAAGCCGCCGCGCCTTCTTCCAGGTAGGGCCGGATGATCACGGTGAGCTGCTGCAATAAAAAGGAATTCACCGTCACCCCGGCGGCGTTGCAATGTTTTCGCATCCGCAACGTGTCGGCTTCGCTAAAAACATACCACGCGGCAGCCGGCGCTGGTTGGGGAGTAGCGCTCAGTTTTTTGCTGTTCCCCAATTCCTTCCAATGCAACCGCCGACGCGGCTGCATCTGCAATTTCATCAGTTTGAAAAGGGAGCCAAAAGACGGCCTGGCCGGATGGCGCGCTTGCGGCAGTTCATCGACTGTTCCGCCGCGTTCGGTGAACATCTTTTTTATCGCGCCAATACCGTCATAGTCGCAATGCCGGATGTAGATCCAGTCCGGCTCGGATTTTCCGGGGGGGATGCGGGCGAAGCGCATGCCGATGAACTCGCCCATGGATTCCAATGCCAGAAACCACGGTTTGATCGGGTCATAACCGGCGCGGCTCATATCAAGCTGCGGAAACCTTGGCGGGGATGATCTTTCCCATCGTGTCGTAGCCCCAGCGCAACATCCGCTCGGTGGTCTCCCAGCCGATGCATGAATCGGTGATGCTCACGCCGTAGCGCAAGTCCTTCAAGCTGTCCCGCATCGGCTGGTTGCCTTCAAACAGGTTGCTCTCGACCATCAATCCGATGAGCGAGCCCGTGCCCTCGACGCGCTGTTGGATGACGCTGCGCCAGACATCTTCCTGCTTGGCAAATTTCTTTTCCGAATTGGCGTGGCTGCAATCCACCATCAACACCGGCGGCAATTTCTCGGAAATCAATTTTTCCTCCGCCGCGCGGATGCTCTCGGCATCGTAATTGGTTTTCGCCCGTCCGCCCCGCAGGACGACGTGCGCGTGCGGGTTGCCCGTCGTGCGCACGATGGCCGTGGCGCCCTCTTCATTGATGCCGACAAAACTGTGTGAATGACGGGTGGCGCCCATGGCATCGATCGCGATCTGCAGGCTGCCGTCCGTGGAATTTTTGAGGCCCACGGGCATGGACAGGCCGCTGGCCATCTCGCGATGCGTTTGCGATTCCGTGGTGCGCGCCCCGATGGCCGCCCAGGAAATGAGGTCGGCGATGTATTGCGGCACGATAGGATCCAGAAATTCTGTCGCCGCGGGCAAACCCATGCCGGTGATCTCCAGCAACAATTGCCGGGCGATCTTCAGGCCGGTCTCGATGTCTTGCGAGCCGTCCAGGTGCGGGTCATTGATCAGGCCCTTCCAGCCGATCGTCGTGCGCGGCTTTTCAAAATAGACCCGCATGATGATCTCCATGCGGTCGGCAAACTCCTTGCGCAGGGCGTTCAGCTTTTCGGCATATTCCAGGGCGGATTTGCGGTCGTGGATGGAGCAGGGACCGATGACGACGAGCAGGCGCGGATCTTCCTGCCGCAAAATGCGGATGACCCGCTCGCGGCTGCGCGCGACCGTGGCGGCCACGGCCTCGTCCGAAGGCGTTTCGCTGCGCAGCTCACGCGGCGAGGCCAAACGGACAATTTCTCTGACATGTAAATCCTGCGTCCGATACATGTAAACCAGTATAGCGCATTTTCAGGCGGCGAAAAGAGGAAAGGGAGACCTGAAGTGTGTTAATTTATTGATTGATGTCGAATTCTTTCGATGCGATCAATGTCTTATCAATCAATAACTCAACTTTAAAATGTCCAGCGCCCAATGACGATGCCGGCTTGAGGTTTGGCAATTCAACGGGGGATTCATCAAAACTAACCCCATGATGAAAAGTTGAAACTAATTTCGTTCCATTATACCAGTTAAAAGTAATATTGTGACCTCCAAACCCTTCATTGGCATTGTCCCATTGTAGATCAACAACATAGACGACCACGTCTTTTGAAGTGAAAGCGGTCGCCGGTGTTCTTACCCCTTTTACAACATTTTCTCCTGTTGTGAAATAATTGCTGACAACGTGCAATTGTGAAACCGGGTGGCTGGCGCAACCGGCTAAACAAATTGCAATGCTTAGCAGACCAAGAGAAAATTTAGTATTCATAATGATTTCAGCTTCAAATTTACATAATAACTCAGCCAAGTATGGTAATGGATGTCAATGGTAAAACATACTTCCCTGATGTTATAACAACGATTGCTGCGACGGTGTCTGGGCCGAGCGGGCTTATCATACCTGCCCGGGAAGTGCGGAACAGACCAATACGAAGACCCACACCTGCAATGGACACGCCCTGCCGCTTCCATTAGATTAACTGCCAAGGATTCTATGCCCGACGATAAATACAGCTCCGGTCAGAAGGCGTTGCAGATCAATTTGGACGCCAAACGTTACGGCACCTTCGCCGAGATCGGCGCAGGCCAGGAAACGGCGCGCTGGTTCTTCCACGTCGGCAAAGCCTCCGGCACCGTCGCCAAAACCATTTCCGCCTATGACATGGCCGTCAGCGACGCGATTTACGGCACCGCCGACCGTTACGTGAGCCGCCAGCGTTTGCAATCGATGCTGGATTATGAGTTCGAACTGCTGCTCAAACGCCTCGACAAGACCCGCGGCGATAAATGCACTTTTTTCGTTTTTGCCAATACCGTCACCACCCGCCGCGACGGCGGGCACGGCTGGCTGGGCATGAAATTCCAGACGCGTCCGCATGATAAACCCTCGGAGATCATCATCCATGTCCGGATGCTTGAGCATCACAGCTTGCACCAGTCGGAGGCGTTGGGCATTGTCGGCGTGAATCTCATCCACGCCTCGTTCTATAATTTCCAGGAGCCGGACAAAATCATCACTTCGCTGATGGATGACTTGAATCGCGAGCGCATCGAGATCGATATGATCAAGTTCTCCGGGGAAAGTTTCAAGGCGGTGGACAACCGCTTGATGGCGTTGCAACTGGTGCAACACCAGATGTGCGAAGCGGCGATGTTCACGGCGGATGGCGAGGTGGTGATCCCCGGCGAAGTGCTGTATCAAAAACCGGTGCTGGTGGAGCGCGGCAGTTTCCGGCCCATCACCAAGACGACCCTGGATATTTTGGAACGCGCCAACAAACATTTCTTAAGCGAACCGGAAGTTCAGGGGCAGGAGCCGGTCATCCTCATGGAGATGACATTGCATAGCGTGCTGGAAGACGAGGCGGTGGCGCACAAGGATTTTCTGGACCGCGTGGACCTCTTGAGCACACTGGGCAAGCCGGTGCTCATCTCCAATTTCGGCCGATACTATCGCCTGGTGGAATATCTCTCGCGATACACGCAAAAGATGCAGGGCATCGCGCTGGGCATCCCGAGCTTGCGCGGGATTTTTGACGAGAAATTTTATGCGGACCTCCCCGGCGGCCTGTTGGAATCGCTGGGGCGCCTGTTCAAGGGCACCACGAAACTTTATGTCTATCCGTTCCGCGATCCGGCGAAGAAAACTTTTTCCGACGCGACCGCGCCCCAGGGCGAGAGCGGCATCTGGATCCGGGAAGCGGCCAACGGCCAGATCGTGACCGCGGACAATTTGCAGGTGGCCGACCATCTGCGGCATCTCTACGCGCACCTGCTGGAAAACGGATATATCATCAGCATGAAGGATTATAATCCCGAATATCTCTCGCTGTTCCCGCCATTCGTGCTGACCAAGATTCAATCCGGCGATGCCACCTGGGAAAATGATGTGCCGCCGGAGATTGTCGAGTTGATCAAGCGCGGCAAGATGTTCGGCTGGCAGGAAAAGCCCGTGACGGCGCCTGCGCCGGTATCATAGTTACCGGCAGATTAGTTTAAATTCTCCCCAAAAAAGTCTAAAATCCTTTTTTCGTAATCGCGAGGATGAAGCGCATGGATATCCACGTGGCCGGCCCCGTCAACGAGCCATAGCTGTTTTGGTTCAGCGGCAGCATTAAATAAATCCTTTGATTCCTGAACCCTCGTTTCCAGATCGGCTGTCCCTGCGATAAAAAGCTTGGGAACCGTGATATGGCCCACCTCCTTGATCGGGCACAGATCATCCGGACTGAATCCCAACCGGAGTTTTAACTGCCAGGTCAAAAAGGGTGTGCCGAACTTTCCAAACCATCCGAACCGATTTTCCAGGCGATCCGTGATGGCCTGTTGAATTGTGGGATAAACGGATTCCAGAACCAGAGCATTGACCCGTAAGGGTGGGTCAGCTAGAAGCGCCGACGCTCCACCCATTGAAAAACCGATGATCCCAATCTTTTCGGCCGGGGATTTTTGGCGGACAAAATCCACCGCGGCTATCGCGTCGAGGCTTTCAAGATGTCCGGCGGTGATGTGTTTTCCGATGCTCTCGCCATGAGCTTGAAAATCGAACAAGAAAACGGAATAACCAGCGCGAAAAAGAAATCCGGCCAGACCGGTCATTTGTGCCCGGTTGGCGCGAATTCCGTGCATCAAAATGATAACGCCCTTTCCGCGTTGTCCCGGGATAAACCAGCCGCGCAACGTCGCACCACTGGCGCTCGGAAATTGAACTGATTGGACCGGCAAGTCAGTCGGTGGCGGCCCAATTTCGCCGTTGCTTGGACTTATGAGAACGCTTCCTTCATGCCACGCAAAAATCAGGAAGGCTACAGCAACAATCAAAAAGATGCCGGCAATTATTTTAAGTTTTCGCTTCAACAGGGGCTCTTCGCGACCATTTGCGCTCTTCATTTGACTGCTGATGATGCCTGCCGTTCAGATTCACATCACCGCGCTGCCCCTCGGCGAAATATTCATCACAAAGCGGCCGGACTTGGAACGTAACTGTGATCTGGCTGAGAACGCTTGCGAAAGATTTAATGCCGTCAGCGTCTTTGATTTTTTCCCGGCGGCCAGGATTTTTCCCTTTTGCAGGATCAGCACATGCGAGAAGACCGGCATTATTTCCTCGACGTGATGGGTGACGAACACCAGCGTCGGCGCATTTTTTTGGCTGCCGAGCCGCTGGATAAATTGCAGGAATTGCTCGCGGGCCGCCGGATCCAGGCCCGCGCATGGCTCATCCAGGATCAACACACGCGGCACGGCCATCAGGGCGCGCCCGATCAAGATCCGTTGCCGCTCGCCTTGCGAAAGCACGCGCCAAGGACGGTCCGTCAGGTGCGCGCATTCGATCTGCCGGAGGATTTTCCGGGCACAATCCTTCTCCGCGCGCGAAAGCTTGCCCCAGAAATCAATCATGGCCGATTTACCGCTGGCGATGGTTTCGAGGGCGGGTTCGTCGTCAGCCATCATTTGCCGCACGGCAGAGCTGACGATGCCAACCTGCTTGCGAAGCTCGCGCCAGTCGGAGTGACCGTATTTTTTGCCGAGCAGGAAAATATCCCCATCCGTCGGCATGAGATAACCCGTCAGGGCGCTCAGCAACGACGTCTTTCCTGAACCATTCGCGCCCAGGATGGCCCAATGCTGCCCGCGCTCGACGCGCCAGTCCACGCCGTTGAGGATCGTCACGCCGTCGCGCGCGATCTTCAGGCCGGAAATTTCGAGAATCGGTCTCACCCCGCGATTTTAACCATGGATAAACGTCGATGCACACGGATAAAATGATTTCCATCGGATAAAATTTTGATTATGAATGATTCCACCATGAAACATTTGCTTTGTGCGATTACTGTTTTGTTTTCCGTCTTGAAGATGCAAGGAGCGATTCATACGGAAACGGTGGCCTACCAGGACGGCAATACCACTCTCGAAGGATACCTGGCGTATGATGATTCCACCACCGGCAAGCGGCCCGGCGTGCTCATCGTTCACCAATGGCATGGCCTCACCGATTACGAGAAGATGCGCGCGCAACAATTGGCGCAACTGGGTTACGTAGCCTTTTGCGCAGACATCTATGGCAAAGGCGTCCGCCCACAAACACCGCAGGAATCCGGCGCCCAGGCCGGCAAATATAAAAATGACCGCAAGCTCCTGCGCGAACGCGTCAATGCCGGATTGGATGAATTGAAAGGCAATCCATTGGTGGACACCAGCCGGGTGGCGGCCATCGGCTATTGCTTTGGCGGGACCACGGTGCTGGAATTGGCCCGCAGCGGCGCGCAATTGAATGGCGTCGTCAGCTTCCACGGCGGATTGGATTCTCCGACCCCTGCCGATGGCAAAAATATCAAATGCAAAGTACTCGTCCTGGCCGGCGCGAATGATCCCTTCCAAAAACCAGATGACCTGGCGGCCTTCGAAAACGAGATGCGCAATAACGACGTGGATTGGCAGATCGCTTTCTATGGTGGCGCGGTCCATGCCTTCACCCAGCCCGATGTGGACAAGGAAAACCTGAACGGCGCAAAATACAATGAGAAGGCGGACAAACGTTCATGGCAGGCGATGAAGGATTTCTTCGCGGAAATCTTTAAGTGATCCTTAAATCGCACTGAGTATTGACAAGCCGGTGCCAAAGTGGCACCGTGTAGGCATGGAACATGTATTGGAAGAGCCTCGCAAAAGGATTACCGCCCGCGTTTCGGACAACGTGCGCGACACGCTCGAACAAGCGGCGGAACTTTTGGGCGCGACGGTCAATCAATTCGTTGTGCAAACGGCGTATGTGGAAGCGCAGCGCGTGATTGAACGCGAGTCGATCATTCGTCTTTCGCAGAAAGACGCGCGGCTCGTTCTCTCTTTGCTCGACCATCCGCCTAAACCCAACAAGTGGCTCAAAGACGCCGTAAAACAATACAAAGGCACGGTGCGTGCTTAAAATCGAACTGCTCGCGAAGTCTCACGACCGGGACGGTTTCGACTGCGGTAGCGATCCTCTCAATCTGTTTCTCAAGCAAACCGCGCGACAACACGCGGAGCGTGGAATTTCGCGGACCTTTGTGCTGGTGGATGAGTCCGCCGCCGCTCCAAAGCCCATTGTGGGCTTTTTCTCGCTCAATATCTGTCAGATAAAATCAGAGACGCTTGCACCATACGAAGCGAAAAAACTGCCGCGTGACGTACCAGGCATCCGACTTGGGCGGTTGGCCGTTGCCAAAGCGTATCAGCGACAAGGCATCGGGAAAATATTACTGATTGCGGCAATGAATAAATTTATTGAGATTTTCAATACGGCGGGCGGGATTGGTCTTTTTGTGGACGCAAAAGATCAAGAAGCCAAACGCTACTATGAGCAGTTTGGTTTTGTTTCCCTTCCGTCCAACGAACTGGAATTGTTCCTGCCGGTAAAAACGATTCAGGAGGCTTTGTTGTCGGCGCGGAAATAGTTGCCATTAAGTCAAAGCAGTTTCTTGATTCTTTCTTCATCCCTGTCCCCTTTATCCGTGTGCATCGGTATCCATCCGTGGTTAAATTCTTTCATGCGTATCACTGGTGGCAACGCGGCGCGGCGGATCTTGAAAGTCCCAAAGGGACTGGATGTCCGTCCGACGCCAGACCTCGTCAAGCAGGCGATCTTCAATTCATTGGGCGCGCGCGTGGAAGGCGCCAGGGTGCTGGAACTGTTCGCCGGCAGCGGAGCGCTAAGCCTGGAATGTTTGAGCCGCGGCGCCTCTTCGGCGCTATGCATCGAGAAATCCCACAAACATGCCGCGTTTATCCAACAGAATGCCATGGCCATTTCCGGTGCCAACCTGCATGTGCGAACGCAAGATGTCTTCACGGCGCTCGCGCAACTGGCGCAGAACGGCGAGACGTTTGATTTGATTCTTGCCGATCCGCCCTATGGAGAAAAAAATGTCGGCCGCCGCTCCGAATCGTTTGCGCAGCAATTGCTCGATGATAAGAATCTTCCCAAGCTCCTTGTTCCGGGAGGACGATTTGTCCTGGGCCATACTAAGCGGGACACCCTGGAACTCGTCGCGCCCTGGCGTGAAGCCAAAATGCTCAAGCACGGTGATACCTTGATGCGCTTCTTCGAAGTTTAGAGCGTGCTCGCGAGCCGTTTTGCGCGCCTCGCGCGAAAATCCCCATTCTTGTCTTCCCCTTCGCGCCTTTGCGCCTTTGCGTGAGAATGCTTACTCGGAAGCCGCTTCAACTTCCGTCCGGATCATTTGCTTAAATTTATCAACGCCCTCGCCGAAGGCCGCGGAGATGGGCAGGACGGACACTTTCTTGATCTTCTTTTTGAACTGCTTCAATAAATCCTCGGCGACGGCTTCGTCAATCTTGTTGGCGACGATGAAGCGCGGTTTCTCGAGCAATGTCGGGTCGTAGAGTTCCAGTTCGCGCAGGAGTTGTTTGTAATCGTCCCACGGTTTGCGGTTATCAGTGCCGGCCATATCGAGAAGCAGGATCAGGATCTTGCAACGTTCGATGTGGCGGAGAAAGGCATGGCCCAGGCCGACGTTTTGATGCGCGCCTTCGATCAACCCCGGCACATCGCAGACGGTGAGCCGGTGCCAATCTTCATATTCCAGGATGCCGATCTGCGGATGCAGGGTGGTGAAAGGATACGGCGCAATTTTGGGCCGGGCCTTGGAAATGGCCGTCAACAGCGTGGACTTGCCCGCGTTGGGATAGCCGACCAAACCGACTTCAGCCATGATGCGCAACTCAAAGAGATAATCTCCCTCGCCGCCCGGCTCGCCGGGTTGGGCGAAACGCGGTGACTGGCGCGCCGCCGTGGCAAAATTGCGATTGCCCAATCCTCCGCGCCCGCCGGCGCACAAAATAAATTGCTGTCCGTTCTGGGTGAGGTCGGCGACCAGTTCACCTTTCTCCGGATGGTTTTCCTGCGCGCTTACGCTCTCTTTGCTTAAATCGATCTCCTGCGCGATCTGTCCGCGCGCGCTGCGGATCAAAGGCCGTTTGCCCGTGCTGGATTTAAAAACGGGCTTTGCGTCATCCTCCTCCTCTTCACCCCCGGCGTCCTCGGCGCCTGGAACAATTTGACTCGCCATTTTCCAGACCAGCGTGCCACAGGGCACCTTGATGAGGATGTCTTTTCCCGCGTGACCATCCATCCCCTTGCCCATGCCATGTTCGCCATCCTTGGCGATCAGGCGCGGTTGATAATATTGCGCGATAAGATTGTTGAGGTCGTGATCGGCCTGCAGGATCACGCTGCCGCCGCGTCCGCCGTTACCACCGCTCGGGCCGCCTTTGTCGACATAGGCCTCGCGATGAAACGCGACACAGCCCTTGCCGCCGTGTCCGGCCCGCGCGTAAATCTTTATTTCGTCAATGAACATTTGTTTGGATGCTTAAGCGTATTAACTCTGCCTTCTCTCCGGTGTTTTAACAACCCGCCGGAAACAAAAAAAGCGAGGCGTGAACCTCGCTTTTGAAATTTCACGGGGATGTTTAAATCCCATCAATTCTTGGCCGCAGCGGCTTCGGCCACGACGTTCACGCGGCGGCTGTTCTTGTCGAACATCACTTTGCCGTCCGTCAGGGCGAACAAGGTCCAGTCGCGCCCGGTGCCGACGTTTTTGCCCGCGATGAATTTCGCGCCGCACTGGCGGATGATGATGCTGCCGGCGGTCACGAAAGCGCCGCCAAATTCTTTTACGCCGCGACGTTTGCTGACGCTGTCGCGCCCGTTCTTGACGCTGCCTTGACCTTTTTTATGTGCCATATATCAGGGGGGTTGAGAGTCGGGATCAGAGATTGATGGCGGTGATTTTCACGACCGTCAGTTCCTGGCGGTGGCCGATGGATTTGTGATAACCCTTGCGGCGTTTCATCTTGAAACTGAGCTTTTTTTCGCCGCGCTTGTGCGCCACGACGTCGGCCACCACGGTGGCCCCGGTAACGGTCGGCGCGCCGACGGTGACCTTTTCGCCGCCGACCATGAGCACACGGTCAAACGTGAACGGTTTGCCCGCCTCAACGTCAAGGCGTTCGATTTCGAGCGTGTCGCCGGCGACGACGCGATATTGTTTGCTGCCTGTTTCTAAAACTGCGTACATAAATTATCCCGCAAAGGGTCGGAAATTAAACCAGACTTTCAATTAATGTCAACGCCTGATTTAGATTTTTTCTCAATGCTTCAACCAGACCAGGATCGCCAGATCGACCGCAAAAAAGATGACAATGATCACTTCCAGCCAAAGCATCCGCGCTTCATTCACTTCCGAATGGACGACGCTGTAAAGCTTGTCCAATTGCGCCAGCCGTTGCTCCACGCTCGCGCGCCACTGGTCGAGATAAAACCGGTCGCGCGCGCCCAAATAAACACGCGCCAGGTGCCAATCGCCGAAGAATTTCGTGATATGCGTGACTTCATCCGCCAGCTTGGCCACATCCACCCGGAACCGGCGCAATTGGCGCAACATCTTGTTCGCCGCGCCGAACATGGGCAGGCGCTTCCGTTCCACGTCGTCATACGCCCGGTCAAGATACAAGTCCAGCCGCCGGTCCATCACCCTGAATTCTTCCAGCTGGAGATTGGCCAGTTCGAGCGCGTACAGCACATCATCCACATAACCGGCCAGATCCGCGATGAGCGCGGCGTCCCAGTCGATCACCGCCAAATCCGAATTCTCAAACGAGCGCTGGATGCGCAGCACCTCGTTCACCTGCGCTTCGCTCAAGTGTTCCGGCGTTGTTTCCGCCAGCAATCCGGCGACGTCGCGCCGGTGCCCAGCCAGCCAGGCATTCACATCGTTCGCGCCACCCAAATCCGTCAGGCAAAAAACCGTATAGGCTTCTGGCGTGGGACATTCCTGGCGGCCGACCATCAAATCTTTCAGACTGGCGGAAACCTGGCCGCAGAATTTCAGCGCAAAGGAATCCAGCGGTTCCCCGTTGTCCAGTTTGGCGTTGTGGAACGGCATCAGGCCGGTCAGCGAATCCGTCTCAAAGGGCACCCGCACCATCACCGTGACGACGCCGACGTTATAGATGCGGATGAGCAGGCGCATCGGCGAGCCATGCACCGTTCCCTGGAGTGAATGCGGCTCGATCGCCAGCGGCTTGTAGAGGGGCATGTCCTTGGGCAGCGTCCGGTCCATTTTGATCTCAAATGGAAAAGGCTTCTCGGACAGAATTTCCTGCACGCGCGACGTAACGATCTCATTCGCCACGTCGAATGCATAGAGGTATACCACTTCGCCTTTCATGGCTTAACCTAATCGACGAAGGGAATTTGTCGAGGAATACAGACCCGGCCGGTTGTAAATCGGCCAAGGCCTGGCAGAAAACTATTGGCGGATATCAATGATGCCAGCCACCGCCGCCGTGCCAACCGCCGCCGCCACCACTGTGCCAGGCGCTCCCGCCATGCCAACCACCCCCACCACCGCCGTGCCAACCGCCCCCATACCCGCCATGCCAGCCCCAGCCCAATCCGATGGAAACTCCCACCGGCGCATCGTAATAGGGATAGCCATAATACGGATAACCGTAATACCCGCTGTCGTAGTAATAAGTTTGGGTATCAGGGATGACGTAAACCGACGAGGACGGAACAGTTTCATACGTCGTCACCGCTGGCGCCGTGGCCGTGGCCGTTTGAGCGGAAGAATTATCCGCGGTGGGTGCGCTGGAAGCGGTCATGACCGGATGTTGGTTGATCATCGCATTGAGCACTGCATCCGATACCCCCTGCTGCTTCAGATAAACGATTTGCGACGCCGCCAGCGGATAGCTCGTGCTGGAATTATTGATAAAACTGACAATGGTGCTGTCGCTGATCTTCGCCTGGGATAGTTGAAGCACTTGCGAAACGCCGCTGGCCAATTGGGGCGCAGGAACCGCCGGCGCGGCGGCCACATTAGGAGCGGTCGAATTCACCACAGAAGCATCCTGGGTATTTTGAGCCTGGGCGGTGCCGGCCAGGAAAGCAGCCACCGCGGCTCCTGCCAACCAGTTTTGAAAATATAAATTCTTCATAAAATTACTCTAACTATATAACACCACACACTCGCGCCAGTTGCGGGTGATGTCAACCGTATTGCAATCTTGATTTTCGGGTAAGGGGAGCGCGCCGTTGAATCATAACCCGTTTTCCATCAGCTAATTAGTAATTCAGGCTTTGGCCTTTTCCCTCTTCCGCAAGGCGCGCTCACGTTTCTTGGTCTCATTGCCCAATAATTCCTCCGCCGACCAGCCGCGCGCTTGCGCTGATTCGGTCAATTCAAAAAGCTTCTCGGCCAATTTGGCCTTGGATGCGGGAGATTTACCGTTAGGCAGCAAACCGGCTTTGCGCGCTTTTTTGACCAACTTTTCCGCCCGCAATAGCGCCGGCAGATGTTTGGGAATGCCGTCCAGCGCCGAGGGTCGCGCGCGCTTCGTGCCATGTTTTTCCGCGCGCTTGATTTTTTCCCAATTCGCCCAGACTTCGTCCACATTCTTGACCTTGGTCGTTCCGAAAACATGCGGGTGACGCCGGATAAGTTTCTCGACCAGCACCCGGCAGACTTTCTCAAAATCGAACGCGCCGCGTTCCTTCGCCATTTGCGCGTGAAACACCACTTGTAACAGCAGGTCGCCAAGTTCCTCGGCCATTTCGTGGTCATCGCGCGCCTCAATGGCGTCGATCAATTCATAAACCTCCTCGATCGCATGGCGCCGCAGGGTCAGGTGGGTCTGTTCGCGGTCCCAGGGACAGCCCGTCGGCGAGCGCAGCCGCGCCATCACCTTGAGCAAATCGTTGATGGCTGGTTGCTTCACAAAATCACCAAATCGTCCCGGTGAACCAATTCCACGCGCGCCAATTTTTTGCCGCGGATCTCTTCCGCGGAAAATTTAGCGATCCCCCGCGCGAACTCTGTCCCATCCAAATCGCAAATCCGGACAACCTCGCCGGCCTCAAAATTTCCTTCGCACCGCGCCGCGCCCGGAGGCAACAAACTCTTGCCGCCTTCGCGCAAGGCTTGCCTGGCGCCGTCGTCTACGAAGAGCGCGCCTTTGGGATGATGAAAAAACGCGATCCAACGCTTGCGGCCTTGCAGTTTGTCCGTTTGCGCCACGAATAATGTGCCTTCGTTTTCGCCGCCCACTATCTTGGCGATGACAGTTTTCTTTTTGCCGGAGGCGATGACCAGTGGGATTCCTGAACGGACCACGATTTTTGCCGCTTCGATCTTCGATTTCATTCCGCCGACCGCCGTCTCGCTCGTGGTGCCGCCGGCCAGCCCCTCGATCGTGCGGTCGATCTTTTCGATGACCGGAATCGTCTTGGGATTGGCCTTGCCGAAATTTTCCACCACCCCGTCAACGGTCGTGAGAATGACAAGCAGGTCCGCGGGCAACAACGACGCCACCAGTGCGGAGAGCTTGTCGTTATCGCCAAATTTGATTTCCGTGAAAGACACGGCGTCGTTTTCGTTGATGATGGGAATGACACCGCGGCCCAGGAGGGTCACCAGCGTATTGCGCGCGTTCAGATGGCGCTCGTGGTGCTCCAGGTCTTCATGCGTGAGCAAAACCTGGGCGACATTGAGATCATGCTTTGCGAAGTTCTCGGCGTAATTGGCCATCAGCCGCGATTGGCCCACGGCGGCGCAGGCCTGGAGTTCGGCAAGTTCGTGCGGGCGCTTCTCGTAACCCAGCGCGCCCATGCCTGCCCCGACCGCCCCGCTGGTCACCAGGACGATTTCCTTGCCCGCCTTGCGTTGGGCTGCGAACTGCGCCACGAGTTGTTCCAACTGCGCCGGATCGATCTGCTTTCGTCCGTCGGTCAACACGCCCGTGCCGATCTTGATGACCAGCCGGGCGGCGGATTTGAGTGAATCGCGATGCACCCTGCGAAGTTAAAGAAAAGGCGGCCTTCCGAAAATGTTAAAGTGAACCCAAAATCACAGTCCCATCGACTGCAACATGCCCTTGAGCACATCGGCGTTCCCGCCCGGATAATTCTTCGCGACAATATCGTCGAAAAAGTGATTGCTCCTCAGGTCAATGAGCACGACTGTTCCCGCCAGATCGGTCATGGAATTCACGTGCGGAATGACCCAATTATCGAGGCCAACGACCTGCTCGCGGTCATCGCCCGGGTTTTTGAGGTCGATATATTTCTCCTTGCCGAACGAAAGATTGAGTTTGTCGATGCCGGTAAAATCGTATCCGGTCTGTTCCTGGAAATTGATGGCCGGAGGATTGGGCGTAGATGGGCGGGTTGGCGGAGCGATACTGCCCGGGGAAATGGTCGGGGTGGTTGTTCGGACGGTACCGGGTGAAGTGGGCACGGGTGCAGTTCCAGGTCTGGAAGAGGAGGTGATCGCGGGGGGCAACTCCGCCTGTACTGAGGGATTCATCGCCAGGACATTCAACTGGCCTTCTTGATTTTTCACGATGTCGATCTCGGCCAGGTTGAGGCGCACCAGCGTGAAATGAAGTTGCTTTCTCCTCAGCGCCGAAAGGTCATATTCGATGTGGATCTCCGGGATATTCAGGAAGGGCGCCCCGGCGAAATTGGTGGGATTGTAAATCCGCAGGTCCCGGATCTCGATGACCGGCTCAGTGAGTTTGATATCGAGCTGTCCGATCTCTGCATCCATCCCGGTTTGCTCCCGGATATTGTGCTCCATCATCGTCCGCAAAATCGAATTGTACGTGAGCAACAAAACGATTACGGCCACCACCACCAGGCACACGATCGCCAGGATCAACCGGAACAGCCATTTGAAAAGAAATTTGAACATGGATCTCAGATTTGCGCATCTTCCGGCCGCACCTCCAGGCATTCATCCTGGTCCTCCCAGACTGCGGCGGCATAATGGGTCAAAAGTTTGGGGGCCAATTCCCTGCCGGCATGGACCAGGAGTTTTTCCGCCGCGCGCGCCGCGTTCTCATAAGCGGCGTCGAAATTTCCTGCGCCCCGCCGCTGGCGGTCGTCCCAATGGGCCACGGCATGGACCGGTTCATATTGTTGCGCCCAGGATTCGATCTCCACCCGCACGTCGGCCGGAATTTCCTCAAAGGGCACGAGCGTTTCGTTGCAATGCTGGCAGATCAAACCCGACTCGCGAACGTCCCGGGTCAACAGCGGCAAAAACGGCGCACGGCAACAGGCCGATTGCGTGTAAGCCGCGGGTGGGGTTGCCAGGCGCTTATGCCAGATCTGGCGTTCATTTCCGGCCTGTGCCGCCAAACGATAGGCCCCCACGAGCGGATGCGACATCCGCCACGCTTTTCCTTCCAGTTGGCCCAGCGTTTGCGCCAGCCAGCGCGCCAGCGACAAGTCATCGAAATCCGCAAACACCCGGCCATACTCTTTCCAGAGCAGGTCGAGCGGTGATTCGGATTCAAATGCCATGAACGAGAGCATGGCGCGAACAAAAAGTTTTGTCGAGGGAGTTGCGCTGCCGGGGCGGAATAATGCCTGCAGAATTTGTGGGGCCGCCAAAGGGATTCCGGTCTGCTTTGCGCCGGGTTTATCAGATCCGGCTCCACCAAACGGCCGTAGGCTTGGTCACTTCGATTGACACGCGCCGGTCCGGGCTGTCCAGCGTATAAATTTTATAGCTCATCGGCTTCAGGAAAAAATGCCCCGCCACCAGCCGGCGCAGCCGATGTTGCAAGATCCAAAATGGCCGGAAAATTTTCACCCACGAAGGGATCATCTTATCGGTCTCGCCCTTCTCGCGGATCGCATTCGGCTTGAGGTTCATATTCTCGCCGGTATCGGCGAAGACGGAGGTGAACCCTTCGCACACCGCGATCGGCACTTTCGCCTTCATCAACGCGAGGATCCAGTGATAATCCCCGAGGTCCTTCCATTGCGTGTCAAAAAAAACGTTGCGCTCAAAGATGACGTTGCGCCGGATAAAAATGGAACTGGTCAGGATCGGAAAACGGTAACGGACGCCCTGGGGATGCGGCACCATTTGATGGCGATGGCAGATATACTGTCCGTGCGCGTCAGTGACGATGGTTCCCGCCAGCGCGACGTCTACCGTGGGGTTGGCTTCAAAAAAATCATGGATCATCTGGAGCGCCCCGGGAAGATACTGCTCATCACAATTCAAATACGCGAGGATATCTCCAGTCGCCCGCCGGTAACCGCGGTTCACGGCGTCATACATCCCCGCGTCCTTTTCGATGAATGCTTTGACGCGGGTATCCTGCGGCAGCCAATCCTGCGTGCCATCATCAGAACAGGAATCCTGCACGATATGCTCATATTCCACGCCTTTCTGGTCCGCCACCGAAGCGATGCATAATTTCAACCACTTCGAACTGCGGAAACTGGGCGTGATGATGGAAAACTTCATGGCGGTCAATGAAGGTTTTTATTCGGAGTTCCCGAAGCTGTCAAGCGTTCCGAGCGGCCGGCACTGATTTTTCCCCCCGCATTTTTTGCCAATAAACAAGTGGTGTCCTGCGGATCACCTTGTTTTTGAACCGCGACCATACCCGCCACCACCAATACAGAGTCGCGTCCGAGCCTCTTTCCAGGATGCCGGGACCGGTCAGGGCTGAGTCGCCGTTCAAGGTGCGGGCAAAAAATGAATCGGCATAACGTTCACGCCATAATTTCGCGTAACGCATGTGTTTCTCGATGAATGCCATCGGCAAGACTTCCGCGCGTGGTTGTCTTTTCTGCACCGACCCGGCACGCAATGGACTGTGGTGCTCTCCCGCGGGTACCATTGACAGATCCACGGTATGAAGATCCAGCATCTTCGGATCAAAATCCACGCCGACAAAATCGCAAATCTTTCGTAATTCCATCTCCGGCGAGGCGACCAGTTCGGAATACAAAATCTCGTGGACCCGCCGCCCCTCTGCCCGCAATTGGAGAACGCCCCTGTGCATCTGTTCAGCGCCAAAATACGCCCGCTTCATGATGCCGCGCGCGCCGAAAAACCGGTTCTTTTTTCCCGCCCGCACCACGCTGCGGCAATTATCCAACGGATCACGCCAAATGATGATGAATTCGGCCTCCGGATAAATCTGTGCGATTTTGGGAAGCCAGGCGTGGTAGGTTGGCGATTTACCGCCCATCACCGTCGCTTGTTTCCGTGCGGCCACCGTGCGGAACATGGCCAGCAAACATTCCCGGCCCATCGCCTTCACAGGCAGGGAGGCTGGATCCAATCGATGGCGGCTGATTGCTTGGTTGAAAAATTCCAATCGCGCCGTCCAATCGGCGGGAAAGACGTAATCCTTCTTCATCGGAAAAAGTCCAAACGGTTCCGCCTCAAACATCAGCCCGATCTGCGGATGCTGGTTCAGCATGGCATGAAGCAATGAGGTGCCGGAACGCCACACCCCGACCACAAATAGCAATTTGGGTTGGTTGGGCGTGGTCATTTGGATTCAAACCGCTGCTGGCCCAGGTGCGCTTGCGCCAATTCACGCACCAATTTCGTCGAGCCCTTGATGTCATGCTTGACGGTATCGATGATATTTTTGCTCTCCTGCGGACGGGGTTCATCGAAGGGAAAATTAAGAAGCTTGTCCAGTTGGCCGGCCTGGGCGCGATGATACAAGCCCTTGGGGTCGCGCTGGACACATACCTCGATCGGCGCGTGGACATAGATCCAAACCAGATGCTCTCCCAATACTTTGGAAACGATGTCCCGATGGCTGTGTTGCGGCGCCATGGTGGAAACAATCACGTTCAGGCCCTGAGCCGCGGCCAATTTGGCCACTTCCGCCGTGCGCCGATGATTCTCCGCCCGCGCCTCGGGCGTGTACGCCAAATCTGCGCTGACCCCGGAACGCATTTCATCGCCATCCAAAAAAAATACGGGAACCTTTTGCTCCATCAGGCCATCGTAAAGGTTTTTTGCGAGCGTTGTCTTACCAGCGCCGCAGCGGCCATAAAACCAAAACACCTTAGTCATAATAGTTTATTGGTGATCACTGCAAGGCGCCTGAGATGAACCCCCTGTGGTTCCGCCTTCGTGCCGTAACAGCACAGTTTTTTTATTCTATCAACTCCCCCAAAAAATAGGCAATACGAAACGCAATTTTTTTGGGTAAGGTTGAGTCCTACACTTGAAATCGTTGCGCAATCGGGATCCGGCGGCCCATGCCAAAGGCCCGCGCCGAAATCTTCAACGCCGGCGCCGCCTGCCGCCTTTTATATTCGGCAAAATTGATTTTATTGAGCACTTCATTGACGATCTCAGCGTCATACCCCTGTTCGATGATCTGTTCTTTGCCTGAATTTTTCACGATATAAAGGTCCAGGATGCCATCGAGGACCTCATATTCGGGCAATGAATCCTGGTCCTTTTGATTAGGACGCAATTCGGCGCTGGGGGGTTTCAGGATTGAATTTTCCGGGATGATCGCCCGGTCGCGGTTGACCCAGCGCGCAATTTTGTAAATGTCCGTCTTGAGGACATCGGCCAGCGGCGCCAGCGCGCCATTCATGTCGCCGTACAGCGTGCAATAGCCGACCGCCATCTCCGATTTATTGCCCGTGGTCAGCACCAGTGCGCCAAACTTGTTCGAGAGCGCCATCAGCGTGGTCCCCCTCAGCCGCGACTGCAGGTTCTCCTCCGCTTCGTTCTTTTTCAATTGGGCGAAAACTTTTTCCAGTTGTTTTTCGACCGCGCAAAAGACCGGTTCGATCGGCAACACTTCGTAGCGGATGCCCAAATTTTTTGCCAGCGCCTCGGCATCGGTCAAACTCCCCTCGCTGGAATAACGCGCGGGCATCGCTACTCCCATCACATTATCCTTCCCCAATGCGTCCACGGCCAGCACCGCCGTCAAGGCCGAATCGATTCCCCCGGACAGGCCCAGGATCGCGGATTTGAACCCGCACTTCCGGACGTAATCGCGGATGCCCAGCGAAAGCGCGGCAAAGATCTGCGCCTCGCGCGCGGGGAAATCATCCTGCGCCATTGATTTTTTCCTGGGCCCCTTCCCGGAGACCATCTCCGCGACAAAAACGTCCTCTTCAAAACCTTTTCCAGCCGCAATGACTTCACCTCCCGCGTCAAAGGCCACGCTGTGGCCGTCAAAGATCAACTCGTCATTCGCGCCCACCAGATTGACATGCGCCAGGGGAATCTTCTCATCGCGCGCCACCCGCCGGAGCATGGCCTGCCGGATCCGCTCCTTGCCGTCATGCCACGGCGACGCCGAGATGTTCACGATCAATTCCGCGCCCTGCGCGATCAACTCCTTTACCGGGTCGCGCCGATACAGCCGTTCCGGCCAAAAATCCTCATCGTTCCAGATGTCTTCGCAAATGGTGATGCCGATCTTTTTTCCCTTGAAAACGAATGGCGTGATCAGCCTTTCCGGCTCGAAATAACGGTCTTCGTCAAAAACGTCGTAAGTGGGGAGCAGGGATTTGTTCGTGCACCAGAGAATCTTTCCTTTTTGCAGGACGGCGGCGGAATTTTTCAGCGCGCGGCCCGGACGCGCCGGGTTTCTGTCCACAAAGCCTGCGCACAAGGGTACCGCGCCGGTCTTTTTTGCCACCGCCTCTACGGCGGCAAGATTTGCCTCGATGAAATCGTCGCGCAGAAGAAGGTCGCGCGGCGGATACCCGCAGAGAAAAAGTTCCGGTGCCAGGACAAATTCCGCGCCCAGCGCAACCGCCTTTTCGTAGCCGGCCAAAAGTTTTTTCTGGTTGGCTGCAAAATCCCCGATGGTCGAATTAAGCTGGAGTAAGCCGAACTTCATCAATGGTTATGGTTGTTGGATCGTTTCACGCACCCGCGCCTGCCTCTCCATTATAAACCATTGGCCATAAATCGTAAATTCATTCCGTGCTGCGGATGGCTTTCGCCAGGCTGGCGAGATGGCGTTCCACGGTGAAATGACCCAAAAAGTTTTCCCGCAACTGTTCCCCGGTTTTCTGGGTCATCAGGACGGATAACGCGTCCGCGATCTGTTGCGGCGCTTGGCCCGGGATCAAGCCGGCATAACCCGGCGGGAACATTTCCGGCAACGACCTCCATTGCGTTGTCACCACCGGCAGGCCGAAGGCCATCGCTTCGATCAGGTTCACCGGTTGATTTTCACCCAGATATTGCGTCGGGAAACAGAACAAGTCCGCGTCGCGCAAAGCCTGCTGCTTCCTGGCATCGGAGACAAAGCCGAGATATTCCACCGCGGCGGCATATTCGGGCGATTGCATCAACCGGCCAAACTGGAGCTGTTCGTCCGCGGTGACAAATGTGCCCGCGACAAACAATTTCATGCGGATCGGCGAGTTGCGCTCCGCCAGGTCGCGGTTCACGGCGGCGATGCCTTCCATCGCGGCAAATAATCCTTTTTCGCGGGTGCAATGCGCCAGGTACAGCACCCGGACGGTCTGGGGAGAATCACCGGTCTTTGCCAGTTCATATTCGCTGATCGCTTCGCCGGTCAGCAGTTTTTGACGCGCCAAAAACCGGGCGCGCCGGCGCGGCAGGACAGTTTCCACAAAATCCGGGCACGGATCGGGAATGCCGTTGTTGACCACACAAATCTGGTCTGACAGCAATTTTTT
This sequence comes from Verrucomicrobiia bacterium, assembly GCA_036490655.1. Taxonomy (GTDB): domain Bacteria; phylum Verrucomicrobiota; class Verrucomicrobiia; order Limisphaerales; family UBA11358; genus UBA11358. The sequence continues at coordinate 63,020 of DASXDM010000002.1, read as the reverse complement.
GGCGTCCGCCAGGTTGTATTTCGAGAGCACGATGCTCAAGGTCACGGGCTTGAAAAGCCGGTAGGTCATCGCGCGCGACCGGATCTGCACGGAAGTTTCCAGCCACTTGGCCAGTCCGGCCGCGTGCCAGTGCAGGATGATTTTTTCAAAAAAGGGCCGGCACAGGAGCATCACCAGCCAGTCCCGGTAAAGCGCCACCGCCTTGCCCGGCGCCGGAACATAATAAATAGTCGTCACCCCGTACCGATAGCGGCACCAGATCGCCTGGAGGCAATAAAAGAATACCAACAACATTTTCCACGCGTGAAATTCGCCGACATCCTCCAGGGTTTTGGAAAAACGCGCGTTGACATGATAACATTCGATGCGGAAATTGACCCCGTAAGCCTTCGCCAGGTCGCTCCCCCGCTTTTCCGCGCTTTTGCGGCAGTCGCCGCCGAGACCCTCAAGCATCAATTTGACCATGTAGCTTTGGCCGTGGTGCGGCGGCGGCGTATGGGCAAAGACGAGCAGTTTCATTTGCGATTGATGGTTGATGATTTATGATTGCGGGCCGTCAACCTTGACTATCGTAAATCATAGATTGAAAATCATAAACCAAAAATGACGAAACGCGTCAACGTCCTCGGCGTGGGCATCAGTGTCCTGAACCTGCCCCTCGCGCTGGCAGAGATCGCAAAGGCCATCCGCGCGCGCCGCAAAGGGTATCTCTGCATCACCGGCGTTCATGGTGTCATGGAGGCCCAAAGCGACGAGGCCTTTCGTTCCATTTTAAACCACGCCTTCCTTTGTACCCCGGATGGGATGCCCATGGTCTGGATGGGAAAAATCCATGGGCACTCCGAAATGCGCCGTGTTTATGGCCCCGACCTCATGCTCGACGTCTGTGCCTGGGGCGAAAAGAATGCCTGCCGGCACTTCTTTTACGGTGGCGCGCCCGGGGTGGCCGGGACGCTCGCTGAAAAATTGAAAGCCCGGTTCCCCAAAATGGATGTGGCCGGGACTTTCACCCCGCCCTTCCGCCCGCTGAATCCTGACGAAGAAAAGCAATTGATCGAAACGGTCCGGGTGGCCAGGCCGGACATCCTGTGGGTCGGCTTGAGCACACCTAAACAGGAAAGGTTCATGACGGAATTTCTGCCCAGGCTCGATGTCACGCTGATGATCGGCGTGGGCGCCGCCTTCGATTTTCACAGTGGACGCGTCAAACAGGCGCCACGATGGATGCAGCGCAGCGGCCTGGAATGGTTCTACCGCTTATGCCAGGAACCCCGCCGGCTGGCGAAACGTTATTTCAAAAACAATCCCATCTTTGTGCTCAAAGTTCTCGGCCAAATCACGGGATTGAAAAAGTATCCAATGGAATAAAGACAGGTGATCACCGGGCAGGCTGAAGGGGGCGGGTTTTGCCCCATTGTGCGATGCCATCATCCTCTCCATGTTAAATGTTGTAAATGACAGAAAGACATCTGCTTAGTCTGGAAAAGCGTGAGAGTGAGATTATCCGATTCACATTGGTTATCAATGCCCCTTATAGCTATTTCGTTGAGGAAAGCCATGAGCCGACCCAACCATTTAAAAAAGCGCATACAATGCTGATCGAAGCCACCAGCCTGTCAAATTATCAGGTAAATGGTGTTCCCCTGATCAAATTGGTGGAAACGAAGTTTGAGGAATTGGCGAAATTGGCGGCGTAGATCATTGCCGCTAAAACCTTTCAATTGTCCAGGCGCGATTCGTCAGCTCACAAGCCATTACCTGGCAAAACCGCGTTAACGCACCTCCCCCAAAAGCGGCGTCATGGTGCGTTTCGGGGTTGACGGTTCGGGCAGGATGGAGTTTGAAAAATTTAAGTCTAATTGCCGAACGAAACGTCTAACTATGAAGCGGACAAAGTGGGCTGGCTGCTATCACCTGTTGGCTTCTTGCCTTTGCAAACAATTTTAAGCCGCCTTAATAAATCGTGGGGAGCCGTGAAAACAAATTCTCTTCCCTGCGTTTGCTTCTCGAGCAAATTATGATCGGCGAGACTTAATAAATCTGACCGTGCTGTTCCATAAGCAATTCCCTGACGTGCGCGATGTTCTGCTACTGTATAACGACTTCCAGGATGTTTTAGTGCATGCGTTAGTATCATTTGCTGCCGGTGAGTTAACCAATCAAACGTTTCAATAAACCCACGGCTTTCTTCCGCTTCGCGGGCCTTTCGAGTGATATAAGCATGGAGTTCTTTGACGGCTTTACGCATTACCTCCGTTTGGTGAATTATGAAATATGTGAGGTCATTTTCATCTGTTTCTGTATGCAGAAAAGCCATGCCGTATTGAACTGGGGCTTTGATAATAATTTGCGAAATAGATATAAATTCACACAGCCAAAATCCATTCCTCAGCATTGCCCAGTAAAATAAGGCGCGGGCAGTGCGGCCGTTTCCGTCAATGAAGGGGTGATCATAGGCGAGCCAAAAATGCAGTATAATAGCCCGTACCACGGGGTGAATAAAGAAGTCGGGAGATTCATTATTAGCAAAATCGCACATTGCCTTTAGCCGCTGTGGTAATTGTTCCGCTGGCGGTGGAACATGGAAAACATTGCCTTCAATGTCAGAAACTTCAACCGGTTCGTCTGGCCTTCGCAACCGCCCGGCGGCGTCAGGTTTATCGAGGGCATCACGCCCAAGCATGCCTTGAATTTCGATGACCAGTTCTGGAGACAAGGGTGTTTCTCGCAGATCACGAATCCGTCGCATGGTTTGATAATTATTGAGAATCATCCGCTCGCTCTGATCACGAGGCTTACGCCCCCTGCTCAACATCTGTTTTGCCACCTCGCGCGTTGTAACCGCCCCCTCAAGCTGGCTGGAGGTAATGGATTCCTCGATGAGCGACCGAATTAAATAGCGATCCCGGGTTTGCGGACTTGTCACTGGCTCAAGGGTGCCAATCAGACCGCCAGCACCGCGATCAATGTAATGAAGTTGCTCCACCACGGAATCGGGAACATTGAATTTAAATAGTTTTCCCTTCTTATCTTCGAGTGGGATATTGCGAAATCCAGACTGGCGTTGAAGTTTTACGGCAAGCCACCATTGCTCAGAAGAAATGCCTTCAGGGGCAGGGCGGTGGCGCAATTCATCCCAATGTAAATATTCATTTTTTTTTGATATCGCTTTTCCTGCTGATAAGATGATTTGTGGAAAGATCTTGAGCTTCATGGCATCCGCCAACAACTCATCAAAAGGTTTCGGTGATTCCGGAATTTTCATAAAATTTAACGTTAAATTTCCTAACTATCAATTTACTATCAATATCTATTAAATTGATAATTCTAATCCGCCTTAAAATCAACTATCAAATTGATAGTAATTGATACTTAGCAATTTGAGATAGCAACTTCTGCGGATCGGAGGAGCGCATTAAATCATCAACCTGCTAATCCACCACCGCCAAAAAAGCAAAGGCTTGTGAAAAAAATCACAAATTCACTTGATTCGATTTTTTGACCAAGCTACGTTGAATTTGTTTCGGTTCTGACAAATAAAGACTATGCGTACGGAGAGCGAAATCGGTTACAATTCGAAGATTGAAGGTGACGTCGTCGTCACCACCGTTGACGCCGCCCTCAATTGGTTCCGTAAAAATTCCGTCTGGCCCATGCCCATGGGTTTGGCCTGCTGCGCCATCGAATTGATGGCCGTCGGCGCCAGCCGTTTCGATATTTCCCGTTTTGGCTCCGAAGTGATGCGCTTTTCACCCCGCCAGGCTGACTGCATGATTGTCGCCGGCACCGTCACTTATAAAATGGCCCTTTCCGTCAAACGGATTTGGGACCAGATGCCCGAGCCCAAATGGTGCATCGCCATGGGTGCCTGCGCCTCCACCGGCGGGATGTATCGCAGTTATGCTGTTTTGCAGGGCGTGGACAATATCATTCCCGTGGATATTTATGTGAGCGGTTGCCCCCCGCGGCCCGAAGCCGTGCTCGATGCGCTGATGAAATTGCAGGATAAGATCAGCAAACAGCCGGTCCTCGAGCGGATGACCGTGACCAATTTAAATAATAAGGAAGCGGCTTGATTTTCAACCACGCATGAACATCGGTGCGGGCGGAACTAACTTTTGATCGGTATCTATCCACGTCTACCCGTGGATTTAATTATTTGAAACTGTGACATCTTTGGAAGCAGCGCAGAAATTGAAAATGAAGTTCGGAGATCTCCTCTCCGAACCCGCGGAATTTCGTGGCGAAATCTCCGTGAAGATCGGCGATGCCGCCCAGATCGTCGAAGTTTGCACCTTTGCCAAACAAGACCTCGATTTTTGCTACCTCGTCGATATCACCAGCATCGATAATTACGGCGACGACCCGCGCTGGACCATCGTTTACCACCTGCGCGGCCTGCGCAACGGTTGCGAAGTGCGCCTCAAAACCGACGTCAGTGAGGAAAAGTCAAAACTTCCCAGCGTCCTAAGCGTCTGGTCCACAGCTAATTGGCATGAGCGCGAAATCTACGACATGATGGGGATCCACTTCGCCGGACACCCGGATTTGCGCCGTATTTTGATGTGGGAAGGTTATCCCTATTTTCCTCTCCGCAAGGATTTTCCGCTCGCCGGCAAACCCAGCGAATTGCCCGGCGTCGCGTTCACCCGCTTGACCCCGATGGAAGGCGGCCCGTTCGTGACCGTGGCCGGCGGCAATTCCGCCATGTCCCGCGAACCGCGCATCCGCATTCCCGAATCGGATTCCATCGAATCGATGGCCCGCCTCGAACGGCGTAAAGATATCCAGGAAGCCCACGGCCATCCCAAAGGCCCCGGCCCTATCGAAAAGAAATAATGCCCACTCTTCAGGACATTGAAGTCAAAGACCCCGCCGCGCGCACCGCGCAGGCGGCCCAGGAGTTTCAGGACGAACGCATGGTCCTGAACATGGGGCCTTCCCATCCGGCCACCCATGGCGTCTTGCGCATCGTCCTCGAGTTGGACGGCGAAATCATCACCAAGGCCGATCCGGACGTGGGTTATCTGCATCGCGGCGACGAAAAAATCGCCGAGAACATGACCTACACCCAGTTCATTCCTTACACGGACCGTTTGGATTATCTCGCGCCGCTGGCCAATAACGTGGCCTATGCCCTCGCGGTCGAGAAACTGCTCGGCATCCATGATAAATTGCCGCCCCGCTGCCAGTACATCCGCGTGATGTGCGCTGAATTGGCGCGTATCTCCGCCCATTTGCTCGGTCTCGGCGCCTTCGCCATGGATATGGGCGCCGTCACGGTGTTCCTGCTCATCTTCACCGAGCGTGAAAAGATTTATAACCTCGCCGAGTCCGTCTCCGGCGCGCGTTTGACCACCAGCTACACCCGCGTCGGCGGCGTCATGCGTGATATTCCCCCCGACTGGCTGGCGCAAGCCCAGAAATTTTGCGACGAATTTATTCCCGCGCTCAATGACGTTGAAACCCTGCTCACGCGCAACCGCATCTGGGTGGATCGCGTCCGCAATCTTGCCGTCATCAGCAAGGCAGATGCGATCGATTACGGCTTGAGCGGCCCGAACCTTCGCGGCAGCGGTGTTGACTGGGATTTGCGGAAAAACCAGCCGTACCTCTGCTATCAGGACCTTGATTTCGATATCCCCGTCGGCTCGACCGGCGATTGTTACGACCGTTACCTCGTGCGCATGGAGGAAATGCGCCAGAGCACCCGCATCCTGCAGCAATGCATCAAAAAAATGCCCGGCGGCGCTGAGAACAAATCCAAAGAGCCCGTCAATGTGGACAATGGAAAAGTCATTTTGCCGCCGAAACAGGACGTGATGACGAAGATGGAGGACTTGATCCATCAATTCATGCTCGTCACCGAAGGGATGAATTGTCCGCCTGGCGAAGTTTATTTCGGCCATGAAAATCCCAAGGGCGAACTGGGCTTTTACATCAACAGCAAGGGCGGCGGCGTGCCGTATCGCCTCAAGATCCGCGCGCCCAGCTTTGTGAATTTGAGCATCGTCCCCAAACTTTTCCCGGGCGCCATGATCAGCGATACCGTCGCCATCCTCGGCTCCCTCGATTTCGTGATGGGAGAATGCGACCGATAACCTAAACGTTATGCCCAACCAAATCGTCTGGTGCGACATACCGGTCAAAGACCTTGACCGGGCGATCAAATTTTATAGCGCGGCGCTCGGGCAAGCGGTCTCAAAAGAAGCGTTTGGTGAAATGAAGTTCGGACTTTTGCCCGATGCCCACACCGGTGTCAGCGGTTGCCTCGTTTTGGGCGATGCCAAACCATCCACCGATGGCCCGCTGATTTATTTGAATTGTAAAGACCGGCTCGACGATGCCATTGGCACCGTCGAAAAGAATGGCGGTAAAGTGTTGCAGCCCAAACATCAGATCGGCCCGCATGGATTTCGCGCCGTGATTTTGGACAGCGAAGGCAACCGCATCGCCCTGCATTCGACATGATTTTGAAATGAATTCGGCCACGCATACAGAACCGATTCCGAATCCGCTGCAACATCAAAGCGGATTCAAGGTGACGCCCGCGCTCGAGGCGGAAGTGGCCGAATTGGTCACGCATTATCCGGAGAAGCGCGCCGCCTCGCTCATGGTGTTGCACGCCATCCAGGACCAGTTCGGCTGGATCTCGCAGGAAGCCGTCGAGTGGACCGCGAAAAAACTGGACCTGCAGCCGATCAACATTTACGAGATCGTGACGTTTTATCCCATGCTGCGCCAGCAGCCGATGGGCAAATACCAGATCAAGGTTTGCCGCACGCTGAGTTGTGCCCTCGGTGGCGCGTATGAATTGCGCGAACATTTTTGCAAAAAATTCGGCCTGGATGCGCACGCGCACGGGCCGCAGACGACGAAGGACGGAAAGTTCACGGTCGAATTCGTCGAGTGCCTCGCCAGTTGCGGCACCCCGCCCGTGATGATGTGCAACGACGACTTTTACGAAAACGTTTCGCACGCCCAGGCGGACGAAATTGTGGGGAAATGCAAATGAATTGGCTGCCCGACATGGATTTGAACCATGACAAACAGATTCAGAGTCTGTTGTGCTACCGTTACACCATCGGGCAAGCCGGAGCAGTATGAAGCTAGAGATTTTTGATTAATAGTCAAGCCGACGATATGGCCCAGGAATACAAATTGATTTTGAAACACGCCGATGAACCGGGTTACACCCGGGACCTCGAGTGCTATCTCCGCCATGGCGGCTATGACGCGCTGAAGAAAGCGCTGGCGATGAAACCCAAGGACCTGCCCGACGGCAAAAAACTCTCGCCCCAGGAGCAGATCCGCGAAGACGTGAAAGTTTCCGGCCTGCGTGGCCGCGGCGGCGCGGGATTTTCCTGCGGCCTCAAATGGAGTTTTGTCGATCGCAAAAGCGGCAAGCCGATTTATCTCATCTGCAATGCCGATGAATCCGAGCCGGGCACGTTCAAAGACCGGCAGATCATGTATAAGGACCCGCACCAGTTGATCGAAGGCATGGTCCTCTCCTGCTTCGCCAACGACGTGCACCTCGCCTACATCTATATCCGCGGTGAAATGGTGGACGGCGCGAAGATCCTGAACGACGCCTTGAAGGAAGCCCGCGCGAAGAATTTTCTCGGCAAAAATATTTTGGGCAGCGGTTACGACCTGGAGATGCACGTGCATCGCGGCGCGGGCGCTTACATCTGCGGCGAAGAGACCGGCCTCATCGAGTCGCTCGAAGGCAAGCGCCCTTATCCCCGCATCAAGCCCCCGTATTTCCCGGCGGTCCTCGGCCTCTGGATGTGCCCGACTATCGTCAACAACGTCGAGACCCTTTGTAATGTGAAGCACATCGTCGCCCTGGGCGGCGCGGAATTCGCCAAGCTCGGCACGCCGAACAACACCGGCACGCGCATCGTCAGCTTGAGTGGCCACGTCAAAAAGCCCGGCTATTACGAGATCGAAGTCGGCAAGGCCACCATCGGCGAACTCATCAACGACCCGAAATTCGGCGGTGGCCTGCGTGACGGGCGAAAATTGAAAGCCGTCATTCCCGGCGGTTCCTCCGCCAAAGTTTTCAAGGCCGGCGAGAAATTCAAACTCAAGCGCAAGGGCGCCGACGGCCAGATGACCGAGCACGAAGTGGACATGCTCGATCTGCCCTACGATTTCGATTCGCTCATCGCCGCGGGCTCCATGAGCGGGTCCAGCGCCATCATCGTCATGGACGACAGCGTGGACATCGTCGGGGCGCTCGCGAACATCTCCGAATTTTACGCGCACGAAAGCTGCGGCCAATGCACCCCCTGCCGCGAAGGCGCGCTCTGGATGAACAAGGCCCTGCATCGCCTCACCCATGGCGAAGGCCGTGCCGCCGATGCCGATTATCTCGTGAAGATCGCCGACAACATCCCCGGTGGTCGCACCATTTGCGCCTTCGGCGAAGCCTGCTCCTGGCCGGTGCAAAGTTTTGTCGGGAAGTTCAAAGACGAATTTGTCGCCAAAGGCAAGGCGGACGAAGAACGCCGCGCTAAAGAACATCTTGAGCCAGCCAAAGCCACGCCGTCAGAGCGGAAAGAATTGGCCGGCGCGCACTGATTAGCATGTCAACAGCAGCCACAACTGAAACCAAACCGGCGCCTGTGATCGAAAAGATCAAGGTGAAGGTGGACGGCCGTGAAATCGAAGTGCCGAAGACCACGGCGGACCCGATTTCCGGCAAGCAGATCCCGACTACGATGATCCAGGCCTGCGCGCAGATCAACGTGGACGTGCCCCATTATTGCTATCATCCCAAATTGCCCGTCGTCGGCAATTGTCGCATGTGCCTCGTCGAGTACGGCACCCCGGCCCTCGGCCCGGACCGCAAGCCCATCGCAAATCCCGATGGCACGCCCAAGATCGCCAGGTCGCCGCGCCCGGCCATTGCCTGCGCCACGCCGATCTCCCCGGGCATGGAAATTTACACGAGCACACCCGGAGTCAAACAGATGCGCGAAGGCGTGTTGGAGTTTCTCCTCATCAATCATCCGCTCGATTGCCCGATTTGCGACCAGGCCGGCGAATGCAAGCTGCAGGAATACTCCGTTGATTACGGCCAAAGCCACAGCCGCTTCGTCGAGCCCAAAGTCCACAAGCCCAAGGCCGTTGACCTCGGCCCGCGCATCGTCCTCGACGACGAGCGTTGCATCCTTTGCACCCGTTGCATCCGCTTTACCCGCGACATCGCCGGTGATGATGCGCTCGGCATCGTCAATCGCGGCAGTTATAATACGCTCACGGCTTATCCCGGAAAGGCGTTCGATAATAATTATACACTCAATACCGTGGACATTTGCCCGGTCGGCGCGTTGACCTCAAAAGATTTCCGTTTCCAGATGCGCGTCTGGTTCCTCAAGGAGACCAAGAGCGTTTGCACCAGTTGCGCGACCAGCTGCAATACCATCATCGGTTCGCGCGAAGGCAAAATTTACCGTTACGAACCGCGCCAGAACGACGCCGTCAACTCCTGCTGGATGTGCGATTCCGGCCGGCTGAATTATAAATGGGTCGGCCGCGAAGACCGCCTGAAAGACGTGATGGTGCGCGGGCAAAAATCAACCTGGACCGCCGTGCTCAACGAGATCAGCGGCAAGTTGAAAGATGCGCCCTCGGGTTCCGTGGCCATCGTCGCTTCCGCGCGCCAGACCAATGAAGAACTTTGGCTGTTGGGCAAATTGAAAACGAAGCTCGGCGCGGCCAGCGATTCAATCCCCCGCATGGGCGAAGGCGATAAACTCCTCGTCAGCGCCGATAAGAATCCAAATTCCAATGGCTCCAGGCTCACCGGAATCTCATCCGATAAGATGGGTGGGAACATTTCGCAGATCGCCGCCGGGATTTACAGCGGCAAGATCAAAACGCTCCTCGTCTTCGGCGAAGACGTCACCAAACACGGTATTCTCGCCGGGTTGCTGGCCAAATTGGACCTGCTCATCGTCAGCGATATTTTGCCGAACGCCACCACGAAGGCGGCGCATTACCTTTTGCCCGGTTGCGCCCACGCCGAGAAACGCGGCACCTTCACCAACACCAAAGGCCGCGTCCAGAAATTCATGAAGGCCGTCGAAGCGCCCGGTGATGCCCGCCCCGAATGGGAATTTTTGCATGACCTGGTTTACAATGTCACCGGCCAGAATGGTTTCCTGACGATTGAAGGTTTGTTTAACGAAATGGCTGCAGACGTTCCCGCGTTCAAAGGATTGACGTGGGCCGGCCTCGGCGATACCGGAGCAACGGTGCCCATATAATATGGACGGCCCATTAAATTTTTATAACAGCCTTTCCGCGACGGAACAATTTGTTCTCTGGTCGCTCGTCAAGGTCGCCGTCGTCATCGGCGCGGTCCAGACCTTCGCCGCCTACGCGGTGCTGGCCGAGCGCAAGATCTCCGCGTGGATCCAGGACCGTGTCGGCCCCAATCGCTGCGCGCCCCCGTTCATGAAATATGTCCCCGTGATCGGCCCTATGCTCATCCGGATGGGAGTTTTTCAACCGCTCGCCGATGGATTGAAATTCATGCTCAAGGAGGACTTCACTCCCGCGAATGTCCGCAAGGCGTATTTCTGGCTCGCCCCCGCGGTTTCCATCATCCCGGCGACCATCGTCATCGCGGTGATCCCGTTCGGCTCCTTCCTCGGCCGCCAAAAAATGGTCATCGCCGATTTGAACGTGGGGATTCTTTATAGCTTCGGCATCGTCTCGCTGGGCGTTTATGGCATCGTGCTCGCCGGCTACGCCGCCAATTCAAAATATCCCTTCCTCGGCGGCATCCGCTCCAGCGCCCAGATGATTTCGTACGAGATCGCGATGGGCATGAGCGTCATCCCCATTTTTCTCATCGCCAGCACTTTGAATCTCAGCCAGGTCGTCAATTGGCAATCGGCCCACGGCTGGCTCGTGATTTATGCGCCGCTCTCCTTCATCATTTTCCTGGTCGCCAGTTTTGCGGAAACCAACCGGACCCCCTTCGACCTGCCGGAAGCTGAGACCGAACTCGTCGGCGGTTATCATACCGAATACGGCTCCATGAAATTCGCGCTGTTTTTCCTCGCCGAATACTCCAACATGGTCGCGGCCTCGGGCATGATGGTCACCCTGTTCTTCGGCGGCTGGACGCTGCCGTTCTGGGGGCTGGACCAGCCGGCCCACAGCCTCGCCATCGGCGTGGCGCAGATCCTGATTTTCATCATCAAGATGGCCGTGTTGATGACCTTTTTCATCTGGGTGCGCTGGATGTTCCCGCGCTTCCGTTACGACCAATTGATGGATTTGGGCTGGCGGCGGTTTGTGCCGCTGTCGTTGGCAAACATTTTGGTCACAGCCGTCGTGTTGTGGGCAATCACCTGATATGGCAATCACTGTAAATCGCAGACCGTTGACGTTTTGGGAAAAACTTTATCTGCCGGCCTTCATCGGCGGATTCAAAGTCACCATGCGCCATGCCTGGGGCACGCTCTTCCAGGGCAAAAAAGTGACCATGGAATATCCCGAGCAGAAATGGTCCGTGCCCGAAGGTTATCGCGGCGCGCCTTATCTCGTGAAGGACCAGGAAGGCAACACCAAGTGCGTCTCCTGCCAGCTCTGCGAATTCGTCTGCCCGCCCAAAGCCATCAAGATCTATCCGCCCGGCCCCGCCGGCCAGTCCGCCGACCGCTCAAACGCCGAAAAGATGCCCGACGATTTCCAGATCAATTTCCTGCGCTGCATCTATTGCGGCCTTTGCCAGGAAGTTTGCCCGGAGGAAGCCATCTTCCTCCTGAAAGATTATTCCATCACCGGCGTCACCCGGCAGGAACTGGTTTACGACAAGGAAAAACTCCTCGCCCTCGGCGGTACGCACGGCGGCGTCCAGAAATGGAAGCTCAAGCTCGAGGAAGCGAAGGAACAGGAAAGTTTTCCGGTCAAAGTTTAACGAATTTAAAGAACTGCAATGGACGCTTATAAACGCGGATCGTTCACAGTCATAAATTGGCAGGCCCGGCCTGGGTTCAAGGATTCATTCCTGGACCCTCGCGCATCTCGCTTTGCGCCTGTCGTTTTTGCGCCAGAAGCTGTTGGACCTGTTGCCTTTGCGTCAGAAGCCATTGCGCCTGTCGCTTTTGTGCCCGAAACCGTTTGGCCTGTTGCTTTTGCGGATATTTATCGATCGTTTTTTGCGGATGTTTGCGGATGTTTGCGGATATTTGCGGATGTTTGCCGTTTGAATTTTTAGAAAATGGACCTGACTGACATTTTGTTTTACGTCTTCGCCGCCCTCACCCTGGGCTGCGGAGTGCTCGTCATCGCCAATCCGTTCAGCCGCAACCCCGTCACCAGCGCAATGTTCCTGGTGCTGACCATCATCTCGATGGCCGGATTGTTCGTGTTGCTCCATGCGTTCTTCCTCGCGGCGGTGCAGATCCTTGTCTACGCCGGCGCCGTCATCGTCCTCTTCCTCTTCGTCATCATGTTGCTCGACCTCAAGGAGGAAGCGCGCCGCAAGATCAGGATTTACGGGTTTGCCGCCGGCCTCCTTTCCGTCGGCTCCATCCTCGCCATCTTTTTCAGGAATTTAGCCTCCACCCCGCTCAACGCCGGAATGGCCGCCATCGAAGGCACCACCGAAGCCCTCGGGCGTTTGCTGTTCACCAGCTATGTGTTGCCCTTTGAAGTCGTCTCGGTGTTGCTGCTGGTGGCGATGATCGGGGTGATCCTGTTGAGCAGAAAAAATCTGGAATGATATGCACGTAGGACTCGAACATTATTTGACCGTCAGCTTCCTGCTGTTCGCGCTGGGCATGCTGGGCGTCATCATGCGCCGCAACCTGCTCGTCATTTACATGTCGCTCGAACTGATGTTGAACGCGGCGAACCTCGCCCTCGTGGCGTTCTCGCGCTTCAACAACAAGCTCGACGGCCAGGTGCTGGTGTTTTTCATCATCACCGTCGCCGCCGCGGAGGTTTCCGTGGGCCTCGCGCTTATCGTCGCGCTGTATCGCCGCCGCCAGTCGGCGCATGTCGAAGATTTGACGGGCATGAAGCTTTGAAGAATTTGCTGAAATGAGCCTTGAGTATCAAACATTGGTCTGGTGGGTCTTGTTCCTGCCGCTGTTCGCAGCGGTGGCGATCACCCTCTTTACGCTGCGCTTCCGGGCCGTCAGCGCGCTTCTTTCCATCGGCGCCATCGTCACCGGCTTTGTCTTCACCGTCATGTTCATCCATGCGAATGGTTTTCATGTCAACGTCGATACTTCGAAAGCGTGGCTGGCCATCGGTAATTTGCAGATCGACTTCGGCCTCAAGATCGATGCCCTGAGCCTCATGATGCTGCTCATCGTCACCGGCGTTGGCGGCGCCATCCATATCTATTCCGTCGGGTATATGCACGAGGACGAAGGCTTCTCCCGTTTCTTCGCCTGCTTGAGCCTGTTCACTTTCTCCATGCTCGGCATCGTTCTCGCGAACAATTTCATCGAGATGTTCATTTTCTGGGAACTGGTCGGCGTCTCCAGCTATCTGCTCATCGGGTTCTGGTTTGAAAAACCCAGCGCCGGCGATGCCGCCAAAAAAGCGTTCATCGTCAATCGCCTCGGCGATTTTGGATTCCTGCTCGGGATCCTGATGGTTTGGGGAATTCTCGGCACCCTGAATTTCACGGTGTTGCATGATAAATTTGGCACCGCCGCCGCCCTCGGGACTTCAGCAACGATTGCCGGACTTCTCGTTTTCTGCGGTGCTGTCGGCAAATCCGCGCAATTCCCGCTGCACGTGTGGTTGCCGGACGCCATGGAAGGCCCCACGCCCGTCTCCGCCCTCATCCATGCCGCCACCATGGTCGCTGCCGGTGTGTATATGCTTTGCCGGATTTTCTTCCTGCTCAATCCCGATGCCCTCTCCGTCATCGCCTACATCGGCGGTTTCACCGCGCTGCTCGCAGCGCTCATCGCTGTGCAGCAGGACGACATCAAGCGCATCATCGCCTACTCGACCCTTTCGCAGCTCGGTTACATGGTGATGGCCGTCGGCCTGGGCGGCCCCACCGCCGCGATGTTCCATTTGACGACGCACGCCTTTTTCAAGGCGCTGCTCTTCTTGAGCGCCGGCTCGGTCATCATCGCCCTCCATCACGAGCAGGACATCTGGAAGATGGGCAACTTGAGGCAAAAAATGCCGGTCACTTTCTATGCGTTCCTCATCGGCACGCTCGCCTTGTCCGGCCTGTGGCCCTTGAGCGGATTTTATTCCAAGGACTCAATTCTCGCGCAGGCCCTCGGGCAGCATGACCTCGAAGGTTATATCCTCTTTACCGTCGGCGTGTTCGTCGCCGGCCTCACAACCTTTTATATTTTCCGGTTGTTCTTTGTCGTCTTCCTCGGCAAGGAAAAATCCAAAACCGCTTCCCATGCCCACGAATCGCCCGCAGTGATGACCCTGCCGCTGGTGGTGCTGGCTATCTTGAGCGTCCTCGGCGGATTGATCGGCATCGCCGGCATCTATCACACCATGTTCAACGGCGAAACGGAAGCATCCGCCGGTTTTGCGAACACGTTGTTCGAGCCTTTCATCCATTCGCCCGTCGCCGCTTCGCTCGGCCTCCTCGCGTTCGCCATCGGCATTTCGGCTGCATACGTCCTTTACGCCAAAGCTGAGAAAGATCCGTTGCCGGAAAAACTTGGCGGCCTGGCCGTCGCGATGAAAAACAAATTTTATTTCGACGAACTGTACGAGGCCACCTTTGTTCGCGCGCATGATTTTATCGCGGCGGTCATGGATTGGATCGACCGCTGGCTGCTCGAGGGATTTTGCATCGGCCTTATTCGCGGCGGAACGGATTTGACCGGACGCATGTTGCGCCTGGTGCAGACCGGCAACCTCCAGACCTATGCCTTTGTGTTCGTGTTCGGGGTTGCGTTGGTGCTGTGGTTTGTTTTGAAATAAAATGTCCATTTTGACTTACATCTTCGGTTGGCCGCTGTTGGCGGCGTTGGTGCTGGTTTTTGTGCCGCGAAATTATCGCGTCATCATCCGCGCCATCGCAGTCCTGGCCACCCTCGCTTCCGCCATTCTCGCAGTGAAGATGTTTTGTCAATTCGTGCCGGGTACGAACGGCTTTCAATTTGAGCAGCAGATCCCCTGGGTCGATTCCCTCGGCATCAGCTATCACGTCGGGGTGGACGGTTTGAACGTCGGGCTCATCCTGATGGGCGCCATCGTGATCTTTGCGGCCGCTTGTTGCTCGTGGGAGATCCAGACCCGCGAAAAGGAATTTTATATCCTGTTGCTGATCATGGGCGGCGGCATTCTCGGCGCGTTCGCCTCGCTCGACATGTTCTTTTTCTATTTCCTGCATGAACTCGCGCTCATCCCCACGTTCATCATGATCGGCGTCTGGGGCCGCGGCGACCGCAAGAACTATGCGACGTTCCAGATCACGATTTACCTGAGCATCGGCGCGCTGCTCGCGCTCATCGGTTTGATCGCCCTCTACCTGCAATCCGGCGCAAACACCTTTGATATCCCCGTGATCATCGAACATGCCAAAACAAATCCTTTGGCCGCCAATGTCCAGAATATCATCTTCCCGCTGCTGCTCTTCGGGTTTGGCATTTTGGTTTCGCTGTGGCCGTTCCATTCCTGGGCGCCGCTCGGCTATGGGTCTGCCCCGTCGCCAACGGCCATGATCCATGCCGGCATTTTGAAAAAATTCGGCCTGTACGGTTTGATTCGCATCGCCCTGCCCCTCATGCCGCAGGCCGCCCATGGCTGGATGAACTGCATCGCCTGGCTCTGCCTTGGTAATATTTTATATGTCGGCTGGGTCGCCATGCGCCAGCGCGATCTGAACCTGCTGATCGGCAATTCAAGTGTGGCCCACATGGGCTTCATCTTCCTGGGCATCGCCAGCCTGAACCTCATCGGCATCACCGGCGCGGTGTTCATCATGGTCGCCCACGGGTTCCTCGCCGCGCTCACCTTTGCCCTGAGCGGTTACATCTATCAAAAAACCGGCACGCTCCAGATGAGCGAACTCGGCGGCCTCTGCCGCAAACTGCGTTTCATCGGCACGGCCCTGGTCATGGCCGCCCTTGCCGGATGCGGATTGCCCGGCTTTGCGAATTTCGTCGGCGAAGTCACTGTCTTCTTCGGTTCCTGGGCGATGTTCCCCGTCGTGACGGTCCTCGCCGTTTGGGGCGGCCTCGTCATCGGCGGCATTTATATGACTCGCGCCGTGCGAAAGATTTTGCATGGGCCGCTGCCTGAAAAATACGTAAATGTCGGCGACGCCACGAATCCCTGGCGCAAATTGCCTTATGCGTTGCTGCTCGTGAGCCTGTTTGTGTTCGGCTGTTTCCCGAAACTGCTCACCGACCAGATTGAACCGGACGCCAACAAAGTCGTGAGCATGGTCAATGCAGGATACGCCTCCTCGGCTGATGCCGGCCCTGCGCACCCTTCAACCATTGTGATGCAAAACCCGAAATTCGAGGCCCGAAACTGATGTACACCTCCTTGATGACTTTGGAAATCTGGGTGATCACCCTCGGCATCGTGCTGATGCTGGCGGATTTCTTCTTTTGCGTCACGCCGGAGCGGAAAAAATTCCTGGTCGCCATCGCCATCGCCGCGCTGGGCGTCATGTTCGTGGGGCTTTTGGGCAATGACACCCCCACCGGGGTGGCATTCAACGGCGCCTTCGTCGAGGACCCGATGGCCATCTTTTTCAAACGATTTTTTGTGCTCGCGGCCATCCTCGTCCTGTTCCTGGCGATGGAATTTTCCGGGAAACTCGCCGGGATCGCGGAGTATTATTCACTGGTCATTTTCGCCCTCGCCGGGATGCTCTTCGCCGCCTCGGCCAATGATTTTGCGATGCTCTTCGTTTCCATCGAGCTGATCACCGTCACGTTCTATGTCCTGGTCAGCTTCCAACGCGCCAAACTGCTGTCCCTCGAGGCCGGGGTGAAATATTTGATCATTGGCGCCTTATCCTCCGCCTTCATGGTTTTCGGCATCGCGCTGATCTGGGGCACCACCGGCACGATGAATTTCTCCGAACTGGCGCAGGTCTCGCCGCAATTCATTGACAACAAGATTTTCCTGACCGGTGTCCTCTTCCTGCTCGCCGGGCTCGGCTTCAAGATTGCCGCCGTTCCGTTTCAGATCTGGGCGCCGGACGTTTACCAGGGCGCCCCGACGCCGACGACTGCCTTTCTCGCGGTCGGTTCCAAAGCAGCCGGATTTGTCCTCGTTTTGCGCGTTTTGTTCACGGCCGTCCCGGCCATAACCGCGCACTGGACGGATTTCCTCATCGTCATCTCGGCGCTGACCATCCTTTACGGAAACCTCTGTGCCCTGCCGCAGCGCAACCTGAAGCGCTTGCTCGGTTATTCAAGCATTTCACACGCGGGCTATCTCCTTCTGGGCATCGCGGCCGTCAGCGCCACCGGCCAATCTGCGGTGATGTATTATCTCGCCGGCTACCTCTTCACCGTCGTCGGCGCCTTCACCGTCATCACCCTGGTCATGCAGCATTTGGATAGTGAAGATATTTCCGGTTTGGCGGGCTTGAATCAGCGCTCACCGCTTCTGGCCACCACCATGACCCTTTCCATGGCCTCGCTCGCGGGTGTTCCGCCGTTGGCGGGATTTTTTGGAAAATTTCTGTTGCTCAAAGCGGTTATCCAGCAGGGTTTTGCCACCTCCAACCATGGTTACTATTGCCTGACCTTTGTCGCCCTCATCGGCGTGGCGATTTCATTCTATTACTATTTTGGCGTCATCCGCGCGATTTATTGGAGCAAAGACGCTCGCGATTTGTCCCCGATTCCTCTCTCCGGCGGAGCAACGTTTTTGGCCCTTCTCTGCATTGGCGGCATGCTCTGGATCGGTATTTTCCCGAATACCGTCCTCAACCTGGCCGATGCCGCCGCGAACGCACTCAAGTAGAGTGGAGGATTATTTTCCGCAATCCACTTCAAGCAGCGCTAATCCGGGCCCTTGATGTTCTCCATCCGCGAATTGCGTCTGGCCCACATGCCATCCGGGCGCATCCCAAGGCCTTGAACTGATCTTCCCATACCACTGGGTTTGCGGCTGGCTTTCCTTTGGGGCGGTTGTGAACCAATAAAAACCTTTCTTGTTCGTCTTGGTGCTTGCCGATGGCGACGACCGTGAATTTTGGTCTTGGTCTAACGGTTGAACATCCGCTTGCGATGGCTGTTGCGAATTGAGCGCCGGCGCCATGTTCGTGGTTGTAAGCGTTGATGAAGGTTGAGGCCCAGCCAAGGCCTGCCATGCCATTCCTCCTACTGCAAACGCGAAAACCAGCAATCCTTTACGCATTTTCATGATTTAACTTCGGCTCGTGCCGAAATTAGTCAATAGGGTAGAGACCCCCGGTGGTGATAAAGAAAAGCTGGATGCTGCAGGATAAAAGCCGAAGATTTAGTTTCAGCCTTCAACCTTTAGCTTTTAGCATTATACTAAATAACTCTCATTTGCACCGCGTCCACGATCTCCGTGCCTACGGCGATCGCACCGATGATGACGACCGTGTTTCCCTGTACCAGGAGCCCTTGCTCCTTGAAGTTTTTCAACGTGTTTTCGACGGTGTTTTGGGGATCGATAAAATCGAACTCGGTCACAAATGGCGTCACCCCCCAGTTCAACGTGAGCTGGTTCGCATAGACTTCGCTGTCGCACAAAGCGTAGATCGGCGAATAACGCGGCCGCATCCACGCCGTGTAAATCGCCATGTGCCCGTGCCGGGTAAATACCAGGATCGCCGCGGCCTTCAATTCATTGGCCATCACCACTGCGCTCTTCACCAGCTTTTCCCGCGGCGCCGTCAATTCCGCCGAATCATGGAACTGCGCGCTGCCGCTGCGCTCGATCCGGCAGGCGATCCGGTCAAATACTTCGATGCACTTGACGGGATATTTGCCCACGGTCGTCTCGCCGCTCAACATGATGGCGTCCGCCTCTTCATAGACCGCGTTGGCCACGTCAGTCACCTCCGCGCGCGTGGGCATCGGCGATTCAATCATGCTCTCCAACATGTGAGTGGCCACGATCACTGGCTTGCCATGCCGCAGGCACGTTTTGACGATGCGGCGCTGCACGATCGGCAATTCCTCGTAGGGGATCTCTATCCCCAGATCACCGCGAGCGACCATCACCCCGTCGGTTTCCTTCACGATGGATTCCAGGTTGATCAGCGCCTGCTGATCTTCGATTTTCGCGATGACAAACGGCTGCGGCTTGTCCTTGTCGAACATTTCACGCAACTGCATCAGGTCACGCGCCTCGCGCACAAAGGACAGCGCGATGAAATCCACGCTCAGCTCCAGCCCCAGCTTCACGTCTTTGATGTCCTTGGCGGTGAGCGCGGGCAGGCTGACTTTTACGCCGGGCAGATTGATGTGGCGGCGGCTGCCCAGCGTCCCTTCGGTCAGCACTTCGCATTCAACCTTGTTGCCGTTCTTGGCCAGGACCTTCATCTCGATCGCGCCGTTGTCGATCAACACCACGTCGCCCACGTTGATGTCGTTCACAAAATTGGCGTAATTGACATCCACCGAATGTACTTCTTCCGGCTGCTCACCGCGCACCGTTAGGACAAATTTCTGCCCGGGCAGCAGATTGAGAGGCGAACTGATGTCGCCGGTGCGAATGGCCGGCCCCTGCGTGTCCATCATGATGCCGATGTGACTTTTGCGGGTGGCGGCGGCGGCGCGGATATCGGCCACCACGCGGCGCACCCAATCATGCGGCGCGTGTGACATATTCAGACGGAAAATATTCACGCCGGCGTCGATCAGTTTGCCGATCATGGCTGCGGAATCCGTTGCCGGGCCGAGCGTTGAAATGATTTTAGTTTTGCGAACGTTACCCCGTTGCATGGGAAAAACATACCGGCGCGCCCGGCGATTAAAAGCCTTTTAATGTGAGCCGCCTCCCGCCAAAGGCAGATTAAACTTGTCAATCCGCTGCCATTGACGTAGAGCTATGATGTTCGCTTTAACATTTTGGACTTTATGAAAAATTTCATCGCTGGAATTATTTTTACCGCCGCCCTCTTTCTGGTCGCGCCGGCCAGCCGCGCTGACGGCACCAATTCCGTGGCCCCGGCCCTTCCGACACCCTATCCGCTGGACCATTGCGTGGTTTCGGGCGACAAGTTCGACAGCAGCATGGGGAAACCCATTGAGTTCATTTATTCAGACAAGGCCAAAGGCATCAACCAGGAGATCAAGTTTTGCTGCCCCATGTGCAAACCGGAATTTCTCAAAGACCCTGACAAGTACATGACGACCATCCAGAAAGCCGAGGCCGCCCAGTCAAAGAAGTAGGCGGCATGATGATTTTGTTCCCCGCCTCCTTCCGGACCGGGGACCAATTCTGGCTTGCCAGTTGGGCAAATTGAGCGATAATTCTGGTTTTATGGCAGATGCTGCAAATAAATATCCCGAAAATGTCCCGGGCAAATACTACGTGGACAACCAGTGCATAGACTGCGATTTGTGCCGCGAAACCGCGCCCGATAATTTCAAGCGCAACGATGATGGCGGTTATTCGTTTGTTTACAAACAACCGACCTCGCCTGAAGAAGAAGCGCGCTGCAAAGAAGCCAAGGAGGGCTGTCCCGTGGAAGCCATCGGCGACAACGGAGCGTAGAGTTTCCGCAGAAGTTTCCTCAAATTCAAAATGCGCGAGAGATCTCGCGCGCTTCTTGTCCTGCCTTCGTATGGATTGCCGCTGAAACGCCTGAATCAATGCTTAAGCCATAGACGGATGCATGGGCTCGACGGGCAACGTGACCCGGATCGTCGCCGGTTGCCCGGTCTGCGGCGGAAGGATTTCCAATCTGCCGTGATGCGTCTCGATGATCTTCTGGCTGATGGTCAGCCCCAGTCCCAGCCCGACATTGCGCGTCGTGAAAAATGGCGAAGGCACTTTGTCCACCGCTTCGGCTGTGAAGCCCGAACCGTTGTCCGAGATTTCAATCTCGATGCTTTGCACTTTGTCTTTATCTGAAGTCGTTTGCCATCGCACGCCGATCACCGGCGTCTTGGGATTGGCCTGCAGGGCATTGAGCATGATCTCCGCCAGCGCATGTTTCAGCGCCGGGCGATCACCCGTGATGATCGTCGGTTTGCCGGTGTTTTCGAATTTCAATTGCGCGCCCTCAGAAGGCTGGTGTTTGCGCGCCTCCTGGTAGGCATCTTCCATCAGGTTCTCCACCGCAAACGCCTCCTGTTCAAATCGTCCGTCGCGCGCCAGGAAACGCATCTGGTTCAGCAACCGCGTCACCCGCTTCACGCCATCGGCCATGGCGCGATCCAGCGATTCGCGGAATTCCTTGTCCTTGAATTTTTCCGCCAATAACTGCTGGTGGGTCGAGAGCGGCACCATGGCATTGCCGATCTCGTGCGCCAGCCGGTCCGCCATGCTTTTGATCAGGCGCAGGTTCGCCGCTTCCACTTCCAACTGCTGCAACTGCTCGGATTGCGTCAAATCGTCCGCTGTCAACAATGCCGAAACCGGCACCGCCGAATTGCCGCGCTGGAACGGGACCACGCTGACGCTGTAAATGGTGCCCGGGGAATTTTCCGGTTCGTAACGGAACGGCCCGATCGCCGCGCCCGTCTTGAGCACCTGATAAATTTTTGCGCCGAGCGTCTGCGGGATGTCGCTGAACTCCAGTCCGCCGGTGCGTTCATTCTTGCGGCCGAAATGCCGGCGCGCCGCCTTGTTGGCATGCAACACTTTCAGGTCGCGCCCCACCACGATGCACGCGCTGCTCAACTCGCGCAGCACATCCGCCATCATCGCATGGTTCCCGGCCAGTTGGTCGTGCAGCCAGATATTGCGCAATGCCAGACCCACCTGCTCCAGTAGGTGGAAAATCAATTCCAATTCCGCGTTCACCAGCGGTTCGCCCGTCACCCGTCCGTCAAAGACCGCCACTCCGCAAATACTCTCGCGATCAGGGATTGGCACCGCGATCTGCGCGCTTAACAGTTCAAATTCTTTTTGCACCTCGGGATCCGCGCGCGCTTCTTCACTGTCGCGCCGCAAAATCCGCCCCAGCTTGGACAATTGATCGCCGATGCCCGAATCCAGCGACAATTCAAAATGCTCCAGCAAACCCGTGGAGAGGCCGATCGCCGCCGCCGATCGCAACCGCCGGCTGTCCTCCGGCGATAACACCTCCGTGAGCGGTCCCGCCGGCCGGTTCAAAAAGATCGCCGCGCGGTTGATGCTCAAGATCTCGCGCAAAAAATGCAAAAATTGCTTCAGCATCCCTTCGGCATCCAGTGAATGCGTCAGGATCGATGAGAAGTCCCGCAGCATATCAAGCGTTTGCGATTCCGTTACCGTGCGCGAGGGAGCTTCCTGGATGGTCTGGCGAAAAGGTGAGGGTTGCGAGAGAGCGGGCTGGGGCGGCAACTGCGCCTGACGCGGTGCCGGTTCATTCCATAATCGTTCCAATAATGAATTTAACAGCCTTCCCCGAACCGGCTTGGTCAGGACATGGGTTACACCGTTTAAAAAGGCCTCTTCTTCCCATTCGGACTGGCTGAAGGCCGTGTATGCGATGATCGGCACCTTGGCCGCCCGGCGCCGAAGACGCTCAATCACCCAAACGCCCTCAACTCCCATCAAATCAATATCCAGTATGCAAACCGTCGCCAGCCCGTGAGTCAGCAAAGGTTCCGCCTCCTCCACCCCAAGGCGCTGCACAACGCGATACTGTTCCGGATTTAAGCTGGTCCGGATTGTGTCGGCGAAATCTGGATGGGTGGATAAGACTAATATCGTTTTCATCGAACATTCCGTAGCTTGCGCCGTACCAATCATTCCACACCCGGCGCCTGATGGTCAACGTAAACTATGTGAAATCTTCCCGCGCGCTCTGTCCTGAATCGCCACATTGTCACGATGTTGTGACACATCCACGCTCGCCATTCTCACCATTTTGTGAGGTTCCTTTTTGTATGGACAAAGTTATTGAACGTCCGTAATAGAGAACAGGAATTAGATGACGACCCTCGGATACTACAATTTAATGGACGTACGTGGTCCGTTCTGGCGCTTAAAACCGCATATTCATGCGGTTTTTGGCCAAAAACGCCCCGCAAAAATCATGCCAATCAATCCTCGACATTTTGTATGATTTCGTAGACAATCCCCTTATCAGATAGAAATATTCCTTATTTATGACTCTGACCAAACGTGACCTCGTTATCCGCATCAGCGGCGAAAACAGCTTGAGCCAGCAGCACGTTTTCGATGTCATCCAAAAGACCCTCGATTATATCTCCGACTCCCTGGCCAATGGCGATAAAGTCGAGCTTCGCAACTTCGGCGTTTTTGAAGTCAAAGTCCGCAAAGCCCGCGTCGGACGCAACCCCAATAAACCCGAAACCGATGTGCCCATCCCCGCCCGCGCCATGGTCAAGTTCAAGGCCGGCAAGGAAATGCGCGCCCAGGTTTTGAAATTGCCCGCTAAAGGCTGATCTCGCGTCAGAAAATTAAACGCCGATTGATTCCGCTTTATTGCGCTGCCGCAATCCTCTAGTTTTCACGCATGGAACGACTGCCCGGTTTTCGTGACTTCTATCCCGAACCCATCCCACACACGGATGTCTGGAGCGCTGATGCGCGCCAATTCATCTTTGAAAAATGGCGGACGGTCGCTCGGCGTTATAATTTCCGCGAATACGACGGCCCCCCCCTGGAACCCCTTGAGTTGTTTACCACCAAGAGCGGTGATGAGATTGTCGCCCAACTTTACAATTTTACCGATAAGGGCAATCGTGCCATTGCATTACGCCCGGAAATGACCCCTACGCTCGCGCGGATGATCGCCGCGCACGAGCGCAATTACAAAAAACCCATCAAGTGGTTCGCCATCCCCCAGTTGTTCCGCTACGAACGCCAGCAAAAAGGCCGCCTGCGCGAGCATTTTCAATTCAATGCCGATATCATTGGTGAGACCGACCCCGCCGCGGACGCCGAACTCATCGCCCTTCTCATCGACACCCTCCGCGCCTTCGGCCTTACGGAACAGGATTTTGTCATCCGCTTGAGCAGCCGCAACGCCTGGCATGACTATTATAAAAAGGGAAAACACAAAACGGAGAACGGCCACGAATACGAATTCTTCCAGGTCATCGACAAGCTGGAACGCGCTTCTCCCGAAGAATCGGAAAAGAAATTGTCCGCCCTCGGCTTTTCCCTGGCCGAAGTGAACCAGTTCATCGAAGCCGGTAAGCCCACCGCCGAACTCGAAAGTATCCTTCAGAACCTGGCCGCGCGCGGCTTGCGCGAATATGCCAGGGTCGACTACAAAGTCGTCCGCGGCCTGGCCTATTACACCGGCGTCGTCTTCGAAGCCTTTGATGCCAAGGGCGAGTTTCGCGCCATTGCCGGTGGCGGCCGCTACGATAACCTCGTCAAACTCATTAGCGGCGGCAAAGTCGAACTCCCCGCGCTCGGCTTTGGCATGGGCGATGTCGTGCTCCTCGAATTGCTCAAGGAACGCAAATTGTTGCCCGCCTTCGATTCGCGCACGGACGTCTTTGTCGTGGTGGAAGATGAAGCGTTGCGCACCCAATCGCTCCAACTCGTCCAGGAATTGCGCTCAGCCGGTTATGCGGTCGAGTTTGCCCTTACCCCGGCAAAACCGGATAAGCAATTCAAGCGTGCCCAGGAATTGAAAGCCGCCTTCACTGCCAGGCTGGAAAATGACGCCTACGTCCGCATCCGCAATCTAAAAACCCGCGCGGAAGTCGTCGCCGGCGTTTCCGACACCAAAAATCATCTTCGATAAAATAAGTTTTAATTGAAATTGAAACGAAGGCAGGTCGTGATACGACCTTTGGGGATAATCAGGGAATCTTTAAAACCTCTCCGACCCGGATGTGGCTCAGATTGACTCCGGGATTGGCTGCCTGCAATTCACTCAGCCGTACTCCGAACCGGCGCGCTATCGCCGCCGCTGTCTCACCCGCGGCCACGGTGTGCGGATGTGTCGCCATACTGCCGATGCCCGATTCAGTGGTCTGCGTACTCGTGGACTGGCGCGTTTGCGACACCGGCTGTTGGGCTTGGACAGGTTGCGTGGGTTGGGTGACTACCGGCGTCTGGCCTAAGGCCATGGCATTCATCTGTTGATTGCTCAGCGCTGCCTGTTGCGCTTGTTGTGTTTGATAATAGGCCTGCCATTTATCCACTTCATCCTGAAGCTGGCGGTTCTGCTCGATGAGCTTCTCCAATTGCTGTTGCGTGGCCGAGGAGGACGGCAACGACAGGACGTCCGCAGCCAGTTGCTGCTTACAGGCCTCGATGCGCTGTTGCACGATGGACGCGTTCGCCGCAGTCGGGGCAAATTTCAGGTACTGCTCGTAATGATAGATGGCCGCAGCCGGATCGGTCACCTTCGTATCATACAATATCGCCAATTGGTAATGCGCCTGCGCGGAGTGCGGATTGACCTCCAGCGATTCCTCGAAAGCCTCCACCGCGCCCTGAAAATCCATGGCATTTACCCGGCTTTGGCCCAGGACGAAATGCGGTTCTTTTTCCTCGTCCGACTGGCTTTGGTCCGGCAAACAACCGCTCAACGCCGCGCTCACGCATACGGCGATTGCAAAAAACAAAAATCGAATCCACAACGACATAAAGGTTAGAATAAACAATTTCCGCCCCCCGCGCAAAGGTGAAACCACGAAACCGCAAGAAGGAATAGGGAACCCTGCTAATTCTATTGCCATCGGTGTCCCATCTGTGGCTAAATTTCTTGCCTTGAAACCCTGAGCCTGTCCCCTGAAACTTGATACTGGTTTGCGCGCGTGGCGGAATTGGCAGACGCGCCGGACTTAGGATCCGGTTCCGTAAGGATTAGAGGTTCAAGTCCTCTCGCGCGCACCAAATTTAGATTGCCCTAAATGCGACTGTTGCAAAAATTATGTCAGGTTTCGTAAAGAGTTGGTTGACTGATCAAAAGCTGCGCTTCGGCAGTCCGAAGGTCAGGCTCGCTGTGGTCGAGAAGCTGGCCCAGGAGTATGATTCAGAGGCAGCCGAGCCTCTCATTTTTGCTTTAAAGGATAAAAGCCCGGATGTGCGCAGCGCGGCGGCGCGGGCGTTGTTGCGTCATAATGCCACGCAAGCCGTCGAACCCCTGATCACAATCCTGCGCGATACGTCTCCGATCGCGCGCGCCGCGGCGGCAGAAACGCTCGGTCGTCTCGGAGATCTCCGCGCAATTCCTCATTTGGTGGGATTGTTGCGCGATGTCGATTTGGTGGTCCGCGGAATCGCGGTGCGAAGCTTGATCCGCCTCGGCTGGAAGCCGGATAATGCGTCGGACCGCGTGCTGCAGATCCTGGCAACGGGTGAACTGCACGAACTGGTCTCCATGGGGCCCGAAGGTGTTGGGCACCTGCTGGATGCGTTGCGCAACGGGACGCCGCACAAACAATTTACCGCCGCCAAGGCCCTGGGCCGGGTAAGAGACCCCCGCGTGCAGCCGGCCATGCTCGAGGCGTTAAATAAAAACAACCCCGCCTTGCGCGTTGTGGCGCTCGGCATGTTGGAAAAATTGGCGGAGCCCCAAACCTTCGACCGGATAAAACCGTTATTACAGGATGACGAGGCCTCGGTACGCGGCGCCGCCGTGGACGCAATCACGACGTGCGGCGGAAAGCGGGCGGTACCGTTGCTGTTGAAGCGCCTTAAAGATCCCTCCTGGGAAGTCCGCCTGGCGGCCGCCAAATCCCTTGGCAAATTGCGGGATATCTCGGCGGTGGACGGCCTGTGCCAGATCATCCAGGACCCGGATCGCGATGTGCGGGAAAGCGTTATCGTTGCGTTGCGTGAACTGGGCGATGCGCGGGCCGTTCAATTCCTCGTGCTGGCCATGCTGGACCCGGAAAACGTCGTGCGCAGCGCCGCGTTGGCGACTCTGTTCAGGGTCAACCGGAACTGGAGCGAGAGCGAGTCCGCCCATCGGGTGCTCCCAAAAATAAAAGTCGCCCTGAGCCACAACGATTATTGGGTCAGCAATGCCGCCGTGAAGCTCCTCGAGCTGATGAAAGTGGACGTGGATACCCTGCGAAACGACGATGGCGAAGTGAAGTTGGGGATCAAGTCAGGTCCCTCTCCCGTCTACGCGTTGTTTGCGGAACTGCTCTTTGACCGCGACCGCGACCTGCGCATGACCGCCGCAGTCATCCTCGGCCAGTTGGGAGAAAAAAGCGCCGCCGCCATTCTCGCCACCGCCTCGCGCGACGCCGATTTGACCGTGCGACAGGCGGCAACCACAGCGTTGGCCGCGTTGGAATGAGATAACATGAGCGATACAGCCAAACATAACGTTTTGTTCCTGGACGATGACCCGGATTTTCTCCTGTCCATCCAGGACCTCTACGCGACGATGAGCGGGCGCTCCTGGAACATCCTTACGGCCATCACTCCCGACCGCGCGCTGGAAATTTTAGATACTGAGAGGATTGACCTGGTCGTGGTGGACGTGAATATGCCGATCATTGACGGCATCCAGTTCCTCGGCATTTTGCAGCGGCGTCATCCGAAGTTGAAACGCGCCGTGCTCACCGCGCTGGCGACGCCGGAAAAACGCGCCGCAAGCCTGGCCAACGGCGCGGATCTGTTCATGGAAAAGGCGCTCACCCCCGAAGGCTATAAATCCATTTTTGTGATGCTCGGCGAGCTATTGCAATGGGTGCCCAAGGAAGGCTTTGAAGGGGTCTTGCGCAAAGTAGGCCTGCAGGACGTCATCCAGATGGAATGCCTCGCCCGCAATTCCTCGGTCCTGGAGATCTACAACGAACATGTCCTTGGCCAGATATATATCGAAGAAGGCCAGATCGTCCATGCCGTCGGCGGTGATCTGGTGGGCGAAAGAGCACTGCAAAAGTTGCTTTCCCTGCCGGGCGGCTCCTTTGAACTGGCGCAGTTCCAGCCGCCGGAATACAAATCGCTCAGCGGCTCGTGGGAAATGCTGCTCATGAATGCCGCCCAGGCCTGCGATGAAAACGCCGCTCTCCTCCAGCAGGAATCCAAGGCCAACGCCGCGGTCGCCAGGCCCACCATCCAACTCGAGGAAACGCTTGTCTGTAACATCAATGGCGACACGCTCTTTAACGCCGTGCTGCACGATGCTCCCGCGCGGGTGAGCTGGCTGCAATCCATGGACCAAAAAGTATCCATGCTGGGTCAACTCCTTCCGCTCGGAAATTTTGACCGGCTGGAATCGCAACTCGTGGAAGGACGCGCTATCTCCCTCAGCCGCGGCGGCAAACTTATTTTCGTCCGTGTTTCAACTCCCCTGGGGAACAAATGAGCGAATTTTTCCAACAATGGCTCGACGCCCGTTGCTCGGTTCCGGGAATGATCGCCTGCGCGGTCACCACCGATGCCGCCAGCTTCTGCCGGAGCACCGATGCGAACTTTCCACCGGAGCAAATGGGAGAGATGGTCCGCCTGCTAAAAAATGGCGCGCCCTTGCCCGGCGCCGAAGCGCCCGAGGTCCGCTGGCATACCTGGATTTTCGCCAATGGGAAAATCCGGTCGGTCGTCCGTCCCGATGGCTGGACCTTTACCGCGGCCGTTCGCACCAATTCCGATGCCGCGCAAATCCTCGATCCGCTCTCAGAAGAATTTCTTGCCCTCAAACAGGCGGGTTGAGGCGGCGCCAGGCCCCTCCCTCACCACGACCGGTGCGCCCGCAAAAGCCCCAGTACATCCGCGTGCAATTGGTTCAACTGGTTGCTCATATCCGCGAGCGGGCGGGCGCGGGCGGGGTCCGGCTCATTCTCGGCGGCAGTGCGGGCAAGCTGCGTCCCATAGCCCAACGCGTCCGCCTGGGTCAGGAGCAAAAGAAATTCGAATTCCTTTCCCGAGGCGTGCAACAAGTCGTGCTCCTTGGTCTTGGACATGCCGGCCCGCACCGCTTTTTCTCCCGGCGGCAGGTCCAGGCGATCCCAGTCCCGCGAAGCGTTCGGCGGGACAAAAGATTCCAAGGTTTTGAAATCCGCGCCGGCGGTTTTGGAAATGTCCTTGATGAGCTGCACCACTGGGGGTGAAGCGTCCTTGATGATCAATACCTTGCTGACATCCTTTTCATCCCCCAGCAAATCATGAAGCAGATTGAGAGAATTATTATAAACCCTGGGGTCGGCCCGTTTCTGGGCGGATTGAAGCGTCCCAGGGTCTATTGGTTTAGCGGCAGCAGGATGGGTTGACGAACAACCACAGAGCAAGACGAGGGTGAACAGCGCGACCATTCGCGACACGTTTGCGATCATGCTTTATCTGATAAGCTAAAAAAAATGCGGACGCAATGGGGTGAAAACACTATTCTTCATTCAGGCACGCGAACTCGTAAATTCTGTCAAATTTGATCTTCTTTTCCGCTCTGGCTTGCCGGGATGGTGCGCCAGTGCATTGTTTTGTTTTACCCCTGATACCCTCACCCCGGCCCTCTCCCGCTTCTGCGGGCGAGGGAGCAAAGCGGCGGCTGGCCAATAGGCAATTGCCGATAGCCGTAGGGGGAAACATTCAACGCTCAACCCGCCGTCGCTGCGCTGTGGCGCGGCAGGCATTCAACTTCCACGCCCAAGGCTGACGCTCTAGGGCGGCGGTGCGGTGGTGAACAGTTGCGGCCAGATTGCAGCCATTTTGGACGCCAACCAGTGGGCGATGGCCAAGGCTCCCTTGGGCGTGGGATGGGTAGTATCCGATCGGGTGTATTGGTCGGCGGTGCCTGAATTGGGCACGGCCTGGTTGCCCGTCACCAATGGCGGCGAGAGAATGTTGAAATACTCGTTGGGGGTGATGAGACCGGCGGCCACGCAGGCGTTGGAAATAATCTGCCCCGTGACAACGATATTGATGTACAGGGGTGTTTGGGGCCAGAACGGACTCATCACGGCAAACTTTGCGTTCGGGTACGCGGCTTTGAAGGCAGTGGCTGTGTTATAGACGATTTGATAGTAGGCGTTGCTGTTCGCATCTGCAAAACTCTGGTCGTTGATCCCTCCGGCAAAGATGATGTACGAAGGATTCACTGCTTGCATGTCGTTGATGCGTCCGATGAAGTTGGTGTAGCCAAAGGTCGGGTTCTGGGTGGCTTCCCAGCCGGTGCCGCCCTCGCCGAATTTGCAGACGTTCAATCCCGGGACAACCCCGGCCAAATAATCGGCAAAGGTATTCGTCGGCGTAATATCCAGAAACGAGTCGCCCATGATGGCGAGGGTAGTGTAGGGGATGGGAGGCGTGGAAAAGAAACCGTTGGTGACCGGCGCGTACACACCGAAGAAATTGTTGATGTTCTTCAAGCTGATCCAATGGTAACCCCCAACGGAAAGGTTCACCTGCACATAGCTTACGTTATTGTCACTGGGGAGGATGATGGCCGGGGTGCTGTCGTAGCCGTCCACGGAGACAATCGTGCCCTGGCCGGCGTCCAGGGTTCGATAGACGAAGTTGCTGCCGTCCATCCCAAATGCAATCCCCCATGCAGGAGGGTCCACGCCGCCGGCCACCCCGGATTGCGGCGCGGAATAGAAATTGGTGTAGGTGAGATTGGTGCCGGCAACGACGGCCGCTCCCAGGACAAGAAAGTTGGACGCGGTGATGTCCATGGGAAAGAACGCGTAGTTGGTTGGATTGGGTGCGAGGTTGTATGCCACGGACGCGGAGGCGACGCGGGGAATGACCGTGAGATTGTTGGCAATTATATTTCCGGAGGCGTCCACGGTAAAATTGCTTCCGACGACCAGCGAGTTGAATGCCCCGACGATGTTGGCAGCCTCCACGTTGGTCAACCCCGCGCCATTGCCGGAAAAGGAGCCGGCAAGGTCGAGTCCGGCGGCGCCGTTGGTCACGACGGCGGCAGGCAATTGGGTGAGCATAAGTGGCCCGGTGACGTTGCTGGCGGTAATGGCGTAGGGCACTGGGGTCACTGGCTGGCGCGGGGTGAGGATGGTGAAATTTGTCCCGCCGTTGGTCTGCACGCCGATTTCCATCCAGCTTGCGGCGCCGTTAAAGACGCTGCCAAAATCAATGGTCGTGGTGAACAGGCCATTGCTGACGGCAGTGGCAACATTGGTGACCGGCCCGGCAATGAGCGAGCCGCCGGCGTTCGTGGCGTAAAGCGAAAACGTGAAATCGTAAGCGCCATTGGCGGTAGCGTTTCCGTCATTCAACAGGCCTTGATAAGTAAAAGCCGTACCCTGGGCGCACAAGAGAGACTGGCGCAAATCAAGCGTGGCCAATAGACACAGAATGATCGAGGCGGCAGCAAGTCGGCTTTGAACAGGCTTGTTCATTTAAGCGGGGTCTTTATTGCCCGGCCGAGGGATCTTGACAAGAAAAAACAGTTCACCGGTCGTTTCGTAGGCGACCAGAATTTTACTTTTTCCAGCGCGGTTTCCTGGTGAATTTCTTCGCGTCTCCACACTTTTGCATGAGTTTTTGCCTTAAACCGGCTATTTCCGCTGTCCGACTTCCGCTTTTCATTTTTCCCTTCACGGGACTATATACTTAACGATGGCGAGGTTTGGAGGATTGGATGCGGACGAAAGAGCGGTTGATTAACTGCGTTTGCGGGATTTGCGAGCGGTTTTCTTTGGCTTATCCGATTTGATTGGTGGGGTGGCAAGCATCCGCCTCAAGCCTTCTTTAAAGCTAATGCCGTGAACGCGAATGTCTATGGCTTTGCCCATGTCATTTTTAATGTGTCTGAAAATGGTGCTATGTCAATGCTGGCTTGCCTGATTGGTAGCAGTAAAGTTTGTCATATAAGAGTATTCATCATTAGCCGCCTTATCGCAGTCCGATTTATATTCGGCCTCAGCATTTGTATCGCCAGATGCTTCACGTTCACCCTCTTGCCATTTGGCATAATCAAGCGCATTGGAATAGGTTTCATCCGATGCCTCTTTCACATCGTCCCATGTCGGTGCGGTATTTGTCAGGTCATACATGTTCTTTTGCTCCTCTGCTTTCGTAATTCTGTCGTTAGTCCAAACAACATAACCAATGATAACACCCGCATAGATTGCGGAACAAAAAAGACTGAGCGCAATGCAAACGATGCCTTTTCCGACTCTGTTTTTTGCAAGCAGAATAATTCCTATAATGAATCCAAGCGGGGTGAATATGATTGATGTGATGTAGCCTGCAATTTTTAATCCGGTCAATTCGTCTTTTGGTTGCGGCGGCTTATTCGCTGGATTTTCTTTTTCAGGTTCTATGATAACTCGATAAATCCGCGTTTGGCTTCCACAATGCGGACATTGAATCTCTTGTCCCCATGATTTTTGTCCACTTTGAAACGAAAAAACAAACTGTGCTGGATCAAACGCTATCTTTCCATCGCAGACCGCACAATTGCATTTTAGCTCTGCTCCAATTTCTTTCATAATTTCCTTTCGTTGGTAAGCGGATCGGAAAGGAAAAGGCGCGGAACTGCCGCATCCCTGTTCGTGGTACCGCGAAGCACCATTGCAAAGAATACGCCAGCCCGCGCCGGTTGGCGCGTGGTCTGGTTTGGCTCCTGCAACTTGAAATTCGCGGTTTCCGAACAAAGCCTAACCGATAACGCTAAATTACGGTTCTAATCAAACACTGGCTGGCTGACCCAGACAATGAAAAAAACAAACTGGCGGTGACTTTGGAAGGTTGGTATCAATATGAAAAATGATACCGACACATTTTTAGATGAAAAACGCCTTGATTTGGAGATTTGGGCAGGGAAAAAGATTGGAACAAAAAAACGGAGTTCACCTGTGACAATCGTATCAACCCTTGTTGGACGTGATGGCATTACAATGGCCAGTGATAGCCGAACCACTAATGAAGATGAAACAATCCGGGATGATACCAAGAAAGTATTTCCAGTTAATTTACTAGATGGATTCGGGTTTTTAATTGGGCAATCCGGCAATGATGATTTGGGAGCAAGAGCGATTGAATTGATTTATCAATTGGCCACACAAACCAAGATTAAAGATTATCGCACATGTGCGGAATTGGTTGAAAAGGCAATTGCAGATTTGAAAGATGAAATCCGAAATCAATTCAAAGGAACCTCGGAAGAATTGCAGTCCCATTTTGAAAAGCATAATTTTGATTTAGTAATAGCATATTTTTTCAGAGAGTTGGGAACAGATGGAAGACTGTGTTTGCCAAGGCCGCATATTTTTACGGTTCGTTTCAGTCTTGGATCAGTTCGTCGTCATTTCAACAAACATTTTGTTTCAATCGGATGCGGAAGTCCCCTTGCTGATTTTTTGTTAAGTGGATTTGACATTGCCAATCAGGATTTTTCCCAACTGTTAGCAACAGCCATTTATACAATTGAACAAGTAAAGCTGTTTGATCCACGGTGCGGCGGCAAAACACAAGTTGCTAATTCCGAGCGAATGATATTTAAAGATGGCTCTTGTTTAACTCCGGTTTTTGGAGTTGATGATGGCATGGTTGGAGATTTTACGAAGGGAGTCGAAGAGGCGACTAATGAAGTCGCAATATATCAGCGAAAATCAATTCAAGGCATAATGGATAAAGTCAGTAAAATTATGACTCAACGCGTCGAAAAACTTAAAAAAGAAAATGAAGGCATTCACATTGGAATTGATGGGAGCATGAAACCAATCAAAAATACAGAATCCGTTTAATGATTCCGTTTTGCCATTCGCCATTTCCGCATGTATTCGTTTTCCATTTGCCGGTATTTATGGCGAATCATTTTGCGCCGTGCCTGGATTTTGGACCGGCAAGATTTACAATGCCAAAATCCAAAGGCAGATTTTCCACATCGGATGCACCGGCCCTGTTTGTGAAGTTGCCTTTGATATTCGGCAGGTTGAGATCGGTTTGCTTTGCGTTGAAAGAATCGGGGATCAGTTTCGCGGACTGGCTTTTGATTCCATCGCTTGCGCTCTAAATATCGTTTCAGCGGGCTTTTTATCAGTCAGACGACCTTTTTACCGCTCGCCAGTATTTGCAGTCAGTTAACAGGTTGGCGATACATTAGCCGTTTTCCCTGCGTCATTGGAATACCAGCCGCCATTCGTGCGCCGTCTGTCAGCTTGCGCGTGTTCCATCGGTATTCAAATTCATTCATGTATTTCGGCAAATGCTCACGGCTAACACAATGGAACGCCCCATACATGCCACGTTTTACCAAACTGAAAAAACTCTCACACGTATTGATATGTGACATTGTGCCGTTTGGATTTTTGCGGGCGTATTCATATTTGGAATGATTAACCCGTTCATGGCGTTTGTACGGCTTTAAAATGTAAGTATATGAAGCGTGTTCATCGGTATTGACCACAGCTTTTTTGCTCACTGTCTCATTCAGAAACTTGCCTACGTTTCTCATGGTCACACTGGGAATCACCCGCGTTCGTGCTTCGCCATCCCGCTCCAATACAAGCGCAACCGTTGCGAATTTTGACCGCTTAAATTTGGACGTTTGCTTGCCGGTATTCACGAATGTTTCATCCGCTTCGCAAACATTATCCAATGGCTTTGCTGTCTGCAAATCCGCGCCTACTCCAAACCGGATTCGATGGCACATAAACCATGCAGTTTTGTAGGTCACTTTCAACATGCGATGCAACTGGTGAGCGGATACGGATTTTTTACTGGATGACATGATGAACCATGCCAAGAGCCATTTGTTGATAGGAACATGTGACCGTTCAAATATCGTTCCAACGGTCACGGAAAACAGTTTTCGACATGCACCACAGAAATAAACTCCCTTGCGTATCGGATGTTTGCTGTCTGGCTTTGGCGTCATTTTTGAATTTGGCTTCGTCTTGCCGTCATTCTTGCAATGCGGACATACCGCGCCATTCGGCCAAAACATTTGTTCCAAAAGTTCACGCGCCTTATCCTCATCAGAATACTCTTGCGCCAACGAAACCAGGTTCAAATCATCCGCGTCAAATTCAGGTTGCGTTTTCATGTTGACTAATTGTGACACAGGAAGTATATTCTGTCAAACATTTTGTGGCACAAATAGTATGAAAAATGAAACGAAAATGGGTAGGCCAATTCTGCCCAAAGAAGAAAAGAGGAGTGAGTTTGTTAAAACCCGCGTGACACCACCCGAACTGGCGGAGATTGAAAAGGCCATTGCCTCATCCGGCATGACCATAACCGAATGGGTAAGAACTAAACTTATTGCGGCGGCTCGAAGGACGTGATGCCAAGATTTTCCGATGCGCCAATCTTTCCATTCCGACGACGAATCTCTGAAACAATGTATTCAAGGTCGCGCTCAGTTGCTTGCACTGGTAACCGCACAGGGAATAGAACTGAAGATGCCTCAAGGATCAATAGACTCGCCCGAACTAAGAAATTTCTGTCTTGAATTGGCCCTTTGTCCAAACGACGCCGCTGCCGACAAATCCATAAAGCGGTTTGCAACCTGTGTATCTCAATTCCTGCTCTTAACAATCGGATTTGCACGTCAGGATGTTTCCAATATCGAAACAAGTCCAAGCACAAACGAACAAAAAGCCACGCCTTATTCTGCAATCGCCTTATATGCGCTTTCAGCTTTTGACCAAGTTGACGCCTTTTGGCAGGATAAAAAGCGCGGATTAGAATAGCTCGATCTTCGTCATTCCAGCGTACTTTAGTCAAAAACAAACGAAAACGCATAATAAACCCCTTCATTATGTGGGGATTATTCTGCCATCGTTAGGTATATAGTCCCGTCCCTTCATGTCACCAGTAGTGGTGACTTTTAGAAAACCCGAACTTTGGTATCTTAATCGCGTTGTTAGTGCTTGTTCTCAAAGTTTGAAAAAGCCCGGAGTAGTGCCCGGGCTTTTTTATTTCCCCTGATTCAATTCACCATTCGTAATTTCCATCGGTGGCGCCGTCGGTCATATCTCTTTGGATCCCCGAGGTGAAATCCTAAACCCCCACTTTTTCAGAAGCCTTCGTCCCCACTGCCTTGGCCTTCGCCAACAGCGCATCGAGATTTTCCAGGCAAAAGCGCGACCATGATTCGTAGGCGGCGGGGTCTTTCACCGCTTCGCTCACAGGAACAAATTCCGGCGCCACAATGCCGCTCCGGCCATTGGCCAGGGATTCATCCGGCACCTGGACCACATGCACGATTCCGAGATGCACATAGCCCACGTCCGTGCTGTCATCGTTGATCACCGCCACTGCCACTTCATTGGTGGCGTCGATGTTGACTTCCTCCATCAATTCGCGCCGCATGGCGTCGTGATAACCGATGCCGGTCGTAAATAGTCCGGTGTCCTCTTCCGAGATGTGGCCGCCCACGCCCACGGAAAACAAACCGTGCAGGCGCGTTTCCCCGCCGCCCTTGCCGCGACGGTAGCGC
Source organism: Verrucomicrobiia bacterium (assembly GCA_036490655.1). Lineage (GTDB taxonomy): Bacteria > Verrucomicrobiota > Verrucomicrobiia > Limisphaerales > UBA11358 > UBA11358. The sequence continues at coordinate 26,599 of DASXDM010000002.1, read as the reverse complement.
AGGATCTTGCCTTTGCAAAGAATCAGGGCATAGGGGATCAATTGCTTATGGCTCCGATCCAGTTCGGCGGCGCTGCGGTTCAGGTAAAGGACATTGGCGGTGGCGGTCACCACCGGCAGGTATTTGTCCACGTCGAGGGTCAACCCCTGGAAAACTCCCAGTTTCTCAAACAGCTCCCGTTTAAAACAAAGCACTCTTTCTTCAGCGGCCATGCGATATTCTTTCTATTTTTGTCCTCACTATTCGGCACGCCTTATAGCCCGGCGAGCAAAAGATGTTATTTTTTATCTGCAGGTTATTCGGGATTTATTCACATCGCCGAAAGGCGGGTTATTTCGTGCTTTTTCGCACCTTTTCCTTCTTCTCTTCCAAATCATTCTGGAGTTTGCGGCGTTCCAGGGCCAGTTGTTCACGCAGAGACTGTAGTTTATCACGATCACCCAGAGATTTTGCGATCTCCCCGTTCAGGGCAATCTCACGCTCGGCGACCTTGGCGGCGTATCGGGAGTCCAATTCCGCCAGTTCCTTCTTCTGGGCATCGGTTAGTTTAGTGGTCGGCCCGGATTTGTTCAGGCGCTCCATCGCGAGTTCGTAGGCAGTTTTCATGTTTTTTTCTTTTTCCAGGGCTGGCTCGGAAATTTCATCGGTTGCGGCGCTTGTTTGGCCATTTGCAATTCGGGGTCTGCCGCAGGCGCAGGGGCGGCGGCGGCTTTGGCATCCGCGCGCCAGGATTCGATCTTGGCCTTTAACCCGTGGTGCTCAGCCGTCACCTTGTCGCCGGCCTTCATGTAGAACAGCGAGAGGTTCGTATGCGTCAATTGTTCCTGCGGTCGCATCTTCTCCGCCTTAAGACCCTCGGTGATGGCGGTCGCATAATCGCCCTTGCGATAATACGCCATACCCAGGGCGAGTTGCGCGTCGAAATGATCCGGCTGTTGCGCGAGCACTTTCGTCAACTTCACAATGGCGCTGTCGAATTCGCCGCGGCTGAAATCGAACATCGCATCGTCATATTCCTCGTTCATGATCCGTCCTAACGCTAGGCGCGATGATACACTGATGCAAGTCTCAGGTTCGAATTCATTTTCAAAGTCGGCGGTGGCAGACGATGAATATCTAATAAATGATAACCATCCGTCTGCTGTTCCCTCTCCCCTTAACGGGGAGAGGGTCAGGGTGAGGGGTGAGAAAAGAAAAATGGCTCGCTGAGGTTTGGGCTTCCCCTGTTAATCCTGTCTCTTCTCCGCATTTCTACGGTTCATTACCCCTGGTATTGTCCGTCGCTGACTTTTTCCATCCAATCAACCGCTTTGCCCTCAAGCTGTTCCTGGATGGCGATATGCGTCATGGCCGTGGTCGGCGCGGCCCCGTGCCAATGTTTCTCTCCGGGCGAAAACCAGATCACATCGCCGGGCCGAATCTCTTCAATGGGGCCGCCCCAACATTGCGCACGCCCACAACCAGAGATGACGATCAACGTCTGGCCCAGCGGATGCGTGTGCCAGGCCGTTCGGGCACCCGGCTCAAACGTGACACTGGCAGCGACCGCACGAGCCGGAGCAGGAGCCGAGTTGAGGGGATCGATGCGTACCGTGCCGGTGAACCAATCCGCCGGTCCCTTATTGGATGGCTGCGAGCCAATTCTTTTGATTTCCATATGCTGAAATTATCGGTCCTTAATCGTTATTCATCAACTAAATCCACAAGGTGGGGCGAGACTCTGTCGAGCCCTGAATGTTCTTCTGTTCCGGTAATTAAAAATTAAAAACCATTCCCTCTTCCTCTGTTTTCTCTGTTAGCTCCTGTTCAACCCCACAACTTCCCCGGATATACCCCCTGCGTCACAAGCCTGCCAATACCCGCGACCACCGCCGGACGGTCTTCGCGATACGTCACCCCCAACCACGAGTCCGGCGTCTTCAAGACCCGACAATGTTCTTTGCCGGCAGCGATGAGGCTGTTCACGGCGGCAGGAAGATAAAACTCTGCGGTTTGCTCGCGCCCGGATTTCTTCAGAAATTCCGTGAACTGTTCGCGCAGATGGCCAAAAAATCCCGGCATGAATCCCCACAGGTTCAGGGAAACGATCTCGTCGCCGGTCAAAGGCATAATCTTTCCATCTGCGCCGATGAACTTTGCCGCATTTCCATTCCGCTCGATCTTCGTCAATTCGGTCACGCCTTTCAAAAATCCGTTGGCCTCCGCCTCGCAAACGCCGCGCGAGACCGTGCCAAAATCTGAGAGTGTGTTCCGTAAAACATATCCCACCATCGCATGGTCGCCGGTGCCGGAAGACAGGTGTTGCGCCAGGATGCGAAACGAGTTCGGCCCGTAAAAATCGTCGGCATTGATGACGCCGAAGGGTTCCCGGATGATGTCCGCCGCGGCGAGGATGGCGTGGCCTGTCCCCCACGGCTTGGTGCGTCCCGCTGGAACGGAAAATCCCGGTGGCAATGAATCCAGTTCCTGGAACGCATACTCAACCGGTATCTTTCCCTCGAAGCGCGCGCCAACGATTTCCCTGAATTGTTTCTCGATGTCGTGACGGATGACAAAAACGAGACGGCCAAACCCGGCGCGCAGCGCGTCAAAAACCGAATAGTCGATGATGGTCTCGCCGTTCGGGCCGACAGGCTCCATCTGCTTGAGGCCGCCGTAGCGGCTGCCCATGCCGGCGGCGAGGACGAGCAAGGTCGGTTTGATCATTCGCCTGTGAGGTTAAGGCGAGACGAGGGCGCTTTTCCACATTTTTCGCGGCAACAATCCCAGCGCGATAAAGCACAACTGGCTCAGAACGAAGAGCGACAGGTATTTGAACGCCGCATCAGTGAACCCATAACTGTGCAGGCCGATGCCGAGCATGTTCACGCCGAACCAGGACCAGCTCGTGACCACGTTGCCGAAGACCGCGCAATTCATCAGGCCGCGTTCGCGGATCATTCCGCCCCAGCGCAGGTGCAGGATAAGCGCGTTCCACAACACGATGATCAGCGCGCCATTTTCTTTCGGATCCCAGCCCCAAAACCGGCCCCAGGATTGATCGGCCCAGATGCCGCCGAGGACCGTCCCCACAAAACTGAATAACGTCGCGAAGCAGACGATCGCATAAACCATCCGCGCAAGAGATTTGCCGGTCTCCGCATCCAGCGTCCGCGTGAACACACCGCGCACGATGTAGATCAACGCCAGGAATCCCGCCACAAACGTGCTCGCATAACCCGTCGTCACCGCGACGACATGCGTTGCCAGCCAGAAATTCGTGTCCAGCACGGCGCGCATCATCTCCATGGTATCGCCATCCAGCGAAAGGTTTTGCGCGATGATGAGCGTGATGAATCCGATCCCCGACGAAACCGCTACGCCGATGCCGTTCTTATGAAATTTTTCCAGGATCAACCCCAGCAACACCGCGCCCCACCCGATGAAAATGGCCGAGGAATAAAGATTGGTCACCGGCGGACGCCCGTCCAGGATCATCCGGTAAATCAATCCCGTCGTGTGGATGAAGAATGCCAGCGCGACCAGCCAAACCGCCGACCTGCGCAACGTTTCGGACAGGTTGAACCATGAGAATACCGCCAGCAGCCCGGCCAGGACATAGATGACCAGCGCATTGTAAAACGGTTGCATCTGGTTGAAGAACACCTCGGCGCGCACCTTGCCCATTGCCTGCGAGAAATCCGGCACCAGCGAAGAACGATAATCCGCCAGCGCAGCATTGAAATCGGCGACCTTTCCATTCTGCAGCGCCTCTGTCATGTCCGCGTAATCAGCCACTGCCGGCGGAACATCGCCTCCCTTGGCAACACCCAGAAGGACCGTGCCGGTCCGCTGCCAGCCTTCCCCAATTTTTTGCGGTGGAATCAAAAGGGGCGGCTGGGCTTGCGCCATGAAATCGAAGCGCTGCAATTCGCCCACAAAATCATTGAAAGTTTGTTGGTCATATTTCTTCCCGGCCTGTTGTGCCTGCACCGCTGCAACGCCAGAGGGAACCAGGTTTTCATACCCGGCCAATTCGCTCTTCCAATCCTGGGCATCCTCGGGCTGGATGGCGTTTTTTAATTGCGCGTACAATTCCATCCGCTCGTGGACTTTGATGACGGCGCGTTCGTAGGCGTTCCGCTCGGAAGGCGCATTCGAGGCTACTCGCTCGTTCTCCGTGTCGAACGTGCTCAACTGCGGGGCGATCTGATTCCACGAATAATGCTTGCCGTCCAGGTGCGCCGCCGTATTTTTCTCCGGCAATTTCAGGAACGCGATCAGGTCGGGATTATCCACCCGAAAGACCGGCCACGCGTCCGCCACTTGGGGATCCATCATCACGTTCGCCAGCCATTCGGTCGCGGAAATGATTTTTGGCTTTTGCGGAAATTCCACCCACGGCTCGGTATTGAATGTCTGTTTTTCGTAGATCTGTAGGAGCGACGTGCGCGCGAGCGAATCCATCGGCTTCATCCGTCCATCGGCGACGACCGGCAGTTGCCCGAACTCGTTGAAAGCGAAATCCTTATCCTGCGGCGCCCGCAATTGCGCAAAGAACCACATCGCCATGACGAAAGCCAGCAGCGGCGGTATCCATCTCTGGAAAATTTTGCTCATGTTCTTAACATCTTATTTTGTATCGCAATAGATAATGAAAATCATTCACTTCCCAAAAAAACGCTTCGAAATTGTTTCCTTCTCCCCTCAACGGGGAGAAGGACTAAGGATGAGGGGTGAGCCAACAGAACGGCGCAGGTGCGGTCAGAATACTTTCGTATTCTTTGCCTGCCCCCATCTTGAAAAACCTGTGCCTGGCATCTGCTAAATTGAGGACGTAAATTCATTTTCGCTTGGTGATAAAGCCGACCAGATGAAACATAAACTGGATCAACAGCCCCAGGCCGACCATCGCACACCCGATGTATGGCGTCAACCATCCCGGATTATGGACGACTTGCAGCACCGACGACGGCGTGTGTCCGGCCTCCGCCGCCGCCTGCCCGGCATCCATCTGGTATTGGTAAAACGTCAGGCCGTCATAGCGCAGCGGCGCATTCATGTAGATCTGCACCTGGCGGTCCTCGCCCGTCTGCGGATTTCTCAACCGCACCAGGCTCCGAAAATCTTTCGGGATGTCCGTGCCTTCATAGATCGTGTGCGTCGCCTTGAGCAAAGTCAGTGAAAATGGAAAATTTTGCCGCAATGGCCTCAATTCGAAGGTGTAATTCGTCCCGCCGACGGCCACCGATTGTGGTTCGGTCAAATCGCCAATGATGCCTTGCGTCATTTGCGGCCCCACCTGCTGCGCGTAACTCTGTTGCAGGTCGGCGATCAAATTATTATCCGCCGTCCAATCCGAGATCACCCAGTCGCCCAGCGAACCATTCGGCCCATCGAACTCAACCACCGCCGTCGGAACATTCCGGTCGTCCATGTCCTTGGCTTCGGCCGCAGGACTGAAATCGAAATGTTGGGCGACCCCATTGGGAACCATCGGCGGCGCATTGGACATCATCGGCGCGCGAAAGTTTGGTTCGGAATTCTTCCAATATTGTTTCACGAGAATGGTGAAGGGGAGATTCGGGTCCTGGATCTCCCCGCCGCGCGCCAGAAGTTTTCCCGGGATGGTCACGACCCGCGTCGTATGCGGACCGGATGGGTTCATCACAGCGAACTCAAAATTCTGCGCGCTTTCCGCATACGATTTGGTCTGCCCTTCGCTTAGGCGTATTTGCGATTCCCGCGCCATCATGTCCGTGGCGAGCTGCCCGATCAACAGCAGGATCACCCCGGAATGCGCGAGCTGGATGCCGATTTTCTTCACCGAAAGCTGAAAACGATAGATGTGCGCCGCGAGGAGATTGGCGACCAGCAGCGTGCCGATGAGATAACCTCCCGGCAGAATGAGTGGGATCCGATGCCCAAAGAAATCCGCGCCGAAGACGACCCACTGCCGGAAATAACGCGCCTGGGCATTATAAAGCCCTTCATCCACCTGCGCCAGCGTGCCGACAAAAACGATGATGATGGCAAAGGCCAGCAACACCACGGTGAGCCGTAGCGAAGTCAAAATCTTGATCGGCCGGTCAATGAGCGTTCGCATCGAGTACCACGATTTCATTAGCACCGGGCTTCAGCCCGGTGTTCACAGGCCAGGACGGTAAAAACCGTTTCAACGGTTTATCCGGCGCCAACAAGCCGTTGAAACGGCTTACTGACGGGGAGGGCCATGCACCCGGCTGAAGCCGGGTGTTAATGAGAGCGATTGAATCGTTACTCATTTATACGAATGGGATGAACCTTGCTCATAGTTTGTTCCACTATGTTGCATTATGGAGAAAAAAGCCGCCCACGTCATGCTTTTCATTGAAGCAACGTGCCGCCAACGATGGGACATTCCTCGGGGCTCACCCAACACTCATCTGCAGCAGGAACTCGATGTTGCTCTTGGTCTTTTTGAGCTTGTTCAACATCAATTCCATCGCTTCCACCGGCGGTACGCCTGTGAGCGCACGGCGCAGGATCACCACGCGGCTGCATTCGTCAGGATGATAGAGCAATTCTTCTTTGCGGGTGCCCGAACGCTCGACATTCATGCTGGGGAAAATGCGGCGGTCCACCAGCGCGCGGTCCAAATGCACTTCCATGTTGCCCGTGCCCTTGAACTCTTCAAAGATCACTTCATCCATGCGTGAGCCGGTATCCACGAGCGCCGTCGCCATGATGGTGAGCGACCCGCCCTCCTCCACATTTCGCGCCGCGCCAAAAAATCGTTTCGGCTTGTGCAAGGCATTCGCGTCCACGCCGCCGGACAAAATTTTTCCCGAATGCGGCTGGATCGTGTTGTATGCGCGCGCCAGGCGCGTGATGGAATCGAGCAGGATGACGACGTCGCGCTTGTGCTCAACCATACGGCGGGCCTTTTCAATGACCATCTCGGCCACCTGCACATGCCGCTCGGGCGGCTCGTCGAATGTGGACGAAATCACTTCCGCGCCTTTGCAACTGCGTTCCATGTCCGTGACTTCTTCGGGACGCTCATCGATCAACAGGATGAACAAATACGCCTCGGGATTATTTTTCAGGATCGCGTTGGCGATCTTTTGCATCAGGACGGTCTTGCCGGTGCGCGGCGGGGCCACGATGAGGCCGCGGGTCCCTTTGCCGATCGGGCAAACCAGGTCCAGCACGCGGGTGCTCAATTCGTCGGCAGCCGTCTCCAAAATGAAGCGCTTGTTCGGGAACAGCGGCGTGAGATTGTCGAACAGCGTTTTTTCTTTCGCCTTGTCCGGGTCTTCGCCGTCAACCGCTTCGACTTTCAACAGCGCGAAAAACTTTTCTTTTTCCTTCGGCGGACGGATCTGTCCTGCGATCAGGTTTCCTGTCTGCAGGTCAAACCGCCTGATCTGGGACGGCGAGATATAAATGTCCTCCGGGCAAGGGAGGTAATTGAAACTTTGTGAACGCAAAAAGCCGAACCCTTCCGGCAACACTTCGAGCACCCCTTCGGAAAACAACACCCCGGCGCGCTCGGCATTTTTTTGGAGGATGTGGAAAATGACCTCGTGCTTGCGCATGGTGCCGAAATTTTCAACGCCCAATTCCCGGGCCATCCCGTTCAATTCAGTCATGGCCATCGCCTGCAATTTCGCGATGTTCAACGACGTGACGATCTTGTCCCGCTGGAACCCGCGACGTTCCTCGCCGCGTGGCTCGTTTTTGGTGATGTGATCGGTATCGTGCGTCGGTTCGATCGGCGTGGAAGGCGGCTGTAAAGCCGGCTCCGGAGCGGAAATTTCCGGCGCCGCAGGCGCCTGGGGAGCAACCGACTTGGGTTCGCTCTTGGCCTGTTTGGCCTCTTCTTTGGCCGCCTTGGCGTCATTCTTCGCTGGTTTGACCTCGTCTTTTACCGGCTTGGATTCGCTTTTTGCCGGCTTGGCATCTTCAATAACTGCGCCCTCTAACGGCGTGGGCTCTGCCGCTGCTTCCTTTGCGGCGGCGGAAGCTTTGGCGCGGGGCTTCTTGGTTGAAACTCGTGGCATAAAATTGGTTAAGATTAACTAAATGTTTAAATTAGCCTGATGGCCTAAGCTGGCTGGATTTCCCGCGGCACAAATCGTCGAGCTTTCGACGATGGACGACCAGAATCGTTCAAACTTGGATTGTTATTATTTTAGCCTGGCGTTTGAGCGTGTGTTCTCAATACGGCAAGGGGAACTTCGCAGTCAACTCTCGTACACGTTGGCGCACTTTGGCCGCGGTGTCAAGTGACTTTATGTCCATCAGCACCTCGGAGATCATGTCGGCGATGGCCGCCATCTCGGCCTCTTTCATGCCGCGCGTCGTCACGGCGGGAGTGCCCAGGCGGATGCCGCTGGCCTGGAACGGCGAACGCGTCTCGAACGGAATGGTGTTCTTGTTCACGGTGATGCCGGCTTCATCAAGCGCGATCTGGCAGTCTTTGCCCGTCAAATCTTTCGCGCCCACGTCCACCAGCATCAAATGGTTGTCGGTGCCGCCGCTAATCAGGCGATACCCGTTGTGTTTCATGCCGTCGGCCAGCGCGGCCGCGTTCTTCACGATCTGTTGCTGGTAGCTTTTGAACGCCGGTTGCAACGCTTCGTGGAAGCACACTGCCTTCGCGGCGATGACATGTTCCAATGGACCGCCCTGGATGCCGGGGAAAACCTGTGAATCGATCTCTTTGGCAAATTTTTCGCGGCAAAGGATCAACCCGCCGCGCGGGCCCCGCAACGTCTTGTGCGTGGTCGTGGTCACAAAATCTGCATGCTCCATCGGGCTGGGATGGATGCCGGCGGCGACGAGCCCGGCGATGTGCGCGATGTCCGCCAGCAGATAAGCGCCGACTTCGCGGGCGATCTCGCCCATGCGCTTGAAATCGATCGTGCGCGGATAAGCGCTCGCGCCGACCGTGATCATTTTCGGTTTGTGCTCCCGCGCCATTTGCGCAAGCTGGTCATAATCGATCCGCTCGTCGTTCTTGCGGACGCCGTAGTGGACGATCTCAAAAAATTTGCCGGAGAAATTCGCCTTGTTGCCGTGGGTCAAATGCCCGCCGTGCGAGAGATCCATCGTCAGCATCTTGTCGCCGGGCTTGAGCACGGCGAAATACACCGCCATGTTCGCCTGGCTGCCGGAATGCGGCTGGACGTTGGCATGTTCCGCGCCAAAAATCTGGCGCGCGCGTTCGATGGCCAGTTGCTCGATCACATCAATGTTCTCGCAGCCGCCATACCAGCGCTTGCGCGGATATCCCTCCGCGTATTTGTTGGTCAACACCGAGCCCTGCGCCTCCAGAACGGCGGGGCTGACGAAATTTTCGCTGGCGATCAATTCGATGTTCTCCTGCTGGCGCAGTTTCTCGTGCTGGATGGCATCGCTGACCGCGGGATCCACATTGCGCAGGCGCATTTGCAGCGGCGCGAGGCGGAAATCGATCTTGTCCACGCGGCGCTCATGGCGTCCGCCTTCGAATTTTGAGTCGATGAACGTATCGAGAATCCTTTTGGCAGCTGCGCGATCCGTATCGCCCGCCAGGCAAAGGACGTTCACATCATTGTGCTGGCGCATCAGGCCCGCTTCCTTTTCGTTGAACGCCTGCCCGGCGCGGACGCCGGGGATCTTATTCGCCGTGATATAGATGCCCACCCCGCTGGTGCAGCAGAGCAATCCCAATTCAGCGCGGCCATCGGCAACGGCTTGCGCGGCCGGCTGGGCAAAATCCGGATAATCATCCGCGGGATCCTTGTTCGTGGCGCCAAAATCCTTCAGCGTCAGGCCGCGGGAAAGCAAGTGCGTCTTCAGGAATTCCTTCAGGTCGTATCCGCCATGGTCCGCGCCGATGGCGAAATTGACCGTGGCGATCTTTGCGTCGTGGGCCGAGAGGATTGCATGCTGTTCCATAAATTTTAAAAGCGACCGGACTCCCTGCTCGATCTGTTCGCGGCAATGAACGTAGATTTCATACGGGCTGCCGATGGGATCGGGGATGTCTTTTTCGTACGGGTCGATGGCATCGTCAAATTCGCACAACAAAAAGGTTTTTTCCGCCGCCGCGGGATAGAGCAGCCCTATCGTGTCCACATGCGCGTGCGTCATGCCAAAAATATAATCCGCCTGCCGGACCAGTTCGGCGGTCAGCGCCCGGCTGCGTTGCGGGGAGATATCAATGCCGATCTCCCGCATCGCATTGACCGAATGGGACGTGGGCGGCTGGCCGTCCACCGCGCCCAGTCCGGCCGAAAAAATACGGAATTGGCCGTTGCCATTGGTGGCCTGGCGAAAAAGCCCCTCGGCCATCGGGCTGCGGCAAATGTTGCCGGTGCATATGAACAGAATCGTTTTCATCCCGCGCAAAGATTCAAGGTGAATCGTCAACGGCCAATCGTCAACCCGAAATCAACTCTTCATCGCTCATTCCATCTGAGGATTTTCCAGAAAATTCCATGATTCCTGTAAAATCCTGTCCTCTCCTTCTCTTGCTCGCCGCCGGAGGCGAGTTTAAGCCAGGCCGAGGTTCGGCCCCGTGGCAGCTTGCCCCTCAAGTGTGCGACCAGCGCAATGCCGCCATTCCCTTGATAAAATCGACTCCGCGCGCCAAAACCGGGTCGCGGATGAACGGTTGCTGCTCTGCCGCGGGACCGGATGGCTCAAAGTCGCCTTCCTGGTCGCCGTCCTTGATCTTTTCACGGACCAGGTCTGCCTCTGTGGTATGGTCGATATAGGGCAGAAAATCATTCGTCGCCAACGCCGTCATCGCTTCATTCGTCGAAATAGTCCCATAGGGATTGGTCATTAATTTCTTTTCGGCATCAGCGCTTATCGTCACGGCGATGTCGGGTTTCAATTCCTTTGAGCTGCCAAAAATCAAGCCCGCCTTGTTCGCGCGCAAATCTTCCGCCAGTTGTACCGCCGCGCCGGTCGTTTCATCATTCACCAGCACCGCCAATGGCAATCTGGCCTGTGCGAGCAGGCTTTCCACCGCCTTAAGCGCGTCGGAATCATTGCCGTCGGCAAAACGCAAATCCAGGACGGTCCCGGTGATGGTATTGGACGCCATCAATGCCTGCTGCGCCGTTTGGATTTCCGCGGACAAATTTTGCCCGACAGCTCCTACCCTCAGATAAACCACGTTACTTTCAATGACCGAAGATTTTGTCAGCGTATCCGCGCTGGATTGCGCAAACATTGAAACCGGCATCAATAGCAAAAATGCCGGCAACCATTTCAAACGAAGTCGTGTCATTGTCCGATAAAATGCGCGACAAAACCGCGAAAGTAAAGAAATGGGTATGCCGCACCCGATTTCATCAACCCATGCGGACGATATCCCCATGGCGGGGCAGTTTGCCATTTTTCTGTCGGATTTCATGCGGCTGCGGCGATATCCTATCAAAGATGAGTGCGAGCGACCTTAATCTGTTGGGGCGATTTGCGCGGGAAAACTCGCAGGACGCCTTCACGGAAATCGTCCGGCGGCACGTGGACCTCGTGTATTCCGCCGCCCTGCGGCAGGTCCGCTCCCCGCAACTGGCCGAGGAGGTCGCGCAATCCGTTTTCTCCGACCTCGCCCGCGATGCCGGCAAACTGAGATCTGATACCGTCCTCATCGCCTGGCTGTATGCGGTCACACGCCGGACGGCCATCGATGTCATCCGCAAGGAATCGCGCCGGCAATTGCGCGAACAGATCGCCATGGAGATGAACACTATGAACGCGACCGCTAACGACTGGACGGAAATCGGCCCCCTGCTCGACGATGCGATGGCGGCCCTGGATGAGAGCGACCGCAGCGTGATTTTGCTCCGCTTTTTTGAGAACAAATCGCTGCGGGAAGTCGGCGAGAGTTTGAGCATTTCCGATGATGCCGCGCAAAAACGGGCCGGGCGGGCTGTGGAACAGTTGCGCGGATTTTTCTCCAAACGCCGGCTCACCATCGGCGCGAGCGGACTGGCCGTATTGATCTCCGCGAACGCCGTCCAGTCCGCGCCCGTTGGATTGGCCGCCACGATTTCCACCGCCGCCGTCTTGACCGGAGCCGCCGCCGCCACCGCCTCGGCCACCCTTGCCGCCACCAAAATTATTGCCATGACCACCTTACAAAAGACCGTCATCAGCGCGGCGCTGGCCGCCACGATCGGAACCGCAGTTTTTGCCGCGCACAAAGCGTCACAACTGCGCGAACAGAACCAGGCTCTCCAGCAACAACAAGCGCCGTTGGCACAACAAATCCAGCAATTGCAGCAGGAGTTTGCTGATGCCACAAATCGGGTTGCCGGTTTGCTGGAGGAAAATGCGCTGCTCAAATCAAACTCGCCCGAAGATGAGCTTCTTGAATTGCGAAATGAAGTCACCCAGTTGCATTGGGAAAGTGTTAATGGAACCCCTCCGGCACCGCCGGCCATTGCAACGGCATGGGCTAATTGGAATAACCAACAAAATCTCGGGTCGTTTTACGCCATCGCCGGCACTCCAACCGAAACGGTTGCCGCCGGCATCGATGGACGCATCGCAACCCGTGACAATGCGTCCGGCGTTTGGAAAATCCAAACTTTTACCGGCGACCCTGATTTTCGGGCGATTGTTTATGCAAACAACCAATACGTGGTCGTCCGTGAAAGCGGTTCCATCATGACGAGTCCAGACGGCCTGCAATGGACCAACCAGGTTTCTCCCACCAAAAAGAACTTATTGGGCATATTTTGGGACGGCCATCAATATCTCGCCGGAGGCGACCAGGGAACAATCCTGTCCAGCCCGGATGGCATCAATTGGACCAGCATCAATTCCAACAGCAAAATAAACTTTTACGGTTTCAGTTATTCCGGAACGCGTTATGTCGCCGTCGGGAACGACGGCATCTGGATCAGCGATGATTCCATCACATGGGCACCCCTGACGAACGCGCCCTCTGTTCCATTCACGGCCTGCGTATGGACGGGCTCTGAGTTTCTCGCCTGCGGTCTTGGTCTCGATAAGAATCCCACCATCTATACCAGTCCCGATGGCGATGTTTGGACCCTACGGGACACGACCATCACGGCATCGCTCAGGACTGCGGTTACGGTTGGAGGGGCAGTGTATGTGTCCGGTGATAGCGTCATCGAGAAATCGACTGACGGTGGGACAACCTGGACGAATACGATCAACGATGGCTCAAGAGGCAATAAACTTCTCATGGGCCTGGCGAGTAATGGTGATTACCTGATCGCTGCGGGATTCAACCATAATATCTGGGCGATGCCCCTATCACAGTAGTTCACTCGAATTTACCTACAAAGTCTTCGCCGCAATATCGTGGCGAAAATGCGCGCCCTCAAAATGGATTTTCTTCACGGCGACAATGGCGGTGATTTCGCAATATTGACCATGGTGGATTCTCGGGCTATTTTTCGTTTGTGCGGCACGAACTGATAGACAAAACCAGCCTTGCGATTGGCCGCCTCGTAGCGTCTCGTTTATGCCGGCAGCCGAAATTGCTGGACGTCGCCCGCGAAAATCTTGACCGGTGGTCAAAGCTCAACGCGAATGCTCCGGGCCTGCTGCGTTGCTACGCGGAATGGCAACGCATTTTAGAACGTCCTTTAGACGAAATCTGCGAACTTCTTTCTTCGGACAGTGAGGAATCTCGACGTTTACGCCAGAATTCGCCATTTGCCGGGGTATTGAACGCGCGGGAAGTTTGGGAATTGAAGCAGCAATACCATCATGCAACGGCTACAGCTTGAACACATCATCCGTGCCGCCGCCGGCATCACAGGCGCGGTAGACATTGTTGTCATCGGCAGCCAGGCGGTGCTGGGGCAGTTTCCCGATTCGCCGGCGGACTTGACTGTTTCCATCGAGGCGGATGTGTTCACCTTCCGCAGTCCCGCTGATGCCGACCTCATTGAAGGTTCCATCGGTGAAGGCTCGCCATTCCATCAGACCTTCGGCTATTACGCGCACGGCGTCGCTGAGGAAACGGCGATTCTGCCTTCCGGTTGGAAAACCGCTTGATTCCGGTGCGCAACGCGAATACTGGCACTGGTTGCGGCCTTTGTCTGGAAACGCACGACCTCGCAGTGGCAAAACTGGCGGCGGGGCGCGAGAAGGATATTTCCTTCGTTGCTGGCTTGCTGCGGCACAAATTCGTCAAATCATCGCTGATTGAAGCCCGCTTGCGACAGACCTCGCTGGTAGAAACAAAATTGGAACTGGCGATCGCGAGACTCAAACGGCTTGCAGCTGTTTGAATTACCGGATCATTTAAACGCCTTCGCCGCAATGTCTTTACGGAAGTGCGCGCCTTCAAAATGCATTTTCTTCACGGCAGCGTAAGCAGCGGCCTGGGCGGCTTTCAGGTCTTTGCCCAACGCCGTCACGCCCAGAACCCGGCCGCCATTCGTCACGATCTGGCCGTCTTTCATTGCTGTCCCGGCGTGGAAAACTTTTGTGTTCGGCAGCGCATTCGCCGCATCCAGGCCCGAAATGATTTTCCCTTTTGGATAGCTCCCCGGATAACCGCCACTGGCCATCACCACGCAAACACTCGCGAGCGGACTCCATTTTAATTCAATCTTTCCCAGCGTGCCGCTCACGCTGGCATCCAGCAATTCCACGAGGTCATTTTCCAGGCGGGTAAGATAGACCTGCGTCTCGGGATCGCCAAAGCGCGCGTTGAATTCCAACACCTTCGGGCCGGTCTTCGTCAGCATGATGCCGGGATACAGCAGCCCGCGAAAATCGATATTCTCCCCCGCGCAACCGCGCATGAACGGTTCGAGGATTTTTTGGGACGCTTCGGCAAGCTGCGCATCCGCGAGGAATGGCGTCGGCGAATAAGTGCCCATGCCGCCGGTGTTCAGGCCCAGGTCGCCGTCGAGCGCGCGTTTGTGGTCCTGGGACGTGGGAAAAATCTTCGCGGTCGTGCCATCGCACAGCGCATGCATGGAAACTTCCATGCCCTCCAGATATTCCTGGATAACAATCCGCGCTCCCGCCGCGCCGAAAGCTTTGCCGACCATGATCTCGTCCACCGCCTTTTCCGCTTCAGCGGCATTGGCACACATCAAGACGCCTTTGCCGAGTGCCAGTCCATCGGCCTTCACCACGCATTTACCAAGCGATGCGGCAAAGGCCTTTGCGGGCGCCACCTCTGAAAAAGTTCCAGCCGCAGCGGTGGGAATGCCGTATTTCTCCATGAACCTTTGCGAAAAAACTTTGGAAGATTCGAATTGCGCGGCCTTTTGGTTCACCCCCCAGACGCGCAACCCGTTCTTTTGGAACAGATCAACCATACCCAGCGCCAGCGGATTGTCCGGCCCCACGACAGTGAAATCGATTTTCTTTTCCTGCGCAAAGGCGAGCAGCCCCGGCAAATCTTCCGCGCCAAGATTAACGCATTCCACCAGCGACCTGGTTTTAGCCACCCGCTCCTGTGCGATGCCGGCATTGCCCGGCGCGCACCACATCTGCGTGGCGTGCGGCGATTGCGCCAATTTCCAGACCAGCGCGTGTTCGCGCCCGCCCGAGCCGATGACAAGGAGTTTCATTTTGCTATCCGCAGAACAGCAGATTCAGCAGATTAAATAAACTAGAAAGTGAGCGCTGAAAGTATTTCTTTGAAATTTTATGCGGCATCGGAATGGGCAAAAGCTCTCATTTCATTCTCATGATAGCGAAACGTCCATTTTTTTACGGAACCGCCGGTACCGATTTGATGGCCGGGCTATCGACGATCTCCGCCGATCGAAGTTTCAGTAAGGTTTCATGCCAGCCGAAATGCGGACGGTCTTTCGGCTCAAAGAAAATTGGGGCGTCCTTGCGCAATGGCAAGATTTCCAGCCGCAGATCACCGGTCAAAATCTCCGGCGCATAACGTTTCAGGCCCAGGTCAAAAGTCCGTCCGGCGTAAAAATTATCGTCGATCAACCGGCCGTTGAGCGTCAACCGCGCGACGTCGCCGGCATAATGGATCCGCAGCATGGGATTGCGGCTCAAATCCAGGTTCGCGGGCAGTATGATTTTCCAGATGGCGGCGTTGGTGAAATCCGAATCTTCTGGCGCGATGGCGAGGTGGGCTTTGCCCGTGCTCAGTGGAATTTCGCGCGCTGACCCCGCGCGCTGGAGCAGCTTCGTTTTGACCGTGCGTGTCCGACCGGCCACAGATTTTTCAAAGACAACCCGGTCAGGGCCAATTTTTTGCAACGCCAATGAATCCTCGTCGCTTAACAACACAATCTGGATTTTCCCACCCTGCGCATCTTCCAGGGAAATGGCTGGTTGGCGGTCTGGCTTCACGTCGTGAAATTCAGCTGGTGACGACACCAGGCTGGTCGGATCAAAGGCAAACTCAGCCTCCACGCCCGGCGTCTGCGCGAAATAGAACACCTGCACGCCGCCATCCTCGGTTTTGCAGATCGGCTGCGCAGTCGCATAGATCAACTTCGCGCCGCCGAGATTCAGGTTGAATGGCCAGAAGAAAAACCCATTCGCAGGAATTATTACCGGACTTTCCGGGAAAACAAATTCGCGATCCGCCAAATCCAATTTGAACTGCACGTCATGCCTGGCAGGCATTGGTTGAAGGCGCTGATAATTATTCACAAAAACGTAGCCGCTGTTGCCGTCCGAACGCACGGACCAGCGTAGCGTGGCGAGGTCAGTTTTATCCGCCGGAAGCACATCCGGCAACGTGGCGGGCATTTGCGAGAGCGATGGCCCGAAGTCATGCAGGAACAGATGCAGCCGGCGCAGCCAGTAATATTGCGGATTGATCTGGCCGTATTCGCCGATCGGCGCATTGAAATCGTAGGTTTTCTCCGGCAAATCATTCGGGTAACCGGTCGCATGTGATTCCTGCAACGTCGAAAGTTTGCCCTCGGGATTTTGGCCGCCGTGATACATATAATATCCCATCAACGAACTGCCGCTGCCCAATTGGCAGAGCGCAACGGCCTCGACATCGCGCGGATCGTAATCCATGCGGCGATGATAGGAGGCGGGCATGCCGCCGCCGATTTCACAGGTAAGGTAGGGATATTTGTCGGTGCCGGGCGTGTCGCCGGATTTGCGATTGCCCAATGTGTCGTTGCCCACGCCGGAGTCCGTGCGCGTGATCTTGAATGTGAAATTTTCCCAGCTATTGCCGTCCATCGGCGTGATGTCGCGCTCCCAAAACCCATCCGCATAGGCGCCGAAAAGCGGGAGCAATTCTCCCAGCGGCACCGCCCGGCGCATCGCCGGCCAGCCAGTCTTCGTATAGAACGGGACGTCGATGCCGGACTCGATCGCAATTTTTTTCAAAGCGAGCAGGTAATCCGGCGATCCGCCAAATTCATTGTCCACCTGGATTCCGATGACCGGGCCGCCCTCCTTCCACAATTCCCCTTGAAACTGTTTGGCGATCTGGCCGTAAAGAATCGTCACCGCTGCGAGAAAATTAGTGTCAGAAGAACGCAGCTTCCAATCCTTATGCGCCACGACCCAGTCGGGAAGGCCCCCGTTGCGCACTTCGCCATGGCACCATGGACCGCACCGGACGATGACCTTGAGACCAACTTCATTTGCCGTCTGCAAAAACTTGTGCAGATCACGCTGGCCGCTCCAATCCCACTGGCCCTCGATCTCCTCATGATGGATCCAGAAAACATACGTCGAGACGATGTCCACGCCGCCGGCCTTCATCTTTAAAAGTTCATCGCGCCACTCCGCCTGGGGCACGCGCGCGTACTGCATCTCGCCCATCACAGGGAATACCGGCTGGCCGTCGAACAAAACACTGCGGCTGTTGACGGAAATCTCATGGCCGGCGGCGTTCGTGGTGGTGCCCAGTTTGAAATAACCCGTCTCGGCGGGCGGCGGCGTTTGGATCGTCGCGGTCAGTGGTGCGGCGTGAACCGCAACATCAACCGCCAGGATTAAGCCAAGAGATAAAGCGGCACGTATCATCGGGTGCATAGAATATCCTTCAGCTTATGCAGTTCACGCGGATTTGGAATTAAAAACAGATTCCCTCAAGGTTTCCATCGATAACGTTTCTTGCGGCGCGAGCCACTCTGATAATGGGGGTCGTACGGAGGAACCGCAACTTCATCGATGAAACCCGCCCCCAACCGTTCAATCGTTCGAAGGGAAGCATGATTGTCCGGGTTGCTGGTGATGATTACCGTTTCGTAGAACGAACGAACCAGCGGCGCAATCGCCCGGCAGGCTTGAAACGCAAAATGATGGCCGCGAAATGGTTCATCAATCTCAAATCCAATATGCCCGACGCAAACCAGGACATGTTCTGTGTCACCAACACGAAAGTTAATGTGCCCAACATCCTTGCCATCAGTGGCGATGATCTGAAAATGATAATAGGGGACGAGACTGCGTGAATCATCGCCGGGAACAATTCGGACGAAGCGCAATGTCACTTCACCAAACGAAAAAGACTCGCCTGGTGCGGGAAGCGAATCCTTTGGTCGCGGTTCGGGCATTGAATTGGAAAGAAGATATCAAACGACCCGCGCTTTGCCCTTGCCTTTGACGACTTCACCGATTCGCCACGCATCGTGCTTTTGTGTCCGGATGAATTTGAGGACCGCCTCCGCTTTGCTGGCGGACACGATCGCGACCATGCCAATACCCATATTGAACACCTGGTACAATTCCGCATCCGGCACGCCGCCCTTTTCTTCAATGAGACGGAAGATCGGCAGCATTTCCCACGATCCTTTTTTGATGACCACATCGAGGGTTTTGGGCAGCACGCGCGGAATATTGTCCACGAAACCGCCACCGGTGATATGGGCGAAAGCCTTGACGGGGAGAGATGATTTATTGAAGCGCTTGAGCAATTTTTGGACGAGCGGGCCGTAGCTGATATGCTCCTTCAACAACTCGTTGCCAACGGTGCCTTTCAATCCAGGCACGCGACTGGCTGGCTTGTATCCGAGTTGTTCGAAGAAAATTTTGCGGCCGAGCGAATAGCCGTTCGTATGCAGGCCGGAAGAAGCGATGCCGATGACAACGTCGCCGGCTTTAACGGTCTTTTGGCCATTCAACATCCGGGACTTTTCCACGACACCGACGATGGTGCCGCTGACATCATATTCGCCCGGTTGGTAAAAGCCCGGCATCTGCGCCGTCTCGCCGCCGATGAGGGCGCAGTTATTTTCCGAGCAGGCGCGGGCAAAACCCTTGATGATCTCCGTGAAAACGTGCGGCTGCAATTTGCCGGTGCCCAGATAATCGAGAAAAAACAATGGTTCCGCGCCCAGCACGGCGATGTCGTTCACGCAGTGATTCACCAGGTCCGCGCCGATGGTGTCATGCTTGTCCATCGCAAAGGCGATCTTCAGTTTGGTGCCCACGCCGTCCACGGATGAAACCAGCACCGGCTCGCGATATTTTTTCAGGTCCAGCGCGAACAGGCCGCCGAATCCGCCGACCTTGCCCAGGACTTCGCGCCGATGGGTGGAGGCAAGCAATTGGGGCAACGTGGCCTTGACGCGATTACCAAGGTCGATGTCAACGCCGGCGGCGGCGTAGGCTTTTTGTTTCATGCGACGGAGATTAAAACGACAAATGGCGGGACGGGCGAGAAAATTTCATCGGATGGATTACTCCCCCAGCCCGGAGCGCGGGTCTTTGACCCGCAGCAACTTCGTCCACTGTAAGATGTTTGACGCAACTTGGAGCATCTTGAAAACGGACGGCTGCGGCTCACAGAGCCGCGTTCCGGCAAAAGGAGATGCGAATTGCGGGTCTTATTTCCCCAGCTTTTTTATCCCGCGCCGCCACAGGTCAAAATGATAAAGCGCAACCACCACGAGGGAATGGCCGATTTTTTCATCCGCAACCAACCCGGGAATCTCGGCGGCGGGCACCAGCCGGGTGACCAGGTCTTCGCCATGATCCAGCTCAGTGGCGTGTTTCAGCCGGCAATTCTCGATCAGCACGGTATAGGTGACGTTGTTCAGGATGGCCGGGTTGGAATGGATTTTACCGAGTATACGGGCATTCTCGCCTTCATAGCCGGTTTCTTCACGCAGTTCACGCACTGCGGTCGCCACCGGGTCGGTCTCGCCGGGATCCATCATGCCGCCGGGGATCTCAAGCTCCACCGTACTCGAGCCGTGACGATATTGTTCCACCATCACCAACTGCTGTTCCGGCGTGAGGGCGACGATGTTGACCCAATTGACGCTTTCCAGGACAAAAAAATCATGCTCCTTGCCGGTGCGCGGGGAAACGCAAATGTCGCTGCGAAGTTTGAAGATGCGAAAATCTCCCACGGGTTTGGAACCGACTTTTTTCCATGGTTTGATCATGCGGAATTTCAGCTTTTGGACTGTCCTGCCTGTCCCTGCCGCATCAAAGCCAGCAGATATTTCAGGGCTTCGTCGTGAGTGCGGCCTTTTTGCTCAGCCAACTGTTTGGCGCGTTTGTCCAATTGCGCGGCCATGTCCAAAGATTTTTCGGCCGGACAACCCAGTGCCGTGAGAACTTTGGCCAGTTCTGGGATTTCCATGAAACTATTTCACGGAATCACGCGGGACGATCTTGATGCTGATCACGCCCACGCGGTTGAGCGGCTTGCTGTTCTCGCCCGAACCGCTGCCGCCAACCGGCGCGCCGGCGATCTTATTGAGCACCTCGTCCCCTTTGATCAATTGGCCAAACGCCGTGTATTGCCGGTCAAGAAACGATGCATTGCCGTCGCAGATAAAGAACTGGCTGCCCGCGGAATCCGGATGGTTCGAACGCGCCATGGAGATAACGCCGCGCTGGTGGGAACGGCTGTTGAATTCGGCTTTGATCGTATATCCCGGGCCGCCCGTGCCCCACATCTTTTCCTTGGCCGGGTCCTTGGTCAGCGGATCACCGCCCTGGACCATGAACCCCTTCATGATGCGATGGAAACAGGTGCCGTCGTAAAATCCTTTTTGCGCCAGCGCCTTGAAATTCTCAACGGTCTTGGGCGCCACATCGGTCCAAAATTCGATGTGCATTTCTCCATCAGTGGTGTTGATGACAGCGACTTCGTTCATAACGCTCCTCTTATTTCTTGTCCGAAACGATGGTTGCAGACTTGATGTAATCCAGGTTGGGGAAATTTTTCTTCAGATAAGCGTTTCCATCCTGTTGGATGCGGCCCTGGTCTGGCCCGGTGCCGCCGGGAGGCCCGTCGCCATATTCTGAATCGATCTTATCTACTACATCCATCCCATCCACCACTTTGCCAAAGGGCGAAAAACCTTGTCCATCCAGACCCGCGTTGTTGCCAAAATTGATGAACAATTGCGTGGTGCGAGTGCCCGGACCAGCGGTGGCAAAGGAGAGGGTGCCCCGCGTGTTACTGCCTTTGACCTCATCGTCAGGAATATTTGCTCCGCGCCAGGCCGCCGAGACTGCCGGATCACCGTGGATGCCGAATTGGACCATGAAACCCGGGACGACACGGAAAAAAGCGATGTCCTTGAAATAACCCGATTGCACCAGGTTGTAAAAGCGGTCCGCGCCATTGGGTGACAGCGAGCGGGTCACCTCGATGGTGAATTTGCCCTTCGTGGTATCGAATACCGCCTTGAAAGTGTCCGGCGCCTTTGCCGTAAGTTTGGAGGGGTCGGAAAAACCGGACGATGCCGCGGGAGCCGCAGGTTGCGCATGGGTTATGACCGTGCCCAGGAACAGGCCGAGTAATAAATAGATTGTTTTCATGGTCGCAAAATTTTCCACACCCGCGGGCAAAAGTCACGCCCGGATTTCAATCTTTTCTCATCGAACGCGTGATCAGGCTGCTGCTGTCCTTCTGCCGGCTGCGGGAGACAGCCAGCGTGATCAATCCCGCGGCGGCGATCAAAAGCCCCACGCCCAATGCCAGCGCGCCTTTGCGATCGAACGTCGAACTGGCCGGCGGAACGGCCGGTTTGGTTGTCGCCACCACGTTGGTCAGCACAATCGTATTGGTCACGACCAGTGTATTCGTCACAACGGGCGGCGTATTGGTCGGCTTGGGCGGTGGAACATATTGAGTGACCGGTTCCAGCGGCGGTTCGTGATCCAATATATTGGTCCCGATCATGATGAGCGGCTTGACCGCTGGCGGAGCCGGTTCAGGAACTGGCGCCGGGGCCGGAGCGGCTTGCACCGGCGGAGGTTGTGGCAGGGGTGGAAAATCCGGCAAATTCAACATCCCCGGCGGAAAATTCATCGTGCACCCGATGTATTGGCCCAGTTGCGACCTCAGCACCAGGATGAACGGTTGCCGCGCCTTCGTCTGGTTCACTTTGCGTTGCGCGAACATCTGGTTGATGCCGTCATTGTACGGCGTCCAGTTGATGCTATCTTCGCCGTCGGAAAAAATGATCACCGTCAGGCGCGGCGAACTCTTGATGACGGTATTCAAGACCGGTTGCAGCGCGGCAAAACCCGTGGCCTTGGAATAATGCTGTTCGCGGAGAAATTTGTTAAGGCTGTCGGCGATCTCACTCGCGTTATCCGGCGACCATGTGGCCAGGGGAAACTGGCCCGCGTGCAGCGTCTGGTCGAACGTCCACACCCCGATGCTGTCGCCGGCATGCAATTCCCCGTTCATGCTCGTGACCAGGAGTTGGGTGATCTCAAACTGCTCCGCCTTGATCCGGTCTTTCATGTCCGACGAAGTGTCGAAGACAAAGAGAAAACGGTTCGGCGAATCCTGCGCATGGATTGGCAGGCCCAGCACCAATAAAGCCAGCAACGCCAGCCGGCCCCGGCGCGGCCGGGAGATCCTGTTCAAATCTTTTGTCATTCTTTTTATATCAGCGCGGACGGTTGAACCGGTTTCGCTCGGCCCGGTTACGGGTCTTCAAGTCATCCTCTAATCCCCCCAGCACGTCTTCGATCATCCGGATAAAATTATTGCAACTCGCCACCGACGCGCCGAAGCCGCTCACTGTGTCGCGCTCCGCAAAATCATCGGTCACCACCAGCACCTCGCCGTGCGGCTGGAACCGGTGGGCCGCGCGCTCGATCATGTCGTCCGCCGTCTGGCCCGCCCGCGAAAATAAAACTTCCACGCCGCGGCTGGACTCCTTTTTCGGCGCGCCCCCCCGGGTGCCGGCGCCGTCAAAAAAAATGGTGAGCGGTTCGCCCGTCACATCATGATATTTTGTCAGGACAAAGATCAACTCATCGCGCGCGCGCTCGGAATGCCGCGCCGCGCCGGGCGCCAATTCCGGCCAGTTGTGCAACAAGCTGTAGCCGTCCACCAAAATCCTCACCAACGCCATGCGCCAAGAGTAATCGGTTTGCAAAAAAAACAATACCCTAATCGTTTGCGCAATGTAATGCTTGAATCCGGTCGCCCAAAACTTAAGACTTGATTCGTGTCGGCCATATCCAAAAAATCGAGCATCCGCATTGCGACGCTGGCGGCGGTCATCCTGATCGTCGATCAAATCACCAAATGGATGGTGGTCTTGTCGCTGCCCGAGACCTACGATGAAAAAATCATCATCCCGGGGTTCTTCAAGTTCGTCCATTGGGGCAACACCGGCGCCGCCTGGAGCATGTTCAGCGGCAATAACGGCATCTTGATCATCGTGATGATTGTCGCTGTCCTCGTGCTTTACTGGACCCGGCATCATTTCGAATCGCATACCTTGATGGGCCAGGTCGCTTTCGGATTGATCTTCGGCGGCATCGCCGGGAACCTGGCCGACCGGTTGCACCGCCACGAAGTCGTCGATTTCATCCGCTTTTACATGCAGCAACGCGGCGGCGGGGAAATCGGCTTCCCGGCGTTCAACGTCGCCGACAGCGCCATCTGCACCGGCGTGGGCCTGATCTTTCTCATCACCTGGAAAAATGAGCAGGCGCCGAAAAAACCGGCGGAATCCTCGTGAACGATCGCACGGAAATTTTCACCGTTGAAGTATCGCGGCCCGGCGAACGCTTCGATTTCTTTCTGCGCACAAAATTTCCCGCCGCCTCGCGCGGCGCCCTGCAACGCCTCATCGAGCAGGGCCACATCCGCGTCAATGGCAAGCCCGTCAAAGCCACGCACTCCCCCCGGGCCGGAGAACAGGTCGAAGTCCATTGGCCCGAGGCGAAAGCCCCGGTAGCCCAGCCGGAAGACATGCCGCTGGATATTTTGTTCGAGGACAAATCCTTGCTCGTCCTCAATAAACCCGCCGGCCTCGTCGTGCACCCTGCCGCCGGGCATGAGGAACATACCCTCGTCAACGCGCTGCTTCATCATTGCAAGGACTCGTTGAGCGGCATTGGCGGCGTCTTGCGCCCGGGAATCGTTCATCGCCTCGACAAGGACACCACCGGCTGCCTCATCGTCGCCAAAAACGACGCCACGCATATCGCCCTCTCCAAACAATTTTCGGAGCGGCAAGTGGATAAAGTTTATAACGCGATCGTTTGCGGCGCCGTCAACCGCGAGAGCGGCGATATCCGTGCCCCCATCGCGCGCCACACTCTCCATCGCAAACGCATGGCCGTGCGCGAAGATGATGGCCGCGCCGCGCATACCAGTTACCAGGTCATCGAGTGGCTCAAATCTGCCACCCTCGTCGAGGCCCGCATCCATACCGGGCGCACCCACCAGATCCGCGTGCATTTTGAATACCTCGGCTATCCCGTCGTGGGCGACATTACCTATGGCCTGAAGCAGAATAAGAAATTGACCGAAGCGACCGGTTTCAAGCCCCCGCGCATCCTATTGCACGCGCGCGAACTCTCGCTCATTCATCCCGGCACGGAAAAACAGATGAACTTCGAAGCGCCCCTCCCCAAAGACTTTCGCGACGCCTTGAAAGCCCTGCGGTCAAAGACTCCCGGGAAGTAATCATTTCCCTTCGAGCTTCTTCTCCAACTCCGCGACGCGCTTGAGCAAGTCAGGCAAGTATTGCATGGCGATCATCTGGCGTTTGGCCTGTCGGTCCGGTTGGGCGGGCGTCCCCAGCCATTTTTGGCCGTCGGGAATATCATGCATGACCCCGCCTTGCGCCGCCACCTGGACTTGTTTCCCGATTTTCAGGTGTCCGGAGATGCCGACCTGCCCGCCAAACATGGTGTAATCTCCCACTTTGGAACTGCCCGCGAACCCGACCTGGCCGCAAATGATACAATGCTCGCCGATCTGCACGTTATGGGCGATGTGCACCAGGTTATCGATCTTAGTGCCCTTGCCGATGACCGTCGAGCCGAGCGCGCCGCGATCGATCACGGTCCCCCCACCGATCTCCACGTCGTCGCCAATGATCACATTTCCGACCTGCGGAACTTTGCGGTGAGCGCCATTGTCCAAAACATAACCGAAGCCGTCCGAGCCGATGACGGAATTGGCGTGGATGCGCACGCGCCGGCCGATCTGTCCGCGCGGATAGATCGTGACGTTCGCAAAAAGGTTCACGTCTTCACCAAGTTGCGCATCGTCGCCGATAAAATTTCCGGCCTGCAAAACGGCGCGCGCGCCGATCTTCACCCGCTCGCCGATGACGCAATGCGGCCCGATGTGCGCGGTCGGATCGATCTGCGCGGAGCCGGCCACGACGGCGCTCGGATGGATTCCTGCGGAATATTTTTGATCCGGAAAAAATACCGCGAGCGCGCGGGCAAAGGCGACCCGCGCGTTCGGGACCTGGATAATGATTTTTTCTTCGGACGAAAACCGTTTATCGGCGATGATGGCCGTCGCAAGGCCCTGCTCCGCTTTGGCGAAGAACTCCTCATTTTCGGCAAAAGTCAGGTCCCCGGGCTGCGCACTTTCCCCGGGCGCAAAGCCTTTCAGGATGGTTTTTCCGTCTCCAAGCACCTCACCTCCAATGAGTTTTGCTATTTCTGCTGTTGTGAATGGCATTTGATTGACTTGATTGTCTTGGCTCACTATAAAGAAGCTCAAATTCAGTTCAATCCAACTTTTTATGGCGAAGACATTTCGCGTCGGACTGATCGGATATAAATTCATGGGACGGGCACATTCCAGTGCCTGGCGGCAAGCTCCTAAATTCTTCCCTCTCAAAGCCAACGTCGAACTCCACACGATCTGCGGGCGCAACCCGGCTGGCGTCCAGGCGGCCCGCGCGCAAATGGGTTGGCAGCACGCCGCAACCGATTGGCAGGAGGTCGTCGAATCGCCGCTGATCGATATCGTGGATATCTGCGCGCCGCCGTTCCTGCATGCGGAGATCGCCATCGCCGCCGCGAAAAACGGGAAGCATGTGCTGTGTGAAAAGGTTTTTGCGATGAACGTGAAGCAGGCCGAGCAGATGCTGGCCGCTGCGAACAAGGCGAAAGTCGTCCACATGGTCTGCCACAATTACCGGCGCATCCCGGCGATCGCGCTGGCCAAACGGTTCATCGCCGAAGGAGCGCTCGGACGCATTTTTCATTATCGCGCCCGCTATGCGCAGGACCGCCTCACCGACCCGGAAGTTCCGCTCGATTGGAAATTGCAAAAAGAATTCAGCGGCGGCGGCGTGAACTTCGATATCAATTCACACATCATCGATCTGGGCCGTTATCTGGTGGGCGAATTCAAGGATATCCTCGCCGTCTCGCATACCTTCATCCCTGAGCGTCCGCTCGCGGATGCGCTCGCCAAAGGCACCCGCAAGATGGGCAAAGTCAC
>DASXDM010000001.1:0-80573 GCA_036490655.1 Verrucomicrobiia bacterium | reverse complement strand
TGGCTAATTGGCAAAAAAGAGCGAAAATTTGGTGAGCAAGAGAAAAAAATTCATCCTATTGTTCGCAGTTATAACAATAACTGTTATCTCATGCATGTTTTATGCTGCAGTTATGCCAACAACACCGCCTAATCATTCCTTAACAAAATTTTTATGCGCGACTTGTGCATTTGGTGGAAGCCCCCACAAACTGGGCGCGGAATTACATAGGCTGCGATTCAATTGGGGAATAAATCCATCTCAAACATATGATTAAAAGACCAAAATGCCCTAACTGTTGCAGCCAAGATATTAAATTACTGAAGACACCGTGGAACATAATTCTAACTTGTTTTGCTACAGCGGTTGCATTATTTAGCGCAGATATTATATCAATTTGGTGGCAGTGTACTTCATGTGCCAAAGAGTTTAAGGCAACATCATGGAAAAAAGAGCATGAAGGTTTGAATAATTGAACTCGACACGCCAACCATAGCACACATGGCGCCAATGACCAACGACACCGGCGTGGGACGGCTATATGGAATGAAATTTTCTTACGATCCCAAAGGCCGCAGGATTCAAAAACTGATTGTAAGCAACAACGTGAGTATCTATACGAACACTTTTCTGTATGATGGTTGGAACTTGGTCTCCATCCTCAATTCTCCATCTTCCATCTTCGAGTCTTTCCTTTTGGGTAATGACTTGTCTGGCTCAATGCAAGGCGCAGGTGGCGTTGGTGGGCTACTGGAATCGGTTAATTATGGAGTTACGACCAATTTTGTGGCATATGACGGCAATGGGGATGTCGCAGCTTTAGTGGATGTTAATAATGGAGCAATTGTTGGCAATCTTGACTACGGGCCGTTCGGCGAACCAATCCGTTTAACCGGCACGGCTAAAAACGAACCTATCAGATTCTCAACCGAATACGATGATGATGAGTCGGATTTGCTCTATTATGACTACAGTTATTACAAGCCATCAATCGGTACATGGCCAAATCGGGATACATCGGGCGAATCCGGGTTTGAACTGATCTTGGATGGAAAAGGCTCCAATCCAGAGTTAGAGCGATTGCTCGAAACCGGTCTTCACAAAGGGAATCGGAATGAATTTAGCATATGGCTGAACGAATTAGAAAGACGTAAGCAAGCAAGACTCGAACCTTATAAACGAGGTCTCGTTGCCGTACAGGAAAGAAATGCGCTTGCAAATTCCTATAACTTTAATAAAAATAATCCAGTCGATAATTTTGATGGATTGGGACTTTACATTTACAATATCGCTTTTCCATGCCCGAATCCGTGTTGTCCTAGGACATGCGTAAACCAGATTCAAACGGTCAGGCGCTTTCCGCGAAATCCACTCCTGTTGGGCCGATGTCTGCAAGGGCCTATTACCATAATGATCGGGGCGTGTGCTATTTGCAGTAGTTCAGGATTTGAATATGGTTGTGCGGGTCAAGGAGTCTGTCTTTGGCTTTATTGGTGATAGTTACTAGTGACTTATGGACCAAAATGAGATAAAATTCTGGCAAGAGCAGGTTGAAAGCGGGCAACTCATGGTATTGCTTCGCATTGAACGGAGCCGTTCAGAAAGATTTTTCGGAAAAGCTGCGGTGTCCCGTGGTGATGAGGCTGAACTCTTCCGCATTGTAGAAGCTTATTCAATTGTTGATATGTCGAGCGAGAATTTGCTAGCCAAAATGAATCGCGCCCCTGATTTATTAGCCGAACAATTGGACAAGGTTTCTCCACCGACGTTTAGGAAGGTGGTTGAGAAGTTTTCGAGATTTACCGCGAAGGATGTTGCTGAGATGAAAAATGAAGCAAACGCGTATCTTAGGCAATTAATTCGCTGAGACTCACATGAAACTTTCTACGCGCAGATGGTTCGGTGTGATACTACTCGGAGTTGTGTTTCTTAGTGGATTGGGGGCATGCTTTTTAAACATATCACTCCTATCCCCGAAGTGGTCGCGCATACTTTCTTCTGACCATACTACGGTCACAACCGCTATTTATGAACCACACTGGCCGCTATGGTTGAGAGTTCTCTTACTCACAATTTTCTGTTTAGGAATGATTTTACTGCTGTTTCCGAAAATGAACTCAACGCGCAAACCATAGCACGCATGGTGCCAATGACCAACAACACCAATGTGGGACCACAGTACGCGCTAACCTTCTCGTACGATCCAAAAGGCAGGAGGATCCAAAAACTGGTTGTGAGCAATAGTGTGTCTCTTTATACGAACACTTTTCTGTATGATGGTTGGAACTTGGTCTCCATCCTCAATTCTCCATCTTCCATCTTCGAGTCCTTCCTTTGGGGTAGTGATTTGAGCGGGTCACAACAGGGAGCGGGCGGTGTGGGCGGTCTTTTAGAAGTCAGTTGTTATGGCACCTCAACCACAAATTGCTTCCCGGCTTATGATGGTAATGGGAATGTCTCCGCTCTTATCAATGCAGCAGATGGGACATTGGCTGCCAATTACGATTACGGTCCGTTTGGTGAACCGATCCGAATGACGGGAACAATGGGCAAAGTCAATCCCTTCCGATTCTCAACCAAATATAACGATGACGAAAGTGATTTGTTATATTATGGGTATCGATACTATAAGCCTGACACAGGAACATGGCTGAATAGGGATCCGATTGAAGAACGAGGCAGCTTTAATCTTTATAGTTTTGTAAAAAATTCTCCCGAGAATAAAATTGATATGAAAGGAACAGACATTAATGATCCTCCTCCAGTTGTTACAAGTCCACAACATATATGCGGTTGGATGGGTAACATACCCGTCTGGTGTAATCCACCATCGAATCCATCGGGTCCGCCGCCATGCCCACCCTCTCCAGATAGTTGTTGGGGCAATTGCCCTCAGACAAATTACGACATATTTGGATTCTTCCAGGGCCAACAGAACCTGCATGGCTTGATGCGATGTTAACCGGTTGTCAAATATGCTGCCTGAATAAATTTGGCGACCAGCCTGGTAACTTATACAATTCCTGCGTTGCTAGTTGCGAGACGCATTATTTTTCAGCAGGCGGACACGGAATGCCTACTAGCCATCCGTAGTCCAAAAATTCAACAACTAATCTTTTTATGCTCAAACAGACATTATTAATAATAGCCATAATAATATCTCTTTTTTTAGGTTTGGTTATTGGTAGTCACGATTTGATGTTGCAACATAGCCTGATTTTAAATCAGGCGAACGATCCAGAAGCAAGCGTCACATTGATTAATCGAAAAATTGCTGACGCAGTTCAAGTTAGTGAGATTATTGAGTATTTATATGCTGGCAATACAAACGATGCAGAATTCCTTTTAAATCTTCAGCAATCAAGTGACATTCTGGCTATCAATGATTTGCTTCCAACGGCCACAGAGAATTCCCGCCATACTGCGACTAATTTATTTAGAATGGTTTCAAGAAGCTATGTTGATCGATTGTCAGACTATCACGGTCCTCTGGGTTATGCGGATTCAAATTCAATTTTGAAAGTTCAAATGATATTGAGCCAGTATAAAAAATGAATTCGACACGCCAACCATAGCACACGGGGTGCCAATGAAAATAGACCCTGGAACAACTTCTCGGCTGTCAACAAAGTCAAAGCTCGCCTCCATCAAACTAAACCGCCAAACGTCTTGCCCGCCTCGTGGCGCTGTCCCGGTCAACCCAGGAGCGTGGTTTAATGAGCCTATTTCATCTCAGCGCGCCCGGTTCATATTCGCTGACTTTCCGTCTCCCTGCCACGCCGTATCGCAGCCATGGCCGCTTCGTTCCCTTCGTTTCCTTCTGTAAAAGCTTTCTTTTTGCTTTTTTAAATCCTGTTGATTCCGTTCATTCTGTCTAAAACATCCGTTTCCTCCTGTTAAATCCACCTTCCGATTTTGTTGCCTTTCCCGCTTCCCTGCTGCGTAACTTCTTGAATTTGTCGCGAAGCGACCGTGGAAATTAGCCAGCCACAACGTGGCTGGAGTAATCGTAAAATTTATTTCGTCCTGGAGGGACGAGGGAAATTCACCTTAAAAATGAATGTTTCCATCGCAAAGAGGTCGTGAAAGGGTCGATCCCGGTTATTTACATAATCTTAAATTCATTTTGGATTTTTTGGCGGCTTCCCCGCCGCGTCATAGCGTAGCGACGGCGGGTTCGTTCCCTTCGTTTCCTTCTGTAAAAGCCTTCTTTTTGCCTTTTTTTAATCCTGTTGATTCCGTTCATTCTGTCTAAAACCCACGTTTTCTCCTGTTAAATCCACTTTCCGATTTTGTTGCCCGGCAACATTACACTTTTCCATTTTAAGCTAAAATCATGCTGTATGAATGCGATGACCATTTCAACTGGCGCTGGCCGGGAGCAGCGTTCCGCCCAAAAAATCTGCGGATATCTGCTCCCGCCCTGCGGGATGCGGATTAAATGCCTGTCTTTTGCGTTCCTTGCGTTCTTTGTGGTTATTTCCAACTTCCGTTTTCCGCTTTTTCAGGCTTCTCCGTTTCCTCCTGCTTGTCGCGCCGGCTCGTCTCGCCATCTCGTCCGTCGTAGCTTCAGCGAAGATGGAAGCTTCAGCGGCGGCGGAAGGCGGATCACCCATCCATTACGCCAAGTTACGCGAAATTACGTGAAGTTACGTTTAACCAGAACCTGCGCCTCCTCGATCTTTCCGAATTTCTTGGATTTTTGCGGAACTTTGCGGATCTTTGCATCAGCCCTTCAATCCGGGATGAAAAGAAGATTAAATTTAACCGGATTTACGGACCCTGTGCAGGTCGAGTATATAAAATTTTCATGGCTCGGAGAGATTGGGTCTCTTGGCTTGACGTCCCGAACACGTGCGGGATAACTTGGGATCAAAGCCTGCGAAACACCACACTACCCCCTTTCACATGATACGATTTGGATCCATTCTTCTATTAGTGGTTATCGCCGGATTCGCATCAGCGGCTGACTCCCCGCGCGAACGCATTTCCATTGACGACAACTGGCGGTTCACCCAGGGCGACCCAACCAACTGTCCCGTGAACCTGCTTTACGACGCGCGACACGAACAGACGATACGCCGCCTGGCTGAAGCGGAGGGCGATGGCAACTCGTCCTCGTATATTAAAACCAATTCGACATCAAACGCGCCCGTAACGGTGATCAAACAATGGATCCTGCCGACGGGCAATGAATTCATCGAAGACCCCTCACGGCGCTATGCGAGACCCGAAGGAAACCTGGGAGACGGTGTCGCTTATGTGCAGCCTGATTATGATGACAGTGATTGGCAACGAATAAACCTGCCGCATGATTGGGCCATTGCCGGACCCTTTACGCACACCGGTGGCGGCGGCATGGGACGATTGCCTACAGCCGGCATCGGTTGGTATCGCAAAGCACTGGACATCCCGGCAGATGATGCAGGCAAATCCATCTTTCTTGATGTTGATGGCGCCATGTCCTATTCGACAGTCTGGCTGAACGGACAATTGGTAGGCGGCTGGCCATATGGATATGCGTCGTGGCGGGTGAATCTGACGCCGTATATGAAGCCGGGTGGCACGAACGAACTGGCCATCCGCCTGGATAATCCGCCAGATTCTTCCAGGTGGTATCCCGGAGCGGGAATTTATAGAAATGTATGGCTGGTCAAGACCCAGCCCGTCCATGTGGGGCATTGGGGAACAGCATTGACGACCCCGGAAGTCACGCAGAAATCCGCGACGGTTGACCTGAAGGTAACGGTAGATAACGATTCAAATCAAAGCGCGGATGTGAGCCTGGTGACGGAGATCTTCGCCTTGGACTCGAATGATAAAAAAGTCACCCGTGCCGTGGCAAACATTGCGCCTGTCACTTTGCAAATCCCCGCGGGTCGCAGCGCCGTGATGGAAGGAAGCAATACGATCACCAATCCAAAGCTTTGGGGCCCGCCGCCAACCCAGCATCCTAATCGCTACGTGGCGGTGACAACAGTGATGGAAGATGGCAAGACCGTGGACAGCTATGAGACACCTTTTGGAATCCGCACCTTGAAGTTTGACCCGAACGCCGGAGTGTTTATAAATGGCGAGCACATTGAATTAAAAGGCGTTTGCGATCACCACGACCTGGGCGCACTGGGCGCAGCGTTCAATGCGCGGGCTGCCCGGCGGCAGTTGGAGATGTTGCAGGAAATGGGATGCAACGCGTTGCGCACCAGCCATAATCCGCCCGCGCCGGAGCTGTTGGAGATGGCGGATAAAATGGGGTTCCTGGTCATGGATGAGACCTGCGACGTATGGGTGCGCCAAAAAACACCACTGGATTTTCATCTGATCTTTCCCGACTGGCATGAGCAGGACCTGCGAGCACAATTGCATCGGGACCGGAACCATCCTTCGGTGATCCTGTGGAGCATCGGCAATGAAGTGGGCGAACAATTCACGGGCACCAACGGAATCCCGATAGCGCGTGAACTTTGCGACATCGTTCACGAAGAGGACCCGACCCGCCCGACAACCAGTGCGTTGAATTGGGCGCGTCCGACAGATCCGCTTCCAGCCGTATTGGATGTGATTGGACTGAATTATCAGGGAGCAGGAATCCGCGGGAAGCCGGGACAATATCCCGCATTCCACCAGATGTTCCCGGACAAAATGATTTTCGGCAGTGAAACCGCCGATGCATACAGCAGCCGCGGCGTATATACATTTCCGGTCACGAATGGAATCGATGCATCGGCGGCATGGAATGCGGGCGAAGACCCGGCGAAACATCAAGTCAGCGCTTATGAGTTGTATCGGGCGCCGTTTGGAGCGTCGGCGGACAAGGTGTTTGCCTCGCAAGAACAACACCCCTACGTCGCAGGACAATTTGTGTGGACAGGCTGGGATTATCTGGGCGAGCCGACGCCTTTTGATACTTCTCGCAGTTCCTATTCAGGCATCATCGACCTTGCCGGATTCAAGAAAGACCGGTTCTATCTTTATCAGGCGCATTGGCGTCCGGATTATCCGATGGCGCACATTTTGCCACATTGGACATGGCCGGAGCGCATCGGACAGGTCACGCCGGTCCACGTCTTTACTTCCGGTGATGAAGGCGAGTTGTTTCTGAATGGCAAATCATTGGGCCGCAAAACGAAGGGACCTTATGAATATCGCCTGCGCTGGGATAACGTGGTGTATGAGCCGGGCACCCTGAAAGTGGTCACTTACAAAAACGGCAAAGTTTGGGCGACCGACGAAGTTAAAACGGCTGATGCGCCAGCCCGGCTCCAATTGGAGCCGGATCGCGACACGATTTCTGCAGACGGAAAGGATTTGTCCTTTGTGACGGTGTCCGTGACGGACAAGCATGGGGTAATGGCGCCGCGCGCAGACAATGAAATCCATTTTGACATCACAGGTCCCGGTGAAATCGTAGCGACAGACAATGGCGACCCCACAAGTTTTGTGCCTTTTCCTTCACATGACCGAAAAGCATTCAACGGACTTTGCCTCGTGATTGTTCGCGGCGAGGCCGGACACCCGGGAAAAATTACGGTGACGGCGACAGCGGATGGACTAAAACTTGGAATCGCCAATCTTAAAACCTTACCCAATTGAATTGAGACATTCCGGGTGATGGCAGGAACAGTGTCACTTTACACCCTCTGGCCTTTGCAATCGGAATTTTGCCTTCGGAGTTGGGCCCTCCCATTCTTGGACTTCATTTAACAGTGAGGACCAGACAACTTCGCTATTACAAATAAAGCTTACTTTTCAGACTATAATCCAGGCCAGCTTATTGGGACCGCCAGTCGTCATAACTTCTAACATAGATAAGTATTGGTACTCATTCCATATGGCAGGCGCGAGTCGTATGTTAAGAGTATGAACGCCATTTCCCAAAGAGACATCTCCTTTGACTGTTAGAATTATGATTATAAACACGTACTTCAGCCACGAATCAAAACAACAATCTATTTTGGGCTTTACCCTGATTGAATTGCTGGTGGTGATAGGGATCATCGCGGTTCTTGCGGCGTTGTTGTTGCCTGTTCTGGCCAAGGCGAAGGACCGAGCAAACAAAATTGCCTGCATGAACAACCTGCACGAAATCGGGTTGGGATTGAATATCTATGCTGGTGAAAATGGCGATAAGGTACCATCAGAAACCGATGGAGTTACGGCTTGGCCATGGGACATGCCTTGGGACGCCGGTAATTTGGTCCTAAGCGCGGTGGGAGGGTCCCCAAAGATTTTTTACTGTCCCAGCACAGCCCCCAGGTTCACTGATTGGCAGAACTGGCAGGAACCCGGAAATGGGAATAGTCTTTGGAACTACAGTACAGGTTCCACACATATTACAGGTTATGTGTTTGC
The DNA here is from genome assembly GCA_036490655.1 of Verrucomicrobiia bacterium. GTDB lineage: Bacteria > Verrucomicrobiota > Verrucomicrobiia > Limisphaerales > UBA11358 > UBA11358. The sequence goes on along the minus strand of DASXDM010000001.1, from coordinate 72,242 downwards.
CTTTTGGGGAAAACAAAGTCTCCTTTATTGGACAAACCAAAATCTGACCATGAATCGGGAACAAACAATGACTTTTCAGACTCCGACGGGGCGTTATCAAGAAAACGGTCCAGTAGTCGGTACGTCAGATCGGGTAATTGGCGCAGATACAGTTCTCAGCGCTGCTGGTACCATGCCGGGTTATACTCATAATAACAATTACGTGAATATAACCGGTGGTTTTAAGCAGAACGGTGTAATCTATCCTCATTTGAGCAACCATGTTGATCCCAAATCTGGAATTCCTGAAGGGCAAAACCTTCTTTATAAAGATGGACATGCGAATTGGCAGAATTTTAATCTTGCGATTCTGCGTGGCGCTGCCGAATCGTCAGGCACTTCTCCGTCAGGAGGCTACCCATTTTTCTGGTGGTGAATTGCGGTTAAAATTGCGCCTGGTCGCTTGGGGCCTGTAAACAGGCCCTGAGCTTTTCAAATGACGATTTCCTCCTATAGATAATTACTATTATCGAACGCGAATTTTAACAAACTGTGGGAGCCGTGAAGTTTTAACTTATCACAGATGTGTTGCCGGTGATTATCCACGGTGCGGACGCTTAAATTCAGCCGATTGGCGATTTCTTTGCTGGTATAATCTTCACCCACCAACTTGAGAATACGGCGCTCCGCCGGCGTTAGCGACTCAATTTGCGGTTTGTTCAAAAGCAAATTGCGCACCCGATCACCCCGGCGTTGTCCCGCGCCCTGCATTGAGGCACTGACAAAACTTTCACCCTGGCCCACCTTCCCAAGGGCGGCCAGAACATCATTCGCGGCGTTCTCCTTCAGGACATATGCCTTGACTCCCAAATCCGTCGCCGCGTTGAACATGTCCTCCTCTTTGTACATGGTCAGGACAATCACCTTAGCCGGGAACGCCATTTGCCGGATCGCCCGGATCGTTTCCAAACCGTTTAAGCGGGGCATGTCGATGTCGAGAATGACGACCTCGGGTTTTAGGGAAGAGATCTGCCGCAGGGCATCCTCTCCATCGCAAGCTTCACCAACAACTTTAAAATCCGGGCTGCTTCCAATGACATCGCACAACCCATGCCGGAGCAATGGATGATCATCCACAATCAATACTGTCACTTTCTGTTTCATATCTCTGGAATGGACAACGGAATCTCGATGGTCAAACTGGCGCCTTCGCCCGGCCTCGAGTCAATCGCCAGATCGCCTTTCAAAATACGCACGCGCTCGGAGATACCATTGAGTCCATAACTAAGATCGTGTGGTTCAGAAGTGGGTCGCGCGGGGTCAAAACCCCGGCCATTGTCCCGGATGGAAATGGAAATGATCGATGCCCGTTTTTTAATGACGACGGCCGCTTCAGTGGCCGCAGCATGTTTGACAACATTGGTGATGGCTTCCTGCACAATCCGATAAACATGGATTTCCGCTTCTTTGTTAAATAGACCATCAATATCCTCCACCCGGCTGGCAAATAAAATCGGATTGGTTTCCGATGCATGATTGACCGAAGCGCGAATTGCCTGAGTAAGGCCCAGACGATCCAACTGGTAAGGCCGCAAGCCATGAGTGATCCGGCGTACCTCCTCAATGGCTTGTGACGTGATCTCCGAGATTTTTCCCAAACGGTCCTGCCGGGCGGATTCATCCACTGCCGTTTGCATCGCCAGTTCGGCTTGATTCTTGATGACCAGCAGGTTCTGCCCCAGACTGTCATGTAAATTGGCGGCGATCCGCTGCCGTTCATTTTCCTGGCCCTGGAGAATTTGCCGTGAGAACGCCAGGCGGGATGCCTGCTGCCGCTCCAACCGACGCCGCAACAGATGCACCCATAGTAAGGAGACCACTAACACCGTCAACAAGGCGCCGACCAGGGTCACAGTCCGCTTCAAAGTCCACCACGGAGGCCCGGCAAGCACGACGACATCTTTTGGGCTTCGCAACAAGATGTTGGGCGATGCAAGATATGGTTGCCCCTTCCCGGACTCCGCGTCAGCCGGCATCGATATTGTCGGTTCATCATCGTAAACGCCGGTGACCTGAAGTTCGCTTCCGGTGGTGATATTTGGCAGCGTGCCCCCGCCGGCCAAAAGGGTTGCGACAAACATGTGTTGCTGCCCCTGAAGTTCCAGAACCTGATTCATCCCATTTGTTTTATGCCCCAATAACGTGGCGCTGACATTCACCAGGCTGCCATCCTGCTTCGGAGGTAGCGTCTCGTTCAAATCCAAATCTTTGGGACTGACCCGCACCATTGACCTGGCCGGTCGCACGAGCGGGTCAGTCAAGGCATGAATGAGACCGTTCAACGCGGGAAACGCGACGACCTCAACTGCCTCTCCCAATGTCACCTTTGGCTTTGCCCGGGTTTGCACACGAACGCCACCAGAATCATCCTGAATGAAAAAAGACTGGTCGTCCTGATAGGTTACTTCTCCAGCCACCAGTATCCGGTGGGAGGAGGAACAATCTGCCTCGTCGGAAGGAAGACCAGCAATCCAGGAGCGAGGTGCGTCAAAAGGATTGCTCCTTGCTTCCTCTTCCACGTTGACAAAACTGCGGGAAGGAACCAGCAGCGCAGGATCATCCAATAAGTTTAGCATCAACACTCCCCGTACGCGTAATTTTGCATCGACGTAACCGGCGAGATCGTTGCGGGGTGTCTGGCCGAGCCAGAGATAAGCAGCACCATCTTTACCTGCGACGGAAAGCGTCCCATTGGGGTTCACCGAATGGACCACGCAATCGAGTTCACTCCACCTTCCATCAAGGCTGGCTGAGGCCGAGACACTCAGCGGATGAGCAATTGGTGTGGGCATTGAATGCCATCCCTGTTCCGTAACGAACAATGGGGAGAGGCCCGAAAGGTATTGGCCCGGTTCCAGGGTTCCCCCGAGGTCAACATCTTCCCCCACTTCCAACGGCTTTTGAAAAGAAAGTGTTCCCAGATAAAGCAGCACCACGGTGTTATCCTGCTGGACGAACAGATAGTCCTTACCAAATACTCGATCATTGAAAGTGACCACGCCATGCATTCCATAGAAGCCGGGCATGGAAGGATTATTCGTAACGACTGGTTGCAAAGACCGGCTTGATAGGGTCAATGTATTCGTCGCCAATGCCTTGACAAACGAAACGCTGTTGCTTGCCGAGGCCCAGATCAGGCCCGGCAATACCGTTCCATCCTGGCTGCGGACTCCCTCACAGACTCCATTGACCCGAACGACTAAATTGCTGAACGAACTCGCCATGTCCTGGTTCCAATGGTCTGTCTTCACTCGGATCAACGTCCGTCCGTCAGATAATTCTAAAGTAGTCGTATTTCCATCAGTCGCCTTAAACGTTACAAGCCCTTCCGCCTGCACCCATCGGTAATTGGCTTCCGGCGCTAACGGCTGATCCCAGTCAATCTGTTCGGGATTTGGCAGTTGTCCCTGTCCTTCAATTCGAATGCCAACGTTTTTGATTGTCAAAGCCGATTCAAATGGCCGCGGGCCGCCCAAACCAGTCAAATCTCCGTCAGGATAGTTTGTCCAATATTCGCGCAGGATACCATTGGTTGCAGTCTGTAGTGAATGGCTGGTTTTATCTTCGGGAATGAGGTGTTTGTCATCGATAACCGATTGGCTCATGCCGGGTCCCTGCCAGGCGACTGACAGGTTTTCCCCAATGGTTGTCTGCTCCTGCAGCGCTTCAATATAATATTTTTTGCCCGCTTCCAAATGTATTGGCTCAGAGCGTTGCGTGGAAAATTTCGACCACTCATGCGGCGCCACCCAGCCAAAACGGGGAACGGAACAGATTTGTCTGGCTTCAGACGGGTTTTCATCCGTGCTCAGCCACAATTCTGACGAATTATCGCTGGCAATCCAAAAAATGTAATCGCCCGTGACATCGGGATGCACGCAACCTCTCATTCGGGTCAGGTTATATTCCCCCCAATTGGATGGAGTCTCAAATGAACTACAAATGTCCCAACCAGAGGGACGACAGGGATAATCTGGAAAACTCGAAAAAAGAGGACAGCAGTTCGTGCCATCGATAGTAACAAGCTGGCCAACCTGTAATTTCCGGTTTCCCATTGGAAAGTTCAAAGCGACTGAACCGGTCGTATCTTGCAAAACAACCAAATCGCGGGTGGTATCCACCAGGGTGACAACACCGGTCAGATTAAAATTACAACCTTCAAGGTAATCCGCGCCGGAGAGAATCCTGAATTGCGCGACATTCGTGACAGATAAGCCCGCCTTTGGCATTTGAACATCATCAGCCCAGCAGTCCAATGTGACAGCTAGTAAAAAGGATAGTACGATTGATGGTTGAGATATCACTTTCATGTCAACTCGACTGATCCCGACCGGTGAAAATGCGTTATCAGCTCTTTGACTGCACGATAATCGGCCAAAAAATAAGGCCCGTTGTCATTATGGCAATATAAAATCATTTTCAAATGCGAACCCCTTCGCCTCTTTGATGATGTCATCGTGTTCGTTACTTGATATAGGTATAATTACTCATATCAAAGAGCAGAAAAATTGCTGTATAGCGAATAGCGCCTCGACCCTTGAAGAACCTCCAAAAATATCCCATTGATGTATTGAGGCGAGGAAAAAACGGCGGTCTTCAGTCCCATCCACCCCGTTGGTATAAGTAAATACACTCATTGTCAGGTGCCGCAAAAAAAACTAAAGTTTGAACGATTTTGCGCAAGAATTTTTTTTGGCCAATACTTTCAGTACTGGGCAATCGATTATCTTAAGACACGCGCACATCAGATAATTCTCCATTCAATTTGTTGAATTGGCCATTTCGACAGTTAAAGGACGATGCTATAATTGTATAGTCAAATTTCCCGGCAAAATTTCGGCAGAGTTTGTGAAGTAATTTTTTATTTGTGGTTGATCAAATCATACGACAGAAATCGGTGCGTTTTGTGACCGGAAGTTTGTTGCTGTTCACTGCGATGTCCTGCATCGCTGGCGTTACCGTTTTGGAGAATGTCTCACCGGGAGCGACCAGTTGGCCCGGATCGCCTATCATCGAAAGCGTGACCAATCCAGCCGTGCAACTTACCGTCGGCGAGAGTTTCAACGGCGTTGGCGGTTGCACCAATTACGCCGAGACCTTTACGGTTACCACGACGAATTATACTTTGCAGACCGTTGATATTTTTGCCGGCGGTGGCACCGGCACCGGTAATGGCACAAATGTTCTCCTGCGATTATTTGATCTCGGCAGTCAGACCGCACCCAATCCCAGCACCTATGCGCCAGGCACGGACCTGTTCAATTCGGGCAACGGACTGTCGATCAGTTATACCCCCCAGACGACCGGCGTGCTTGAATTTGATTTCAATGGCAGCGACCAGGTGGTGCTGACTAATGGCCATTTATATGTTTTTGAGATCGACGGCCTCCTGAATTCCCAGCCACTTGCATGGGAGCGGACCACCTACTTATCGTACGACGGCGGCGCCGCCTATCGCAACCGAAGCTGGCTCAACGGCAATGGCAATGCGCGAACTTTCTCCCTGGCAGTCTATGCGGCAACCCTGGCGAACACGAACACCAACAACGCAAGCTATGTTTGGATGCCCAGCGGCATTGACTTTCATGCATTTTCCGCACCTTCCGGCGGCATCAATCCAGACGGAGCAAATCCGGCAGCCGGGCTCGTTTTGGCTAATGGCGTTTTAGTCGGAACCACCCTCAATGGAGGGTCGCTGGGAAATGGCACAGCATTTTATATGAGTCTGAGTGGATCGAACTTCGATGCCTTTCATTCTTTTGGCAACGCTCCGGACGCGGGCAATCCGCAGGGAAACCTGTTGCTCTCAGATACGAGTTTTTTCGGAACGAGCCTGGAGGGTGGAAATAACAGTGCAGGCGCAATCTTTCTGGGCAGCACCAATGGCAATAATTCTGTCGTCCGCAGTTTTACGGCCGTGTCGGCGGATGAAGCCACGAATTCAGGCGGCGCCAGCCCCATCGGGTTGTTGGCGCTATCCGGCAACACACTTTATGGAACGACGACCGCCGGTGGCGCAGCTACCTTCGGCACAATCTTCTCACTCTCCACCAACGGTTCCATTTATGCCGATCTGCATGACTTCAGCGCACTCGATTCAAACACGGGCACGAATACCGATGGCGCCCTGCCCGAAGGCGGGTTGATCCTCTCCGGCAATACGCTTTATGGAATCGCTTCGGACGGCGGTTCCGGCGGCGCGGGTGTTATTTTTTCCATCAACACGAACGGCGGGAATTTTACAACCCTTTACAACTTCACGTCTCTGGATCCGGTGTTGGCGACCAATATCGATGGTGCATTTCCTTCCAGCAGCCTGGTCTTGTCCAATGGCATGCTTTATGGAACGACCATCGCCGGCGGGACCTATGGCAAGGGCGTGATTTTTGCGATCAACACCAACGGTCTTGGCTTCACCGTACTGCACTATTTTTCCGCGACCGATCCGGCGACCGGAACAAACTCAGATGGCGCCGTACCCTACGCGCCCCTGGCATTATCGGAGGGTTATCTTTATGGAACCACTTCCGCAGGCGGTACGAACGCCGATGGCACGGTTTTCTCCGTGAGCACCAACGGTTCGCTATTCCAAATAATTTACTCTTTCACCGCGCTGAACCCGTCCACCGGGACGAACGGTGATGGGGCATTTCCGGTGGCTGGAGTATTACCACTGGGAAACTCATTGTATGGCACAACATTCAGCGGTGGACCAGGTGGGGTGGGAACGGTGTTCAATGTCACACTGGAGTATCCACCGGCGATGGTCACTGGCATCGTCATTAATACGGATGGGAGTGTGACCCTAAATTTCATGGGCGGCCCTAACTCCACCAATGTCATCCAGGCTGCCTCCAACCTGACGCCGCCGGTCACCTGGATCAATGTCTCCACGAATGTCGCCGATGGCAGCGGCGCATGGCAATATTCTGAAACTCCCCCAACCTCCGCGCGATTCTACCGTTCTTATGCGCCTTAAAATTAAAAGCTCCCTTGGCTTCTTGTTGCCATGGATTTCACAGCACAGGACAACGGGCTTATTGTTTGCGCTGATTCTTTGTTGGGCACCGGCAAAAATATTCGCCGGCCAGGGTCACTGGGTTGGAACCTGGGCGTGTGGGCCGCAGTTGACCGAACCTTCAAATCTCCCGCCAGCGCCCCTGGCCAATAGCACGCTCCGCCAGTTTGTCCACATCACCATCGGCGGACAGTATGTGCGGGTGCGTTTTTCCAATGCCTACGGCACAAGCCTGGTGGCGGTCAAATCGGCCCATGTGGCCTTGGCGACCGGGACAGGCAGTGCGTTGAATGGGGTCATCAATACCAACACTGACCTGGCGCTCACCTTTCACGGCGTGCCTTCGGTGAACATCCCACCCGGGGAAGTCGTGTTCTCGGATCCGTTTTATTACAATTTGCCGGCCCAGACCAACTTGGCCATCAGCATTTACTTTGGAAACATCTCTGCCACGACGATCAATGGTCATCCCGGTTCCCGGACCACTTCTTATATCCAATCGGGCAACGTCGTCGGTGCCGCGAGCATGCCCACGGCGGCGACAACCCAGCACTGGTACATCATCACCGGCGTAGACGTGATGGGGAGCAGTTCCAATCTGGCACTCATCACTTTTGGCGACTCGATCACGGACGGCCGCGGCTCCACCAATGATATAAATGATCGCTGGCCAGATGACCTGGCAGCCCGGTTAATCACCAACACGCCTACGGCATCGGTGGCCCTGCTGAATCAAGGCATTGGCGGCGGCGGCGTTTTTGGCGGGTTGGGGCCGCCGGGATTAAATCGATTTGACCGCGATGTGTGGGAACAAAGCGGCGCGCGCTGGCTGATCGTATTCATCGGCGTCAACGACATCGGCGGTGGCACGAGCGCGGCCAGCCTGATTCCGGCCTATATCCAATTCGCCAACAAAGTGCATGCCCACAACATGCTGGCTTACGGCGCGACAATCACGCCGTTTGGAGGAAACAGTTATTATTCGACGGCGAATGAAGCCACCCGCCAGGCGGTCAATGCCTGGTTTCGGACCAATAACGTTTACGACGGGTTTATTGACTTTGACAAAATAGCGCGCGACCCGGTGACGCTCACAAATATCCAGGCTATTTACAACAGCGGCGATGGTTTGCATCTCAATGGGCTGGGCTATCAAGTGATGGCGAGCAATATCGACCTCACATTGTTCACCCATTAACCTGGAAGGTCTTCCCCAGCCGAATCAACATTGCGCTGTAATATTGCCAGTTAAATATGAAACGAACGCCAGGAATACTGATATTGATCGCCCTCTTGAGTGGCTTCAGCATCGCAACTCATGCGCAAACTATCGTCCTGACAAACAATTTCGACTCCCTTTCACCAGGCGCCTTTGGCAGCACCTATAATTTCGGTTCTGGCGGCAATGTTACCTCAACCATCGTGACTCCCGGCGCGGGAGGCAGCGGCCAGGCGCTGCAATTGAGCGGTAATCTAACGATCGGCGCATCTGAAAACGCCGGGGTCAATTCTCCCATCTACGCACCCGCCGGAAACACTGATCCCACTCTTTCCGATTACACTCTTTCGTTTGATATGGCGATTCCCCAGGGAACCAGTACCGGAATCGGCGTGACTCTGAATATCTTTGGAGGAAGTTCATCGGCCGACAATGGTTCGAGCTATGCAGTGCCGATCAGCCAGATCGCCGTGGGAGGCGGGTTCCAGCATTTTTCAGTAAACATGGGCACACTGCCTGCCGGATATAAAATTTCCGTACTGGATCCAACTTCCAGCCAGTATTCATTCCAACTTTTATTCCTTGGCACCCCAAGTGTGACTGAGACCCCTCAAACGATCCAATTGGACAATCTTCAGATCACCATGGCCCCGTACACCAATACGACCTCGGGAACCAACTATTACACCAATCCTCCCATCTATGCGGATTATCCAGACCCTGACATCATCCGCGTCGGTAATGATTTTTATTTCACCACGACCACCTTTATCGATTCGCCGGGATTGACCATTTTGCATTCGCAGGATCTGGTCCATTGGGAAATCCTCAGTCATATCGTCACGAATCTCACTTGGATTCCCAACATTTCCAATGGCGTTGTCAATTATGGCAACGGCGTTTTTGCATCGAGCTTGCGGTATTATAACGGAACTTTTTATGACGTCGAAACTCCGAATGGCCAGGCCACCCGCGTTTATTATGCCACAAATCCCGCCGGACCGTGGCAATTTCATCAACTGAGTGTCGGCGCATTTGACCCCGGATTTTATATCGAAACCAATGGAATCGGTTACATTATCAGCACAGCAGGCTTTGAAACGGAGTACACGATTTATACCTTAAACGCGAATTACTCGCAGATCATCGCAACCGCCACATTGATGACTAACAGCCTCGCGCTTGAAGGCTCTCATGTGGTCAAGGCCGGCGGCTATTATTACATTTTCAACTCGAAGCCCTCAACCTTCGTGCTTTACTGTTCACGTTCGACAAACCTTTTCGGCCCCTACACAACCACAAATTTGTTGAGTAATAGCAATGGGGGGCATCAGGGAGCCATCGTGGATATGCCCGACGGCAGTTATTATGGATTTGCCCATGAGGACAATGGCGCCATCGGGCGCATGACTTACATCAGTCCCATTTTTTGGACGAATAACTGGCCGATGTGGGGCACTCCCCAGGCGCCGGGACGGGCTCCCGCCACTGCGCTTATCCCTATCCAGGGAATGCCGGCCTACACCATCCCTGCTTCGGATGATTTTTCATCCCCGACGCTCGGCCTGCAATGGCAGTGGAACCACAACCCGGACAATACCCGCTGGTCGCTGACCGCGCGGCCTGGTTACCTCCGGCTGCATCCGACCAGTGCAACAAATTTTTGGTATGCGCGAAATACTCTCATCCAGAAAGGCCGGGGACCCTATAGCACAGGTGAAGTGAATTTCGATCTCAGCAATCTTCAAGCCGGTGATATTTGCGGCCTGGGTACGCTGGGGCAAACCAACGGTAATATTTCTGTCACCTGCGTTTCTCCCGGCGTCTATACCTTGAGCATGAACACCATTGTCTCGACCGACAGCACCAAAACCAACCTGGTCACTACCACTTTCGGCACCGCGTCGTACCCCGACACGACTATCTACCTGCGATTGACCATGGACTATATTCACAATATCGGAATGTGCTCCTACAGTCCTGACGGGATCAATTGGACTGTGTTGGGCCAACGATTCAGTTTGGCGTACAACTACCTGACCGGAACATTCCAGGGTGAGCAATATGCAATATTTTGTTATAATTCCCAGCCAGGCGCCGGTTACCTTGACGTGGATTGGTTCAGGTTCGAGCCTCCCGCATTCGTCGCCAATGTTGCACCTAATCCAGATTCCAGCATGACCCTCTCCCTGGAGAATAGCCCCAATTCCACAAATATCGTCCAGGCATCGCCTGATCTGAACACCTGGCAGAATATTTTTACAAACGTGGCCGATTCAAACGGTTTATGGCAGGTTACCGACCCCAATGCAGCTCTCTCTCCCGCGCAATTTTACCGTTCTTATTCTCAATGAAAATTGATGGATCTAATAAACCGCTATTCATATTCGCTTCATCTGGGCGTGCCACCTTTGGAATGAGCAAAGACACTCATTGCCAGTGGCTGCCGGTTCGTTCAGTGTTTGCACATTCCGCGATGAAGATGCCAGTGGAGAATTGGAGTTTTATCGTGTCACGGGCTTAAATCGCGCCCATGCCATAAGCTAATTTTTGTAAAAATGCCAAACATATGATTGGATCGATGGTGACAAGCCAATTTGGAGCCAGCGGCAACTTCAACGACACCAACACCATTGACTCAACTCAACCGCTGCAATATTTTATTCTCCGATTTCCCTGAACCACACAAAAAATGAAAAAAATCGCAACCTTCCTGGCCTTGACCATCGCCGGAATATCCTCTCTGGCAGCCAATCCCACCTTCACGGTCGACGCCAGTCACCCTGCCGGAAAGGTCAGTCCCATTCTCTACGGTTTGATGACTGAGGAAATCAATCATGCCTATGACGGCGGGCTTTACGCGGAATTGATCCAAAACCGCGCTTTTTTGGATAATGCCGCGTCGCCGGCCCATTGGTCGGTCGTGAACGATAACAACTCCGCCGCAACGATGGCGCTGGACCCCACAAATTCTTTCGATGACCAACTCACGATGAGCCTGCGACTGACGGTGACAAAAGCGGAAAAAGATCATCCTGCCGGCGTGGCCAATGACGGTTATTGGGGCATACCCGTGCAGCCAAAGACGACTTATCATGCCACCATCCTGGCAAGGGCGGATACCAATTTTTCCGGGCTGGTCACAGTGTCAATCGTTGGCGACAATGGTCACACGGTTTATGCCTCCAAACAATTTTCCGGCCTGGCGACAACCTGGAAGAATTTTGACGTGACGCTAAATACAGGTCGAGTGAACCCAACGGCCAGGGCGCATTTTGCCATCACGTTTGACCAACCCGGAACGATCTGGCTGGGGATGGTTTCGCTGTTCCCGCCGACATGGAACAACCAGCCGAACGGCTTCCGCAAAGACCTGATGCAAATGCTGGTGGATCTCCATCCAAAATTCCTGCGTTTTCCCGGTGGCAATTATGTGGAAGGCGACTCCCTGGCTAACCGATTCAACTGGAAAAAGACCATCGGACCCATTGAACAGCGGCATGGCCATCAAGGCCCGTGGGGTTATCGCTCGACGGACGGGATGGGGCTTATGGAATTCCTGGAATGGTGCGATGACATGAAGGCGGAGCCGGTGCTGGCGGTTTTCGATGGATACACCCTTGACCATAAATTCGTCAATGCGGGCCCTGACCTAAAACCATACGTCCAGGACGCTCTCGAAGAGATTGAATATCTGACCGGAGACACGAACACGACGTGGGGCGCACAGCGCGCAAACGACGGCCATCCGGCGCCGTTCAATCTGCACTATGTCGAGATTGGGAACGAAGATTGGTTCGACCGTACCGGAAACTACGACAAACGGTACGCGCAATTTTATGACGCCATCAAGGCGAAATATCCCCAGCTCAAATTGATCTCCACGATCGGCAATGATCAACCTGACAACAGTCATGTGCATAGCGTACAGCCTGATGCGACCGACGAGCATTATTACCGTTCGGTGGATGATTTCGTGCATATGTCGCCGGACTACGCGAAGGCTTACGACCGGAATGGTCCGGAAATTTTTGTCGGCGAATGGGCGGCGTACGAAACTTCATTCCCGCCGTGGAACGCGGCCTCACGGAATGAACCGCCGACACCGAGATTGAAAAATGCCATCGGCGACGGCGTTTTCATGGCCGCGATGGAACGAAATTCCGACCTGATAAAAATGCAATGTTACGCGCCACTATTCGTGAACGTGAATCCTGGAGCGCGGCAATGGCGCCCGAACCTTATCGGTTACGATGCGATTTCGGCCTATGGTTCTCCGAGTTATTACGCGATCAAGATGTTCAGTCGTAACGTCGGCGACGAAATCCTTTCAACCGTCTCCACGGATACGTCGATCCAGGGTTGCGCCACGCGCGATAGCAAGACGGGGAAAATTTTTATCAAGCTGGTCAATCCGGAAGCGACGGCGGAAACGGTAAAGATCGATATCAACGGAGTGACCACAACGGCCTTGAATGGCAAGGCGATCACTTTAACGGGAAATCCTGATGACTCGAACTCGATCGATCACCCGCAAAATGTGGTCCCGGTCACAACTGAAATATGCGTGAAGCCGAACTTCGATTGCATCATGCCGCCCAACAGCATTGTGGTGTTAAAAATGGGCGGGGATTGAAAATTGAAATTTGTATAAGCTCTCTTTGCTACTGACGCTGACTTCCACTCAGATCTGGTAACGCTGTTGGAGGAGTTGCCACAGGCTGCGGAGCCAGCGCGGCAACAGCGGCTCGGCTTGCAATCTGAAACTGATCTTGCCCGAACGTCCGTCGAATAGGCCAATGTCGGTTTGCGGATCAAGTTTTCCGACGACTTCAAAAAACGGTTCTGCCGACTTAGTCCCCTGGTCTTGCGGGCCCTCATCCATGGCCACAGGGATATCTCCGCCACCAGCCCAGCCCAAGGCCGCCGAAGGCAGGTTGTTTTGGCCACCGGGAATCACCCGCCAACCGGCGACCGGCAACTCTGTCGCCGCGTTGCCCCAGAGGCGAACGTTCGCGTAATAAATTTTTCTCGCGAAGAGATTCCGCGCGTCGTCTTCTGTCACCGTGGCCTCAAAATTAAACCCTGCCGGATTGGCCAAAAGCCCCAGTTGAGTCCCACGCGTCACCCAGCTTCCCACCATTTCGTTTATTTGTGGCGACACCCAGACGCCGTCATGCGGCGCGCGCACCGTCAGATTATCCGCATCGCGGGTGTATGACTTTAGCTGCGCAGCGACTGAATCCTGCAGGCTCGTCAGCGGGGCGATATCCGGCGCATTGGTATACATGGCCTGGAGCAGTTGCGTGCGGATCTCCTCCAAATGCGCGCGCGTACTGACCAGTAATTGATCCTGTTCCGGGTTTGTCATTTCGACCAGCGGCTGGCCTTTTTTCACCAGAGTGCCCGATGGCACGAGCAAGCGGACAACCCTTCCCTCCGTCAGGGTGACGAGTTGTGTCCGTTCCGAGGCAACGACAATGCCCGGCGCGCGGAATGAATACGGAAATGGTATCACGGCGAGCAACACGATCAGGAACGCCGCGATCCCCACCGTCACACCAACAGCGCGATGCCGCACACGGTCCAATCGCGGATTGGATGAAAGGTATTTAACGAAGCGGACGACGGGCGTGACCGCCCATGAAATCAAGCAGGCGATGGCCATGATGATGCCGATGATTAAAAAGCGGTCGGCGACTACTAGCAGGACTCCGCTGAAAACGATTGCGCGATAAATCCAACTGGTGACACAGAAGGTTCCAAGCCAGCCGGCTTCACGGCGGGTGTTCGCGGGTGACTCGGTATTTTTTACGCCGAAAAGAAACCGCTCAGCCCAATACCGCATTTGCATCACCGCCCGTTGGTTTAAATTGGGGATCTCCAACAAATCAGAAAGGATGTAATAACCGTCGAAACGCATCAACGGGTTCACGTTGAAGATGACCGTCGAGACCGAAGCGATGAACATGATATTGTATGCCAGGGCATGCACGATGCCCGGGCCGGTCTTCCACCAGAAAAATGCCGCGATGGCGGCGAAGAAAAGTTCCACGATCATGCCCGCCGAACCGACCAGGACACGTTTCCAGCATTCGCGAAAACTCCACGCCGAGGTGGCATCAACATAAGGCATGGGGGTAAAGATCATGAGCATGATGCCCATGACATGGACTTCGCCGCCAAATTTCCGGCAAAAATAGGCGTGACCAAATTCGTGGAGGCCTTTGACGACGATCATGCCCAGGTAGAGCAAAATCAGGTTATTAGTGGCCAGGATCCCCTGCCCCTGCACCTTCAATGCGTTGAAATTATCCGCCGCGATCACCAAACCAAAACCGACCACCAAAAACCATAAGACCACCCCGAATGGGCTGATCAGTTTCCCCACGACGGGCAGCGTGCGGATGAGAAAACGGTCTGGATCCAGCAGTGGAAACCGCGCGAACATGATGTTCAGGAACCGGAAACCGATCTCGCGTTGCTTGCGCTTCTTGTAGCGTTCGAACAATTGCGCGCTGTCAGCGGCAAGGTCGTATTGGAGGAGATTGGAGAAATAAAGCTGCGAGAGCAGTTGGATGACCGATTCCTGGCTGGGCGCAGCATCGGGAAATCGTTCGAGACATTGGTTCCAAACTTCTTCCACCGTGCGGTCCGGGCGCAGGCGGGAGACAAACTCATAAGCCGCCGGGCGCAGGCGGAAATATTGGTTGCTGAACGGATTTTCCAGGACGATCCAGCGTTCACCGCGAAAATTCTGGCGGCGCACCTTGACGACCGGCCGCAGGCAAATCTTTTGATTCGCCACCCGATACCAGGATTCGCTGAATGTTTTATCCATTGATCAAAAAACGGATTGCCACTTCACCACCAAAGTTTCATCCGCAGAAAATCCACTGTGCGATGCGTCAGGATCCAAAACAAAGTGTGTTTGTTCGCCGATAGCTTGCACAAGCCGGTCATTCCGGGCCGCCACCAGTCCTGGGACCTGGTGTCTGGCATCAGGCGAACGAGAAAGACGTTGCCATCTTTTTGGGTCACTGCCGCCGGTTCGATCTTCTGGACCGTCACGGGAAATTTCAGTTTTGGCTGTGTGACAAAGGCGATCTGTCCTTGCGTACTGCTGAGCACTTCCTTCACATCGCGTTCAGGGATCTGTGCCTCGGCGTAGAGCGTGTCGAGGCGCGCGACTTCGAACAGGGCATCACCCGTCTTGAGCGGTGTGCCGATGCGATCACGCAAATCCCCCTGGACGATGACTCCGTTGAAGGCCGCCTTGATCACGGCGTTATTGAGCCGATAGGTCGCCACGTCGAGTTCCGCCTGGGCTTGTTTAGCCTGGGCATCGTCGATGCGCATGTCGGCGATGTCTCCATTCGCCCGTTCCTTTTCCGATTCACGGCTCCAACGCGAGACATCCGCCTGTGCGGAAGCCTGGTCCAACAGCAATTCACTGCGATTCAAGGCCAGCAACGGCTGGCCATTGGTCACCAAATCGCCCGCGCGGGCGTAGACCTGGTCAATGTAACCATCAAAGGGCGCGGTCAAATACGCCGCCTGGTCGCTGCGCAAAATAAAGTTTCCCTCGACGCGATAATGAATGCGCACCAGGAACAGCAGCGCCAGCACCACGACGATCGCAATGGCGGAAACCTTGCTCCAGGTATGCTCCGGCCCGAGCCAGCCGGCAAAATATTCGCGGGCATGCACTCCCCAGCGCGCGCCAAACCAACGGTCGTAATGTTTTAATTCACTCAACCGGCGCGCGACTTGATCGCTAGCCAGGCGGAGTTGCTGAAGCTCGGAAGCGTTGAAAGGAGCTTCGTTCCGTTCACAGGTCAGTACGGCCACGACTTTTCCGTCCAGGCGCATGGGGACCGAGGCGATGTTGCCGGATTTCTGGTCCACGCTAAATTTTTCATGGTCCCGCGCCACAGTAGTCACGCCTTCGGGCGATGGCCAAAGGATTTCCTCGTCCTGGTCCACGCATTCTTCCATGACGGCCTCGAGCATTTGCGCGGCGGACATCTGGCGGTCAAATTGCTCAGTGCGGCTGATGGCGCGCAGCTTCACATAGCCGCCCTCGATCCAGCCCAGGCTCGCGCGATCGCAGCGAAACCGTGTCGCGATGCCGTTGCAGAAAGCGAGCGCAGCGGGGAGAAAATGCGTGGCCTCGTTCACCGGCACATTCAGGTCAAGCACGGCCGCAAATTTTTCGACATCATGGCGCGTCTTTTGCGCCGACAGGTTTTGTTGGAATGCGATGGGAACATCCGCGATCAATTGCAAGCGCGTGAGCGATTCCCGTGCTGCGGCATCGGTGAAATCTTTTAATTGCCCCGCCAGGATGACTTCATCCTCCGGACGCAACAATTTCAGCCGGACCGCGATGGTGAAACTTCCCGTCGGTGCGTCCACCTGCTCCACAAAATTACCTTTGCCCAGGCAGCGTTCCGCGATCGGTTCAAGCTGCGAAGTGAATAATGTGCGGACGCGGGAGAGCCCGGAGCCGGAATCCCAATCGCCGATCTTCGACCAATGCGGAGTCTTGCCGGGACTGCCCAGCAGTAACACCGCGATGTCCGCGGAGATCAGGCGCGCGGCGGCGGCGAGAAAACGCGGCCAAAAATCCTTGGGGGCACCGGAAAATTGCCTGAGCGCTGCCAGTTCTTCCAGGGCGCGTATGAAATCATTTTCCATAATCAGTTTGCGGTCAGGGTGGCCGAAACGCCCGGTCGGATCTTGCCGTCCGTATTATCAAAAATCGCCTTGATGCGCGCCAATCCGCTCGCAGGGTCCACAATCGGTGAGATGTAGCAGATTTTTCCCGAAACCGTTTCGCCGCCCTGCAACTGGATCTGGACCGACTCATCGAGTTGTAATTTTGAGGCCGTGATCCCATCCACATTTCCTCTGAAATAACACCGCGACGAGTCCACCAGTTGGACGAACGGCACATACGGAGCGACCACCGCGCCGGGCTTGTACGGCATTTCTGTGATCGTACCGGAGAATGGCGCGATCAACTGCCGGTTCGCAAGTTGCTGGACAGCGGTTTGGTATTGGGCGGCGGCCACATGATATTCCGCAGCCGACTTGTCCAGGTCCTCCTGGCTCACTGATTTGGTGCTTTGAAAAAGCTGGAGCGTCGACTCATAGACCGTTTTGTTCTGGGTCATGATGGCTTCAGTCCGTGTCACCTCAATGGCCTCCAGATTCTTGTCCAGCTCCAGGATCACGTCGCCTTTTTTAACGCTGTCACCTTCCTGGAAATTTTCGACATGGATGATGCCCGCATCGGGAAACCCAAGATCCACGCGATTATACGGCTCGGTGATGCCGGTCACCTGGATCGTGTCCGCGTGGGCCGGAATGCCCAATGCGAATATTGAGACGAAGAGGATTGTCGGGCCAAAAAATTTAGTTGAGAGCATGGCGATTTAATTAGGGAAATCCTTGGACGGGGGCGGCATAGGCGGAAATTCATCCGGTGCCGGCGGAATTTTTGGGACGGAATAATTTTGGTTGTTTTCGAGCATGGCCTCGGTTTGCTGCTGCAATTCTTTCTGGGAGATCTCCAGGTTGTAATGTTCCAGCAGCGCGCCGTCGGCCAATTCGATCTGCAGGAGTGTCTGATGATATTGCGAAAGCGCCCCGGCCAAATCCTGGCGCGAATCCAGCCAGTCGGCTTCCGCATCCAATACCGATTGCGCCTGCACAGTACCGGCTTTCAGCCGCGCCAGTTGCGTCTGGTACAACACCTGGTTGTAATCCACCACCGATTGGTAACTTTGGATGCTCTGCTGCCATGCCCGCGCTTTTTGGATGGAAGTGCTCAAACTATTGGCCATTTCCGTCTCCACTCCCTTGAGATTGATGTACGCCTCTTGCAGGTGCAGCCGCGCTCCTTTCAGGTCATTGCGCCCCTTGATGTTGCCGCCCAATGGGATGATCAATTCCAACCCGGCGGACCACGAAACATAACCTTGTGAGTCAAGGTTGTTCCAGGAAGCTATCGGATCATTGGTTGCCAAACCGTTAAAGCCATACGCAGCCTTGAGGTCCAGTTCCGGAAGCAATTGGTTTTTAGCCACCCCGAGGCGCAGCCGTTCCTGGTTCATTTTTTCCTGCTGGATCAAATAATCTGGATTCAAGGTAAATCCATCCTCGTAGGTGTCCGCATAGGATGGCGGCGAATTGCTGGTTTGCGGATCATCCACCGCGCGAAACATCGGACTGCCTGAGGCCGGCCGCGTGGGGTCCGGCGATACTCCCGCCAGCACCTGTAAGTGGCCCAATGCATCATAATAATTTTGCACCGCGTCATTGCGCTTGGTATTGCGGAGCGCCAGCGCCGATTGCGCCTCCATCACGTCCAATTGCGCTCCCTGCCCCGCCTTCAGTTTCTCCTGGCTGTCATTCAACACCTCTTTAGCTGCGGAAACTGAATCGTCAAAGAACTGGATTTGCTGCTGCGCAAAATAGAGGTTCCAATAAGCGACCTGTGCCTGGTAAATCGTCAGCATCAACTGCCGGCGATATTCCTGGAATGCAATTTTCGAATCAAGCGCGGCCAATCGGATATCCGCCATGATCGGGGTGAGCCCGGCGTTTTTCAGTAACGGTTGCGTCAAGGTCAGCCCGGCAAAAGTTTGGTATTGCCTGGGATAGGTGTAAGTCGAAAGTAGGCCATTAGGATTTATATTGTTTTCCAAATCACTCATGGTGGCACCCAATTGGACTTTTGTGCCTATGGGTGTCAACATGTCCAGGTTTCCACCGTAAATGATATTCTTGTCCTCATAGGTTGGATTGGATCCATCCTGGGCCTGTTGTTCCGCATTATTCAGCCGCTTGTCAGCTTCCATGGAGATCGTGGTGTCGAATTGCGGCTCAAATATCCCGCGCGCACTCTTCACTTTGTAGGTTTGCGCCAAAGCATCCACCATTTGCGCCTGGACCGTTTGGTTGTATTGCATGACCCGCTGGAGATAACCCCTCAATGTCAGGTCCACCGAGGGCAAATCATTGGTCGACTGTTGTGCGGGCAGGGAAATAGCCCAGAAGCAACCTGTTATCAGGCTTAAAACCGCTTTTATAATACCGCTCCATCGTCCGGAATAATTAACACGGACGTTTCTCAAATGACTCATTCCAGCTTATAATATGCAACTAATCGAAATGGGCAATTTTTTTTGACAAATTTTATCGCCTGGAGACGCTCAAATTCGTCCGTAAGGTCATTTTGTATACAATCGCGAAATCATTAGGCAAATTCTCAGGCTGCGAAATTTCCAGCGCGTCACGCGTCTGCTGCCATCGGGCATTTTGCACATGCATCACCAGACTTCTCGCCAACCCTCCCCTGGTCTGCTGCCATCCGGGATTTCGTCCGCCGCCAAGCAGTTGAACCTCTTTGATGGACACATCAGGTGCTACAGAGGTGCCGAGAGATTTAATGCTGACGCCGTTCGTTGGCGCTCCCAGCACGATGGCATAAAGTATCTGGCCTTTCTGCGTGAAGCGCACGTCCTCCGCAGTATACGGCTTGCCTTTGCCTTCGTTAAAACCTTGCGCACGCAGCTTGGCTCCCGCTGACGCGGGTCCTTCGCCAAACACTCTCCAGGGTTGTGTTCCAAAAATACATTCCCGGTTCACCGCCATCCAATCCGCGATTCCCTGGACGACCTTCACTTCTTTGTCGTCGATGGTGCCGTCGCCGCGCACGGGCACGTTCAACAACAGATTGCCGTTCTTGCTGACGATGTCCGCGAGCATTTGGATGACCATTTTTGTGCTTTTGTAGCCGTTGCGGTCATAGATGGCGCGGTCATAATGCCAATTACCCAGGCACGTATCGGTCTGCCAGTGGTACGGCTCGATCTCATTGGCCTGGCCCCGCTCGATGTCCCAAACCATGCACTCCTGCTGGTCGGGCGTCAGGACTTTGCCGAACAGAACACCGTCATCATTTGTGCCATGCCACTGGATGTTGTTGTTATAAAAATTCGCGGCCAATTTGAGGCCCGCATCGCTCACCGGCCACAACGGCAGTGCTGTGTCGTCGAAATAAATCAGGTCGGGATGGTATTTGTTGATGAGATCCATGGTGCGGTTGTAATACTTGTCGCAATATGCCTGGTCGGGGGTGCTGACCCCGTTGTCCCAATCCCATCGGTCATAGAGGGAAGTCACAGTTTCAAAACCAGGACTGGGCTTGTGGTTCTGCGCGTACAAATCCTGCGGATCCAAGCCGCTCCACCATTTGCCTGCGCCATCGGCTTTCGTCAATTTGCCGTCGTAAGGCACTCCGGCCAACGGGCCCGCCTGGTCTGCGCCTTGCGCCGGCTCATACCAGCTCCATGCGTGTGAGGCGTGAACGCTCACACCAAAGTAGAGACCGTATTTGCGCGCCGCCGCCGCCCACCCGCCGATCAAATCCTTTTGCGGCCCGATCTTGACCGAATTCCACGGCTGATATTTTGAATCCCAGTTATCGAAATTGTCGTGATGATTCGCCAGGGCCATGAAATATTGCGCTCCGGCGTTTTTGTATAGTTTCACGAGCTTGTCCGGGTCCCAGTTTTGCGCCTTCCATTCGTGGATGACATCCTTGAAGCCAAATTGCGAGGGCGGCCCGTAATGCGCCACGTGAAATTTATTCTGGGGCGTGCCCTGGATATACATCAATCGCGCGTACCAATCGCCGTCCTCCGGTTCACATTGCGGCCCCCAATGCGCCCAGATCCCGAACTTCGCGTTCTGGAACCATTGCGGACATCGATACTGCTTCAGTGAGTCCCAGGTCGGCTCGAATTTTCCTGCCGCCATCGGCTCGAGATTGGTATGGACGAGGATTAAACTACTGGCCCCCTGGCCTAAAACGCTGTCCGAAAACAATCCCTTTATAAACAGAAGCAATACAACGATCCGTAACAAAAAATGACTCAGGTTGCTCATTCCGATAACGTCCAAAACAATTTCCAAAAAAGCAATGTCCAAAACCAACCCACCGCATCGGATTGACGACATTTACATCACGACCGGTCTGTGGCAAAATTGTTGAAATGAAAGCAAACCGCGACCGGTCTGGCCGCGTTGTGAATGGATCAACCCTGATGCTGGGGTTGTTGCTGGGAGGAGTGGCGCTCGGTCTGGTTATCACCTCCTCCAATATCATGGCGACAATGATCCGCCGGGCCAATGTCCTACGCCACATCACCGACCCCGTCCAAAGAGACCAGTTATGCAGGATCGACAGTGCCGACGACCGGAATTTGGACAGGTCGCTTGACCCTCAAGCACGTGTTTTCCTCATCGGCTTGCTCGGGGAGACGAATGCCCCAAGACTCGGAATGTATTTCTATCTGCGTAACTATCTTTTCCCTCACGATATCGAGATTTCGCTGGGAACAAATCTGGTTTACTCCGAGCAGGGATTTATTGGAACTCCCTGTGACTCAATTACTCTCTTGCAGAGCAACGGATTCGATGATGTCTTCAACTACGATACGCATCAGTTCATCGTCCTAACTCCACGGGGACAACTCAGATGAAGGATTTACTGGCCTTCATCCTGCCACCGGCCATCGCTTTGTGTGGCATGCGAATCCACCGTCTGCTTCTGGGTAAAGGATTTGAAGACCGTTTCGGCGCGGGATTGCGATGGGCTCTTGGTCTAGCCGTCGGAATGCTCATCTTTACCCAAGCCGCATTGGCTGGAGCGCTGGCGGGGTTCAACCTCGCCGGCCCGCTGGCTTATTCCGCGCTCCTTTGGGGGGGCGTAGAGATTTGCCTGATGTTTCCGCCTGCCGTTGCACAACTGAAACAGTTCAAGTTTCAGTTGCAGCAACTTTGGCTACTACTTTTGCTTCCCGTGCTTTTTTATTGCTGGGTTTTTGGACGCCTCTCCACCCTGGAAGGAACCCTTGAATTCGACGCCAACGCCTTCTGGGTCTTTAAAGCCAAGGTGTTGTATTTGGAACAAGGCTCTCATCTGTTGTACTGGATGCGTCAACCGGGCCTTGCCTATGCACATTGGGATTACCCCCTGTTGGTGCCGTGTCTCTACTGCCTGGATTACGGAGTTGTGGGTGGGGTGGACGAGTTCGTCAATAAGGTGTGGCCCTTTTGGATGGTCGTCGCCCTCTGCGTCGGAGTTCTCTCACTGGCAAAAGTTTGGCAACGTCCGCACCCCTTGCCTGTTTTAGCTGTCATTATCTTTTGCTTCCTGCCCGCCACTCTCGATTTCATTCGCCGGGAAGGAGGGACCATGCCCATGGTCTTTTTTGTGAGCCTGGCCGTTATGCTACTCATCACAGCGATCGTCCGCGCGGATGAACTGTATTTGGCGGCGGGAATGCTCACAGCCGTCGGAGCCGCCATGAGTAAATTCGAAGGCATTATTTTCTTGGCAGTTTGGTTTTGTGTGATGCTGGCAATCTGCCGGCGGCGAAGTTGGTTGAAGAAACATACGTTGAGGTGGAGCGCATTGATCTGTTTGCTAAGCGTCCTGCCCTATCTTTGGTTTCGGCTGGAGAAACCGATCGCGCATCCCGAATCGAATTGGTGGCGTGATGGATTTGCCGCACCCGCCGCAACTTTTCATCGTTTTTCCCAGGTCTTGTTTCTGAACTGTGGCGGACGCTTCTTCAGCTCCGACTTTTTCCAGTGGCAACCCGATGCCCATGACCATCTGTCATGGACTGGTAAATGGACTGGCCTTGACATTTTTTTGAACGGCCAGCTTTCCATCCTGCCCTGGTTACTGCTGCTCGTCCTAACAATGGTGTTTTGGAAAAAATCAACTCGCCTCGCCGCCACTGCTTTATGTGTTGTCATCATTGGCGTGCTTTCCATCCTGGCTTTCACGATCTCCTGCCTGCCCGCCGCCCAAAACAACTTGTCCTTCATCATCCAGTTCAGCAGTTCCGATGAAGTCGGCCGCTATTCCTATCCGTTCTTCATCGCCTGGTTTTTGGGCCTTATCCTCCTTTGGTGTGAAACTTTGGAACCAGCATCCTTGAACACTCCGGCCAAATCTGCCCAGGGCTCAATTTCCGCCCCAAGAGGCGGGTTGAAATAGTTATCGGCTTAACGGCGCCCGGTCTGGATTGTGTGCATAAAAACAATCCTTCCTGGTAACTCACATAAACTGAACAAGTATCGGTGCGGTGGCGGCCACCAGCATTTATCACTTGCGATTTTTCCCTTCAATGCCAATTTTAAATCGGTTGGAGGCGATAAAGATCTATGAGAACAGTGTATAGCATCGTATTTGCGGTTCTTCTGGTTGGATGCGCGAGCAGGCCACGAAATATGGCACATGACACACGCTTGACGACAGAACAAGCCACGTCAACCGCCATGCAATTGGCCAACGACAAGGCCACCACTCTATATCACTGTCAACCCTTTCAAGAAACCAATCCGGCGCATTTTGTTGACGGACGCTGGATATGGATCGCCAGCGACGGGAAGGGCTTGGAGGTTTTTCGGGCACGAGTTGTCCTTGCAGCCGACGGTTCAACCAATAGCACCAATATTAAACTTCTGAATTATTGAGTTGAGAAATGAGAGTTGGACGGTGAAAGCCAGTGCATGTCTATCGAAGGCAAAGATGATAACTTATAACCTCAATCGGCATTCCATTTTGTACCGTCAGCGCCTGAATTGTTGGTCACGGCTTTGAGGCATTTACTATAATCAACGCCATCGCGTTCCAGATGCGGCAGGTTTACGGCCGGCATCTTTAACTTCGACTGCTTTCATGCCGTTTTTCGTCAATGTCATTCCGCCAATTCAAAAGCGCGCTCCGCCATTGTCAATTTAATACCAAGGGACAAGATTTCACGCTTGCGGTTTTTTGCGCCGGGGCGCAGGTTTGGGCCTCAGGCCGGATTATGCATGCAGCCATTGAACTCGCAGCGTTTTGGGCGATCGCTTTTTTGACACTAAGCGCAGCCGTCGTGTTGTTGAACATTTTCTGCAACGTGATCGAAAACGATATGGAACTGCTCAGCGTGGGCAAAGAAGCCATCATCAGCGGTCTGGCGTCCCTGATTGAGGCGCTGGGTGCCTGGTTGATTGTTTTATTTATTCCAGCCTCGTTGCGTCCCATGGGATTGCGGGCGATGATTGTTCCGCTCATCATCGTGGGCTTGATTTACCGGGTAGCGCATCTGGAGAGCTGGAGTATTTTTGAGGTGGGATTGCTCCTGGCCTTCCAACTTGCGGCCGGTTGTTTGGTGGCAACATTGATTTCTGGACATTTCCTGGCAGCAATCATGGTCGTGGCGGTATTTGGCGTCATGTTGGCGATCCTCGCCAGTTTCGCAAAAAATTTGTGAACCTATGAAGATAATCCTTAGCTCTCCTGTTCCGGGCGAGATCGCCCAACTCAGGGCAATGCTTGAGAGCGCCGGAATCCTCTGCGTTATGCGCAATGAATTTACCGCCGGCCTCGCCCCGGAAATCCCCATCAGCGAGAGCACCCCGGAATTGTGGATCCAGGAAGATTCCAGGCTGGCCGAAGCGCTACAGATCAAGCAGGCCTGGCGGGAATCGGCGAAGATTGTCGGAAGCGCCTGGACCTGCCCTGCCTGTGGCGAGAATCTCGAACCCCAATTCACTTCCTGTTGGAAATGTGGAGCGGTCAGGCCCTAGATGATGTACGCCTTACAGGACGTATCCACGCATTGTTCTTAAATTGGCAGGAACATGGCTCTACGATGTCCTCTTTGAAACACGGTTACGACTCATTTTTCCTTCTCCCCTCAACGGGGAGAAGGATCAAGGATGAGGGGTGAGACAACAAATGATAACTCCTAATTGATGCTGGAGTTAACAGCTTTGATATTGGCGGGGCTGTTCTTCAATCGACTTAATCCTAACTTAATGTGCGCTCCGCTAGATTGCGGGCATGAAAACGATCCTCGCCTCGCTCATGCTCGCGGCCTCCGCCACCGGCGCGGTTGCCGACCCGCAAATCACTTCCTGGTTCACAGTCGATTCGGGCAATTTCGCCCGGATCTACCGCACGGACGCCGACAAAGATTCCGGCCACTCGGTCACGACGTGGAGTAATGGGAGATTAAGCCAGTCCCAACCGGCGGATAGCGGCGTGCAGGAAATCCTGTCATCTGCCAACTGGATCTATGTGCGCAGCACCGGCCTCGGCAGCCAGGTGATGGGTCCCTGGCAGCACGGCTGGTTCCCCAATCTCCCCACCGACCAGCATTTCATCTTCGCCTTTCCACGCAATCCCAAACCGCAAACAGGAAATCGCTTCGATCATTTGGGCGAGATCGGGATGTTCGTTGACGGCGTGCGGATGTTTGATTCGGGTGACGCTTTCTCCTACTCGCATAAAAACAGTGAGGACGCCGACCCGCGCGCAGGCATCGGACATGGCGACCAGATCTGGAACCGTGACGCATTCGTCAATGAAAGCCCGACGTTTGATGCCGCCTATGGGCATCAACAAAACTGGGGCCGTTATCATTATCACGCCGAACCCATCGCGCTGCGTTACCTGCTCGGCGACCATGTGGATTTTGACGCGAACACCAAAACGTACCATGAAAGTACAATCCCGGTGATGAAACATTCACCCATCCTGGGCTGGATGCAGGACGGTTATCCGGTCTATGGCCCTTATGGATATTCCAATCCCACGAACTCCGCGAGTGGTTTGCGCCGGATGGTCTCCGGTTACATGTTGCGTGATGGGCAAAACGGAACGGACAATCTGCCGCAGACGGGCCGCCATACCCTGCCCCTTTGGGATTCGCGTGAAATGAACATGCCTGTGGCATTACCCGACAACGAAACCGGCCCCGGAGTGAGCCAGCGATATCCGCTGGGTCATTACATGGAAGATTATGCGTATCTGGGCGACCTCGGCAAAACGCAAGGACGAGATTTTGATTTAGATGAATACAACGGGCGCTGGTGTGTGACGCCGGAATTTCCAAATGGCACGTATGCTTATTTCACGACGATCGACGCGAATGGCAAACCGATCTATCCCTACAATATGGGCCGGCGATATTATGGAAATCCGGTGGGCCGCCTGATGTCCGGCATCTACGAACCAGTCACGACGAATTTTGTCGCGCATCCAAACGAGGCGGCAGGAGAGTCAGCGCCTACGAAAACTACCACCCTGACCTGGAGCGCCAATGGCGGTTATGCAACGCATTGAAATTGAATGACCTTTCTAAACATAGAATGGGTCTCCAACCCTTTCCCTTTTCCTTAATCCTAATCCTAATCTTAAACCGCTCTTCACGTTTAATTCCCCACCGTCATTCGTCACGGGCTATTTTGCCGGAGCAGCTTTAGCCTCGAGCGCCTTCATGGCGCCATCCGGCACAGTCACTTTGGTGGTCCCCACATCATGAATCTCAACGGTTCGGATGGCCTCAAAATCCTGCGGATCCTGGTCCTGGCCGAACGCGACCTGGGCATCGAGATGCGTTTCGAACTTGGCGAGGCTCCCGTCGGGATTGAGCCAGAATTTTAGCGAACCTTTCGCGTTCTTGGGTGGCGGAGGCGTGTTGCCGTTCCGGCCCCGAAAAGTCATCTGGTCGGTAGCGCCGGCATCGGTGAAGTTACCGCTGATCACGCCGTTCGTGTCGGCGGACAAGTCACCGGCATCCTTAAGAATTTTTGCAACCTCGGTTGCGGCTGTTCCGGGATTGACCAAAAAGCCGCCCATCATTGCGGTCTGATCGTCCGCCTGGGCCAGCGATTGCCAATCATCCTGGCCCTTGATGGCCGCTTTGTCGCCTTTGAACACAGCTTGCAGTGTATCGCCATTGATGTCTTCTGATACCATCGAATAGCCGCCCTTTTCCGTCACGCCGTTGACGGGTGATGGCGTGAACTGCGATTTGGGAAGCTGGATGTTGACGGTCCAACTATAATTTGCAGCGGCATCCAGCTTGGCCACTGCTGCATTGACGCTGGCCACAGTGTTGGTGTCGGCAACGGCCGAACCGGCGGCCAGTAATCCAAGGGCAAGTGCGAGAGAGTATTTCATATGATCAGGTTGGTTAAAAATTCTCGGCAAAACGGCTATGCGATGTTTTCTTCTTTCAGGAACGTGTTGTCATCTTCGCACAAAAGGCCTCATTACGGAATAGAGAATTATCTGATTATGAAACGACTGGAGCATTTGAAGAAATACCGCATCAAAAGCCGCGCAAATGGGTGCTGCTGCGCGCGGGCAATCCGGGGGCCGGCACGCGCTTAAGGACAAGATATTCGATGCCCATTTGTTGGCAGTATTCACGCTTGCCGCCCTTGTCACCGTCTTCGTTCACCGCATAAATGTCCGGTTTCAATCGTTTGATCTCCGGATCGGCATCAAGCCAGCCGGTGCCCGTGGAGACCAGCGCCTCCTTCACGAACTTGATGGAGCCGACCATATAACGCCGCTCCTCCTGCGGAATCAGCGGATGCCCCTCACCCTTGAGCAGCCGGATGTTCGCATCATGACCGACCACTGCATATAGATCGCCATAAGTGCTGGCTTCCTCCAAAAAACGGACGTGGCCGGAATGAAACCAGTCGTAGCTTCCCGTGATGATGACTTTTTTCTGTCCGGACGTGGCGGGCAACGACGGCGGTTCGGGAAAGCCCTGCAACTCGCTTGTCCCGAAGATGCGATAAGCAATTTTGTTTTCGGCCGCATATTTTTCGCGGGCCGAATTGGCCATAGCCTCAATGTCCGCCCAAAGGTCCGCCTGCAGGTTTATCGGCAACACATCAACGCCTGCCTGGCCATTGGCTTCAATCACCCGGCTGACATAACGAAGCGCGTTCAGAAAATAGAGCCGCTCCGCAAAGGGAAATTTCGGCGCGTGGCCTTTCAATTTTTTCAGCATTTCATCCGGCCAAAGCACGACGGTGAGCGCGCCGAGCCATGCGGCTTCCTGGAGAAAACGCAGGTCGCGCGATTTGATGTCGTCAAACGCGCCCGAGACGACGACTTGTTTT
This sequence comes from Verrucomicrobiia bacterium, assembly GCA_036490655.1. Classification (GTDB taxonomy): domain Bacteria; phylum Verrucomicrobiota; class Verrucomicrobiia; order Limisphaerales; family UBA11358; genus UBA11358. The sequence goes on along the minus strand of DASXDM010000001.1, from coordinate 43,962 downwards.
TTTACGCTCATTTCCTGGCCACCCGGATATTTACCTGGAATGCGCCAGGCACAGGCTTGTTTGAAACGACGATGAGATAACCGCCGCCGCAGCCTGAGAACATCGCGCCGGGATATTGCCTCTGGTATGCCGCAAGCAGCGGCATCAAATCCACGCGCAAGAGCGGATGGCGCACAACGCGCGGAAGAAGTGTCTCCCAGCATTTCATGTTCAGATTGAACGATGCGCCGAGCGCCCCGGCATCCATCCGGACAATCGCCTCGTAGCAGTCGTGGCCCGATTGGCCGAGCCGGGCGACCCATTTTGGATCAAGATTTTTGACTCCCAGCGGGTTGTACCCATCGGGACGCGGCTCAACGGGTATCAGATATAAAATTTTGCTCAACCACCGCGCAACCCTCGCGCTGTTGCAGGATTTAATGTGCGCTGGAAACACGCCGCCGTGAATCCGGTAGTCGTAGTCCAGCCGGTTCATGCCCGGATAAATCAAGCCGATCATGTCCTGCGAACCGCTTGGTTCGGACTGGCCCTTATTCTCGGCCTCGTACAGTTCGCGCACCAATTCATCGAGTGGGCGGTGGGGCAATTTGCCCTTCCACAATTTCATGGCGGTCACGCGGGTGCCGCTCGCGAGACCTGAACGGTCCATCGGCCGGAAATCAGGTTCGATTTGCGCCACCACCATGGCGCCCGGCGGCCTGGGATTGCGGCGGGAAACAAACGGCTGGTCGATCCATCCACCCGCCAGTTGCAAACGGTGGGGAATGGCGCCGAGGACTTTGTTAATCAGAGAATTGTTCATCAAGATTTACTGGCTTTGCGCGCGTAATATTGTTCACTGATTCGCTTGAACGCAATGTAGAAAGCAACCAACCGGGAAACCCCATGATTCCAATCAAGAAAAAACAAATCCTGGCGCTGGCCATTTCCCTGGCCGTGGCAGTGCTGGCCACCACCGCCCGGGGCCAGGGCAACTATAAAAGTTTTATCGTCTCCACCTACGCGACTGAGGGCACCGTCTCGAACCTCATGAACGGCACCCTCGATCCCGCTGGATCATGGTCGAACATCACGCGCAATCTCAAGGTCGACAAAATTTATATCGAGGTCATGCGCAATCATACGCTGGTGGATGAAGCCGGCCTGGAAAAGCTGAAGAAGTTCTACCAGGCCCAGGGCGTGCAGGTCTGCGGCGGCCTGGCCTTTAGCGTCACCGAAACTCATGGCTACCAGGGCTTCGATTACGCCGACCCGGAAAACCGCGCCTTCGCAAAAAAAGCCGTCGAGATGGCCGCGCGCCATTTCGATGAGATCCTGCTCGATGATTATTTCTTCTTCGATCGCAAGACCGACTACGATATCAAGGCCAAAGGCAGCCGGACCTGGACCCAATACCGCCTGGACACCATGCGTGAAGTCGTGAAGGACCTCATCGTCGGACCCGCCAAAGCGGTCAATCCCAAATGCAAAGTCGTCATCAAGATGGCCAATTGGTACGACCAATATGCCGGCATGGGCAATGATACTGAAAAAGTCCCCCTCCTCGCCGACGGCATCTTCTCCGGCACCGAATCGCGTCTTTGGGTCGGACAGGAACAACACCTTCAGCCCTATCTCAGCTACGATATCATGCGGTTCATGGATAATCTTCAACCGGGGGTGAACAAAGGCGGTTGGGTGGACCAGGGCGGCGCCAATCCGATCGACCGTTATTCCGAGGAACTTCTGGATACCGTTTTCTCGCGCTGCCCGGAGATGTGCTGCTTCAATTACTCCGGCATGCTCTTCAACATCCGGTTCGGCAACGCCACCAATCGCCCGTGGTCCGATATGCCGACCAGCCTCAACCTGGCCGACGTCCAAAAAACTGTCGATCCCAACAGCGACAACATCACCTTTGCCGACGTGGCCGGATATACGTTGAAACAGATTGACCCGGTGCTGGCCCAGGTCGGCAAACCGGTGGGCATCAAGGCGTACACACCCTACCACGCCACCGGCGAAGAATTCCTCCATGATTATCTGGGCATGATCGGCCTGCCCATGGACATTGTGCCGCACTTTCCCGCTGACGCCGACATGGTGCTGCTCACCGAACAGGCAAAGTTTGATCCCGACATCATCCACAAGATCAAACAACAACTCGAAGCGGGCAAATCAGTCTGCGTGACTTCGGGTTTCCTGCGCGCGATGCAGGGCAAGGGCCTCGAAGACATCTGCGAACTCGAAACGACCGGGGCTACTGTGTCTGTGGACCGGTTTAGTTTTGCGTCCGGACCCGGCTCGCCGTTCCGCGGACGGAACATGATCCCTCAACTCGTCGAACCCGGCCCCTATGGAGACCAGCACGATATCCTCATTCCCGAGATCAAATATTTCAACATCCTGACCCACGACGCATGGGGCGATGTCCTGGGCATTTCTCCCGGCGGCACCACCTACCCGATCCTGCTTTCCTGCGACTACTCCAAAGGCAAATTGTACGTGTTGACCGTTCCCAATGATCCGGCTGATCTCTATTGCCTGCCGACCAATGCCCTGAGCGTCATCCGCTCCACGCTCGGTTCGGCTGAACCTGTCCGCATCGATAACGCCCCTGCCCAGGTGTCGTTGTTCCGTTACGACAACAACACATTCATCGTGCAAAACTACCTGCCGACCACCGCCGGGATCACCGTCTCCGTGGCCGGCACCGTCAAAGGAATCCGTAATCTATCGACCGGCGAGACGATCTCCCCCGCGCCGGCAACCGATCGCGGCTTTGGCCGCTTCGGTGGATTCGGCCCGCCCCCGCCAGTCACGCCGCCGCGCACCACATTCAAGATCACCATCCTGCCGCACTCATATATGGCTTTCGGCCCAACCGCATCCATTGAACCTTAACCTTTAAATGAAAACCCCTACCCCACGTCTCACAATTTACCTCAGCATGTTCGCCGCCGCGGCGATGTTATCCAGTTGCACCACCCGGCCCACCACCCTGAAGGACGCTTACAAAGATCATTTCTATGTCGGCGTGGCCATCAATCGCGCCATCGCCACCGGCACCGCCGTCCAGGCCAACAACGTCAACCGCACCCAGGCGCAAGTCGATCAGGACACTGCCCTCGTCAAGGCGCAGTTCAACCAGATCTCCCCCGAGAACGACCTGAAGTGGGCGCTCGTCCAGCCGCAACCCGGTCCCGACGGCTACGACTTCGCCGGCGCTGATGCTTATGTGAACTTCGGATTGGCAAACCACATGTATATCGTGGGACACAACCTTGTCTGGCATAACCAAACGCCCAATTGGGTTTTCGAAGGCACCAACCCGCCGCCGTCGGGCGCCGATACTGGTCCCCGTTCCGGACCGGGCTTTGTCGCCGGCAGTTCCATGTACAGCGGGCCGCGTTGCTCCCGCGACGAATTACTCCAGCGGATGCACGACCATATCCTCACCGTTGTCGGCCGGTACAAAGGCAAGATCCAGGTCTGGGACGTGGTGAACGAGGCCGTCGCCGATCGCGGCACCAACATCTATCGGAACTCGCTTTGGTACCAGATCATCGGGCCGGATTTCATCGCCAAAGCCTTTGAATACGCCCACGAAGCCGACCCCGACGCGATTCTGCGTTACAACGACTATGGATTGGAAGACCCCGTGAAACGCCAAAAATTCATCACCCTCATCCAGACGCTCCAGGCGCAACACGTTCCGGTCATGGCCATCGGCACACAAACCCACGTCGGTGTCGGCGCGGCAAAATTTGACACGATCGACCACGAACTGACCGACCTGGATACCCTCGGCCTGCCTATTCACATCACTGAACTCGACGTCAACGGCTCGCAACGCGGCCAGCGCAACACCAGTGGCGATATCGCTGCCAGCGCCTCATCCACCCAGGGCGGTATGGTCAGCAACGCCGACCAACGGCAATCCGACGCCTATTCGAATCTCTTCCGCGCATTCGAAAAACATAAGTCCGTGAAAGTCGTGACCTTCTGGGGCGCGAACGACGGCGTCTCCTGGCTCGCCCGCGGCCATCCCCTGCTCTTCGACGCCAACGACCAGCCCAAGCCGGCGTTCAATGCGGTGATGAACGCCGCCAACGACGCAAGGTAGGGCGGCACTCCGTTGCGCGCCGTTGTGGAAGTCGCACACCTCACTAATTCGCGGCGGGCAGAGGACTGCCCGCCCTGCGTTTAATTGGAAACGCCGGTCGGCGCGCCCTGATTCTCGTCAACTTCCAAACGCAGGTAATCATAAACAACGCCGCTGGTGACTTCTCCTGCGGGCACGGTGAGTTGCATTTCATTTTCACCCTGCTTCAGCAGGGTGGCATCAAATGCCTGGTCGCACTCCTGCCATTGGCTCTTGTCGGTGTTATAGCGGATAGCGTCGGTGGAGATGGGCCGGATAGTTCCCACGTTTTGGCCATTCACAGCCACGGTCAATCCTCCAAATTCATTGGCACCCGCGAGCGCCACCCGCAGCGTTGCCCTGCCCTTTTCCGCCGTGGGCAGGTTGAACTTGATGGTCCAGGTCGTTGCGCGGCCACGGCCGACAGTTTCCCACATATCTTCGCCCGGCGTGCCGGTTTTGATCCAGCCGAAGCGCTGGTTGGCGGGATCTTTCGCCTCAGGATTGATAAAGAAATCATTGGTCCCGTGCGGCACTTCTTCGAAGAACCAGTCTTTGCGATAATCGCTCTGGCCGATGGTGTAGGTAAGGTCATCCGGGAACAGGAGCGGATAACGCAACGGCCAACCCCAAAGCCAGTAATCCGCGCCGTCGCCCTTGAAGAATTTGCCGCCGGTGCGGTCGGGATAGCCGATCTCCCAGATCTGCCGGCCGTAACGCACGGGTTTCCAATCCAACGTGCCCAGGTCCAGCGTTTTGCCCGCTTCCACCACAATGTTGGTCGCCTCATATTCGCCGAGCACGCCGTCGGCAAACGCATGGAGCGTGTAAGTGCCGGGCCGGACGTTGGGAAGGGTGAACTTGCCGTCGCTGCTGCCGCTGTTCCAGAATTCGTAGAACTTCGCGTCATGCTCCCAATCCACCATCCGGTTGAAGCCAAAGCGGCCAAACCCGTTGGTCCCCCCAAACCTGCCAAATCCATTCGTGCCGCCGAAGCCAAAGCGTCCGCCGCCAAAACCGTTCGTCCCGCCAGACCTGCCCCGTCTTCCGCCAAATCCGTTGGTGCCGCCAAAACGAAATCCACCGCCCCGGACAAAAGTGTTGGTGTAATCGGCATGGGCCAGGCCAACGGTGAGGTTGGGCAGTCGGGTCGTTTTCGCCTGCGGATCGTCGAGCACGAGCTGCCCGGTCACGGTGCCGCGCTCGTCTTTATGCGGATAATCCACGCCGTTCACCCAGTCATAAGGCCACCTGGCTGTTTCCACTTTGGCCTGGCGAAGCGCGTCCTGCCACAAAGCGGTGGCGTTGTCCTTCCACGCGGGCGGCACCGTCGGATTGCCGGCGGTGGCGGCCAGCGTCTCCAGGTCGTTCGTGCCTGGCGTCTCGTAGCGGGACAACGAATTGACATACACGAAGATCGGGCCGATGACCTTGCTCCAGTTTTCGCCCGCGGCGATGTTGCATTGCGCGCCGCCAAAATGCGTGCTGCGCCAGTAATCGAGGATGATCGGGTCGGGATCGTCGTTGGCATCAAAATGGCAGACCAATTCCTGTTTGGAAGCGCCGCCACTCAAATACTCGATCGTCGGGTTGATGAACCAGACGCCGACATGCTGCGCGGTGCTCGACCAGCCGAACGCGGGCACCTTGAACTGGACCGCCGTGTAACTGTATTTATGCTCGACGGAATTTTTGTAATTGCCGGTGCTCAAAATGCGCTGTTCTTTCGCATGGATCACCACGCCGTTGCCCCAATCCTCCGGCGTGCATTCCAGCATGTTCCGGTCGGCATCCACCGAGATCCAATCAAACGTGTGGTTGAGCCTGGTGATGTAACGGCTCTCGCCCACGCTCATCGCGGGGTAATTGGTCGGGTGGGAAAAAATCGCGTAGGCGTAAATACCGCTCTCGCCCCGGCCCAGCGCATAGCGGACCTCAATATTACAATAAGTGCCGCCGCCGGGCGCGCTTGGTGTCAGCATCACCGTGCCGCCGGTGACACCCTTGATCGCCACCTCGGCGCGCGCGCCCCCGTTCGATGCCGGGTCGATGGTGACCGTATCCGTCAATTGTGGCGCATTCGCCGGGGTTTCCTCCCAATCACCGCCTCCGGCCATGGTATTGAGGCCGTGATAATCGAGCGAAGTCATTACGCCGCTGGTCTTGTTGATCGTCGCCTTGACGATGCCGTTATCGAGCGTCCAGAAAGCGCCATTGTCAGTGACCCTCACCGGCGCGCCGGTCCCGGGCCTGGCGATAACGGGTGCGGCGCCGGCGGTCAGAACCATTCCCAGCGCAAAGGCGGCGAAGATAAACGCACGCAGGATGAAGTGCTTTTTGTTATTCATATGGAACGATGCTGTTAAAAGTACTTCCTTTGACGAGTCAATGATAGTAGCCAAAACTGGCGAAGGGAGGAGATTCGAACTCCCTATACCTTTTGGCCCATGAAATAAACAGTTGGAATAAAATGCTCTATTTCGGCTCGATGACCGTCAGCCCCTTCACCCGGGCAAAATGGCGCTGGTTGAAGGTGGCCACTTCAAACCGCTCGCCTGGCCGGGAGGCAACCCATCGCTGGAGATCAAACGCCCCGTTCCCGCCGCGAATGATGACATCCGCATCCAGGATTATCGCCATTTATCGGCAGGTTTTTTGAGGGTTTTACGGGCGGTTTTCAAGTCACGATACCATGCGGCGGCTTCATCTTTATCCAAGCCGGTTTTGGCCAGCGCGGCAGCCAGGTCACTACCCACGCAGACTTTCTCAGTGTCAGGCACCAGGCGGGCAACGGGCGAGCCGTTCTTGAGCAGCACAAAGGTGACGTTTTGATAGTGGGTGCGGTTGACGCAATCGGAAAAATTGCGCGCGGCCTCGGTGACGCTGATGGACGTCTTTCGCATAAAATCAGATTATCAGATTTTTATAGATGTCAACCCGGGGCGGGGGTCAACAGACAAAATTTAGAGCCGACCGGTCCCGCCTTGCGGGACTGTACGAAGTAAGAAACAACTGGCGGAGAGAGGGGGATTCGAACCCCCGATACCTTTTGGGTATTCACGCTTTCCAGGCGTGCGCGTTAAACCACTCTGCCATCTCTCCGCCCAAAAGGTTTGGAATCTATATTTTCTCGGTAATCGGCGCCAAGGGCAAGTCATTTCCGGCAGGATACTACGGATCACGACCCAGGCCATGAAATCTGCGGTTTACGACCACGGGCGTTTCATGCAAATTTTATCTGTGGTTCCACCCAACAACCCCATCGATCCGGTGTCGAAAAAATTGACGCTGCTGATGACGATCCTGGTAGGCGCCATGGCGGCGGTCCTGGTGATCGCGCAGTCGGGTTACACCCGGTTCAATTCTGAACTGTCGATGTTCCTTCTGAGCGAACATGCGGACAAACTGAGACAAATCTCCGATCCCATCGAGCGGGACAAGTATAGCAACGATTATAACTCCGAAGCGAGGGGGTTGGACAAAATCCTGGCCCCGGATGCGCGGGTGTTTTGCAGCGATATGCTGGGGCCGACCAACAGCCCCAAACTCGGATATTATTTTATCATCCGGAACTATTTATTTCCGAGGGACGTCGAAATTTCCCTCGGCACGAACCTGATTTACCGCGAGAGCGGATTTGAGGGGACACCTTGCGATTCACCGGCGGTGCTTCGGACAAACGGCTTTGATTTCCTAATCAACTACGACCGGCAGGAGTTGCTTCCACTCACTGCCAAGGCGCTGAAATGAAAGAAACCATCGCCTTTCTCCTGCCGCCGGCCCTTGCCTTTTCGGGCATGCGCGTTGCGCGCCTGTTGCTGGGTCGTGAGATCGAATCCCGATTCGGCATAGGTTTGCGATGGGCGTTAGGCATGGGGATCGGGATGCTGCTATTCACGCAAGCCGCGCTGCTGGGAGCACTGGCGGGCGTCAACCTGGCGGGTCCGCTGGCCTGGTTGGCATTGATCTGGGGCCTGGCGGAAATCATCATCGCAGCGCCGAACACGATGACGCGCCTGGTCCATTTAAAAATGCAACCCGCTCATCTCTGGCTGGTGATATTGCTGCCGCTGCTTTATTTCTGCTGGGTTTTTTCCAGACTGAGCACGTTGGAAGGAACGCTGGAATTTGACGCGAACGCATTTTGGGTCTTCAAAGCAAAAGTGCTTTATCTGGAGCAAGGAGGCAATCTTTTGCATTGGATGCACCAGACGAGCCTCGCTTATGCCCACTGGGATTATCCGATGCTCGTCCCCTGCCTTTATCTGCTGGACTATGGCGCCGTGGGCAGCGTGGATGAATTTGTCAACAAAGTCTGGCCGTTTTGGATGATCATCGCTCTTGGTATCGGAACGCTTTCGATGGCAAAAACCTGGCAACGCCCGCATCCCCTGCCCATGCTGGCAGTCGTGGTGCTGTGTTTATTGCCGGCGACCCTGCATTTTGTCCGGCAGGAAGGCGGAACGATTCCCCTGCTCTTTTTCGCCAGCTTGACGGCGATGTTGCTGGTGAGAGCGATCACTTCCAACGACGCATATCCTATGGCGGCGGCCATGCTCACGGCTGTCGGAGGGGCCATGAGCAAATTCGAGGGCATGATTTACCTGGCCATTTGGTTTTGCGTGTTGCTGCCATTATGCTGGCGGCGCGGGTGGTTCAAGAACCGAATTCTCTGGCGCAGCGCGATGACTTGTATCATCTGCGTCCTGCCGTATGCCTTGTTCCGGTTGGCCAAACCCGTTGAGCATCCCGAATCCGGCTGGTGGCGGGACGGCCTGGCAACCCCCGGCATGACTTTGTATCGATTTCCGCAGGCATGGTTCATGAACATCGGCGGACGCTTCTTCAACGGCAATTTTTTCCACTGGCAATCCAACCAGGGCCATCTGCAATGGATCGGACATTGGAACGGCCTGGGCAGCCTCGCCAATGAGCAACTTTCCATCCTGCCGTGGCTGTTGCTCATCGTGATCGTGATGTCGTTATGGCAAAAGCGCAGCCGCCTGGCGACTGCCAGTCTTTCCATTGTCATCGTGGGCGTCTTTACCGTGCTGGCGCTGGCCCTCTCCTGTTTGCCGTTCATTCAAGGCGATTTGGACCAGATGATCACCTACAGCAAGGGTGATGAAGTTGGCCGTTATTCATATCCGTTCATCATCGCCTGGTTTCTGGGCATCATGGTCGCCTGGTTTGATAATTTGGACGCCATCCCTGAAGGCACAAAGGAAACGAACAACGCCGAAGAGAAGATCATTCCCCAATAAAATGCAGCGCCACCCGCCGGGAATGGCCGCGCTTGCGGTGTTCCCATAAATAAATCCCCTGCCAGGTTCCCAACGCCATCTGCCCGTGATGCAACGGTATGCTCAGATTCACCGTGGTCAATGCGGTGCGCACATGGGCGGGCATATCGTCGTCGCCTTCGGCAGTATGGATGAAGAGCGGATCGCCATCCGGGACGAGCCGTTTGAAAAAAGCCTCCAGGTCGCGCTGCACATCCGGGTCGGCGTTTTCCTGGATGAGTAACGACGCCGAGGTGTGCCGGAGATGCAAAGTGATCAGGCCGCCCTGGAACCGGTTGGCGCTGATCCACTTTTCCACCTCCAGTGTGAAATCATACAACGCGCGTCCGCGCGTGGAAATCACCAGTTCATGGAAAACCTGACGCATACGCTCACCGTGGAACCTTATTGCGAAACCGGCGCGCCTTTTTGCGCAAGGATCTTTTCCAGGTCAGGATTGTGCGGCTCGCCCTCGTCGAGCGCCTTTTGGTAATGCCAGCGCGCCAATTCGACCAAGGGCGGATTTTCAGTGAGATAGATCACGGCCAGGTTGTTGTGGGCCGCACCGTAATCGGGGTCCAATTCGATCGCCTTGCGCAACGCCGTCTCCGCCTGGGTGCGCAGGCCTTTATGGCTGAGCGTGACGCCGAGATAATTCTCGACCTGCGCATTTTGCGGATCAAGTTTCGCGGCGCGGCTCAGGGCATCGAGCGCATCGTCAAATTTTTGCTCGCGGAACTCCAGGTAACCGTAAGTCGAAAGGGTGTAGGCGTCCCCGGGATTGATGGCGAGCGCCGCCTTGAGGAGCGATTCGGCGTCCCCCAGCTTGTTCTCCTGCAATTCGATGGCCGCCAGGTTCGCCATGGCGCCGGAGTTGTTTTTGTCTTCCGCCAGGATTTTCCGGTAATCCTTCTCGGCGTTCACATAGTCGTGGCTGTCAAAATAGTTCTGCGCTTCGGCCACCAGCAGCGAGACGTCACTGGGAGTTCCGGCGGTGTTGTCGGTGGAGGGAGCGGGCGCCGTGGCTGTGGTATTGTCGGCCACTGCATTGGCCACCACATTAGTTTCCGGTGCGGGCGATTTTGAGCTGAACAACGCCAGTTCATCGGAGGTATAAGGCACCATCTGCGCCTCATCCACCGCCAGGCGCGCGCGCAGTTTGCTGATCTCTTCGCTGTTGATGGCAGACATGGTATTGGCGGGAGCCGATTGGGCCGCCGCTTCATATCGTTGGAGCCGTTCTTCCAGGGCCTGTTTCTCCAGCAGATTGATGTCGGCGTCTGATTGCAACTCCGCGATCTGCGCCCGCGCCTGCGTCAGCTCCGCGCTTTCGCTTGAGGCCGGGGCGCCGGATTGCATCTCCGCCAACTGTTTCTTGAGCATCGCATTCTCTTCGCGCAACGCCTTCATCGAATCAGGGCCGACCAGCAACGATTGCAACTGTGCGTCCAATGATTTATTTGCCGTCGCCAGCGAATCAGCGCGGTCCTTCTGCTGCGCCAAATTCTGGTTCGCATCGGCCAATTCCTGTTGGACCGTCAGTAATTCCGCCTGCGCATTGGGGTTGTTCGTCTTGCCCGCCATGCCCGCGCGTAACAGGTCATTTTCCTTCATCAACGAACGCACCTGGTCCTGCGCCTGGGCCAATTGTTGCGCATCAGTCGGCGCGGGTTGGGCGCTGAGCGCCTCCTTCAACTTGTCCTGCAACAGTTGGTTGGCGGTCTGCAGTTGTTGGACTTGCAACTTCAACGAATCCACTTGCGCCTGCAAATCAGATTCGGATGCCGTTGTCATCGTCGTGGTGCCGGTCACCGCATTGGCATTGGTCATCGCCGGCGCGTTGGTGGCGGGCGCGGGCATTTGCGCGGTAAGGCCGTTGATCTTGTCCGTGATGTATTTGATGCGGTAATTGACGATCGTGGGGTTCCAGTCGGGATAAACAGACTGGAATTTTTTCAAGTCGGCCAGCGACTGCTGAAATTCCGTCAACGCCTGGGCGGGCTGGCCGGCCGCTTTGAGCGAATCCGCCTGCTGCATCATGCTGTAAATGATGATGTATTGGTCATCGGGGTCTGACTGCGCACGAGCAGAAAGGGTCACCGCAAAGATCAAAATTGCCAGCCAGGCGGAATATTTCATGCCCACCAAAATATCGAACACGAATGCGTTTGGCAAACCGGTTCGCTGGAAGAATACCATATCTTGCCTCTTGATTTATTATAGGAAACGAGCATTTTCACGTGAAGTAAGGTCAATATGAAAGCGTTGCATCTTCCTTCAAGCCAATTGCGACTACCAAGGTGGCGCCTAATCCTTGCGGTCTCCCTCGGTGCTATTTGGATCGGGGCTTGCGCGATAATCAGCGATCACCTTCCGCGGGTACTCATATTACAAGATGACGGTGTGCTTGAAGGATTGTACGGATTTTCATATGAAGGTTTGTTCGATTTTTTCCTGTTAATCATTTTAGGCGCATTGGTGTGGTCTGCGTTTCGTCTTGTTGAACCAATACGCTATCGGCGCAAATGGGCTATTGCCAGGCCTGTCATCATCCTCACGATTTGGCTGATGATCGTTATAGCGTTGGATTTCTTTTTGGGCTATTTGGAAAAACAAACTCCCAATTCAATGGTGGAACATCTTTGGCCTCCCCCCCTTCGGTTTTAGTCCCGTCACAAAACTGAAACATTCCCGTCACCGCGACGGCATTGACCTGCAACATCCGTTCTGATAATTTCCCCGCAGTCAGTATGAACACTGCACTTAATCAGCATGTTCTCGTATTGAACAGGCTTTGGCAGGCCGTGAATGTCTGTTCCGCACGGCGCGCGCTCACCCTTCTCTTTCAGGGTCAGGCCCAGGTTGTCGTCGCTGCCGAAGACGGCTCGTTTAGCACCCTCAATTTCAGCCAGTGGCGCGATATCTCCACCGACGCGCCCCACGATGAATCCGTCCATGCCATCTCTTTCCGCATCCGCGTGCCGCGGATCATCCTCCTGATGATTTACGACCGCCTGCCCAAGAAGGAAGTGAAGTTCACCCGCCATAATATCTTTGAGCGCGACAAAAATACGTGCCAATACTGCGGACGGATCTTTGAAAGGAAGGATTTGAATCTCGACCACGTCATCCCGCGCGATCGCGGTGGCCCGACAACGTGGGAAAACATCGTTTGCTCCTGTATCGAGTGCAATACCCAAAAAGCCAATCGCACCCCGCAGGAGGCCAGCTTGCATCTCATCCGCAAACCCAAGCGGCCGAAATGGCGTCCATTTGTGCAGATCAATTTCACCCTGAATCGCCACGATAGCTGGAAGCATTTCATCGACCTCGCCTACTGGAACGTCGAACTCGGCGAAGACGTCTGAAGCCGGAGGTTTCCCTACTCTTTCCTGCGATAGATCAAAACGTCGTCGTTGGTAAAACTTGAATGCCCCCGCAAATCCGCGTCCCAAAAATATTGAGAGGGCTTGTTCGTGAAGATATCGACCGCGCCCGTCACCATGTAATTTGTTGAATAACTGTGCCACCATCCCGGAATGGAATTGCTCGAAAGAGAGGAATCATTGGGAAGAATCATCTGCTCCCATGACGACACCATGTTAACGAAGACCACATATTTGGGCCGGGCACCCTCCATCTCCTGCATAAAACCTTTTCGCATCTGCGGCGCAAAGGGTTGCGGTTCCATCAATGGATAAAAGTAAAGATAGCCGGATGCCGAACGTCGTCCGGACAGAAAAAAGAGTTGCGGCTCAGAACCCAGGACCCCAATCGTATCATTTGTTGACGTGTGCGCCCTGAGATACTCCGCGATGGGCACCGATTCGGGAAAAGGATTGATGTCATAAAGCTCCCTGGAAATTTGCCCAGGCGTCTGTTCAAACCACGCCTGGTAATTATCGGCCACCAGTTCCGCGATGATGAAGGCCGTCAAACAAAGTGGTAAGCATTTGGCCAAAAGAACGGCCCTGCTGGATTTCAAAGCTTCGCCAAGGGACAGGACGGCGGCAGCGCTGAGCAGGGCGAGCCCCGGCATGGCTGTCAAAAAATAATGGGCGCGAAAATAAAAACCCGGGCAGGTGGCGAGCATCCCCGCCAAAAAAAGCAGCGCAGCCAATTCCATGGGCTTGCTCCAATCTCTTTTTCGCAGGATAACCATCAATCCTGCCATTCCCGCAAGCCAAACCAACATCCCTGACTTAAAGATTGGATCGAATCCAGTGACAAATTGCCCGGGCGCGGTGCTGAGCGGAAAAATGGCAACGTATTGTCGCGCATACTCAAACGTCCAAAAAATAAATTTGCCCCATAGACCTGCATAGGCAAATCCGGCGGCCATGACCAGGACTGGGATGGCGCAACCGGCACAAAAAACGAACGCCAGCCAGCCGGACTTCCGCCGGTCGCCCAACTGAAATTCCCTGGAAAAATACCATGCCAGGAAAACCGGCGGAAAAAAGATTGCCTGTTGTTTCATCAATATCGCCAGCCCAAAAGCGGTTCCCGACACAAACCACCCTGACGAAGATTTTTTCTTTCGCGCAAACAACAATGCGAGGACGCCGGCACAGACAAAAAGCGAAACGAAATGCGTGGCGTGTCCCGCCAATCCGAGGGCTTGCGGCAATGCGGAGAGGCAGACAAAGATCGCAGCCGCAATCAATCCGCCTGCCGCCGACATCAACTCGCAACCAATAAGAAAAACGAGGATGGCAGTGATGGAGGTGACCAAAATCATCCCGATATGGATGCCCGATGTCGATTGGCCAAAGACCGTCATAAGCAGGCTGTAGGCAAAATACACCCCGGGAAATTTCATGTTGTAGGCGAGCTGATACGGGGGAACGCCCTGGAGGATCAATTGCCCCGCGTAGGCATATTCACCTTCATCACGTTCCAGCGGCATGTCACGAAGCCGCCAGCGGATGGCAAAATTGAAAGCCAGAATTAACAGCAACAGCAGGCAAAGCAGAAGTTGATTGCGGGAAAATCCGAAGCGGTGCCTGTTCATGCCAGGGCGATATAACCATGAAAACCTGGAAGCGAAAAGCGGAAAGCGGACGATTTCTCAGTCATCAGCGCTTGCGAATTCCTTCGTCATTATGGTTTAGTCATTCCGGCGTGAGGAGCTGGCTTACTTCCCCTTGGCCGATTCGATCAATTCCCAGAACTTGGGATTCTCCTGGAGCGCTTCGTCCTCGGGTGTTTTCAGGCCGGAACGGAAAAGAAAATCCTTGAGGGTGTTCTTGCTCAGGATGCGATGCACCAGGATACCCAGTTCGTGCCGCTCAAAATATATCCGGTAATCCCCGATCCGGTACCGGTGCAACGTACGGCCCTCCTGGATGAGCTTCCCGAATTGCTCCAGTTCCGTCCCGACAACCTGCTGTGGCAGCCCGCGAAAATCGCCGAGGATCTCCAATTGTAATTCCTTGGGCATCCGCGCCAGTTCTGCGGCCGCCGTGGGAGTGAAAATGATTTGGAATGTATTCAAAATATTGCCTGATAATCGTAGCCCAATGACATCGCGACGCAAGTGAAACCGCAAATGACAGGGCTAAGGTTTTAAGTTCAACTGAAAATAGGCCAGGCCTTTAAGGGGCAAAATCTGGCCGTCACCCGAAAATTCAAGGGGTGCCCAAAATTGAAAGTCATGCCCTTTAATCCCATCGGGACAGGATTGCCAGCGATCACCCATCCATAAATACACCATTCCATTTGTCGACGGAAGTCTCGCCACCCAGGTTTGTTGCGCCGGAATGATCGGAACATTCCCGGCGGGCATAATCGAGCTGTTGTCAGACGGGTGAAGTTTTGTCACACCACCCGGAGTATCCACGGACATTACTCCAACCTGTTTGGCAGGCGTGGCCTGCACGTTATATTGCGTCCGGCGATTGATATTCGCTTGTGGCTGAGTCGTAAACGGCCCCAGGGGCGAGGTGGCAGTAAAAACTTGAACTTCGCTGCCTTCGGGACAGAAAGCGCAACGAGGTCCACAAAGCGCATAATATATGTTGCCGCGGCGAAAAAGCACCGGCGCTTCACCGCCCACCGTCAACATCTGGCTGGTCTGGCCGGTCGCATGGAAAAAATCCTTCGTCAACCGTTCGACACGTTCGGTGTATCCGTCGCCGATGGAGGTGTATATGAAGTATCCGGTCCCATCGTCATCTACAAAGAGACTTCCATCACCATTGTTCGGGTGCGCGAGAGCCACATCGGAATTCGTAATGATAAAAGGTCCTGCCGGCGTATCGGCGACCGCCACGCCTTCATGCCCCACCCAGTCTTTGACGCTGGAGTACCAGTTATACCAAAGCACGTATTTGTGCGTATTGGGATTAAAGACAACATACGGACGATAATAAATGGCCTTCGTCCGCTCACCGAGCAAATCACCCTCTAAAGTCCACTGCTGCAAATCCGGCGAGCTGTAAACATGAAAACTGTTGTTGGTAAAGCCGTCGGTTTTTCCATAAGCGGTCCCATACAAGTAAAAATGGCCGTTGAAATATTGGAGACAGCCGTCGTGCGCATCAATGATCTCTCCCGTGATATCGCGGCGTAAGTCCGCATTGTTGATGATTGGATTGACTGGATTCCCCAAGGGCGTCGATGGGTTGCAAGAAATTGTAATGAATGCCAAAAGACACACCGCCAGGATTTTGCCAAAGAAACTCAAAAAAATTTGTATTTAAATGGTTTTAAAAATCCGGATCAAAACTGCCTCAAAAACCGCACATCATTCTCGTAAAAAAGGCGGATGTCATTGATGCCGTAACGCAGCATCGCGATGCGTTCGATGCCAAAACCGAACGCCCAGCCGGTCCACGTCTCCGGATCGTATCCCACGTTTTCGAACACCTGCGGATGCACCATGCCGCAGCCGGCGATCTCCAGCCAGTCTTTGCCCATCTTTTTTACGAGCGCATTCGTGAAGTCGATCTCGTAGCTCGGCTCGGTGTAGCTGAAATAATGCGGGCGGAACCGGATCTTCACGTCTTTGCCCATGATTTCCTGGAACACGAATTCTACGGTGCCCTTGAGGTCGCCCACGGTCACGCCTTTGTCCACGTAAAGCCCTTCGATCTGGTGAAAGGTCGGGTTATGCGTGGCATCGGCGTTGTCCCGGCGATAGACCCGGCCCGGCACGATGATGCGCACTGGCGGTTGCTGCTTCTCCATCACGCGGATCTGCACAGAAGAGGTATGCGTGCGAAGCAGGCGCTTGTCCGTCGTGTTCAAATAAAAAGTGTCCTGCGCATCACGCGCGGGATGGTCGGCGGGCGTATTGAGCGCATCGAAACAATGATACTCGTCCTCGATCTCCGGGCCGTCGGCCACCGCGAAACCGATCTTGCGAAATGCGCGAACGATATCGTCGGTGACTTGCGTGAGCGGATGCATTTTTCCCAGGGCACGGCGGCGTCCCGGCAAAGTGAAATCGGTCGGCTCCTTGGGCAACGCGGCCTTCATCTCCAACTCTTCGCGGCGCGCGCCGAGTGCCGCTTCCAATTCCACCTTGGCGGCGTTGATCAATTTGCCGGCGGCAGGCCGTTCCTCTTTGGAAAGCGAGCCAAGTTGTTTCATCAACCCGGTGAATTTCCCGTTGGGCCCGATCCACGAGCCCTTCGTCTGCTCCAGTGCCGCCAGGTCAGGCGCGCTTTTCAGGTCCGCCAGCGCGGCCTGTTTCAACGGTTCAATTTCATCAAGGATTGTGGCCATGAAGCCGGGAGTCTATGAAATCACCGCCACAATCGCAAATCCATCGTGAAGCAGATATTGAGTGGCGCAGCCTGGCCACAACAAAAACAAAACGGGCGGACTTTTCAGTCCGCCCGCTCGTTGAAACTTAATCCTTAGATCAGGCCTTGGCCAGTGTGGCGCCGGGTTTATTCTTCAGCGCAGTCTTGGCCAGGTTCACCAATTCGGCGAAACCGGCAGTGTCCTGCGCGGCGATATCGGCCAGGACCTTGCGGTCGAGAGAGCACTTGGCGGCTTTCAAACCTTCCATAAAACGGCTGTAGGTCAGGCCGGCGGAACGGACCGCGGCATTGATGCGGATCTGCCAGAGGTAACGGAAATTACGCTTCTTGGTGCGGCGATCGCGATACGCATAGACGCGGCCATGGTCGACGGCGTCGGAGGCGTAGCGATACAGTTTGCTCCGCTTGAGACGGAAACCTTTGGCCGCGCGGATCATCCGTGTGCGGCGTTTGCGGGAGGCAGGTGAATTGGTTACTCGCATAAATTTCTAAAATAGTTGTCGCAGAATCAGTGGCTGAACGGGAGATTCTGGGTGATGCGGTACGTATCCGTTGGATCCACCACGGACGCCTTGCCGAGACGGCGGCGGCGCTTGGCGTTTTTGGAGTGGGCCAGATGGCGGCGGCCGGCGGGGTAACACATCGCCTTGCCGGTGGCGGTGATTTTGAACCGTTTCGCCACGGATTTCTTCGTTTTGATGCCTTTAGGACGTCGCATAAATTTAATTCAATCGCAAAAGAGCGCGGAATCTATCCTACTCCTTGCCGGGAGGCAAGCATGATTTTCTTAAAAGAAGATACTCAGGACTATTGGCCCCCCGTGCCGGTTAATGGCGGTGGCGAGGTCAAACTCGAATCCGGTGTGCTGGGCGCGGTCGCATCGATGGGAGCGCCCGCATTGAGTTGCTTGAGGACCTGGTCGGTCAAATCAGTTTCGGAGGCGCTATAAACGACCGTTGGAACATTGGCAGCGCTCTGGGCGGAAACATCCAGAACGATTGTATAGCCGCTGGCCTTTGCGGCTGCAGACACATGCTCGTCGATGTCGGTGATTATCCTATCGTGCGCCCGCTGGAACTGTTCCCCCAGATTGGCATTGGCGGAACGCTCGTATTGGTCCAAAGCCGCTTTTTGATCCTGGATCTCCTTATATTTCGCATCGGCTGCCTGCTTCTTTTGGCTTCGCTCATCGGTGGAGAGCGCCTGGTCGTCCGATTCATCCAATAACTGTTGGTAATCGGTGTTGCCCGTCTTTAAGTCGTCCATCATTCCGCTGATATCCTTATTGATCTCCTGTTTGCGTTTTTCCAACTCCGCCTGCGCGTACTTGGTCTTGTAATACCCCTTGAACAGTTTGGAAACGTCCACAGTGGCGATCTTGGTTTGCGCGGTCGCGGTGTTTGCCAGCAGCACGAGCGCCGCGAGCGCCGGAATCATTGTTCGAAACATCATTTTCATGGGCATAAAAGGTAATAAATTAGCACAAATATATCTTTTCCAAACCAAAAATCAGGGATTGGTCAGTTCCAGGCGGTAAAAACCCGAACCGTTTGTCGGGATAAAGACAACTGAATAGGTATTATTGCTCAAAATTGGCGAACCCGGGACGACCATCCAATTTGTGGATGTCAGGTTCGTGATGGTTTGCAGCTCGAACATGTGGGAAGATTCCGGCTCATATGGCAGACCCGAAGGCCATGCGACCTGCCCCTGCCCGCCCTGAAGCGATACTAAAAGCGGCGGTGGGGTGGTACTGGAAATGATTTTGGCCAGGAACGCATCGCTGGGACCCTCCAACGTCGTCTGCATGGCATTATTGGTCGGGAAATTCACAGCAGTTGTTTGGCCGACGATATAGGCATCGGCCAGCGGATCTAAAGCAATTCCATAGGCCGCACTGTTCGCGGAACCACCGAGGAAAGCCGAATACATCACGCTGGAAATATTGCTGCTGAAGGCGATGATAAATGCATCGGCGACGCCGGACAAATTAGTCGCTGCCAGCGAACCTTGATTGCTCCCAACCGGAAAATTGGTCGAGGTGGAAGAACCAGTGACATAGATATTTCCCAAGGCATCGACCGCGAGGCCATACCCGATGTCGGTATCAAACTCATTGGTGCCGCCGAAGACCACGGACGGGCCGATGACAGCGTTGGCGCCGGTCCAGATGATCTTGGTGAGGAAAGCATTGGTTGTGACAATCCCGCCGAAAAGCGCATTATTGGTGAGGCCGTTCTGGTTGATGGCCGGATTGGAGATCGTGACCGGAAAATTAGTCGAGACGGTCCAGCCCGTCACATAAGCATTGCCGAGGCCATCCGGCGCCACTCGATATGCCACGTCACTATTCGTGCCGCCCAGATATGTGGAATAAACCAAGTTGCTGAAACCCGGGGTGAATTTGGCAACAAACACATCAGAGCCAAAGCCCAAGACCTGGTTGGTGGAATCATTCAGTAATTTGCCATTGTATAAATTAGTGCCGGCGATGGTGACGACCGTTTGCATGATCGCGTTCGTGGCCGGGAAATTCGTCGATGAGGTATAACCGGTCAGGTATATATAATTTGACCCGTCAACGGCGATGCCTTCACCTGAATCCAAATTGTTTCCACCAAAATAGGATGAATAAAGCAGGTTAGTCCCACCTGCGCCAATTTCGGTCACAAAAGCGTTGGCATTATAAAAGGGCTGATAAACCCAATTACTGACTGCCGAATGAATCTGATAGGCGTTGGCAGTCACCAAAAAATTGGTCGAATAAGTGATGCCGGTGACGTAAATATTATTGAAAGAATCGAGGGCAATATCGAAAGCTCCCTGCTGGGAGGATCCGCCCAGATAGGTTGAAAATACAAGGTTTGATCCACTTGGATTTAATTCGGATACATAGACGTCAGCCGGATAAGGTGATTTGCCGCCAATAGTCCCATAAAGCGCATTTTTGGTGGGAAAATTAGGTGAGGTAGTATCTCCGGTAATGTAAGCATCGCCCGCATTATCCACAGCAATTCCATAGGCAAGATCATCCCCACTCCCCCCCACGTAAGTCAGGTAAACCAGGTTCGTCCCCAAATTATTAAATTTGGCAATAAAAGCGTCGCCAGTGATTCCGCCGCCTCCAAAACCAATCTGGAACGCGCCGGGGGTTGAGAAAGGTTTTCCTGAAACGAACACAGTGGAAGTAGTCTGACCGGCGACATATACAAAACCATTGGTATCTACCGCCACGGCCCAGGCGGTATCATTTCCAGTGCCGCCAAAATAGGTGGCGTAGCTCAAAATGGGATCAATGACCAGTGGCAGGCTGTGATCGTAGTCGCCAATCGAAAAGGCGATGGTGTGCGCATCCAACAATTTATAACCACCGCTGATCTCCTTCCGCGTCCCATGAACTATTTGATAAATGGAGGGGCCCGGCTGGACAATCCGGTCATCGCCCAGATTCAAAGCCAGATCGCCATCGGGTTGGAGGGAAATTTTGTCCACGCCGTCAAAATGGATGGCGATGGAGTTTGGGTCTCCCTTGGGAGCGATGGCAAAGTCGTATTCAAGTTGCCGGCCGTTGCCATAATAAACCAGATCGACGCCCGGATAGATGCCGGTGACGCCGACTTTGGAGAAAATGGGGACGCCGGTCTGCCATTTGGAGGAATCGTTGCCGACGAGGTAATTGATCTTGCCGGATAATTCATCCCGCCCGGAAATTTGCGCGCGCGGATCAGCGTCAACGAATCGCATTTGCAGGGCGCGCGCGGATGAATGGTCGGTTTTGGAAAGGACAAGTTCGGCGGTGCCCGGCGAAACCAAAAATTCCGAGCGGTTTCCCTGAGCGATGAATTGCGCGGAAGAGGCGGCCTGGCCGTGATTCGCCTCGAAATAAAGCGGCAGAGTCGCCGGGGACATTGTCACGGGAGCGGCCGGGGCATGGGAGCTCAAGAAAGCCAAAAAGAGAAATAAAAAAAACGGAAACACAGAGCCACGGCTCGACGGAGTCTCGCCCCACCAGGCATTGATGGAAGAAAATCGAAATATGTGCGGTCCGGATAACATCTTAAAACTCTCTTTGATAGCCGACACCGAACTGGAACTGGCCGGAGCCGCTGTTGAACTGATCATGGCTGATCGGAACGCCATATTCAAGGCGCAACGGTCCCAAATGGGGAATATCCAGCAGCAAACCCGCGCCCCAGTTGTCATCAAAATTCCCCGAGAACGAATAAGAACCCTGGCCAACATCGCCGACGTCATAAAACAACTCAAAGCGGATGCTCGGGCCGCTCCCCGTATCGATGATGGGAATGCTGTAATTCAATGAACCATACCAGTAGCTGTCACCGCCGATCGGTTCGTTCGGCATTGCAGGATTTATCGCAGGATTTGAAGAAGGAGTCGGGCTAAAGGTCGGATCGCGCGGACCGATATTCCGGTACTTGAAGCCACGCAACGAATAAAGACCACCCAGATAGTAGCGGTCGTAGAAAGGAACATCACCACCATTGATGCTTTTGGCCACGCCGATCCGCCCATCGGCCTCCAGGATATGGCCTTTGAAAAAGCCGGGGAAGAACCAGGCGGTTTTGGCTTCAACTTTGTAAAACGTCGTGGAGTCATCCATGCTCAAAGAAGGATCAAATTCTGTACGCTGGCCATGATTCGGCAACTTGGCGTCGTTGCGCGTGTCGTAAGCCAGGGAGGTGTCGAACCGGTTGAACACATGGTCTCCCACTTGTGAAAGAATGGCCGACGGCACATTGCCCTGAATCTGTTTTGGATTCAGACTGAATCCCCCACCCCCTGGAACATTTTCTAAATCATTCCAACCGCTGTTCAAACTGATACCCACGTCTTCCAAAGTGTAACCGATACCCGCAGTCAGATCGCCCGGTCCAAAAACGTCGTCCATCCATACCGGACGAGACAGCGCCCGCGTGATCCCCACCCGAAAGCCGGTGCGGGTTTCGTCATATATATTATTGGGGCTGTCAAAATCCCACTGGTGGCGATAGATGTCCACATCCAGGGTGAATTGGCGGTTGAAGAGCCACGGATGCACAAACTCCGCCTCGTAGTCCTGCTCCTCAGTCCCCAATTGGACAAAGAGGCGGAATCGCTCACCGCCGCCGGTGAAGTACGGCGGATGGAACAGATCAAAATTCTGCTGGTCGATCTCCGCAAAACCAACCAATGCATTCACGGAGCTAAACCCGGCGCCGAGAGTGAACTTGCCGGTCTCCTGCTCCTCAACGTTGACTTCAAGGTTCTTCCGGCCGGCAATCGGCGGGTCGGTCGGCTCGGGATCCATGTCCACCTTGTCGAAATACTGCAACCCTTCAAGACGTTGCTGGCTGATTTTCACCCGGACCATATCAAAGACTTCACCGGGAGAGATCGCCAGCTCGCGGCGGATCACTTTGTCCTTGGTCTTGACGTTCCCGCGGATATCGATGCGCTCGACGTACGTTTTCTGGCTGGCCTGGATATTGAACTCGATATCCATGGTGCCCTTGTCCACGTTGGGGACGCGGGTGATCTGGAACATCGGCGGATTTAACTGGTCGTCCAGGTAATCGATATATCCCTTGCTGCCATAAAAATCTTCGAGCAGCGTCAGGTTGCTGCTCAGTCCCTGGGGCGTGAACACATTGCCGACGTCCATCGGCAAGCCATTCGTGCCGAGGTTCCCCTTGATGTGCTGGTACTCATGGATCTGGATCAGCCCATCGCGGATCTGCGCGTCGGTAAAAATCTTGTTGCCGGTCAACCGGACGGAGCCGACGCGATATTGTTTGCCCTCGAAGACCACGAAATGGACGACCATGACCCGGGAATCAGGATGATCGAACTTCACGTCGGTGATCTGAAAATCGAGGTAGCCATGACTGTGATAAAATTCGACGAGGGCATCCTTGTCGTCGTCGAACTGGTCCTGTTTGAAAACGCCGCTGCCGGTGAGCCAGGAAAAAGTCCAATGCGCCCGGGTCTTGACCTGCTTGCGCAGCACTTTCTGCGTGAACGCCGTCGCGCCGTCGAAGTCCACTTCGGTGATGCGGATCTTCTGCGCCTCGGAAACCTGGAAAGTGACGGACGCCGTGCCGGCCGCCTCGTCCATGGAATCGAAAACATATTTGACCGTGGTGCCGGGATAGCCGTACTTTTCGTAAAGCTTCTTGATCTCCTGGGTGTCGGTGAACAATTTTTCCTCGTCGAGCGGTTCGCCGGCTTTCACCGTGATCTTTTTCCTGATCTTGGAGGCGCTGAGATCTTTGTTGCCCGAGATCTTGACGTCCGTGATGCGCAACCTCGCCTGGACGATGTAGGTCAGGATCACTCCCCCGTCATCCTGCCCTTCGATCGAGGCGCGGATGTTATAAAATTGTTCGGTGGCGTAGAGGGAGTGGATGTCCTCCTGGGTCAGGTTGGGGGTGTAGGTGTCGCCGGCTTTGGCGCGGATGTTGGAACGGATGAACTGCTCATTGACGGAGGCCGGCCCGACGTACTGGATCACGACACGGTCAATCTTCAGCCCGGACTCCTGCGACCATGCCGCCTGCGCGAAGGCGAGCAGCAGCCATAAACCGAAAAGACGAAACAGAACTTTCATCGTCTATCGGCTTTCCGGTATGTCTTCGTCGCTGACTTTGGCTGCGCTTTCAAATCGAGTATAAGATTTTAAGAACGTCAAATTAACATCGCCCGTGGGTCCGTTACGTTGCTTGGCGATCAACAGATTCACCGGCACACCGTCGGCCTCTTCCGCGTTGATGTCGTCGTCGTCGCCCGAACTTGGTTTATAGAGCAGACCCACCAGGTCGGCATCCTGTTCAATCGCGCCGGACTCACGCAAGTCGCTCAACCGCGGCTTGCGGCTCTTGTCTTTTTCCAGCTCGCGGTTCAACTGCGAGAGCACCAGCACCGGCACTTTCAATTCTTTCGCCAGCGCCTTGATGCCGCTGGAGATATCAGAAATTTCCTGCTGCCGGTTTTCCTGTGCTCGGCGGGCAGTAGAATGCAAAAGCTGCAAATAATCAATCACAAAAAGTTTGATGTCATGCTGTTGCGACAAACGGCGCGCCCGCGCCCGCAATTGCAGGATGGAAAGGGCCGGGGTGTCGTCGATGAACAATTTGGCGTTCGCGAGCTTGCCGGCGGCGCTGGTCAATTTGGGGAAGTCCGATTCGCTCATGAAACCTTCGCGGATCGACCGGAGATTGACGCGGGCGATCGAGCACATCAGGCGCAACACGAGCGATTCCGCGGACATTTCCAGGCTGAACACGCCCACCGGCAATTTGTCCTCCAGCACCACGTGCTCCACGATGTTCATCGCCAGCGACGTCTTGCCCATGCTCGGCCGCGCGGCGATGACGATCATCTCGGCGGCATGAAAACCATCGGTCATCCGGTCAAGGTCCGTGTAGCCCGTGGCCAGCCCCGTGAGCATTCCCTTGCGGCTGAAAAAATTTTCGATGGTACTGATCGCCTTGTTGACGAGGTCCTTGGTCGTCATCGCGGCATCTTGTGCGCGCGATTCGGAGATGCGCAGCACGTCGCGTTCGACCTCATCCAGAAGCGCGTCGACTTCCCCCTCATAATCATACACCCGCCCGACCACGTCCGTGCAGGTCTGGATCATTTTGCGGAGCAAAAATTTTTCACGGACGATGTCGAGGTAATACGAAAGGTTCGCGGCGCTGGGCACGGCGTCCTGGAGCTGGGACAGATAAGCGATGCCGCCGACCTGCTCGAGGAGCTGTTTGTCTTTGAGCCGCTGTTGGACGGTGATGACATCGATCGGGTCGCGCACGTTGAACATCTCCGAGAGCGTTTCGTAGATCGTCTGGTGGCGCAGATCGTAAAATGCCTCCCGTCCGTCATCCTTTAATTTCTCGATGCATTGGCCGACACAATCATTGGGCGAGACCAGGCAGCAGCCCAATACCCCCTGCTCTGCCTCGGGCGCGTGCGGCGGCAACCGGTCGATGCTGGCCTGCGGATTGCGTGAGGCGGATTTTTGGCGCCGCGCCTTTTTCAAGTCAGGGCTTGCGCCGGAGACATCGGAAACTGAATCGATCATGGCACAATGAAATCTTAAATACGTTCCACCCATCAATTTTGAGTTGTTAATTCTTGCTGACAGGTTCTTAACAATTGTCACAATTCAAATCTTTTTTTAGAAAAAATATTTGAGTTGAGAATTGTTTTTCAACAAGAAGATTGTAGGCTAATAACGAATTTAATTGGAGCGGGTGGATTTGAACCACCATCTCCGCCGTAATCTCCGAAAAGAGAATTAGAACAGCGGCGCACGATCCATTCGTGCTGCGCTCCAAGTTCCCCACTTGTTGCCCAAGCGGGGAAATTCTTTTACTACCCAACTTTTTAAAGTACGTCCACTAAACAGCAAACATGGCTCTTTATCAAACTTGAGTTATTAATTGTTGATGACAGGTTCTTAACAATTATCCACATCCATTCACAAGCACGTTTTCCTAATTCGCCAATAATTGCACGTAATGTTAATAAATATTTTTTGGATTTATACACACGTTATTATCAGATCCCGGGCAGATTCCACGCACCATACTTCAAATAAAGCGCCAAACTTTTCCCCCTCTTCTGGAGGACCGGGGTGAGGAGGTCGTTTCACTGAATTCAATTTTTCGCACCCCTCACGAATGTTAAAAAATTGGATTTGAAATGAAGTTTTTTTAAAGCCCCCCCTCATCCCAACCTTCTGTCTTTTAACCGGAACGATTCAGGTAAAGCAAACCTCACGGAAAGCGCGCCAAGGCCGCAAAGAGATTTTAAAAAATTCCCGGGAAAGTGCGCGCACTTTTTTGGGGTGTTTCTTGACCCCTTCACTTTCAAAAGCACCTTTGCGGCCTTGGCGCTCTTTGCGTGAGAACAGCTTCCGGGCTTTTGCGGTTTCCGGTAAACCGGGGGGGGCTTCGTCATCAATTCGTAACAGACAAGTGCTTGATAAAATTGCCGTGATAAAAAATCCTAGCTGGATGAAACAGTATTTATCCATTGGCTTCGGATTGGTCTGCGTGGGACTTATTATCGCCGTCGTCGTGATAAAATCGCAGGACAACACGCAGCATCAAACCGATACCGGCGCCATCACCGATTTTTCCAATCAATTGGACTCGGCCAAGACCCAAATTGCCATCGACGAAGGATCGCTCGCCGTCTTCTCTAACAATCTTGCCCAAAGCCAATCGACGTCGACGACATTTTCGAATCAACTGAATGACGCGCAATCCACCATTACGGTGGACGCGGAACAGATCACCAACCTGACCGGGCAGATCGCCGGGGCAAAATCGGAAAATGAAATGTTGAGCCAAACGCTGGGGCAACAGATCGCCGGCTTGACCAACCAGGTAGCCGGTCTCACTGGCCAACTGGCTTCGATGCAAGCGGGCCTCAACCAGGCGAATACAAATTATTCTCTCCTGGAAAATCGTTTTCGCCGGGACGTGGCGGAGCGGGTGGTGGCGGAACGAAAATTCAACAACTATCTGGACGTGCAGCAGCAGATGGAAAATTTAAAAATGAATCCTTCCCGGGCAGTTTCCGCCGACAGCATCTACGCCGGCCTGGGCGTGGAGATAAATTCCGACGGCACGTACCACGTCATTTCCCCGAATTGATGCCCCAGGTTTGCCTTTCATGGCGGTGCGCACAGAGTGCGCGTCCTGCCATTGGAAAGGCGCCTTGCGAGTTCCTTCGCCCCGTCATCAATCAGGGAACATTCCGAAAAGAGTTGAGTTTTAGCTGATTTAAACTTAAACACTTCGGATGATTTCTGAGATCGCCTTCACCGGCACACCGGTCACGGACATGAAACGCGCCCGCGCCTTCTATGAAGGCGTGCTGGGATTGAAGCCAACGATGGAATCCGCCGGCGGCATGTGGGTGGAATACGAACTCAACGGCGGCACTTTGGGCATCGGTTGCTACGGCGAAGTCTGGAAGCCCTCCCCGGATGGCACCTGCATCGCGTTTGAAGCGGACGACCTGGAAGCGGAAATTTCGCGTTTGAAATCCAAGGGCGTAAAATTTGTCATGGAGGGCACGCCCACGCCCATTTGCACCTTCGCCATCATCTGCGACCCGGACGGAAATCGCATCCTTATCCATAAGCGCAAGAAATGAAATGTGTCGCGCCCTACTACCCAGGCAATTCATAAACTATAAATTTTTAGCATGTCCATCCTTGTAAAACCCAATACCAAAGTCCTTGTCCAGGGCATCACCGGAAGTTTTGGCGCGCGGCACGCGCAGCTTTCCATCGATTACGGCTCGCAGATTGTCGCGGGCGTTACGCCCGGCAAAGGTGGCCAATTTTTTGAACATGGCGGCAAACGCGTTCCGGTTTTTGACACGGTGGCCGATGCCGTAAAAGAGACCGGCGCCACTGCGAGCGCCATCTTTGTTCCCGCGCCCTTCGCCGCCGATGCCGTCCTCGAAGGCGTGGACGCCGGCCTGGAAGTCGTCGTTTGTATCACGGAGGGAATTCCCGCGCGCGATATGATCCAGGTGAAGCGCGCAATGACTGGCAACACGCGGACGCGTCTCATCGGCCCGAATTGTCCCGGCCTCGTCACGCCGGGCGATGGAAAGGATTCCCACGGCGGCTGCCGCATCGGCATCTCACCGGGTTACATCCATAAAAAAGGCCACGTCGGCGTGGTCTCGCGCAGCGGCACGCTCACCTATGAGGCGGTCTGGCAATTGACCTCCCGCGGCGTGGGCCAGAGCACCTGCGTGGGCATCGGCGGCGATCCGGTCCCCGGCATGTCGCATCTCGACGTGATAAAACTTTTCAATGAGGACCCGGACACGCATGCGATCATTATGATCGGCGAAATCGGCGGCAGCGCGGAAGAAGAAGCGGCCGCCTGGATCAAAAAGAATTGTCGCAAGCCGATCGCCGGGTTCATCGCAGGCGCCACGGCGCCGCCCGGACGGCGAATGGGCCATGCCGGCGCGATCGTCAGCGGCGGCATGGGAACGGCCGCGGCCAAGATCGCGGCGTTCAAAGATGCGGGCATCGGGGTCGCCCCCACCCCCAGCGAAATGGCCGAAACGCTTTTGAGGATGGTGTGAACCCGGTGATTTGTGATATGTGAAGTGATCAGCGAATGAGAACTTGTCACTCACCCCTCATCACCCATCACTCCACACATGGGCATCGTTGATTTCATCCTGAACCTTGCCGGGCTTTTGTTGTGGCTGAATTGGCGCGCGGAAAAAGCCGATCCGGTTGGCAAACGCCGGCCGGCCACGCTCATCGGCACGCTTCGCCGCGCAGACAGCAACTCCCGCCGCTGGCAAATTCCCGCCGTGATCGCCGGATTGATCCTGTTTCGGGCGCTGCTCTACTGGCAGATCGGCTCGGCGGCCAACTGGTGGTCGGCGAAGCTGGACCTGGGCGTCACGGAACTTTTCTTTCGCAGCACATATTTTTGGCAGATGTTTTTCTTCTCGGTCTTTAGCTTCATCGAGACCCTTTGGATCTTTCATCTTTGGCTGTTGTTGCTTTCCCTTTTGAACGGGCCGCCGCCTTTCAATAATTTTGTCCGCACCCAATTGGGCGCGCTGGACCGCCTGGGGCGCAGGACAAAGATCCTGTTGCCGTTCATCGCCACGGCGGTTTTGTGGTGGGTAGCCAGTTGGTTGCTGGCCTGGTTGGCCGTCATCCCCAATCAGATTTCCGCCCTTCATCGCCTGGAGGAATCGCTGGTGATGGGATTGGCGGCATACCTGGCCTGGAAAGTCGTCGCCGTGCTCCTCCTGGTGCTCTACCTGCTGAACAGCTATATCTATTTCGGCAAACAACCGTTCTGGAATTATGTGAATGCCGAGGCGCAAACACTGCTCTCCCCGCTTAAATCCATCCCGTTACGCGCCGGCAGGGCAGATTTTGCGCCGGTCGTGGGCATCGTTCTGGTATTGCTGCTGGCGGGAATGGCCGAACGTCTTTTGTTTTTTCTCCACGGACGGGCGGCGATGTGACTTCAGTCTGGCTTGTTCTTCGGAAATTTAGCTGAAATGACCGAGCCGACTTCTTTTTCGCTCGTGATGGAAATCGTGCCGCCGTGTAATTCGATAAGACGTTTGGCGATGGTCAATCCCAGTCCCAGCCCCTGCTGCTCGTGCATCTTGCGGTCGAACTGCATGTAAGCGCCGATGCGCGTGGTCTGCTCGGGAGAAAATCCACGGCCCTGGTCGCTCACGGACAGGGTGACAGCATTAAAAGCTTCGGCAAGCGTGACCCGCACCGGCGTGCCGGCGTCGGAAAATTTGAAGGCGTTCAGCGTCAATTCATCCACGATCTTGCCGAGGTATTCCTCAGCCATTGGGACGGCGACATCCGCCACTTCAAAAGTCAGGTCGCGCGCCCGGTCAAAATGAGCGGCCTGCATCGCGCCTTGTTTCTTGATCAGCTCGATGGGATGGATCGTCTGTCCCACACGCAAGGCATTGACGTTTTTGGGATCGGCGGCGATCAATTCCAATTGCGCGTAGATCAGGAAGTTCTCGATGAGGCGTTCAAGGCGCTGGCTTGATTTATGGATCTCCTCGCCCATCTCGGCGATCTCCGCCGGCTTGAGCGTGCCGGCCGAATGGGCGAGCAGTTCGGCGTTGGACAGGATGCCGTTGAGGGGCGTGCGCATCTCGTGCGGCATCATCAGGCTGATGTTATCGCGCAGATGCGCGAGTTTGCGCTCGGCTTCGTCGCGGATGGTCTGCGCTTTTTTCAAGCGCGCATCCACGGCGGCATACAAGGCATCCGTGGTGAACGGCTTGGGCAGATAATCATCCGCGCCCAATTCCATGCCATGCCTCATGCTGGCGCTGTCGGCCAGCCCGGTCATCAGGATAAACGGAATGGCGGCGGTGGGAGCCTCGTTGCGCAGGGCCGAGAGGGTCAGGTACCCGTCCACTTTGCCCATGTTGATGTCGCAGAGGATCAGGTCGGGCAATTCCTTGCGGGCGGTTTCAATCCCGTCCGTGCCGTTGGAAGCTTCGATCACATCGAAACCCTTTTGACGGAGAGCCAGTTGGATCATTTCACGCAACCACTCTTCATCGTCGATGACGAGAATTCTTTTCATACCGGGAACATCCTATTAAAGCACATATATACCCTTTTGCAAAACGTAATTCGATGTCGCGAAATGTAATCATCCGCCGGACAGCGGCGGTTTCGCAAAAATTTACTTTCTTTCTTCCAGGGGAACGTAATGGTTGAGCGTCGGCCCGGTATAAACCTGGCGCGGCCGGCAGATGCGGCTCTTGGGCTCTTCCATGATCTCCTTGTAATTGGCGATCCAGCCCGGCATGCGGCCGATCGCAAAGATCACCGGGAACATCTGCACGGGGATGCCGATCGCGCGCATGATGATGCCGCTATAGAAATCCACATTGGGATATAATTTTCGCTCCACGAAATAAGGATCCTTCAGCGCGGCCTCCTCGAGATGTTTGGCGATGTCCAACAGCGGATCATTGAAGTGTAATTTCCCCAAAATTTCGTCGCAGGATTTTTTGATGATCTTGGCGCGCGGATCGTGGTTTTTATAGACGCGATGGCCGAAGCCCATCAATTTCTTGCCGCTGTTCTTGTCCTTGGCGGCGGCGATGAATTTGGAGCCGTCGTCGCCGGTACGATGGATCTCGTCGAGCATTTCGAGGACCGCCTGGTTGGCGCCGCCGTGCAACGGCCCCCACAACGCGCAGACGCCCGCCGAACAACTGGCAAACAGGTTCGCCTGGCTGGAGGCCACCATGCGCACGGTGGAGGTGGAACAATTCTGCTCATGGTCCGCATGCAACAGGAAGATCAGGTCCAGGGCGCGGACGACCTCGGGCTTGATTTCGTAATCCTCATTAGGCGACGAAAACATCATGTGCAAAAAGTTCGAGGTGTATTTGTAGGATTTCTTGGGATAAACAAATGGCAGGCCGCGTGATTTGCGATAGGCGTACGCCGCAATGGTGCGCACCTGCGCCATCAGCTTGGCCGTATAATTTTCAAATTGGCTGTTCGCCTGCCCCCACTGCCAATGCATCAGGCCTTCGTCAAAACAACTGGCGGCGTTGATCATCGCCGAGAGGATGGCCATGGGATGCGCGCCCAGGGGAAAACTCTCAAATTGATACTTCATGTCCTCATGCAAAAACTGGTGCTCCGTGAAAAGATCGGAAAATTTCTGGAGGTCCGCGCGGTTCGGCAACTTGCCATAAATGATCAGATAGGCAGCTTCCACGAATGAGGATTTTTCGGCCAGCTCCTCGATGGGGATGCCGCGGTAACGGAGAATCCCTTTTTCGCCATCGATGAAAGTGATCTTGCTCTGGCAGGAGCCGGTGTTGCCGTAGCTTTCGTCCAGGGTGATGTAGCCGGTGGTGGCACGTAACGTGGAAATGTCCACGGCCTTCTCGCCCTCACTCCCTTCCACCGCCGGGAGCACGTAGCTTTTCCCATCCAGTTCTAATTTTGCCTCTTTGTTCATTTTGGTTGTGGCGTTCGTCATGACGAATTTGCCGGTGAAAAGAAAAAATGGCAAGCGGGATTCGCAAAAAGAGCAAGAATCGGCAACAGCGGATGCGCACTTTGTGCGCGCCCCACCACTGGCGCGGCGCGAATTTACTGGCGCGACCCCATCGCATCTGGCTCAATCCAAAAATTCATGAAACGCTGGGCCATCTACACCGTCCTTATTTATGCGCTCGCGCTTATATTCCTGACTGCGCCGGTCTTCTTCATCGCCTTCGCAAATTGGGGCTTGAAACCCGATAATGATGACCGGAGAGCACTTCTCGATATTTATTCCAGCTTGGGCTATTGGATTTGGCTGGCGGTATTGTTGGCGGGGCAGGCTTTGCTCCTGCTTGTGCCTATCGACATCGCCGAAAAACGATTGCCCGCCCGCCGCAAACTAAAAATCCCTATCATCGTCACCGCTTTTTTTCTGGCTAACCTTTTTCTCGCCGGAATCTTTTCCATTCTGTGCGCGATTTTTACCGATGGCGCTTTTGGAATTTTTAATTATTTTGATCCCTCTGCATTATTGGGTTACCAGGATGGTTCTAATGGGCCTGGAATCGCGGGATTCATTTTAGAGCCGTTGTTCGTTTGGATCATCTGGGCGATGATTTTCCGCAAATATTCGGGATCCGATTCACCTGATGCCCTGCTCAAACGCGCCATGCGCTGGCTGTTGCGCGGCAGCATCCTGGAACTCATCGTCGCTGTGCCGAGCCATGTCATTGTCCGCCGCCGCGACGATTGCTGCGCGCCGGTCGGCACCTTTTGGGGCATCGCCACGGGGATTTCCGTGATGTTGCTTTGTTTCGGGCCGGGCGTTTATTTTCTGTTCGTTGAGCGATGCAACCGGCTGAAACCAAAACCAGCCGGCGAGGACAAACCCGGTTCAAATTGATGCGAGCGAAGATTGGTTTGGAGACGATTTTGACGGCCGCCGTGGTCATCTTTTTGCTGCTGGCCTGCGCATGGGTATTTGTCGGACTTCGCCTCGATCTTTGGACTCCTGCCCAATACTCGCGGTATCAATGGCTGGCTTCGAGACTGGCCATCGCGCCGGAATTTTGGCACGGACGGATCAAAGCTGAAGACGATGCCGGTAAAATCATCAAAGCATGGCCTCCCCAGATGACTCATCAGTACGGGCCATGGACGGAATTGGATTGGGTGCCCCTCAACTCGTCGAAGGGCGCAAGCAGTTCTAATATGGGGATCGAAGCGCTCGCCAATAACGGCAAGCTGGTCATGGCTGTCTCTTATGCCGATGACGAAATTTGCGAGAGAACTTTTTTCAATGTCTTAAGCCCCGCAGCCCAGGCGAACTATCAGGCATGGGTGCAGGCCTATGTTGAAGGGCGATTGAACCGCAGCCCCAATGTCATTCCGACGCGAGCCGGTAAGCCACGCCGACACAAATGACCATGGAAATGATCCCAAAGAGGAAAAATTCTCCATACATCAGATAAAACACCCCGACGATGGTGACCAGCGCCAAAGCGCCGGCAATGACTCCTAAAGTGGTATCCGTGCCCCGCCCAAGCAGGCGCGCTCCATAACCCGTCAAAGCGCCGATGCCCACACCAGACAACGGAAACCGGAAGCCGACCCACTCGAAAAATGCATAGACGAGCGCACCGCCAACGATTGCCCCGATAAAAGCTCCCAAAATGCCGAGGCCCATGCTGAAATCCTTCGACACAGTCTTGGGCTGGGCCAGGGATGAGATCGGCGCGATCGGCTGGGGCGCATGGATCGGCGGCGGCGCAGCCGTCGAAGTAAGAGGTGGACGGGTTGTGTTCACGCGCAGACCACCCGCAGCGGGGGCGGCGAGGGTCGCCATCGGAAGCGCGGACGGTTGATTGGGATAATGTTGCGCAAGAAGGCCGTTGGCTGTATCGGTGCCGTCCGTGCCGCATGAGGGACAATTCACGGGCGCCGGCATCCGACCGCTGACCGGTTCAACATCGAACGCATATTTCTGACCGCAACCGCAGACGACTTTGAGTTCCATAACATCGATTCGGGTTTGGGTACGGGCGATTGGTGACATGATTTTAAGCCCGCAATGAATGGTGTCCACTGTTTTCGGTCGCAATTCGGCTTTTGCTTTGGCCTGAATGACTTTAATCTGTCCGGCCGATGGGATTGAAATTTTTTAACACGCTTTCGCGCTCGATCCAGGATTTCTCGCCGATCGCCCCGCCCAAAGTGGGAATGTATTGCTGCGGGCCAACGGTCTATGATTTTGCGCACATCGGCAACTGGCGCACGTTCGTCTTTGCCGACCTGGTGCGGCGCTGGCTGGAGTTCAAAGGCTTCCAGGTCAGGCACGTGATGAACATCACGGACGTCGAGGACAAGATCATCAAGGGCGTCCGGGAAAAGAAGACGTCGCTGCGCGAATTCACCGGCATCTATGAGGCGGCGTTCCTCGCGGACATGCAGGCGCTCAATTGCCTCGAGCCGCAGGTCAAACCGCGCGCCACCGAACACATCCCGGAGATCATCGCGCTGATCGAAAAACTCATCGCCCGCGGCATCGCTTACAAAGCCGCCGACGGCTCGGTGTATTTCTCCATCGAGAAATATCGCGGTTGCGGCTGCCACTACGGGCAACTGTTGAAATTGAATCTCGAGGAAATGCGCACGGGCGAGCGCGTCAAAAATGATGAATACGCCAAGGAATCCATCGCTGATTTCGCGCTGTGGAAATCACGGGTGCCGGAGGATGGCGAGGTCTTTTGGCCGGGCCCCTTTGGCGAGGGCCGTCCCGGCTGGCACATCGAGTGTTCGGCCATGAGCATGAAGATCCTCGGCGATAGTTTTGATCTGCACCTGGGCGGTGAGGACCTGGTTTTTCCGCATCACGAGGATGAGATCGCCCAGAGCGAAGGCGCCACCGGCAAACCATTCGTGAAGTATTGGCTGCACGGGGCGCATTTGCTCGTCGAGGGAAAAAAGATGAGTAAGAGCCTCGGCAATTATTTCACGCTGCGCGATCTGCTGGCGAAAGGTTTTACCGGGCGGGAGATCCGTTACCTGCTGCTGCAGGCGCATTACCGGGAAACTTTTAATTTCACGATGGACGGCCTGCAAAGCGCGAAGGCCGCGCTGGCGCG
Organism: Verrucomicrobiia bacterium; assembly: GCA_036490655.1. Classification (GTDB taxonomy): domain Bacteria; phylum Verrucomicrobiota; class Verrucomicrobiia; order Limisphaerales; family UBA11358; genus UBA11358. Next base: position 9,100 of record DASXDM010000001.1, on the reverse strand, counting down.
GATCGACGAGTGCATCGGCAAATTACGGGAACTTGCCGGAGCCTCCGCTTCGGCGGGCGCCGGCTCGGCGACATTGCAAGGTTTCACGGGCGCGCTGGATGAAGATCTCAACATTTCCGGGGCATGGGGCGAGGTTTTTAAATGGGTGACCGAGACCAACCGGCGCATCGCCGAAAATACGTTGGGCGCGGGCGAGGCCGCTATGGCATTGACGACATGGGAAAAAATTGATTCAGTTCTTGGAATCGGAACACGACCGGATGCGGAGATCCCGCCGGAAATGAATTCCTTGCTCGAAGCCAGGCAAGCTGCCCGCAAAGCAAAAGATTTTAAAAAAGCCGATGCCCTTCGCGATGAATTGAAAGCGAAAGGTTGGACGATCGAAGATACGTCCAAAGGCCCGAAACTGAAAAAGATTTAATCGTCCAATTTGAGATCATCAATGGCTAAAGGCCTGTTCATCACGTTTGAAGGCACTGAAGGGTGCGGGAAATCCACGCAATTGGAATTGCTGGCGCGGCGCGTCCGCGGCATCGGCCATCGCGTCCGCACGCTACGCGAGCCCGGCGGCACTCCCATCGGCGAAGAGATCCGCCACACGCTCAAGCACAGCAAAGCCAACGAGGCGATGACCTCCGAGGCGGAATTGCTGCTGATGAACGCCAGCCGCGCCCAACTGGTGCGCGAAGTCATCCGTCCGGCCCTCGACGGCGGCGATATCGTTTTGTGCGACCGGTTTTACGATTCCACGATGGCCTATCAGGGGTTTGGGCGGCGACTGGACCTGAAGATGGTTGAAGCCGTCGTGAACATGGCGGTCGGCGAGACCCGCCCGGCCCTGACGTTGCTGTTGATGGTCCCGCCGGAAGTGAGCGAGTTGCGCCGGCTCTTCCGGCAATCCACCATGCCTTTCATCCGCGACCGCATCGAGGAAGCCGACAAACAATTTTTCCAGCGCGTGGCGAGAGGATACGAGACCCTGGCCGCCACGGAACCCAAACGGGTGAAAGTGGTGGATGGTGCCGAGTCGGTGGAAGTCGTCAGTGAAAAGATATGGGAAATCGTCAACCCGCTCTTGCCGAAAGTCGGCCGCTGGTGAGACTTGCCGAATCGGCGGCACGAATTACTTTAAAGTATGATCAAAGATATCATCGGTGAAATTGAAGCGAAGATCCGCGCGGAATCCATCAGCGCGGAGCGCAAGGATGAGTTGCTCAAATTATTGGCGTCCTTGAAGGCTGAAACGGCTGCCTTGAAGGAACCCGCCGAACAACTGCGCTCGTCCCTCACCGAGTTCGAGCAATCGCATCCCAAACTCGTCCAGGCCATCAACAGCATCAGCAATACCCTCTCGAATATTGGGATTTAGGAAAACGACTAATTCCTAAACCCGAATGACTAGAGCGGTTAAACCAAAACTATAGCCGCGCCATCTTGTGAAGCTGGCTCTGGCCTGAAAAAATACATCCGGCGCAGCCGCTGAATCAAAACCCCGGAGGGGTGACCGAAAATAGCCCAGGGCAAGCGAGTCTGCGAGCGCCGCCCTGGGTATGAAGGCACTAACCACAGCCGCCATTTGCGAAGCCGCGCGAAGCGCGCAGCTTGTCTGCGGCCATAGTTTTATTGATACGGTATAGAGCATTTAAAAAAATAATGTGGCCGTTCGGAGCGAGGCTTTGGCGAAGGAGCATGTTTGAAAACCCTGTGACTGAGCCGAAACGACGCCAAAACCCAAAAAGACCGCTTCCCCCCCTTCTTCCCCACGAATGGCTGCAGTATTTTTTAAAATGCTCTAAAGGATGACGAAGCCCAAATGACAGGATTCCCGGCCTTCGGAATTCGTTATTGGTAATTCTCCAGTCATTCCATCTTTGACAGCGCTCTCACAGTAGGAGTGTCCTTCCAGATGGCCTAATCCTCCCTCGCCTCCAAATTCGCGATCGCCGCCATGATCTCATCCGCGATTTCCTGGTAGATCTGTTTCAACCGCGCCTTGTCGCAAGATTTTGCCTCGGCGCGTAATTTTTCAAATCGCATCGGCATCCCATATTTGACCGCGATCCGTTTTGGGTGCGGAACCTTTTGATTCCGTCCCCACGCTTCGAACGTGCCGAACACGCGCACCGGCACGACCGGCGCATCGGACTTGGCCACGACCAGCCCGATGCCCGAACGCGCGGGCTGCAATTTGCCATCGGGCGAGCGGGTGCCCTCGGGAAACAAAATGATCCCGCCGCCGGCCCGCAAACGGTCCATGATATTTTTCAGCCCGCGCGCCCCGCCGCCGTCGCGGTCAACGGGCACCGCCTGCCAGGAGCGCAACAACGCGCCGATGCCGACGAAGCGAAACAAACTTTCGCGCGCCATATAATTGATGGACCGGGTCAATCCCGAACCGACCAGCGGCGGATCGATGTAGCTCGCGTGGTTCGCGGCCAGGATCACCCCGCCCGTTTGCGGGACCCGCTCAGGATTGAAAACGCGCCAGCGAAAGTACGTCGCATACACAGTGCGAAAAAACATCCAGCCAAGGCGATAGGATAGATTCATCGATAGCTCTGTTTTCCAGTTTGAAATACGTATGGCGGAATCTCCCGGCGAGGCTTTCCATTGCCAATGACCCTTCTCTCGCTGTTCCCTCTCCCCTCAACGGGGGGAGGGTTAGGGTGAGGGGTGAGAAAAGAAAAATGGCTGCCTGAGATTCCCCTGAGATTCGTGGGGAGGGGGCAACTTCGCCCTTGGATGTTGGGCGTTGAATGTTGAATGTTGAATGTTTCTTTTATACTTTCCATCACTCAACCGGCCTTTCACCGCTTCTCTCGACTCTGGATCTCTTCCAGAATCAATCCGCTCGTCTGCGCAGAAGTCATCTGCGAATTATTGATGACCTTGGCGCCCAGCGGGATCATCAACGGCGCGACGGCGCGCTGGCTGTCGCGTTGGTCACGCGCGGCAAGGTTTTCCTGGATGCCGTCGGCGGCGCGGCGGCGGGAGCGCTCTTCCAATTGCGCGTCGAGATAGAATTTATAGTCCGTCTCGGGAAAAACATTCGTGCCGATATCGCGCCCTTCCATGACGAGGTCGCCGAACTGGATGCATTCGCGCTGGCGTTTGACCATCCATTCGCGGACTTTGGGCACGGCCGCCACGTGCGACACGGCGGCGCTCGTCTCGGCAGTGCGGATTTCCGCCTCCGGATAATATCCATCCACCAGCAAATGCACGACGCGCAGGCCGTTTTTCTCAACGCATTCCAGGGTGGTCTTCCATTTCCGGCAAGCCAGGGTCACAGCTTTGGCGTCGCTCACCTCAATGCGCTTTTGGAGACAATACCAGGAGAGCGTGCGATACATCGCGCCGGTATCCACGTAAACATAACCCAGGGATTTGGCGACGAGCTTGGCATTCGTGCTCTTGCCGCTTGCGCTCGTGCCGTCAATGGCGATCACAGTTGGATTTTTCAAATTTAAATTAAATTCCGTTGATTCTGTCTGTTCTTCCCTCTGCTTTTCCCGAAAAATGCTGTCTTTCTTTGTTCCCTTCGTTTTCTTGGTGTTAAATCTGTCTTCTTCCTTTTGCCGTTTTTTTGTCTATTCTGTTAATTCTGTCTCATTTAGTCAGCAAACAACTCTTCATGCGATAATTTTCGCCCTGTTTTCGCGTCTCGAATCGTCGCGCCCAGCCCCTTCGGCGGCGCGGCAGCCAGTTTTTGGAAAAAATTCGGGAATGTCTTCTTCACGCAGGCCGGATTCTTGATTTTGATCCCCGGCACTTTCAATCCCAAAATCGCAAAACACATCGCCATCCGATGGTCATTGTACGTCTCAATCTCGGCGCCATGAAGCTGCGACGGAGAAATCGTCAATGTATCGTTCTCTTTATCTTCAATCACATTTGCACCACATCGGGTCAACTCTGCCTTTAAAGCTTCAACACGTTCGGTTTCTTGAACACGAAGCCGGCCTAAATCAGTAAAACAGCATTTTTTATTGGCAAATGGAGCAATCGTAATCGCCGTCATAATGCTGTCGCCCATATCGTGAATACGCGATGTGACACCCTTGAAATCAGGTGGATCAGGGAGTTGAAATGGAAACCATTGATCAATTTGCCAATCTGAATTTGGCCAACGAAGAACCCTTGCAGAAAAAAACTTTGGCTTGGCGATTTTCCCTTGCATATAAAGATTCAAGTCAAAGTGAGAAATCGCACCTGTTTTTTGGTCTGGAGAATCTAAGGGCGTTGGAAATAGCCAACCAACGGCCCAAAAATAACTTCCGCTGGAGGCATCCGGTTCGATTTTAAATATTCCTCCTTTTTTTGGAAATTTTTCGATTAGCTTTATCGTCATTGCCACATACGGAGACTCTTCTGCATTTTCACCGAGAACTTTAACTTTCCAACCACCAACTTCTGCACATAAGAGTAATGCTGAAGCGAATTGAGAGCTTTCCTCAATACTTACAGTGCATTTAGTTCCAGGCCTTGGTCCTGTACCATGAATTACAACAGGTAGTTTACCATTAGGTGAATCAACCGAATACCCCAGTGTGCGTAAGGAAAATGGGCTGAATAATTTTTCAAGAAGCGTCGATGGTGCACGTATAGCCTCAAACAATCCTTTTTGAGGTCGTTCGTGCATTCGCGAAACACCACGCAACCGATAAAATCCTTTTCCAAGACACACAAATGCCGATAAAAACCTTGCAGCCGTTCCCGCATTACCAACATTCAGTTCAAGTGGCTTTTTAGCTGACCCGTGATAAGGAATTTCCCCCCCGAGTCCCCTAACTGTTATAGTCCGATTGCAAAACTCATTTGGATCAAACTCAATTTTAATCTCGAAACCTAACTTCTTCAAGGCATGCACCATTACTTGAGTGTCTTCACTCCAAAGCGCGCCGGTCAGCTTTACTTCGCCATCGGCCAGCGCGGCCAGGATAAGTGCGCGATTCGTGATGCTCTTGGATCCGGGCACGGTGATGTCCGCGCGTACCGGCTTTTCGAGCGGCACGATTTCGATAAGATCGGGAAGCGCCATCATTCCGACTGGGTTGAAGGTCCATTGACGCACCAACCGTCGCGCCGGGATTTTGCCGTCTCAAAAAATTCCAGGACCGCTTTCGCATCCTCTCTCTTCAAAACTTTCCTGAATTTTTTAAGGTCGGAGGCAAAAGCGGTGAGCGCTTTCACGAGATTTTTCCGGTTGGCAAGGGCGATGTCCCGCCACATCTCGGGTGAGCTGGACGCAATGCGGGTGGTATCGCGAAAACCTCCGGCGCAAAGTTGCGATTGCCCTTTGGGATTCGTCGGGCCGAGGACGAAGTTGGCAAGTGCCGAAGCGGCGACATGCGGCAGATGGCTTGTGCGGCTGACAAACAGATCGTGTTCTTCCGGCGGCATCTTCACGATCCGCGAACCGAGCGATTTCCAAAAGCCTTCCAGTTTGCGCACGGCAGCGGCATTCGATTTGCGCGTTGGCGTGAGGACACAGATCGCGTTTTTGAACAGATCCGCTTTGGCGGCCAGCACGCCGGTTTTTTCGCCGCCAGCCATCGGATGGCTGCCGACAAAATGCGCCCCGGCTTTGGCGACGAGCGATTCAAGTTCCCGCACCACGCTGCCCTTCACGCTGCCCACATCGGTGACGATCGCGCCGCGTTTGAGCGCGGGCAGAAATTGCTTGGTCAGCGCGCGCATCTGCGCGAGCGGCGTGCAGAGGATGACCACGTCGGCATTGGAAACGGCGGCGAGGAGGTCGGTCGTCGTAAAATCGGTGGCGCCAACCATTTCGCATTCAGCGATGGTCAAGCGCCGGCGGGCAAACCCGGCAACCTCCCGGCCAAGTCGGGACGTCCGGGCGGCCAACCCAATGGAGCCGCCCAGCAGGCCAACGCCGATGAGGGTGATCTTTCGAAATTGCACGCGGGAAGCATAGCGTGATGCTTAAAGGGGTTAAAGATTAAACCACAGTGGCACGCATGAAAGGCAGTTGTCGTAAGGCGGCGCCATCATTCCATGGTGGAGCGAAACTCCGTCGAGTCCTGATTAATCCTCCCAATATTAAATTTACGGCGACTTGAGCCGATAAAACGCCTTCTGCAACAGCAGGTCCGTGCTCTGAAAATTAGTGCCGTTATTCTGCACCGGATACGGAACATCCGTCCAATTGGTCAGGTCGGTGCTTCGCTGGAGCGTGGCGTAGGAAGACGACCCCGCCCACGACAAAACCGCGGACCCGTTCTTCACGCTCAGGGAAACCGGCGCTGGAGTCGAAGCTCCGAAAACGCCCACCCAAAGTGAGTTCTGATATTCGCCAATGATAAACGCCTTGCTGCCATTTGTCGTCACGGCTGAATTGAGCCATTCCGAAGTGCTGCCGGTCGGGATACTGAACGTCCAGGTCGTTCCATGATCGGTCGAGTAATATACGTTGCCGCCGATGTCCTGGAGCACAAATCTGCTGCCATCGGCCGACACGCTGGCGCCGAACCATGGATTCCCAAAGGCGATATGTGCAAACGTGGCTCCCGCATTGGTCGAAACATAAATGCCGTCGGCATATCCAACCGCCAAAATGTTTGAGCCGTCCGCCGACGCCGCCAGCCCGTTATAATTTGCGTTCGGCGCGCTCGTCGGTTGCCAGGTGGATCCTGAATTGGTCGAGGTATAGATGCCGTTGTCTGCGCTTGTTCCATGGCCCGCGGCGATCAGCAATCCGCCGTTGCGGGCGACTGCCACACCACCGGCTCCGGCGGCGTCTAATGAGTTTCCGTTCCAGTCTGCGCCGCCGTCCGTGGAGATCGCAAGCCGGGGCCCGCACATGATCACCTGCCCGTTGGCGGACATATCCATCCATTCCGTGCCTCCGCCGGTGATCGAGTAAGATCCCCAATCGGCGCCGCTGTCCGTGGAAGTCATCACAAACGTCTGATTCCCGCCGGCCACGATGCTGCCATCGGAAGAACACGCAATGGAATCGAAATTATCCGACGGCGCCATCGTTTGCGCCCAGGTGATGCCGCCGTCGTAAGACGCCCAAATGCCTGAGACCGTGGCCGCATAAACTTTTTGTCCGTCTGCGGAACAGGCCACGTCCCTGGGCTGCACCGTGTCGGGCCACCCGGTCTGCCGCCACAACGACGGCACCGGGCTGAACGCATACAACCGTAACTCGCCCAAAGTACAACCGCTGTTCGGTATCGCCGTCCCTGTCACATTCAACCGATAAGCGTTAAAAGCCGCGGCGCCCGTCACCGGCAGGCAATGTGTCTCCTCTGCGTTTTGAAAATTAGCGCTGCCGCTGCCGACCGTGTTCCAACTGCCGCCGCCATCGTTGCTCCCGTCAAGCGTGAACGCCTGCGGATCACTGTTTCCACTGGTAAGATTGGCGGAAGTTATTGCAAAAAGCGCCACGGAATTCGATGGCAAAAACGTCGCCCCGTCATAGGCCGGCAGTGAACCGATCGCTCCCCAAAGCGTGGAATTATCGCCATCAAATGCCAGCGCTCGCGGCGAACCCTGGTCGTTATTCGCATAATACGGGCTGCTGGAAGGCAATTGCACATAATTCCCGCCCGTGCAGATCGCGATGTTATCCAACCGGATGAATTCGCTGTCGGTGCCGCAACGCGCCGCAAAGACAAAACGTTCGCCTCCCTGCGGATTGAAGTTCGTGATGACGATATTGCTGAAAATGTTCGTCCCGTCCATCCGCACCGACATGCCCGTGTAATAATTCCAGTCCACTTCAAAAAAATGGCGTGTGCCGTTGTTCACGCCCCACTCAGTGCCGGGAGTGTAAGGAACGCTGGCGATGATATTTGTGCCCGAACGGATGTAGAAGCCCGGGCTGTTGCCGGAATACGTTTGGATATCAAATGAAAGCCCCACGCCGTAACCGGACTCCTGCGCAACGGTATTGGTCGCCAGGTTGAGCGAACTCAATTGGCCGAAGTTGAAAGAAAAGCCGTCCGCCGATGGCGGGCTGCCGCCAAAATTGCCATAGACCGGCATGTTCCATTTGGCGGAAAACGCGTACACCGGCGCGCCCGAATCCAGGTCCGGCAATTCATATGCGGAATTGACGCCTGAAACTCCATTGGCCGTCAATTGCAGTTCATTGTACGGCGAAAAAACCACCTGCGCCGTGGAATATGAAGTGGAAAATAATTGCGAACCGTCGCTGAAATTGGTGGCGCCGACCGCATAAGCTTGGAAATCCTGGAAAAATTGACCGGCTTCGGCCAACGGGTTCAACGCTAACGACAACGCGGCCACGAATAAAAAACTTTTGATTCTCATAAATATCCTTCCGCCGGATTTTATACATAATCCCGCGTCCGAATTCCATAGTTTTTGAGTGACAAATGAACTTTTTTTACAAATATGCCCGTGCAAAATGCGCGACTCCATTTGTTCATGGCCGCAAGAAGAATACTCGTTACCAAAGTGAATCCCCCTTCCTTGGGGCCTCGATCAAAACATTTTCCCTTTCGGAGGAGAGGGGGCATCCGCCCTTGTATATTGGGCGTTGGATACTTATCGCGCCGCAGCCAGGCGAAGGCGGATTGGATGTTCGACGTTCGACGTTCGACGTTCGATGTTCGACGTTCGATGTTCGACGTTCGATGTTCGATGTTTGTCGCGCCGTAGCCAGGCGAAGGCGGATTGGATGTTTCTTTTGCGCTTTTCGAAATTTTCGCAACGGATGAATCTGCCATATGCCATCTGACTCTCAAATCACCGTGAATCATTCTCTCCTCAACACGGAGGGTGGTAGGGCGCGTCACTCCGTGCGCGCCGTCTGGAGTCAAAAAGCCTTCAACCCATTCGTTCAGGGTGAGGGGTGAGCCTGCAATGTGATGTTGAAATAGGGTGGGCTTGAATATGCTCAAAGTACCTGGGCTCGTGGCAATTCCGGCGCAGCCGCTCTGATTGAACGCCCTGGAAGGGCAGGCGAAAGTAGCCCGGGGTAAGCGCGAGTCTGAGAGCGCGCCACCCCGGGTAACCGGCCCTGAAAATTTGCCGCTGAAGGCGAAGCCGCGCGATAGCGCGAATCCGATCTGCGGCTAAAGCGTTTTAAGAAAAGTTGTAGCCG